>NZ_BAHE01000033.1 GCF_000298235.1 Gordonia namibiensis NBRC 108229
GGGTGGCGTTGTTGCGCTCTTTCGGACCTGGGTACGACGCGTTCTTTCGGATCAGGGAGCAGCAGCGGGGCGGGGCTCAGGATTCGGTAGCGGGTCCGGTTGTGATCGAGTCGTCGGTGATCCCGGCTGCGCGTCGGGCGGCGAGGCGTCGCTTCTGCGGCTCAATCGTGTAGCGCGGGTTCTTCGCGGATTCGATCCCGGCGTCGAAGACGCCGAAGCGCGTACAGGCCGACGCGGCGAGCAGTGCGACACCCGACGCGACCGCCACCGGCCGGGAGCGTCCGCTGACCAGGGCGCCGACGCCGCCCGCGACAGCGAGCCGTTCGCTCCACCGCAGGAGCTTTCCGGCCTTGCCGTCGTGCAACGGTTCGGCCGTCACCGGGTCCATGCGGCTCTCCATGACCCGCATCGCGGTGAGGTCGCCGACGACACCGAGCGCGGCCAGGGTCCGGGCGGGTCCGGCCTGTGACGTCCGGGTGGCGACCAGCGCCAGACCGCTCGACGCCAGGCTGGCGGAACTCACGAAGACGAACGGCAGGTCGCGGTGCATGGCGTTCCAGGTGGGAACAGCGGTGTCCGACAGCAGCACCGCGGTGTACACGGCCAGCGGCGGACCGGCGACCGCGGCGGCCAGCCCGGCCGGCGCCTCGACCGCACGCAGCACCGGGCGGAGCACGCCGAGGGGCAACCGGGAACCGGTCATCCGGTCGATCTCGCCGACCACCGCCACGCCGAGGGCACCGCTGAACGCCGAGAGGATCCACGAACCGACGCTCATCGGCGAGGTCACCTTGAACGTGCGCAACATGTTGTAGAACCGGTCGGGGCGTCCGAGATCGGCGACGAGTGCGATCGCGCCGAGCCCCACCGCGCCGAGTCCGCCGAGCCGCGCGTTACGGCGCAACTCGTCCCGGCCGGTGAGCTGTGCGCCCGCCGCCAACACGCCCGAGCCTCCGGCGACGCCGCCGAGAAACAGATAAGCGGCGACCTTCTCGTCCCATGGCGGCGGCTTGACGACGGGATGTCCGTAGTACGAGGTGAAATCGGCGTCGGGCACCATCGGCATCTCGCGGGTGCCCTCGCCCTGACCGAAGCCTCTGCGCTGCTTGCGCTTACCGCCGCGGCCGAGTCCGCGCCCGCGACGCCGTGGCGGCTCCGGGGGCCGGAAGGAGTCGAACTCCGACGACGTCACCGGCCACCTCGCAGGAACGACACGGCGGCCGCGGCCAGCATGCCCACCGCCGCGACACCGGCCCGCTTGTACATCGACGGCAGATCGGCGGTGCACACGCGCGGATCCGGTGGCAGACCGTAGACCTCGGGTTCGTCGAGCAGCAGGAACACCGAACCGGTACCGCCGACACCGTCATTGGGATTGGCGCCGTAGAGACGCGCCTCGGTCATACCCTGCTCGTGGAGTTGCGCGACGCGGGTCTGGGCGTCGGCGACGAGGTCGTCGTGGTCGCCGTACTTGATCGACGTGGTGGGACAGGTCTTCGCGCACGCGGGCGTCTCGTCGTCGAGGAGTCGGTCGTAGCAGAGCGTGCACTTCTGTGCGACGCCGCGTTTCGGCACCTCGGGTTGTTCGCCCTTGCGTTCCCCGGATCGGGTCGTCGGCGCGGCGGTACCGTCGGCGCGGCGTTCGACGACGCCGAACGGGCAACCGGCAACGCATGTTCCGCACCCGTTGCAGACGTCGTCCTGGATGACCACGGTCCCGAATTCGGTGCGGAACAGCGCTCCGGTGGGGCACACGTCGAGACACCCGGCGTGCGTGCAGTGCTTACAGACGTCGGAGGACATGAGCCAGCGGAACTCGGGGGTGTCCGGGGGCGTGAGATTTCCGTCTCCGGTGGTACCGGCCGACGGGTCTCGCCGGTCGGCACCACCGAACCCCTCATCGCCGGGCATGGACGGCATGCCCAGTCCGACCAGTGCACGGCCCGACTCGCGGGCCTCGGCGATGCGGTCGGCGCTCTGTTCGATGAAAGCGACGTGTCGCCATGTGCTGGCACCGAGCGCGACGGTGTTGTCATACGACATGCCGGTCAGTTCGAGGTCGCCGTCGCGAGGGTTGGAATTCCATTCCTTGCAGGCGACCTCACAGGCCTTGCAGCCGATGCAGATCGAGGTGTCGGTGAAGAATCCCCTCCGGTTCTCGTGCGTGTGCCATCCGACGTCGGAGGTCGGATCGGTCGGTCCGGACAGCTGCCCCATCTACTCCTCCGCCTTTCCGGTGATGTGCTGGTTGTCGGTCTCGGTCGTCACTCCGGCACGCTCCTGGTACGCACGTACCAGTTCGATCAGGGCTGCGCCCTGGGGTCGACGGCCGGCGACCACGTCGCACGAACCGACCTTCGACTCCTGGATCTGCACGTTGGGATCCAGTGTGACCCCGATCAGGTCGTTGGCGGCATCACCGCTGACCACGGCGTCGGAGCCGACGCCCCAGTGGTACGGAAGGCCCACCTGGTGCACCTGACGGCCGTTGATGGTCAACGGTGTCATCCGGTCGGTCACCAGGACACGCGCCTCGATGGCACCGCGCGGCGAGATGATCGTCGCCCACCCCTCGTTGCTCAGTCCGCGCTCGGCGGCCAGTTGCGGGGAGATCTCGCAGAACATCTCGGGCTGGAGTTCCGACAGATACGGCGTCCAGCGGCTCATTCCGCCCGCGGTGTGGTGTTCGGTGAGCCGGTAGGTGGTGAAGACGAACGGGTACACATCGGCGCCGGGCATCTCGCCGCTGGGGGCGTCGAGGTTGTCCTCGCGTGGGAAGAGCACCCGCGCCGGCGACTGCTGTTGCGGATACAGCGAGTTGACCACCGGCGATTCCTGGGGTTCGTAATGGGTCGGGAGCGGGCCGTCGACGAGTCCGCGGGGCGCGAAAAGCCAACCCTTGCCGTCGGCCTGCATGATGAACGGGTCGTCGCCGCACAGCGCGGCGACGCCGCCGAGCGACGGATCCGGTTGGGCGTCGGGGGCGAGGTCGACCGGGAAGTCCGGCACGTCGGGGCCCACCCAGCGGCCGGCGTCGGCGTCCCACTCCAGGTACCGCTTACGCTCGCTCCACGGTCTGCCGTCGGGATCGGCGGAGGCGCGGTTGTAGAGGATCCGACGGTCCGCCGGCCACACCCAGCCCCACTCGTGCTGCGTGACGCCGCCGCCACCCTGGGGAGTGCGTCGAGCCGCCATGTTGTGGGCGTCCGCATAGACGCCGGTGTAGATCCAGCAACCGCCGGCGGTCGAGCCGTCCCGTTCCATCTCGGTGTACGACGTCAGGTTCTTGCCGGCATCGGGTCCGGAGACGTGGTACCCGTTGATCTCCGACAGCACGGCCTCGGGTTCGGGGTTCCCGTGTTCGTCTACGGGATAGTCCCAGGTGAGATCGAGCAGCGGCCGGTCACGTTCGTCGGTCGAGTCGGCGAGACGCTCGCGGATGCGACGCCCTAGTTCGAAGAAGAAGTCCATCTCGCTCTGGCACTGGCCGGGCGGTTGGACAGCCTGATGGCGCCACTGCACCATCCGCTGGGTCTGGGTGAACGAGCCGGCCTTCTCCACATGGGTGGCGGCGGGCAGAAAGAA
Organism: Gordonia namibiensis NBRC 108229; assembly: GCF_000298235.1. Lineage (GTDB taxonomy): Bacteria > Actinomycetota > Actinomycetes > Mycobacteriales > Mycobacteriaceae > Gordonia > Gordonia namibiensis. The sequence goes on from NZ_BAHE01000033.1 coordinate 3,586, forward strand.
GACCTCGGTCGCGATGTCCTCGGTGCGCAACTCACCCGAGTCGATCTCCGGGCCTTCCTTCCACCACGTCGCCGACTCGATCATGTTGAGATCGCGCACCACGAGCCATTTCAGGTGAGACATCGCCATCCGCGCCTGGCGCCCGTTGGCCGAGCCGACGGCGGGGTTCTGCCCGAGGATGAAATAGCCGTCGACCTTGTCGGCGAGCATGTCCACCGTCGTCTGGAAGGTGCCGGCGGGACCCGTCAGGCGTGGGAGATGGTCGAAACACCAATCGTTCTCGGCGGTCGCGGCATCTCCGAACCAGGCCTTGAGGAGGCTCACCATGTAGTCCTCGGCGTTGGCCCAGTAGCCCTTCTCGTTCTTCGACGTGATCGCCTCGATGTAGTCGTCGAAGGTGTCGTGTTTACCTGCAGACGGCATCGGCAGATAGCCGGGCAGGAGATTGAACAGCGTGGGAATGTCGGTCGAACCCTGGATGCTCGCGTGGCCGCGCAGCGCCATGATGCCGCCACCCGGACGTCCGACATTGCCGAGGAGGAGTTGCAACACCGACGCGGCGCGGATGAACTGCGATCCGAAGGTGTGCTGGGTCCAACCGGTCGCGTAGCCGAAGCACGTTGTGCGATCACGTCCGGAGTTGTCGGTGACCGACCGGGCGAGGTACTCGAAGTCCTCCACGGAGATGCCGCACATGTCGCGCACCATCTCGGGTGTGTAGCGCGAGTAGTGCCGCCGCACGATCTGGAAGACGCTCCGCGGGTGTTCCAGCGACTCGTCGCGCAACGTGGCGCCGTGCTCGAGGGGCGGTCCGCCGGAACCGTGTTCGTGGCCGACCGCTCGGTCCGTGGCGGACGCACCCGTGTCCGGCCCGCCGGGCGAATCCACCGTTCCGTCGGCGGACTTCGGTCCCGGTTCTTCGTAGGCCCACGAGCTGGCGTCGTATTCGCCTGTCTCCGCGTCGAATCCGGAGAAGAGGCCGTCGAGATCCTCGGTGTCGCGGAAGTCCTCCGACACCAGCGTCGCCGCATTGGTGTAGGCGACCACGTACTCGCGGAAGTACTTCTCGTGGCTGATCGCGTAGTTGATCAGCGCGCCGAGCAGGACGACGTCGGAGCCGGCACGGATCGAGATGTGCTTGTCGGCCACCGCCGAGGTCCGCGTGAACCGCGGGTCGACATGGATGATGCGCGCACCGCGGGACTTTGCTTCAGCGACCCACTGGAAACCCACCGGGTGTGCCTCGGCCATGTTTCCACCCATGAGGATGATGCAATCGGCGTTGGCCATGTCCTGCAGTGATTGCGTTGCGCCGCCGCGTCCGAACGAGGCCCCCAGACCGGGAACCGTGGCGGAGTGTCATATGCGGGCTTGGTTCTCGATCTGGATCGCGCCCGCCGCGGTGAAGAGCTTCTTGATCAGATAGTTCTCTTCGTTGTCGAGGGTGGCGCCGCCCAGCGACGCGATGCCCATCGTCCGACGCAGTGGACGGCCCGCGTCGTCGCGGTCCTGCCATCCCCGGCGCCGCGCCTCGAGGAAACGGTCGGCGATCATGTCGATCGCGGTGTCGCGGTCGAGGTCCTGCCACTCGGTCGCGTACGGCGCCCGATAGCGGATCGTGGTCTGGCGTAGCGGGTTGTTGACGAGCTGTTCGCTCGACGCCCCCTTGGGGCACAACCGGCCGCGGGAGATCGGGGAGTCGGGATCGCCTTCGATCTGGACGACACGCTCGTCCTTCACGTACACCTTCTGCCCGCATCCGACCGCGCAGAACGGGCACACGCTCTGCACCACCCGGTCGGCGGTGGCCGTCCGCGGCTCGATGGCCCGTGTCCTCGCCGACGTGACGGCCGGTCCGCGTCCGAAGACGTCGCCCGACCGGAGCTGGCGGAACACCGGCCATTCGAGGGGGCTGAAGGCTGGCACGAGTTCGAGTCTAATCACTCTCGCGAGCTGCGTGCTGGCATCATCGCCACCATGAACCGAACGCCACCTCCTCTCCGCGTCGTCGGGGGCGTGCGATGAGCAGGATGGATGCCGTCGAGCTGCCGGTCACCGCGCTCGGCGAATTCCTCGAGTCGACGGCCTTCGCGGAGATGCTCGACCCGGAGGACGAGCGATCCGCCTCCCGGGACGCGCGAGCGCGGAAGGCCGAGGTCGTCGACGTCGTGCGCGCGATCGACGCCCACGCAGGTCGACGGTTCGTCGACCGTGAGCGCGCCGGCGAGGTCATCATCGGCGGTCTGCGCGGAGGCGGACTCGGTGTGCGTCCCACGGTGGTCGATGCGGTTCTCAACCTCTTGCGGCCGGTCGGGGTCGCGGCGCCGGGCGTCCCCAAACCCGTTCCCCTCGAGGTCCAGTCGGTGCTCGGCGTCTACATCTACGCACTGGTCGATCCGCGTGATGCGTCCGTGTTCTACGTGGGCGCGGGACGCGGCAACCGCGTCCACCACCACGCCCGCGCGGCGCTGGCCGGCGTCACGCCCGATGCCGCGGAAGCGGTGGGGGAGGCCGACTCGTCGGCGATCTGGACCTCGACCGAGGACCGCATCCGAGACATCGACGCCGATGGTTTCGGTGTGGAGCACTGGATTCTCCGCCACGGCGACGACGTCGTCGACTCTGCCGAGGCGTTGGCATCGTATGTGCAGAAGTTCACGGTCGAGTTCGCTGATCTGGCACGACTCCCGCTGACGAACAGCGTGCACAGTGGCGCGATCCAGCTCGACGAGATGGTGCTGCAGTACGCGGCGCCGCTCGCACCTCCGCTGCCCGAGCCGTGCGTGTTGGTGAAGGTCGACGACTCCGCGCGACCCGACGCCGGCGCCGAACAGATCTACGAGTGGGCGCGCAGCGGCTGGCGGGCCGGACCCCATCGCACTGTGCCCGACCTCCCGGTCCTGGTTTTCGCCGAGGACATCGTGCGCGCGGTGCACCGCGTCGACTACTGGGAGGCGTACCAGGACGCCGACGGAAACCTCGACCCGAAACGGTGGGTCTACACCGGCGCGCCGGATGCCGAACTGGAGCAGCGGTACGTCGGCACGAGTCTGCGCGAGGTCCGCGAACGCCGCGGTGGGAAGTGGAACCACAACGGATGGCATCCGTACGGGCAGGTGTGACCGCCGCGTACTCGGCCGCCCGACGAAAAACGCCCCTGAAAGAAACCCTCCAGAGAGGCGGCGTCGACACCATGTCGACGGCGGTCCCGTGGAGGGCGTTCTTCAGGGGCGTTTCTCAGGGGTGCTTTTCAGCGCGGGAGCGGGACTAGCCGGTCGCGGCCAGGCCCGGCACGGTCTGACGCAGCCGGATGAGGCCGTCGCGGATGCGTGACTTGACCGTGGGGAGCGCGACGTCGAGGTGCTCGGCGACCTCGCGGTAGGTGAGGCCGTGGAAGTAGGCCAGCTCGATGGCCTGCCGCTGGATGGGGGTGAGGCTCTCGAGCCCGGTGTGGATCAGGCGGGCGATCTCGCGACGTTCGACCGACTCGCTGACGTCGTCGACCTCGCGGGCGGTGTCGGCGATGCCGTAGGCGACGGTGCGTCGGGTCGCGGCGGACTCCGACCGGACGCGGTCGACGGCCCGACGGTGAGCCAGGGTCAGAATCCAGGACAGTGCCGAACCGGAGCGGGGGTCGTAGGTCTCGGCGTTGCGCCAGACGGCCAGGAAGGTCTCCTGTGTGGCTTCCTCGCTGTAGCCGGGGTCGCGCAACACTCGCAGTGTCATGCCGTACACCCGGTCACAGGTGGCGTCGTAGAACTGGGCGAAGGCGTCCATGTCTCCGGTCGCCACGCGGGCAAGGAGGTTGTTCAGGTCGGATTCATGCATCACGAAACTCCTTGGCGCAGTGGGGTTGTCACGCTTCCGGAGCGGGGTTGGGCGTCGGTGCCGGAGTGCTCTCGGTGCGATGAGTTCAACGCTATGCGGGCGCCGGCAGAAAGTGACCATCGAGAGACACAACGGGATGCTTTCGAAATCCTTGGTAACGGAACGATAACGGCGGCCATCTGTCGTGACCGTGCCGTAGCCTCCTCGCCACGAGAGGAGACGTATGTCCGAGGACACGATAGCGGGGCCGGACGGTCGGCTGCGTTGCTTCTGGGCGGGCCGCGAGCCGGAGACCACCTACCACGACACCGAATGGGGATTCCCGACCACCGACGATACGTCGTTGTTCGAGCGCGTGTGCCTCGAAGGCTTCCAGTCGGGCCTCAGTTGGCGCACGATCCTGCTCAAACGGGAGAACTTCCGGGCCGCCTTCGCCGGCTTCGACGTGGAGAAGGTCGCGCGGTTCACCGACGCCGATGTCATGCGTCTGTTGGGCGACGCGGGCATCATCCGGCACCGCGGCAAGATCGAGGCGGCGATCAACAACGCACAGCGGGCCATCGACCTCATCGACGAATACGGTTCGCTCGAGTCGTACTTCTGGGGATATGCCCCCGCCGGTGATCACGTACCGAACTCGATGACAATTTCGCCGGAGTCGATCGCGATGTCGAAGGACCTCAAGAAGCGTGGTTGGCGTTTCGTGGGGCCGACCACGATGTTCGCACTGATGCAGGCGACTGGGATCGTCAACGATCACGCCTATGAATGCGTCATTCGGGACGAGGTGAGTGTCGCACTCCGGCAGCGATTGTAGACAATCAAACAATGTGCCATCATCCGGAGCATGAACGCCCAAATCGGCATCGGTATGGTGTGCCCGTTCGACATGGCTCTCGACCGGGAGTTGTGGCGTTGGATGCCGGACTCGGTCTCGTTGTATTTCACGCGGACCGGCTACATCGACGCGCCCGTCGACGTCGAACTGTGCCGGGATCTCAACAACCACGCCGAGATCGCGGCGGCCGTCAGGGCTGTCTCGTCGGTCGGGCCACGGACGTTCGGTTACGCATGTGCGTCGGGCAGTTTCGTCTACGGGATGGCGGGCGCGATCGAGATCTCCAACTGCATGCTCGCCGCCGGCGCGGAGCGGGCTGTCACGACATCGGAGGCGCTGATCCGGGCGCTCGACACGATGAACATCGGCACCCTCGCCGTCGCAACGCCGTACACCGCGGCGCTCACCGGATTGCTCTGCGACTTCCTCGCCGAATCCGGCCGGAGCGTCGTGGCCCAGGCCGGCCTCGGCCGTGATCACGAGATCTGGAAGATCCCGTACCACGTGACGGCAGACCTCATCCGTGCCGCGAACCATCCCGACGCCGATGCGGTCTTCGTCTCCTGCACCAATCTGTGGACCTACGACATCCTCGCCGACCTCGAGGCCGAGCTCGGCAAACCGGTCCTCTCCGCCAACCAGGTGACCGCGTGGGCGACGCTCTGCGATGCCGGTGTGCTCGGCGGGGAGATCACACCCGCGGACTGGTCGACAGCTCACGCTCAGTCATTGTTCGCCCGTAGCATTGCGGCATGACCTCACAGGATTCGACGAACACATTCGGCGAGGCAGGATCTGCGAAGTACGTGCAGCTCACCACTTACCGCAAGGACGGCACCCCGGTGTCCTCGCCGGTGTGGGCGGTGCTCGACGGCGACCGACTACTCGTGTGGACCGAGAGCGAGTCGTGGAAAGTGAAGCGCCTCAAGCGGAATCCGAAGGTGGTGGTCCAGGCCACCGATGCGCGCGGTAGCAAACTCTCCGGTGAACCGGTGTCCGGCACCGGGGTGGTGCTCGACGCCGAGGGCACCGCGCACGTTCGCAAGAAGCTCATCGAGAAGTACGGTCTCCTGGCCAGGGTCCTGATCTTCAGCAGCAAGTTGCGGCGGGGTGCAGGCGGAACCATCGGTCTCGCGATCACCGCGGGGGACCAGTAGTCCTTCGGATCCCGCCGGGCCTGGCGCGCCAGTCGGAGCTGGGGCCGGCCTGGGTGGACTGGCTCCGCCGGTTGCCCGCCGTTGCGGAAGCCCTTCTCGCCGACTGGGAACTCCGCCGCGACGGGGAAGAACTGTGGCACGGGTTCGAGTCACTGGTGATCCCGGTGATCGGTCGTGACGGCCGGCATGCGGTCCTGAAGGTCGCCTTCGACGGCGACGACGAGGGCGCCCAGGAAGCACTCGGCCTGCAGCACTGGGCCGGTCGTGGTGCGGTGCGGATGCTGCGCGCCGACCCACGGCGACGCGCCCTGCTCCTGGAGCGGCTGGACCGGACCGACCTCACCTCTGTCGACGACGACGAGGCGTGTCGGGTCGTCGCCGGCCTGTACGGCATCCTGCACATACCTGCTCCCGGACGGATGACGCCCCTCACCCGACACCTCGAGCGGTGGCTCGAGGGGCTCGAGACCATGCCCCGGGATGCACCGGTCCCGAGAAGGTTTGTGGAACAGGCTCTCTCGCTCGGTCGGGACTTCCTGTCCGACGCGGCGACGGTCGGCGTCGTCGTCCACGGCGACCTCCACCACGAGAACGTGCTGGCGGCGCCGTCCGGCGGGCAGCGGTGGCTGGCGATCGATCCGAAACCGATGTCGGGGGACCCACACTACGAACCCGCGCCGATGCTGTGGAAGCTGCTCGATCGCCGACGCGGGGACCCGCGGTGGGTGATCCGATCGCGCTTCTACACGATCGTCGACGCCGCAGGCCTCGACCCGGACCGTGCGCGCGACTGGGTCACCGTCCGCATGATCCTCAACGCGCACTGGGCGATCGACGATGCGGAGAAGGCGTCGCGGAATCTCACCGCCGACGATCGCGAGTGGATCACCACCTGCATAACGGTGGCCAAGGCGGTCATCGACTGACCGTCAACGGGCGAACAGAGTCCCCAATTCCGGTATGACCGCGGAGATCCCGGCGAGACGCAGGCCCTGCCACGCGGTGACCTGATTGGCGGTCAGCACGGGCTTGGCGAACTTTTCTTCGAGTCCGGTGATCCACATCGCGGTGTGCAGGGCGGTGTCGGGGATCAGGATCGCCTCTGCGTCGGGATGGTCGGCGGCCGCGATCATGTCGAAAAGGCTGTCGCCGTCGAGGATTCCGGCCTCGGAAGCGGTTTCGATGTCGTTGGCACGTAGCGAGACCGCCTCGATGCCGCCGTCGTCGAGGAATCCGATGAACCGTGAGGCCAGGGGAGCGGGGTAGGTCGCGGCGATCGCGACCCGGGACAGGCCGAGATGGTGACATGCCTCGACGAAGGCCAGTGAGGTCGACGACGCGGGACGGTCGGCGAGCACGGCGATATCGGCGACCTGGCGGCGGGCGCCGTCGAGGCCGTAGACGAAACTCCCTGAGGTACAGGCCCACATCACCGACGCCGGCTCGTCGACCTGAGCGCGTCGGAGGCCCTCGGCGAGACGCTCCTGCTCGCCGACCGCGGCCATGGCATCGACGGTGTGGTCGTCGGACTCGATCTCGGTGATGGTCACCGGCAGTCGGACCGCTGCGCCGGAGGCCACAAGTGCGGACTCGATGAGTGTGTAGTCGTCTTCGGCAGCATGACCGGGATAGAGCATCGCGACGGTGGTTGTCACTCGCACACCTCCAAGGTAGATTGTCAACAATCTACCAACTTCGACAGACGAGGGGGCGTATGTCGGGAACGGCACGCTGGCTCAGCGCGATCGAACTGGCCGACGGTTACCGGACCGGCGAGCTGACGCCGGAGGCGGTGGCCCTCGAATTGCTCGACGCCGTCGACCAGGTCGACCCGTCCGTCAACGCATTCTGCCTCGTCGACCGGGACTCGACACTCGCCGCCGCGCGGGACTCCACCGAGCGTTTCCGGGCCGGCACGCCACTGGGCCCGCTCGACGGGGTGCCGGTCAGTATCAAGGACCTGCTGCTCACCCGTGGCTGGCCGACGCTGCGCGGCTCGCTGATGATCGAGCCGGATCAGATGGTCTGGGACACCGACGCCCCCGCGGTCGCGCGACTCCGCGAGGCCGGCGCGGTCATGCTGGGCAAGGTCACCACGCCGGAGTTCGGATGGAAAGGTGTCACCGACAGTCCGCGCACCGGAATCACCCGGAACCCCTGGAACACGCTGCGGACATCCGGCGGATCGAGCGGCGGTTCTGCCGCGGCCCTGGCGGCCGGACTCGGCCCGCTGTCGGTGGGAACCGACGGAGGCGGATCGATACGCATACCGGCCGCGTACTGCGGCGTGGTCGGATTCAAGGCCACGCTGGGCCGGGTTCCGATGTACCCGCCGAGTCCGTTTGCCCCGGTCGCGCACGTCGGGCCGATGACCAGGACCGTCGGCGACTGCGCGCTGCTGCTCGACGTCCTCAGTGGGCACGATCCGCGGGACTGGTCCGCGCTGCCGACCCCGACCGAGAGCACAGCGGCCGCCATCGCCGATGTCCGGGACCTCTCCGATCTGCGGATCGGGTACAGCTCCGATCTCGGCTTCGGCTCGAACGATCCTGGAGTGCAGGCCAATACGGATCGCGTCGTGTCGGTGCTCGAACAGCTCGGAGCCACGGTGGAGAAGGTGGACCTCGGCTGGGACGACCCGGCGTGGGCGTACCACACCATCTGGTTCGCCGGGGCCGACGTGGTGGTGCGAGGGCTCGGACCGGGCGTAGAGGAGAAGGTCGATCCGCTGCTTCTCCAGGCGCTAGAACGCCACCGGGACTTCACCGCAGGCGATTTCGTGAGCGCGAATGCGCTGCGTATGGAGATGGGCACCACGATGGGTCTCTTCCACGAGGAGTTCGACCTGCTCGTCACACCCTCGATGCCCACGGTTGCCTTCGAGGCCGGACGCACCGTTCCGGAAGAGTCGGCGTCACCGGACTGGACGTCATGGACGCCCTACAGCTATCCGTTCAATCTCACGGGGCAACCGGCGATCACGGTACCCAGTGGATTCGTCGACGGTTTGCCGACCGGTGCGCAGTTCGTCGCTGCGCGACACCAGGATACGACCGTGCTACGGGTCGCGGCGGCCTACGAGGCGGCCGCCGGCTTCACGATGTTGGGAGATCGTCCGTGACCGAGCCAGCTGAACGATTCATCACCGTGACACTCGAGAAACGAGGCGTGACGGCGGTGGCGAGGATGCTCGACGCCGAGGCGCCGCGGACGGCCGCGGCGGTCTGGGACGCGCTGCCACTCGGCGGCCAGGTGTTCCACGGCAAGTTCGCGCGCAACGAGATCTACACGCTGCTACCGGCATTCGCGCCGATGGAACCAGGTGCCGAGAACACTACCATCACCCCGATCCCGGGCGATTTGTGTTACTTCACCTTCGACGGTGTTTTGGACAACCCCGCATATGGGTACGATCCCACATCCGCGCCGGCCGAACATCGGCTGCTGATCGACCTCGCAGTCTTCTACGGAAGAAACAACCTGCTGGTCAACGGCGATGTCGGCTGGGTACCGGGGAACGTGTTCGCCACCATCACGGAGGGCCTGGAAGACTTTGCGGCGGCTTGCAACGACGTCTGGATGGGCGGCGCGCGGGGTGAAACGCTCACCTATGCGCGCTTGGAGCGGTAAGAAAGAAGGAATGACGGTGGCGATCACAGTGGATGGGGACGACCCGGGCGTGGACGGCCCGGGAGGTCGACGTACCACTTCTCACCAGGGGAAACGTGGAGGTTCGACGCGCCGCCGCGTGCTTACGCCACTGGTGCAGGAGTCGACACCGGCGATCATCGCGCGTAAGTTGCACAATGCCATTGCGAACGGAGACTTCCCACCCGGGTCGCAGCTGACGGAGTCAGGTCTCGCTGCAGACCTGGGCGTCAGCCGCGGTCCGTTACGTGAGGCGATGCAACGTCTCACCGCGGAGGGGCTGCTCGTCAGTCATCGCAACCGGGGCCTGTTCGTCGTCTCGATGGAGAGAGACGACATCCGCGACATGTACGTCGCGCGCACGGCGGTGGAACGCGCTGCCGTACAACAGGTCATCGCGCACCGCGAGCCAGAGGCGGTGGCCGCGCTGGACGAGGCCGTGGACGCAATGCGCGCGTTCGTCGACGAGCCGAACGGGGCCGGGATGGCCGAGGCGGACATGGGATTCCACCAGACGCTGGTGGAACTCGCGGAAAGCCAGCGCCTTTCGCGTCTGCACGAGACGATCCTCGTGGAGACACGAATGTGCTTGCGAGCCATGCGAGGAACATATTCATCGGGAAAGGAACGAATCGACGAACACCAGGCGTTGGTGGACGCCATAGCTGCGGGGGATTCTGCCAAGGCAGATGCGCTGATGATCGAGCACATGGCCGACGGGCTGCGTCGATTGATCGGTGACGGCGACGACGCCGGCGATCTCACCGCGTCCGGAAGCTGATCGCTTGCGATCCGGATGTCCATGGATGGTCGAGCAGCCTGCCGTCCGTGCACAGGGGTCCACCAACGGGGAATGACCTAGCGCGGGGCGGGTTACGGCCCCCGATGACATTCAGGAAGCGTAGATGAGCGACACGACACCAGCGGACACTTATGAGCAGCTCGCCCCGGACCCGGAGTCACCCGAGGGACGGAAACTACTCCACAAGGCCATCGGTGCCTCGGCCATCGGAAACGCCACCGAGTGGTACGACTACGGCGTCTACGCCGCCGCCTCGGTCTACCTGACCCAGGCTTTCTTCCCCGGTGATTTCGGAACCATCGGCACCATGCTGGGTTTCGCGATCTCCTTCGTGCTCCGTCCGCTCGGCGGGATGATCTGGGGACCCATCGGCGACCGCATCGGTCGCAAATCGGTTCTCGCCATGACGATTCTGTTGATCTCGGGTGCCACCGCGCTCATCGGCATGTTGCCCACCCACGCGTCGATCGGTGTATGGGCGCCCATCCTGCTGATCCTCCTCCGCGTCATCCAGGGTTTCTCGACCGGTGGCGAATACGGCGGTGCGGCAACGTTCATGGCCGAGTATGCGCCGGACAACAAGCGCGGCAAGTACGGTTCCTTCCTCGAGTTCGGCACCCTCGCCGGTTTCTGCAGCGGTACGGCATTCGTCCTGCTCCTGCAGCTTGGGCTTTCCGATTCGCAGATGGACCAGTGGGGATGGCGCATCCCGTTCCTGTTCGCGCTGCCGATGGGCCTGATCGGTCTGTATCTGCGCTCGCAGATGGACGACACCCCGGTCTTCCAGGAGCTCGAGCAGGAAGACGAGATCAAGGGTTCGGCATGGACCCGGTTCAAGGATCTGCTCGTCAACTACCGGCGACCGATCATCACGATGTTCGGCATGGTCATCGCGCTCAACGTCGCCAACTACACACTGTTGGCATACCAGCCGACCTACCTGCAGAACACCATCAACCTGACCGAGACGTCGGCGAGTGTCGTCAACCTGATCGGGCAGCTCGTGATGATGTTGCTCATCCCGTTCTTCGGGTGGTGGTCGGATTCGACTGGGCGTAAACCGATGTGGTGGGGATCGCTGGTCGGCCTGTTCGTCCTTGCGCTACCGCTGTACTGGCTGATGGGCCAGGGATTCGTCTGGGCGATCGTGGCTTTCGTGATCCTCGGCGCGCTCTACATTCCGCAGCTCGCCACCATCTCGGCGACCTTCCCGGCCATGTTCCCGACCCAGGTTCGGTACGCGGGCTTCGCGATCTCCTACAACGTCGCGACCGCTGCCTTCGGTGGTACGGCGCCATTGGTCAACGATGCCGTCGTGGAGAGCACCGATTGGAACCTCTTCCCGGCCGTGTACATGATGGGCGCCTGCGCCATCGGCATGGTCGCGCTGTTGTTCCTGAAGGAGACCGCGGGCTGCTCGATCCGCGGCACCGAGATCCCCAGCAAGGAGAACGACTTCCGGGAGCTGCAGAAGAAGCTGGCCGAGTCGGAGGCCTAGCCGAGCAACCTCAGCCCGGCGAGCGTGTACGCCTTTGCCGCAGTGACGAGATCTGCGACGGCGACCGACTCGTCGGGCTGATGTGCGTCGGTGTTGATGTTGCCGGGGCCCAGGACGATCGACGGGATACCGAGATCGCGGCTGACGAAACCGCCGTCGCACGCAGCGCTCCATCCGCCCACCGAGGTCGCGGTGCCGGCGTCGGTGACCGAGCCGACCGCAGCGGTGACGAGCGGGTGATCCGCCGCGGTCGCGAAACCGGGCATCTCCATGGTGACGCGGACGTCGACAGAGATACCGTCGCTGTCGATCTTCTTGTCGCGAATGGCTTTCCGAAGATCCTCGGCGATGGCATGCGGGTCCTCGAAGGGCATCAGGCGACGGTCGATGCCGAGCGAGCAGGTCGGTGCGACAACCGAGATGCCCTGTCCGCCCTGAATGGTGCCGACGTTCCAGGTGCCGCAGCCGAGCAGGTCGTCGAGCGTCTCGTGAAGGTGTTCGTGGTCGGCGCGGATGATCTCGACGATCGCCGCGGCGGCATTGATGGCACTGCGTCCGTCGGCGGGACGGCCGGAATGTGCGGCGCGACCGGTCACGTCGATCTCGATGTACGACGCACCCCGGCAGCCGCGGACGATCTGCATGTCGGTGGGTTCGGCGACGATGCAGCCGAGGAAGTCGTGATCGGCGGGACGGCCGACGAAGTCGCGCACGCCGATGCCGTGCTCCTCCTCGTCGACCGTGCACACCAGGCGCACCGGGCCGGAGAGTTCGACCCCGTGGTCGCGTGCGCGCGACAACACGCTCATGGCCGCCACGACGGACGCGATCCCGCCCTTCATGTCGGTGGTACCGCGCCCGTAGAGCCGGCCGTCGCGGTTCCGCACGATGTACGGGTCGGCGGTCCAGTTCGGGCCCGCGGGGACCACGTCGGAGTGGCCCAGGAACATCAGGCCAGGGCCGTCGCCGCCGGGGAGGGTGGCGATCAGGTTCGGCCGCCCGGCGGCCACCTCGTGGGTGTCGACGTCGAACCCGAGCGCGCGGCACGCCTTCTCCAAGACCTCGACGGCGGCGCCCTCGGTACCACCGGGATTCTCGCTCGGGGCCTCCACCAGCGCCGTCGTGAGCGCGGTGATCGCGGCCTCGTCGATCAGATCGACAATCGACCGCTCGGTCGGACTCAGCTCAGGATTGTGTTCACCGCTCACCGTGCCATCTTCTCAAGACTGGACGTGAGGCGTCGAATACCTTCGTCGATCCGGTCCGGCGTGCTCGATGCGAAGCACAGACGCATCGAGTTGCGGAACCGGCCACCCGGCGACAGTGCCGGGCCCGGGATGAAGGCGACGCCGTCGGCCAGGGCGATCTCGAACAGCTCCCGGGTGTCGATCTCGGCGAACTCCTCCCGCAGCGTCACCCACAGGAAGAAGCCGCCCTCCGGGTTGGTGGTGACGACGCGGTCGCCGAGATGACGGGCGATGGAGGCGAGCATGGCGTCCTTGCGTTCGCGGTACAGCGACCGGATGCCGGCGAGGTGGTCCTCGAGGCCACCGCGCGCGATGTACTCGGCCACGATGTGCTGGTTGGGCACGTTGGTGCAGGTGTCCATGGCCTGCTTACCGTTGATGAGCAGCTGCCGCAACGACGGATCGGCGTCGACCCAGCCGACGCGCCAGCCGGGAGCCAGGATCTTGGAGAAGGTCCGTACCGAGAAGATCAGCGGATCACCGGGGCTCAGCGTCTGGAAGGTCGGGATGTCGGTGCCCGCGAAGCGGAGCAGTCCGTACGGATCGTCGTCGATGATGACCGAACCCCAGGTGTGGGCCAGACGCAACAGCTCGCGGCGGCGTTCCTCCGACATCGTGACGCCGGACGGGTTCTGGAACGTGGGGATTGTGTAGATCGCCTTCGGGGTCTTGTGGGTGTGCGCCACCAGATCGGCGAGTTGGTCGACCTGCATACCGTCGTCGTCGACGGGCACCTCGAGCAATTGTGCGCCGTAGGACAGCGCGGTCGCGCTCCCGTTGGTGTACGTCGGGGACTCGACTATGACCAGGTCGCCGGGGTCGACGAACAGCTTGCAGGCGAGGTCGAGGCCCTGCATGCCGCCGGTGGTGATCACCAGACGGTCGTGGGTCGACGGGTCGGGTGTGGTGGCGAGGTAGTCGACGAGCAGTTGCAGCAGCCGCGGTTCGCCTTCGGTGGCGCCGTAGGTGAACGACGTGTGGTCGAGGATCTCGCCGGCGATCTGACGGAACTCGTCGGCGGGAACGGCCTCGTCGGCCGGTGAACCCATCGCGAAGCGCACGATGTCATGAGACTGGGCGGCCAGCAGGGACGTCGACGAGTCGATCATCGATCCGACCAGGTCCTTCGACCGGCCGGCCAGAGGCAGCGTGGGGCCGGAATGCCGTACGTCGTTCACAGTCTCGGTCGTTGTGGTCATGTCGTGCACCTCGTCTCTCCAGGCCTTCGTGGCTCGTCGCTTGCGCTCCTCGCACCTCAGGCAGCAGTCGGGTTGTCGTGCGCTTTTCGCACCTCAGGCAGCAGTTGGGTTGTCGATGGTCATTTCTGGATCAGTTCGCGCGGGAACGACGTGAAGCACTCGACGCCGGTCGGGCTCACCCGCACCGATTCGGAGAGCTCGAAACCGTAGTTCTCCATCCACATTCCGCAGACGATGTGGAAGGTCATGTTGGTCTCGAGGATGGACTCGTCCTCGGAGCGGATGCTTATGGTGCGCTCGCCCCAGTCCGGCGGGTACCCGATACCGATCGAATACCCCAGGCGCGAGGGTTTTTCGAGGCCGTACTTGGCCAGGGTCCAGTTCCAGGTGGAGGCGAGTTCGCGCGTCGCCACCCCCGGTTTGATCGCCTCGAGAACGTTGTTCAGGCCCTCGGCGGTCGCCTTCGCGACATAGTCGAGCTCCTTGTGCGGAGTACCCAACGACACCGTCCGTGCGAGCGGACAGTGGTACCGGTTGTGGGCGCCGGTCAGCTCGATGACCACCGCCTCGTCCTCGACGAAAGTTCCCTGATGCCAGGTGAGGTGGGGGGTGTCGGCCGCCGCGCCGGTGGGCATCATCGGCACGATCGCCGGGTAGTCGCCGCCGTAATCCGGGGTCCCGGTGATCTGTGCCTGCGAGATCGCCGCCGCCGCATCGCATTGCCGCACACCGACGTCGATCGTGTCGATCGCTGCACGCATCGCCTCCGAACACACCATCCCGGCCTGACGCATCAGCTGGACCTCGGCCTCGGACTTCACCGACCGCACCCAGTTCACGAGCTCGAAGTTGTCGACCAGCTTCCACTCGGGGATCGCGTTGTGGAGTGCGCGATAGGCCTTGGGGGAGAAGAAGTGCGAGTCCATCTCCAGGCCGACCGAGCCGCCGCGTGAGGCCGGCGCGATCGCGTGTCGCTGACGAAGTGACCACGCGACCCAGTCGAAGGGATGCACGTGGGGTCGGTGCACATAGCTCTCCGGGTAGCCGACGATCTGGTCGTCGGGCAACCACGTCGTGCGGTGCGCGCCACGGGCATCCATCTCCCGGGCGTAGAAGACCATCTCACCCTCGATCGGGACGAACAGCATCTGCGGGGTGTAGAACGACCACGCGTTGTACCCGATCAGATAGAAGATGTTGGCCGGGTCGGTGACGATGATCGCCGACAACCCCTGACGGTCCATGAGTTCACGGACCTTCGTCAGGCGCTGTTCGTACTCGCTGTCGGTGAACAGCTGAGCACCGAGGTACATGGGCTTGCTACTCCTTGCTCACACGTCGGTGGTTCGAGGGCCGATCCATTCGGCGATTGACTTGTCAGCGAACGTCTTCAGCGGCGGATCGGCGTCGCCGTGTACTTCATGTCGAGGAACTCCTCGATGCCCACGCGGCCACCCTCACGGCCGAGACCGGACTCCTTGACACCGCCGAACGGTGCGGCCGGATTCGACACGATGCCCGTGTTGACCCCGACCATACCGGCTTCCAACGCTGCCGACAGGCGAGCGCAACGGTCGACGTCCTGGCTGAAGAAGTAGGCGACGAGACCCCATGCGGTGTCGTTGGCGAGGGAGATCACCTCGTCGTCGGCAGCCGGGTCGAGAGGATTGTCGGCGTCGCCGAACGGGATGATCGCCGCGACCGGACCGAAGATCTCGTTGCGCACCAGGTCGGCGTCGAGCCCTACGCCGGTCAGCACGGTCGGCGGGTAAAAGAAGCCGGGGCCCTCGGGCGCTTCTCCGCCGCAGGCCACGGAGGCGCCCTTGGACACCGCGTCGTCGACGAGTGAGGCAACCTTCGCGACGGCCTTGGGCTCGACGAGCGGCCCGACCTGCGTTCCGTCGGCGGCGCCGTCGCCGACCTTCAGTGCGGCCATCTTCGCCGTGAACTGCTCGGTGAACTCGCCGATCACGCTGCGGTGCACGAAGATCCGATTAGCCGCGGTGCACGCCTGGCCGGTGTTGCGCATCTTGGCCAGCATGAGTCCGTCCACCGCGCAGGAGATGTCGGCGTCGGCGCACACGATGAACGGGGCGTTGCCGCCGAGCTCCATGGAGGTGCGCATGACCGTTCCCGCGGCCTGCCGCAGCAGCGTCTTGCCGACCTCGGTCGAGCCGGTGAAGCTAACCTTGCGGGCCAGTCCGCTCTCCATCCACTCGGTGACCACCGTCGACGGATCGGTGGTGGTGACGACATTCAGCACGCCGGCAGGTAGACCCGCCTCGACGAGGATGTCGGCGAGGAGAAGCGTTGTCAGCGGGGTGAGTTCGGCGGGCTTGAGAACCATCGTGCAGCCGGCCGCGACGGCCGGCCCGATCTTGCGGGTTCCCATGGCCAGCGGGAAGTTCCACGGCGTGATCAGGATGCAGGGGCCGACGGGCTGCTTGCTCACCACGATGCGGGTCCCGCCATCTCCGGTGGTGGTGTGGTCGCCGCCGATACGCACGGCCTCCTCGGCGAACCACCGGAAGAACTCGGCGCCGTAGGCGACCTCACCCTTCGCCTCGGCGAGCGGCTTGCCCATCTCGGCCGTCATCACCGAGGCGATCTCGTCGACCCGGCTCATGATGAGCTCGTATGCGCGGTAGAGGATCTCGCTGCGGCTGCGCGGCGAGGTGGCCGCCCACTCCGCCTGATGCGCGGCCGCGGTCTCGAGTGCGCGGCGGGCGTCGGCCGCGTCGGCGTCGGCCACCTGTGCGAGCACCTCGCCGGTCGCGGGATTGAGCACGTCGAACCGGTCGCCGGCGGCGGGCGGCACCCATTCACCGTCGATGAACAGATCGGTGTGGATGGACGAGATGGCGTCGGGGACCTGGGTGGTGGCGATGGCCGTCATGATCGGGCTCTCCTCGGTTCGTCGGGCGTTGTCGGGGGTCGGGTCGTGGAGGTGAGAAGTTCGGCGAGGTGGACGCCGCGTATCTCGCGTGCATCGGCCAGTCCGTCGTCGACCGTGGCGAGGTGTTCTACCGCCATCGCGCAACTGAACCCGTCGGTGACGACGGGACGACTCGGGTCGTCGCGCAGCGCGGGTGCGAGTCCGTTCTCCGCGACGGCCATGCTGACCTCGTAGTGGCCCTTCTCGAAGCCGAAGTTACCCGCCACGCCGCAGCATCCGTCGGCGGAGTGCACGCTGACGCCGAGTGCTTCGAGAGCGGCGGTGCCGGTTCGTGCGCCGAAGACCGCGTACTCGTGGCAGTGGGTCTGGAGGGTCACCTCGTCCGGCAGGGACGGCGGTTGCCATCCCGCGTCGAGCAGGGTCGGGAGGTGGGCGGCGAAGCTGCGTACCCGGGCGGCCACACGACGTGCGCTGTCGGTGGGGACGAGTTCGGGCAGGTCCTTGGCCAGTGCGGCAGCACAACTCGGCTCGGGCACCACGACGGGTCGGTCGGTGCCGTCGTCGAGACTCGCGGCGGTGCGTCGAAGAGTCTTGCGCGCCTTGCCCAACTGCCCGGTGGAGATCCAGGTGAGGGCGCAGCAGTTCTCCGCGGAACAGCCGACCTGTTCGCCCGTCGCGCCCAGGACCTCCGCGGCGGCGGCGGCCACCTGCGGCCGGAAGGCGCGGGTGAAGGAGTCGACGAACAGGATGATCTGCGAGGTCGGGGTCACCGGGGCGAGGTCGTCGAGATGCGCCTTGCGGGCGCGCCGGGTCGCGAAGGCCGGCATCGTCCGGCGAGGGTCGAGGCCACCGGCGCGTGCGGCCAGACCGCTGATCTTCGACGACAGTGCGCGATTGATCAGTGGCGCAGCCGTGCCGGCCACCGACATCCAGGCCGGCATCCAACCCAGGGAGTAGTGCGACAGCGGGCGCAGACGGCGGCGGTAGTGGTGGTCGAGGAACTCCGACTTGTAGGTGGCCATGTCGACGCCGGTCGGGCAATCCGTCGAACATGCCTTGCAGGACAGGCACAATTCGAGGGCGTCGGCGACCTCGGGTGAGCGCCAGCCCTCGTCGACCGATGGGGCCGTGCGCACCATGTCCTGGAGGACGCGGGCACGCCCTCGCGTCGAATCCTTCTCGTCGCGGGTCGCCCGGTAGCTCGGGCACATGACGCCGCCGGTGTCGGCGCGGCACCGGCCGACACCGATGCAGCCCTGGACGGCGTGGACGAAGGGATCGAGGAGCGGGAGTTCGGGCGTGGCCTCGAAACCGCCCCTGACATCCGCCCCCGAGGGGGCCGCCGCCGACGTATCGTCAGCAGCGTCGCTGCTGAGGGCGGATTCCAGGGGCGCATTTCGGGAACCGTGGCCGAGGTCGAAAGTGGTCGGCCAGGTCCGCCGGGGGACGTCGGCGAGAGCGAGGTCGGCGGTGATGGACGGCGGGTCGATGATGCTGCCCGGGTTGAGGTTCCCCGTCGGGTCCCAGATCGACTTGAAGCGGGCGAAGGCGGCCATCATCGCCGGCGAGTACATGACCGGCAGCAGGGCCGAGCGGGCCCGGCCGTCGCCGTGTTCACCTGACAACGAACCGCCGTGCCGCACAACCAGTCTCGCGGCGTCGGTGCAGAAGTTGTCCATCACGGTGCGTCCCTCGGGGGTGCGCAGGTCGAACGTGATGCGGACATGCATGCAGCCGGCACCGAAGTGGCCGTACATCACACCGGTGAGACTGTGCCGGTCGAGGAGTTCGGCGAAGTCGTCGAGGTAATCGGCCAGACGCTCGGGGGCGACCGCCGCATCCTCCCAGCCGGGCCAGGATTCGTAGTTGCCGCCGACGCTTTCGTCGTCGGGGTCGGCCAGACGTGAGGACAACCCGGCGCCGTCCTCGCGGACGCGCCACAGTGCCTTACGACGAGCCGGGTCGTCGACGACGGTGGCGTCGATCATCCGACCCTGGCCGCGCAAGTGGTCGAGGAGCCGTTTGGCGGTTGCCGGGACATCGGATTCGCCCTGTGCCTGGGCACTCTCGGAGTCGACGTCGATGAACAGCCAGGCCGAACCCTCGGGAAGGCCCGCGACCGTGTCCCGGCCGCGGCGGGCTGCCATCGTCGCGACGATCTTGCGATCGATGCCCTCGATGGCCGACGGCGCGAACGGGAGAATCGCCGGGACATCGCGCGCGGCGTCGGCGGGGGAGTGATAGCCGACGCAGAGCAGGAGCTGGGAGGTGGCGACCGGGACGAGGTGCACCTTTGCAGACACCACGATCGCGCAGGTTCCTTCGCTCCCGACGAGCGCGCGGGCGACGTCGAATCCGTTCTCCGGTAGCAGTCGTGCGAGGTGATAGCCCGAAACCTGGCGGGGGATGGTCTCCAGTTCGGTGCGCAGGATCGCCATGTTGTCCGACGCGAGTTCTCGTAGCGCGGCGGTGATCTCGGCGGCCCGCGCCACAGCCTCGCGGTCGTGGGGATCGGTGGCGTACAACCCGTCGCGTGTCGCGGTCAGCAGCATCCCGTCGGCGGTGACGAGCTGGAGTTCGATCACGTGATCGCTGGTGCGTCCGTATCGGACGGAGTGGTTTCCGCAGGCGTCGTTGCCGATCGCCCCGCCCAGGGTCGCCCGGGACGCCGACGACGGGTCGGGGGCGAAGGTCAGTCGGCCGTCCGTCGCCGTCCGCGCCTGTGCGGCGAGAGTGGTGAGCACGATGCCCGAACCGGCGACGGCGGTGGAGGTCTCGGCATCGACCGACACCACCTGATCCAGGTGACGGGACAGGTCGATGACCACGCCGTCGCCGATGGCGTTACCCGCCATCGAGGTACCGCCGCCGCGCACGATCACCGGGACGCCTCGGTCGTGGCATCGCGCGACGATCGTGGCGACCTCGCGCCCGGACCGCGGAAAGGTCACGGCCCGGGGCGGGATGCGGTAATTCGAGGCGTCGTAGGAGTATTCAGCCAGACGTCGGGGTGAGGCGTCGGCGTCGATGCCGAGATCGGCGAGTTCGTCTGCGATGTCCACCGGCCTAACCTAGTGCGGCGTGCAGCGCCGCGCCGAACCGCGCGACACCGAGATCGATCTCGTCGGCCGTCACGACCAGCGCGGGGATGAGGCGGACGACGTTGGCCGACGGCCCGCAGGTGAGCGTCAGCAGCCCCTGTGCAGTGGTGGCCTGCTGCACCGCGACAGCGGCAGGGGCGTCGGGCACCCTGTTGCCGGCGGCATCGGTGGAGACGAATTCGATGCCGGCCATCAGGCCGAGGCCCCGGACGTCGCCGATGCCCGGGAACGGCGCGCACACCTCACGCAGGCCGGCGAGCAGCTGCTCCCCGCGCACGCGGGCGTTCTCCACGAGTCCCTCGGCCTCGATGACCTCGAGGGTCGCGATCGCAGCCGCCGCGGCCACCGCGTTGCCACCGTAGGTTCCGCCCTGCGAGCCAGGCCATGCCTTGCTCATCAGCTCGGTGGACGCCGCGATCGCCGAGATCGGGAAACCCGACGCCAGGCCCTTGGCCGTGATGATGATGTCCGGGGTCAGGCCCTCGGCGTGCTGGTGGCCCCAGAACTTGCCGGTGCGACCGAATCCGGCCTGCACCTCGTCGATGATGAGCAGGATGCCGTGACGGTCGGCGCGCTCGCGGAGTCCCTGGAGGAAGCGGGGCGGCGTCGGCAGGTAGCCGCCGTCGCCGAGGACCGGTTCGATGAGGAATGCGGCGGTGTCGTTGGGTGCGACGCGGGACTGGAGGAGGTAGTCGAGCTCGCGCAGGGCGAAGTCGACGGCGGTGTCGGTGTCCCAGCCGTAGCGGAACGCGTAGGGGAACGGCGCCATGTGCACGCCGCTCATCAGTGGGGAGAAGCCGGCCGAGAAGCGGGTCCCCGCGGTGGTGAGGCTCGCGGCCGCAACGGTGCGGCCGTGGAAACCGCCCTGGAAGACGATGATGTTCGGCTTTGCGGTGGCCATCCGGGCGAGCCGGATCGCGGCCTCGACGGCCTCCGAACCCGAGTTGGCGTAGAAGACCGAGTCCAGACCGGCGGGCAGGACCGCACCGAGGCGCTCGGTCAGCTCGAGCAGCGGCGGATGCATGACGGTCGTGTACTGGGCGTGGATCACCTTCGCGCACTGGGCCTGCGCGGCCTCGACGACATGCGGGTGGCAGTGGCCGGTGCTGGTGACACCGATGCCGGTGGTGAAGTCGAGGTAGTCGCGGCCGTCGGTGCCGTGGATCCACGATCCCAGCGCATGGTCGACGACGACGGGCGTCGCCTGCTTGAGCGCAGGGCTGAGGGAGGCCGTCTGGTAGGTGCGGGTGGGGGAGTCAACGCCTGCAGTCATGGGTACACCGTGACGGCAGATCGTCCGATTGTCAACAATGTGACAGTTGGGGACAGTCGGGTCTCGGAGTGACAGCGTCGATCCCGACCGCCGAACCTCAACTCGACCGGCAGACGTCGATCGAAGTCTGCCGGTCGGGTTGACGTCGACCGGTCGTCAGGTGGGCGACATCAGGGAGCGGTGGGGGTGCGGGCTCGCTTCGATACGGCTCCTCGCTGCGCTCGTCGCCTACTCAACGAGCGAAGGTGGTGCGGGGCTCGCTTCGATACGGCTCCTCGCTGCGCTCGTCGCCTACTCAACGAGCGGAGGGAGTGTCGCCTACTCAACGAGCGAAGGTGGTGCGGGGGCTCGCTTCGATACGGCTCGTCGCTGCGCTCGTCGCCTACTCAACGAGCGGAGGGGTGTCGCCTACTCAACGAGCGGAGGGGGTGCGTCGCCTACTCAACGAGCGGAGGGGGTGCGTCGCCTACTCAACGAGCGGAGGGGGTGCGTCGCCTACTCAACGAGCGGAGGGGGTGTCGCTGCTACTCGACGCGCGGAGGGGTGTCGGGGTTACGGTGGCCGCATGAGCACCCGACGTCCGGTCCTCGCGCTCCTCGGTGCCCCAGGTGTCGCGCCGCCATCGAACCTCGATCAGCTCGCCGAGCTCGCCGAGATACGCCATTGCGTCGCAGACGATCTCGCGGGGGCGCTCCCGGGTGCGGACGTACTGGTGCTGTGGGACTTCTTCTCTCGCGCGCTCGCCGACAACTGGGGTGAGGCGACCGCATCGCTGAGGTGGGTGCACGTCTGCGCGGCGGGTGTCGACTCGCTGCTCTTCGACGAGCTGAAGGCGTCAGACGTGGTGGTGACCAACGCGCACGGTGTCTTCGACCGGCCCATCGCCGAGTTCGTTCTCGCCTCGATCCTCGCCCGCGACAAGCGATTACACGAGTCGATGGCCCTGCAGCGCGATCACGTCTGGAAGCACCGGGAGACCGTCGGCACGTCGCGGAGTTCGGCCCTCGTCATCGGGACCGGCGGGATCGGTCGCGCGACCGCGCAGCTGCTCCGTGCCGTGGGGATGCACGTCGTCGGCGGCGGTCGCACCGCGCGGGAGTCGGACCCCGACTTCGGTCGGGTCATCGCCACAGCCGATCTCGCCGACCATGTCGGCCACTTCGACAACGTGGTCACCATCGCGCCGTTGACTCCGCAGACCGCCGGGATGATCGACGCGGACGTGCTCGCGGCGATGAAACCGGGCGCGCACCTGATCAATGTGGGCCGCGGCGAACTGGTCGACGAGCCTGCGCTCATCGACGCGCTGCGGTCCGGGCACCTCGGCGCGGCCTCGCTCGACGTGTTCGCCACCGAACCGCTGCCCGCCGACAGCGAGCTGTGGGATCTGCCGGGTGTCGCGATCTCTGCCCATATGAGCGGCGACGCGCTCGGCTGGCGTGAGGCGCTGTCGGAACAGGTCCTCGAGAACCTGCGCCGATACGTCGGGCTGGACGACGCCGCCGACGGTGGCGTCCTCGCCGAGACGCTGGTCAACGTCGTCGACAAAGAACGCGGCTACATATCGGCCACACGACGATAGGGCGGATGACGTCCTCGCGGCCCGGCCGATAGTAGGCTGTAGCGCGATGACCACCGTCTATTTCCTGATCGCCGCCGTGGCACTCGCGGGTGCCGGCGTCCTGTTGTGGCTCGACCGGCAGCGGTCGAGCGTCGCGCGGCACCAGCGTGCGATCTGGGGGGATGAGCACGAGTTCAAGTTCCGCGAGACGGACACCAAGCTGCGCAAGGTGTTTCGTCGGGCAACGATGAACGTCCCCGATCACGTCGAGGTCCGCGACGTCGCCTACGGCCGCTACGGCGGCGTGGAGACCGTCGTCTTCGATCTCGCCGAGACCGCGACCGTGATCGCCGTCCGCCGGTCCTCGCCGTCGCCCGTTGTCGTCGACCTGCGTCACGAAGACGTGCTGGCACCCGCCGAGGAGGACGTCGAACTCCTCGGTGCGATGGGTCCGCGCGTCATGTTCTCCAACAACCTCGACGTCGCCCGTCGCGTGTGCGACCGGCGGATGGTCGCCCTGGCCAACAAGGCACCGGCGTTCGTCGAGGTGCTGTGGAACGAGGGCAACTGGGCGCTCGGCTCGCTGCCGCTGACCAACGATCCCGCCACGCTCAACACCGGCCTCGAGGTGGTCCGGCGTTTCGCCGACCTGCTGCGCGTCCTTCCCCCGATGCGCGAACCCGAGGACTCGCCCGATCCTCGCGACCCGCACGGACCCACGCGTGCCGAACTCGCCGACGAGAAGACCGAGTCGATGCGCGACAAGCGCCGTCGGCAGGCCGCGGCGGCTCCCGCAACCGAGGCGTCCCCGGCAGCCAAGCCGGCTGCCCCGGTTCGCAAGCCACCGCCGGCGACCGGTACCTCGTCGACGACGGGCCGGGGCATGGCTCCGATGCCGGTCCGAGGGTCTGCAGCGCGCAAGTCCGAGGAGGCGCCCCGCCGGGCCGAGGACGCCGGCGAGCGGCCCAATCGCCACCGCAGCTGAGCGACAGGGCTCATCCGACGCCCCCCGCGGGCACCGTAGGGTAATCGTCATCCAATGCACACCGGCCGACAGCCGGAGAGTTCGAGAGTGAGTGGTCGCATGTCCTCGTCAAGTCCGGTTTCCGACGGCACGCCGCCCCAGGTCGACGCTGCGGCGAGGGCGCGACTCGCAGAACTGGTCCGCGAACTCGCCGTCGTGCACGGCAAGGTGACGCTGTCCTCGGGCAAGGAAGCCGACTACTACGTCGACCTCCGGCGCGCGACCCTGCATCACGAGGCCTCCCGGCTGATCGGCGCGCTGATGCGCGAGCTGACCGCGGACTGGGACTACGTCGCCGTGGGCGGCCTGACGCTCGGTGCCGACCCGGTGGCGACGTCGATCATGCATGCCGACGGTCGCGACATCGACGCTTTCGTGGTGCGCAAGGCCGCGAAGACCCACGGGATGCAGCGTCGTATCGAAGGACCAGACATCGTGGGGCGCAACGTGCTCGTCGTCGAGGACACCAGCACGACGGGCGCTTCGCCCTCGACCGCGGTGGAGGCCGTGCGCGAGATCGGCGCCAACGTCGTGGGTGTCGCCACCGTCGTCGACCGTGCGACCGGAGCGGACGCGGTCATCACCGGGCTGGGCGTGCCCTACCGCTCGCTGCTCGGGCTGAGCGATCTCGGCCTTGCCTGACACACCCGATCCGGACGCCGGGGTCGCAGGCCCCACCGAATGGGTCACCGGCCCGCCGGTGGGTGTCGGGCCCTGGTCCGTCGAACATCCCGACGAGCCGGTCCCGGACGACGAGCATCTCGATCCCGAACTGCTCGCGGACGGCGACACCCGCAACGTCGTCGACGCGTACCGGTACTGGAAGCGCGAGGCCATCGTCGCCGACATCGACACGCGTCGGCACCCGCTGCACGTCGCCATCGAGAACTTCGCCCACGATGCCAACATCGGCACCGTCGTGCGCACCGCGAACGCGTTCGCCGTCGCGGCGGTCCACATCGTCGGACGGCGCCGCTGGAACCGTCGCGGGGCGATGGTCACCGACCGCTATCAGCACCTCATGCACCACGAGACGGTCGGCGACCTGATCGACTGGGCACGAGAAGAAGGGCTGGCGGTCGTCGCCGTCGACAACACACCGGGATCGCGCCCGCTGGAGACCGTGGAACTGCCGCGCGAATGCGTGCTGCTGTTCGGTCAGGAAGGTCCCGGCGTCAGCGACGACGCGCAGCGGCAGGCCGACATGACGGTGTCGATCGCGCAGTTCGGGTCGACCCGCAGCATCAACGCCGGCGTCGCTGCCGGGATCGCGATGCACGCATGGGTCCGGCAGCACGCCGATCTGGATCAGGCCTGGTAGCACTGCCTCGACACGCCTCCCGCCGGGGACTCAGGCCACTCGCCAGAGGTGCTGGTCGGTCCGCGGAGTGCGGTTACTCGGCCACCGACGGGGCGTTCGCCTCGGTGGCGTCGGTACCCGCGGCTGCCGCGGCCTTGGCCACGCGGCGTCGTCGGTACCACTCGATGAACATCGGCAGGACCGACACCAGGACGATCGCGATGAAGATCGGCTCGATCAGCTTCTGGACGAACTCGAAGCGGCCCAGCCAGTAGCCGAGCAGGGTGATGCCGGCACCCCAGACGATGGCGCCGATGACGTTGTAGACGAAGAACACCGGGTACTTCATCCGCGCAGCACCCGCCACGATCGGGGCCAGGGTGCGCACGATCGGCACGAAGCGGGCCAGCAGGATCGTGATCGGACCGCGCTGCTCGAAGAACTCGTGCGCCTCGGTGAGGTAGCGCTCCTTCAGGAAACGGGCGTCGGGTTTGAACATGCTGGTGCCGATGTACCGGCCGATCCAGTAGCCGATCTGGCCGCCGATGATCGCGGCGATCGGGATGAAGATCAGCAGCTGCCAGAGCGAGGCGAACTTGTCGATGCCTTCCTTGCCGCCCGCGGCGACGACCATGCCGGCGACGAACAGCAGCGAGTCACCGGGCAGAACCGGGAACAGCACTCCGGACTCGATGAGGATGACCAGCAACAACCCCCAGAAAGCCCAGGCACCGAAGTAGCCGAGCAGGGTCACCGGGTCGAGAAAACCCGGCATGAGGGCGACGTTCGTCGTGGTCTGGGCGAGCGCGGAGTCGATCACGGGAACCAAGAGTACCTGCGCTCCGGACGGGGGCGGAATCTCGCGAGACCGGGATCGAAATGGACGCGACCCCGGGCGTCAGCCGGTCTCGCCCGGGCCGGGATCGTCGGACGAGGCGAATCTGCGTTGCAGGACGGCCACGCCTGCCACCACGGCCGCACCGAGGACGAACAGGGTGAGGGCACCCGGCCAGTCGTCGGCGACCGCCAGCGGCGACCCGTCGGCAGGGTCCTGCCACGGCCACAACGCCCGTAGCGATCCCAACAGCAGGCCGGCCGCCGCGACCATCGCCCAGGTGTGGTGGTTCCGCAGCAGCCACTCCACGACCTGGACGAAAGAAGCCAGGCCGACGACCGCGCCCGCGGCGAAAACGCCCAGGTAAACGAGGTTGCGTCCGTCGACGGCCGCGAGTGTCGGCGCGTAGAGGCCGACGACCAACAGGAAGAAGGAGCCCGAGACGCCCGGCAGGACAAGGGCGCAGACCGCGACCGATGCCGCAAGGAACACGAGGAACAGGGATGGATCGCCGACCTCACCACGCGGCAGCGACGAGAGGACGAAGACCAGAACCGCCATCGCGAGGAACATCAGGACCGCCGTCGCCTTAGACCGTGCGCCGGTGAGGGTCCCACGCGGGATCTCCTGCAACGGGATGGCCACCGACATCGCGATCATGCCCATGAAGAGGGCGCGCGAGTACACCGGTTGCTCGGTGACGAAACTCTCCATCACGCCGGCGATCGCCACGACGGCGACTGCCATACCGGCGAGCACGGGAACCACCAGCCACCAGTCGACGCCCTTCGCAGCTGCGCGCGGCTCGCGGCCCACAAGACGCAGCGGGGCGTTGGTCGCGGCCGTCATCGACGCGATGAGTCGGT
Source organism: Gordonia namibiensis NBRC 108229 (assembly GCF_000298235.1). Lineage (GTDB taxonomy): Bacteria > Actinomycetota > Actinomycetes > Mycobacteriales > Mycobacteriaceae > Gordonia > Gordonia namibiensis. The sequence goes on from NZ_BAHE01000033.1 coordinate 30,659, forward strand.
GGTAGATGCCCGTGATCAAGGCGACGGTGCCGCCGGAGACACCGGGGATGGTCTCGGCCGCCCCGATCATCGCGCCACGACCCACGTGGGCAGCCACCGTCGCGACGGAGGGGCGCTCGGATCCGGGGCCGGCGTGGGGGGCGTCATCGGGCGGGGCCGGGCATCGAGGGGGAGGCACACCGCGATTCTACGGACGGGTGCCCCTGCCCAGGTCCGGGGCCGAATGGTGGGCGCACCCGCCGGTGTGGCACCTGCCATACTGAGGGAAGTCCGGCCGCGGGAAGTCCGGCTGCTCGTCACGGCCCATCAACCGTGGGCGAGAGAACCCGAACACCAGAGCACATCAACACCCTGGAGGATTCGTCGATGCCCATTGCAACCCCGGAGCAGTACGCCGAGATGTTCGACAAGGCGAAGAAGGGTGGTTACGCATTCCCCGCGATCAACTGCACCTCGTCGTCGACCATCAACGCCGCGATCAAGGGCTTCGCCGACGCCGGCAGTGACGGCATCATCCAGTTCTCGACCGGTGGTGCCGAGTTCGGTTCGGGCCAGGGTGTCAAGGACATGGTGACCGGTGCCGTGGCACTCGCCGAGTTCGCACACGTCGTCGCCGCCAAGTACGACGTCCTCATCGGCCTGCACACCGACCACTGCCCCAAGGACAAGCTGGACACCTACGTGCGTCCGCTGCTGCAGATCTCGCAGGAGCGCGTCGACGCCGGCCAGAACCCGCTGTTCCAGTCGCACATGTGGGACGGCAGTGCCGTGCCGCTCGACGAGAACCTGGAGATCGCCAAGGAGCTCCTCGCCAAGGCGGGCGCGGCCAACATCATCCTGGAGATCGAGATCGGCGTGGTCGGCGGTGAGGAGGATGGCGTCGAGAACGAGATCAACGACAAGCTGTTCACCACCCCCGAGGACTTCGAGAAGACCATCGAGGCACTGGGCGCCAGCGACTCGGGCAACCGCTACCTGCTCGCCGCCACCTTCGGCAACGTCCACGGCGTCTACAAGCCGGGCAACGTCAAGCTGCGTCCCGACGTGCTGAACACCGGCCAGGAGGTCGCCGCCAAGAAGCTGGGTCTGGCCGACGGTGCCAAGCCCTTCGACTTCGTCTTCCACGGCGGCTCGGGCTCGCTGAAGAGCGAGATCGACGAGGCGCTGAGCTACGGCGTGGTGAAGATGAACGTCGACACCGACACCCAGTACGCCTACACCCGCCCGGTTGCCGGCCACATGTTCAGCAACTACGACGGCGTCCTCAAGGTCGACGGCGACGTGGGCAACAAGAAGGTCTACGACCCGCGCAGCTGGTCCAAGAAGGCCGAGGCCAGCATGAGCGAGCGTGTTGTCGAGGCGTGCAACGACCTCAAGTCGAACGGCAAGTCGCTGACCGCCTGATCGTCTGACACTTCTGTCCGCACCCTTTCGAGGGTGCGGGCAGAACTGTTTTCGGGCCCCGGTCGATCACGGCCGGGGTCAGCGTCGGTGCTTTCCGGCGTGGGATGTCCTGGTCGCCGGCCGTTCGCCCCGCGTCAGCGGCGGGATGTGTTCGATGGCACCCGCGGCGGTCGCGACGATGCGACTGGTCGAGCGAGCCGCCGACGACCAGGGTCGGTCAGTGCGCGCGGTCGCGTCGAGCAGGTCGCGGAAACGATCCAGCGCGGTGAGCGGTGCCGCGGCGATCGCGTTACCCGGAGGGCGTCGGGCCACCACCGGGTGCGGCCGCGTGGGAGCGGTGGACCGGACGATCTGCCACCACGTGCCCAGGCGCACGAGTTCGTCGCGGTCGGTCGCCTCCTGTAGCCGGGGGAGCAGGACGTCCTCCTCGTCGCGGACGTCTTCCCGTAGAAGACGGACGATCTCGGCGAACAGCCGGTGGTGCTCGTCGGAGTCGACGTCAAGGGTTTCCAGCGAGGTGAAGAGCTCGTTGATCGCCTGGTGCTCCTTCTCGATCTCGAGCGTGAGCTGCTCCCCGTCGGCGAGGCGGCGGCGGATCGCCGGCCACAGCACGGCCTCTTCGGCGAAGGCGTGGGGGAAGACGAGTCGGCACAGCTCGTTCAGAACTGCCTCGCGGTCGTGTCCGGAGGCGCCCTCGGCGGCCTTGATGAGACGGTCCAGTTCGATGTGGTCCCGCTTCTGGCGGCTCAGGACGGAGCGGCGTCCACCCAGTTCGTCTTCGGTCTGGTCGGCCAGTGATCGGGGCATGGCGTTCCTCCCGGGAGTTCAGCGGGTGCCACGCAGCGGGCTCGACGTGGGTTCGATCCGGCGCTTACCCGACAACCGGGAGGTGAAACGGCGGGGAAGTGAAACGGTGGGAGGTGAAACGGCGGTGACCCGGGTCAGGAGGTCAGCAACCCGACCATCACCGCCACCGCAAGCGCGATCATCACGAGCGCGGAGACGAGGACTGCGGGATCGGTGCGTGACCCGGAACGTCCACTCGTACTCCCGGGGCGGGTGGGCCGGATACGCCGCGACGGGCCGCTCGACACCGGCGGCGGTGTGGTCGGCGGTGTCGGGCGCCGAGGGGTGAAGTACACGGGCACGTCCGCTGACTGCTCCTGGTACTCCGCCAGGGCGTCGTACCCGAGCAGGTCCGGCGCATGTGGCGGCGGCGGGGGTGTGGTCGACGGGGGACCCCACCCCTGACCGCCGGTCACGTGGGGTTGCACACCTTCCAGTCATCACCTTCGCGCTGCAGGTTCAGCGTCACCGTCTCGGGGGTCTCCGGCGAGCTCGTGTGCACCGCGACGACCTCGACGACCGCCAGATCGCCGCCCTCGACGACCCGGACGGCGTTGATCGCCTGGGTCTGGACGAGCTCGTTGCGGGCCTTCTGCGCGTCGTAGGTCTTCTGGTAGGCGGCGTCGTCGAAGTCCTCGTAGAAGGCGTGCAGCTCACCACACGTGACCGACCGCAGGGTCTCGAGGTCGCCCTCGTACAGCGCGGTCGTGTAGTCGAGCGCCACCTCGGCGGCCTCGTCGGCCGGTGGGGTGGCCGTCATGTTCTGGTAGGCGAAGATGCCGCCGATGGCCGCCACGATCACCACGAGGAGCGCGACGACGGCGATCAGCGGGCCCTTGCCGCGCTTCTTGGTGGTCTTCGACGGCTTGCTGCCGGGGATGACCTGCGGCTGCTGGGTCGTGGTCGTCCACTCACCGGTCGACGGCGCGGGGACCGCGGGTTCGGGGACGGTGTCGGTGCGCTCGTCCGGCGTCGCTGCCTTGGCTCCGGCCGCTGTCGCACCTGCAGCCGCGGCCGCAGCCGGGATGACCTTCGTGGCGGCATCGGAGTCGTCGGCGGGCTCGTCTGCCGGCGCAGCCGTCGCGTGATCGTCCTCGACGTTCGCCAGCGACATCGCCTCGGTGGGTGCCTCTGCCGGCGCCTCGTCGTCGGTCGGGGTGCCGTCTGCTTCTTCGGTCTCCGCGACTTCTGGCTCGGCTACCTCGGGTTCGGCGACCTCGGGTTCGGTCGGCTCGAGCTCCGCTGCGGGTTCCCCGACCTCGTCAGTGGACTCGAAGGGCTCCTCGGTCTCGGTTGCGATCTCGGTGTCGGCTTCGTCTGCTGCCGGGCTTGATCCGGCGTCGGCGACGGAATCCTCGGACTCGGCTTCGGCGTCGGTCTGGTCGGCGACCCCCTCGCCCGGGTTCTCGTCCTCGGTCTCGTCTGTACCACCGGCCACGGCAGCACCGGCGGCCGCCGCACCCACGGCGCCGGCCGCGACCGCAGCCGCGCCTGCCCGGGACTCGTCGGTGTCGTCAGCGTCGGCGGTTTCCGTGATCTCCGTCTCGTTGGCGGCCTCTCCGGTCGACTCAGCGGTCTCCGTCTCGCCCGCGCCCGTCTCGTCCGTGCCCGGTGCTTCTGCGTCCGCCGGCTCGGCGGCGTCGTCCTGCCCCGCAGGCTCAGGCTCGTCGGCCGCAACCTCGTCGGCTTCCTCGGCCTCGGCCTGCGGCTCGGGCGCTGCGGAGGTCGCATCGATGTCGTCGAGATCCTCGAGCTCGCTCGGGTCGGGGAGATCCTCACGGCGGATCACCGTGGTCTTGGAGTCGCTCGGCCCCAGGCGGGCGGGCTTGCTCACCGGCTCGGCCGGCGCCTCCTCCGCGTCGGCCGGTTCGGTATCGGGAGTGTCTGCGTCATCGGTGCCGAGAGGATCGATCGAGTCCAGATCCTCGAGATCCTCCGGCGACGGCAGGTTGTCGCGGCTGATGATCTGAGTCGCACCGTCGATCCCGCGCCCACCCTTGGGCTTCGGCGCCTTGGCCGGGGCCTTCTCCGCGGGGGCCTGCGCGTCCGAAGCGTCGGTGCCGGTGTCCGCCGCGTCGTCGGCCCGGTTCTCGGCGGTGTCGTTCTGGGTGGGATCGTCCACGGCTTGCTCGTGGCCCTCTCTGCTGGTGCTCTGGTTCTCGGCGTCGTCGCCGGTCGGAACAGTATCCGGGGTGGTGTCCGCGATGTCCGGACGCGATCGGGAATCCCGGTCGGTTTCCGTCGCGGGTTCGGGTGGCCGGGCCGGGGCGGTGTCCGGTGTGTCGCCCGGACCTGCGTCGGGTCGGCCGGTGAGGTCGCGACGTGCATTCGCGCCACCAGGGGTTGCCGCGGCCGGCCCGGCGGCGGCGCCCGATTGACCGCTCCGTCGTGAACGACGTTCGTCCCGGGCCTGGCGCAGCGTCGAAAGTGCTTTGGTGACAGCGGCTCTCGGCTTGTCGGATCGAGCCATCGACTGATCACCCCGCATTCTGCCCATCGCATGGTTTCGGCCCGGCCACCGAGTAGCCCGGTGGCAGGACCGATTGCGCCATTCACCCTAGCGAATCGTCGGCAGGTCCAGCACTACGGCATTCGGTCGATGCGGTCACCCGAGCGGCCTCGATGCTTGAATGGGTACATGACGTCTTTCGGAGATCTCCTCGGCCCGCAACCGGTTCTGCTCACCGGCGACGACGACGCCGAGTCGGACCTGCTCAACGGGGCAGTCCCGGCCGAGGTCGCGGCCGCCCATCCCACCGCCTCCATCGCCTGGGCGTATCTCGCCGAGGCGGCCCTCGAGACCTCGACCGCAGCCGGCGAGGCCGGCGACACCGGTGCGGTCATCGCCGCCTACGCCTACGCGCGGACCGGTTACCACCGCGGGCTCGACCAGCTGCGTCGGCACGGTTGGAAGGGCTTCGGTCCCGTCCCGTGGAGTCATGAACCCAACCGCGGATTCCTGCGATGCGTAGGCGCTCTCGCCCGGGCCGCCGAACTGATCGGGGAAGAGGACGAGCACGTGCGCTGCCTCGACCTCCTCAACGACAGCGACCCCAGGGCGGCCGCCGAGCTCGGCCTGGTCTGACCAACCCGCGACTCGTCGAATGTCGGCAGCCGCGAGCGGTTCGTTCCCGCGCAGGGTCTATGACTCCCTGCCTGCAACGCTGAGACGACGCCTTCGTCGTCTGAGGATCTCCCTGATCCCGATCGTCCAGTGTGCGCTGGCGGCGGGAATCGCCTGGTGGGTCGCGACGCACGTCTTCGCGCACCCCGACCCGTTCTTCGCCCCCATTGCGGCGGTCATATCGCTGGGACTGGGTCTGGGACGCCGCTGGCGCCGGTCGGTCGAGCTCGTCGGCGGCGTCGCGATCGGCATCCTCGTCGGCGACCTCTTCATCGGCTGGGTCGGTGAGGGCGCCTGGCAGATCATGGTGGTCGTCATCCTGGCGATGTCGCTGGCGGTCGTGCTCGACGACGGGCTGCTGATCCCCATGCAGGCGGCGTCGTCGGCGGTCCTGGTCGCGACCCTGCTGCCGCCCGGCGGGGTCGCCGGATTCCATCGTGCGCTCGACGCGCTGATCGGCGGGGTGCTCGGGATACTCGTGGCCGCGCTGTTCCCGGTGAACCCGGCCAACCGGGCGCGAGAAGACGCGGCCGGTGTGCTGCTCACCATCCGGGACACGGCGCGGTCGGTCGCCGAGGGGCTGCGCGCCGGCGATGCGGACACGATCGCCGCTGCGCTCGAGACCGCGCGCGGTACTCAGGCGGCCATCAACAAGATGCGCACCGACATGACCGGCGGCCGCGAGGTCACCCGCATCTCGCCGCTGTACTGGAGTTCGCGCGACCGGCTCGACCGACTGGTGAGGACCGCCGACCCGATCGACAACGCGGTCCGCAACTTCCGGATCATCGCGCGTAGATCCCTGGCCGTCACCCAGCGCGGAGAGCGGGTGCAGCCGGCGATCATCGAGATCATCGACGACGTGGGCGGCGCGTTCGAGGTGCTCCGGGAGATGATGCTGGCCGATCCCGGCGCGGATCCCGACCCCGTCGAGGCCGCTCGCGTCATCCGCTCGATCGTGCGCAAGGCGCGGACGGACCTGGCCGTGAACAGCCACCTCTCCGAGGCCGCGCTGCTCGCGGAGATCCGGTCCCTGCTCGTCGATCTGCTGATGATCGCCGGCCTACGACGCTCGTCGGCGCTCGCCACCCTCCGAAGCTGAGGCCGACACAACGGAGCGCGGTAGGCCTGTTGCCACATATGCGAACTTCCGCATATATTGACCGCCATCATGGGTCACTCACATTCGCATTCCCACACCCCGGGCGCCGGTGCCGCAGGGGAGCGGCGGCTGTGGCCGATGGCGCTTGCGGTCGCGCTCATCGGCGGGTTCTTCGTCGTGGAGCTCGTCACCGGCATCCTGGTCAACTCGCTCGCCCTGATCGCCGACGCGGGGCACATGCTCACCGACGTCGTCGCACTGATCATGGGTCTGATCGCGTTGCTGCTGGGTCGTCACGGCCGGACCACCGACACCCGTAGCTTCGGGTGGCATCGTGCCGAGGTGTTCACCGCCGTCGCCAATGCGGTACTGCTCATCGGAGTCGCGGCCTTCGTCCTGATCGAGGCGATCGAGCGCATCGGGAACGATCCGCAGGTCCCCGGCCTGACGCTGATCATCGTCGCCCTGCTGGGTCTGGCGGTGAACCTCGGGGTGATGCTCCTGCTCCGCGCCGACGCCAAGGAGTCCATCGCCGTCCGCGGCGCCTACCTCGAAGTCCTGGCCGACGCCGTCGGCAGCGTCGGGGTCCTGATCGCCGGCATCGTCGCGCTGACCACCGGCTGGGGCTACGCCGACATCGTGGTCGCGGTCCTCATCGCCCTGTGGGTGGTGCCGCGTGCGCTCCGGCTGGCGATCGACGCGCTGCGCATCCTCAACCAGCAGGCGCCGGCACACATCGACGTGGAGACGCTGCGCTCCGACCTCGCCGGTATCCCCACCGTCGACGATGTCCACGACCTGCACGTCTGGACCCTGACCACCGGCATGGACGTCGCCACCGTGCACCTGGGCAGCACCCGGCCGAACTCGGAGGTGCTGCCCGCCGCGCAGGCCGTCCTGGCCCGCCACGGTCTCGAGCACGCCACAGTGCAGGTCGACAACGACGATCAGGGACGATGTCGTGACGAGATGACGTGGTGAGTCCGCGTCGGTGAGTCGAAAATGTCGGGTATGCCTTAAATTCCCGGCATGGAACGACGCGACTTCCTCGCGATACTCGCGGCCGGCACGGTGGGTGCCCTGACCGCGACCACCCTGTCCGGCTGCGCCTCGCCGGTCCCGGCCGCCGAGATCACGCCCCCGACCCCACCCACGCCCACCCCGCCGGCACCCACCTCGCCCACGCCGTCGGTGTCGCCTGCAGGGCTGCTGCCGCCGGCGGTCGGCACGCGCCAGCCGCTGCCCGACGAGCCGATCACCGGCCTGCCGGGCAAGGGCCGGCACATCGCACTCACGGTCGACGACGGTGCCAGCTCCGACGTCATCGGCGCCTACGTGAAGTTCGCCCAGGACACCGGCGCCCGCTTCACCTTCTTCGTGACCGGTTCGTTCGACGGATGGACCGACCACCGCGCAGAACTGCGGCCGCTCGTCGAATCCGGACAAATCCAGTTGGGCAACCACACCTGGACGCATCCGGCGCTCACCGAGCTCTCGGCCAAGGGCATCGCCGACGAACTCGGCCGGACCAAGCGGTTCCTGAAGAACCAGTACGGCGTCGACGGCACGCCCTACTATCGGCCGCCTTTCGGCTACCACAACGCGTCGGTGGACGCGGTGGCCGCCGATCTCGGCTACACCATGCCGACACTCTGGTACGGCTCACTGTCGGACTCCGGCCTGATCACCGAGAAGTATCTCGTGCAGTGCGCCCGCAAATACTTCCGGCCGCAGACCGTGGTGATCGGCCACGCCAACCACGATCCCGTCACCAAGGTCTATCCGAAACTGGTCGACATCATCCGTCAGCGAAAGCTGCGTATGGTCACCCTCGACGACTACTTCGCGTCCTGACTCGCGGAACGTCGGAGGCCGTGCCGCGCAAGCGCGCGGCGGTTTTCGCTCACGCTGATTCGTAGTCGACGAGGAATGGCGCGTCGCCGATACCGTAAGCCGGTCATGGCCTCACCTCAGCAGACTTCCGCGTCCCCGACGGCTCACGAGACCGACGCCGAGCGCCGCAAGCGACTCCGCACGGTCGTGGCCGCGAGTCTCCTCGGCACCACCGTCGAGTGGTACGACTTTTTCCTCTACGCGACCGCCGCGAGCCTGGTGTTCAACCAGCTGTTCTTCCCGGACCAGAGTTCCTTCGTCGGAACCCTGCTGTCGTTCGCGACCTTCGCGGTCGGGTTCGTCGTCCGGCCGATCGGCGGCGTGATCTTCGGGCACATCGGCGACCGGATCGGCCGCAAGCGAACCCTCGCGATCACGATGGTCATGATGGGCATCGCCACCGCGCTGATGGGTGTGCTGCCGACCGCGGAGGCCGTCGGCGTCGTCGCCCCGATCCTTCTTCTCCTGCTGCGCATCGTGCAGGGCTTCGCGCTCGGCGGCGAGTGGGCCGGGGCCGTGCTGCTCGCGGTCGAGCACAGCCCCGATCGCAAGCGCGGTCTGTTCGGCAGCATCCCGCAGATCGGACTCGCCCTCGGTCTCGCGCTCGGCACGGGGGTGTTCGCCCTCCTCCAGGTGGCGCTCGACGACGACGCGTTCCTGACCTACGGATGGCGCATCGCCTTCCTCGTGAGCATCGTGCTCGTCGTCATCGGCTTCGTGGTGCGGCTCAAGGTCGACGAGACGCCGGCCTTCGCCGAGGTCGCCGAACTCGCGCAGAAGTCGACGGCACCGATCCGCGAGGTCGTGCTCCCGCCGAACACCCGCAACACGGTGCTGGGCCTGCTCGCCCGTTGGGGTGAGGGATCGGCGTTCAACACCTGGGGCGTCTTCGCGATCGCCTATGCGACAAGCGAACTCGACATGGAAAAAGTCCCGGTCCTGGTGGCCGTGACGATCGCGTCCCTCGTGATGGCGGTCCTTCTCCCGGTATCCGGAAAGCTCACCGACCGGTACGGCGCCAAACCGGTCTACCTCGCTGGAATGGCGGCCTATGGGCTGTCGGTCTATCCGGTGTTCGCCCTTTTCGGAACCGAGAACCTCGTCTGGTTCACCGTCGCGCTCGTGATCGTGTTCGGCGTGATCCACGCCCTGTTCTACGGCGCCCAGGGCACGCTGTTCGCGAGCCTGTACCCGACCCGGGTCCGCTACACCGGCCTGTCGGTGGTCTACCAGTTCTCCGGCATCTACGCCTCGGGCCTGACCCCGCTGATCCTGACCGCGCTGATAGGTGCGGCCTCCGGGTCGCCGTGGCTGGCCGCCGGCTATCTCGTGCTCACCGCGGTCATCAGCGTCGTCGCTACGTCGTTGATCCGCCGCGACGACCTGCACCTGACGACCGGCAACGACGCCGAGGTCGAAGCCGCCGCCAAGACCGCCGGCGACGAGACCGCCCCGACGCCGGCGCCGATCCCGGTCGGCTGACCGGGTCCGGTCAGGGTCGGACGAGCAGCAGATCGGTGACGTGCCGGTAGAACGTCGACCGCTTCAGCACGCGTTCGTTCACGACGCCCTCGCGTTCGACCACGATGTTGGTGCCGCCGGTCTGCACCGCGCGTCCGGCGAACCACTTGCCCGGCAGCAGGAACCGCTCGACCTGGGCACGCAGACCCGGGGCCTCGAGCGTGGGTTCGATGAGGATGGACCGGACCTCGCCGTCGAAGAGTCGCTCGCTGTCGACGTAGGACTCACCGTGCAGCTTGGCGCCCTCGGCGCCGAGGTGACGCGCGCTGCCGAGGACGACCGTCGCGGCGTCGTCGCGGATGAGGGGCACCGGGCTCGCGGTGCCGTTCTCGGCGAGCTCGCGGGCGGCCGGCCCGTGCGGAAGCCGGTATCGGCGGGTCGCCGCGGTCACCTCCGCCGAGACATACGCCACTTCCACGTCGAGCCGCTCGGAGGTCATCAGGGCGGCCACCACCTGATCCAGGAAGGTGTCGGCCTCCTCGGCGAGGGTGGGCGCGAATCGTTCGGCCACACGAGGTTCGACGATGAGGCGGGTGACGTCGGAATCGGACAGGGCGTCGGCCACGGCGGCACGGATCGCCTTCTTGTCGTCGGCGCGACTGGCTTGGGTGATCAGGGCGAAAGACACGCGGATAGGGTATCGGGAGCCTGAACACAGTAGTGTTGGTGAGGTTTGTTCTGATCAGTTCAAGCGCGCCACACAAAGGAGTACCTGAATCATGGCCGCGATCGTGCTTATCGGCGCCCAGTGGGGCGACGAGGGCAAAGGGAAGGCCACCGACCTGCTCGGCGGCTCGATCAACTGGGTTGTCCGGTATCAGGGCGGCAACAACGCCGGCCACACCGTCGTACTCCCCTCCGGTGAGACCTTCGCCCTGCACCTCATCCCGTCCGGCATCCTCACCCCCGGCGTGCAGAACGTGATCGGCAACGGCGTCGTCGTCGACCCGGGTGTGCTGCTCACCGAACTCGGCGGACTCGAGGACCGCGACGTCGACACCACCGGCCTCCTCATCTCCGCCGACGCACATCTGCTGATGCCGTACCACGTGGCCATCGACAAGGTCACCGAGCGCTTTCTCGGCAACAAGAAGATCGGCACCACCGGTCGTGGCATCGGGCCCTGCTACCAGGACAAGATCGCCCGCGTGGGTGTGCGCGTCGCCGACGTGCTCGACGAGAAGATCCTCACGCAGAAGGTCGAGGCTGCCCTCGAACTGAAGAACCAGATCCTGGTCAAGATCTACAACCGCAGGGCCCTCGACCCGGCGCAGGTCGTCGACGAGGTCCTCGGCCAGGCCGAAGGCTTCAAGCACCGCATCGCCGACACCCGGCTGCTGCTCAACCAGGCCCTCGAGCGCGGCGAGACCGTGCTCCTCGAGGGTTCGCAGGGCACGCTGCTCGACGTCGACCACGGCACCTACCCGTACGTGACCTCGTCGAACCCGACCGCCGGCGGCGCCGCGGTGGGCGCGGGCATCGGCCCCAACAAGATCACCACGGTTCTCGGCATCCTGAAGGCCTACACCACGCGCGTCGGCTCCGGTCCGTTCCCGACCGAGCTGTTCGACGAATGGGGTGCATACCTGGCCAAGACCGGCGGCGAGGTCGGCGTCACCACCGGCCGCGCCCGTCGCTGCGGTTGGTTCGACGCCGTGATCGCCCGCTACGCCACCCGCGTCAACGGCATCACCGACTACTTCCTCACCAAGCTCGACGTGCTGTCCAGCATCGACACGATCCCGATCTGCGTGGCCTACGAGGTCGACGGCGAGCGCATCGAGGACATGCCGATGACCCAGACCGGGTTCCACCACGCCAAGCCCATCTACGAGGAGATGCCCGGCTGGTGGGAGGACATCTCCCAGTGCAAGACGTTCGAGGAGCTGCCGCAGAACGCGCAGAACTACATCCTGCGGCTCGAAGAGCTCTCCGGCGCCCACATCTCGTGCATCGGCGTCGGCCCGGGACGTGATCAGACGATCGTTCGTCGCGCGATCGCCTGAGCTACGACCCACTAACTCCCTGAGGTGCGAGCGAAGCGACCCCCTCGCTCCCTGAGGTGCGAGCGAAGCGACCCCCTCGCTCCCTGAGGTGCGAGCGAAGCGAGCCTCGAAGGGCCCGCGACGCCGTCCCACCAGGCCTTCGTGGCTCGTCGACTTCGATACGCTCCTTCGTCGCTGCTCAGCCCGGCGGCTATCGCTCCTCGCACCTCGGGCAGCGGAGGGTGGTGTTGTCGCGCTCCTCGCACCTCAGGCAGCGGAGGGGTTCGGCAGCCACGCGCCGTGTAGTCCGGCGGGTACGCGGATCGGTAGGTCCACGGTGGCGATCGGGCCGTCCTGCGGGGCGTCGGCGCTGAGCAGGTAGAACCGCGAGGTCATGTCGGTCGGGTCGGTGCCGATCGCGCCCCAGTAATCGCGTTCGGCGCCCGGGATGTAGATCGGTTCGCCGATCGCGGCACCCGGGGTCCAGACCGTCTCCGTCCCGGCGGCGAGGTCGTGGAACCACAGACTGTCGAGATCTGTGCCGTCCCGCGGGCCCTTCGCGACGGTGGCGATGCGGTGATGCTCCCGCGTCAGCATCCGGTCGTCGACGCGCGGGAACTCCATGTCCGGTTCGGCGCTGTTCAGGACGGTCTTGCTGATCCCGGCGTCGGGCCGGAGCACCGCCCGCGTCAGAGACGACGTCGCGGGCGTGGGCTGGTCGGAGAAGCCGCCCGGATAGGTCCACTCCACGTAGTCGACGGTGACCGAGCCGTCGGGATTGTCGAAGGCGTTGGCGAAGTGCCAGACCCAGAACGGGTCGGTGTCGATCCAGCGCACCGCGGTGCCGTCCCGTGGGATCAGTGCGATGCGGGTCCCGCGCTGAGGCTGCCACGACAGCAACGACCCGCCGCTCATCACCGACGCGAAATCGAAGACCAGCGGGCACACGAACAGCACGATGTAGCGACTGGTCAGCGCCATGTCGTGGATCATGATCGGGGCGTCGATCCCGTCGACCGGGGTCGGCTTGCGAGTCGCCCGGCCATCCGGACCGACGACGGCCCAGGTCAGGTACGGCGCTTCGAGTACGTAGTTGAACAGCACCATTTCCCCGGTCGACGGGTCGATCTTCGGGTGCGCGGTGCTGCCGACGAACATTGCACCGTCACAGTCGGTTCGCCCGACGGTCGCCAGATCGGCCGGTGAGATCTCGTACGGGCGGTCCGCCTCGGCCATCGCCAGCAGCCGCCCGCCGTGACGCACGATGTTGATGTCGGGCAATTCGCGGGTCGTGCCCGCCAACTCGTCGCCGACCTCCGCTGCCGACGGGGTGTAACCGTCGGTGATGCCCGACCAGATGGCATGTCCGGCAGCCTCTTCCGCGAGGACCATCGGGGTACGGACGAAACGGTTGCGATACGACGCACGCCCGCCGTCGAGGCTGATGCGGTGCACCATGGCGTCCCCGTCGATCGGGTACACATACGAACCGATCGGGTCGAAGCGCATGTTGGGCCCGTTGCGCAGGTAGCTACCTCGCAGGTCGGCCGGGATCTCCCCGCTGACCGGTAGGTCGACGGCGTCCACCTCGTCACGCTGCGGGGCGAAGACGCCGGTGAGGAACGGGTTGCGGGACATGTCGACCGGCGCTGGGCGGGTAGGGACATCGGATGCGGTCATGACGCTGCTTTCGGCGAGCCGTTGATGACGATGATGTCGCTTCAGGTTAAGGCGTTCCTGCAGGTCGCGTCCGCCGATCGTCCGGTTCGTCCTAAATCGGCGGGTCCGGGGGCGGGCGATCGACGCGGTCGTCGTGATTAGCTTGGGCATGCGTTCGAGGCGGGGGAGCCGCGACTACGGGTCGATTCTGCTCGGCTCGGTCGAGGAGAGCGGGGTCAAGCAACGCGTTCGAATCCAGACACTGCTGACCACGTCGATCGTGGTGGCGAACATCTTCGGCGCCGTCGTCGCGACCGCTCTGGCTGCCGTGGGCATCCCGCAACCGACGGTCTTCACCGCCGAACTGTGGTGGGTGAACTACATCGCCGTACCCGTGTACATCCTCGGCGCGTTCGTCATCGGGATCGGTTGGGGCACCCTGGTGGGCGTCCGGAATCTCCGGTGGGCGATCCGCGACGAGGCCCCGACCAAGCGCGATGCGCGCCGCACGATGCGCCTGCCCTGGCGACTGTCGCTGGTGCAGGGTCTGCTCTGGGCGGGTGCCACCGTGATGCTGACGATCATGTACGGCGTCGCCGACCCGCAGTTGATCCCCAAGACGCTCTTCGTCGTCGGTATGAGCGGCGTCGTCGTGGTGGGCATCTCGTACCTCTTCATCGACTTCACCCTGCGGCCCATTGTGGCCGAACTGATCTCGGCCGGATTCCACCGCCGCAAACGCACCGGTGTGAAGACCCGGGCGGTGGTGTCGTGGATGGTCGGGTCGGCGATCCCGATCATCGGCATCCTGCTGGTCGTGGCATTCGGAGTGGGGCGCGACGAGACGTCGAAGCTCGACCTCTTCATCGGGGTGACGGTCCTGGGCCTCACCGCCCTGTTCACCGGTCTGCTGCTGACGCTGCTCTCGTCGATGAGCATCACCGGGCCGATCGGTTCGGTGCGATCCGGGATGAACCGCGTGACCTCGGGCGATCTCGAGAACGCCGACCTCGTCGTCTACGACGGCACCGAACTCGGTGACCTGCAGGTGGGTTTCAACGCGATGGTCTCGGGGCTGCGGGAACGGGAACGGATGCGCGACCTGTTCGGACGCCACGTCGGCCGCGAGGTTGCCGAGGCGGCGTTGTCGTCGGATCCCGAGCTCGGTGGCACCGAGCGGGTGGCTGCCGCCCTCTTCGTGGACGTGATCGGTTCGACGACTCTTGCCGCGCAACGCCGTCCGACCGAGGTCGTGGAGATCCTCAACAAGTTCTTCGCCGTGATCGTCCGAGCCGTCGAGGACAAGGACGGACTCGTCAACAAGTTCGAGGGCGACGCCGTCCTGGCGGTCTTCGGCGCGCCCATCGAACTCGACGACCCGGCCGGCGCGGCACTCGCGGCGGCACGTCGCATCGTCGCCGACCTCGCGGTCGAGGTGCCCGAACTGTCCGCGGGGGTCGGGGTGAGTTACGGGGCCGTCGTGGCCGGAAACGTCGGCGCCATCGAACGTTTCGAGTACACGGTGATCGGCGACCCGGTGAACGAGAGTGCGCGGCTCTCCGAACTCGCCAAACGCGACCCGTCGAGTCCGTTGGCGTCGGGACGCGCGGTCGAGGCCGCCGATCCGGCCGAAGCCCGTCGCTGGACCCAGCTGGAAACCCTGTCGTTGCGCGGCCGGACGGCCGAGACGGTCGTCTACGCGGCCGCCACGGGGGAGCGCACGGCGACCCTCGAGAACACGCTGGGGGAGAAGGCGACTGCGGAAACGGACACCGGCTAGGTGGTCAGATGGCGTCCTCGGAGCTGATCAGGAGGCCGTCGGGTCCGACGATGCTGAGGCCGAGGCCGTCGAAGACGGAGTACTTGTACCCGTTGTTGTAGGCGACGTAGTAGTAACGGCCGCTGCCGTTCTCCTGTTCGAACACGCCGGAGACCGGGATACACAGGGTGTTTCCCGAACTGCGTGCGACGCCCCGGTATTCGAGATCACCGTTGCCCCATTGGCAGATGGTGGCGGCGGACTTCGCGGTCACGACCGAGGTGACGGTGTACTGGTTGCCGTCGCACGACGGCACGATCGGGGCGGCGCCGGCCGTGGACGTGCCGGCGGCGAGCGCGCCGGCGGCGAGGACGAGTGAGGCGCCGGCGGTGGCCAGGCGGGTGTGCGTAGTTGTCATGAAACCGAAGCTAGAGCAGGTTTTTCGTCTGGAACATGGGCAGAACTCCCCGCCATCGTTCAGGTGGATGACCCTTCGCCCTTCGATACGCCCTCCGCAGGCTCCGGGCTACTCAGGGAGCGGGAAGGGGTTCCGCAGGCTCCGGGCTACTCAAGGGCATTCAGGCGTCCCGGTCGCCCTGTCCCTCGGCGAAGTCGAGTCGGCGGAGCGCGATTCGCAGAACCTCGTCGTCGATGCGCCCGGCGTCGCGCTCCTCGATGAACACCTTGCGTTGCAGGTGCAGGAGTTCGGTGCGGATACGGGAGCCTGCGGCGGTGGGGCTCTCGCCGATCGTCTCGGGGCCACGGCCGAGTTCCTCCCACGCCACATTGCGCTGCGAGGTGATCCATTTGCGCATGAGGACCACCTGCATACGGCTGGGGTCGTCGTCGGCGAGGCCGGCGGCGATCTCCTCGAGTCGACGCTCGGCCTCCCGCGAGGCCCGGTCCTGGGCGGCGGCATAGGCGAGACGATCCTGCGCGCGCTCGTCGCCGGTGACGCCGAGCTTCCGGATCACCCAGGGCAGCGTGGTGCCCTGGATCAGGAGAGTGCCGACCACGACCACGAACGTCAGGAGCAGGATCTCGGCGCGCGCCGGGAAGGGTTCGCCGGACTCGGTAGTCAACGGGATGCCGAAGGCGGCAGCGAGTGAGACCACTCCGCGCATCCCCGCCCAGGAGACGACGAAGACCGAGGCCGGTGTCGGGCGCGGATCCGGTCCGAGCTTCCCGCGGAAGATCACCCCCGGTAGGAAGGCTGCCGGGTAGACCCAGAGGAACCGGATGACGATCGTGGCGGTGAGCACTGCGGCGGCATCGATGGCGACCTGAACCCACGATTCGCCCTCGACGCCCTCGATGATGAACGGCATCTGGACGCCGATGAGCAGGAAGACGAAGGATTCGAGGATGACGTCGATGGACTTGCGGACCGCTTCGTCCTGAAGCCGGGTGGCGTAGCCGAGGCGGACCGACCGCTGACCGAGGAACAATCCGGCCGTCACCACGCCGATCACGCCCGAGCAGTGCAGCTGTTCGGCGACGAAATAGGCGGCGAAGGGCACCAGGATGCCGATCGCGGTCTCCATCGGGGGGTCGGTCAACCAGACCCGTACCCACGAGACCGCCATGCCGAAGAGGAGGCCGACCACGAGGCCGCCGATCGCCGCGACGGCGAAGGTCAGCAACCCCTCGCCCAGTGACGTGGTCAGGCCGATGGCGGCCGCGAGGGCGATGCGGAACGCGGTCAGTGCCGTGGCGTCGTTGAGGAGGCTCTCACCGCCGAGGAGAGTCATGACCGGCCGGGGAAGTCCGAGGCGACGGCCGATCGCCTGCGCCGACACCGCATCCGGAGGAGCGACCACGGCACCGAGCACGAGAGCCGCGGACAGTGGGAGGTTGGGGACGGTCAGATGGGCGACGAACCCGACGACGACCGTCGTCACCAGCGGTAGGCCAACAGCGAGCGCCGCGATCCCACGCCAGCGTGCTCGGATCGCCTGGTACGAGCTCTCCTGGGCAGCGGAGTACAGCAGTGGCGGCAGGATGAGGAAGAGTACGAGTTCGGGGTTCAGCTCCGGCGTCGGCAGGCCGGGGATCCAACCGATCGCCAGGCCGACGGTGACCAGGATCAGCGGCGAGGACAACCCGTAGCGACGGCAGAGAGCAGCCACCGCCAACGCGACGACCGCGATGACCAGAAGCGATGCACTCATCCGAGCGACTGTAATCGCCGGCGGCCATGTTGATAATGGTGAACATGCAGATCTTTCGCCGGTTCTCGTCCCGCGGCGACGCCTCGTCGGGTCCGGCACCCGACGCCGACGCCGCGTCGGACCCGTCGGCGCGCTGCCCCGAGCTGGCCGCGGTCGCGGACGACTCGATACCTGTGCCGGAACCCCCGGCGGGCGAGAGGCTTTCCTGCGAGGGCTGCCTCGCGATCGGGGAGGACCACTGGGCACACCTGCGGATGTGTCTGCGATGCGGGTACATCGGATGCTGTGACTCGAGTCCGCGCCGGCATGCGACCGCGCACTTTCACGACACCACCCATCCGGTCATGCGCTCCGCCGAACCCGGCGAGAGCTGGAGGTGGTGCTACGTGCACGAGGTCATCGGTTGAGAGCCACACCACGACCCCGCACAACCGGGTGTCACCGTGGCAGAACCCGCACCGGCGACAAGTAGGATTTGGGAATGACGTCGAACAGCGAGAGCGCGACCAGCGCGGATCAGCCGGCGCCGACGATCGGCCCGCCGGATGTCATCGGTACGCCGCTGAGTCCGACGGCGACCAAGGTGATGGTGCTCGGTGCGGGCGAACTCGGCAAAGAGGTCGTGATCGCGTTCCAGCGTCTCGGCGTCGAGGTCGTCGCCGTGGATCGTTACGCCAACGCACCCGGCCAGCAGGTCGCGCATCACGCCGAGGTCATCGACATGACCGACCCGGAAGCGCTGCTCGCCGTCATCGACAAGCATCGGCCCGCCTACGTGGTGCCGGAGATCGAGGCCATCGCGACGGAGGCGCTCGTCGAGGTCGCCGAGCGCGGCATCGCGGAGGTCATCCCGACCGCGAGCGCTGTCGTCGCCACGATGAACCGCGAGGGCATCCGACGCCTCGCCGATGAGGAACTCGGCCTCCCGACGTCGCCGTACCTCTTCGCCGACACCCTCGAGGAGCTGACGGTCGCCGCCCGGCAGATCGGCTTCCCGTGCGTCGTGAAGCCGGTGATGTCCTCCTCCGGCAAGGGGCAGTCGGTCCTGCGCGGACCCGACGACGTCGCGGCGGCGTGGGAGACCGCGAACACCGGCGGCCGCGTCCAGGGCAACCGCGTCATCGTCGAGGGGTTCATCGAATTCGACTACGAGATCACGCTTCTCACGGTGCGCGCGATCGACCCGCGGACCGGGCTGCTGACCTCGCATTTCTGCGCCCCCATCGGTCACCGCCAGATCAACGGCGACTACGTCGAGAGCTGGCAGCCGCACGAGATGAGTCCGGACGCGCATGCCTCCGCGACCTCGATCGCGGCACGCATCGCCACCGCGCTCGGTGACGGAAAGCTCGCCGGCCGTGGTGTTTTCGGTGTCGAACTGTTCGTCCAGGGCGACGACGTCTACTTCTCCGAGGTGAGCCCGCGGCCGCACGACACCGGCCTCGTCACCATGGCGACCCAGCGGCTGTCGGAGTTCGAGATGCACGCCCGCGCGATCCTCGGCCTGCCCGTCGACGTCACCCTGGCGTCGCCCGGCGCGTCCGCGGTGATCTACGGGCAGCTCGACCAGCCCGCCATCGGATTCGAGAACGTTGCGGCGGCACTCGCGGTGCCCGAGACCGACATCCGCCTGTTCGGCAAGCCCGAGAGCTACCATCGCCGACGCATGGGGGTGGTCACCGCGACCGCCGACGACGTCCCCGCCGCTCGCGAGCGTGCCGTGCGGGCGGCTTCTCTCGTCACACCCGTGCCGGGCCGTCCCGCTGTCCGCAAGGCGACGGTTCTGCCGCCGCCCCCACCGCCGCGCC
>NZ_BAHE01000032.1 GCF_000298235.1 Gordonia namibiensis NBRC 108229
CTACTCAACCAGCGAAGGACACGACCGCTCGTCGCACGCTCCTCGCCTACTCAACCAGCGAAGGACACGACGGCTCGTCGCACGCTCCTCGCCCATCGCGACCGGCGCTCGTTCCTGCCGGCCGAGTAGCGCCGACCGAGCGCAGCGAGGGTGCCGCGTATCGAGGTCACCTACCGCGACCGGCGCTCGTTCCTGCCGGCCGAGTAGCGCCGACCGACGCAGCGAGGGTGCCGCGTATCGAGGTCACCCACCGCCGAAAGCGCCTGCGACCGCCTCCGCGAGCTTCACGAGCTGGTTCTCGGCGTCGTTCATCGCGACCTCGACCGATCCGGCGACATCGACGATGGCGTGCGCACCCGCGATGCCGGCCTCCTCGATCTCGGCCGGGGACAGCGCAACCTGTCCCGCGAGGACCAGCGTCTGCGCCCCGACACCCCCTGCGCCCGTCGTCGTTGCGGCGTTGTGCAGGGCCGACACGACCTTCCCGCGGAGTGTCTGGGAGTCGAACTTGCCCTCGCCGGTGATGACGAGGTCGGCTGCCGCGACGTCGGCGTTCAGGTCGGTGGCGTCGGCGACGACGGTCGCCCCGGACACGCGCCGGCCGCCCAGCGCGAGCAGCGCAGCGCCGAGCCCACCCGCCGCACCGGCACCGGCGTCGGCGGTGATGTCACTCCCGGCGAGCTCGTTCAAAGTGATCGACCACTCGGTGAGGCGCTTCTCGAGGAGTTCGACGGTCTCGGGGTCGGCCCCCTTCTGCGGCGCGAACACCGCCGCGGCGCCCAGCGCACCGAGCAGTGGGTTCTCGACATCCGACGCCACGACGATCTCGACCCCGGTGAGTCGCTCGCGCGCCTCATCCGGCCCGCCGAGTGCGTCGACGAGCCCCGCGCCGCCATCGGTGGTCGAGCTGCCGCCGAGTCCGACGACGAGGCGTCGGGCGCCATGCGCCAGGGCCGCCGCGACGAGTTCACCGACGCCGTGTGTCGTCGCCGCGACCGCGGTCCGCGGGGTCGGCCGGCCGCCCAGTTGATGCAGCCCGCAGGCCTGGGCGCATTCGACGTAGGCGGTCGACGACGCGGCGTCGAAGAGCCAGTGCGCGGTGACGCCGGCGCCGAGTGGACCGTGCACGTCCTCGGCGACGAGGGTGCCGAACCGTGAGGCCAGGACGTCGACGAACCCCGGCCCGCCGTCGGATTGCGGTGCGAGGACGAGGGTGTCGTCGGGTCGGGCGGCCATCCATCCGCGGGCGATGGCGTTCGCGGCCACGACGGCGGACATGGTGTCGCCGAAGGAATCCGGCGCGATCAGGATATGCAAACGCCGACTTCCGTCCCGGGTCATGAGCACGAAGTATAGGAGCGCCGCCGTCACCCGGCAGGGTGACCGATTCGGGGGTCCGCGAGGGTCCACCGAAAAGCGACGACCACGCGTTTCGACCGCAACCGCGATCACCTACCCTCGTAGGCGTGAAGCTGCCATGGAAGAAGGACGAGACGTCGGAGCAATCCGGCGAGAGCACGGTGACCACGTACGCCGCCGACGATGCGGTTACCGAGGACTCCGCGCCGGCCAAGGGCAGCAAGACCACCCCCGGCAAAGGCCGCCCGACCCCCAAGCGTCGCGAGGCCGAGAAGCGCCGTGGGCCCGTCGCGCCGCCGCCGACCACCCGGTCCGAGGCCCGCGCGCGCAAGAAGGAACTGAAGAACACGCTCTCCAAGGACGAGAAGAAGCAGCTCGCCGCGGAGCGTCGCGCCAAGCGCCTCGAGCAGCGTGAGCGGATGATGGAGGGCGACGAGGCCTACCTCATGCCCCGTGACAAGGGCCCGGTCCGTCGCTACACCCGCGACATCGTCGACGCGCGCCGCAACTTCGCCGGCCTGTTCATGCCGTTCGCGATCCTGCTGATCGTGTTGATGTTCATGGTTCCGCAGGCAGCCGGGCTCACCAACCTGATCCTCGTCGCCTTCGTCGTCCTGATGGCCGTCGACGGTTTCATCCTCGGTCGTCTCGTGAATCGCCGTGTCGCCGAACGCTATCCGGACTCGCAGGACGGCGGCTTCAAGCTCGGTTGGTACGCCTTCACCCGTGCGATGCAGCTGCGGAAGATGCGTGCACCCAAGCCCTCGGTGTCGCGCGGCGACGAAGTCTGATCGATGGCCCATCGCGCTACGCGCACACTCGTCCTGGGCGGTGTGCGTTCGGGTAAATCCGCACACGGCGAGTCGCTGCTCCGGGCGCATCAGCAGATCCGGTACCTGGCCACCGGTCCGGTGACCACGACCGACGCCGAGTGGACGGCGCGGGTGAACACCCACAAGCAGCGTCGGGACGCCCGCTACACCACGATCGAGACCACCGATCTCGCCGAGGCCCTCCGCGCGGCACCCGACATCCCGGCCCTGGTCGACGACCTCGGCAGCTGGCTCACCGCGCGGATCGACGCCGTCGACGGCTGGGACTCCGGTTCGGACATCGACCTCGACGCCGACATCACCGAGCTCTGCGACGCGCTGGCGGCGATGAACGCCGACGTGGTGCTGATCAGTTCCGAGGTCGGCCTGTCCCTGGTCCCCCCGACGCCGGCCGGCCGGTTGTTCCAGGACCTGCTCGGCACCTTGAACTCTGCGGTGGCACAGGCGTGCGACCGGGTGTCCCTCGTGGTCGCCGGCCGCGTGCTCGACCTGCCCGGCTCGTCCGTCGAAGATCACAACGGCGCACCGGTCTCCGCGGCACAGTCCACCACGCCCGCTCCCGCCGCCGCGCCGGTCACGACAGCACCGGTGGCGACCCCCGCCCCGGTCACGCCCGGACCGGTCGCCGAGCCCACACCCGTCACGGTGTCCGGCGAGCTCCCCGATCCCACCGACGCCGAGGTCTTCGACCCGATCACTCCACCGAGCGAAGCCGTCGCGTTCGAGGCCCGCGAGCGCCAGAAGTCACTCACCAAGCCACCGGGTTCGCTGGGTCGCCTCGAGGAGATCGGGGTCTGGATCTCCGCGTGCCAGGGCCAGTGCCCGCCCGCGCCGATCACCTCGCCGAGCGTCGTCGTCTTCGCCGGCGATCACGGCGTCGCGCGGGGCGGCGTGTCGGCGTTCCCGCCGGAGGTGACCGCGCAGATGGTCGCCAACATCGAGTCAGGCGGCGCCGCAGTCAATGTCATGGCCGCACGCGTCGGCGCCTCGGTGACGGTCGTCGACATGTCCGTAGACGCCGACACCGCTCCCCATCTGTCGACCTTCAAGGTCCGCCGCAGCAGCGAGGACCTGCGCACCACCGACTCCATCACCCTCGCCGAGGCCCGCGCCGCACTGGCCGCCGGACGGGCCATCGCCGACCGGCTCATCGACTCGGGTAGCGACCTGCTGATCGCCGGCGAGATGGGCATCGGCAACACCACCCCCGCCACCGTCCTCATCGGTGCGCTCACGCGCCGCGAGCCGGTCGAGATCGTCGGGCGCGGAACCGGTGTCGACGACCACGGCTGGATGCGCAAGACCGCCGCGATCCGCGACGGCATGCGCCGCGCCCGCAAGGTCGTGCACGATCCGCTCGCCCTCCTCGCCGCGGTCGGCGGCGCCGACCTGACGGCCACCTCGGGCTTCCTCGCGCAGGCCGCGCTCCGCCGCACGCCCGTCATCCTCGACGGCGTCGTGATCACCGCGGCCGCGATGGTTGCCAACGAACTCGCACCCGGCGCCACGCGCTGGTGGATCGCCGGACACCGCTCGGTGGAGCCCGCGCATCAGATCGCGCTCGACCACCTCGACCTCGAACCGGTCCTCGACCTGTCGATGCGCCTCGGCGAGGGCAGCGGCGCGGTCCTGGCTCTGCCGGTCGTGCAATCGGCCGCCGACATCCTCATCTCGATGGCGACCTTCGCCGAGGCCGGGGTGACCGACCGCGACGATGCGGCCGTACCCGAAGCCGCCGAGACGTCCTGACACCATGACACGTCCGGTCGCGCGATGATCTCGCCGCTACGGGCGGTCCGGACCGCACTGTGCTGGATGACGGTCCTCCCGGTCGGCACGGGGACCGACCCGAATGAGGCACCGGATCGCGCGGTGGGCGGTGCGGTGATGGCCGCGCTCCCTGTTGTCGGCATCGTGATCGGTGCCGCAGCCACAGCCCTTGCGTTCGGCCTGTCGTTCACCGATCTCCCCACCGCTCTCATCGGCATTCTCGTCGTCGTCCTGGCGGCGGCGCTCACGCGCGGAATGCACCTCGACGGCCTGGCCGACACCGCCGACGGACTCGGTTGTTACGGCCCGCCCGAGCGGGTCGCCGAGGTGATGCGCAGCGGGACCGTCGGCCCGTTCGGCGTGGCGACCCTCGTCCTCACACTCGGGATACAGGCCGTCGGGTCGACCGGTCTCGTCAGCCAATCACGGTGGTACGAACTCGCTTTCGCCATCGCCCTGGGGCGGCTGGGAGCCGTGGTCGGCACCCGACGATCGATCTCCCCCGCTCACCCGAACGGCTTCGGCGCCCTCGTCGCCGGTACGCAGCGGGTCTCGATCCCGGTGTGGTGCCTGGTCGCTGCCGCAGCCACGGTGCCGATCGGCCTGCGCGACAACGGGTTCGATGTCGTCGCGGTGGTGCAGGCGCTCGTCGTCGTCCTCGCTGTCGTGGTCTTCGCGTGGGTGTTCACCCGGCACTGCGCGCGGCGCATGGGCGGGCTCAGCGGCGACGTCCTAGGGGCCACGATCGAACTCGGTGTCGCCCTCGCGCTCGTCGGCTTGCTGGTCTGACGCTTCGGAGATCCCCTGCGCGAGCGCGACTTCTGCTCCGCGAGGTGCGAACGCAACCCCCTCAGCTCCCCGAGGGTGCGAACGCGACCCCCTCAGCTCCCTTCAGTGTCAGGGTTGTGGAGCCACGTAAGTGGTGATCGGGTTTCGTCCATCAGGTGTTCGGCTCACCTGCTCCCTGCCGCCCCTGCGGGGTTGGCGTTGCCTCATCGTGCCTGCATCTGGTGTGACGGACCGGTCGGCGTGACTTGATAGGAGCGTGGCAGCGCCCCTCCACTGAAGAATGTCCACCGACCGGCCCGACTGTCCGCCCATTCCCGTGACCGGAAGGCAAACTCCCTGATCGTCATTGGTGCTGATGTTCACAAGCGCTCCCACACCTTTGTCGCCGTCGATTCCGTCGGCCGCGCACTCGGATCACAGTCGTCCCTGCAACCACTACGGGCCATCTCAAGGCGGTGCGTTGGGCCCACACCTTTTACGGTGTCGCAGCGGAGGGGGTGCCGTTCCCAACGCCGGTCGGGGCTCGACGGCCGACGATCAGCAATATGTTTCGCTGGGCGAAACCTATTGCCGGCGACTGCGACCTCGCTCGCCTTTCGGCGGACTGCTGCGTGAAAACTCGTCCCGCCCAGGGGTGTCCGAGGGCAATGTGCCCTCGGAGGCACCTCAGGGGGACGAGATTTTCGACGCTTGCGGAGGTCGCGGAGGTGTCGTGGGCCATCGAGGACTGCCGCAACAGGTCCGCCGCCTCGAAGGTGACCTGCGTGGTGCCCACCAAGAAGTCGTGCGGGTCACGCCACGCTTGATGGCTGAGCATCGCCGCACAGGACGCCGTCGCTCCCTGAGGCGCGAGCGCAGCGAGCCACGAAGGGCCGGCGACGTCATGTCACCAAGCCTTCGTGGCTCGTCGCTTGTGCTCCTCGCTCCTCAGGCAGCGAGTGGGTGGCTCGGCCTGGGTGAGTCTCGCTCAGGCCCGGTAGAGCTCCGTCATCCATCCGTGGGTGTCGGCGAAGGTGCCGCGCTGGATGCCCGTGAGGGTGTCGCGGAGGGCCTGGGTGACCTCACCGGTCTGACCGTTGTTGATGGTGTAGTCCTCGCCCACGCCCTTGACGTGACCGACCGGGGTGATGACCGCGGCGGTGCCACAGGCGAAGACCTCGGTGATGTCGCCCGAGGCGACGCCCTTGCGGAGTTCCTCGGTGGTGATCTTGCGTTCCTCGACCGCGAAGCCGGCGTCGGTGGCCAGCGTCAGCAGCGACGAGCGGGTGATGCCCGGGAGGAGCGAACCCGACAGTTCCGGGGTCACGAGGCGGGCGTCGGCGCCGGAGCCGAACACGAAGAACAGGTTCATGCCGCCCATCTCCTCGATGTAGCGGCGTTCGATCGCGTCGAGCCAGACGACCTGATCGCAACCCTGCTCGGTGGCCTGACGCTGCGCCAGGAAGGCTGCGGCGTAGTTGCCGCCGCACTTGGCGAAGCCGGTGCCACCGGGAGCGGCGCGCACGTACTCGGTGGACAGCCACACGCTCACGGGCTTGATGCCGCCGGAGAAGTAGGCGCCGGCCGGTGAGGCGATGACGGAGTAGATGTACTGCGACGACGGCGCATTGACGCCGAGGCCCGCCTGCGAGGCGAACATGAAGGGCCGCAGGTACAGCGCCTCCTCACCGCCTGACGGCGGAACCCACGCGTTGTCGGCGTCGAGCAGTGCCTTCAGCGACCCGATGAAGTCCTCGACCGGGAGTGCCGGCATGGCGAGCCGCTCGGCGCTGCGCTGCATCCGCTCCGCGTTGGCCTCCGGACGGAAGGCGGCGATCGAACCGTCGGGCTGACGGTAGGCCTTGAGACCTTCGAAGACCTCTTGACCGTAATGCAGCACCATCGCCGAGGGATCGAGCGCGATCGGTCCGTACGGCCGTACCTGCGCGTTGTGCCAGCCCTTGTCCGCGTCGTAGTCCACCATCACCATGTTGTCGGTGAAGTGGCGGCCGAATCCCGGGGCGGAGAGAATCTCCGCGCGACGGTTCTCCGACACCGGATGGGGATGCTCGGTACGGTTGAACTCCAAGGTCATGCGGCCCATGGTACCGCTGGCCGCAAAAGCATTTCCGCGGCCGTCCGATGCGTGTGAGCCGGCGCATGGACCGGCGTCACATCGCGGTCAGACGTGCGAGGGCACGAACGGCGGGATGACGACCTCGCAGGTGAGATCGCGGCCGCGCACGTCGACGACGACCTGGTCGCCCTTCTTGACACCCGACGCGGTGTCCAGCAGCGCGAGCGCGATTCCCTGCTTGAGGGTCGGCGAGAACGTCCCCGAGGTGCACACCCCGATCCTCGTGTCCCCCAACTTGACCGCGCAGTCGGCACGCGGCACGCCGCGGCCGGTCGCCTTGAGTCCGTAGAGGCGACGCGCCGGGCCGGCCTCCTTCTCGGCGAGCAGGGCGTCGCGTCCGAAGAACGACGGCTTGTCCCAGCCGACCGCCCAGCTCGACCGCGCCTGGACCGGGGTGATCTCCGGGCTGAGCTCGTGGCCGTGCAGGGCGTAACCCATCTCGGTGCGCAGGGTGTCGCGGGCACCGAGGCCGGCGGCCTGCCCACCTGCCGCGGTGATCGCCTCGAGCAGCACGTCGAAGACCGCGCCGGCGTCGTCCCAGCGGGGCAGGATCTCGTAGCCGCGTTCACCGGTGTATCCGGTGCGGCACACGCGGACCGGCTTGTCGCCGTCGGCGGTGGACAGCTCGGCGTCGGCGAAGGCCATGTACGCCATGTCGGCGGGCAGGCCGAGTCCTTCGAGGACCTCCGGCGAGCGCGGGCCCTGCACGGCGAAGACCGCGAAGTCGCGGTGCTGGTCGGTGATCGAGATCCCGTCGGGCGCAACGGCCGACATCTGCGCGACGACGCTCGCGGTGTTCGCGGCGTTGGGGACGAGGAACACCTCGTCGTCGCTCACGAGATAGATGATGAGGTCGTCGACGACACCACCGGATTCGTTGCAGCACAGCGTGTACTGCGCCTTCCCTGGAACGATCTTGCCGAGATCGTTGGTGAGGGTCGAGTTCACGAACGCGGCGGCGCCGGGACCCGACACCAGGGCCTTGCCGAGGTGGCTGACGTCGAAGATCGCCACGGCCTCGCGGACCGCGGTGTGCTCGGCGACGGTGCCCGCATACGACACCGGCATGTTCCAGCCGCCGAACTCGGCGAAACTCGCACCGAGTGCGGCATGACGGTCGGCGATGGGTCCGGCGAGGAGTTCACTCATGGCCCATACGGTATCGGGCCGCACCCGCCGGCCGGGCCGGTCCCGCGGCCGATGCCGACATCCGGCGCGCTGTGGCAGAGTTGAGCGGGTGAGCAAGAACGACACCGTCGACCGCGTACGCGGCCCAGAATTCGACCTGTCCACCTCGATCGGCAAGGGCGACGCCGCCCTGGTCATCGGCCTGATCGGCGCGCCCGACGCCGACGCGAAGGCCGACGGCAAGGGTGACTCCACCGCCGAGCCGACGCTCGCCATCGGCGACGGCGTGCTCGACGACGCCCAGGCCGCTGCGATCACCGCCGCGCTGACAGCCCTCGGCGCCACCGGGAAGCACGGCGAGGTCACCCGCCTGGCCGCACCCGAGTCGCTGCCCGTCGACCTCGTCGTCGCGGTCGGCCTCGGCGACGCCGACACCCTCGACGACGCCGACCAGGTCCGTCAGGCCGCCGGCATCGTCGCCCGCGAACTCGACGGCCTCGAGTCGGTCGCGACCACCCTCTCCTCGGTCGACCTCGCCGCCGCCGCGGAGGGCCTGTTCCTCGGCGCGTACCGGTTCGACGAGTTCCGGTCGGAGTCGTCGAAGCCGAAGAAGACACCGCCGCAACACATCACGCTGCTGGTGGAGTCCAAGTCCAAGGAGGCCAAGGCCGAGCTCGACCGCGCGATCGCAGTCGCCGATTCGGTTGCCATCGCCCGCGACTTCGTGAACACCCCGCCCAGCCACCTGTTCCCGGAGGAGTTCGCGGCCCGCGCCCGCACGCTCGGCTCCAAGGCCGGCCTGAAGGTCGAGATCCTCGACGACAAGGAACTCGAGGCGCAGGGTTACGGCGGCATCATCGGCGTCGGCAAGGGTTCCTCGCGTCTCCCCCGCCTCGTGCGCCTGACCCACACCGGCAAGAAGGCGTCCAAGAAGGTCGCCCTGGTCGGCAAGGGCATCACCTTCGACACCGGCGGCATCTCCATCAAACCGGCCGCGAACATGGACCAGATGACCTCGGACATGGGTGGTGCGGCCGCGGTCATCGCCGCGACCATCCTCGCCGCCCGCCTCGACCTCGACGTCTCGGTCACCGCGACCGTGCCGATGGCAGAGAACATGCCGTCGTCGACGGCCCAGCGGCCCGGCGACGTCCTGACCCAGTACGGCGGACGCACGGTCGAGGTCCTCAACACCGACGCCGAGGGCCGGCTGATCCTCGCCGACGCGATCGTGCGCGCGGCCGAGGACGACCCCGACTACCTCATCGACACCGCCACCCTGACCGGCGCGCAGATGGTCGCGCTCGGCACCCGCACCCCGGGCGTCATGGGCACCGACGAGTTCCGCGACCGGGTTGCCGCCCGGTCGGCCGACGTCGGCGAGAACGCCTGGGCCATGCCGCTGCCCGCCGAGCTGCGCGCGGACCTCAAGTCCCGGGTCGCCGATCTCGCCAACGTCACTCCGCACCGTTGGGGCGGCATGCTCGCCGCGGGCATCTTCCTCAAGGAGTTCGTGCCGGAGGACGTGCAGTGGGCCCATATCGACATCGCCGGCCCGGCATTCAACACCGGCGGCCCGTGGGGTTACACCACCAAGGGCGGCACGGGCGTACCCGTCCGCACGATCGCAGCCGTCCTCGAGGACATCGCGGCCAACGGCTGACATGTCATCCCGCCGACGGTTGAGAATCGTTACCCGCGAGTACGAGCCGAATCCGGTCGGCGAAGCGGCGTACGGGTAGGGTGATCCGCGGGGACGAGTGGCTGATCCGCCACCCGTCTCGGCGGTCCCCCCGACCGCTTCCCACCCCCGTGCCCACGGAGCACACACCGACGGGCCACCCCCTACAGACCACCACGTCGAGTTCAGGAGTTCACAACGATGGCCTTCTCCGTCCAGATGCCCGCCCTTGGTGAAAGTGTCACCGAGGGGACAGTCACCCGGTGGCTGAAGGAGGAGGGCGACACCGTTGAGGCCGACGAGCCCTTGCTCGAGGTCTCGACCGACAAGGTCGACACGGAGATCCCCGCCCCGACCTCGGGCGTTCTGACGAAGATCCTCGCCCAGGAAGACGACGTCGTCGAGGTCGGTGGCGAACTCGCACTGATCGGCGACGCCGACGAGGCCGGCTCGGACGATTCGGCCGGTGGCGATGAGCCCACCGAGGCCGCCCCCGAGCCCGAACCCGAGGAGGCGGCCGAGGAGCCGTCCACCGAGGAAGAGGCACCCGCCGAGAAGCCCACCGCCGACACCGGTTCCGGCTCGGCCGAGGGCACCGACGTCCTGATGCCCGAGCTCGGCGAGTCCGTCACCGAGGGCACGGTGACCAACTGGCTCAAGGCCGTCGGCGACGAGGTCGCCGCCGACGAACCGCTGCTCGAGGTCTCCACCGACAAGGTCGACACCGAGATCCCGTCGCCGGTCGCCGGCACCCTGCTCGAGATCCTTGCCGAAGAGGACGACGTCGTCGAGGTCGGCGGCAAGCTGGCCGTCATCGGTGACGCCTCGGCCGTGCCGTCCAAGAAGGAGCCGGAGCCCGAACCGGAGCCCGAGCCGGAGCCGGAGCCGGAGGCCAAGGAAGAGCCGAAGGAAGAGCCCAAGCCGGAACCGAAGCCCGAGCCCAAGGAAGAGCCGAAGGCGCAGGCCCCCGCGAAGTCGGACCCGCCGACCGTCGAGTCGACCCCGTACGTGACTCCGCTCGTGCGCAAGCTGGCCGCGGAGAACAACATCGACCTGAACTCGATCAAGGGCACCGGTGTCGGTGGCCGTATCCGCAAGCAGGACGTGCTGGCCGCAGCCGACGCCGCCAAGAAGCCGGCCGCCGCACCGGAGAAGAAGGCCGAGCCGGCCGCCGCCGCGTCGTCGTCGTCGGCCTCGCCGGAGATCCGCCCGGAGCTCGCCGAGCTGCGCGGAACCACCCAGAAGATCAACCGGATCCGCCAGATCACCGCCAAGAAGACCCGCGAGTCGCTGCAGCAGTCCGCTCAGCTCACGCAGGTGTTCGAGGTCGACATGAGCAAGATCGTCAGCCTCCGCAAGGCGGCGAAGGACAACTTCAAGGCGTCCGAGGGTGTCAACCTGACCTTCCTGCCGTTCATCGCCAAGGCCGTTGTCGAGGCGCTGAAGGCGCACCCGAACGTCAACGCGTCGATCGACGAGGACGCCAAGGAGATCACCTACTACGACAAGGTGCACCTCGGCATCGCGGTCGACACCCCGCAGGGTCTGCTGTCGCCGGTCATCCACAACGCCGACGACCTGTCGGTGGCCGGCCTCGCCCGCGCCATCGCCGACATCGCGGCGCGTGCACGCTCCAACGGCCTCAAGCCCGACGAGCTTGCCGGCGGCACCTTCACCATCACCAACATCGGGAGCCAGGGCGCGCTGTTCGACACCCCGATCCTGGTCCCGCCGCAGGCGGCGATGCTGGGCACCGGTGCAATCGTCAAGCGCCCGGTCGTCATCACCGACGAGGACGGTTCGGAGTCGATCGCGGTGCGGTCGATGTCGTACCTGCCGCTGACCTACGACCACCGCCTCATCGACGGCGCCGACGCGGGCCGCTTCCTCACCACCGTGAAGAAGCGCCTCGAAGAGGCCTCGTTCGCCGCGGACCTGGGTCTCTAGGCAACCGCCGAGCCGACGACGCCGAGGCAAGCGATGCGCATAGCCGTCGCAGGTTCACAGGGCCTCATCGGGAACGCCCTGGTCAACTCGTTGCGCGCGGCGGGCCACACGGTCATCCGTCTGGTCCGCCGCGAGGCACTCGCCGACGACGAGTTCAGTTGGGATCCCGAGACCATCGGGATGCCGCCGGAGAGCCTCGACGGCGTCGACGCGGTGGTCTCGCTCGGCGGGGTCGGTGTCGGCAACGGCCGGTGGACCGGCCGGTTCAAGCAGGAATTGCGCGACTCCCGCATCACGCCGACCGAGGTGCTCGCCGAGGCCGTACGCGACCTCGGCATCCCGACCTTCATCAGCGCCAGCGCGACCGGCTACTACGGCGACACCGGAACCCGGGCCGCGGTCGAAACCGACGGTCCCGGTGAGGGTTTCCTCGCCGAGCTGGTTGTCGACTGGGAGAGGGCCGCGACCACCAACGCCGGCCCCGACACCCGCGTCGTCCTGCTCCGGACCGCGCCGGTCCTCAGCTCACAGGGCGGTCTGCTCGGCAAGCTCCGTCCGCTGTTCAAGCTCGGGCTCGGCGGCCCGATCGGCAACGGCAAGCAGTACTTCTCCTGGATCAGCCTCATCGACGAGGTGCGGGCGATCGAGTTCCTCCTCGACTCCCCCGACATCGCCGGCCCGGTCAACCTGAGCGCCCCCGGATCGCTGCCCTTCGGCGAGTTCTGCAAGGCGCTCGGCAAGGCCGTGCACCGGCCCGCCGTGATGCAGGTGCCGGAGTTCGTGGCGCGCCGCGTCGGCGGCGAGATGGCCGAGGAAATGATTCTGTTCAGTCAACGCGTTGAACCCCACGTGCTCACCGACCACGGATTCACGTTCAACCACCCCGAGATCCGCGAGGCGCTGGCCTACGCGACGAAGCCGGCAACATGACCCACCGTTCCGTCCGCTCCGACTCGGCACCTGTCGAGGTCCGGCACCTGGGCACCGTCGACTACCGCGATGCCTACGAAATGCAGCACCGGCTCGCCGCCGAGCGTGCCGATGGCACGCTCGACCACGACGTGCTCCTCCTGCTCGAACACCCGTCGACCTACACCGCGGGCAAACGCACCGAGGACGCCGACCGCCCCACCAACGGCGCACCGGTCATCGACGTCGACCGCGGTGGCCGCATCACCTGGCACGGACCGGGACAGCTCGTGGGCTATCCGATCGTGAAGCTCGCCGAGCCGCTCGACGTCGTCGAATACGTCCGACGTCTCGAGAGCGCCCTCATCTCCGTGTGCGCCGGCCTCGGCGTCACCACCGGCCGCGTCGAAGGACGCTCGGGCGTGTGGATCGACGACGACGCGGGTGAACGCAAGCTCGGCCAGATCGGCATCCGTGTTGCTCGCGGTGTCGCGCTGCACGGGTTCGCGCTCAACATCGACCCGGACATGTCGGCCTTCGAGGCCATCGTGCCGTGCGGGATCGCCGACGCCGGCGTCACCTCGCTGTCGCGTGAACTGGCACAACCGATCTCGGTCGCCTCTCTTCTCGACACCGTCGCGGCCGCCGTGCTCGACGCCCTGGACACCCCGCGGGAGGCCGCTCCGACGGCGTCCGAGGGGCCCGCGACAGCGAGCGTAGGATCGGTCCGGTGACCGCGTCCCCCCTCACCCCCGGACCCGGTGCCCCCGACGCCAAACCCCCGGCCTCGGCACCCGCACCGAAGACCCCCGCACCTCAGAGCAGCGCTCCCGCCTCGCCCGCTCCCGAGGGCCGCAAGCTGCTGCGCCTCGAGGTGCGCAACGCGCAGACCCCGATCGAGCGCAAGCCCAGCTGGATCAAGACCCGCGCGACGATGGGCCCGGAGTTCACCGAACTCAAGGGACTCGTCAAGCGCGAGGGCCTGCACACCGTCTGCGAAGAGGCCGGCTGTCCCAACATCTACGAATGCTGGGAAGACCGCGAGGCCACCTTCCTCATCGGCGGCGAGCAGTGCACCCGACGCTGCGACTTCTGCCAGATCGACACCGGCAAGCCCGCCGAACTCGACCGCGACGAGCCGCGCCGCGTCGCCGAGAGCGTCCAGGCCATGGGTCTGCGCTACTCGACGATCACCGGCGTCGCCCGCGACGATCTGCCCGACGAGGGTGCGTGGCTCTACGCCGAGACCGTCCGCGCCATCCACCGGCTCAACCCCGGCACCGGCGTCGAGAACCTGATCCCGGACTTCCACGCCAAGCCGGATCTGCTGGCCGAGGTCTTCGAGGCCCGGCCCGAGGTATTGGCCCACAACCTCGAGACGGTGCCCCGCATCTTCAAGCGCATCCGTCCGGCGTTCCGGTACGAGCGCTCCCTCGAGGTCATCACCGCCGCTCGCGATTTCGGCCTGGTGACCAAGTCGAACCTGATCCTCGGCATGGGCGAGACCCCCGAAGAGGTGCAGTCGGCGATCATCGACCTCCACGAGGCCGGTTGCGACATCCTGACGATCACCCAGTACCTGCGTCCCTCGCCGCGGCACCACCCCGTCGAGCGATGGGTCAAGCCGGAGGAGTTCGTCGACCACTCCGAGTTCGCTCAGGAAGTCGGCTTCGCCGGTGTCATGGCCGGGCCGCTGGTGCGCTCGTCCTACCGCGCGGGGCGCCTGTACGCGCAGGCCATGGCCCATCACGGCCGGGAGATCTCGCCCGCCCTGGCGCACCTCGCCGCCGAGGGTTCGGCCAGCCAGGAGGCGTCCAGCCTGATGGCCCGCCTCGCGCGCTGACCGCACCCATTCCCCGCGCGCCGACCATGCGGCAAGTCACCAGACGACCGGACGTAAACTGGCCGTATGGCAAAGGCGCAGTCCGTGAGCAAGGAAGCAAAGGCCGCTAAGAAGCAGGCCCGCAAGGCTGCATCGAAGGAACGGCGCCAGCAGTTGTGGCAGGCGTTCCAGATGCAGCGCAAGGAAGACAAGCGACTCATCCCCTACATGGTGGGTGTGATCGTCCTGTCCATCGCCGTGTTCACCGGGCTCGGCTTTCTGCTGGGTTCGCCGTGGCTGCTGATCCCGCTCGGCGTCGTGCTGGGTGTGCTCGGCGCGTTCATCCTGTTCGGCCGTCGTGTGCAGAAGAACGTCTACACCAAGGCCGAGGGACAGCCCGGTGCCGCCGGTTGGGCGCTGGGCAACATGCGCGGCCAGTGGCGCGTCGCCCAGGCCGTCTCGGGTACCTCGCACCTCGACGCCGTGCACCGCGTGATCGGCAAGCCGGGCGTGATCCTCGTCGGTGAGGGCTCCCCCACCCGCGTGAAGTCCCTGCTGAACCAGGAGAAGAAGAAGGCCGCCCGCGTCGTCGGCGACACCCCGATCTACGAGATCATGGTCGGCAACGACGACGGCCAGGTCCCGCTGTCCAAGCTCGAGCGGCACATCAACAAGCTGCCCAGCAACATCGACCGCAAGCGCATGGAGACCCTCGAGGGCCGTCTCGCCGCACTCAGCAGCAAGGCTCCCGGTCCCGGCATGCCGAAGGGCCCGCTGCCCGGCAACGCGAAGATGAAGAGCATGCAGCGCACCGCGCGTCGTCGCGGCTGACGCGAAACACTCCACCTACGAAGAAACCCACGACCCGCTCGGGTCGTGGGTTTCTCGTTGTGTTCCCGGATTCGGCTCAACGGGTCCGCAGAATCGCCGTCCCGGTCGCGCGGTCGTGCAGGGCGCGACCGTTGTAGTCGTTGATCAGGGCCGGAACGAGGAACACCATCAGCAGCTGGCGGAAGAAGGCCCGCACGATGCCGACCGACGCCGGGCTCTCCGTGCCGGCGGCCTCGGCAGCGTTGCGCTCCGGGCCGTAGTCGACACGGGCAACCCGCATGCCGACCGCGAACTGGCCGGGGGTGAAACCGAACAGCGAGACCGCGAAGATCCCCATCACGAACCAGATGCCGAGCTGGGTGGTGCCCAGGACCGAGGACTCGAATCCGACGAACAGGATGGCGAGACCGCCGGCGATCAGCCAGTCGACGAGGAGTCCGGCCACGCGCGGCCAACCGGTGGCCAGCGAACCGGGTCCGGATGCGGGCAGGCCGAGGTCCTGACCGCGAAAATCGTTGTCGACGCCGTCGCCGGGACCGATCTGCGGTCCCGACAGCCAGGAACCGGTTACTCGTCCCATCGTGATGACTCCTCTCGCGGCCGCGGCGCGTCGTCGACGACCACGGCATTCCTTGGGGTCCATCGTAGTCGGGGCCGTTACCCCTACCTCCCTCCCCGGTCGCCGCAGCGGGCTAGGGTGGGAACTGCCGAGTGCGTTCACCGAGGTATGAGCCGTGTGTCGCCAAGAACACCGGGTGTGTAACACGGGGGAAACACGGACTTGACGCCTGGGCAACTTCGCCTCCATACGGTTGCCGCTGAGATCCGCTGCTGTTTCTCGGTGGCGGATGTGTGTGGCGTGTCAGTACCACTGACCACCCGATCACGAAGGAGTCACCGCACGGTGTACAGCAGTAAAGAAGAACTACTCGAGGGCATCAAGAAGGAAGGTGTCGAGTACGTCGACAT
Organism: Gordonia namibiensis NBRC 108229; assembly: GCF_000298235.1. GTDB lineage: Bacteria > Actinomycetota > Actinomycetes > Mycobacteriales > Mycobacteriaceae > Gordonia > Gordonia namibiensis. The sequence goes on from NZ_BAHE01000032.1 coordinate 16,155, forward strand.
CCGATTCTGCGACCTGCCCGGTGTCATGCAGCACTTCTCGATCCCCGCTTCGGCGTTCGACGAGAGCGTGTTCGAGGACGGTCTGGCATTCGACGGTTCGTCGGTGCGCGGCTTCCAGTCGATCAACGAGTCGGACATGATGCTGCTGCCCGACCCGGCCACCGCGCGGATCGATCCTTTCCGCAAGGCGAAGACGATGAACATCAGCTTCTTCGTCCACGACCCGTTCACCCGCGAGGCCTACAGCCGCGACCCGCGTAACGTCGCGCGCAAGGCCGAGGACTACCTGGCCTCGACCGGCATCGCCGACACCTGCTTCTTCGGCGCAGAGGCCGAGTTCTACATCTTCGACTCGGTGTCCTTCGGCTCGGAGATGAACGGCACCTTCTACGAGATCGAGTCGGAGTCGGGCTGGTGGAACACCGCCTCGCCGAGCGATCCCGACGGCAGCCCCAACCTGGGCTACAAGGTCCGCCCAAAGGGTGGTTACTTCCCGGTTGCTCCGTACGACCACTACGTCGACCTGCGCGACGAGATGTCGACCAACCTGCAGAACTCGGGCTTCGAGCTCGAGCGCGGCCACCACGAGGTCGGCACCGCGGGCCAGGCGGAGATCAACTACAAGTTCAACACGCTGCTCCACGCGGCCGATGACGTGCAGCTGTTCAAGTACATCATCAAGAACACCGCGTGGCAGAACGGCAAGTCGGTCACCTTCATGCCGAAGCCGCTCTTCGGTGACAACGGCTCGGGCATGCACGCCCACCAGTCGCTGTGGAAGGACGGCAAGCCGCTGTTCCACGACGAGGCCGGCTACGCAGGCCTGTCGGATCTGGCTCGCTACTACATCGGCGGCATCCTGCACCACGCCCCGTCGCTGCTGGCGTTCACCAACCCGACGGTCAACTCCTACAAGCGTCTGGTCCCGGGTTACGAGGCCCCGATCAACCTGGTCTACAGCCAGCGCAACCGTTCGGCCTGTGTGCGTATCCCGATCACCGGCAACAACCCGAAGGCCAAGCGCCTCGAGTTCCGTTGCCCGGACAGCTCGGGCAACCCGTACCTGGCGTTCGCGGCCATGATGATGGCCGGCCTGGACGGCATCAAGAACAAGATCGAGCCGCACGAGCCGGTCGACAAGGACCTCTACGAGCTCCCGCCGGAGGAGGCCAAGTCGATCCCGCAGGCGCCGACCTCGCTCGCCGCTGTGATCGACCGCCTCGAAGAGGATCACGAATACCTCACCGCCGGTGGCGTGTTCACCGAGGACCTCATCGAGACCTGGATCGCGCTGAAGCGTGAGAACGAGATCGAGCCGGTGCAGATCCGTCCGCACCCGTACGAGTTCTCGCTCTACTACGACTGCTGATCCCAGCACTCGACTACGACGCCCCGTCCGCGTTCTCGCGGACGGGGCGTTCGTCGTCTGTGAGGGCTTCGGCATGCTCCTCGCCGCGGAGCATCCACACCGCCAGCGCAGCCGAGACGACGAGGACGCCGGCACCTGTCCATGCCGCGAGGACGAGTCCGTCGACGAAGGCGTGCCGGGCGGCGTCGAGCACCGCGGCACCCTGCTCGCCGGGGAGGTGCCGCACCGCCGCGACCGCACCTGCGAGACTTCGCGAAGCCTCCCCCTCGGCCAGCTCGGAGGGGAACGAGGTCCGGAACACCGCGTTGACGACGCTGCCCAGGATCGCGATGCCGAGCGCGCCACCGAACTCGCTCGAGGTCTCCAGCAACCCCGAGGTCGCACCCGCCCGCTCGGCCGGGGCGACACCGACGACGTAGTCGGCGATCATCGACGTCGTGGCGACGATCCCCGCGGCCAGCACCGACGCCCCGACCATGATCGGGAGGATCGAGTCGGTCCCCGTGCAGGATGCGAGGACGCTGAACCCGGCCGCACCCGTCACGAGACCGGCGACGATCACCGTCTGCCGCCCGACCCGTTGCGCGATCACGGCCGCCGCCGGTGCGACCGCGGCCACGGCGACCGACGGCAGCAGACTCCACAGGGCCGCGCGCAACGGCGAGTACCCCAGTACCGACTGCAGATACTGCGTCATCAGGATGGCGTTGCCCAGGAGGGCGAACAGACAGATGAGGTTCAACCACATCGAGCCGCCGAACCGGCGCTCGGCGAGCAGCCCGACGTCGACCATCGGTTCGTCGATCCGCCGCTGACGGAGAACGAAGAGCACCCCCGCGAGCACGCCGGCACCGAGGACCGCGAGACGACCCGGGGTGACGCCGTCGGCGGCGAGGTTCTTGATCGCCGCGACCGCCGGCAACACGGCCGCCAGTGCCAGTGCCGCACTGAGGACGTCGATGCGCCGCGACGGGGTGGCGGTGTCGCCGGGCAACAGCAACGGTGCGGCGACGAGCAGGGCGGCCATGATCGGAACGTTGATCAGGAACACCGACCCCCACCAGAAGTGCTCGAGCAGCAGCCCGCTGATGACCGGCCCGACGGCGACACCGCCGGCGAGTACCGCATTCCAGGCCGCGATGGCCTTGGCACGCTGCCCGGCGTCGTCGAAGACGTGGCGGATCATCGCGAGGGTCGACGGCATGAGGGTCGCGCCCGCCACTGCAAGCAGCGCCCGGGCACCGATCAGCAACCCCGCCGACGTCGCGAATGCCGCAACCAGCGACGCCACACCGAAGCCGGTCGCGCCGATCATCAGCAGACGCCGGTGCCCGACGCGGTCGGCGACCGATCCCATTGTGAGCAACAGACCTGCCAGCACGAATCCGTAGACGTCGAAGATCCAGAGTTGCTGTTCGGGCGTGGGCCCGAGGTCGGCGGCGATGTAGGGCACCGCGAAGAACAGGACGGAGACGTCCATCGAGACGATGAGCATCGGTAGACAGAGTGCGATCAGGGCGAACCATGGGGATCGAGTCGGCATGAGCGTCAGCTTTCTGTGTGCCTCATAGACTGTTTATGGAACACGCAGATCGTAGGTCCTAACTGTGTATGCCACAAGCAGAAAGTACGATGAGCCCATGCCCGACCCCCGCGACCTCACCCCTGGGACCGAACCGGCACGCCCGTTCCCCCGCTATCTCGACCTGCTGTGGGGCCGCGACGACCCGGCGCCCCGGCGCGGCCCCCGCCCCACCCTGACCATCCGGGACATCGGCGAGATGGCCGCCGAGATCGCCGACGAACACGGCGTCGACGCGGTGTCGATGAAGGCGGTCGCGAACGGCCTGGGTCTGACGACGATGTCGCTGTACCGATACGTCGACAGCAAGGACGATCTGCTCGAGGTCATGATCGACACCGGCTTCGGCCCCTTCGACGCCGACGTGACGGCCACCGGAACCTGGCGGGAGCGACTCGCCGGGTGGGCACTGACGGCCGCCGACGTCACGCGCCGCCGACCGTGGCTGGCGACCATCCCCCTACGACGACCACCGGTCGGACCCAACGTCCTGTCATGGTCCGACGCCGGCGTGCGCGCCTTCGAGGACACCGGACTGACCGGGCAGCAGAAGCTCAGCGCGCTGCTCGTCGTCGACGGCTTCGTCCGCCACCACGTGCGCCAGGCGAGCCAGATGGGCATGCTCGGCTCTCCGACCCCCACCGGGGCCGTCGAGAACTCCTACGAGCGACTGGTGACCGAGTACGCCCGCCCCGAGGTACTTCCGCATCTCGCCGCGGCGTTCGCCGACCCCTCGATGCAGAACTCCGACGACTTCTTTTCTGCGGAACTGGATTTCGGGCTGACGGTGATACTCGACGGAGTCGAACGTCTCATTGCGAGGACCTGAACAGACGGTGATGTGATCTACCGCACAAATGTGACTTCTTACTCTGCCAAACCACAAGGTACGGCCTTAGTTTGGTCGCATGACCAGAGATGTGTATGTCGAAGACCTTGTCCCCGGTGACCGCATCAGCCTCGAGGGCACACCGCGCGTGGTTCGCACCACCAGCCGACTCGACAACAATCAGTTGCGCATCGAACTGGTCAAGGGCAACGACGGCCTCCACGAGGTCGTGCTGGACCGCACCGTCAAGCTCCAGGTGAACTGAACCCCACAGGTATCGCCGCGCTCAGGCGGCGCTGGCCGAGTCGAGGTCGCCGAAGACGGCCTGATTGTGGCCGAATGCAGCGATCGCTTCGTCGACGAGCCGTTTCACGGCGTCGGCGTCGAGCGGTAGGGCGTCGAGCCGAGCGCGATAGGAATCCTTGTAGCGCTTGAGTTTCTCGATCTCGTCGAAGGTGTAGAAACTCAGCGCCGAAGAGTCGACGCCGTAGTGCTCACGCATGCGATGGGCCACGATCTGTCCCCCGCTCAGGTCGCCCAGGTATCGCGTGTAGTGGTGTGCCACATAGCGAGCCGGGTCATCTCGCGTGGCCTCGATGGCCTCGACGTACCGCGCGACGGCCGGCAGCGGTGCAGACGAACTCGGGTCGACGCCGAACGACGCCAGATCGGCACCGAGCCTCGGGAGTCGACGCAGCTTGTCGTCGATCACAGCTCCGGCGATCGGATCGTCGGCCAGGTCGTCGCCGACGGCTTCGAGGGCCTCGTAGATGAAGTACAGCTGCACAGCCAGTCTCTGGTACTCGCCGCTGTCGAGACGGCCCGACATCAGGTCATCGATGAAGGGAGCCGTCTCGGCGCGCTGATGCGCGGCTGCGGTCGCCTCGCGGAGGCGTTGGGAAATGCTGGGGCCCGTGGTGTCGGGACCGGAGATGCTGGCGCTCATGATGCAATCAGTGATACCACCAGCGCCCGGTGATCGGAACCTGGCAGGTGGTGGCTGTCCATCGACGTGGCCACGAATCCGCGCAGGATGACCCGATCGATGGCGACGAGCGGACGGTTGCCGATCCTCGTGTCCGTCGGATACGTCGGCAGGAAACCCGCGCCCGCCACGTCTGTACCGTCGACGAGCCCGTTGGTCAGCAGCTTGCGGTACGTCGCGTGATTCCAGGTGGAGTTGAAGTCGCCGATCGCGATCACCCTGCCCGCGGGCAGTTTCGCGAAGTGGTCGGCCAGGATGCCCATGTCGTGGAACCAGCCGTCCTTCTCTCCCCACAGCGGCGCGGCCGGGTGAATGGCCAGCACGTGCGTACCGGGCGCACCGGGCAGGTCGGTGCGCGCCTGCAGGTTATGCAAGACGGTGTCGGGGATGTTGAACCGATCCGACAGGGTTGCCTTGGTGAACAACGCAGTCCCCGCCGCGTACGAATACGGGATGGCGAACTCGTTCGGCAGGAGACGTGCGATCTCGCTGCCGCGAATACGTTGCAGCGCTTCGGGAGTCACCTCCTGCAGGGAGAGCATGTCGGGATCCGCCTCCGCCACGATCTCCTCCAGCGCTCCGATGTCACCGCCGCCGAAGAGCAGATTGGCGGACACGACGGTGAACTCCTCGCCCTGCGGGGAGCTTGCCGGGATCACCAGCGGGACCTGGGTGTACGCCAGCACACCGGATGCGACGAGCGCGATCGCCAGCATGAACCAGCGGCGCAACGCGGCGAAGATCGCGATCGCGACAAGGGCTGGGACGAGTGCGAAGGCCACTCCGCTCGTCAGATACAGCGCGACGTTCCCCCGCGAGGGATAGAAGTGCAGCCACACCGCCAGCACCACCCCGGCCAGCATCGCCCAGCCGAGGATGTACGCCGACACCCACAGAAATCTCTTCACTTGTCCCCCCCGTACGGCAGCAGCGTGACTATGCGCCGAAGACCTTGAGCACCACGGCCTTCGCCCGGCGCGTCACCCGCAGGTAGTTCTCCAGGAAGTCCGCGGCCTGGTCCTCCGGCCAGCCTGCCGCATAGGCGATCTGTCGCAACTGCTTGCCCGGACCCGGCAGCTGGTCGACCGGCTTTCCGCGCACCAGGACCAGCGCGTTGCGCGCCTTGGTCGCGGTGATCCAGGCGTTCTTGAGCAGCGCGACGTCGTTCTCCGACAACAACTCCGCGGCACCGATCGCATCGAGTGATTCCAGCGTCGAGGTGTTGTGGAGGCTGCGGTAGCGGTGGGCGTAGCGCAGCTGCAGCAGCTGCACCGTCCACTCGATGTCGGCGAGTCCGCCGCGGCCCAGCTTCGTGTGTGTGGCCGGATCGGCCCCACGGGGCAGCCGCTCGGCGTCGACGCGGGCCTTGATGCGCCGGATCTCCTTGACCGCCTCGTTGCTGACCCCGCCGACCGGGTAGCGCACGTGGTCGATCATGTGCAGGAAGTCGATACCGAGAGCCTCGTCGCCGGCGACCTGGTGCGCACGCAGCAGCGCCTGCACCTCCCACGGCTGCGCCCACTGGGCGTAGTACGCGGAATAGGCGGCCAGGGTGCGCACGACCGGGCCGTTGCGCCCCTCCGGACGCAGTCCGGTGTCGACCTCGAGCGGCGGATCGGCGCTCGGGCTGCCGAGCGCCGAACGGACGGTCTCGGCGATGGTCTGCGACCACCGGACGGCCTCGGATTCGTCGGCCTCACGGTCGGGCTGGCACACGAACAGCACGTCGGCGTCCGACCCGTACCCGAGCTCGCCACCACCGAGCCGGCCCATGCCGATCACGGCGATGCGTGCAGGAGCAGGCTTCCCGCGATCCCGTTCGGAGATGTTGATCGCCACCGTCAGCGCGGCGTTGAGGACCGCGGCCCACACGCTCGACAGCGCCTTGCACACGGTCGGAACGTCCATGAGACCGAGCACGTCGGCCGACGCGACGCGGACGAGCTCCGCACGACGGTGCGAACGAGCCACGGCGACAGCCCGTTTCATGTCCTCCTGACGCACGGTCGAGGCGATGAGGCCCTTGGCCACGTCCTCGGGCCGGATGGCGCACAGTTTCGGCCCGTCGGGACCGTCGGAGTACTGGTGGATCACCTCGGGCGAACGCATGAGCATGTTCGCGATGAACTCCGAGGTGCCGAGCACCTTCATCAGGCGCTCGGCGACCACCCCGTCGTCGCGGAGCAGTCGCAGGAACCAGTCCTTGTCCTCGAGTGCCTCGCACAACCGGCGGTAGTTGAGCAGACCGGCGTCGGGATCCGGTGTGTCACCGATGTGTTCGAGCAACTGCGGGAGGATCAGCAGCTGGATCTGACCGCGGCGCCCGGGGGCGTTCGACAACGCCCGGATGTGACTGAGCGCGCGGTCGGGCATGGCGTACCCCAGTGCGGCCAGGCGCCTCTCGGCCGACTCGTCACTCAGCGTCAGCTCGTCGGGCTTGAAACGGGTGACCGCCTCGAGCAGCGGACGGTAGAACAGCTTCTGGTGCAGCCGCCGGACACGGAGGGTCTGATGCCGGATCTGTTCGCGCAGCACTCCGGTCGCGTCGAGCTCACCCTCACGACGGATGTGGGCCGCCCGCGCCAGCCAGCGCAGCCCCTCGGTGTCGTCGGGCTTCGGCAGCAGGTGCGTCCGCTTCATCCTCTGCAGCTGCAGCCGATGTTCGAGCAGTCGCAGGAACTGATACGACGCACTGAGATTCGCGCCGTCGTCGCGTCCGACGTAACCACCCGCGGTCAGCGCCGCCAGGGCATCGACCGTCGGCATCACCCGGAGTTCCTCGTCGACGCGGCCGTGGACCATCTGCAGCAGCTGGACCGCGAACTCGACGTCGCGCAGACTTCCCTGTCCCAGTTTGAGATTGCGGTCGCGCTCCCCCTCCGGGACCAGCGATTCGACGCGGCGCCGCATCTTCTGCACCTCGGGCACGAAGTCGGGACGCTCGGCGGCCTTCCACACCATCGGCTTGACCGCCGCGATGTACTCGTTCGCCAGTTCCATGTCGCCGGTCATCGCACGGGACTTCAGCAGCGCCTGGAACTCCCAGGTCTTGGCCCACCGCTCGTAGTACGCCACATGGGAATCCAGCGTGCGGGTCAGTGCGCCCGACTTGCCCTCCGGGCGCAGCGCGGCGTCGACCTCGAAGAAGGCCAGCGAACCGATCCGCATCATCTCGCCGGCGATCCGGGAGGCGACACCGTCGGCCGGATCGCTGACGAAGATGACGTCCACGTCGCTCACGTAGTTCAGTTCGCGCGCACCGCATTTACCCATCGCGATGACGGCGATACGGACCGGGATCGGATCGTCGCCGCACACCTCGGTGAAGGCGACGGCGAGCGCCGCGGTCAGCGCGGCGTCGGCGAGGTCGGACAGGTAGGCGCCGACCTCGGGGAGCCACATCACCGGTTCGTCCTCGACCGTGGAGGCGACGTCGTGCGCGGCCAGCTGCAGGATCAGGTTGCGGTACGCCAGACGGAGCGCGACGACAGACTTCGGTCCGGTGAGCTTGGCGCGGTAGACACGGTTGCCCTTCTCGACCTCGCCCGGCACGGCTTCGGCGCCGGCGGATTCGAGCATCCGGCGGTCGACCTCGTCGCGGTCGGGCAACTCGTCGGCGAGCAGCAGACGCCACGTCGACGGCTCGGCGACGAGATGGTCGGCCAGGGCGTCGGACGAGCCGATGACACCGAACAGACGCCCGCGAAACGACTTGTTCGTGCGCAGCGTCGCGTCGATCTCGGACCACTCGTCCTCGACGGCTCCGCGCAGGCGGACGAGTGTGCGGAGAGCGAGGTCGGCGTCGGGCGCCCGCGACAGCGCCCACAGCACGTCGACCGACTCGGGCGTGTTCCAGCCGAGTTCGGCGAGATTCTGCGGCGCGGATGTGTCGAGCAGACCCAACCGTCCTGCACTGGGTACCGCGCTGCGTCCCGGTCGTCGTGTCACATCACAAAAATAGCGGCCCGACCACCGAAGACGACATCGCGGTCCCGAACAACCGGACCCAGCCCCTTACAGCGGCAGGTAGTTCTTCAGCTCGTAGGGGGTGACCATGCTGCGGTACCCCGTCCACTCGCTCCACTTGTTGCGCAGGAAGTAGTCGAAGACGTGCTCGCCGAGGGCTTCCGCGACCAGCTCCGAGTTCTCCATCTTGGTGAGCGCGTCCGCCAGGCTGCCGGGCAATTCCTGGTACCCCATCGCCCGACGCTCGGCCGTGGTGAGGGCCCAGACATCGTCCTCCGCCTCGTCGGGGAGCTCGTAGCCCTCCTCGATGCCCTTCAGGCCGGCGGCCAGCAGGACCGCGAAGGTCAGGTACGGGTTGCAGGCCGAGTCCGGGCTGCGCACCTCGATGCGACGCGACGACGCCTTGTTGGGCGTGTACAGCGGCAGCCGGATGAGCGCGGACCGGTTGGCGCCACCCCAGGTCGCGGCGGTCGGGGCCTCACCACCGTGGATGAGGCGCTTGTAGCTGTTGACCCACTGGTTGGTGACGGCGCTGATCTCCGACGCGTGGTGCAGGATGCCGGCGATGAACTTCTTGCCGGTGGCCGACAGCTGCATCGGGTCGTCGGGGTTGTGGAAGGCGTTGATGTCGCCCTCGAACAGGCTCATGTGGGTGTGCATCGCCGAACCGGGATGCTCGCTGAACGGCTTCGGCATGAAGGTCGCCCACACGCCCTCGTTGATCGCCACCTCCTTGATGAGGTAGCGGAAGGTCATGACGTTGTCGGCCATCGACAGTGCGTCGGCGTAGCGGAGGTCGATCTCCTGCTGGCCCGGTGCGCCCTCGTGGTGGGAGAACTCGACCGAGATGCCCATCGACTCGAGGGCCTCGATGGCGTGGCGACGGAAGTTGGGCGCGGCGTCGTGGACGGCCTGGTCGAAGTAGCCGCCGGTGTCGGCCGGGGTCGGGACCGAACCGTCGAGCGGCGAGTCCTTGAGGAGGAAGAACTCGATCTCGGGGTGCACATAGCAGCTGAAGCCGAGGTCGGCGGCCTTGTTGAGCTGGCGACGCAGCACGTGGCGCGAATCGGCCCAGCTCGGGGTGCCGTCGGGCATCGCGATGTCGCAGAACATGCGGGCCGAGTGGTGGCGGCCGGCCGAGGTGGTCCACGGCAGGATCTGGAAGGTCGACGGATCGGGCTTGGCGACGGTGTCCGCCTCCGACACACGAGAGAAGCCCTCGATGGCCGAGCCGTCGAAGCCGATGCCCTCGGAGAAGGCACCCTCGAGTTCGGCCGGCGCGATCGCCACGGACTTCAGATAACCGAGTACGTCGGTGAACCACAGTCGAACGAAACGGATGTCGCGCTCTTCGAGGGTCCGCAGCACGAATTCCTTTTGGCGATCCATGGTCGCCGACATTAGAAGTCGGCTGTTAAATCCGTGTTACACGCGCGACACCAACTCGCTGTCCTGCGGGTTTACCGAGGCCGTCCCATCATATGGGACGCAGAATTGTCGAGATGAGAAGGCCCGGAGCAGCCAGGATGCGAACACCGCCCGGCACCCGTTGCGGATCCGGCCGATTCCACGCCCGGATCGGTGTGACCAATTGCATAACCGGGGCCGGTCACACGGGATATCTGCGGTGACACAATGGCGCTTGTCCGTGTTCAACCCGGGTACCCGCCGCGCCCATTCGGGCCAGCCGGGACTCGAGGCAGAAAAGAGACAACGATGTCCGAATCCTCGGTTTATGGTGCATCCACCTCCACCGCTGCCACCGACGCCCCCAAGCGTCGTGTGACCCGCATCCACCACCTCGCCCAGATGAAGTCCGAGGGCGAGAAGTGGCCGATGCTCACCGCCTACGACTACTCGACCGCGCGCATCTTCGATGCCGCCGAGATCCCCGTGCTGCTCGTCGGCGATTCGGCGGCCAACGTCGTCCTCGGCTACGACACCACCATCCCGGTGAGCGTCGACGAGATGATCCCGCTGATCCGCGCCGTGGTCCGCGGTGCCCCGCACGCTCTCGTCGTCGCCGACATGCCCTTCGGCAGCTACGAGATCGGGCCGCAGCACGCCCTCGAGAACGCCTTCCGGATCTTCAAGGAGACCGGCGCACATACGGTCAAGCTCGAAGGCGGCGAGCGCGTCGCCCCGCAGATCGCGGCCCTCACCGCCGCCGGCATCCCGGTCATGGCGCACATCGGGTTCACCCCGCAGAGCGTCAACGGCCTCGGCGGCTTCCGCGTCCAGGGTCGTGGTGACGGCGCCGACCAGCTCATCGCCGACGCCATCGCGGTCCAGGAGGCCGGCGCCTTCTCGGTCGTCATGGAGATGGTCCCCGCCGAGCTGGCCGGTCAGATCACCCGCAAGCTGACGATCCCGACCGTCGGCATCGGTGCCGGCAACGAGACCGACGCCCAGGTGCTGGTCTGGCAGGACATGGCCGGCCTCACCCACGGCAAGACCGCGAAGTTCGTCAAGCGCTTCGCCGACGTGGGCTCCGAATTGCGTTCGGCCGCCGAGCAGTACGCCGACGAGGTCCGTCGCAGCGTCTTCCCCGGCCCCGAGCACAGCTACTGACCGGCGATCCGTAGAAGTTGTGGACGCCATATCCCCACAACTTCTACGGAATCCCGGTTGCGCCTAGGCTCGATGACCATGCGTGACTTCTACCCGGAGATCGAGCCCTACGAGTCCGGTCACCTCGATGTGGGTGACGGCCAGCAGATCTATTGGGAGACGTCGGGGCATCCCGACGGCAAGCCCGTGGTCTTCGTGCACGGCGGGCCGGGTGGTGGCACATCGCCGGCGCAACGACGCTTCTTCGATCCCGCGAAGTATCGGATCGTGCTGTTCGATCAGCGAGGCTGCGGACAGTCCCGTCCGCACATCACCGACGGCGCGGACCTGAGCGTCAACACCACGCCTCACCTCATCGCCGACATGGAGAAGCTCCGTACCCATCTCGGCATCGACCGCTGGCAGGTCTTCGGCGGGTCCTGGGGTTCGACGCTGGGCCTCGCCTATGCACAGACGCATCCCGACCGCGTCACCGAACTGGTGCTGCGCGGCATCTTCCTGCTGCGCCGCAGCGAGATCGACTGGTACTACAACGGCGGCGCCGCGCACATCTTCCCCGACATCTGGGAGACCTACCTCGAGCCGATCCCGGAGAACGAGCGAGACGGAGACCTGGTCGCCGTCTATCACCGGCTGCTGACCTCCGACGATCGCGAGGTCGCCCGCGCTGCGGCGCGCGCCTGGACCGGCTGGGAACAGGCCACCAGCTATCTGCTCCCCCGCCCCGACGAGTCGGCGCCGTCCGACCCGGACGAGGCCGCTCGCTTCGATCTGGCCTTCGCGTCGATCGAGAACCACTACTTCGTCAATCACGGCTTTCTCGACGACGGGCAGCTACTCGACAACATCGACGCCATCGCGCACATCCCCGGTGTCATCGTCCAGGGCCGCTACGACGTCGTCTGCCCGATGCGCAGCGCGTGGGACCTCCACCGCGCCTGGCCGGCCGCCGATCTCCGCATCGTCGACGACGCCGGGCACGCCTCCTTCGAGACCGGCATCAAACACCACCTCATCGAAGCGACCGACCGCTTCGCCGAATGAGGAGAAGTCGCCGGCCCCGCGGTCACTAGACTCGGGTCAGCTGGACCGTGTCGTCGGCGTCAGGAGGTTAAGGTGGCCGCATCCGAGCAGGTCGAGGTGGAACTCAAGTTCGACGTGGACCCCGGCCATGTGGCCCCGGACCTGCGGGCGCTCCCCGGGGTCGTGTCGGCGACCGAACCCGAGACGTTCTCGCTCGACGCCACCTACTTCGACACCGAGAACCTCGACCTCGCCGGCAACAAGATCACCATGCGACGCCGCACCGGTGGCACCGATCAGGGCTGGCATCTCAAGCGCCCCACCGATATCCCCGGCGCACGTCGAGAGCTCCAGGTCGGCTTCGACGAGGCGCGGGCCGACGGAGAGATCCCCGAGGCCCTCGTTACGCCGGTCCTCGCGATCACCCGGTGTCGCAAGCTGGACCCGGTTGCCGTCATCTCCACCACGCGCACGGTGACGCGTCTGCTCGGCGTCGACGACGAGCCGCTCGCCGAACTCGCCGAGGACCTCGTCACCGCGCAGTCCCTGCTGCCGGGCGGACACTCCCAGCAGTGGGCGGAGTGGGAATTCGAACTCCTGTCCGGCGGCACCACCAAGTTGCTCAAGGCCGCGGACAAGGCCCTGCGCGCGGGCGGCGGCCGATCGGCGTCGAGTGCGTCGAAGCTGGCGCGTGCCATCGGCTCGACCCCGACCGTCCACAAGCCGCGACTCTCCAAGCGCCCCACCGCACTCGAGCTCGTCATCACCGACATCGCGTTGCACCGCAACAGCCTGATCGCCTACGACCCGCTCGTGCGTGAGGATGCCGAGGATGCCGTGCACCAGATGCGGGTGTCGTGCCGCCGGCTGCGCAGCGTGCTGTCGGGCTACCCCACGGTGCTCGACGCCGAGCGCACCGATCACATCGGCGCCGAACTCAAGCTGCTCGCCCGAATCCTCGGCGACGCACGCGATTCCGAGGTGCAACTCGAACTCGACCAGTCCCTGCTCCGCGGGGAGAACGCCTCCCCGGAACTGCTCGCCGCCCTGGCCGGCGCCGAGACCCGCAACCATGACCGGGCGATCCGCGCCGCGCACGCCGCGATGTCGTCGAAGCGCTACTTCACCCTTCTCGACTCCATCGACGCCCTGCTCGCCTCTCCCCCACCCGGACCTGACGCCGAACTCCCCGCAACCGCCGTCGTCGATCAGGCGATCGCAAAGAGCCGCAAGCACATCCGCAAAGCCCAGGCCGATCTCGCCGACCTCACCGAGGGTTCGGTCGAGTGGCAGGAACAGCTCCACAAGATCCGCAAACGCGCAAAGCGGTTGCGCTACAGCATCGATGCGGCCGAGCCGTTGAACAAGAAGAAGTACCGCGAAATCGGCGCGGTCGCCAAGAAGATCCAGTCCGCCCTCGGCGACTTCAACGACATCCGCATCAACCGCGCGCACCTTGCCGCGATCGTCGCCGACGAAAAGCTCGCCGCCGCCGACATGTTCATCGTCGGCCGACTCGACGCCCGCCTCGAAGCCGACGCCTACCGCGCCGTCGCCGAGTACCGCAAGGCCGCCAAGGACCTCTGACCCGCCCCGCCCCCGCTGCCTGAGGTGCGAGGAGCGAAAGCGACGAGCCACGAAGGCCTGGTGAGATCACCTCCCGCGCAAGCATTTTTCTCCCGCGGGACTGATTACTTCCCGCTTATTGGCTAGCACCCGCGGGAGGGAAACGGTCACGCGCGCGGTGAACGCTCCCGCGGGAGAAGCGCCCTACACGGGCCGGAACCCGACCTTCCGCGTCATCTCGTCGGCGGTCACCAACTCGACGTCGAGTCTGGTGCCCGGTCGGAGTTCGCCCTCGCACCCCGCGATGACCGGCGGGTCGGCGATGAAGATCTGGGCGGGCTTGCGTTCGGTGGCGGCGGACATGACGACGGCGTCGAAGCGCTCACCGACGCGGTCGCCGAGGATGACGGCCTCGGCGAGGTCGATGCTCGCGCGGTCGGCGGTGGCACCCAGCGTGTCGGCGGAGCGGAGGATCTTCGGCAGTGTCGGCAGGGCTCGAATCACCCACTCGGGTACCTCCTCACCCGCGGTGACCGCGAGGCAGACCTCGGTGGCGAACCGGTCGCCGAGTCGACGCAGCGGCGCGGTGACGTGGGCGTAGAGACCGGCGATGGCGGCGTGCTGCTTCTTGTCGTGCGGAATGGCACGCGCCTCGTCCGAGCCGTCGAGCGCGAGATAGTTGGCGCCCCGCATGAGTCCGCTCGCTGCCGACTGGATGGCGAGCGTGCTCGGCCTGTCGCCGGGCAGGCCAGCCAGGAATCGACCCACCGCCATGCCCTCGGGCCATTCGACGCCGAGCGCCATCGCGGCGGCGCGCAGATCCTCGACCGCCTCGGGATCGGCGGGCGGTAGCGTCCGCAACAGTCCGATGCCCGCGTCGGCCATGATCGTGCCCGCGCACATCCCGGCCAGCAGCGAGAGCTGGGAGTTCCACATGTCGGCCGGGGTGTGGGGTTCGAGATCGAGCCGCCAGCCCGCCTCCGTACGGAACACCTGCTGGTCCGGCAGATCGAGTTCGACGGCCCCGCGGTCCATCGCCACGTTCTGCCGCAGCTCACCGAAAGCCGGCAGCGCCGCGATCGACGGGTGGAGGCGTCCGGCCTCGGCGTCGGCGCTGACCCCCGCGTAGTCGAAGCGGGCCACGGATCGAATCCGCGCTCGCCGCACCCGGACGTCGGTGACCGTCCCGTCCCCCGCGACTCGGATCGTCCAGAGCACGCACGGCCGAACCTGTTCGGGCAGAAGCGATCCGCTGCCCTCGGACAGTTCCCGCGGATGCAGCGGCACCGAACCGTCCGGGAAGTACACGGTGGTCCCGCGGCGTCGGCTCTCCTGATCGAGTGCGCCCTCGGGGATCACCAGGGCCGCGACGTCGGCGATGGCGTAGTCGACGACGAAGCCGTCACCGTCGGTGGCGAGGTGGACGGCCTGGTCGAGATCGCGCGACGTCGGCGGGTCGATGGTGACGAACGGGACGTCGGTATGGTCCTCACGCGCATCCGCGAATCGGTCGACGGCGTCGCGGGCCTCGGCGAGCGCGTCGTCGCCATAGGACTCGTCCACCCCGAGCTGATCGCGGATACCGGCGAAGTCGATGTCGGGGGCGAAGAGGAAGCGAGTCACGTCTCGAACCCTAGCGCGCGTGAGCGCGGTCGAAACCGGAGCGCGCGGGCCGAGGGCGAACGAGTCGGCACGTAAGCCGGATCCTGTACCCGCGTGGTCTCTCGACCGTCGCGGGCGGCGACCATCCATCTGGGCACACCGTCGCCGGGTACCTCGAGCGGCCCACCCGCGGGCTGGGGCGAGCAGCCCTCGTAACGCCCGCGCACACGCACCGCGAGGTGCATGCTTCGGCCTTGCTCCGGGTGGGGTTTACCGAGCCGACGCGGTCACCCGCGCCGCTGGTGCGCTCTTACCGCACCGTTTCACCCTTACCGGCCTGACGGCCGGCGGTCTGTTCTCTGTGGCACTGTCCCGCGGGTCACCCCGGGTTGCCGTTAGCAACCACCCTGCTCTGTGGAGTCCGGACTTTCCTCGGTGCGCGGCGTGACGGTCTCCCGCCCGTTCCGCTCACCGCGGCCGCCCGGCCGACTCGTTCGCGGAACCCAGGATACGGCAGGGTCGTAATTCGATGTGCAGCCGTCAGTGCCAGTGCGCGGCGTCGTTGACCAGACGCACAACGGAACCGCCGTCGGGGAAGAACTCGGCGATCGACACCGACGCGAGGTCGAGGTGGAGACGGAACAGCAGCTCCGGACCGACACCCAGCGCCTCACGCAACATCAGCTTGATCGGGGTGACGTGCGAGACGATCACGACCGTCTGCCCCGGATACCGCTGCAGCAGATCGTCTTTCGTCTCTGCGACGCGCTCGGCGACCTGAGCGAAGCTCTCACCGCCCGGCGCGGGCACGGTGATGTCCGACAGCCATTCGCGATGGATCTCCGGATGCCGTTCGGACGCTTCGAGGAAGGTCAGGCCCTCCCACTCGCCGAAGTCGTTCTCAATGAGTCCGGGATGTTCGACGACGTCGACCCCGGTCACCGCGGCGACCTCCTCGGCGGTGGCGCGGGCGCGGCTCAGCGGTGAGGTCACAATCGCCGAGATGCCCTCCTCGCGCTGAACCCGTTGGGCCGCCGCGCGGGCCTGGCGCACCCCCTCCGCGGTCAGCGCGGGATTGCCGCGCCCGGAGTACCGGCGATCCACCGACAGCGCCGTCTGGCCGTGGCGCAGCAGGATGAACCGGGTCGGTGAACTCCGCTGCCCCTGCCAGGACGGGGACTTCTCGCCCACGGGTGTCAGATCCCCGATTCGGCGGTCCGCACGAGGATCGCGCCGCATTCCTCGCAGCGGATGACCTCATCGGACAATGCCGCGCTGATCGAGGCGATGGTGCCGCGGTCGAGTTCCATGCGACAGGCACCGCAGCGTCGTGCGCGCAGGAGTCCTGCGCCGATGCGACCGTTGGCCCGCTGCTTGTCATAGACGGCCAGCAGGTCGGCGTCGATCTCCGCGGCCAGCGTGTCCCGCTTCTCGTGGGCGCGCGTCAGGTCCTCTTCGATGGAGGCGAGCGACTGATCCCGGCGGACCCGGGTGTCGGCAATCTTCTCCTCGAGGTGCGAAATCGTCGCGGCGGCGCGATCGCGCTCGGCTTCGACGGCCTCCTGCTGCTCCATGAGGGTCAGCATCTCCTCCTCGAAGGCCGCGCGACGGCGTCCGAGTCCGGCGAGTTCGTGCTGCAGCTCCGACAATGCCTTGGGCGCCAACCCACCGGCGGCGAGCTGCTTGGAGTCCTTGGCCTCGCGGTTGGCCATCCCGGTCACCTCGGACTCGATGCGGCGGTATTCGCGGCCCAGGTCCTCGGCGGAGATCTCCGCGCGCACCAGATCGTCACGGGCAGCGTCGATCGCCTTCTCCTGCTCGGCGATCTCGGCGTTCTCGGGCAAGTTCTTGCGGCGATGCTCGAGTCGGTTGATCTCGGCATCGGAGTCCGCGAGATCGAGCAACAGTCGCTGCACTCCGGCGTCGACTTTCATTGCGGCCTCCTCTCTCTGAAGTTCTGAAGTCCCCCTACCGTACGCGGCTGGTCCCGGCGTTCCGGCGGGCGGATGGTCTTTGTCAGGAAGTCCTGCACCACTCACCCGAAGCTGTGCAGCCCGAACGGGTCGGTCGGCGTGTCGTACACCACCACCGGCACGTCGCATTCGGTGCGGACCAGCTCCGCAACTTGCGCGCACCAGGGGAACTCGGTGGCCCAATGTCCGGCGTCGACGAGTGCCGGCCCGCCGTCGCGCAGACTCTCGTCGGCGGGATGGTGGCGTAGATCGCCGGTCACATAGACGTCCACGTCGAGCCCGCGCACACGCCCGAGCAGCGAGTCGCCCGCCCCACCGCAGACCGCGACCGTGCGCACCAGCGCATCCGGATCGCCGGCCGCCCGGATTCCCGACGGTGCGCCCAGTGCGCGGGCGACGACCCCGGTGAAATCACGCAGTGTCATCGGCTCGGGCAGCGAACCGACCCGGCCCAGACCCACGCCGCTGCCGAGGTCGGCGAGTTCGAAGACGTCGAATGCCGGTTCCTCGTACGGGTGGGCGTTGCGCAGCGCCCGGAGCACCGCACCGCGGATCGACCGGTTCGCGACCATCTCGACCCGCGCCTCGTCGACGTGGGTGCGGGTGCCGATCTCCCCGATCGTCGGCGATGCATCTTCCTGCGCCTCGAACTGGCCGGTGCCCACCACCGTCCACGAGCAGTCGCGGTAGTCGCCGATGGCGCCGGCGCCGGCGGCGAACATCGCCTCACTGACCTGTTCGACGTTTCCCTCGGGCACCATCACCACCCACTTGTCCAGTGGTGCAGCCGCTTTCGGTTCGATGGGCACGGTGTCGACGACGCCGAGCAGGTCGGCGAGAGCGTCGGACACACCCGGCCGCGCACTGTCGGCGTTGGTGTGGGCCGACAACAGCGCGATGCCGTTGCGGATCAGGCGGTGCACGATGCGCCCCTTCGGGGTCTCGGCGGCCACCGACGTGACGCCGCGCATCAGCAGCGGGTGATGGGCGATCACCAGGTCCGCTTTCCCGGCGACGGCCGAGTCGACGACGGCATCGGTCACGTCGACGCACGCCAGGACTCGACGCACCGGCTCGGAACGGTCGCCGCACACGAGCCCCACGGCGTCCCAGGACTCGGCGAGCGCCGGCGGATACGCACGCTCGACGGCGTCGACCACGTCCCCGACGGTGATCTCCTCAGACGTCGATCCGGTTCCCATCCCTCATCTCCTCTCGTACCTGCTCGATGGCCGCGGTCAGCGCGCGGACCTGCTCGACCGGACGTACCGCGAGCCGCAGATGCTCGTCGCCGAGTCCGACGAAGTTGGCACAACTGCGCACCGCGAACCCGCGGTCGACAAGGCGCTTCTTCACCTCGGTGGCGCGCGGTACCTCGACGAGGACGAATGGCGCGGCCGGCTCCGCCACGACTACTAGACCGATCCGCGTCAGTTCGTCGACCATCTCGGCGCGCTCGGCCGCGACCCGTCGGGCCTGCTCGGCGCAGTAGCGGTGTCCCTCGTCGCCGAGGCAGGCGGTCAGGGCGGCCAGCGCGGGTGTGGACAGCGCCCAGGGACGACGCCCCGCACGCAGTCGTGCGAGGATCTCCGGCGCCGCGACAAGGTATCCGGCCCGGAGCCCGGCTAGCCCGAAAGTCTTTGTCACGCTGCGGATCACGATGAGGTCCGGCCAGTCCGACGATGCCAGCGACTGCGGCTCGAGTTCATCGTCGGCCCCGAGGGTGAGGTCGGCGAAGGCCTCGTCGACGACGATGATGCGTCCCGGTCGCCGCAGCGCGTCGATCGACTCCCGCGGGTGCAGCACCGACGTCGGGTTGGTGGGGTTGCCCAGGATCACCAGGTCGGCGGTGTCGGGCACTTGCGCCCCGGACAGACGCCACGGCTCGTCGAGCGGAACCTGCGTGATGGGCACGCCCGCGGCACGCAGTGCGATCTCCGGTTCGGTGAACGACGGCTGGATCAGCGCGGCATGGCGCGCGCCGAGGCGCGGGAGCATCTCGAAACCGTCGGCCGCGCCGGACAGCAGCAGCACGTCGTCGGGCGAGCGACCGTGGGTGGCGGCGATGGCGTCGACCGCGCGCCGCTCGTCGTCGCGGCCGGGATACCGGGCCAGGTCTCCGAGACCGCGCGTGATGGCGTCGAGGACGAAAGGCGGTGGAGTGCCACGGACATTGACGGCGAAATCGATGAGCCCGGGTGCCGCGTCCTGATCGCCGTGCCGATCCGGATCGGACAGGTCGGATGTGGATGCGACGCCAGACCCAGCTGTCATGTCTATTGACCTTACGTGCACGATGGACGCGTGTTGACGCCGCCAGATCCCCGCCATCCTGACACCGTGCTGCTCTTCGACCTCGACGGCACGATCACCGACAGCTTCGCGGGTATCGCCAACAGCTTCCGGCACGCCCTCGCCGCCGTCGACGCGCCCGAGCCCGATCCGCAGGTCGTCGCGGGCATCGTCGGGCCGCCGATGATCGACACCCTCAACGGCCTGGGGCTCGCCCCCGAGGTCGCGGAAGAGGCGATGCGCGCCTACCGGGAGCGCTACACCGAGATCGGCTGGCGGGAGAACGCGGTCTACGACGGGATGCCCGACGTCCTGGCCGACCTGTCGGCGTCGGGGCGCACGATGGCGGTCGCGACGTCGAAGAACCAGACCACCGCCCACCGGATCCTCGAGCACTTCGGTCTCACCGACCACTTCAAGTACATCGCCGGCGCCAGCGACGACGGCACGCGTCGCCACAAGGCCGACGTCATCGCCCACGCGGTCGCCGAACTGGGGCTTCCCGTCGACGCCGACACCGGCCACGTCACCGCGCCGGTCGTGATGATCGGCGATCGCAGTCACGACGTGCACGGCGCCGCGGCCTTCGGCATCTCAGCGATCCTGGTCAGATGGGGTTACTCTCTGCACGGGGAGGAACAGGACGCCGCTTGGACGGTTGAGTCTCCAGCCGAATTGCGCGACGTCCTGGGTATGTGACCGGCGCCCTCGATCATCGAGCGCGCCGGCGCGTCGAGCTGAGGTAGACACCAGTGGCTGAAGAACTACACATCTGCTTCGTGTGCACGGGCAACATCTGCCGGTCGCCGATGGCGCAGAACATCTTCCGGAACGCTCTGGACGACGCCGGGCTGGGTGGCAAGGTACGCGTCAGCAGTTGCGGGATCACCGGCTATCACGTCGGCGAGCCGGCCGACAACCGTGCCCGCACCGAACTGCTCGCCCACGGCTACTCCGACGCGCACGTGGCGGCGCTGCTCGGACCCGAACACTTCGACGCCGATCTCTTCCTGGCGATGGACGACGGCCACGTCCGGGAGCTCGAGCGCAAGCGGCTCGGCGACCGGACGCGACTGCTGCGGTCGTTCGACCCGTCGGTATCCGCCGGTGACCTCGCCCTGTTCGACCCCTATTACGGCAGCACCGACGATTTCGTGGCCACCCGCGAACAGATCGAGAGCGCGGTCCCCGGCCTGATCGACTGGGTACGGATGCAGCTGGGCGTGGCCTGACGACCACGCCGACCGACCGGTCTCAGCCGACCGGCGCCACCAGGTTGTGCACAAAGCGGATCTTCTCCAGCACCGGCGCCGGGAGCACGAACGGGTAGAGGTCCGGGTGACCCATCGACCGGTTGATCTGATTGAGCGCCCACGTCAGCGGCAGCCACTCATCGATGATGCGGTCGAAGCCCACATCGCCCGGCGGGACGCTCTCCAGCGTCGTGCCCGAGGGCGCCATCGCGAACGCGGCCGCGGTGTCCAGGGTGTCGCGGATGTGCAGGTAGTGCGCGAAGGTCTCGGCGAAGTCCTCTGCCGGGTGCATCGTGGCGTAGGCGGAGACGAAGTTCTTCCGCCACCCCTCCGGCGCACCCTCCTTGTAGTGCCGGTCGAGCGCTGCCTGATAGTCGTCGTCGGGGTTGCCGAACAGTTCTTCGAACCGCGGCCGATGATCGTCGGTGATCAGGACGAGCTGGTAGTAGTGGCCGATCTCGTGCCGGAAGTGTCCGAGGACCGTCCGGTACGGCTCGTCGAGTTCGACGCGCATCTGCTCACGGTGGACGTCGTCCCCCTCGGCGAGATCGAGGGTGATGACCCCGCTGGCGTGACCGGTGATGACGTTCTGTTGCGCGCTGGAGAGCAGGTCGAAGGCGAGGCCCGTGGTGGGATTCTCGTCACGATTCTCGATCGGCAACCCGAGCTCGGTGAGCTCGAGGACGAGACGCCGCTTGGCGGTCTCGGCCTGGCCGAACACCACCAGCGCCTCGGGATCGTTGTCGCCGGGACGGGTGCGCGTCAGCTCGCACGACCGGCAGAGCTCGGGGTTACCGGTCCACTTCACCAGCCAGTTGCATTGCGCGACCTTGTTGTTGGCACATCGCTCGAGGAGGACGCCGTCGACCTCGGCGCGACCCGTGTCGTCGAGGACCTGGATGGAGCGAGACCCGAGCCAGAACCCGAGTGGGCTCTGGCAGCTCAGACACAGACTGTTCTCGAAGGACAGACGCTGGCCGCAGTTCAGACAGATGAAGTCTCGCATTAGATCACGCTACATGCGCTGAGTAACCTGGGCATCGTGCATGTGCTGCGAACGATCCTGCGTCCCGGGTGGATTGCCCTCGGCGTCGTCGTCGTGGCGTTCGCCGTGGCCTGTTTCACCCTCCTCGCGCCGTGGCAGCTGGGTAAGAACTCCGACACCGAGCGCCGCAACGATCTGATCCGTACCGCAACCTCTCTCGAAACCGCTCCGCTGGCCGAGGTGGCGCCCTCGTCGACCTTCGACCCGTCGACCGAGTGGCGCGAGGTCGAGGTGACCGGTCGCTACCTGGAGGACCGGCAGGCATTGGTGCGGCTGCGCAACATCCAGGAACGCCCCGCCGTGGTCGTCCTGACGCCGTTCGCGGTGACCGGTTCGGATCGCGTGCTCCTCATCAACCGCGGTTTCGTCCGCCCGGTGGAGGGCGGGGTCCCCGACGTCCCGGCACCGCCGGCCGGCGAGCAGACCATCGACGGACGGATTCGAGCGGCGGAAAGCGTCAGCGCCGACCGCGGCTCCCTCTCCGACAACGGAGTACTCACGGTCCCGTCGATCAACCCGGGTCTGGTCGGAACAGCGACCGGTACGTCGATGGACGACTTCTACCTACAGCTGTCTCCGGACCAGCCGGGCTCCCTGGGTGAGATCCCGCTCCCCCAGCTCGACACCGGCCCCTACCTCTCGTACGGGCTGCAGTGGCTCGCCTTCGGGATCATGGCGCCGCTCGGCGTCCTGTACTTCCTGATCGCCGAGATCCGCTCACGCCGGCGCGCGGCCGCCGCGCGGGCCGCCACCGCAGCGGAGGCCACTGCCGAAACCGGTGAGGTCGCCGACTCGGACACCGCTCGTCCCGCGGGCACGGCACCTGATCCGCAGCCGGGTAGCGCCGCCTCCCGCGCCGAACGTCGTCGCCAGATGCGCGAAGAGTTGCGCGCCGCGAGCGGCACCACGGTGGTCCACAACGTCGGACGCATCGGCCACGGGCCCGTCGCCGAGGACACGGTCGGCGATGTCCGCGACGCGACGCCCGACCCCCGCAGGCAGGACGGTGACGTGCGGGACAAGCTCAGCCGGCGCTACGGCGGCTGAGCCCGTACCGGATCAGGCATCCCGCCACGCACGCGGCCAGCGTCGTGCGCTGGACCCGCCGCGACAACTCGACCGCCGCCCGTAGATCGGCCGGCTTCGGTGCCGGCCCGGAACCCAGCGTCGGCCGTTGTTCGACGCCGTGCGGGTAGACGGTCCGACCCCCGAGTTGCACCCCCAGGGCGCCGGCGAACGCAGCTTCGACGACCCCGGCGTTCGGGCTCGGATGCGCGTGACTGTCACGACGCCAGGCCTCGGCGGCGCCGCGGGGCGACCCGGACACCAGGACGATCAACGCGCCCGCGAGTCGAGCCGGGACGATGTTGGCGATGTCGTCGAGACGCGCGGCCGCCCAGCCGAAATCGCGATAGCGCTCGTTGCGGTACCCGATCATCGCGTCGAGAGTGTTGACCGCGCGGTACCCGAGGATCCCGGGTACGCCGGCGACCGCTCCCCAGAACAACGGTCCGATGGTCGCGTCGGAGGTGTTCTCGGCGATCGACTCGAGTGCTGCCCGACAGATCCCCGCCTCGTCGAGTGACTTCGGGTCCCGGCCGCAGAGACTCGGGATCAGGGCTCGCGCCGCGTCGATGTCGTCGGACTCGAGGGCCTCGGCGACCGCATCTCCGACCCGGCACAGTGAGGTCCCGCCCAGCGCGATCCAGGTCGACGCGGCGGTCAGCGCCACCAGGGCCGGCGCCCGACGCCCGGCCGTCGCAACGACTCCCACGCCCACGACGCCGCCCGCGGCCACCGCGACCAGACCGGCTCCGGCGGCCCGCGAATCGCGGTACATGCGGCGTTCGAGCGCCGACGTCAGCCGACCGAACCCCGCGACCGGATGCCCCGTCGACGGGTCCCCCAGGGCCTCGTCGAGGAGGAAGCCGGCGACGAGTCCGGCTGCGGTCGACAGAACTCGTCGTGCGGGTCGGTTTCGCTGCTCACGGGTCAGGGACACCGCGCGATGGTATCGACCGCGCTCGTGCCAGACTCGACCCGTGGCCAGGTCAACCGCGGAACCGACCCCGGGTCGGCACGTCATCGAGACCGGTGTCGCCGAACTCGCGCGCGACACCATCGCCGGCGGCTGGTTGCTGACCGTCAACGGCGCACACAGTTCGCACATCGATCCCGACGATCCGACCGTGCTCGACTTCGAGTACCTGCGCCAGATGGCCGCCGTCATCGCCGAACGCCACCCCACCTCGGACCGGTTGCGCGTCCTCCATCTCGGCGGGGCGGCCTGCGCACTCGCCCGCTACCTCGACCACCGGTACCCCGACGCCCGGCAGGTGGCGGTCGAGGTCGACGGCGAGCTGGCCCGCCTCGTACGTGAGTGGTTCGACCTGCCCCGCGCTCCCAGGCTGCGGATCCGGGTCGGCGATGCGCGGGAGGTCGTGACGTCGCTCCAGCCGGGGACGCGCGAGGTGGTCGTGCGCGACGCCTTCGCCGGCGACCGCACGCCCGCACATCTGACGACCCGTGAGTTCACCAACGCCGTGCGCGACGTGCTCGTGCCGGGCGGGCTGTATCTCGCCAATTGTGGTGACAGCCGGGATCTCGCGGGAGCCCGGGCCGAGGCCGCCACCGTCGCATCGGTCTTCGAGCACCTCCTGCTCATCGCCGACGCCGCGATGTTCAAGGGTCGACGCACCGGCAACATCGTCATCGTCGGCAGCGAGGCCCCGCTCGACGCGTCGGCGACCCTCGTCCGCACCTTGCTCAGCGATCCCCTACCTGCGCAGATCCTCTCCGGAGCCAAGGCCCGCGACTTCGCACGCGGCCCGGGTCTCACGGACGCCGACGTCGCATCGCCAGCGGCCGTGATCGCCGCCGGTCGCGCGTCCGGTCGATGTACGAAGCCGCTCCCCAGTCGTTAGGGTGGTTTCGACCGCCGGCCGAGATCTGACGATCGTAGAACCGAGGATGACGTGACCGATCCATCGTCGCGAGCGGGCACCACACTGGGCCCGTACCGCATCGACAGACTCCTCGGTCGCGGCGGCATGGGTGAGGTGTACGAGGCCTACGACACCGTCAAGGAACGACGCGTCGCCCTGAAGGTGCTTCCGCCACATCTGGTGCACGACAAGGACTTCCGCGAACGGTTCGAGCGCGAGTCGAAGACCGCGGCGAAACTGTCCGATCCGCATGTCATCCCGATCCACGACTGGGGCGAGAAGGACGGTGTCCTGTTCATCGACATGCGCCTCGTCGACGGTCAGGATCTGCGCAAGGTGCTCGGCTCCGGTCCCCTACCGCCGGATCGGGCGGTGCGCATCCTGGGCCAGGTCGCCGCAGCACTCGACGCCGCGCACCGCGATGGCCTCGTCCACCGCGACATCAAACCCGACAACATCCTCGTCGACGCCGACGACTTCGCCTACCTCGTGGACTTCGGTATCGCGCAGGGCACCACCGACAGTCGGCTGACCCAGGTGGGAACCGCGCTCGGCACGCTGGCCTACATGGCGCCGGAGCGGTTCGGCGACGAGCCGGCCGGCCCGGGTTCGGACAACTACGCCCTCGCCTGCGTGCTCTACGAATGCGTCACCGGCCAGACCCCGTTCCCGGCGAAGACCGATCAGGGCCTGATGACCGCGCACATCACCAAACCGCCTCCGCAGACGGGCGGCCCGCTCGACCCGGTGATCGCCCGCGGTCTCGCCAAGGACCCGGCGCAGCGCTTCCCGAGCGCGCGCGAACTCATCCACGCGGCCTCCGACGCACTGTCTGGCCGATCGTCGACCCCTGCAACCCGACCGCAGACACCTCCCGCCGAGCAGGCACCGCCGACGGTCGTGCCCCAGCCAATCTCGCCCGCGGGCCTGACCCCGCCGCCCCGCACTCCTCGCCCGCCGCAGTCCCCACCGCCGTCCCAACCCCCGGGTGCCCACCCGACGCCGGGTGGCTCCATGGCATCCGATCCGACGATGGTCCGCGGTCTGAGTTCCGGCCCGAATGTCCACGGGCAGCAGCATTCTCCCGGCTCCGTCGGTGGATACGGTCCTCCCCCGGGAACTTCCGGGCCGCAAGGATTCTCGCGCCCTTCGGGTCCGCAGCCCTATTCCGGACC
This sequence comes from Gordonia namibiensis NBRC 108229, assembly GCF_000298235.1. GTDB lineage: Bacteria > Actinomycetota > Actinomycetes > Mycobacteriales > Mycobacteriaceae > Gordonia > Gordonia namibiensis. Next base: position 42,331 of record NZ_BAHE01000032.1, read on the forward strand.
GCCCCACTCCGGGCCGCAGTCCTATTCGGGGCCGCAGTCTTACTCTGGGCCGCAGTCGTATTCGGGGCCGCAGTCGTATTCGGGGCCGCAGCGGTATTCGGGACCCCAAGCGTTCTCCGGCCCCAACCAGTGGGGCGGCTCTCCGACCCCGCCCCGGAAATCGAACACCGGCCGCAACATCGCGATCGCGATCGCCGTGGGCGTGGTGGTGATCGCCCTCGCAGTCACCGGCCTCGTCGTCGCACTGTCGAACGGCGGGGATGATCCGCCGGACCCCGACACGTCGAACCAGGCGATGCCCGCGGGCACCGTCGCTTGTGACTACCCGGCGCGCACGGTCGTCGGCGGCATCACCCAACCCCCGCCGGCGTCGACCCAGCCGAACACCGGCACCGTCGAAGCGCAGATCCCGATCGCCGCGCAGGGCACCATCACGATGACACTCAACCGGGCCGAGGCCCCATGCAACGTCGGCGCGATGGTCTCGCTGATCAAGTCCGGGTTCTACGACGGCAGCAAGTGCCACCGGGCGTCGGCGAAGTACTTGATCTGCGGCTCGTCGGGCGGCAAGGAGGGCACCAACCCCGGCTGGACCAGCCCCGACGAACTGCCCCAGGATCTTCCGTCGGCCGGCACCGACAACAACGGCATCCCGCAGGTCACCTACCCGCGCGGCACCGTCGGCATCCTCGACCTCCCCGATGACGAAGGCGCCACCGGCTCGACGACGTTCTTCATGCTCGCCGACGACACCGACCTCCCGCTGACCTACTCCATCGTCGGCACCATGGACCCGTCCGGACTCGCCGTCCTGGACAAGATCGTCGCGGGCGGATTCACCCCCGCCAAGCCCGGAGCCCAGTCGGGACCGCCAAACCAGAACCTTCTGATCCAGAAGGCCACGGTCGGCGAGTAGCACCCCCTGGCTGCCTGAGGTGCGAGGAGCGCAAGCGACGAGCCACCACCTCGCTGCCTGGGGTGCGAGGAGCGCAAGCGACGAGCCTCGAAGGCCTGGTGAGTCGACCGCAATTCTCCGCATCGACCGAAAAATTCGTCCCCCTCAGGGCCATCCGAGGGCAATATGCCCTCGAATCACCGTGAGGGGGACGAAATTTCGCAGCACTCGGCGGTATAGCCGGTCGAGGTGCGAACCGCTCAGATCACGTAGTTCATCCGATCAAGGATCGCGTTCCCCAGCGCGGCGTCGCCGTCGATCTCCACCGCATTCGGGTCGGCGTCGCGACGCCCACCCGCGCAGCGGGCGAGGTTGGCGGCGTCGATCCGGAGCCGCACATCGGCCGACGCGTCGCCGTCGTCGAATTCCTCGACCAGCGACGCGCGGTCGCCAACAAGAATCCGAGCCGTTCGCGCCGACAGACCGGTGATGTCGAAGAGCACCTTGCTGCCTTTGGGCGCGTCGGCGCGCTTGCCGACCACGAACGGCAGTGAGGCGCTGATCTCATCGAGCGCCAACGACGCTGGGACGGGGTTGGTGACGGCGGAACCGTCGGTGCCGTCGCGCAGGTCGATCTCGTGCATCCAGCAGTCGAAGACGCGGATGCGCATGAAGCGTCCGTAGGTGTCGGCGCCCGCCGGCGTCATCGACGGGGCGTCGAACTGCTCCTGCGTCATCGCCTTCAGAGCCTTGGTGCGAACCGTGACGACTTCGTCGAGTGCGGCGAGGACCTCGGCGCGCGGCGTCGGGCGATAGTGGTCGACCCACTTCTCGTTGAGCTCGCCGATCGGGTTGCGCACGTGGTCGAGTGCGCTGACCGTGCGGGTGGCCTCCACATCACGGCCGTCGAGCATGCTCTCGGTGCCGATGATGTGCGCGACGATGTCGGCGTTGGTCCATCCGGGCAGTACCGAAGCCGCCGACCACTGCTCGTCGGTGAGGCCGGCTGCGACGTCGGCGATCGCGGCCCACTGGGCGATCAGGCCTTCGGTGACCTCGGCGAGCGGCAGGATGGTCGTCGGCATGTGATGCTCCTTGCGTCGTGCGCCCGGCGAGACCCGGACCGCACCAACCCTATCGGGGTCGGTGTGCACCGCGAGCGCATTGACGCACAGTGACGATCCGCGCCCAAATCGCCGAACAAGGACAGAACCTGTCCGCATTCTGCGGCATGATGTCTGCATGTTGGAAACCTCGGCCCGACTGCTCGCCCTGTTATCGCTGTTGCAGACGCGTCGGGAATGGTCGGGCAAGGAGCTCGCGGAGCGCCTCGACATCACGACCCGCACCGTGCGACGCGACATCGACAAGCTCCGCGAGCTCGGTTACCCCGTCGACGCGAATGTCGGTGCGCGCGGTGGGTATCGGCTCGGCGCCGGCGCGGAGATGCCGCCCCTGCTCCTCGACGATCAGGAGGTTCTCGCCGTGGCGCTAGGGCTCGACGCGGTGACGACGGGCGCGGTCGCCGACATGGCCGAGGCCTCGGCCGGGGCGCTCGCGAAACTGCGTCAGGTCATGCCGTCCCGACTCCAGCACCGTCTCGACGCGCTGCGGATCGAGGCCATCCCACGGGAGGCGCCGACGAGTGCGGTCCCGGCCGAACGCCTCACCGACATCGCCACGGCCTGCCATCGCAACGAACGCCTGCGATTCGACTACCGGCGCAACGACGGCGAGCAGAGCCGACGCGAGGTCGAGCCGTTCCGTCTCGTGCGCAACGGAAACCGCTGGTATCTCGTCGGCTTCGACCTTGCCCGCGACGACTGGCGCTCCTTCCGCGTCGACCGCATGGAACCGAAGATCCCCACCGGTCCCCGGTTCACCCCGCGCGAACCCCCCGAGGGTGGCGCGGCGGCCTTCGTCGCCCGCGGGCTCGGCGCACTGCAACAGCAGGCAATCGCGCGGATCCGCATCCACCTGCCCCTCGACGAGGTCGCGCCGATGATCCACCACTATTGGGGCGCCCTGGAATCCGGCGACGAGAACAGCTGCGAGGTGACCGTCTACAGCACCTCGCTGACCTCGATCGCACGTTGGATGCACGCCTTCGACGCCGACTTCACCGTCATCGAACCCGACGAACTACGCGTCGAACTGGGCGCCGTCGCGGAGTATCACGACCAGGTCGCCGAACGTTATCGACGCGCGATGTCCGCTCGTCTTTGACCCGCTGACCTGCAATTCCGGCCGGACCGTCGAATATTCTCTACGGTCGAAGGCATGAGGCTACTCATCACGGGGGCGACCGGGTATGTGGGTTCCCGGCTCGTATGCGCATTGCTGAGGCAGGGTCACGAGGTCGTGGTCACGTCCAGAGACACCCGCAAGCTGGACCGGTTCGGCTGGTCGTCGGACGTCACCAAGGTGGCCATGGACGCCGACGACCCGATCTCGGTCAAGAAGGCCATATCCGACGCCGGGCGCGTCGACGCGATCTACTACCTGGTCCACGCGATCGGGCAGGCGGACTTCGCGAACGGCGATCGCGACGCGGCACGCAACGTCGCCGAGGCCGCGCGCGATGCCGGCGTCGGCCGGATCATCTACCTCGGCGGCTTCGTGCCGGCCGACGACAAACTCTCGTCGCATCTGCAGAGCCGCGCCGACGTCGCCGAGGGGCTCGTCGTCGAGGACGGTCCGGAACTCGTGTGGTTGCGCGCGGCGGTGATCATCGGCGCCGGATCGACGTCGTTCGAGATCATCCGCTACATGGCCGACCGCCTGCCGGTGATCCCCGAACCCGACTGGATCACCAACGAGATGGACCCGATCTCCATCCGCGACGCCATCCACTACCTTGTCGCCGCGTGTGAGTCATCGCTTCCGCCAGGCGAATACGACATCTCCGGACCCGACCACGCGCGCTACATCTCGATCCTGCACGAGTACATCTCCGCGGTTCGCTTCCCACGGTTGCGGCTCCCGGTCTTCGGTGTGAGCACCCGTCTCGCCGGCCGCCTCGGCGGCATGTTCGTGCCGGTCCCGGCGTCGCTCACCGAGGAACTCGTGACGTCGTTGAACCATTCGATGACGGCGTCGGAGCACAGCATCCGCGAGCTGGTGCCGCCACCCGAAGGCGGCCTGACGCCGATGCGCGACGCCGTGCGCGCGTCCGTGGAATCCCCGTATCCCCGGTCCGTCTGCGATCTGCACGACCTGCACCATCTCGCCGACACCGATCCCGCGTGGGCCGGCGGCGACTGGTTGCGCGTCAAACGCCGCGCCGTCGGGACGATCGGTGGCACGCTGCGGATGTCGGCGAAGATCGCCGGAGCTCTGCTGCCGACCCGTTCCTGACCGACCTGTGTCCGCTGACGACCGACCTAGGTGGTGACGACTGCTGGTGACTGCACTGGCTCGCGACCTCTACAACTCGATAGCGCTGGATCGTGATCCCGATCCGGGTTCCCACTACGTCCGACGCCGCTGGCTGGTCGGTGTCTTCCTCGTCATCGGGGCCGTCATGCTCGGCATCTCGCTGCGCGTGGAGCCCGGCGACACCGCCTTCTACCCGCTGACGGTCGGCATGGCCGTGGTGTGGATAGTCGGCGCCTTCGTCTCCGGTCCGCTGCGGCTCGGTGCCTACAGCCCGGTCGCGTCGCGTCCCCCGGACCGTCTCGGGGCCATCGGCCTGGGCACCGTCGTCGGTCTCGCGGTCGGTGCGGCATTCGTCGTCGGTGGTCTGATCGCGCGGATGATCCCCGGCGTCAGCGACCTGGCGAACCAGGTGCTCGCCTTCGCCGACTACGGCAGCCTCGCCATCGTCACCGTCATCACCGTGGTCAACGGTCTCGCCGAGGAGCTGTTCTTCCGCGGGTCGGTCTACTCGGCGGCCCGCCCCCACAATCCGGTCCTGGTGTCGACGGTGATCTACGTGCTGGTCACCATGGCCAGCGGCAACGTGATGCTCGGCTTCGCCGGCGCCGTCCTGGGCACCGTCTGCGCGATCCTCCGACGCAGCACCGCCGGGGTCCTCGCGCCCGCGATCACCCACGTCATCTGGGGCGCGATCATGGTGCTCGCGCTCCCGCCGATCTTCGCCTGAGTCGCCGACCGGCGAACCTCATCTCGACCTGCAGACGTCGACCGAAGTCTGCAGGTCGAAGTGAGGTTCGCCGGTCGGATCGTTCGCTCCCTGAGTAGCCCCGGAGCCTGCGAAGGGGCGTACCCCCCTCGCTCCCTGAGTAGCCCCGGAGCCTGCGGACGGGCGTCCCCCCTCGCTCCCTGAGTAGCCCCGGAGCCTGCGGAGGGGCGTATCGAAGGGCAGGTTTGGGCGATCGGCCTCGACCGACTAGATTCGTTGTCGCACGTGCCGCGACGCGGCACAGCACGCGCGTATAGCTCAGCGGTAGAGCTCTGGTCTTACACACCAGCGGTCAGGGGTTCGAATCCCTTTGCGCGCACCACATCAGCCGATCCATAGCCCCAACCCGCGCTCAGCGCGGTTTCGAGCTATGAAGAACCGCTCAGCTCAGCCACTCCCGCGTGTAGACGTCCTGCCAGCGAACCGCGATGTTCCGTCGCGCCTCAGCGCTGCTTTGGGGTCCGATCGTCTCGAGGAGGACGTCCTCGACGACGTCGCGCACCCGATCGGACAGGGCGATGAGATCGTCGGCGTAGCGCGCGATCAACCCGACACGGATTCCGGTGACGGTGTCGTCGGCGCCGTCGACGGCCGCGAACACGACGAGGCGTCCGAGCTGCCGTCGGGTCCGGATCGCGATCATCTGTTTGACGACCGCGTCGGTGATCTTGATGCGCCGACCATCCGACGTCAACGTGCGGGCGGGTCGGCGAATTCGACTGAGTCGGGCGGAGATCGACGAGATCAGCCTGTCGACGTCACCGGGCGGGTCGGCGAGCTGTCGGGTGGCGTCGACGAGCCAGGCATCGGCGAGGTCGTGTGCGTCAGACATGAACCTCTCCTTCCCGCTCGTCCGAACTCGGCGTCGATGATCGTTTCCCAGGGTCCCACGGCGCCAGGCGGGTGTGGAGGAATTTGCGGCTCCGTTGCAGGTGCCCGCGAACCGATCCCGTGCTGATGCGCAGCACCTGGGCTATCTCCTCGAGGGTAAGGCCCTCCACTTCCTTGAGCCACCAGGCGGCTCTGGAATTGGACGGCAGGTTGTCGAGTTCGGCGCGCAGAGCGTCGATCAACTCCTGCCGCTCGGCCTCCTCCACCGGAAGCGGGCCTGCGGCCTCGAGTTCGGCGAATCGCTCGTCGTCGAACGGTGTATCCCGGCGACGCCGGTGATGATCGGCCACCTTTCGATGCCCGATGGTGAAGACCCAGGTCCGGAACGTACTGCGGAAGGCGAAGTTCGGCAGTCCCTTCCACGCGTGAAGCAGTGCTTCCTGCGTGAGGTCCTCTGCGGTTTGGGGGTCGTCGACCATTCGCCCCAGGTACCGGACCAATGGTGGCGTCACTCGGCGCACGAGCACCGCGAACGCCTCGGTGTCCCCGACCGCAGCCGCCCCGGCCAGCTCGTCGTCGTCCAGGTCGTCCAGGTCGATCGACTCTCTGTGAGCCGAATCACTCCAGTTCATGCGTGCAACTCCCCCCGTCCCACCCGACTCACCCTACAGACGGATTGCACAGAACCTTTGCGATAGCGCATCGGTGCGGTCCGCTCACGAGAAACTCGACCGAAGGAGAACGACATGGCTGCGAACTCGACCGGAACGGTCACCAAGGACGCCCCGACCGACGGCGACGCGCGCGAGGCCACTGTGTCCTCGGACGCCGACACGGCGACCGGCCGCGCCCTGGCCCGACGCGACACCACCGGAGACCGCGGCCGCACCTCGATCGCCGACGTCGTCGTCGCCAAGGTCGCCGGGATCGCCGCACGTGAGATCGACGGCGTCCACGACCTGGGCGGGACCACCGAGCGCGTGGTGGGCAAGGTGCGCGACGTCCTGCCCGGCACCTCGGTGAGCACCACTCAGGGCATCGAGGTCGAGGTCGGGGAACGTCAGGCCGCGGTCGACGTCTCGATCGTTGCCGAATACGGCGTCGCCATCCACCAGTTGGCCGCCGCGATCCGCCGCAATGTCATCTCCGCGATCGAGCAGATGACCGGTCTCGAGGTGACCGAGGTCAACGTCACCGTCCACGACATCGCGTTCGGCGACGACGAACAGACCGACGACGTCCCCCGGGTCCAGTGACACCCGGGGATCTCCCCGAGGCACGCGCGGAGAACTCGAGGCCGCGAGACCCCGTCGACGACCTCGCCGATGCGGTCCTTGCCGTACCCGGGGTGACAGCACTGCACGGCGGGCTGCTCGGCGAGGTGGCCACCTATCTGCCCGGGCGGCGCGTCGCCGGGATCGTGCTCGACGCCGATATCGGCGAGGTGCACATCGTCGCCGACATGTCTTTCGATCTGCAGACCGTGGCCGCCACTGTGCGAGACACCGCCGAACGAATCACCGGACGCACATTTGCCGTCGTTGTCGAAGACATCGCGACCGGCCCCACCCCAACATCGAAAGAAGGTGACGCACAGTGAACAACGCGATGATCGGGATGTTCGTCGGACTACTGCTCGCACTCGCGGCGGTCGCCGGCGGCCTCGCCGGGTTCCTTCTCGCCCTCGCACTCGGTGCGTTGGGACTCGTCCTCGGACTCAACCGCGACGGCACCATCGACCTGGGTGCACTGCTGCGGAGCCGAGGACGTGGCTGAGTTGACGGCGCCCGCGGGCCCGGCCGGCACCCTCACGATCGAGGATCGGGTCATCGAGCGGATCGCCACCCGCGCGGTCCTCGACATCCCCGGTGCCACCAGGCATCAGGGCACCGTCGGCTCGCTGCTCGGCTCAGCGGCCGGTCGCTCGATCCTCGGCACCGATCTTCCGCGGGCGACACTACGGTCCTCCGGCACTGCGCTGCGGATCTCCCTGGACATAGCCCTCGTATGGCCGTGCGCGGTCGCCGAGGTGAGCCGCCGGACACGCGATCACGTCATCGACGAGGTCGAAAGACTGACCGGCACAAGGCCGTTACGGGTCGACGTCACCGTGTGTCAGCTGGTCCCTCGCGGCGAGGTGCAACGCCGCAAGAGCGGGTTCATAGACCTACCCGCACCACCTGAACAACCCGTGAGCGAAGGGGCAGTGCCGTCGTGACACAGACCAGCACACAGACCGAATCGCTTCGGGCCGAATCCGGGACCGCGACGCGCCCGTTTGCTCCCGCACAGCATCCCGGCGCAGCAATCGCCGGCGCCGTCCTCGGAGTCGCGCTCATCGGAGTGGGTGTCACCGCGATCCGGGACATCGCGGTGCGAGCCGAGTGGCTCGACGGGCGAGAGTGGTCCCGCACCGCAGCGGATTGGATCGCCGAGCTGAGCTGGCAGGACTGGATGTGGCCGGCGGCGGCAGGTCTTCTCGTCGTCGGCCTGGCACTGGCCTGGATCGCCGTCAAGCCACGGCAGCGATCGCATCTGCGCCTGGCCGCTCCCGGCTTGTGGACCCGCCCAGGCGACCTGGCTCGCCGATGCAGCGCGGCGGTGACCGAGCTACCCGGTGTCTACGACGCCGACACGATCGTCACTCGCCGCAAGGTGAAGGCCATCGTTCAGGGGCGTTCCTCGGTCGCCGACCGGGATCTGATCGCCTCGACACTCACCGACGTCGTGTCCGTCCTCGAGTCGCCACCGCGAGTCGTTGTGCGCCTTCGGTTTCGGGACGGAAGGAAGGTCCGATGAACCGGTTACCGGCTTCCCTGCACCGTCTGTCGGTGGCGCTCGTCGCGCTGACCATGATCGCCCTCGGCGGCGGCGCGATCGCCTGGCGCACGGGCATCGACCCGCTGCACGAGTGGATCGATCGGATCGACGAGACCGCAATCCCGCGCGCCGTCGAACAACCATGGTGGATGTGGGTGCTGTTAGCGGTAGCGGTTGTCGCGCTGGGGTGGGGATTGCTGTTGATCTCCACCAACATCGCCCCGCGAGCGGTCGACGACGTCGACCTCCCCGACTCCGATGAGACCGGCGGCCTCACCATCGCACCGAAGTTGATCGCGTCCGCGGTCACCGCCGAGCTGGAGGGTAACCCTCTCTTGCACAAGGTGTCCGCCACGGCGATCGACGATCGCGCCCGCAGCATCATCCGGGTCGTCGTCACCGCCCGGCCCAACCGTTCCTACGACGAGATCACTGCTCCGGTCGAGGCGGCGGTGGATTCGATCACCACAGCTCTCGGATCGTCGGACGTGCATGTGCAGGCGTTCGTCCACTTCGAGAAGTGAAGAAACCGATCGGAAAAGAGAAGGAGAAAGAAATGGGATTGAACGACAAGATCAGCAACAAGGCCGAGGACCTCGGAGGCAAGGCCAAGGAGGCGGCAGGCGACGTCACCGGTGACGATCAGCTGAAGAGCGAGGGCAAAGGCGACCAGCTCTCGGCCGCGGTCAAAGACGGCGCCGAGAAGGTGAAGGACGCCGCCGAGAACATCAAGGACAAACTGACCGGCAACTGACACCCGAGCAACAGTGCCGGGTCGCCTGCGGGCGGCCCGGCACTTTCATAGCTCCAACCCGCGCCCAGCGCGACTTGGAGCTATGAATCGAGATCAGCCGACAGCGCCGAGAGCCTTGTCCCAGACGTTGCTCTCCCGCACCTCGCCCGGCCCGACCATGTCGGCGTAGACGATGACGCCCTCACGGTTGACGAGGAAGGTGCCGCGGTTCGCGTACCCGCGATCGGAGTTGAACACGCCGTAGGCCTTGGCGACCTCACCGTGCGGCCAGAAGTCCGACAGCAGCGGGAACAGGAACCCCTGCGCCGCCGACCAGACCTTGTGCGTCGGGGAGGGACCCACCGAGATCGTCACGGTGGTGACGTCGTCGTTCTCGAAGCGCGGCTGCTGGTCGCGGATGTAGCCCAGCTCGCCCTGGCAGGTGCCGGTGAAGGCGAGCGGGAAGAAGACCACGAGCACATTCCGCTCAGCACGCAACGCGCTCAGGGACACGAGCTGGTTGTTCTGATCCCGGAGTTCGAAATCAGGTGCCTGGTCACCGACGCTCAGCGGCGCGGTGGGCAGAGCATCGCTCATGCTTTCTTGCCCGAGCGTGCCTTGGGCTGGACGAGTCGGGCTGCCGACCAATCCCCCAGGCTGATCGCCGATGTCTGGGTCAGGCCCGCAGTGGGCGCCGCCTCGGCGATCTCGCTCGGATCCACGTATCCCGGTTGCCCGGTCTTGGGCGAGAACACCCACACGTATCCGTCTTCGGCCAGCGGTCCGATGGCGTCCATCAGCGCGTCGACGAGGTCTCCGTCGCCTTCGCGCCACCAGAGAACGACGACGTCGACGACGTCGTCGGCATCCTCATCGACCATCTCGGCATCGATCGCATCCTCGATGTCGGCCCGGAGCTCGTCGTCCGTGTCCTCGTCCCAGCCGACTTCCTGCACGACCAAGCCGGCCTTCAAGCCCAGTTTTTGGGCGTTGCTGCCCGTACCGTCTGTGGCGGCTACCACCGCGCGTGACCTCCTGAGGGTGATGGGACGTTCTTTCCGTCGCCGTTGTGTACATCGGTGTACGCCAACTCGCTTGTCAGCATAGGCAACAGCCTAGAGCCTCACATTGCAAGCCGACCTACGTCACTCGATTTCGGGCGTTTCTTTTCGCGTCGACACGCCCGGGACATGCTCAGCGCCCGGGACTCGTCGGCACCGGCGTGGTGTTGACCGACGAACGGGGCGTCGCCGACGACGCCGCCGGCACGGGCGTGTACTCGCCGCACACCTCGAGCAGACGCGCCTTGTCACGTGTCCACTGTCCCGACACCGGGTTGAGCTCGGTGCGCTGTTCCCTGCGGATCGCGTTCTCCAGACGCGCCGTCGAATCGAGGAACGTCCGCGCCGGCGTCGCGACGTCGACGGGCGCGCTCTCGGTGATCTTCGGCCGGATCTGATCGGCACCGGCGATCAGGCTCGCGCGTGCCTTGTCCGCGAGATCCCCGACCTCCGGATACGAATGCGTCGTGTTGAGCCGCTCGATGAAGGTGTTGTAGCCGCGCACCATCACGACCATCGACGACATCGACTCCCGACAGAGTTCGACGCCCTCGGTCCGCACCTCCGCGGCTGCCGACGCCGACACCTCCGAGCGATAGATCGCCACCTCACCGGGCGCCACGACACCCGTACCCCCGACCGTGGACGTACACGCCGACAACATGATTCCCCCGAATGCCATGCCGACGATCACGCTCGTCCGGACACCCCCGTGTCCCGTGCGGCCGGGCCCGGCCTCCCCTGTGCCCAGCATCGCCCTCCCCCTACTCGTCAGTAACGCTGCAAGGAAGCTACAGCACCTTTCCGGTCGCGGCAGCCTACCCGGATCCGCCCGGTGCCAAGCCACCTCACATGGGGCACGATGAGGGGTGACACCGCACAACAAAAGGAGTTGCGGTGTCGTACACCATGCAGCCGGACCACCACCCCCGAGTCCGGCCTGTCAGAGGGAGTAGGCATCACCGTGACCGACCAGATGGACCAGGCGACGCAGGACACGATTCCCAGCGAGCACGCCGGCCCGGGCTCCAACGGACGTGCTGCCGGACGAAGCGGGCACCGCGTCCGCGTCATCCGTGAAGGCGTCGCGTCCTATCTGCCCGACATCGACCCCGACGAGACCGCCGAGTGGCTCGACTCGTTCGACGCCCTGCTCGACGCCGCCGGCCCCGGCCGCGCCCGCTACCTGATGTTGCGGCTGCTCGAGCGCGCCGGCGAGAAGCGGGTCTCGATCCCTGCACTCACCTCCACCGACTACGTGAACACCATCCCCACCGAGGCGGAACCGTGGTTCCCCGGTGACGAGGAGGTCGAGCGCCGCTTCCGTCAGATGATCCGCTGGAACGCCGCGATCATGGTGCATCGCGCCCAGCGACCGGGAGTCGGTGTGGGCGGCCACATCTCGACGTATGCGTCGTCGGCGTCGCTGTACGAGGTCGGCTTCAACCACTTCTTCCGCGGCAAGAACCACTCCGGCGGCGGCGACCAGATCTTCATCCAGGGCCACGCCTCCCCCGGCATCTACGCCCGCGCCTACCTCGAGGGTCGCATCGACGAGGCCCGCATGGACGGGTTCCGCCAGGAGCACAGCCACGCCGGTGAGGGCGGCGGATTGCCGTCGTACCCGCACCCGCGCCTGATGCCCGACTTCTGGGAGTTCCCGACCGTGTCGATGGGCCTCGGCCCGATGAACGCGATCTACCAGGCGCGCTTCAACCACTACCTGCACGACCGCGGCATCAAGGACACCTCCGATCAGCACGTGTGGGCGTTCCTCGGCGACGGCGAGATGGACGAGCCGGAATCGCGCGGCTTCGCCAGCTTCGCGGCCACCGAGGGCCTCGACAACCTGACCTTCGTCATCAACTGCAACCTGCAGCGCCTCGACGGCCCGGTGCGCGGCAACGGCAAGATCATCCAGGAACTGGAGTCGTTCTTCCGCGGTGCCGGCTGGAACGTCATCAAGGTCATCTGGGGCCGCGAGTGGGATGCGCTCCTGCACGCCGATCGTGACGGCGCCCTCGTCAACCTGATGAACACGACGCCCGACGGCGACTACCAGACCTACAAGGCCAACGACGGCGCATTCGTCCGCGAACACTTCTTCAACCGCGACCCGCGGACCAAGGAGCTCGTCAAGGACCTCTCCGACGCCGAGATCTGGAACCTCAAGCGCGGTGGCCACGACTACCGCAAGATCCACGCCGCCTACGCCGCCGCGATGACCCACAAGGGCCAGCCGACGGTCATCCTGGCGCACACGATCAAGGGCTACACGCTCGGCAAGCACTTCGAGGGCCGCAACGCGACCCACCAGATGAAGAAGCTGACGCTCGACGACCTCAAGGCCTTCCGCGACAGCACGCGCATCCCGATCAGCGACGAGCAGCTCGAGAAGGATCCATACCTGCCGCCGTACTACCACCCCGGCAAGGACTCCCCCGAGCTCCAGTACATGCTGGACCGCCGCAAGACCCTCGGCGGCTTCCTGCCGAGCCGGCGTACCGAGTCCAAGGTGCTCAAGGCCGACACCTCCTCGGCTCTGAAGGCCACCGCGAAGGGTTCGGGCAAGCAGCAGGTCGCGACCACCATGGCACTGGTCCGTGTCTTCAAGGATCTGTTGCGCGACAAGGAGATCGGCAAGCGCATCGTGCCGATCATCCCCGACGAGGCCCGCACCTTCGGTATGGACTCGTGGTTCCCGACCCTGAAGATCTACAACCGCAACGGACAGCTCTACACCTCGGTCGACGCCGAGCTGATGCTCGCCTACAAGGAGAGTTCCGAGGGCCAGATCCTGCACGAGGGCATCAACGAGGCCGGTTCGGCAGCAAGTTTCGCCGCGGTCGGCACGTCGTATTCGACGCACGACGAGCCGATGATCCCGCTGTACATCTTCTATTCGATGTTCGGCTTCCAGCGCACCGGCGACAGCTTCTGGGCGGCCGCCGACCAGATGGCGCGCGGCTTCGTCATCGGTGCCACCGCCGGTCGTACGACCCTCACCGGTGAGGGTCTGCAGCATGCCGACGGCCACTCGCCGCTGCTCGCCGCGACCAACCCCGCCGTCGTCGCCTACGACCCCGCGTTCGCCTACGAACTCGGCCACATCGTCGACGACGGCCTCACGCGCATGTACGGCGAGGACCCCGAGAACGTCTTCTACTACATCACCGTCTACAACGAGCCGATCAGCCAGCCGGCGAAGCCCGAGGGCGTCGACCACGAGGGCATCGTCAAGGGTGGTTACCTGTTCCAGAAGGCACCGGAGAACAAGGAGTACCCGGCCAACATCCTGGTCTCCGGCATCACCATGCCCGACGCGCTGCGGGCGTCCGAACTGCTCGCCGAGGAGTGGAACGTCGGCGCCAACGTGTACTCGGTGACCTCGTGGAGCGAGCTGGCCCGCGACGGTATCCGGGCCGACCGGCAGGCACTGCGCGATCCGGGCAGCGAGCCCGCGCCCGCCTACCTGACCGAGCTGATGGCCGACGCGGCCGGACCGTTCGTCGGCGTCAGCGACTACATGCGCGGCGTCCAGGAGCAGATCCGCGCCTACCTGCCCGGCACGTACCTGACGCTGGGCACCGACGGGTTCGGTTTCTCCGACACCCGGCCGGCGGCGCGCCGCTTCTTCAACGTCGACGCCGAGTCGATCGCGGTCGCGGTGCTGGTCGCGCTCGCCCGCGACGGTCACATCGACATGTCGGTGGCCAAGCAGGCCGCGGACAAGTACAAGATCGACGACGTCGCAGCCGCTCCGGAGCAGACCGGCGATCCCGGCGTGGCCTAGTTCGGCACCGGACCGCCGCACCCGGGGAGACCGACGATCCCGGCGCGGCGGTGCCCGGGGACTAGATTGAGAGCGTGTCCGACGCGCGAGTGAATCAGCCCACAACACCACCGGCTGACGTGTTCGGTGAGCGGGGTGCCCATGTACCGGCCCCCGCCACCGTGCACGACGCGCTACCGGACACGCTCCTCCGGCGGGTCAAGCAGTACAGCGGCCGCCTCGCCACCGAGGCGGTCCATTCCATGCAGGACCAGCTGCCCTACTTCGGCGACCTCGACGCCGCGCAGCGCGCGAGCGTTCAACTCGTCGTACAGACGGCGGTGGTGAACTTCGTCGAGTGGATCCAGGATCCCGAGGGCAACGTGAAGTTCACGGTCCAGGCCTTCCAGGTGGTGCCGCAGGACCTCGCCCGACGCATCACGCTGTTGCAGACCGTCGAGATGGTCCGCGTGGCCATGGAGTTCTTCGAGAAATGGCTGCCGCTCCTCGCCCGCAACGACGCCCAGCTCCGCGCGCTCACCGAGTCGGTCCTGCGCTACGGGCGAGAGATCGGTTTCGCCGCCGCCGCCATCTACGCATCGGCCGCCGAATCCCGCGGTGCCTGGGACTCCCGTCTCGAGGCCCTGGTCGTCGACGCCGTGGTCCGCGGCGACACGGGTCCGCAGCTCCTCTCCCGCGCGGCAGCACTGAACTGGGACTCCGACGCGCCGGCAACGGTGATCGTCGGGACCCCGCCGCCGGAACAGAACGTGTCGGTGCCGCTGGCGATCCACAACACGGCCCGTCAGTTCGACCGGTCGGCACTCTCCGTGGTCCAGGGTTCGGTGCTCGTCGCCATCGTCAGCGGCCCCGCCCGCCCCACGGAGAAGTTCGTCTCGGCTCTTCTCTCCCACTTCGCCGACGGCCCCGTGGTCATCGGACCGACCATGCCGAACCTCGGGAGCGCCCATGCCAGCGCCGCCGAGGCCATGGCGGCGATCGAGGCGGTGGTGGGCTGGCCCAGTGCACCCCGCCCGGTTCACAGCCTCGAACTGCTACCCGAACGAGCCCTCAACGGTGACGAATCGGCGGTCGAAGCACTGGTCGAATCGGTGGTCCGTCCGCTCTCCGCAGGGGGCACCACGCTGACCACGACGCTCGAGGCGTACCTCGACTCTGGCGGATCGGTCGAATCCTGCGCGCGCGTTCTGTACATACATCCAAATACTGTCCGGTACAGGCTGAAGAAAATTGCGGAAATCACACGACGCGATCCGACAAATCCACGAGACGCGTATGTACTGCGGATCGCGACGACTGTCGGTCGTCTGACACACTTACGGCACAAATCGGACTCTCCTGCACCATGAGTCACACGCGCAACATGTCCGATTCCGGATTTATGCTGATAGGAGCCTTAAGAGCACGTTTCGGTAACGAATCTCAGCCTGATGACGAAGCAGGTGACACTGAGGTCAAGTTTGTGGGAACCCCACAAAACCCGGCGACAAGGTTCATGCTTCTCTACACCCACATAGGACGAGTAAAGGGTGTTCTCTGGTCACGTGCTTTCGTTGCTTGCTCCCGGCCAGGGTTCCCAGACACCCGGCATGCTCACGCCGTGGCTCGACCTGCCCGGCAACCGTGACCAGATCGCCACGTGGTCCAAGCTCACTCAACTGGACTTGGAACGACTCGGTACCACCGCCACCGCAGAAGAGATCACCGACACCGCGGTGACCCAGCCGCTGGTGGTCGTCGCCGCCCTCCTCGCCTTCGACGAGGTCCGCAAGAACGGTGACCTGCCCGCCGACGCGGTCGTCGCCGGCCACTCGGTCGGCGAGCTCGCCGCCGCCGCCATCACCGGCGTCATCTCCGCCGACGAGGCCGTCACCCTCGCCGCGATCCGCGGCGCGGAGATGGCCAAGGCCTGCGCGCTCGTGCCGACCACCATGGCTGCCGTCCTCGGTGGCGACGAAGCCGCAGTCCTCGCCCGCCTCGAGGAGCTCGAGCTCGTCCCCGCCAACCGCAACGCGGTCGGCCAGATCGTGGCGGCCGGCGCCGTCGAGAAGATCGACGAGCTCATCGCCAACCCGCCGGAGAAGGCCCGTATCCGCAAACTCGCGGTCGCCGGCGCCTTCCACACCCACTTCATGGCCCCGGCGCAGGACTCGGTTGCCGCCGCGGCCGCGAAGATCACCCCCGCCGACCCGAATCGCACGCTGCTGTCCAACTCGGACGGTCAGCCTGTAACGAATGGCGCCGATGCACTGACAAAACTGGTAGGCCAGGTCACCAGGCCGGTCCGCTGGGATCTCTGCTCGGCGTACCTGCGGGACAACTCGGCCACCGCCGTCGTGGAACTGCCGCCGGCGGGCACGCTCGTGGGGATCGCCAAGCGCGAGCTGAAGGGCACCCCATCGCTGGCTCTCAAGGAGCCCGGCGACATCGCGAAGATCGCAGAACTTGGATAGCGGTCGCGGTTAGTCCGCGACCCCCGGAAGATCGGCGCCCGCCGCCGATCTGTCCAAGCGCGCGGACTACACGTCCGTCAGACGCTCCGGAATCATCAACCCGAACACGAAAGGGAACCACACAGTGGCTGCCACCCAGGAACAACTCATTGCCGGCATCGCCGAGATCATCGAGGAAGTCACCGGCATCGAGCCGTCCGAGGTGACGATGGAGAAGTCGTTCGTCGACGATCTGGACATCGACTCGCTGTCCATGGTCGAGATCGCGGTGCAGACCGAGGACAAGTACGGCGTGAAGATCCCTGATGAGGACCTCGCCGGTCTGCGCACCGTCGGCGACGCCGTCTCGTACATCCAGAAGCTCGAGAGCGAGAACCCCGAGGCTGCGGCTGCCATCAAGGCCCAGGTCGAGGCAGACCAGAACTGATGAGCTCCCCCTCCCTCCGCGACTACTCGACGCTGGGTGGGAACTTCCCGAGCGTGGTCGTCACCTCCATGGTGGCGACCACCTCGCTCGGCGAGGATCTCGACTCGACGTGGAAAAACCTGCTGGCGGGTGAGTCGGGCATCCGCGAGCTGACCGACGACTTCATCACCAAGTACAACCTGCCGGTGCGCATCGGCGGTCGGCTGCTGAAGGATCCGTCCGAAGAGGTCACGCGAGTCGAATCTCGTCGGATGGCCTACGTCGAGCGCATCGCCCACGTGCTGAGCAAGCGTCTCTGGACGCAGGCCGGCGAGCCCGAGGTCGATCCCGACCGTCTCGCCGTGGTCATCGGCACCGGCCAAGGCGGCGGCGACGCGATGATCGACGCCGTGAAGGCCATGGAAGGCACCGGCAACTACCGCAAGGTGTCCCCGCTGGCCGTCTCGATGGCCATGCCCAACGGCCCGGCTGCCGTCGTCGGCCTGAACATCGGCGCCCGCGCAGGCGTCATCACCCCGGTTTCGGCGTGCTCGTCGGGTGCCGAGGCGATCGCACACGCATGGCGCCACATCGTCATGGGTGACGCCGACATGGTCGTCACCGGTGGCGTCGAGGGACACATCGACGCAGTGCCGATCGCGGCGTTCTCGATGATGCGTGCCATGAGCACCCGCAACGAGGACCCCGCTGCCGCCTCTCGTCCGTTCGACAAGGACCGCGACGGCTTCGTCTTCGGCGAAGGTGCCGCGATGCTCATCCTCGAGCGCGAGGAGCACGCCCGGGCCCGCGGTGCGCACATCCACGCACGCCTACTCGGTTCCGGGATCACCTCCGACGGCTTCCACCTGGTTGCCCCGGACCCCAGCGGTCAGGGCAACGCTCGCGCGATGACGCGGGCCCTGCAGACCGCCGGTCTCCAGAAGTCCGACATCACCCACATCAACGCGCATGCGACGTCGACCCCGATCGGCGACACCGCCGAGGCCGCGGGCATCACCGCCGCCATCGGTCAGCACGCCGCGATCTATGCGCCGAAGTCCGCTCTCGGACACTCGATCGGTGCGGTGGGTGCGCTCGAGTCGGTCCTGACCATCAAGAGCGTCGAGGAAGGCGTCATCCCGCCGACCCTCAACCTCGAGAACCAGGACCCGGAATGCGACATCGACGTCGTCCACGGTGAACCCCGTTACGGACAGATCGACTACGCGATCAACAACTCGTTCGGTTTCGGTGGGCACAACGTGGCGCTCGCCTTCGGTCGCTACTGAACATCGGCCCCGCCGATCTCGGTAGTGCCTGAGACGAACCACGCCCCGACACCCTTGGAGGAGACTGCGATGACGACCTTGGCCCCCATGGCCGGCCACGAAGAAGCCGCCGATCCCCGCGACCCGCTGTTGCGGCTGACGAACTTCTTCGACGAAGGCACCATGTCGTTGCTGCATCCTCGCGACAAGTCCGGTGTCCAGGCCGCTGTCGGCCTGGTCAACGGCGTTCGCACGGTCTCCTACTGCACCGATGGCACCGTCATGGGTGGTGCCATGGGTGTCGTCGGGTGTGCTCACATCGTCAACGCCATCGACACCGCCATCTCCGAGCAGGCGCCGGTCATCGGCATCTGGCACTCGGGTGGCGCCCGCCTCGCCGAGGGTGTCGAGGCGTTGCACGCCGTGGGTCAGGTCTTCGAAGCGATGGTCCGGGCCTCCGGATACATCCCGCAGATCTCCGTGGTCGTCGGCTTCGCGGCCGGCGGCGCGGCCTACGGACCCGCCCTCACCGACATCGTGATCATGGCTCCGGCCGGTCGCGTCTTCGTCACCGGACCCGATGTGGTCCGCAGCGTCACCGGCGAGGACGTCGACATGGAGTCGCTCGGCGGCCCCACCACCCACGGCAAGAAGTCCGGCGTCTGCCACATCGTGGCCGACTCCGAACCCGACGCCCTGTGGCGCGCGCGACGCCTCGTCTCGACGTTCAGCCGGCAGGGCCACTTCAACCGTGAGCTGGCCGCTGCCGGCGACACCGATCTCAAGGCGCTGCTGCCCGAATCCGCCCGCCGCGCCTATGACGTCCACCCGGTCGTCGAGAAGCTGCTCGACACGGCTCTCGCCGCCGACGGCGAGACCGAGATCTCCAGTTTCGAAGAGCTGCAGGCAAAGTGGGCGCCGAACATCGTCATCGGGTTTGGCCGGTTGTCCGGTCGAAGTGTCGGCGTGATCGCCAACAACCCCCTGCGCATGGGCGGCTGCCTCAACTCGGAGAGTGCGGAGAAGGCCTCCCGGTTCGTCCGCCTGTGCGACGCCTTCGGCATCCCCCTCATCGTCCTCACCGACGTCCCCGGTTACCTGCCGGGCGTCGGACAGGAGTGGAACGGTGTCGTCCGACGCGGCGCCAAACTCCTCCACGCCTTCGCCGAATGCTCGGTCCCCCGCGTCACCCTGGTGACCCGGAAGATCTACGGCGGCGCCTACATCGCCATGAACTCGCGTGCGCTCGGCGCCACCGCCGTGTTCGCCTGGCCCGGTTCCGAAGTCGCCGTCATGGGCGCCAAGGCCGCCGTCGGCATCCTGCACAAAAAGGCCCTCGCCGCCGCTCCCGACGACGAGCGCGAAGCCCTGCACGACCGGCTGGCCGCCGAACACGAGGCCATCGCCGGCGGTGTGGGACGCGCCCAGTCGATCGGCGTCGTCGACGAGATCATCGACCCGGCCCGCACGCGCAGCATCATCGCCGAAGCACTTGCTGCTGCACCCGCCCGACGCGGCCGCCACAAGAACATCCCGCTCTGATCAGCGGACGTACACACGAAGAACGCCACCGGTTCTCACCGGTGGCGTTTCTCGTGTGTCCCTGAGCTCGCGGGACTCGTCACCGCGCTCCCTGGGAAGTTTGTAATTTCCGCAGCCTCAGGAGGATTCCCACTCATCGGCTCGACGAAACCCCGTCTCGCGCCTGAAGAGCGTGGCGTTCCTCATATTCGAGGACGCCACCTCGTTCCCCGGAGAGTGCCCGGAAGACTAACCCACCCGCTGCTGCAGCCAGGTGACCTCGGCCCCGGCACCGCCCATGCGGTACTGCTCGAGGGCGTCGTCCCAGGCGGTGCCGAGCGCGGCTTCGAGTTCGCCGGCGAGTCCTGCACTGTCGGGCTGGGATTCGATCATCGAACGCAGCTGATTCTCGCCGATGATGACATCGCCGTTGGCGCTCGTCGAGCCGCGCCAGAGTCCCAGACCCGGCACGTAGCTGTAGCGCTCACCGTCGACGCCCTCGCTCGGGTTCTCGGTGACCTCGAACCGCAGCGCCGACCATTCGCGCAGAGCGGTCACCAGACGTGCCGCTGTCCCGACCGGCCCTGCCCAGTCGACAGTTGCACGCTGCATACCCGGCTCGGCGTCCTGTGCCGACCATTTCAGGTTCGCGCGCGCATTCAGGGTCGACGACAGAGCCCACTCCACGTGCGGGCACAGCGCCACCGGCGCCGAGTGGATGTAGACCACTCCTGTTGTCATGTCCGCAAACTGGTTCAGATTGCGCACCTTTTCACCTCCGTTGTCGACGAGGAACGTCTTCCCCAACACACCTCGCGACTTCGGATATCACACTCGTGGGATTCATTGTGCCCCATGATGCGCGTGTTGCGCTAGTTTCTGGTGCGAGAAAGGTTCATTTCTGTGACGAAAGTTCACTGACCACCCGGTCGTTGAACTCGCTCCACAACGGCTTCGCCCATGGCCCGAAGGCACGGTCGGTGAGGACGACGCACGCCGCCTGCAGTTCGGGGTCGACCCACAGGTAGGTGCCGGCCTGGCCGAAGTGCCCAAAGGTCCGGGGCGAGTTGCCGGTCCCGGTCCAATGCGGGGACTTCTCCGCCCGGATCTCGAACCCGAGCCCCCAATCGTTGGGGCGGTGCCTGCCGTAACCCGGCACGAAGCCGTCGAGTCCCGGGAACTGGACCGATGTCGCATCGGCGAGGGTCTGCGGTGCCAGTAGTCGAGGCTCGAGCAGTTCCTGTGCGAAACGCGCCAGATCGGCGGCAGTGGACCGCGCTCCATGCCCGGCGGGCCCGTACAACTCGGTGGAATCCAGGCCGAGCGGCGCGCAGACGGCGTCGGCCAGGTACTCCGCGAAGCAGATACCCGCGGCCTGTTCCACCGTCTCGGCCAGGACCTCGAAGCCCGCGCTCGAATAGATGCGCTTCTCCCCCACCCCGGCCTCTATGTCCCGCGAGTCGAATGCGAGTCCCGATGCGTGGGCCAGAAGATGCCGGATGGTCGCCCCGGGTGGCCTGGCAGGATCGTCGAGTTCGACGGCCCCCTCTTCGACGGCCACCAGAATCGCCTCGGCGACCAGGAGTTTGGTGACCGAGGCGAGTTCGTAGACGCGAACGGGGTCGCCGAATTCCTCGGCAACCCCGTTGCGGGTGATGACCGCCGCCGACACATTGTCGACGGGCCATTCCGTCAGAGATTCAAGGACCGACACATCGGGTCACGTTACCCGTGCCCGCGTGCCGGCCGGTGGGCACAGGGCTCACCAATCTTCTTCGGTGTAGCGGATGACACCGCGGATGTTGCGGCCGTCCAGCATGTCCTGGTAGCCCTCGTTGATCTGGTCCAGGCGGTACTGGCGGGTGATCATGTCGGCGATGTTGAGCTTGCCGATCTTGTACATCGACAGCAGCTGCGGGATGTCGAGCTTCGGGTTGGCGCCACCGAAGATGGAGCCCTGCAGGTTCTTCTGCAGCAGCGTCAGCATCGCGAGGTTCAGCGTCACGTCGCTTTCGAGCATGTTGCCCATGCCGGTCAGCACACAGGTGCCGCCCTTGGCGGTGATGCCCATCCACGAGTCGACGTCCTTGCCGTGGACCTCACCGACGGTGACGACCACCTTCTGGCACATGCCGCCGTGGGTGGTCTCCGCGATGGACATGGCGGCCTCTTCGACCGACGCGAATGCCGCGGTCGCACCGAACTTCAGCGCCTGCTCGCGCTTCCACTCCACCGGATCGATGGCGAACACGTTGCGGGCACCCGAGATGACGGCACCCTGGAGGGCTGCCGTACCGACGCCACCGACGCCGACGATCGCCACGTCCTCGCCGGGACGGACGTCACCGCTGCGGGTCGACGAGCCGTAACCGGTGGGGATGCCGCAGCCGCACAGGGCCGCGATCTCGAACGGGATGTCCTTGTCGATCTTCACCGCCGACGCCTCGTGGACGACCATGTAGGGCGCGAAGGTGCCCAGCAGGGTCATCGGGTAGACGTTCTCACCGGCTGCGGTGTGGATGCGGAAGGTGTTGTCCGACACCGCTTCGCCCTGCAGCAGCATGGCGCCGAAGTCGCACAGGTTGGCCATGCCCGACTGACACGACGGACACTTGCCGCACGACGGGATGAACGACAGCACAACGTGGTCGCCGACCTCGAAGTCGGTGACACCCTCGCCGACCTCGGCGACGACGCCCGCACCCTCGTGGCCGCCCAGGATCGGGAACCCGGCCATCGGGATGCCGCCGGTCATCAAGTGATGGTCGGAGTGGCACATGCCCGCCGCTTCCATCTTGATCTTGATCTCGTGCGCCTTGGGGTCGCCGATCTCGATCTCCTCGATCGCCCACGGCTTGTTGTGCTCGCGCAGCAGCGCGCCCTTTGTCTTCACTGGTCTCCTCCGTTCGAACCCGGCAACAATCTCGCCCCGGGAAGTCCGTCGAGCGACGTTGCCGTCGCTTGTGACTGTAGTCACTCAATCACAAAATTGAAACGTGTTCTAGTCCGTGTTCCATCGCTCGGCCCACACGCCGGATCTCCGAATCCAGCGCCGCGACACCGCGACCGGTCAGTCGGCCAGACCGGCGTCCTTGGAGCCGTAGCTCGCGCGCAGGGTCGGCTTGACGACCTTGCCGCCGGCGTTGCGCGGCAGCTCGTCGACGATGACCAGGTCCTTGGGGTGCTTGAAGCGGGCCAGGTTCTCGTTCAGGTACGGCTCGAGGTCGGCCAGGGTCAGGTCGGTGACCCCCTCGGCGAGGACGACGACCGCGACCGGGACCTCGCCCCACTTCTCGTGCGCACGTCCGATGATGGCGGCCTCGCTGATGCTCGGGTGGCCGAACAGTGCGTTCTCGACCTCGGCGCAGTAGATGTTCTCGCCGCCGGAGATGATCATGTCCTTGGCACGGTCGACGACGAAGAGGAAGCCGTCCTCGTCCTCGCGCACGAGGTCGCCCGAGTGGAACCAGCCGCCGGCGAACGCATCGGCGGTGCCCTGCTCGTTCTGCCAGTAGCCCTTCATCATGTTGGGCCCGCGGTAGACGATCTCGCCGACCTCGCCCTGCTTCACGTCGTTGCCCTCGGGGTCGATGATGCGGGCGGTCACCGCGGGTACGACCTTGCCGATGGAGCCGATCTTGTTCAGCGCATCCTTGCCCTCGAGCACACAGGTGATCGGCGACATCTCGGTCTGACCGAAGACGGCGACGTTCAGCGCGTCGGGGAAGGTCTCGTTCATCGCCCGCAGCACGGTGTCCGACGCGGGGGCGGCGCCCCAGCTGATGACGCGCAGTTTCAGGTCTCGCGGCTTCGCCTGCTGGGCGGCGCAGACGGCCTGCCACTGGGCGGGCACCAGGAAGATCGAGGTGGTGCCCTCCTTCTCGATGGTGTCGAGCATGTCGTTCGGGTCGAAGGCACCGAGCGGGTGGATGACCGACAGCGCACCCATGTAGAACAGCGGCGCCATCGCACCGAGGCCGGCGATGTGGAACATCGGGGCAACACACGAGCCGATGTCGTCGGACCGGGTGTGCAGCGCCTGCATGCAGGTGGCGGCCTGCGCCTGCAGGTTGGTGTGGGTGAGCATGGCGCCCTTGGGCTTTCCGGTGGTGCCCGAGGTGTACATGATCAGTGCGACGGTCTCTTCGGGGACGTCGATCTCGGGCAGGTCCGAGGAGTCCTCGGCGACGAGCGCCTCGTAGTCGAGGTGGTTGTCCTTGTCCGATCCACCGACGACGACGATGTGGTCGATCGCGTTGGTCGATGCGGCGACGGCGTCGACGAGCGGAGCGAGCAGGGTCTCGGTGACGACGACCTTGGCGCCGCTGTCGTTGACGAGGAAGGCGATCTCGGCAGGGCTCATACGGATGTTCACCGGCACCGGGATGGCGCCGATGAGGTTGGCGCCCAACACCGCTTCGACGTACTCACTGCGGTTCAGCAGGACCACGAGGATGCGGTCACCGAACTCGACGCCGCGACGGGTAAGGGCGGCGGCGAAGGCACGGGTCCGCTCGTCGAGCTCCTTCCAGGTGGTGACCGTGCCCTGGAACTTCAGGGCCGGACCATCGGGGTTCATGAAGGCGTGTCGCTTGATCTGGTTGTTCCAGTGGTTGCGGCGCGAACGCAGCGGTTCGGTGGCGAGGTCGGTGACGGTGTCGACGGTCGCGGTCATACGATCGGTCTCCTTGTTGTCTGTCGTCGTGACGAACGTGGGTCGTTAAAGCGTCTGCGGGGGTGAGGGTTCGGCGTCTGCGCCGAGCTCACTTCTTGCCGGCGAAGGCGGCGATGGCGGCTTGGAACTCCGGCGACTGCAGCAGTTCGGTCTGCCCCTCGAGCTCCCGTTCGATGGCGGCCTCGAAGCCCGACATGGTGTGGGCGTCGAGCGCCGACTTCGTCAGGCGCAGTGCGGAACGGCTCTTACCAGCCAGCTTCGCGGCGACCTTGTCGACGGCTTCGTCGAGCGCGGGCCGGTCGTCGTAGACGCCGTTGACCAGTCCCGCTGCGAGAGCCTCGGGGGCGCGCAGCTTTTCGCCGAGGAGAGCGAGTTCGTTGGCGCGGACCCGACCCACCGCGGAGGTGAACAACATCGACGCGCCGCCGTCGGGCATCAGGCCTATGTTGATGAAGGCGAGGAGGAAGTACGACCGCTTCGTCGTGTAGATGAGGTCGGCGGCGAGGGCCAGCGAGGCACCGATGCCGGCGGCCGGCCCGTCGACGGATGCGATGACCGGAACCTGCGACGAGCGCACCGCGCGCGCAAGTTCCGAACCGGCCGAGATGATCCCGCGGGCCTGGTCGGGGTCGAGCCCAGACGCCCCGCCGGCGGTCGACTGCGAGTTGATGGAGACCACGTCGGCACCGGCGCTGAAGCTCCCGCCGGCGCCGTCGAGAACGATGACGCGGACGTCGCCGTTCTTCGACCATTCCTCCATCGCAGCCTTGATGCCGTAGTTCGCCTCGGTGTCGAGAGCGTTCATCTTCTCCGGGCGGGAAATGGTCAGCCGCGCGACCCCTCGGTCATCGACCGAGGTCACGATTGCCTGGCTGGTCTCGTCGCTCACTGCACTCCCCACTCGTGACCGGACAGATAGACACAGATTCTCGGATCTGTGCCATCGCCTAGAGTACTACCACAGTGCGACGCAGATCACGAGAATCTTGGTTAACTTATACTTGTCACTCAAGACTTCTTGCTGGGCTTTTCAGCGAATAGCTCCGAAGATGTCGCGTGAACGTCGTATCCGGCTAGAGTCTGTCGCCATGACCGTGCGCCCGGGGACGTCGACCTCCGACACGTCTCAGACCGATGCGCCGGGCATCCGACGACGCCGTCCGGCCGACCGCAGGCGACTCATCATCGACGCTGCAGCGAAGGCGTTCAGCGACGGCGGTTACCACGCGGTTCGCCTCGACGACATCGCCGATGCGGTCGGGATCTCCGCACCCGCCCTCTACCGGCACTTCCCCAACAAGTACGCACTGTTCGCCGAGACCACCGCAGTCCTCGCACAATCGCTCCGGTCGGCGCTCGACGCCGTGGACACCGACGGCGACGACGAACTGCGCGACCTGCTCGTGGCGATCACCGCCGCCTCGTTCGAGAATCGCAGAACGGGCGGTCTCTACCGCTGGGAGTCCCGGTACCTCGAGCCGGCCGACCGGGACATCGTCCGCGATGTCGTCGTGCACCAGCACCGGCGCGTCCGTGCGGCGGCGCGACGCCTGCGCCCCGACCTCGGCGACGCCGACGCCAATCTGATCGTCGCCGCGATGACCAGCGTCGCGGCCAGCCCGACAACCCACCGCTCCTCCCTCCCGGCGCGTGAGGTCACCGCCCTCGTCTCCGAAGCCGCCCTCGACCTGCTCGACGTCGACCTCCCCGATCCGGTGGAGCCTCCCGCTCCCGCCGTTCACGGCCTCGCACCGGCGGCGAAGCGCGAGATCATCCTGACCGAGGCGATCAACCTGTTCGCCGCCCGCGGCTTTCGCGACGTGACCATCGAGGACATCGCCCATGCCGCCGACCTTCCGGCATCCGGCGTGTACCGCCACTTCCCGAGCAAGGTCGCAATTCTCGAGGCCTCGTTCTGGCGGGCGACCGACCGCGTCACGACCGCCATCTCCGACGCCCTGGCCGATGCGACGACGCCGCACGAGGCACTCGCCGGCATGGTGCGTCGATACGTCCGATTGACCTGCAGCTCAACCGATCTGATCAGCGTCTACGAAACCGAGATCGGACACGCCACGCCCGAGGCCCGGGATGCGTTGCGCAATCAGCAACGCATCACAGTCGAGGAATGGGCGACCTGGATGAGCCGCGAACGAGCGAACCTGCCGATCACTCACGCACGGTTCCTCGTTCACGCTGCACTCAACGTCGTCACCGACCTGTCCCGACTACGGCCACAACCCTCCCCCGAACGCATCGAGGCACTGTCGGTACGAATCCTGTTGGGCGGGAACGGCTGACCTCGATACGGTCCTCGGCTGGCGCCTCGGACCTACTCGGCCGGCAGAAGTAGTCGCCCCTCGCTGATTGAGTAGGCGACGAGCGCAAGCGACGCACCCCCTGCTGCCTGAGGTGCGAGGAGCGCAAGCGACGAGCCACGAAGGCCTGGTGAGCCGACCTCGCCCGCAAGCACCGGACGTCATCGAAATCAGCCCTACAGCACTGCGAAATCGTCCATCAGCCAGCGGCCGTCCTGCTGCACCAGGGTCACCTTGACGCGCGTCTGGTACGGGAACCCCTCGGGGAATTCCTGTGCGGTCTGCGGCGACTTGATGGTCTGGTCGAGTGTCACCAGCACGACGGCCTTCCCGTCGTCGAGCGACATGATGCCGGCGTTGTCGGCCTTTGCGGTCGACACAGCCTCTGCCTCGGTGGAGCCTTTTCGGGCGTCCTGGGAGGACTCGATGTACATCTGGGTGAACGCGGGAGTCGAGATCTCGCGGATTCGGCGGTCGAGGTCGGAGTAGTCGCTCGAATTGTAGGTGGTGATCTCGGCGGCGTACTTGCGTGCGGTGTCGAGGATCGTCGTGTCGATCGCGCCTGCCGCCGCGTCGGCCCGATGTTCGGCGTCGATGTAGGCAACGGCCAGGACCGCGGTCGACACCGCGAGGACCACAGCGACCGCAACCAGCGCGACGACCGCCCAGGTCGTCTTACCGAGACTCGTCGCCCAACCGGTCCCGCGGTTGCTCTTGCCCGACGCCGCGGACGGGTCGAGCTTGCGCGGTGTGCGGTCCTCGGACTCCGCCGCGACCGTCTCGTCCGAGTCGGTCGTGTCGCCGGGCGTGGCGTCGCTCGTCACGGCGTCGCCATCATCCACTTCCCCGCGACGGGCCGCCTTGCGGGCCGCTTTCGCCGCCTTGGCCTCCGCCTCGGCCCGGTACTTCTCCCGGTTCGTGCGGTTGGCCTGCAGGAATTCGTCGCCGTCGAGCGGGGTCACGCCGTCTTCGACGTCGGGCGTCACCGAGGTGGCGTCGGGGGCGTCGGAGGTCTGACGAGGCTTCGGCATGGGTTCAATGTAGCGATGCCGCCTCGGGCATTGTGTCCGGCGTCATACCGCCGAGGATGTCAGAGGCCGCCGAGGTCCAGCGACACCCACTGCTGGGGGTCGAGGTACACCTTGGTCTGCGGGCCGTGCTCCTTCTCGGCCATCTCGATGTACGGTTCGACGGCCTGGGGCGGGAGGTAACGAGATGCCATCTCGCGCAAGTCGTCTCGGGTTCCGGCGACCATGTCCACGGCATTGCCCGACACCGAGACGTACATGAGTCGCGGCGACACCTCGTCGACCATGAGCGTGAACCGTCCCGCGGCCCGGATGAGGTTCAGCTTCCGCGACTCCGTGCCGGTGAGCAGCCATGGTCGGCCGCCGGGCTCGTACTGGTACCAGATCGGCACCGCCAGTGGTGCCCGCCCGGGCTCTGCCTCGACGGACAACGCCGCGACGTGTGGTTCTGCCAGAAACGCTTCTCTTTCGCTCTTGGTGAGTGCCATGTCCCGACGGTAAACCCGGCCTCTGACAGTTCGTGCCCGATTCGCGTGGCACCGGACCGCAGAAGTAGCGGAACGTGGCGTCGACCGTCACGATTCGCGACGTCTACTGACGGCGGGACCGTGAGCCGCGACGACGTCCCTACTTCCAGGGAGCGAGAACCTCGGCGGCGCGTTCGGCGAGCACCATCTGGAACAGCGGGCCGAAGCTCACGCGTCCGACGCCGAGGGCGGCGAGTGCCGCCTTGTTGTTCTTGGTCGGGTGCCCGATGGCGTTGACCGGGAGCGGGAGTTCGTCGGTGAGCCGCTTTTGGGTGGCGTCGTCGTGGAAGCCGACGGGATACAGCACGTCGGCACCGGCCTCCACACAGAGCTTCATCCGTGCGATGGCGCGGTCGACCCGGTCGGATTCGTCGCCGACCTGCTTGAGGAACAGGTCGGTGCGGGCGTTGACGACGACGTGGACATCGGTGGCGTCCGACGCGGCACGCAGGGCAGCCACGAAATCGGCATGTTCCTGCGCCTCGCGGAGTCGCCCGCCTTCACTGTGCACGGTGTCCTCGATGTTGAGGCCGACTGCACCGGCGTCGATGAGGCCGTCGATCAGCGTCTTGGGGTCTTCGCCGTAGCCGGATTCGATGTCGACGGAGATCGGGACGTCGACCGCAGCGGTGATCTGTTTGATCCGCGTGGTCAGTTCTCCGAAGGTGATGCCCTCGTTGTCGGGTTTGCCGATCGAGTCCGACACCGGATGACTGCCGACGGTGAGTGCGGTGAATCCGGCGGAGACCGCCAGATTCGCCGACCACGCGTCCCACACCGTCGGCAGGATCACCGGGTCTCCGGGCTTGTGGAGTTCGAGCAGGGTCTTGGCCTTGTCGGCGAGTTCCGTCATGACCCCTACAACTACGCCGGTCGACGCACACATTCCGGGGGTTGGCGAAAAACTACTTCCGCCAGAACAAGTGGTGGGTGACCCCGCTGGGACTCAGGACCACTTCGTGCTCGAAACGGTCCTCCAACTCGGCGGGCGAGTTCCACAGCCGCAGACCTTTTCCGTAGGTGACGGGTGCGACCGCGATGTGCAGCGTGTCGATGAGATCGGCGTCGAGGAACTCCCGGACGGTGCTGACTCCGCCGCCGATCCGGACGTCCTTGCCGTCGGCTGCGGCCTTTGCCTTCTCCGCCGCTTCGGCCGGCGTGGCGTCGAGGAAGTGGAAAGTGGTCTCACCCAACGTGAACGACGGCCGGAGGTGGTGGGTGAGGACGAAGACCGGGGTGTGGAACGGCGGCTCGTCGCCCCACCATCCCTGCCATTCGTGGTCGGTCCACGGACCTCGCTGGTAGCCGAACTTGTTGCGGCCCATGATCTCCGCACCGATGTTGTGGGTGAAGTCGCGGGTGAAGTAGTCGTCGATGCCGCGGGTGCCGCCGGGATCGGTGCGGTTGGGCCAGCTCGCGGTGGCCCCTGCCCAGGACATCAACTCCCAGGGTTCGACGGTGTCGCCGAAAGGCCGCTCGAAGGTCTGGTTCTCACCGGCACCGATCCCGTCCTGCGAGACCGAGAAGTTCTGCACTCTGAGTAGCTGCGGCATGGTCTTCCGCTCCTGTCGTCGTCGGGCAATCCAATCAGGACAGACTCGGGCACCGCAGCGAAACTCATCGATGGGCGCAGTTCAGGCGATGGCGGCCTTGACGATCTCGGCGACCGGCGTCGACGACCGGCCGATCAGCGCCTGAAGGTCGCCAGAGGTGGTGTCGAGCTCTCCGCGGGCGATGCCGGCGTCGGAGCCCGCCAGCACGGCGGCGAACTGCTCCGGAACGCCGTTGTCGGCGAGGATCTTCGCGTAGTCGGCCTCCGGCAGGTCGCGGTACTCGACGGTCTTGCCGGCGACCTCGCCGATGATCTTCGCGAGATCGGCGTAGGTGAGTCGTTCGTCGCCGCCGAGTTCGTAGATCTTGCCGCCCTGGTCGGCGTCGGAGGTGAGGACCGCAGCAGCGGCGGCCGCATAGTCGGCACGCGCCGCACCGGCGACCTTGCCGTCGCCTGCTGCACCGAACAGCGCACCGGACGAGGCCGCCTGGCCGATGGCCTGCAGGTAGTTCTCCCAGTACCAGCCGTTGCGGAGGAACACCGCCGGGATCGACGACTCGCCGAGTCGCTTCTCGGTGGCGACATGCTCGGGCGCCAACCCGAGTCCGCTCGTCGCAGCATTGAGGAGGCTAGTGTATGCGATGAGCTTCACGCCGGCAGCTTCCGCAGCCTCGATGACGTTGGTGTGCTGCGGAACTCGGCGTCCGACCTCCGAGCCCGAGATCAGCAGCAGCTGGTCGACGCCGTCGAGCGCGCGTCGCAGCGCGTCGGGATCCTCGTAGGAGGCGATTCGGATCTGAACACCCTTCGACGCAAGGTCGGTGGCCTTCGCCTCGTCCCGCACGATCGCCACGATGCCCGCGGCCGGGCCCCGTGCGAGCAACTCGCCGATCACCAGCCCACCGAGCTGTCCCGTCGCACCTGTCACTGCAATCGTCATCGTTGTTTCTCCCTCGTCGTCATGGTCTGTCCCCGAGACAGTACCCACTTACTTTTCGTAAGTGCAATACGGTTGGTTAGCGTATCGGTGTGACCTTCGCTAACCTGAGGCCATGCCCGATCACGACGACCAGTCCCTCGAAGCGGACGTCTTCGCGCGCGACTGCTCGTCGAGGTCGACGCTGCAGACGGTCACCGGCCGCTGGGGCAGTCTGGTCCTGATCGCGTTGGGCGAGAGCAACTATCGGTTCAGTGCCCTACGACGCCGCGTCGACGGTGTGAGCGAACGGATGCTGTCGCAGACGCTTCAGAACCTAGAACGCGACGGCATGATCGTGCGTACCGTACTCGAGGCGATCCCACCGAAGGTCGAATACCACCTCACCCCACTCGGCCGGCAGGTGGCGGATCGGCTGCAAGGTCTCATCGATCTCGTGCAGGACAGCATGCCCACTGTGCGTGAGGCGCAGACGGAGTACGACGCGCGGCGCGAGACCAAGGCCTGAAGAACCGGCGGTTCCGGCGGTCACCGCGCCTCGGGTCCCGGCGGTCCGATCGGGAAACGAGCCCGGAATTCGCTGCGGTTCCGCCTGTACACGTCGTCAGACCTGGTCGTCGGTGTTTTCCTGATCGAATCGCTGACGTTGCCGAACCCCATAGGCAGCAGCCTTCACGGCGTCGTCGTCCTCCATTCCCGACCCCAGTGCACCGCCCAATGTCGCAACTGCCGCCAGCAGCCATGCCATCATCATCAAGGTCGAGAAACTCATCGGGTGGTCGATCTGGTCGGAAACCATCTGCGGAGGAATCGTCCACCACGCGGTCACCAGCAGCAGGACGAACACACCGGCATGGAAGACGACGACCCCGATCGTGAGAGTCACGACGGTGGAGACGTTGTAGAGCACCGCACGCTCACGACCACCTTCCGTTGGTGGTCGTTCCCACAACCCGTGATCGACGATCAGCCAGGTGATCATCGTGACGCTCGCCAGGATCGTCGCCACACCGAGTCGCCAGGGCCCCATCTGATCTGACAGTTTCCACATCGTCGAATACGCGAGACTCACCGCGCCGGTGGCGAATGCCGCCATCAACACCCTGGACAGGCCGGAGACCAACCGCCACGGCCGATTGGCGTAGACCATGCCTGCGAGTAGCCGCAGGCGAGACACGTGGGACACGGCGACGTAGTGGACTTTGTCGTCGTCTGCCTGAACCCGCTGAAGACGCTCTCCTCCGGCCAGGGACTGGGATCGGCCCGACTCGCCCGTCACCTCGGCTACGATCGTCCGCGCCAGAGCTCTTGCCCGGCGCTCGACGAACGTCGCGCCCAGACCGGGGAGGGATATCACGCCAAACCGCCGGCTGGTGTCGATCTCGGCGACCACCGGGGTCGTTCCGTCCCGGCGAGGCAGGTCGGTGAGATAGATGACGATGTCATCCGTCACGCTGTCGGGGTCCACCGTGCCGACCACCTCCGCGAACCGGGTGTGCTCATCAACGGGGAAGGCGTGGCTCCGAGTGGACACGTGCCAATCACCGGGCGCGCTCGCATCGGTCAGCGCCCCCGGCAGCGATTCGGACAGGTGTTTGGCGATCCCTTCTGCGGCGCCGGGGTCGGCGATCAACAAGACAGACACCGCGGATGGCTTCGCGTCCATGGCGGGCGCCTTACCCGACCGTTCCGGATGCCAAACTCGCGTGACCGACGGGCCCGGACCACGCCGACGAAAAAGCCCGCCGCCTGCGTGCGCAGGGGCGGGCTTCTCGTTCTGCTCCCCCAACTGGACTCGAACCAGTAACCGTTCGATTAACAGTCGAATGCTCTGCCAATTGAGCTATGGGGGATTGCTCTGGTCCGAGTTCTACGCCGTCAGCGCTTCACTTGAACCGAGGACAGACTCTAGCGCATGCCGCCGCCGTACAACAAAACGGCAGGTCAGCGACGAGAGCCCGGCGGCAGTCGGTTCCGATATCCGGCACCAACTGCCGCAGATCTACGAGGCCACTTACCCGCGACGACGTCGGATTCGCCGACCTGCCGCCGCCCATGACACCTCCGGTACGTGGATCAGGCCGATGAAGGAGAGCAGCGCGCCGTCGCCGTAGTTGGGTGCGGCCGCCGGGAGACCGTGCGGTAATCTCCTCCCGCGGGCCGGGTGCCCGCATGGGGAGTTAGCTCAGTCGGTTAGAGCCGCGGACTCATAATCCGTAGGTCGCGGGTTCGAGCCCCGCACTCCCCACCACGCGGTGACGAACTCTTACCACCGCTTACGCGCCGACGATCGCCTCACGCAGCGCCGCGGTCACGGCGGCCGGGTTGTCGACGTTCATCAGGTGCCCGGCGTCCGGGATCACGCGGTAGGTCACGTCCGGCAGGCCGTCGACGATCATCTTCGCGGCCTTCTCCGGACACAACGCGTCACGATCTGCGGCGATGACGTCGACGTGCTGCCGGATCTCGGAAAGCCGTGGGGTCAGGGGCTGCTCGCGCACTCCGGCCATCGCGCGCGCTGCGTTCGCATAGCCTGCGCCCTCCCCGACTGCCTCGAGCCTCCTGGCCGTGATCTCGTCGACGCGATCGTGAGCGGAGACCAGTCCGGCGACGGTGTCGTCGCGCATCGCGGCGCGGAACTCGTCGGTGGCGGTGTCAGCGGCCTGATCGGCGCGCTGGGTGTAGAACTCGGCCGCGGCCCGTCCCACCACCGACGAGGTGCCGAGGACGATGGCGCGGCTCACCAGATCCGGCCGTTCGGCGGCCGCCCAGAGCACGATCGTCCCGCCGGCGGAGAAGCCGACCACGATCGCGGGACCGGTCACCGTCTCGAGGAAGGCGACGAGATCCCGGCCGAGTTGTTCCAGGGTGCCCTCGGCGTCCCCGACCGTCGTCGAACCGAAGCCGCGGAGGTCGTAGGCGTAGGTGTGCAGGTCGGCCAGGTCACGCTGCGTGTGCGCCCAGCTACGACTGTCCTCCCCCAGTCCGTGCACGAGAACAATTGGCGCCGACGAGGTTTCGTCGCTCCCCTGTTCTGAGTAGTTCACCGTGAGATCGCCGATCGACACCGTCGTCATGAATCCAGGCTCTCACACCGGAACCCCCGATTCCCGCTCACCTCTCGACGCGGCACCAGAAGTCGGTCTCGCCGGGGATGCGTGTCAGCCGCACCTCTCCGCCACCGGGACGGTCGAAGACACGGACCCCGTCGCCCAGGAAGACCGGGACGTGGAAGATGAGGACCTCGTCGAGGAGTCCGGCGTCGATCATCTGGCGTGCGACGTCGGCGCCGATGACGGTGACGTACCCATCGCCCGCCAGGCGCTTGGCCTCCTCGACGGCGCGGTGCAGGTCGGAGACGAAGGTGACGCCCTCCTCCGGCTCCGCGGGTGGGTTGTGCGTGAGAACCACTGTGGGTCCCGAGAATTCACCCTCGAACGCACCCTCGCGGTCCGTCCCCTTGTTGGGGTCGTCGCCGCGGAAGCTCCGATTGCCCACCAGCAGGGAGCCGGTGCTCTCCCGGAGACGCAGAGCCGCGGTGCTGTCACCACCCTCCCCGGCGTCCTCGCGGAAGAATCGCGTCAGCCAGGACATGTCGCCGCCGGGACCGGCGATGAAGCCGTCGAGCGATGCCGCTGCCGAGTAGATCGTCGTCGCCATGTGGTGTTCTCCGTTCAGATGTGGTCGATGTGCAGACCGGGTGAACGACGAGAACTCATCGCGACGAGGGCTCAGCCGACGTCGACCGTCGGGTCGAGCGCCTGTTCGAGAAGGCTACGACGGTAGGCCTCCAGGGCCACGAGATCACCGAAAACGGCGTTGTAACCGTCCGGGTCGTCACTCGGGGCCATCCGGCGCAGACGCGACTTGATGTCGGCGATCTGCGAACCGACCCACACCTCCTGCAGGCGGGCGAGGACGCTGGTGATGTAGCGGGCGATGTTGTCCTCGTCGACGGGCATCGACTCGACGGCGAGCTCGGTGACCAGCGGGTCGATGACCGGGTCGTCGACGGCGTTGCGCACAGAGTCGACCCAGGCGGCCCCGCCCAGGCCCGAAGACGTGCCACCGATGCTGATCATCGCCTGCCGCACAATGGCATACGCGGGTTCGTCGAAGCATTCGACGGGCAGCGAGTCGAAGACAGTGCCGGCGATCGCCGGGTATTGCAGCGCAGCCTTGAGAGCTTCGCGCTGGGGCCACAGCCGCGGGTCGTTGGGCTGGGGACGGGCGGACGTCGGCGCGGCCTCCGCCTCCGGCCGGTTGCGTGCGGGAGCACCGCGCCGCCCACCGCGCCCGGAATCACCGCCGCCCTTCGCCTTCCGAATCCTCGCACCCTCTTCCCGCACCCGCCCGAGGACCTGACTCACTTCCTCCCAGCCGACCCAGCCGGCGAGCTGACGGGCGTACTCGTCGCGCAGCGCGATGTCCTTGATGCGGGCGACGACCGGGACCGTGTCACGCAGGGCGTGCACGCGCCCCTCTGCGGTGTCCAGGTCGTGTTCGGTCAGCAGCGTCTTGATCGCGAACTCGAACATCGGAACCCGGCGCGCGATGAGGTCGCGGACCGCGGCGTCACCCCGCGCCTGCCGGAGCTCGCACGGGTCCATGCCCTCCGGCGCGATGGCCACGAAGGTCTGACCCGAGATGGACTGTTCCCCCTCGAAAGCCTTGAGCGCGGCGGCCTTTCCGGCGTCGTCTCCGTCGAAGGTGTAGATGACCTCGCCGCGGAAGTACGAGTCGTCCATCATCAGACGACGGATCAGCGCGAGGTGGTCCTCACCGAAGGCGGTGCCACACGAGGCGACGGCGGTGGTGACACCGGCGAGATGCATGGCCATGACGTCGGTGTAACCCTCGACCACGACGACCTGATGCCCCTTGGCGATGGACTTCTTCGCGTGGTCGAGACCGAACAACACCTGAGACTTCTTGTACAGCATGGTCTCCGGCGTGTTCATGTACTTGCCGAGGTTGTCGTCGTCGTAGAGCTTGCGGGCACCGAAGCCGATGATGTCGCCGCCGAGATTGCGGATGGGCCAGAGCAGTCGGCGATGGAATCGGTCGATGGGACCCTTGCGTCCCTGCTTGGACAGCCCGGCCGCCTCGAGTTCGCTGAACTCGAATCCCTGCGACAGCAGTGCCTTGGTCATCGTGTCCCAGCCGGCGGGCGCGTATCCGCAGCCGAACTGGATCGCGGCCGCGGCGTCGAAGTCGCGCTCCGACAAGTAGTCCCGCGCCGCCTGCGCCTCCGGGGTCTGCAGCTTCTCCTGGTAGAACTTCGCGGCGGCGGCATTGGCGGCGACCAGCCGGGCGCGGGTGCCACGGTCCCGCTTGATCGTGGTGCCGCCACCCTCGTAGTTGATCTGGTAGCCGAGCCGGTCGGCGAGTTGCTCGACCGCCTCGACGAAGCTGATGTGCTCCTGCTTCTGCAGGAAGCTGTAGACATCGCCTCCCTCACCGCAGCCGAAGCAGTGGAAGTGGCCGTGGTTGGGGCGGACGTGGAACGACGGCGACTTCTCGTCGTGGAACGGGCACAGTCCCTTGAGGCTGTCGGCACCGGCGCGGCGCAGCGCGACATAGTCGCCGACGATGTCCTCGATCCTCGTCTGCTCACGGATCGCCGTGATGTCACGATCGGGAATTCGGCCTGCCACGCGTCCAGTGTAGTGACACCCGCAGCCGGTCCGCCCAGGCACTCAACACGCACCCGCATCCGGGGCACTACGACGCCGCACCCGGCCGTCGGACTGAAAACCGCCCCCGAAAACCGCCCTCCAGCGCTGCTCCGATCGCACTGTGTCGTCGGCGCTCCTGGGGAGGGCGCATCTCGGGGGCGGAACGCAGGGGCGCTTTTCAGGGGCGGTTCTCACCGCCGGATCACAACACCGAACCGGCCTCACCCCAGATGCGCTTGCGCCCCGGAGTTCTGCTTGTCGGTGCGTTCCAGGCGACCCTCGGTCATCGACGCGATCTGGTCGACGATGACCCGCATCCTGCCGGCGTCGTCGGTGGCGGCATTCCACCAGGGCACGAAGATCGGGTCGAGTCCGCCGGGAGCGGCCTCGACGAACCAGTTGGCGACACGGTGGATACGTTCCCGCTGCCGTTGCTGGGTCGACTTGTGGCGTTCGTTGGAGAAGATGAACCGCAGCGCCATGGTCTTGAGCATCGGGACCTCGGCGGCGATGAGCGGCGGCACCTCGAGGTCGGCGTCGTAGCGCGAGACCGGCCGGTCCCCGACCACCGCACGGGTGCCGGTGATGGCCGCCGACGCGAAACGCCCGATCAGCTCACTGGTCAGTCGCTTGAGGGCCACGTAGGAGTCGAGCGTGCCGTCGAAGACGCCGACCGCCCGGACGATGTCCATCTCGTAGAGCCGCTGGGCCGCGTCGACGAGTGCCTCCGGGTCGAGACCCGGGAACTCCTTGGCGCCGATCTCGGCCATCTCCCGACGATCCTGCGGGTCGCCGAGGCTGCGGAGGTCGATACGACCGCCGATGACGCCGTCCTCGAGGTCGTGCACGGAGTAGGCGACGTCGTCGGACCAGTCCATGATCTGCGCCTCGATGCACTTCCTGGTCCCGGGAGCACCCCGGCGAACCCAGTCGAGCGTCGCGGCGTCGTCGTCGTAGGCGCCGAACTTGCCGCCCGGGCTGCGACGCGTCCACGGGTACTTCAGCGTCGCGTCGAGCGAGGCGCGTGTCAGGTTGAGACCCGCACTGACGCCGTCGGCGTCGAGCAGCTTCGGTTCCAGTCGCGTCAGGATGCGGAGGTTCTGCGCGTTGCCCTCGAAGCCGCCGCAGTCGACGGCGACCTCGTCGAGAGCCCGTTCCCCGTTGTGCCCGTATGGCGGATGCCCGATGTCGTGGGCGAGGCCGGCGAGTTCGACGAGGTCGGGTTCGGCACCCAGACCGATGGCGATGCCCCGCCCGATCTGACCCACCTCGAGGGAATGGGTCAGCCGGGTGCGCGGGGTGTCACCTTCGCGTGGTCCGACGACCTGTGTCTTGTCGGCCAGCCGACGCAACGCGGCGGAGTGCAGCACGCGCGCACGGTCACGCGCGAAATCACTGCGATGATCCGTTCGGGTGCCGGGGAGACTCGCGACCTTGGCACCTTCTGGGACAAAACGTTCGACGGCCTCGTCGCTGTAGGCGGCCACGGCCGGGAGGACATGGCCGGCGGCGCCGGAACCGGATTGGGTGCTAGTCAAGCACCCAGCCCCGGCCGACCGCGAAATCGGTGACCCGCTGACGGATGGCCACGATCTGGCGTGCGGTGAGGTCGTCGTCGGCGTCGAGGAGCAGCTCGGTCAGTTCCTCGGTGAACGCGCCGGCGTCGAGCGATCCGCTGCCGCCGCGCGGACGTCGGCTGCCGCGGTCATCACGGTCGTCACGACGATGGCCGCGGTCGCCCCGGTCTCCGCGACCGTGGTGCTCCTCGCGACGATGCGCACGGGCACCCGCCGCATCGTCGGCCGGAGCCGCCTCGGTCACGGCGACGTTGATCGCCTTGGAACCGCGATCGGTCTCCTCGACGTCGAACGTCACCTTGGCACCCGGCTTCAGCGAGTTCTCGTCGATGTCGATGTCGTTGATGTGGAGGAACACATCGGCACCGCCCGACTCCGGCGCCAAGAACCCGAATCCCCGATTTGCGTCGTAATGAACGACTTTCCCGCTGACAGACACGACTCCACTCACTCTCTCGTCGCGCGCATGACGGACCCCATGCCCTGCTCCGCGCGACAACTCGCCATCAATTGTGACAGACATCCGCAGGTCAGGCGGAATCGTGACCGTTCCGCCATACCCGGATGCCAGGTGTGGCGGCGTCGGATCAGGCGCCGAGCAGCTTGCCGCCGAGGTATTCGGCGACCTTGTCGAGGGCCACGCGCTCCTGGCTCATGGTGTCTCGCTCACGCACGGTGACGGCCTGGTCGTCGAGGGTGTCGAAGTCGACGGTCACGCAGAACGGCGTGCCGATCTCGTCCTGGCGCCGGTAGCGCTTGCCGATGCCCTGCGCGTCGTCGAACTCGACGTTCCAGTGCTTGCGCAGTTCGGCGGCGAGGTCGCGCGCCTTGGGCGACAGCTTCTCGTTGCGCGACAGCGGCAGCACCGCGACCTTGATCGGCGCGAGACGACGGTCGAGACGCAGGACTGTACGAGTGTCGGTGCCGCCCTTGGCGTTCGGCACCTCCTCCTCGGTGTAGGCATCGCACAGGAACGCCATCAGCGAACGGGTCAAGCCGGCCGCAGGCTCGATGACGTACGGCGTGTAGCGCTCGCCGGTGGCCTGGTCGAAGAACGACAGGTCCTCGCCGGAATGCTTGCTGTGGGTGGAGAGGTCGTAGTCGGTGCGGTTGGCCACGCCCTCGAGCTCGCCCCACGGGTTGCCGGCGAAACCGAACTTGTACTCGACGTCGACGGTCCGCTTGGAGTAGTGCGACAGCTTCTCCTTGGGGTGGTCGTAGAGTCGCAGATTCTCCGGATCGATGCCCAGGTTGGTGTACCAGTTGAAGCGCTGGTCGATCCAGTACTGGTGCCACTCCTCGTCCTCGCCCGGCTTGACGAAGAACTCCATCTCCATCTGCTCGAACTCGCGGGTGCGGAAGATGAAGTTGCCCGGCGTGATCTCGTTGCGGAAGCTCTTGCCGATCTGCGCGATGCCGAACGGCGGCTTCTTCCGCGCCGTCGTCATCACGTTCTTGAAGTTGATGAAGATGCCCTGGGCGGTCTCCGGACGGAGGTAGTGCAGGCCCTCCTCGTCGTCGACCGGGCCGAGGAAGGTCTTCATCAGACCGCTGAACGCCTTGGGCTCGGTCCAGTTGCCGGGCTGTCCGGTCTCCGGGTCGTTGATGTCGGCGAGGCCGTTCTCCGGCAGGTGGCCGTGCTTGGCCTCGTAGGCCTCGATCAGGTGATCGGCGCGGTAGCGCTTGTGGGTGTGCAGCGACTCGACGAGCGGGTCGGTGAACACCTCGACGTGGCCCGAGGCCTCCCAGACCTGGCGCGGCAGGATGACCGACGAGTCGAGGCCGACGACGTCCTCACGGCTGATGACCATGTTGCGCCACCACTGCCGCTTGATGTTGTCCTTGAGCTCGACGCCGAGGGGGCCGTAGTCCCAGGCGGATTTGGTGCCGCCGTAGATCTCACCGCACTGGTAGACCAGACCCCGGCGCTTGGCGAGGTTGACGACGGATTCCACTTTGGACTGGGCGGCCACGGTTAACTGCTCTCCACGGGTTGAAGGTGTTCGGCTTCGTACTGTCCTGCTCGTGCGCGGGGTGACCGGGTGGGGTCGGGCGCGCGCACGGCAACCCTTACAGACTACCGAGCGGGGCATCCGTTCGACGAAACCAGTCGGTTCGGCCGACCGTCCACCGCCACCCACGATGCCGCCCCGCCGGAACTGTCACAGTGGCAGGGTGATCTCTCGAGCTCGCTTGTTGCCCGTCGTCGCCGCCACCGCGGCGACCGTGACCCTGCTCGCCGGCTGTTCGGCCAACCAGACCGAGGGCCCGATGCGCAGCGCCACCTCGGCGCCGGTGTCGACGCCGGCCGTCGAACCGCCGGTCGGCGAGGTCACCCCGGCCGGACTGGCCGACGCGGTCACCCTCGACCGCGTCATGGGGCACCTCCGGGCATTCCAGCAGATCGCGGACAACCACGGCGGGACACGCGCGTCCGGCACCCCCGGCTACGACGCCTCGGTCGACTACGTCGCGGGACAGCTGCGCGCGGCCGGATTCGAGGTCACCACGCCGGAGTTCGGCTACAAGCGCTTTGACCTCGGGCAGGTGAAATTCTCCGCCGACGGCCGCGACGTGAAAGGCCACGTGCTGGAGTACTCGGTCGGAACCCGTGAGCCGATCACCGCGGAGCCGGTGACCGTTGCGGCGACGGGATGTGCACCCGCCGACTTCCCGGCCGATGTGCGCGGGTCCTTCGCGGTGATCAACCGCGGCACCTGCACTTTCACCGACAAGGCACGCCACGCAGAGTCGGCGGGCGCGGTCGGGGTCGTCATCGTGAACAACGAGGACGGCCCGCCGTTCGGGTTGACCCTCGACACCGAGGACGTGCCGGACATACCCGTTCTCGGCGTGGCGCGCGACGACGCCGACCAGGTCCGCGAGGCCGAGCAACTGCACCTGTCCGTCGACGCGGAGACCACCCCGGTCACGACCCGCAACGTCATCGCCGAGACCCGCACCGGGACACCCGACGACGTCGTGATGGCGGGCGCCCACCTCGACAGCGTGACCGAAGGTCCCGGCATGAACGACAACTCGAGCGGCAGTTCGGCGGTCCTCGAGACGGCGTTGCGCCTCGGGTCGTCACCCCGCGTACCCCAGCGGGTGCGCTTCGCGTTCTGGGGCGGCGAGGAGGACGGCCTCCTCGGGTCCAGCGAGTACGTCGGTGGTCTCGACGCCGCCGGGCGTCGTGCCCTCGCGTTGTACCTGAACTTCGACATGCTCGCCTCACCCAACGGCGGCTACTTCACCTACGACGGCGACGACTCCGAACGTAAGGGCGCTCCGGCAGGACCCGCCGGTTCCGACGGTATCGAACGCGTCTTCGCGAAGTTCTACGCCGACCGCGGAATCCCCCTGGGTCCGGTCGATTTCGACGGCCGATCCGACTACGGCCCGTTCATCGCGGTGGGCATCCCCGCCGGCGGCGTGGCGACCGGTGCCGAACGCCGGAAGACCGAGAAAGAGGCCGAGATGTGGGGCGGCAAGGCCGGTGAGGCCTTCGACCCGAACTACCACAGCCCGCGCGACACCATCGACAACGTCGACACCGAACTGCTGGCCGTCAACGCCGCCGCGGTCGCCCACGCGGTGGCCACCTACGCGCTGGGGACGAACGGTCCCGACGGCGTTCCGGCGATCGATCGGCGGCAGCGGGAGGAGGGCTGACTCCGCCGTCGCTGATTGAAAACCATTTCCGTTAGAATGGCGGCACTGTTGTGAGCGGTCCGGGAGGAGTGACATGTCGGCTGAACCCATCGAGGGGTCCGGTCGGTTCGGCGCATCCGGACCGGCCGACGACTCCGACGCCGCCGCACGGGAGGCCGCCGCCGACTTGTTGCGCGCCCTCGCCTCCCCCACCCGCGTCGCGATCGTGCTCTCGCTGCGTGAACGCGGGCAGTGCGTGCACGAGCTCGTCGGACACCTCGGCCTGAGCCAACCGCTGGTCAGCCAGCATCTCCGCGTCCTCAAGGACGCCGGCGTCGTCCGCGGCCACCGCAACGGCCGCGAGATCACCTACGAACTGCTCGACGACCACGTCGCCCACATCGTCGTCGACGCGCTGGTCCACGCCAACGAGACCAACCGTGGCCCGTCGGTGGTGTCCGGATGACCGGCGTCGAGGCGTCCGGTCCGCAACCGGTCACCGGAGTCCGCTCGACGCGCCAACGCGCCGCCATCGCCGATGCCCTGGCCGGCACCGATGACTTCTGCTCGGCCCAGGAACTCCACGAGATCCTCAAGGGCCGAGGCGAGTCCATCGGCCTGACCACCGTGTACCGCAACCTGCAGGCGCTGAGCCAGGCCGGTCAGATCGACGTCCTGTGGGACGGATCCGGTGAGACCCGGTACCGCCACTGCTCGTCGGGACACCACCATCACCTGGTGTGCCGCAACTGCGGAACCACCGTCGAGGTGCAGGCCGATCCGGTCGAGAAGTGGGCCGCGACCATCGCCGCCGAACACGGCTTCACCGACATCAACCACACGGTCGAGGTGTTCGGTCTGTGCGCGGATTGCCAAGGCTGCCAGCACAACTGACGTCGCGACGCCACGCGACGAGAACGCCCCCGAATTCCTCCCTCGGCAGCGCGATCGACGACGATATGCAT
>NZ_BAHE01000031.1 GCF_000298235.1 Gordonia namibiensis NBRC 108229
TCCCCGAGATCCTGCAGCGGTCGTTGACCTGGGATCAAGGTACGGAGATGGCGTTACACACCGCGATCACCGCAGCCACCGGGCTGCCGATCTACTTCGCCGACCCGCACAGCCCCTGGCAGCGCGGCAGCAACGAGAACACCAACGGCCTGCTGCGCCAGTACTTCCCCAAAGGAACCGACCTGTCATTCCACGGGCCCGGCATCCTGGCTAACGTGGCCGCCGAACTCAACGGCCGACCCCGCAAACGACACGGCTTCCGCAGCCCCGCCTACAAGCTCGACGAACTACTACGCTCAGAACCAACCGATCCCGCTGTTGCAGCCACCGGTTGAATCCGCCGAGCGATATGTCGCCGGCGGCGCTGTGGAGGGCGCTTTTCAGGGGCGCATTTCTGCGCTGGGCGGAAAGCAGGGGCGCATTTCAGGGGTGGATTTCGGGGGCGCATTTCAGCCCCGGAGAGCCAGCAGCTCAGAGCAACTGCCGCAACCGGGCGGCCATCTGACTCCACTGCCAGTTGTCGACGACGAAACGTCGTCCGGCAGCGCCCATCTCAGCCGCAGCGGCCCGGTCGCCCAGGATCGACAGGATCGCCAGGGCGACGGCGTCGACATCGGTGCCGTCCACGGTCGTGCCGGTGACCCCTTCGACGACCGTCTCCGGTGCTCCGC
The DNA here is from genome assembly GCF_000298235.1 of Gordonia namibiensis NBRC 108229. Classification (GTDB taxonomy): domain Bacteria; phylum Actinomycetota; class Actinomycetes; order Mycobacteriales; family Mycobacteriaceae; genus Gordonia; species Gordonia namibiensis. Next base: position 672 of record NZ_BAHE01000031.1, read on the forward strand.
CGGACAGACCCGCGACCACCGGCACACCCGTGGCCGACGCCTCGAGGTAGACGATCCCGAGCCCTTCGACGTCGAGCCCTCCCCCGCGTGTGCGGGACGGCATCGCGAAGACGTCGGCGATGTTGTGGTACGCCGAGAGTTCTTCGGCCGGAACCGATCCCGTGAAGATCACCTGGTCCTCGACACCGGTCCGCGTCGCCAGTGCATGCAGCTTCTCCGCGTACGGCCCTCCACCGACGATCACCAGGACGGCGTCGGGCATCGTTCGACGGATGAGCGGCAGCGCCCGGATCAGCACGTCCTGTCCCTTGCGCGGCACGAGGCGCGACAGACACAGGATCGTCGGCCGGTCCCCCAGTTCGTGGCGGTCCCGGAACTTCTGCCGCAGAACAGGATCGGGTGAGAAGCGGGCGACGTCGACGCCGGGCGGCAGGTATTCGAGTGCTGCGTACGCACCGAAGGCCGACGCGAATCGACCTCGGGTGTACCGGCTGACGAAGGTGATCACGTCGGTGTGGCGACCGATGTGGCCCAGGACCTGACGCGCAACGGGGAGCATCGACCAGCCGACTTCGTGACCGTGGGTGCTCGCGAGGATGCGCTGTGCACCAGCGCGCCGCATCGCGGGCGCGAGGACGGCCAGCGGCGCGGCCGCCCCGAACCAGACCGTCGAGATCTGCTCGCGCCGAACGATCTCCGCTGCACGCCGGGCGACGAACGGGGTCGGCAACATCAGCGTCGTGCGATGGCGGTACACCCGGTAGGGCGCCTCGGCGTCGAAGTCGAGGTGCGATCGGCCGCGCCACCGCGGCGCGTAGACGACGATGTCCTCCGGCGGGAGCAGGTCGACCAGGTTCTGCAGGTAGGACTGGATCCCGCCCGGTCGGGGCGGAAAGTCGTTGGTGATCAACAGGGTTCGCGCCATCAGCCGACCTGCCCGTCGAGCCATCGACCCCATCCGGTGATGAGCTCGTCGCGGCTGACACCGAGCGCGGCCCGGATGGCGGCGTCCTGACGAGTCGGATCGGCGGTCGCCGCGACCCCGAGATAGAACCTCTTCAGACGCGCCTCGTCGTAACGGTCGGCGATGTAGGCGGCCATCGACCATGCGCTCTGGTAGGCGAGCTGCGAGGTCTGCCCGTCCATCGCGAAGGCCGCATCGTCGGGCAGCGCGGTCGGCGTGTTCCCCGCCCGGACCACCTCGGTCAGATCGGGCGCGGCGTCGGCGAGACGCCGGTACGTCCCCTTGCGGCCGACGTACTCGGCCACCCCTTCGGTGATCCAGAGCGGGGCGTCGAGAGCCGTTTGCGCACGGGCTGCGACGTGGGTGAGCTCGTGGCGCAGCACGACGTCGAGGGTCGGCGGGGCCAGGTCGTCGGCGGCCGGGGTGAAGACCACACGCTGGCCGATGGCGGTACGACGGGGGAAGTCCACCCGGCTGTAGACAGTCGCCGCGGCCGCCGCGCCGATCGCGCCGCCGTCCTGGGTGACGAGATCGGAGAACTCGTCCTGGTCGGAGGTGGTCACCAGCACGGCGCGCCGGTCCCACGAATCCCCCCAGAAGGCGGTCACCGCGTCGACGGCGTCGGGCAGCAGCTCGGGCAGGTTCGCCGCCGCCGCGCTGGTGCGGAGGTAGCGGGTGATCACCGACGACCCACCTGCGGTGGCGACGTCGGAGACGGACAGTCCGGGCAATTCCCACAGCTGGGTGGGGGTCGGCTCCGCGCCGAGTGCCGCGGTGTCGCCGACGAGCTTCCACGCGTCGCCGTAGCGGGCGACCACGAATTGGGTCGTCACGACGACCTCGGGTTCGTCGACACCGGGTGCGCGTTCACCACCGAGGGCGTACCGCAGCTCCACCGGTGCCACCCAGGCATCCGAACTGCCGTTCGCGTCAAGGCGACCCTGCACATCGGCGGGTACCAGCGTCTCGGCCTCCTCGGTGGGAGCCAGCTGGTAGCGGAAGCTCTTGAACTGCAGCCGGCCGTCGGAGTCGCCGCGCGCAGACTGCCGGGGACGGAAGTTCTCGGCCGCGGTGACCCAGCGGCTTCTGAAGGCCGGGGTCGCCGCATCGTCGAGCAACGACCCGATCTTCGGCACATCCCCCGACGTGATCGTCCCGGTCAGGTCGTCGAGCAGACGCGTCACACCCTCGGCGCGCTGTTGCTCGTAAGGGTTGGCCGGCGTCGAGGTCGTCGTGGAGGTGCCACCGGAGGTCGACCCGTCGGCCGTGGACGGCGCCTGGCCGCCGCATCCGGTGGTCACACCGACGAGCAGCACCACCGCGGACGCGAGCGTCGGGCGCCAACGCCCGCGGAGTGAAACCACCAGAGGAGTCTAGAACCGACGGCCGGAGTTGAACGGACCGGCCTCGTCGAGCGGGACGACCTTGACCGGGACACCGAAGGTCGAGGCGTGGATGACGTATCCGTCACCGACGTACATCCCGACGTGGTGGGCGTCCGGGTAGTAGATGACCAGGTCGCCCGGCTTGAGGTCCTCGCGGGACACCGGCTGACCGCCGGCCATCTGCGCCTCACTCGACCGCGGGATGGTCTTGCCGGCCTGCTTGTAGGCCCACACCATCAGACCCGAGCAGTCGAACGAGCTCGGACCGGTCGCACCCCACACATACGGATCACCGATGCGCGTGAGGGCTGCCTGCACGGCGACGAGCGCGGCGGCGGTGCCCTTGGGGACGATCCGCGGGTCGAAGTCGAACTTCGGGCCGCGCAGGGCGGCGAGTTGCTTGCCGGTCATCGACTGGTAGATCGCGCGGATCTGGATCGCCTGCATCTGCAGGTCGGCCTGCTTGGTCTGGAGGTCTCCACGCACCCGTTCGGCGCGCGAGACGGCCTCCGACGCCGCGAGCGCGGTCTGGTCGGCGTCCTTCTTGGCGGCCGCGGTACGCGCGCGGACCTTCTTGATGGCGGTCAGGTCGGAAGCGGCCTGCCGCGAGATCATGTCGAGTCCCGACATCTGGTCGAGCAGCGCCTGCGGCGAGTCGCTGACCATCACGGCGTAGAGCCCGCTGACACGGGCGCCCTGGTAGCTGGCGCGCACGATGGAGTCGACCCTGGCCTGGTAGGAGGCGAGCTGCTCACGGCTGATGTCGAGCTTGCGCTGGGCGTCGGCGGCGGCCCGCTTCGCCTGGGTGACGATCGAGCGCTGCTTGTCGTACTCGATCTTGGCGTTGTGCATCGCCTCAGTGGTCTTCTCGGCCTCGGTGCCGAGCTGCTTGTAGCGATCGAGAAGCTGATCGGCCGATCGCGCGGGCGCGGCCTGAGCCTGTCCGACACCGCCGGTCGTCAGCGGGACGACCGTCACCATCGCCGCCAGCAGACACAAGACGAGCATCACCGGGCCCGATCGAGCGCGAAGACGCGTCGCGTTCACTGGTCCCTCCCCGGAAAGCACGGTTCAGTCACTCCTCTACCGCTTCGTTCCTCCCCCGCGGACCACCCTGTCATCCCCCGATGGCCCCCGAGACCGGATCAGGCGGATCGCACAAAGCTCGCGACCCGCCCTCTCCTGATGCTCTTGTTCAGTTGGTATCAGTACCGCCGGATACCGGTGAGCTGCCATTCCTTGACGGCGTCGCGCTTCACGGGCGTGCCATAGGTCGAGGAGTGGACGAACTGTCCGTTTCCGACGTAGATGCCGGCATGGCCGCCACCGTTGAAGATCATCACATCGCCGGGCTTGGCCTCGCTGTAGGAGACCGCGCGACCGCCACCGAGCTGGCCGTAGCTGTCACGGGGGATGGTCTTGCCGGCCTGCTTGTACGACCAGTAGACGAGACCCGAGCAGTCGAAGGCGTTGGGGCCGGCCGAACCGTAGGAGTACGGCGAGCCGATCTTGCTCTCCGCAGCCTTGACGGCCTTCTGGCCGGCGGTCAGCTGGGGCTGCCCGAGGGGGGCGCCACCGTGCGGACGGAACTGCTGCGGGATCTGGTTCTGACCGATACCCGGGATGGTGAACTGGCCGACGTTGGGGATCTCGACCGTGGCAGCCGGCGACTTCTTCGCGACGGGCTTGGGCGCGGGGGCCGCTTCCGGAGCCTTCTTCTCACCGGGCAGAGCCGGGATCTCGAAGGTACCGAGCGGGGTCTCGACCGGGGCTGCGAGAGCAGGGCCAGCCGCGGCAGCGAGCGAACCGAGCGTGATCGATCCAGCGATCACCGCCTTCTTGGCAACCTTGCTCCCACGATTGGGCTGTTCCAAACGATGTTTGGGCACGAAGCGAGTTCTCCTTCAGTTTCTCCCTGTACCGCCGACCGAGTTAGCTGTCGGGTTCGGGCCGGAAGAGTGGCCCTACGCGTTTTTGGCACAGCCAGATCCCAGAAGGACGCTGTTGCGCGTTGACGCGATTCACCCCGATCGGGACAGTCCTGCCTGGTCATGTCAGTGCTGACATACGCGGCGACGCTGCCCGAAGTAAGTGGTTCCCCGGTTCGCCCGTGAGGACGATTGAGCGGTGACTTTGGCGGACCACTTCTGTTGAAGCGGGACGCTCCGCAAAGGTCTCAGAAAGGTTACGAAATCGTCGGCGCTGTGTCCACTAGGCAACGGACACGCAATTCGCCACCGATTTTCAGCCTGCGCGGAGCTCGGTCGAGGACACGACCCGAAAAGGCGTCTGACGTGCGGTTTTCGCCGTTCTTGCAGATCGTGCAGCGGCACTGGTGACCATTGCAGCAGACTGGAGAACATCGATCGCGAGGTCCAGTTCCGCATCGTCGTCGAGGGCCTGCACCGTTACCGAAGCTCCACCTTCACCAGGTGCATCGTCCCAGTTCGGGCCGCCGAAAAGCACTGTCATCATGCACCCGTCACAGGCGACGGGGCGGGCCGGGCAGGTCGCGCAGTCAACATGCATCGTGTGATCTCCATCTCATCTGGCCGTCGGAGGGGTTTGAACTCCGAATCGGGCGGGTCACGGCGGGCAGATTCGGCGCCGTCGGCGCCGATCTCTCACTTCGAGGTGGAGACTAGGGGGCACCACCGACAAACTCGTTCGCACACTGTTCGACACATGCGTCACATCAGTAACAAGCGACGTCGACCAACACCTCATCCGCACTCCCCGACCCAAAACGGAACGGCCGATCGGGGTGTCACATCCGCGGTGTCGGTGCATCGAACTAGTGTTCGCCTCGTGACGCGCAGAGATGGTGGTGGTGCAGCCACAGGACAGGGGACGTCGGGACAACTGACCTTCGCCGACCTCGAGGCCGCCGACCAGGCGACCGACGGCGACGCCATCTCGAGCGAGTTCAGCGATCGCGCCCTGTTCGACACCACCCTCGTCGTCGTCGACCTCGAGACGACCGGTTCCAGTCCGACGGACGACCGCATCACCGAGATCGGTGCGGTGAAGATCCGCGGCGGCGAGGTGATCGGCGAGTTCGCCACCCTCGTCGATCCGGGCCGGGCCATCCCGCCGCAGATCGTCACGCTCACCGGGATCACGACGGCGATGGTCACCGACGCACCCCGGATCGAATCCGTGCTGCCGGCGTTCCTCGAGTTCGCCCGCGGCTCGATCCTGGTCGCCCACAACGCGCGCTTCGACATGGGATTCCTACGGCAGAACGCCCTCCGGCTCCACCTGGACTGGCCCTTCAGCCTGAGCCTCTGCACCGTGACGATGGCACGGCGCATCCTGCCACGCGATGAGGCGCCCACGGTCAAGCTCAGCGCCCTGGCCGAACTCTTCGACGTCTCCGTCCGTCCCACCCACCGGGCCCTGGACGACGCCCGCGCCACGGTCGAGGTCTTCCACCGTCTGCTCGAACGCGTCGGGAACCAGGGCATCTCGACGGTCGGAGAACTCACCTCGTATCTGCCGCGCACCGATCCCCGTCTGCGAGCCAAGCGTCAGATGGCCGACCGCGTGCCCGCGCGGCCTGGTGTCTATCTGTTCCGCGGGCCGTCGAACGAGGTTCTCTATGTCGGTACCGCGGTGGACCTCCGACGCCGCGTCCGTTCCTACTTCTCCGGCAGCGACCCCCGGCGCCGCATCACCGAGATGGTCTTGCTCGCCGAGCGCGTCGACGTCGTCGAGTGCTCCCATGCCCTGGAGGCGGCCGTCCGCGAGCTGCGGCTACTGGCGGCGCACGCGCCCGCCTACAACCGGCGGTCGACGCAGCCCCACAAGGGATGGTGGGTGACGCTCACCGAAGAGCGTTTTCCCCGCCTCAAGGTGAGCCGCACACCCACCGACGAGTCCATCGGCCCGGTGGGCAACCGCAACAATGCGGCGACGGTCGCCGACGTGATCGCCGCGGCCGCCGGATTACGCACGTGCACGAAGCGTCTCGGGGCCACCGGCTACCACTGGTGCCCGACGCCCGACGGCGTCCGCCAGCCCGGCGGATGTCATGCCGCCGCCGAGCAGCCCCAGACCGTTCCGGACTACCTGCCGCGCGTGACCGCGGCCCGACGCCTCATGCGTGGAGAGGCCGACGATCTCCTCGACGACCTCACCGCCCGGCTCGCCGACCTCTCCGAGGCGCAGATGTTCGAGACCGCCGCACGACATCGCGACCGGCTCGCCCTGACCATCGACGCCCTGGCGCGGTGTCAGCGGCTGGCCGCGCTGTGTGCGATCGCCGAGATCGTCATCGCCCGTCCCGACGACGAACGCGGCTGGCATTTCGCCGTCGTCCGGCACGGACGACTCGCGGCGGCCGGACGCGCGCGGCGAGGCGTCTCCCCCATGCCGGTCGTCGACGCGCTCGTGGCCGCTGCCGAGACCGTCATCCCCGAGCCGGGACCGTTGCGCGGGGCTCCGGCGGAGGAGGTGGCGCTGATCTACCGGTGGATGACCGAGCCCGGGGCCCGGATCGTGTCCACCACCGACCCGGTGGCACTCCCGGCGGGATGCGCCGAACGCCGGCGCGGCTGGTCACAATCCGCACGCGATGCCCGCTCCGACGCCCGCGCGGTGGTGCACCGGACACCACGGGCCGCGCAGCGCTCGCCGATCCGCGAGCTCGTGGCCACTAGGCTTGCGCCATGATCACTGCCATCGTCCTCATCCAGGCCGACATCCACCAGATCCCGGAGACCGCTCAGGCCGTGGCCGACATCGCCGGCGTCGAAGAGGTGTACTCCTGCGCGGGCGACGTCGACCTCATCGCGAAGATCCGCGTCCGCGACCACGAGCACATCGCTTCGGTGGTGACCGGGCAGATCAACCGCCTGCCCGGAGTGCTCAAGTCCGCCACCCACATCGCGTTCCGCAGCTACTCCAGCTCGGACGTCGAGGGCGGCTTCTCCATCGGAGAGAACTAGCCGCGGGCCGCCGACCCCAGCTGGGTGCTCAGCGACGCCCAACGGTCGAGCAGCGTCGCCGCCGCCCCCGAGTCGATGGCGTCGGCGGCACGATCCTTCGCGGCACCGAGTGCCTCGGTCAGCTCGTCCGAGGTCATCGGACCCTGCTGTTCGAACGCCACGATCGCTCCGGCGGAATTCAGCAACACCGCGTCGCGTACGGGACCTGTTGTGCCCGAGAACAATTCGCGGGCGATGGCAGCATTGGCGACCGCATCGCCACCCTGCAGCGCGGACAACTGGACGCGTGCGATGCCGAGATCGGCCGGATCGACGCTGAGCTGGGACACCTGGCCGCCGACGACCTGCCACACCGTCGACGTCGTGGTCGTGGTGAGTTCGTCGAGGCCGTCGTCGCCGCGTACCACCAGAGCCGAACCGCCACGGTCGGCGAAGGCGCTGGCGAGGACCGGGGCGAGGTCGGAGAAGGCGCACCCGATGAGGCCGGCCGTGGGACGTGCCGGGTTGGTCAGTGGCCCGAGCACGTTGAACACGGTCGGGATGCCGATCTCCTTGCGCGGCGGACCGGTGAACCGGAACGCCGGGTGGAACACCGGAGCGAAGCAGAACCCGATACCGAGTTCGTCGACACACTGCGCGACCGCGTCGGCCGACAGGGTGATGTCCACCCCGAGCGCCTCGAGCACGTCGGCACCGCCGCTCTTCGACGACGCCGCGCGGTTGCCGTGCTTCACGACCGCGACACCGGCGGCCGCGATCACGATCGAGGTCATCGTGGAGATGTTGACGGTGTGCGACCGGTCGCCGCCGGTACCCACCACGTCGACCGCCGGACGGCTCACCTCGACGAGCGTGGCGTGATCGAGCATCGCCTGGGCCAGACCGACGAGCTCGCCGGGCGCGGCGCCCTTCATCTTCACGCCGACGCCGAAGGCGGCGATCTGGGCGCCGCTGGCACTGTCGGTCATGATCTCATTCATCGCCCAGCCGGCCTCTTCGGCGGACAGGTCGATGCGATCGGTGATCTTGCCGAGGATCTGCGGCCAGGTGAAGGCAGACTGTGCGGTACTCACAGGCAGAGAGCCTAGTGCCCCGCCCCGCCCGGCGGACGCTGCAGTACGGACCATCGGCGGGCGATTCCGTCGTGACGGGATCCCAGACTCGCCATCCGGGACCGTTCCTGCGACAGATGCATGGCGTCGAGCAACTGGACACGCGCCAGGACGAGTACCTCGAGCCGGTCGTCGACGGCCCGGGGCGGCGACCCCCAACGGTCGTCGTCGACCACCTCGTAACCGTCGAGCGCGGCCACCGCTGCGGCGTCGCCGAGCCGATCCGCGGGCACCTCCAGATCGTGACGGAGGATGACCTCTTCTTCTGCCCGCCACGACGACGCCTCCAGGGCCGTCGACGAGGCGATCGCGTCGTCGTCGGAACCGGCGACCACCACCACCTCGTCGGTGAGGCCCAGCGGACCGGCGCCACCACCGCCCCGCAACCGTGATCGCAGGCGCGCCAGGCGACCCCGGGCGACGACCCGCCCGTTGAGGTCGCGGGAACCCGAGGAATCCGAACTCGACATGAACTCACCGTAGTCACTGCGAGAAGGTCGCGAACAGAGCCGCCGAACAGGGTCTGCGGACACGCCGGAGTCGACACCACAGGGCCCCGACCTGCAGCGGGACAAAAACCTGCCCCCAATATCCGACCCGGGTGGCCACCGCTTACTACGAACCGTCATACTTCACTTGTGACAAGCGCCGTAGGTACCTCAGGAACAGCCATCACCTCGCGCGTCCATTCGCTGAACCGTCCCAACATGGTCAGCGTCGGCACGATCGTCTGGCTGTCCAGTGAGCTCATGTTCTTCGCTGGCCTCTTCGCGATGTACTTCGTCGCCCGGGCCAACTCCGCTGTCGGCTGGCCCATGGAGCCAACCGAGCTGAATCTAGGTCTCGCCATACCGGTGACGACCGTCCTGATTCTGTCCTCGGTGACCTGCCAGATGGGCGTGTTCGCCGCCGAGCGAGGTGACGTCTTCGGCCTCCGCCGCTGGTACGTCATCACGCTGGCCATGGGCACGTTCTTCGTGTGCGGCCAGGCGTACGAGTACTACCACCTGGTCGAGCACGGCACGACGCTGGCGTCGAGTGCATACGGCTCCGTCTTCTACATGACGACCGGCTTCCATGGCCTGCACGTCATCGGCGGTCTGATCGCATTCGTCTACCTGCTGATCCGTACCAAGCTCTCGAAGTTCACCCCGGCGCAGGCAACCGCCGCAATCGTTGTCTCCTACTACTGGCACTTCGTCGACATCGTCTGGATCGGACTGTTCGTCACGATCTACTTCATCCGATGACGCCGGCGACCCCGCGCTCTGCGCGGCCAGCCCCGCAGAGCGCACCTCGCCTGTCGAACGCACAGCGCAAGTCGCTCTAACAAACAGTCCGTCCCGCTTAGTAGAGAGTCACAGATGAGTTCATCTCCACCGCGACCGTCGGATAGCGGCACCGACGCCCGCCGCGCCAAGGCCCGACGCAAGCTCCGTCGACGCGCAAGCGGCACCATCGTGCTCCTGGCCGGTCTGGTCATGGCCGGTGTGCTCGCCTCGGTTCTGACCCCGGACCCCCAGGTCGCGGTGGCGGACGAGAGCAACGCCGCGATGATCAACGACGGTCGCAAGCTCTACGAGACCTCGTGCATCACCTGTCACGGCGCGAACCTGCAGGGTGTGCCCGATCGTGGTCCCGCACTGCTCGGCGTCGGCGATGCCGCCGTGTACTTCCAGGTGTCGACCGGTCGTATGCCGGCCGCACGTGGTGAGGCACAGGCGCAGCGCAAGCCGGCCAAGTTCACCACCGAACAGATCGATCAGCTCGGCGCCTTCATCCAGGCCGAGGGCGGCGGACCGCAGGTCCCGCGCGACGCCAACGGCGCGGTCGCCCAGGGTTCGCTCCGCGGCGACAGCATCGGTCGTGGCAGTGAGCTGTTCCGTCTCAACTGCGCGTCCTGCCACAACTTCACCGGTCGTGGCGGCGCTCTGTCCTCGGGCAAGTTCGCTCCCAACCTGGACGGCGTCAGCGAGGCACAGATCTACACCGCGATGCTGACCGGTCCGCAGAACATGCCCAAGTTCTCGAACCGCCAGCTGGATCCGGAAGAAAAGAAAGACATCATCGCCTACGTCAAGTACGCGACCGAATCAAAGCCCCAGGGTGGCCTCGGCATCGGCGGCTTCGGACCGGTCAGCGAGGGCATGGTGATGTGGTTCGTCGGCGTCATCGCCATCGTCGCAGGCGCCATGTGGATGGGATCTCGAGCATGAGCGGCAGTGACAAGGACGTCCCGTCGCGGGACGAACTGGATCAGATGAGCACCGAAGAGCTCGTCAAACTCGGTACCAATCTCGACGGTGTCGAGATCATTCACCGGACCGAGCGGTACCACGTGCCGGGCACGAAGGTCGAGAAGCGCGCCGAGCGCCAGGTCGCGATCTGGTTCACGATCGCCGGCATCTCTGCCCTCGCCTGCCTGGGCATCTTCCTGTTCAACCATTGGGAATTCGCCCTTCCGGACGATCCGAACTACTGGTGGTACACCTTCAACACGCCGCTCCTCGGTGCGACGTTCGGTCTCTCGGTGCTGTCCATCGGCGTCGCGCTGATCCTGATCACCAAGAAGTTCATCCCGGCCGAGATCTCCGTGCAGGACCGCCACGACGGCGGCTCGGCCGAGGTCGACAAGAAAACGATCGTCGGACTCCTCCAGGACACCGGCACCACGTCGACCCTGGGTCGTCGCAAGATGATCATCGGTTCGGCCGGTTTCGGTCTGGGCGCGTTCGCACTGACCGGGCTCGTCGCCTTCCTCGGTGGCTTCATCAAGAACCCGTGGGCCGAGCGGGAGAACGCTCCCCTGTGGCACTCGGGCTGGTCGCCGATCTACAACTCGAAGGAAGACCCGAACGAGACCATCTACCTGCGTCGCGACACGGGCAACCCGTACCAGGTCGCCCTGGTCCGCCCCGAGGATCTCGACGCCGGCGGCATGGAGACCGTGTTCCCGTGGCGTCGTTCCAACGGGTTCGGAGAGACCGAGCACTCCCGTCACGCGCTGATGGAGAGCCTGCACGAGGTCCGCAACCCCGTCATGCTCATCCGTCTGCGTCCCGAGGACGCGGCCCGCGCCATCAAGCGTCAGGGTCAGGAGAGCTTCAACTACGGTGACTACTTCGCCTTCACCAAGGTCTGCAGCCACCTCGGTTGCCCCGCATCGCTGTACGAACAGCGGAGCAATCGCATCCTGTGTCCCTGCCACCAGTCGCAGTTCGACGCGCTCGAGTACGCCAAGCCGATCTTCGGCCCGGCCGCCCGCGCTCTCGCACAGCTGCCGATCACGGTGAACAATGAGGGTTACCTCGTTGCGGCAGGCGACTTCATCGAGCCCGTCGGACCGGCATTCTGGGAGCGTAAGTCATGACCATCGCAGACCGTCTCGGCGCACAAGCCGAGGAAGTGGACTCGCGGTATCACCTCGCCGCGGGTATGCGTCGCCAGATCAACAAGGTGTTCCCCACCCATTGGTCGTTCATGCTGGGTGAGATCGCTCTCTACAGCTTCATCATCCTGCTGATCTCGGGCGTCTACCTCTCGCTGTTCTTCGATCCGTCGATGACGCACGTCGTCTACGACGGCTCGTACCAGCCGCTCAACGGCGTCATGATGACCAAGGCGTACGAGACCACGCTGAACCTCTCCTTCGAGGTGCGCGGTGGCCTGTTCGTCCGCCAGATCCATCACTGGGCAGCACTGCTGTTCGCGGCGTCGATCATCATCCACATGGCGCGCATCTTCTTCACCGGTGCGTTCCGTCGCCCGCGTGAGGCCAACTGGATCATCGGCTGCCTCCTGCTTGTGCTGGCGATGTTCGAGGGCTTCTTCGGCTACTCGCTCCCCGACGACCTGCTCTCGGGCACCGGCGTCCGCGCCGCCATGAGTGGCATCGTCCTCGGCATCCCGGTCGTGGGCACATGGATCCACTGGGCACTGTTCGGTGGGGACTTCCCCGGCGACATCATCATCCCGCGCCTCTACGTGCTGCACATCCTGCTGTTCCCGGGCATCATCCTGGCCCTGATCGGCGCCCACCTGGCACTGGTCTGGTACCAGAAGCACACCCAGTTCCCCGGCCCCGGCCGCACCGAGAAGAACGTCGTCGGTGTCCGGATCATGCCGGTGTTCGCCGCCAAGGGTGGCGCGATGTTCGCCTTCGTCACCGGCGTCCTGGCCGTCATGGCCGGCATCTTCCAGATCAACCCGGTCTGGAACATCGGCCCGTACAACCCGGCTCAGGTGTCGGCGGGTTCCCAGCCGGACATCTACATGATGTGGACAGACGGTCTGATCCGTATGTTCCCGGCGTGGGAGCTCTACCTCGGCAACTACACCGTCGTCATGTCGAACTGGGTCGTCCTGATCATCACGATCATGTTCGGTCTGATGTTCGCCTACCCATGGATCGAGAAAAAGCTCACCGGCGACGACGCTCACCACAACCTGCTGCAGCGTCCGCGTGACACCCCGGTGCGTACCGCGATCGGCGCCATGGCGCTGTCGTTCTACATCCTGCTGACGATCGCCTGCATGAACGACGTCATCGCACTGAAGTTCCACATCTCGCTGAACGCGACGACGTGGATCGGCCGCATCGGTCTGATCATCCTGCCTCCGGTGGTGTACTTCATCGCCTACCGCTGGGCGATCTCGCTGCAGCGGAGCGACCGCGAGGTCCTGGCACACGGCATCGAGACCGGCATCATCAAGCGCCTGCCGCAGGGTGAGTACATCGAGCTGCACCAGCCGCTCGGCCCGGTCGACAGCCACGGTCACCCGATCCCGCTCCCCTACGAGGGTGTTGCACTGCCGAAGCGGATGAACAAGCTCGGCTCCGCCGGCGCCCCGGGTACGGGTTCGATCCTGACCGCCGACCCCGTGGACGAGCAGCTGCGGAACGCCGAACTCGAGCACGAGATCGAGGCCGGCGAGCGCAAGGCTCTTCGCGAGCTCCAGGCCAAGGGTGGAAACCCACTCGGCGAGTAGTTCCATACAAAGAAAGCGGGCCGTCGCGCACCATCTGGTGCACGACGGCCCGCTTTCTTTGTGCACACCAGCTGCCACTCCCCTACCCCACCGGATATGGCACGGTGGACACCATGCGCCGGTTACGTCATCGCGGTTCCGGCCTGTCCCAGATCACCCGTGGGATGGGCACACTCGACGCCGAGATCTATGACTCGATCGCCCGGTCGCCGAGCCCGCTGCTGGACAAGACGATGCCGGTGTTGACCCATGCGGCGGACCACTCGAAGCTCTGGATGGCGATTGCCGCCGGGTTGGCGGTCTCCGGCCGTCCGTCACTGCAGCGGGGAGCCGCCCGAGGGGTCGCCTCGCTGGCCGTCACCAGTCTCGTGACCAACCAGGGCGCCAAGCGGATTCGACGCCGTGCACGTCCGTCCACGGGGCTCATCCCCGTCCCCCGTCGCGGACGCCGGCAACCGACGTCGAGTTCGTTTCCCTCCGGACACTCCGCCAGCGCAGCAGCATTCGCGGTGGGCGTGGCCGTGGAGAGTCCGCCCGCAGGTCTTCTCCTGTCGGCGCTGGCCGGCCTCGTCGGACTGTCCCGCGTCGCGACCGGTGCCCACTACCCCGGTGACGTCGTGGTCGGACTCGGGATCGGTGCGACCGTCGCGACACTGGGAACACGTGTCGTGCCGCCGATCAGCCGCCCGTCGATTTCCCTCGCCGATCCGTCGGTCGTCGACGCCGAGCCCCGCCCCGACGGCGCGGGTCTCGTCGTGGTCGTGAATCCGGCGTCGTCGGACGGGCGCGGTCGTCGTGTCCTCGATGACATCCGGGAGGCGCTTCCCGCGGCCGAGATCGTCGAGCTCGACGAAGACGACGACGTAGCAACGGTGTTCACCGAAGCCGCGGCACGAGCATCGATCGTCGGCGTCGCGGGTGGGGACGGCACCGTCGCCTGTGCGGCACGCGCAGCCATCGACGCGGACCTGCCGCTCGCGGTGTTCCCAGCCGGCACCTTCAACCACTTCGCACGCGACATCGGTTGTAGGACGGTCGAGGACACCGTCGATGCCATCGCGACCGGCTCGGTGTCCCGGGTCGACGCGGTGTGGCTCAACGACTCCCGGCTGATCCTCAACACCGCGAGCATCGGCGCGTACCCGCACTTCGTGCGCATCAGAGAGCGGCTCCGGCATCGCATCAGCCGTCCGCTCGCCACAGCCGCGGCGATCTTCCGCGTGATCCGCAAGGATGCCCACGTCTGCATCGAGGTCGACGGACGGGTCCTCGACGTCTCCCTGTTCCTGATCGGCAACTCGATCTACCAGCCCACGGGTTTCCTGCCGACACGGCGCCTACGGCTCGACGACGGCCTGCTCGACGTGCGCATCCTGGAGACCGGGCACCGCTGGGCGACCCTGCGTCTCCTGGGATCACTGGCCGCCGGCCGTCTGGAGCGGTCCCGGCTCTACCACGAGATGCAGGTCCCCGAGTTCCGGTTCACCGCCGTGGGCGCCCCGGTGGCGGTGTCCCACGACGGCGAGGTCGAGGACAGCTTCACCGAGGCCCACTTCCGTGTCGACTACCGCAGGCTCAAGGTGTACGGGCCTGTGCACCGATGAGCCGCCGAGTCCCGTAGACCCGCCTGACGCAGAACAAAAGACGACGCCCCACCGTGGAGGTGGGGCGTCGTCTCTGTTGGTTCTTGCGAGCGCTCAGTGCTTCTCGGGGCCGACGTGGTACTCGAAGACGAGTCCGGCGGCAGCACCCATGATCGCCACAGCCGCGAAGATCGCGAGCCAGAAATTGCCGGTGGCGAAGCCGACCGCGAAGGTCGATGCCCCGAGGGCGATCAGGATCGGCCACCACGAGTGCGGGCTGAAGAAGCCCAGCTCGCCTGCGCCGTCCTCGATCTCGGCATCCTCGTAGTCCTCGGGACGGATCTCGACGCGACGCGACACGAATCGGAAGAACGTGCCGGCGATCAGGGTCAGGCCCGCGGCGAAGAACAGACCGACGACGCCGACCCACTCGATGCCCTTAGAGGTGAACGCCGTGAACAGCGTGTACGCCACGCCCGTGAGCGCGAAGAAGGCTGTCAACATCTCGAAGAGGCGTGCTTCGATCTTCATCGTCAGCTCTCCTTCTTGGTGCAGTTGGCGAGGGTCGGGTCATCCGGGTTGCCGGTGGCTCCGACCTTCCCGCCGCCATCACGACGGGTGTCGAACGGAACCGTACTGACCGCTTCCGGCGCCTGGCAGATGGCGGCGAGCGCCTCTGCGTTGGTGGCCTCCGGGTTCGACTGACGGAACCGGATGTAGCTGTCGAAGTCCTCCGGCGAGACCGCGCGGACCTCGAAGTTCATCATCGAGTGGTAGGTACCGCACATCTCAGCGCAGCGGCCGACGAATGCACCGGTCCGGTCGATCGAGCCGATCTGGAAGATCGGGTCGGTCGAGTTCTCCTTCGGGAACGGCATCACGTCGCGCTTGTACAGGAATTCCGGCACCCAGAACGAGTGGATGACGTCGGCCGAGGCGATGTTGAACTCGATGCGCTTACCGGTCGGCAGGACCAGAACCGGGACCTCGGACGACGACCCGACGGTCTCGATCTTGTCGAACTTCAGGTAGTCGCGGACATCGTCGTCACGGCCGCCGGCGGGACCCGGGAGTTCACCGTGCTCGCCACCATGATCGCTGCCGCCGGCGTGCTCGGACTCGGCACCGCCGCTGACCTGACCCTGGACCTCGAACGGGTTGCCCGCGGCCTCGAAGCCGTCGTAGGTCGATCCGTCGCTGAAGATGACCTTGTTGTAGCCGAACTTCCAGTTCCACTGGAACGCGGTCACATCGACCACGACCTTGGAGTCGTCGTTCTTGCCCTCGACGTCGTTCTGCACGATCACGGTGAAGTAGAACAGCACCGCGATGATGACGAACGGGATCGCCGTGTAGGTGAGCTCCAACGGGACGTTGTACGCCGTCTGACGCGGGAAGACGCCCTTCTTGGCGTCGTTCGCGCGGTGGAACGTGATCGTCCAGAAGATCAGGGCCCAGACCAGAATGCCCATGACGAGTGCGGCGATGACGGACCAGGTCCAGAGATCGCCCATTTTCTGCGCCTGAGGCGTGATGCCCTCGGGCCAACCGAACCGCATCGCGTCACGCGCGTCACATCCCGACATCAGCAGCGCGCCGAGTCCGAGTGCCGCGACAAAACCCAGTCGCTTCACCGTCCGCGACGCGGATGAGACACGCCGCGCTCGGGGCCGTCCACCGTGTGCCAATTTCACGCCTTCCTGCTCGCTCACCGGCGCCCTTGCGCCGCAGTGAGTGCATGCCACATGACCTGCACAGGGCAAGTACCCGCCGTGGGCACACGGCAAGTCTCGCACCTAGTACTACGCAGCGTAGACCAACCGGGAGAAGCTTTCGTGATTGGGGTTTGATCCGGTCGTGTCCGAGCCCTCCAGGTCGGAATCCCGCTGGTGGCTCAGGCATACTCGGACGCGACCCGACGCCCGTCGGGACCTGTGCTCGCGACGAGATTGGGGAGAAGCCAACGTGTGTGGTCTGCTCGGCCTTCTGACATCCGACCGGACGGCCGCCGAGGTCGTCGACGCGGTGGCGGTGGCCTCGCACTGCATGCGGCATCGCGGCCCCGACGAGCCGGGTACCTGGCACGACGAGAACATCGTCTTCGGCTTCAACCGCCTGTCGATCATCGACATCGAGCACTCTCACCAGCCGCTGCGCTGGGGTCCGCCGGAGAACCCGGACCGCTACGCCCTGGTCTTCAACGGCGAGATCTACAACTACCTGGAGATCCGCGCCGAGCTCGCCGAGAACGAGGGTGCGATCTTCCGCACCGAGGGTGACAGCGAGGCCATCGTCGCGGCCTTCCACCACTGGGGTCCCGACGCCGTTCGCCGTCTCCGCGGCATGTTCGCCTTCGCCATCTGGGACACCGAGAACCGGTCGCTGTTCCTCGCGCGCGACCCGTTCGGCATCAAGCCGCTGTTCGTCGCATCGGGACCGGGCGGACTGCTTTTCGGCAGCGAGAAGAAGTCGCTGCTCGAGCTCATCGAACGTGTGGGCCTGTCCAAGGACCTGGACCCGCGGGCCGTCGAGCACTACACCGTGCTGCAGTACGTCCCCGAACCCGAGACCATCCACGCGTCGATCCGTCGGCTCGAGTCGGGTTGCCACGCGACCGCCTCCCCCGGCAGCCCGCTGTCGATCCGCCGCTACTTCACGCCGCAGTTCGGCGTGAAGCCGGTGACCGACGCCACGCGCCAGAAGCGCTACGACGAGATCGCCGACGTCCTCGCGGACTCGGTCGCCAAGCACATGCGCGCCGACGTGACCGTCGGCTCCTTCCTGTCAGGCGGTATCGACTCCACGGCCATCGCCGCGCTGGCGATCCGCCACAACCCCGACCTGATCACCTTCACCACCGGCTTCGAGCGCGACGGCTACTCCGAGGTCGACGTCGCCGCCGAGTCGGCCGAGGCGATCGGCGCGAAGCACGTCGTCAAGGTCGTCGGACCGTCGGAATTCATCGAGGCGCTGCCGTCGATCGTCTGGTACCTCGACGACCCGGTCGCCGACCCCGCCCTGGTCCCGCTCTACTTCGTCGCCGCCGAGGCCCGCAAGCACGTCAAGGTCGTGCTGTCCGGTGAGGGCGCCGACGAGCTGTTCGGCGGCTACACCATCTACAAGGAGCCGCTGTCGCTCGCGGCCTTCGACCGTCTCCCCCGCCCGCTGCGTCGGGCAGCCGGCAAGATCTCCGACCGCATCCCCGAGGGCACCCGCGGCAAGAGCCTGCTGCACCGCGGTTCGCTCACCCTCGAGGAGCGCTACTACGGCAACGCCCGCAGCTTCGACGACGCGCGACTCCGCGCGGTACTTCGTGATTACCGCCCCGAGTGGACCCACACCGACGTCACCGCGCCGATCTACGCGATGAGCGAGGGCTGGGACCCGGTTGCCCGCATGCAGCACCTCGACCTCTTCACGTGGCTGCGCGGCGACATCCTGGTCAAGGCTGACAAGATCACCATGGCCAACTCCCTCGAGTTGCGCGTGCCGTTCCTCGACCCCGAGGTGTTCGCGGTCGCCGAACGCCTGCCCCACGACGAGAAGATCTCGCACGGCACCACCAAGTACGCCCTGCGCAAGGCGCTCGAGCAGATCGTCCCGGCGCACGTCCTGCACCGCAAGAAGCTCGGCTTCCCGGTTCCGATCCGCCACTGGCTGGCCGGCACCGAGATGTACGACTGGGCCCACGACACGATCACCAAGAGCCAGACGGACCACATCTTCGACAAGAACGTGGTCATCGCGATGCTCAACGAGCATCGGGAAGGCGTGGTCGACAACAGCCGTCGCCTGTGGACGGTGCTGATCTTCATGATCTGGCACGGCATCTTCGTCGAGGGCACGATCGTGCCGGACATCGTCGACCACACGTACCCGGTCCGCCTCTAGTCCCCCTTCGCTGCCCGCTCCGAACGAACGCGACGCCAACCTTCGCTGCCTGAGGTGCGAGGAGCGCCGGCGACGAGCCTCGAAGGCCTGGTGAGCCGATCTCGCCGGCCCTTCGTGACGCGTCCTCCGCAAGCTCCGGACGCTCCTCAGGAATCGAGGCCGAAGGCGTGCCACTCCTCACTCATGGAGCAGGGTCAGTGCGCCAGCTTCAGCCCGATGACCCCGCCGACGATCATCACCAGGAACAGCGCCTGGACCAGCGAGACCGGCTGCTCACCGGTGGACATCGCGTAGACGACGGTCAGCACCGCACCGATGCCGACCCAGACCGCGTACGCGGTACCCACCGGCAGATCGCGCATCGCGTAGGCCAGGCCGCCCATGCTGATGGCAAGGGCCACGAAGAAGACAACGGACGGTCCGAGCTTGGTGAATCCCTCGGACTTGCCGAGCGCGGTGGCCCAGACGGCCTCGAAGACACCGGACAACACCAGGATCAACCACGACATGACAGCCTCCTGTGGGCCGTCTTGTCGCACACCGGGTACAGCACCCCTCGTCCGGGAGTCCAGTAGAACGGACTCTGCCTCCACGTT
The DNA here is from genome assembly GCF_000298235.1 of Gordonia namibiensis NBRC 108229. GTDB lineage: Bacteria > Actinomycetota > Actinomycetes > Mycobacteriales > Mycobacteriaceae > Gordonia > Gordonia namibiensis. The sequence goes on from NZ_BAHE01000031.1 coordinate 20,141, forward strand.
GGCACACCGCCGATCCCGAGGGCAATGTCAGACCGATCACCGCCCCGGCACAACGAAAACGGGTGGCGCAGACCGTAGCCCGCGCCACCCGTTCCGAAAGAACTTCTCAGAAGGCGGCTTTGATCTCCGCTGCGGCCTCGGCGCCGTAGGCACCCTCGATGCGGGCGAGGGCGGACTCGATGTCCCAGGACCAGTCCTGCGTGGACACGGTCTCGAGCACCAGCACGGCGACCATCGAGCCGACCTGCGCGGCGCGCTCGAAGCCGAGTCCCTTGGACAGCGCGGACAGGAAGCCGGCGCGGAAACCGTCGCCGACGCCCGTCGGATCGACCTTCTCGGTCTCCGGGACCACACCGACGTGAATGCGGGTGCCGTCACGCTCGACGATCTCGACGCCGTCCTTGCCGAGGGTGGTGACGCGCACGCCGACCATCTCGGCGACCTGTGCCTCGGACAGGCCGGTCTTCTGACGCAGCAGACCCCACTCGTACTCGTTCGTGAACAGGTAGTCGGCACCCTCGATGAGGGTCCGGGCCTGCTCACCGTCCAGACGGGCCAGCTGCTGGCTGGGATCGGCGGCGAACGGGATTCCGGCGGCCCGGCAGGCCTCGGTGTGGCTGAGCATGCCGGCCGGGTCGTCGGCGCCGATCAGCACGAGCTCCGGCGTGCCGGTCTCGGCGATGACGTCGGCGAGGGAGATGTCACGGCTCTCACTCATGGCGCCGGCGTAGAACGTGGCGAGCTGCGCCATCGTCTCGTCGGTTGTGCACATGAAGCGAGCGGTGTGATGGGTCTCGGAGACCCGGACGCCTCGGCAGTCGACGCCGTTGGACTCGAGCCACTTGCGGTAGTCGTGGAAATCCGAGCCGACCGCACCGACGAGCACCGGGTTGCCGCCGAGCTGGCCCATGGCGTAGCAGATGTTGCCGCCGACGCCGCCGCGTCGGACGACGAGGTCCTCGACGAGGAAGCTGAGTGAGATGTGCTCGAGGTGATCGCCGAGCAGCTGCTCGGAGAATTTTCCGGGGAACTTCATCAGATGGTCGGTTGCGATGGAGCCGCATACAACGATTGCCACTGGCGTTCTCAGCCCTTCGGTTGGTTGGTCGGACAGCTGTCCACGCTACCCACTGCCCCGACACACGACACCGGCCGCATCCCGAATCGGGATACGGCCGGTGTCGGAAGACGTGTTCGACTCAGTTGAACGAGTCACCGCAGGCGCAGCTGCCGGTGGCGTTCGGGTTGTCGATCGTGAAGCCCTGCTTCTCGATGGTGTCCACGAAGTCGATGGTGGCGCCCTGGACGTAGGGAGCACTCATCCGGTCGACGGCCAGCGTGACGCCGCCGAAGTCCGAGGTGATGTCGCCGTCGAGGGTGCGATCGTCGAAGAAGAGCTGGTAGCGCAGACCAGCGCATCCACCCGGCTGCACGGCGATGCGCAGCGCGAGGTCGTCGCGACCTTCCTGCTCGAGCAGTGCCTTTGCCTTGGAGGCGGCTGCGTCGCTCAGGATGACGCCGGTGGCAGTGCTCGTTTCGTTCTGCACGGTCATTGATGCTCCTGTAGTGGTGTGGTCCCGGTGTGACGTGGTCCGATCTCGCCGCGGAGCCCTCTGCCCGCGCGTGATCGGGAAACACCCGCTCGCCGGGAGGTCGACCGGTTGTGCCCGTGCGTACAACCGTACTCCTTCCAGGACTATTCCCGCCCATTCGGACCTGGTTTCGATACGGCTC
>NZ_BAHE01000030.1 GCF_000298235.1 Gordonia namibiensis NBRC 108229
CCGTATCCGGGCGGCGGCCCTGGCTGTCCGGGCCCTGGCTGCCCGGGACCCGGCTGTCCGTAACCCTGCTGCCCATATCCCGGCGGCGGGCCGTAACCCGGCTGCGGTGGGCCACCCGGTCCGGCAGGTCCACCGGGTCCGGCGGGCCCACCCGGCGGCCGCGTCGAGATGACGCGGGTCGAGTCGTACCCCGACGGCGCCGGACCAGGCGGTGCGGCGGACGCGGGCGGAGCGGGAGGTGTCTGACCGGGTCCGCCCGTGGTGCTGATGACGCGGGTGACACCGTCGGCAGGGCTGTGCGACGGCGCGACCTCGGTACCTTCCGGACCGGCGCCCGGCGTGGAGGTCAAAGGCGTGGTCATGCTCGGGGTCGGCTGCACCGGTTCGGTGGTCTCCTCCGAGCCGGTTTCGTCGGACTGGCCGAGGAGTTCCGCCCGGGACACCTTCTGCGTCGGCTCGTACGGGGACTGGTTCGAACCGGGTGCCGAACCCGGCGGCACCTGATCCGACTGGGACTGGGGAGTGGAGGACGGATCCTGTGGATCCCCGCCTCCGGTCGGGTTCGACATCAGATGCCTTTCACAAGCCGTGCGTCGTCGCGGCGCGAGGATCGTTCGTTCGCAGCCGCGATGGCTGCGCAGGTCACAGAATAGTGAGAAAACGCCTCGAACTGGGCAGAAGTCGACGAACGCAGGCTCGGATCGGTCCGAAATTCGTTCAGTAGTAGTAGACGGAGTCCATCGAGTTGCCGGCGGCGATCAGGATGACGAAGAGCACGACCCACACGATCGCACCCAGGATTCCCAACCCGCCGGTGATGATCCCGGCCAGTCCCATACCGGTGCCGGTCTGGGTTCCTGCCGACTGCTCGACCTCGCGCCGAGCCATGAACCCGAGGACGACGCCCGCGATGCCGAGCGGCAGCGCCAGCGGGAAGCAGGCGGCGAGCATCACCAGGGCGACGATGCCGCAGATCAGCGCGCCGATCGCCTTGCCGTTGGTGGACGTCTGCGGGGCCCCGTAGCCGTATCCGCCGTAAGGTGCAGCGCCATAGGGATTCTGGGCGCCGTACGAGGCCGACCCGTAGGCGGGCACCTGCCCCGCCTGGTACGGATCGCCGTACTGGCCGTAGTTCGCACCCGGCGGCTGGCCGTACGGATTCGGGTTGTACGGGTCCTGGCCCTGAGGCTGACCGTACGGGTTCTGCTCATACGGGTTCTGCCCGTAGGGGTTCTGCCCATACGGATTCTGGCCGTAGGGATTCTGGCCCTGCGGATCCGACGAAGGGCCCGGCTGGTAGGTCTGCGCGAACTCGGTCGGGGCGTAGTCCGGGGAGCTCTGCCCCTGATCACCCTTGCTGAGGTTCGGACCCGATCCTCCGGGCTGCGATCCTCCCGAGGATCCGGAACCCGGCACCGTCCCCCAGTCGTCCTGGCCCTGGCCCGATCCCTGTCCTGGTGGATATGACACCCGCAACCCCCTCGTTCGATCCGATAAATCCGTTCCTCACCCTAATGAATAGACTCGAGCGGTGTCTGGCGTCATCTCCGGCTTCACGGTGATCTTCATAGTAGTCGGGGTCGGCTATCTGCTCGGTCGGACGCACGTGATCGGCGACCACGCGCATGAGGTCCTGTCCCGCCTGGTGTTCTTCGTCTTCACTCCGGCACTGCTGTTCCATTCGCTGGTCACCTCGGACCTGTCGGTGATCTTCTCCTCGACGCTGGTCATCGCCGGCGGTAGCGCGTTTCTCATCGCGGGCATCTATCTCGTCATCGCCAAGCTGTGGCTACGACGACCCGTGCCGGAACTCGTCATCGGATCGCTCGCGTCGTCGTATGTGAACAGCGTCAATCTCGGCCTGCCGATCGCGATCTTCGTCCTCGACGACGCGTCGTTCATCGCCCCGCTGCTGATGTTCCAGATCCTCATCCTGTCGCCGATCGCGTTGGTGACGCTCGATCTCACCGCCCTCGAACCCACTGCTGGCCGTTCCCTCGTCCGCAATTCGCTGATCGCCCCGATGACCAACCCGATCGTGGTCGGCGGGATCGCCGGACTGATCGTGTCGGTGCTCGGGCTGATGCCGCCGGCGGCCGTGATGTCGCCGCTGAAGATGCTCGGCGACGCATCGGTGCCGGCGGCGCTGCTGGCTTTCGGGATGTCGCTCACCGGCGTCCAGGTGTTCAAGAAGGGTGAGAGTCCGCGCCGCGACATCGCACTCGCCGCAGTTCTGAAGATGATCGTGATGCCGCTGACCGTGTACGCGATCGCGAAATGGGGTTTCGGCCAGACGGGTGAGGCGCTGTTCGCCCAGGTCGTGATCGCCGCGCTGCCGACGGCCCAGAACGTCCTCGTCTACGCCACCCGCTACCGGCGGGGACAGATCATCGCCCGGGACACCGCGCTGATCACCACACTCGCATCGATCCCGGCGATCGCCGTCATCGCTCTACTGCTCGCCTGAGGTCCTGCCGCGCCGGACGGCACCTCACGCGTCAGGATGTTCGCGCGGCACGACCTTCACCTCGACGCCGCCCATCAGCGCGAACCCGGTCACGCGCACGACAGGTGCGCCCGGGCGCGGCGACTTATGCGACTTACCGCCGAAACCGCCCATGATCCCCAGTCCGCCGACCTCGACGGTCACGCCTTCGGGAACCTTCACCTCGACGCCGCCCATGATCACGACGCATTCGATGGTGAGAACGGGTGCGGTGAACTCGACCTCGCGCAGGTCGATCTCGACGCCACCCATGATCGCCGTGGCGGTGAGGGCGTCGGCGACCACCGCGGTCCCCGAGAGCTCGCTGCCCGACATGATCGCCAGTCGATGACGCACCGCGGTGTCGGAGCTCCCGCCGGTCACCCGCGGGCCCGGCGACATCGACGACGCCGGCATCGCGACGCCGAGCTGTGCGACGGGGAGGTCGTCGGTCAGCTCGTCGAGATCACCGAAGGTCTTGGCCATCACCGCTTTTCCCGCGCGCTCCTCGTATTCGACGAGGGAGAGGCTGCCGTGGGCCATGGCTGCGGACAGGATTTCGTGTACCAGTTCCCGATCGGCGTCGGCAGCACGCAGACGCGCCCGTCGATCGTCGGGTACGGGTAGATCGCCGGAGGAGGTCACATCAGGAAACCCTAGTGGCCACACCGCGGTCCGACCACCCTGATTTCCACCCTGAGCCGACCCCGACGATCAGCCGCGGCGACGACCTTTCCGCGACTTCAGGTAGTCACCGACCACCGCGGCACCGAGACCGTCGACGTCGGGGGCGACGACGCGACCACCGATTCGGCGAGCGATCTGATCCATGAAGTGGGCCAGGCCGGGGTCCTCGCCGAGGCGGAAGAACGTGACCTGTGCGCCGAGTCGGGCGACATGGTCGAGTTCGCGCACCGTCAACGCGATCGTCTGCGGGTGCGGCGGATAGAAGAAGAACGGTTCGCCGCTGGGGTCGAGGTGGGCGGTGGGTTCACCGTCGGTGACCACCAGGACCACCGGCTGTGCGTTCGGGAAGCGACGCAGGTGTCGCTGCGCGAGCAGCAGGGCGTGATGCAGGTTGGTGCCCTGCTCCATACGCGGTTGCAAGCCGGTCAGTTCGGCGATGTCGATGGAGCGCGCGTAGCGACCGAAAGCGATGAGATGTAGTTCGTCGCTGCGGAACCGAGTGGAGATCAGATGGTTCAACGCGATCGCGGTGCGCTTCATCGGCGTCCAGCGACCCTCCATCTCCATGGAGAACGAGGTGTCGACGAGGAGCACGACCGCCGCCTGCGTGCGGCTCTCCGTCTCGGCCACCTCGACGTCGCGCACGTCGATCCGCACACCTGAGCGCGCCATCTCCGTGGTCGCGAGCGACGGCTCGGTGGTCTCGGAGACGGTGCGCAACACCGCATTCGACACCGTGCGGGTGACGTCCCACGGGTCGGTGTCGCCGAACTCCCACTCCCGGCTTGCCCCGGTCGGTTCACCGAGGAGCCCGGTCTGCCGCGTCTGTCGGTCGCCGCGACGCCCCGACAGCTGCTCGGCGATGTCGCGGAAGATCGACTGACCGAGCTGACGCATCGCTTTGGGGCTCAGGCGAAGCTGACCGTCGGCGGTCCGATCGAAGAAGCCCTGCTCCGACAACGCCTTCTCGAGCTCGGCGAGCATCCGTGCGTCGACGGCGGCCTCGTCGCCGAGCTGGCGGGCGAGAGCGTCGAGGTCGATGTCGTCCATCTGGGCGCCCGCGTATTGCTGGGACAGCTGCTCGGACAACGCTTCGAGTTCCGAGATGTCGCGCAGAGCCGCGGCACCTTCTCCGAGTCCCATCGGCTGGTCTCCGGAGAACGACTGCGCGTTGTCCCAGTCGAGCCCCGGTCGCGCCGCGCGCAGCTGCGAATCCATCTGCGCGAGTTGACTCATGAGGTCCGGCGACCCGAAGGCCTGCTGCGCCAGCTGATCCAGCTCGGCCTGTTGCTCCGGGGTCAGCGAGTTGTAGAACTGCTGGGCCGCCGCGGCACGTTGTGCCAGCGAGTCGATGAGTTCCTCGGTGTTGCGCGGGTTCTCCGGGAAGAAATCCCCGTGGGAGTCCATGAACTCGTCGAACTTCTCCGACGTGTCCTCGCCGCGGTTGTGCGCCTCGAGCAGCTCGTTGAGGTCCTTGAGCATGTCCGAGATCCGTTGCCGGTCGGCCTCGGTGGCACCTTCGAGCGCCTCCTTCATGCCGGCGAACCGCTGGTCGAGCAGCTCGCGGCCGAGGAGATCCTTGATCTTCTCGTAGTCCTCCCGGGCCTGTGGGCTGCGCCAGTTGTACTCCGACAGCTCTTCGACGGCCTGCGCCGTCGACGGCGGGAGGCTGCCGATCTGCATCTCCGCGAAACGTGCATCGTCGTCGAGATCGCGGGCGAGTTGCTTGCGCTCCTCGAGGACGGCGCGGTCGAGCAGTTCGCGGATCTCGGCGAACGTGCCGTCGAGGTTGCGCTTCTTCAGCAGTTCCTGCCGACGCCGGTTGACCTGTTCCCGGAGCTTGTCGAGGCCGCGCATGTTCGGCGTGCCGCGGCGCAGCAACTCCCGGAGGGCACGCTGCGGCGACGCGCCGGCCATGACGTCGTCGCCGATCGTCTCCAGCGCCTCGCGCAGGTCGACCGGCGGGGCGAGCGGATCGGGCCCGCCGGTGTACCGCTGGTAGCGCGAACGATGGAAGCTCTTGCGCGCCAATGTGTTCTCCCTCAGCCGTAGATGGTCTGGCCGGCCTCGTCGGCTTCCTTGCCGATTCGACGCGCCAGGAACAGACCCTCGAGTGCCAGTTCGACGGCACTCGCCCGCTCGCCCTCGATGTCGGCGTCGAGACGCTCGGCGATCGCGTCGAGCACGGCGCCGGTGGTCTCCGGGGACGGGATCGAACCCAGGAAATCGCCGGCCCGGACACGGTCGCCGGTCACGACCGGTTCACCGTTCTCCAGCGCGTCGACGAGCGCTGCCATGTCGATCCCGCCGAGATGCGCGCGGACGGTGTCGGCGACGGACTTGCGCATGAGGTGCTCGAGGATCTCCAGTTCGCGTCCCTCCTCGCCGGACTCGAACTCGATCTTGCCGCGCAACACCTCGACCACCGACTCGAGGTCGACGACGCGCGCGACAGCCTGCTCCTCGCCGGTGACCGCCGCGCGGTGAAGTGCCGCTGCGGCAACGGTTTCGGCCGCCGCGATCGAGAACCGCGCGGAAACACCCGACCGCTGGTCGATGGACGGATGGTCGCGGGCGTATCGGGTGAAGCGTGCCAGGATCTCGGTGATGAAGGTCGGGACGCTCGCGGTGAGGTCGGCCTCCTGCTCGATGACGGCGACCTCGTCGTCGAGTTCGAGCGGGTAGTGCGTACGGATCTCGGCGCCGAAGCGGTCCTTCAGCGGAGTGATGATGCGTCCGCGGTTGGTGTAGTCCTCCGGGTTCGCGCTCGCCATCACGAGCACGTCGAGCGGCAGCCGCAGCGTGTAGCCGCGGACCTGGATGTCGCGCTCCTCCATCACGTTGAGCATCGACACCTGGATGCGCTCGGCGAGGTCCGGGAGCTCGTTGATCGCGACGATGCCGCGATGCGCGCGCGGGATGAGGCCGAAGTGGATGGTCTCCGGATCACCCAGACTGCGACCCTCGGCCACCTTCATGGGGTCGATGTCGCCGACGAGGTCGGCCACCGAGGTGTCCGGGGTGGCCAGCTTCTCGCTGTACCGCTGCGAACGGTGTCGCCACTCGATGGGCAGATCGTCGAGCAGGTTGGCGGCCTTGCGGATCGACGCCGGGGTGATCGGCTCGTACGGGTGCTCGCCGAGCTCGGAGCCGGCGATCACCGGCGTCCACTCGTCGAGGAGTCCGACGAGGGTGCGCAGGATGCGGGTCTTGCCCTGGCCGCGCTCGCCGAGCATCACGACGTCGTGGCCGGCGATGAGCGCACGTTCGAGCTGCGGGATGACGGTGGCCTCGAAGCCGACGATCCCCGGCCAGGGGTCGCGGCCCTCGCGGAGAGCGGTCAGCAGATTGTTGCGGATCTCGTCGCGCACGCTGCGCTGCACGTGGCCGCTGGCACGCAGTTCACCCAGGGTGCGGGGTGACGGGTGGCGGGTTTCGGTCGACTGAGAACCATGGGTGGTGAAATTGTCCTCTGGCACGTGATCCACGCTACTCCGAGTTGTGATGTGCGTGCGTGGCGTACGGGGGTCAGCCGAGAGAAGGCGACCACCCCGGGTCTCGGCCGATGAACCCCATCAGGCGGCTGACGGCGTCGGCGTCGGCCGGCACCTCGACCCGGGGTCCGTACTGGCCCGAGTTCCGCAGCAGTTCGTCGATGGGGATCATCCCGTCGAGCAGCACCCTGGCGTAGCCGGGGTCGAGGTCCGGGGTGACGCCCTGCGACCGGGCGAGATCCCAGGAGTGCATGTACACGTCCGCGGTGTAGAACCGGTCGATCGCGTCGGCGAGGCGGTGCTCCCCCGCCATCGGGTGGGTGAACGTCTCCTGCGCCGACGGGCCGTCGAGGAGATCCTGCACGGCTGCGGCATGCGCCGACCATGCGCCCGCGGCATCGTCCGCGACCGCAGGTCCTCCCGGCAACCGCACACCGCCGGCGTCGAGGAACCCGGTGGACCAGTCGACGAGGTGGGCCACGACATCACGTGTCGCCCACCCGTCGACCGGTGTCGGGGCATCCCAGTCGGAGACGCCGGCGATCACGTCGGCGAAGCCGGCCGCGACTTCTCGATGCCGGTCGGCGGGGTCGAGTCCGGTCAGCGACATGGTTCAGACCTCGCCGGACTCGAGCAACTTGTCGAGGGCGGCGTACCCCTCGTTGACGCCGACCTCCATCCCCGACGAGAGCCAGGCGTCGCGGTCCGCGAAGTTGTCGCACAGGGACTGGGCGTGCAGGCGGGTGGTGCCGTCGCCGAGATCCTCGAACCACATGGTCTCCAGCGACACCTGATCCGGCATCCCCATCCAGGTGAAGGTCTGCACGATCTTGTCCTCGCCGATGGTGTGGAAACAGCCGCGGAACTCGTGGTCCTGCCCCTCGTGGGTCGACACATATCGCCAGGCGCCACCGTCGCGGGCATCCCATTCGACGATCCGGCTGGAGACCGAATCCGGACCGTTCCAGCGGACGAACAGCTCGGGGTCGGTGTGCAGCTTGACGAGTTGGGCCGGGGTGCCGCGGAAGTCGCGGGTGATCCGGATGATCGGCACCTCCTTGTCGGCTTCGATCGCGGCCTCGGGGTAGCGGGTTGCGGTGGTGCTCATGACGCCTTTCCTTTCCTGGTTGTGTTCTCGTCCTCGACCTCGGGACGTTCCGCCTCGGGGCCGTCGTTCATCTCCGCGAGCAGTGCGTCGAGGCGCTGGTAGCGCTTCTCCGCCCGCTGCCGGTATCGCTCGATCCACTTGGTCATGAGGTCGAACACCTCAGCTTCCAGATGGACCGGACGTTTCTGGGCCTCCCGGGTTCGGGTGACCAGGCCGGCGTCCTCGAGCACTTTCAGATGCTTGGAGACCGCCTGGATGCTGACGTCGTACGGTTCGGCGAGCTGGGAGACCGTCGCGTCGGACACCGCCAGTCGCGCAACCATGTCGCGTCGGGTGGGGTCCGCGAGTGCGGCGAACACCTTGGACAGCTCGTCTGTCATTCCACGTCCTCCTCAACCGATTGGTTGAATACAACGATGCACCCGCCCGGAACCATTGTCAACCCTTTGGTTGAATACGAGGCAAGAAAAAATCCCGCTGCCGGTTCGGCCCGTTCAGCGGGCAGAACAGCAGCGGGATCTCGAGTCGGCGTTCGGCTCGGGTAGCCGGCTCAGGCAGGTCCGACGGGCGCGTCCCCGCGCAGCGTGATGCGGTGCATGACCCGGCGGTTGTCGCCGTAATCGCGGTTGGCGTAGTGCAGGGTGTTGCGGTTGTCCCACAGCACCAGGTCACCGAGACGCCAGCGGTGGCGAACGATGTGCTCGGGCTTGGTGATGTGCGCGTAGAGCAGGTCGAGGATGCCACGGCTCTCGGCCTCCGAGACGCCCTCGATGTGGGAGGTGAAACCCGGGTTGACGAACAGCGACTTGCGGCCGGTCTCCGGATGCACCCGCACCACCGGATGACTCACTGGCACGAGCTCGGTGACTTCCTTGCCGTCCCAGGTGTTTCCGCGTCCGTCCCGGCGCTGCTTGAGGTAGTAACCGAATTCGCGGTTGCCGTCGTGCACGGCGGTCAGCCCGTCGACGAGGCGCCGGATCGGCTCGGACAGAGACAGATACGCGAGTTCTGCATCGGCCCAGTTGGTGTCGCCGCCGTTGCGCGGCAGCACGACCGGACGCAGGATCGAACCCATCGGCGGACGCGGCATGAAGGTCACGTCGGTGTGCCACACGTCGGCGAATCCGTTGTCGGCACTGTCGAGTTCGTAGACCTCGTCGGGCACGTCCCCGCTGTCCCACACCGGATGCCCGAAGGTGAGGTCGCCCAGCCGGTTTCCGAACTCGATGTGCGACGCATCGTCGAGATTCTGGTTCCGCAGCACGATGACCTTGTAGTCGATCAGCGCCTGACGGATGGCCCGCACCTCGTCGTCGGAGGCCGTCGCGACGTCGAGGCCGCGGATCTCGGCACCGAAGCTGGGGCCGAACTCGTCGACGTCGAGCTCGACGCCCGAGGAGACGATGCCGCCGGCCGGAGCGGATGCGCGGACGTCAGAAACGGGATGGGAGATGGTCATGAGGGTTCCTTCTCGAGGATGACTGGGAGTGGCGAGGAGCGACAGCCGCCGGCGGGGATCCGTGGTGGGATCCGTCGGACCAGTTCATCGAGTGGACCGTCATCAGACGCATCGACTCCGTTCCGTCCGCCGGCCCGATACACGACATGCTCGACGAGCAGTCGTGCTGCGGGGCGGACGGCGCGGAAACGGACACCCGTACTTTCTAATCCCCCGTCACCCGCTCGGACAGGGTTCGGCCCAGGGTGAGAAAAACAACTCCTAGACCGCCGCCCTCTTGACCGCGGCGCTCACCTCGGCGCGCAGCGCGGCGTACTCGGGCGAGCCCCGGAGCTCCTCCGGCGTCGCCCCGGTCCGCGGCAGCGGCGAGGCCAGGTCGAGGGCCACCTGCCCCGGCCGCCGGCTGAGCACGACGATCCGGCTGCCGAGAAAGGCTGCCTCGTCGGCACTGTGGGTGACGAACACGTTGGTCCGTCCCGAATCCGTGCTCACCGCTCGCAGATCCTCCTGCAGCCGTTCGCGCGTCAAGGCGTCGAGCGCAGCGAACGGTTCGTCCAGCAACAGCAGCGATGTCTCGGCGGCCAGTGCCCGCGCGATGGCGACACGTTGCTGCTGCCCACCCGAGATCTCCCAGATCTTCCGGTTCGCGGTGTCGTCGAGCCCCACGCGATGCAGCAACTCGTCACGACGAGCCGCACGTTCCGCCTTGGGGATTCGCGCGTACTTGAGTGCGAGGTCGACGTTGCCGCCGACGGTCCGCCACGGGAACAACCGGGGTTGCTGGAAGACGACGCCCGCGGTGACGCCCGGGACGGGCGCTCCCCCGGACACCTCGACCTGCCCGGAGGTCGCGGGCTCGAAGCCCGCGATCAACCGGAGCAGCGTCGACTTCCCGCATCCCGAAGCCCCGACTAGGACGAGGAACTCGCCCGGCGGCACCTCGAGGTCGACCGGACCGACGGCGGTGACCGCGTCGGCCCCGGAGCCGTAGGTCTGCGTGACGTCGCGCAGACTGATCGATCCGGTCAGGTCGGTGTCCGACGCCCCGAGACGGCCGGCCTCGACGACCTGGCTACTGCTGTTCGACGACACCCGGCAGGCCCTTGGTGTAGATGGCGTCCTGGAAGGTCTTCAGCGGCGGCGCCGATGGGATCTGCTGCTGCTCGGCGAGGAACTCGGCGGCACTGTGCAGGTTCTCGGCGAGGTTGCCCGGGTTGCCCTCGGTGCCGAGCCAGGTCGGCGAGGTGAGTTCGGCGACCGTCAGGTAGGTGCCCTGCTTCAGTTGGTCGGCCGCATCCTCGGGTGTCGTGTTGAGCTGCGCGGCAACCGCATCGGCGGCGGCATTCGGATCGTCCTTGATCAGGGTGAGGGCGCGCGCCTGGACCTTGCGCCAGGTGTCGACGACCTCCGGATGGGCGTCGGCGAACTCCGTCGAGACGACGCCGAGGTCGAGCGTCGGCTTGCCCGCGGTGGCGAGCTGGCGGCTGGCGATGATCGTCGTGCCGTCCTTGCGCAGTTCGTCGAGCGTGGGCAGCCAGGTGTAGACCGCGTCGACGTCGCCGCGCTGCCAGGCAGCCAGCGAGGCCTGCGGTTGCAGGTCGATCAGGTCGACGTCCTTGGGGTTCACGCCGGCCTGGTTCAACGCGGCGAGCAGGCTGTAGTGCGCGGTCGACGCGAAGGCTGTGGCGACGCGCTTGCCCTTCAGATCGGCGACGGTGTTGATGCTGGTGCCGTTGCGGGCCACGAGCGCCTCGTTGTCGCCGGCGACGTCGAGCACGAAGACGACCTGGTAGGGGATGTTCAGCGGTGCGGACAGGCCGCGGGCCACCGGGCTCGAACCGATCGCGCCGAAGTCGAGCTCCTTGGCGACGAAGGCGGTGTTGATGTCGGCGCCGGAGTCGAACTTGGTCCACTTGATGTTGTAGTCGGGCAGTGCTTCTTCGAGCCAGCCGTTGTTCTTGACGATCAGGTCGCCGCTCGGAAACGACTGGTAGGCGAGACGGATCGTCGGCTTGCTGCTGTCCTCGGAGTTGTCCACCGAGCACCCGGCGAGCACGAGCATCACTGCTGCCAGCACGCCGAGGAGGGCGCTCACCGAACGGGCTCCCCTACGGTTGCTCGCCCTCGTTGAGTTGATTGTCATTGCGTGTCAGACCTTTCCGCGCCAGGGCACCACTCGGTGCTCGATTGTTCGAAGGAGCCCGTCGATGATCAGTCCGGACAGACCGATGGCGATGATGCCGACCAGGACGACGGGGGTGTTGTTGTAGTTGCTGGCGTCTTTGACCACGCCACCGATTCCGGGAATGCCGTTGAACAGTTCGGCGGCCACCACCGACGAATAGGCGATGCCGACCGAAAGCCGTATGCCGGTGAAGGTCTCGGGAAGTGCCGACGGAACGACGACGTCACGGATCACCTCGGCCCGGGAGGCCCCGAGCGCACGTGCGGCCTCGATCAGGGCCACAGGTGCTGCGGAGACCGCGGCGGTCGTGGCGACGGCCGCGGGCGGCAGCGCGGCGAGGGCGAGCAGGGTGATCTTGGGCGCCTCGTCGATGCCGAGCCAGATGACGAGCAGGAAGAAGTAGGCCAGCGGCGGCAACGCCCGCAGGAACGTCAGCCACGGCTCGAGGAGACGCCGCAACCAGCCGACTGTCCCCATCGCCAACCCGAGCAGGACACCGAGGACGACTCCGATCACCACACCCGCGAGGACGCGGCGCAGCGTCATGTACAGGTGTTCCCACCAGTAGTAGTCGGCGTATCCGCGAATCCCGTTGTGCGTCGTCGACATGTCGACGAACGCCTGCCACACGGTCCCCAGACGCGGGACGAAGGTCTCGCTCCAGATGCCGCTGACGGCCACGAGCTGCCAGACGATCCCGAACACGAGCACCGACAGCAACGGCAGCCCGACGCGGGTGCCGATCGAACGCAGACGCGACGATCCACCAGCTGATTTCGGTTCCGAACGGCCCCCCGGCGCGTCGTCGGGAACGATGTCCACGAACAAAGTCACCGTGCATGTCTAGACGTCCGGCATGTCCGGAACCAGAGTTATCCTCGCGGCGAGGAAAAAGGCTTCCGCATTGCCGAATTCCGGTCTCGGTGTGCTTTCATGCCGCGAACCGGGGCCGGCCCGAGCTGATGCTCAGCGGACCGCGAGCCACACCGCGAGGCCGAGGCCGCACAGTCCGACGACGATCCGCAGCGGGCCGGCGGGCAGGCGTTTGACGACCGGTGGTCCGCACCAACCGCCGAGCAGACAGCCGATGGCCATCGCGAGAGCCGCCCACCAGTCGACGGGCCCGAAGATCATGAAGCCGACCGCGGCGACCGCATTGGCGACGCCGAGGAACAACGACTTCGACAGTGCCGCACGCCAGAGCGGCTCGCTGGTGACCACCAGCATCAGGGCCAGGATCATGATGCCCGCGCCCGCGCCGAAATAGCCGCCGTAGATGCAGATCAGCGTCAGCCCGACGATGAACACCCACGGACGTTCGGCATGCGAGGTCGCCCACCGCCGCAGGACCGGTTGCACGAGTAGGGCTGTGGCGGCGATGGCCACCAGGAACGGGACCATCGCCTCGAAGGCCTCGGCGGGCGTGAGGAGCAGCAGGACGGCACCGATGGTCCCGCCGATCAGGGCTGCGATCAGCCCGATGACGAGGCGGCGCCGGTCGCCGTCGAGCAGGGCCCTCCCCGACTGGGCGGTGCTGCCCACCCCGACCGCGACGAGTGCGACCGTGTTGGTCACGTTCGCCGCGATCGGGGTGAGACCGACTGCGAGGAGTGCGGGGTAGCTGACGATGGACGCCAGCCCGGTGATGTATCCGATCAGGCCCGCGCCGAAGCCGGCGACGACCAGTAGTGCGAGATCAGTGAGCGAAATGGCGTGCCCCGGTGAGGTAGAGCGTCACGCCCGCCTCGTTGGCCGCCTCGATGACCTCGTTGTCACGGATCGACCCGCCCGGCTGCACGACCGCCTTGACGCCCGCCGACAGCAGCACCTGCAGACCGTCCGGGAACGGGAAGAAGGCATCCGACGCACCGACGGACCCGGCCGCGCGATCGCCGGCCCGCTGGACGGCGAGGTGAGCGGAGTCGACACGGTTGACCTGACCCATGCCGACGCCGACCGAGGCGCCGTCGGAGGCCAGGAGGATGGCGTTCGACTTCACCGAACGGCAGGCGCGCCAGGCGAATTCGAGATCCGCGAGGGTCTGGGCGTCGGCCGGCGGGCCGGCGACGAGGTTCCAGTTCTCCGGGTTGTCGCCCTCGGCGTCGATGACGTCGCGCTGCTGGATCAGCAGACCACCCGAGACCGGCTTGGTCTCGACCCCGGTCGCCGACGGCGGCGTCGCGACGAGCACGCGGATGTTCTTCTTACGGGTGAGGACCGAGAGGGCGCCGTCGGCGAATCCCGGCGCGACGATGACCTCGGTGAAGATCTCGGCGACCTGCTCGGCCATCTCGACGGTGATCTCGCGGTTCGCCGCGATCACGCCGCCGTAGGCGCTGACCGGATCGCAGGCGTGGGCCTTGCGGTGCGCGTCGGCGATGTCGGCGCCGACCGCGATGCCACACGGGTTGGCGTGCTTGATGATCGCGACCGCCGGGGCCTCGAAGTCGTAGGCGGCGCGCCATGCGGCGTCGGCGTCGGTGTAGTTGTTGTAGCTCATCTCCTTGCCGTGCAACTGCTCGGCGGTGGCGAGGCCACCTTCCCCGGCGTTGCCGACATAGAGGGCGGCCGCCTGGTGCGGGTTCTCGCCGTAACGCAGGACGGCCGAACGGTTCCAGGTGGCACCGGCCCAGATCGGGAACTGCGAATCGTCCTCGGGTGCGACGACACTCGACATCCACGAGGCGACGGCCACGTCGTAGTCGGCGGTGTGGCGGAACGCCTTGGCGGCCAGCTTCTTCCGGTCGGCGAGGGTGAACCCGCCGGCCGAGATCGCCTCGGTCACCTGTCCGTAGTCAGCGGGGCTGGTCACGACGGCCACCGACGGGTGGTTCTTCGCCGCGCCGCGCACCATCGACGGGCCGCCGATGTCGATCTGCTCGATGCACTCGTCGGGGGTCGCGCCCGAGGCGACGGTCGCGGTGAACGGGTAGAGGTTCACGACGACGAGATCGAAAGCGGCGACGCCCAGCTCGGCGAGCTGCGTGACGTGGTCGTCCTTACGGGTGTCGGCGAGGATGCCGGCGTGCACCTTGGGGTGCAGGGTCTTCACGCGGCCGTCGAGGCACTCGGGGAAGCCGGTCAGCGTCGAGACCTCCACGACGGGGACACCGGCGTCGGCGATGGTCTTGGCGGTCGATCCCGTCGAGACGATCTCCACACCGGCGGCCTGGAGTGCGGTCGCGAGATCGGCCAGGCCGCTCTTGTCGTAGACACTCACCAGCGCGCGCCGAATGGGTCGGCGGGCGCTGTCAGCGGGCTGTGCGTTCACGGGATGCGGGCCTTTCGTCCATCGATGACTACTCCACGGGCGACCAGTGCGGTCACCACTTCGGCGAGCAACACGCGCTCGACCGTCTTGATGCGTTCGTGCAAGGTGTCGACGGTGTCGTCGTCGTCGACCGTGACCACCTGCTGCGCCAGGATCGGGCCGGTGTCGACGCCTTCGTCCACGAGATGGACGGTCGCACCGGTGACCTTGACGCCGTAGTCGAGTGCCTCGGGCACACCATGTGCCCCGGGGAATGCCGGCAGCAGGGCCGGATGGCTGTTGACGATCCGTCCACCGAAGCGTTCGAGGAACGCGGGACCCAGGATCTTCATGAAGCCCGCGGTGACCACCCAGCCGGGATCGACGGCGGCGACCGCCTCGGTGAGCGCGGCGTCCCACGCGGCACGGTCGGCGTGGTCGGCGACGCGGCAGGTGATCAGCGGGATCTCGTTGCGTTGCGCGATCTCCTGGGCCCGGCAGACGCGGTCGACCACGATGGCCGCGACAGTGAACGGGGCGTCGGCGGCGGCGGCGCGGGCGAGCAGCGACTCGAGCAGAGAACCGGTACCCGACGCCATCACCACGACGGGTGTTCGTACGGGCGCGGTCTCAGATGTCACGCCTGCGAGCCTAATAGCAGCACGTCGAGCGGGAATCGGCGGGTCTCAGCGCCGACGGCCGGCACCGGGTGTTCCCGGGTAGAGGTCGTAGTCGGCGTCGTCGACGAGGTCGCTGTCGTCGAGATCCTCGGCCGGGATCCGGTTGGCCGACGGCGCGGCGTCGTCGGCTGCGGCGGGCTCGAACCCGCCGTCCTCGTACTCCGCTTCCTCATAGACGGCTTCCTCGTAGACGTCGTACTCGCCGTCCTCGCCGTCACCCTGGTCGTACTCGCCGTCGGCGTCGGTGTACTCGACGTAGTCGTCGTCCTCGTCGAGGTCGGCGACGATGACGTATTCGTCTTCGAAGCCGAGGTCACCCGGGTCGTCGAAGTACTCATCCCCCACCGCGGCGCGGGCGGCCCGCGTCGACGGCAGGAATGCGTAGACGATCGCGAGGAGGATGCCGATGACCGCGATCCAGCCGAGCGTGAACACGCCGGCGGCGGATACGGTGACCGCGACGTCGCCGAACTCGCCCAGCGTGCCGCCGGCGGCCGCGGTCAGGATCGCCATGGCCGAGGCGGCGACGGCGGCGGCAACGCCGATCGAGCGCACGTGCGCGACCGGATTCAGGTCGCGACAGCGCCAGCCCACGAAGGCCGCGACGGCGGCGGGGGCGATCAGGCCGAGGAAGCCCCAGCTGCCCGCACCGGTTCCCTCGGGCAGGACCGCGAGCGCGGGTACGGGCGGGACCGCTCCACCGCGGACGGTGAACAGGTCGACGGTCATCGCACCGACCTGGACATCGGACCCGACGAGGATCGCGGTCGCGCCGATCATCAGGTTCGGCAGATACATCAGGGACAGCAGGCTGAGCCCGAGGAAGCCGTCGAAGTCGTAACCGGTGTCGATCAGCTCACCGATCTCGGTGTGCCGCATCAGCATGCGCAGGCACACCAGGACCGCGCCGGCGACCACCAGGGCCAGCACGGCGACGAGGCCGTAGCGGAAGCCGCGGCGGTCGGCGTAGGACATCCCCCACCGGGCCGCGAAGTCGTGTCGTCGGACCCACGTGACACCGGCCAGCGCGGCACCGCCGTGGATGCCGATCGTGTAGGCGAAGGCGATCAGCGCATTGGGTGTCTGCACCGGCAGCACCGATCCGCCGTCCATCACGATGGCCAGCGACATCGCGGTGATCAGGAGTGGGCCCACGATCGCCGAGCACACCACCGCCCCGACGTCGAACAGATCGTGCGCGGATCGTTGCGTGGGGCCGCTGCCGCCGATCGCGCGGGCCGTGAGGCGGGCGGTGCCGATCGCGACGACCAGGGTCGGCAGCAGCGGCAGGACACCGATCGTGACCCCGCTGATGGTGACCGGCACCTGGTGGATCGCCAGCCAGCTCGAGGCGATCGCACTGGGCAGGCCGGTGAGTCCGCTGCCCGCGAGCAGCAGCACCGTCAGCATCACGACGATGAGCGTGACCAGGGCGAGAGCGGGGACGGTGAACGCGACCACGGCCAGCTGCCGGGCCGACCCCTCGACGTCGTTGCGCTGGGCACGACGGGATCGTCGCAGTGCACGCAGCTGCGACGCCAGGTTCTCCGCGGTCGAGTCGGGCCTGAAGGTGGGCATCGTCATGAGCGTGGCATGGTCGGCCGCCGGGCCGTCGGAGACGCGCCGCGATGAGACGGAAAGCGTCTCACGTCACCGGGGACACGCATTGCCCCAGAGACGACAGGGCCCCGCCGACGCGTGTCGACGGGGCCCTGTCGGTGTCTGGATCAGCTACCGCTGCTGGTGGGCGGTTCGGGCTTCTGGAAGACCGTGGTCGAGTGATCGGCGGCCGGGCCGGCCTCGGACTCACTCGCGGAGGCGCCACCCGACTGCGCAGCACCGGACGACGCACCGGAGGCGCCTGCCGAGTACTGCCCCGGGGTGTAACCGCCGTATCCGGACTCACCCGGTGCCGATGCCTGGCCGGACTGGGCGCTCGAGTAGCTCTGGCCGGTGCCGGGAGCCTGCGAGTACGCCGACGGGTCGTAGTTCGCCGAGGACTGCTGCCCGTACTGCGACTGGCCGCTGCCGCTGCCTGCGCCGTACGCGGAGGCCTGCGCGTCGCCGTGACCGGCGCCCTGCTGGCCTGCCGAGGCGTCGGTGCCCGACGTCGCGGCCGTGATCGGTCCCGTGGCCGACGAGGGGGCCGCGAGCGCAGGAGCCACCTTGACGACGTCGGCTTCGACGAGCAGCCACACGATCGCGAGGAGCGCCGACAGCAGCGAGAAGATCAGCAGGACGATGGCGCCGGAGGCGTTGTTGTCCACGCTGAGGAACAGGAACAGCGTGATCAGGAAGGCCGGAATGGTCAGCGCTGCGACGATCGGAGCCGCCGCGACCTTGACGCCCGGGATCAACGAGATGAGCGCCAGGACACCGGCGACGGCGACGAGCGCGTACGGGGCGTTGAACGGCGTCTGGAACAGCTCCACCGAGAAGTCATAGGCCCGTGCGGCGGCGAGGAAGCCGGAGAACAGCACGACGAGACCGAACAGACCGATGACACCGGCCAGGATCGTCGGGGTGATCGCGGGCAGACCCTGGCTCGGCGGTTTCACCGGCTGCTGCTGGCCGTAGCCGTACTGTCCGTAGCCCTGCTGCGGATTCTGGCCGTACTGCTGCTGGCCGTAGCCCTGCTGCTGTCCGTACTGCTGGCCGTAACCCTGCTGCGGATTCTGACCGTACTGCTGTCCGTAGCCCTGCTGGGGGCCCTGCCCGTAACTCTGCTGACCGCTCTGCGGGTACTGCTGGCCGTACTGGCCGTGGGACTGTCCGGACTCGGGCTGCTGCCCGTAGCCCCCCGTTGGATACGTCATTGGCGATCTCCTGGTCGGCTCGTCTGGGTTATCTGGCTCAGGTCGCGCGCCGGTGATGACAGCATCGGCCGTCACCGCCCCGACGGGCACAACACCCGGCCCACGGTAGTACATGTGACCGGCGGGTCACATGGACCGTTCGACGCCTGCCGTCGACGCCACCGCCCACGCTACCGATGTCCGACGATGTCACGTCGCGATCGTGCACAGCCGTCACCAGCGATGAGCCCGGCCCTGTTCGGCGTACCAGTCGACGAGTGAGTAGTCGTCCACCGACTTGGGATCGATGTTGACCTCGGACCGACCGGCCAGAATCGCCGTGACCGGAACCTCGAGTTTCTTCCCGGTGCGCGTGTGCGGGATGCCCGGGGCCTCGATCACCTCGTCGGGCACATGGCGTTTCGACAGTCGGTCGCGGACCGCGGCGGCAATCCGCGCAATGAGGGCGTCGTCGAGGACGGCACCGGGGACGAGGGTGACGAACAGGGGCATCCAGTAGGCGCCGTCGGGGCCGTCCACGCCGAGGACGAAGGCCTCCGCGATCTCGTCGAGCGATTCCACGACCTCGTAGATGTCGGCCGATCCCATGCGGATTCCGTGCCGGTTCAACGTCGCATCGCTGCGGCCGTGGATGACCAGGGAGCCGCGTTCGGTCACGGTGACCCAGTCGCCGTGCCGCCAGACCGGCCCGTCGGGATGGGCGGTCGGCCCTTCCCACTCGTGGTCGAAATAGGCGGCGCGGTACCGCGCGCCGTCCGGGTCGTCCCAGAAGTGCACCGGCATCGACGGCATCGGTGCGGTGACGACCAGCTCGCCGACCTCACCGACGAGCGGTGTACCGTCCGGCGCCCAGCTCTCCAACGCGACACCGAGGTAGCGCACGGACAGCTCGCCGGGTACCACCGGCACCCCGACCGATCCGCCGGCGAAGGCCGACACGATGTCGGTGCCGCCGCTGATCGACGAGATCGGTAGCCCCCGCTTCACGTGGTCGTCGACCCAGGTGAAGAGGTCGGCGGCGAGCGAGGATCCCGTGCTGCCCAGGGCCCGAAGCGCCGACAGGTCGTGGTCGCGGCCCGGTTCGAGTCCGGCCTTGCGCGAGGCCTGGAGCTGCCCGGGCGAGGTACCGAAGTAGGTGACCTTCTCGTCGGCGACGATCTGCCAGAGCTTGTCGGCATCCGGATGGAGCGGGGAACCGCTGTAACAGACGATCCGCGCGCCGCAGAGGAGTCCGGCGACCTGGTAGTTCCACATCATCCAGCTGAGTGCGGTCTGCCAGAAGAAGACATCGTCCGACGACAGATCACCGTGCAGCGCACCGGCTTTGAGGTGTTCGACGACGACGCCTCCGTGCCCGTGGACGATACCTTTCGGGCGGCCGGTGGTGCCGGAGCTGAACAACACCCAGAGGGGATGGTCGAAGTCCACGAGCACCGGGCCGGCGTCGCCGGCCTCCGCGGTGAGCGCGTCGGCGTAGTCGATCCGCGTCGTGCCGTCCCCCGTCGGTTCGCCTGCGTCGCCGCCGATCGTGATGTGTGCGACGAGTTCCGGCAGCAGGCTCGCGAGTTCGGCGCTGTCCGCACGCTTGTCGATGTCCTTGCCGCTGTACCGGTATCCCGCGGCACTGAACAGGACCTTCGGTCGGAGCTGACCGAGCCGGCTCGCGGCACCCTGCGGCGCATAGTCCTGGCCGCACCCCGACCAGATGGCGCCGAGACCGGCGGTGGCGAGGAAGGCGACGACCGCCTCGGGGATGTCGGGCAGGTAGGCCGCCACGACGTCGCCGGTACCGATCCCCTGTGCCCGCAGCGTCGCGGCCAGGGAGGCGACCATGCCGGGGAGATCCGACCAGGCGATCTCGGTGCGTTCCCCGGCCTCGTCGAGTCCGACGATGGCGGCGCCCGGCAGGTCGGCGTGCCGCAGGATCTGGCTGACGTAATTCAGCCGGACACCCGGGAACCATTGTGCGCCGGGCATGGTCGGGTCGGCGAGCACGGCGGCGTCACCCTCGGCGAGAGGTTCGGCGGCCAGGGCGTCGAGGTCGAAGAACTCCCACAGGGCTCGCCAGAACTGTGCCGGCTGCTCCACCGACCAGGACCACAGCCGGTCGTAATCCGCGGCGTCCACGCCGAACCGGTTCTCCACGTGCCGGCTGAACCGCTCGATCGCGGCACCGGTCATCGCAGGTCCTCCAGGATGTGCGTGGCCTCTTCGCGCATCGCGACCTTGCGGACCTTGCCGGTGACGGTCATCGGGAATTCCTTGACCACGTGGACGTATCGGGGGATCTTGTGCCGCGCGATCTTGCCGTCGGCGAAGGCTCGCACGTCCTCGGCCGTGAGATCGGTGGCGTGGTCGCGGAGGCGGATCCACGCCATGAGTTCTTCGCCGTACTTCTCGTCGGGGACGCCGATGACCTGGGCATCGAGGATGTCGGGATGGGTGTAGAGGAATTCCTCGATCTCGCGCGGGTAGATGTTCTCGCCGCCCCGGATCACCATGTCCTTGATCCGGCCGGTGATGCGGACGTAGCCGGCGTCGTCCATCTCGGCGAGGTCGCCGGTGTGCATCCACCCCTCGGAATCGATGGCCTCGGCGGTCTTCTCCGGATCGTTCCAGTAGCCGGTCATCACCGAGTAACCGCGCGTGCACAGCTCGCCGGTCTCGTTGCGGCCGAGCGTCTCCCCCATGCCGGGAGCGACGATCTTGATCTCGAGGTGCGGGCCGACCTGGCCCACGGTGGTGACCCGGAGGTCGAGCGGGTCGTCGACCCTGGTCTGGGTGGACACCGGCGACGTCTCGGTCATGCCGTAGCAGATGGAGACCTCGCTCATGTGCATCCGATCGACCACCTGACGCATCACCTGTTCGGGGCACGGCGAGCCGGCCATGATGCCGGTGCGCAGCGAGGACAGGTCGGGAGCGTAACCCTCCGGAGCGGCATCGAGCAGTGCGAGTTCGGCGATGAACATCGTCGGCACGCCGTAGAGACTGGTGCAGCGATGTTCGGCGACCGCGTCGAGCGTGGCCTTCGGATCGAAGGCGGGACCCGGGATCACCATGGCCGCACCGTGACTGGTGGCGGCGAGATTGCCCATCACCATGCCGAAGCAGTGGTAGAACGGCACCGGCAGGCAGATGCGGTCGTCGGCGGTGTAATCGAGAAGCTCACCGACGAGGTAGCCGTTGTTGCCGATGTTGCGATGCGACAGCGTCGCCCCCTTGGGGAAACCCGTTGTACCCGAGGTGTACTGGATGTTGATCGGATCGTCGGCGGACAGCGACGCCGCGATCTCGGCGACCCGCGCCAGTTCCTCGTCGGAGGGGGCCGCGGTCAGCTCGGTCCAGGCCGCGGACTCGAATGTCACCACCTCCCGCAGATCCGGGCAGTGCGGACGCGCCTCCGCAAGCATCGACTCATAGCCGGAGTCCTTGAACCGTTCGGCCGCGAGGACGACGCTCGTGCCGGACTGCTTGAGGGCGTACTCGACCTCGTTCTGCCGGTAAGCGGGGTTGAGGTTGACCAGGATCGCGCCGATCTCGGCGGTGGCGTACTGGACGAGCACCCACTCGAAGCGGTTGGGCGCCCACAGTCCGACCCGATCCCCCTTGACCACGCCCAGTCGCAGCAGACCCGCGGCCAGCGCCCGCACGTCGCGGTGGAACTCCGCGTAGGTCCACTGCCTGCCGATGGCGGCGTCGATGAGCGCGACGTGATCGGCGTACTTCTCGACGGTCCGCGCCAGCGTCACGCCGATGGTGTCCGTCAGCAGAGCAGGGCTCTGCGGACCGTGGGTATGTGCGAGGTTCTGGGCGTGAGCGTCATTGCTCATGAGCGGGCTCCGGTCTCTCGATGATGTCGGGGGAACGAGGGGAAGCGGAAAGCGGTTCGGCGCAGCGGAATCAGGCGTCGGCGTCGGCGGCGGGCCGTCCGGCCACGCGGGACAACACGACCTCCGCCTGCCGGAGCACCGGGCCGTCGATCATCTGACCGTCGAGGCTGAAGACCCCGCCACCGTGTTCGGCGGAGCCGTCGATCACCTTGTGCGCCCACGCGATCGCCTCTTCGGACGGCTGGTAGCCGGCGCGGATGTGCTCGACCTGCGATGGATGGATGCACGCGGTCGCGGTGTAACCGAGGGCCACCGCGTCGCGCACCTCGGCGACCAGACCGTCGACATCGTCGATGTCGAGATGCACCGAGTCCACGGCGAATTTGCCGTGCGCCGCGGCCGCGATGCGGACCATCGACCGGACCCAGGCGGCGACGTCGCGGTACTCGCCGGCGCGGGGCTCCGCGGGCCCGAACCGGCTCGACGTCCCGCCGAGTCCGGCGACCAGGTCCTCGGCGCCCCACATGAGGCCGATGCAGTTCGACGTGGCGGCGATGTCGTTGGCGCGGGTGGCACCCAGCGGCGTCTCGATCAGCGCGATCGTCTGGAACGCGGTGTCCAGGATCGACGCCACGTCCTCCGACTTGGCCTGCATGACGACGCGGTAGTTCGTCTCGGAGACCGCGGCGAGGTCGCGGCGGTAGTCGCCGGTACCGGCCGGGTTGATCCGCACGATGGTGCGGTCCGGGTCGATCGGGTTGGCGATCAACGCTTCCCGCGCGGCAGCCCGATTCTCCGGCGACACCGCGTCCTCGAGGTCGAGGATCACGACGTCGGCCCGGTCGAGGGCCTTCTGGTAGCGCTCGGGCCGGTCTGCGGGGCAGAACAGCAGTGCGGGCCCGGCGGGCAGCCAGGCGTTGGACAGCTGGGAATCGCCCAGACTCGATCCGCTCACGAGCGAATTGTCGGCGGGTCCGTCGAAGAACATCGTCGTCACTCCGTAGGTTTCTTGCGCACCAACGTGGCCCGCGCGGCTCGCGCGACGACCTCGCCGTGCTGATTGCGTCCGATGTGGGTCAAGTTCACCACGCCCTCCCCCGGCCTCGACCGGGATTCGCGTTTACCGGTGCACAGTGTCTCGGCGTAGAGGGTGTCACCGGCGAACAGCGGCGCGGGGAACGCAACCTCGGAAAAACCGAGGTTGGCCACCAGTGTGCCCTGTGTCAGCTGGCTGACCGAGAGACCCACGATCGTCGACAGCGTGAACATGGAGTTGATCAGGCGCTGACCACCGAAACCGGGCTGTTGCGCCGACCACGCGGCGTCGAGGTGCAGGGCCTGGGTGTTCATGGTGAGCGTCGTGAACAAGACGTTGTCGGCCTCGGTCACGGTGCGTCCGGGACGGTGTTCGTAGAGGGTCTCCTCGATGAACTCCTCGAACCACAGGCCGCGCTGGACGACCCTGTTCACGGGTGCCTGGTCGTTGTCGCTCATGCGAAACCCAGCTCCCGGGCGATGAGCATGAGCTGCACCTCGGTGGTGCCCTCGCCGATCTCGAGGATCTTCGAGTCGCGGTAGTGACGGGCGACGGGGTACTCGTTCATGAATCCGTAGCCGCCGTGGATCTGGGTGGCGACGCGCGCGTTGTCCATGGCCGCCTCGCTGGCCACCAGCTTGGCGATCGACGCTTCCTTCTTGAAGGGCTTGCCCGCCAGCATCTTCGCCGCCGCGTCGTAGTACGCGGTGCGCGCGACGTGGGCCCGGGCCTCCATCCTTGCGATGGCGAAGGACACCGACTGGTACTCGCCGATCGGCTTGCCGAACGACTGACGCTCCTTGGCGTACTTGACGCTCTCGTCGACGCAGCCCTGCGCCGCTCCGGTCGCGAGCGCCGCGATCGCGATGCGGCCCTCGTCGAGGATCGACAGGAAGTTGGCGTAGCCGCGGCCGCGCTCACCGAGCAGGTTCTCCTTGGGCACGCGCACATCGGTGAAAGTGAGCGGGTGGGTGTCGGAGGCATTCCAGCCGACCTTGTTGTAGGCCGGTTCGGCGGTGAAGCCGGGGGTTCCCGACGGCACGATGATGGTCGAGATCTCCTTCTTGCCGTTCTCCTTGACCCCGGTGACCGCGGTGACGGTGACCAGCGAGGTGATGTCGGTGCCCGAGTTGGTGATGAACTGCTTGCCGCCGTTGATGATCCACGAGTCACCGTCGTCACGGGCGGTGGTCGCGGTGGCCCCGGCGTCGGAGCCGGCACCCGGCTCGGTCAGACCGAAACCGGCGAGCGCGGTACCGGCGGTGAGGTCGGGCAGGTACTGCTGTTTCTGCTCCTCGGTGCCGAACCGGTAGATCGGCATCGCACCCAGGCTCACGCCGGCCTCGAGGGTGATGGCGACCGACTGGTCGATCTTGCCGAGTTCCTCGAGTGCGAGGGCCAGCGCGAAGTAGTCGCCGCCCATGCCGCCGTACTCCTCGGGGAACGGCAGCCCGAAGAGGCCCATCTTGCCCATCTGGGCGATGACCTCGTACGGGAAGGTGTGGTCGGCATCGTGTTTCGCGGCCACCGGCGCCACCACGGTCTGCGCGAAGTCGCGCACCGTCTCGATGAGGTCGGTGTACTCCTGCGTGAGTTCCATGAGAGTCCTGTTCACTCTTGTCGTTCGGTTCGATCTGTTCTGTTCCGAGCCCTTCGTGGCTCGTCGCTTGCGCTCCTCGCACCTCAGGGAGCGAGTGGTCAGGGAGCGGGAACGGACTCCCGGCTCTCCGCGGGGGTGACCACGGCGAGGATCTGTCCGGCATCCACCTTGTCACCCACCTTCACCGTGATGTCGACGGTTCCGTCGACGGGTGCGGTCAACGCGTGTTCCATCTTCATCGCCTCGACGACCACGACGGCCGCGCCGCTGCTCACCTCGTCGCCGGATACGGCGCCGACGGCGACCACGGTGCCGGGCATCGGGCTGGCGATCTCGCCGGCACGATCGTCGGCGGCCTCGTCGAGCAGCGGGCGGGCGAGATCGAGGACCCAGGCGCCGGACGGTCCCGACACCCACCAGGATTCACCGATCAGCGTCGACGACCAGGACTGGCTGACCCCGTCGACGATGAGACGGTCGGATTCGCGGCCCTCGCCCGACTGTGCGGGGAGGTAGACGACCTCGGCGGTCCACGACTCACCCTCGGCCCCGTCACCACCCTCGGTGACCACGGTCGCCGATCCCGAGATCGACTGTGCATCAGCGTGTTCGACGCGAATCGACACGGTGGAGTGGTGTCCGCCGCTCACGAGCCTGGTGATCACCGGGGCCGGTTCGCCGACGCGCCAGCCGACCGCCGACGACCAGACGTCACCGCGGTCCCGGGTCCCGATGCGGGCGAGGCCGACGAGGACCTGAGCCTCCGGGGAGGGTTGCGGCACCGCGTAGTCGGCGACCAGACGGTCGAGCAGTTCGGTGTCGAGTTCGGCGTCGACGACGGCCTGTTGCCGGAGGACGAAGCGGCAGAAGTCGATGTTCGTGACGACACCGAGGACGCGGGTGTGTGCCAGCGCCTGGTCGAGGCGTTCGAGGGCCTCCTCGCGGTCGCTGCCGTGCGCGATGATCTTGGCGAGCATCGGGTCGTAGTCGCTGCCGACACGCAGGCCCCCGAGCATGGCGGAGTCGACGCGGATGCCGCTGCCCGACGCGGTGTCCGGGTGGACGAGGTGTTCGATGGTGCCGCCCGTGGGGAGGAAGCCACGGGTGGGATCCTCGGCGTACACGCGGGCCTCGATGGCGTGGCCGGTGAGCGTGATGTCGTCCTGGGCGAAGCCGAGGATTTCGCCGCGGGCCACGCGGATCTGCTGCTCCACCAGGTCGATTCCGGTGACCAGTTCGGTGACCGGGTGCTCGACCTGCAGCCGGGTGTTCATCTCCATGAAGAAGAACTCGTCGGGCTTGTGGGCCGAGACGATGAACTCGACGGTGCCCGCGCCGGTGTAGCCGACGCTGCGGGCGGCGTCGCAGGCCGCCTCGCCGATCCGGGCACGGGTGTCGGCGTCGAGCAGCGCCGAGGGCGCCTCCTCGATGACCTTCTGGTGGCGGCGCTGCAGGGAGCACTCACGTTCACCGAGATGGATGACGTTGCCGTGGGTGTCGGCGAGGACCTGCACCTCGATGTGGCGCGGCGTGTCGACGAAGTGCTCGAGGAACAGGGCGTCGTCGCCGAACGCGGCGCCGGCCTCGCGTCGTGCGCGTTGTAGTGCGGCAGGCAGTTCGGCCGGGTCGGCGACGCGGTGCATACCCTTGCCGCCGCCGCCGGCGCTCGGTTTGATGAGGACCGGGAAGCCGATGTCGGGGGCGGCCGCGATCAGGTCCTCGTCGGTGAGGCCGGGACGCGAGAGACCCGGCACCACCGGCACGTCGCGCGCGGTGACCGCGGCGCGGGCGGTGATCTTGTCGCCCATCGTCGCGATGGCCTCGGTCGGCGGACCGATGAAGACGATGCCCGCTTCCGCCAGCGCGGCGGCGAATTTCTGGTTCTCGGAGAGGAATCCGTAGCCGGGGTGGACGGCGTCGGCACCGGTCTTGCGGGCCGCGTCGACCACGGCGTCGATGTCGAGATAGCTCTGGGCCGCCGCGGCCGGTCCGATCCGGACCGCGACGTCGGCCTCGCGGACGTGCCGGGCGTGCGCGTCGGCGTCGGAGTAGACGGCGATGCTGCGGATGCCCAGGCGGCGCAGCGTGTCGATCACCCGGCAGGCGATCTCACCACGGTTCGCCACCAGGACGCTGCGAATGGGTCTGGTGCTCACGGTCTGAAGGTCCTCTGTCGTCGTGGGTGAACTCGGGGATGACATGTCGGCCTCCGCTCACATCCGGAAGACGCCGTAGCGCGGGTCGGCCAGTGGCGCGTACCGCGCCGTCTCGAGGGCGAGTCCGAGCAGTGTGCGGGTCTGGGCCGGGTCGACGATGCCGTCGTCCCAGAGGCGTGCGGTCGAGTAGTAGGCGTCGGACTGCCGCTCGAACTGTTCGCGGATGGGCGCCTTGAAGGCCTCCTCGTCCTCTGCCGCCCAGGTGTCCCCGGATCGCTCGATCTGGTTGCGGCGCACCGTGCCCAGGGTGTCGGCCGCCTGCGGGCCACCCATCACGGAGATGCGCGCGTTGGGCCACATCCAGAGGAACCGCGGCGAGTAGGCCCGGCCGCACATCGAGTAGTTGCCGGCGCCGAACGAGCCGCCGACCATGACGGTGAACTTCGGGACCCGGGCACAGGCCACCGCATTGACCATCTTGGCGCCGTTCTTGGCGATGCCGCCCTGCTCGTAGGCCTTGCCGACCATGAACCCGGTGATGTTCTGCAGGAAGATCAACGGGATTCGACGCTGGTCGCAGAGCTCGATGAAATGCGCTCCCTTGAGGGCGGATTCGCTGAAGAGCACGCCGTTGTTGGCGATGATCCCCACCGGGTGGCCGTGGATGTGCGCGAAGGCGGTGACCAGGGTCGTACCGTAGTTCGCCTTGAACTCGGTGTATTCACCCGCGTCGCACATGATCTCGATGACCTCGCGCACGTCGTACGGGGTCCGCGAGTCGGTGGGCACCACGTCGTAGATGTCGGTCTGCGGACGGAGCGGCTCCCGCGACGGGATGGTCTCCCACTGCGGTGCCTCCCGCGGGCCGAGGGTGGCGACGATCTCACGGACCTTCGCCAGTGCCTGCTGGTCGTTGTCGACGAGGTGGTCGGTGACGCCGGAGACCGAGGAGTGCATCGCTCCGCCGCCGAGGTCCTCGGCCGAGACATCTTCGCCGGTAGCGGCTTTCACCAGCGGTGGACCGGCCAGGAAGATGGTGCCCTGGTTGCGGACGATGACCGTCTCGTCGCTCATCGCCGGGACGTAGGCGCCGCCGGCGGTCGAGGAACCGAGGACGGCGGCGATCTGCGGGATGCCCGCGGCGCTCATGTTCGCCTGGTTGAAGAAGATGCGGCCGAAGTGGTCGCGGTCCGGGAAGACCTCGTCCTGCTGCAGCAGCATCGCACCGCCGGAGTCGACGAGGTAGATGCACGGCAGCCGGTTGGCGGCTGCGATCTCCTGCGCACGCAAGTGCTTCTTCACCGTGACCGGGTAGTAGGTACCTCCGGAGGCCGTGGCGTCGTTGGCCACGATCATGCATTCGCGACCGGCCACCCGGCCGACGCCGGCGATGACACCCGCGGCCGGCGCCTTGTCGTCGTACATCCCGAACGCGGCGAGCGGGGCGACCTCGATGAACGGCGAACCGACGTCCAGGAGGCCGTCGACGCGGTCGCGGGGCAGCAGCTTGCCGCGGGAGACGTGGCGCTCGCGCGCCTTGGCACCGCCGCCGGCGGCCACCGTCGTCAGACGCTGATGGAGCAGGTCGAGATTCTGCTGGTGCGCGGCCCGGAAGCCGTCGAGCGTGCTGGTCACCGTCGACCCTTCAGTTAGTAGGGATTAACTGAGCGGAATGGTACGCCATCGGGTGGCGTGTGTCACGCCCGCAACTGGCACCCCGTCTGCGTGACGCGCGTCACGTCATCTCGTAGGGTGGTGTCAGGCCCACCACCCCCGGGCTCTCACAACCGATGCGTCGATCCCCGGCACGACCGGAGACGGCCACCGCACATAGAAGGCCAGGTAACCCCATGACCCTCGCAGACGACCGCGCACGCTTCCAGCAGGTGCCGACCCCACAGACCGGCTCGTCAGGAACACGCTCGTCCGAGCCCCTTCCTGACGACTTCTCGCTCGACGATCGCTACGCCCGCGAGTCGGGCACCATCTACCTCTCCGGCATTCAGGCCCTGGTCCGCATGGTCCGTGACCGTGCTCGCGTCGACCGCCGCCAGAACCTGAACACCGCCTCGTTCATCTCCGGCTACGAGGGCTCTCCCCTCGCCGGCTACGACCTCGAACTCGCCCGACGCCGCAAGCTGCTCGCGCCCTACGACATCACCCACCGGCCGGGCCTGAACGAGGAGATCGCCGCGACCTCGGTGATGGGTTCGCAGGTCGCCGCGCAGGTCGCGGAACTCGCCCCCACCGCCGACGGCACGCCCCGCGACGGCGTCGTCGGCTACTGGTACGGCAAGGCCCCCGGCCTCGACCGCGCCACCGACGCGATCCGTCACGCCAACCTCGTCGGCACGCATCCGTCCGGCGGGGCGGTCGCACTGGTCGGCGACGACCCGGGCGCCAAGTCCTCGACCGTGCCGTGCGCGTCGGAGATGGCACTGGCCGACCTCTACATACCGATCCTCTACCCCGCCGACTCGCAGGACATCCTCGACCTCGGTGTGCACGCGGCGGTCATGAGCCGCGTCAGCGGATTGTGGACGTCGCTGAAGATCTCGGCCCATGTCGCCGACGGCGCGTCGACCGCCCACGTCGATCCCGACCGGATCATCCCCACCTACGGCGATCTCGGGCGAAGCCCGCACGTGCCGAGTGGCCGACTGCTGGGCGCCAATCTTATGGAACTCGAACAGAATCAGCTCACCACACGCATCCCCCGGGCGCTGGAGTACGCCCGGCTCAACGGGATCAACAAGATCGTGGTGTCGACCCCCGACGACCGGATCGGCATCGTCGCCGCCGGCAAGACCTACCTCGATCTCCGAGAGGCGTTGCGCCTGCTGAACATCGGCGATGACGACCTGCGTCGTCTCGGCATCCGCATCCTCAAGCTCGGGATGGTGTACCCGATCGAGCGGGACATCCTCGACCGCTTCATGTTCGGCACCGCGCGCGGTGATCTCGACGAGGTCATCGTCATCGAGGAGAAGCGCGACTTCATCGAGACGATGATGCGCGACATCCTGTTCCGGCATCCGCGTGCGCCGCGGATCGTCGGCAAGGTCCACGAGGACGGGTCGACCCTGTTCTCCCGCTTCGGTGAACTCGACGTCGATGCCGTCACCCGCGGCCTCGCGGATCGCCTCGCACGTCATCACGTCGACGCGGCGCAGGCGTGGATCGACGAGAAGTCGCGGCGTCGGACCCGCATCGAACTCCCGCTCGCCGTGCGCACGCCGTACTTCTGTTCCGGGTGCCCGCACAACAGCTCGACCAAGGTCTCCGAGGACACCCTCGTCGGCGCCGGGATCGGTTGTCACGCGATGGTTCTCCTGATGGACCCGCGCCAGGTCGGCGACGTCGCCGGGGTGACGCAGATGGGTGGCGAGGGGGCGCAGTGGATCGGCATGGCGCCGTTCGTCTCCGCCCGGCACTTCGTGCAGAACGTCGGTGACGGCACGTTCATGCACTCGGGCTCGCTGGCACTGCGTGCAGCGGTCGCCTCCGGTGAGAACATCACCTACAAGTTGCTCTACAACGGCACCGTCGCCATGACCGGCGGCCAGGACCCGGTCGGCGAGATGGACCTGCCGCGGCTGACCTCCCTCCTGATCGACGAGGGCGTCAGCAAGATCGTCGTGACCTCCGACGACCCGAAACGTACTCGGGCGCTGGGCCTGCCGAAGAACGTGGAGGTCCGCCAGCGCGACGACCTGCTCGAGGTGCAGACCGAACTCGCGGGCGTACCCGGGGTGACCGTTCTCGTCCACGATCAGCACTGCGCCGCGGAGAAGCGCCGCAAGCGCAAGCGCGGCACCATGCCCACCCCCACCACACGCGTGATGATCAACGAACGCATTTGCGAGGGCTGCGGCGACTGCGGCGAGAAGTCGAACTGCCTGTCGGTGCACCCGGTGCAGACCGAGTTCGGACGCAAGACGCAGATCGACCAGAGTTCGTGCAACCTCGACTATTCGTGCCTGAAGGGCGACTGCCCGTCGTTCGTCACCGTCACCCCGGGTACGAAGCGGACGAGGGCCCGCGCCGCCGACATCCCCGACGCACTTTTGCCGGAACCGACGCTGCCCGCGGTGCGGGACACGTTCTCGCTGCGGGTCACCGGCATCGGCGGCACCGGTGTGGTGACCGTGTCGCAGGTGCTGGCGACGGCCGCGGTCCTCGACGGCCACGCCGCCCGGACCGTCGACATGACGGGCCTGGCGCAGAAGGGCGGAGCCGTCGTCAGCGACATCAAGGTCGCGCCCCACGACGTCGAGCAGGCCGCCAAGGTCGCCTCCGACGACTGCGACCTCTACCTCGTCTGTGACCCGCTGGTCGGAACCGACCCGGTCAACCTGAAGGTCGCGGCACCGGAGAAGACCGTCGCCGTGGTGTCCACGACGCAGGTGCCCACCGGGCTCATGGTCATCGACACCTCGGTGGGCTTCCCGGCGGAGACCGCGATCCACTCGGCGATCGATGCCAAGGTGACCCGCGGCCTCTACCTCGACTCGGGAGCGCTGTCGACCGCACTCTTCGGTGACGAGCAGTTCGCCAACATGCTCATGGTGGGTGCGGCCTATCAGGCAGGTGCACTGGCCATCTCGGCCTCGTCGATCGAGCGGGCGATCGAACTGAACGGCGTCGCGGTGGACGCCAACGTGCAGGCCTTCCGACGCGGACGTCAGGCGGTCGCCGACGCCGAGGCGGTATCCGCGACCATCGCCTCACTGCACGCCGCCGCGACCACGGAACCGGAGCCGTCCGACCACGCGATGAGCGTGGTGCATACGAGCGGTTTCGGCGACGAGCTGAGACGTACAGTCGCCCTCCGCTACGACGAACTGATCGCCTACGCGGACGAGCGTTATGCGCGTGAGTATCTCGACGTCGTCGAACGGGTGCACCGCGGTGCGGACAACGATGCGCTGACCGAGGCGGTCGCACGCAACCTGTACAAGCTGATGGCCTACAAGGACGAGTACGAGGTGGCCCGCCTGACACAGGATGCCGCCTTCGCGGCGAAGGTCGCCGATGAGTTCGGCGAGGATGCCGAGGTCGCGATCCGGTTGCATCCGCCGACGCTGCGCCAGATGGGCATGCGGGAGAAGATGTCCCTCGGAGCGTGGGCGAACCGCCCGATGAGCGCGCTCGCGAAGATGAAGAAGCTGCGCGGAACGCCGCTCGACCCGTTCGGCCGCAACGAGATCCGTCGCACCGAACGCGCGCTGATCGTCGAGTACCGGGAGATCGTCGACTCGCTGCTGGCCGCGGTGCAATGCGGACGTGTCGGCGACGCCGAGATGCCCGCCGTGGTGGAACTCGCCGGCCTCCCCGACATGGTGCGCGGCTACGAGAGCGTCAAGATGCGCAACGTCGAGAAGTACCGGGCAGAGGTCAGCCGTCTCCGCGGGTCACTCGGCATCTGATCCAGAGCACCCGCTGCCCGGTGTACCGGAGAACTCCGGGTACACCGGGCTCGGTTGTCAGACCGGGCGGACCGACAGCACGGAACGTGCTTCCTCGCGCACGACGCGCTCTTCGGCGGGCAGGGTGAAGAGAGTGAGCTGCTCGCCCTCGGAGGTGCTCATCCGGAGGCAGTTCTGCTCCCACGGGGTCTGGGTGACCTCACCGTCGCGCGACACACCGACATCGGCGAGCACCTTGGCGAGGGATTCGATCTCGTCGACGTCCCGCACCTCGACGCGCAGCGTGTGGTCGCCCGACACCTGGCGTCCGAGTTCGGCGTCGTCGACGAGCTCCCACTGCGCTTCGTCGAACAGCTCCACCGCGGCGGGAACGACGCCGAAGAGGACGCCGCGCTGACCGGCCGGGTGCGTCCAGTCGTCGACGATCTCCATACCGAGGCCGTCGCGGTACACCCGCACCGCCTCGTCGATGTCCTTGACCTTGAGGCAGACCCGGAGCTCGTCGAAGCGTCGCTTGGTCACGACGGGCTCGCTGCGCTCGGTGAGCGCGGGCCGGCTGATCAGGACGTAGATGTGGCCGTCGGGTGCGCGCAGGTGCGACCATGCGGTGCCCCACGAGTCCTCGACCCCATCGTGGACCTCGCCGATGAACTCGACGCCCTTGGCCTCGAGCTCGGCGCGCGCCTCGCGTACGTCGTCGACGATCAGGCCGGCGACGGGGTGATCGAAGAAGGAGTGGTCGCTGTCGGTCGGCTTGAACACCTCGAGCGCCGATCCGTCCGGGAGCCCGAACACGACCGCGTTCTCCTGCTCGCGTTCGACCTTCAAACCGAGTGCGTCGGCGGCGAAGTCGCGCATCGCCTGATAGTTCGACGTCCGCGATCCGACCCAGCTGATCCCGTGGATCTTCATTTTCTTCCTCTCCTGGTGCTGACAGATTTCACAATGACCGGGCTGCGAAGAACGCCGTGTGCATGGCGTCGAACACGCGCCCCGGTTGGCGTGCCGAGCCGATCACGCGTACCTCTATCCCCGCTGCCTCGAGCTCGTCGGCGAGGTCGGAGTCCGGGCGCTGCCGGCCCAGCGCGAGGACGACGGTGTCGGCCGCGATGGTCTCGGCAGCGTCGGCCGTCTCGACGTGTAGACCCTCGTCGTCGATCCCGACGACGGTGTGACCGCACCTGACGGAGACCCCGGCGGCGTCGAGGAACAGGGGAAGCCGCTCGACGTCGGTGAAGACCTCGTCCCCGGCGAGCAGACCGTCGTTGGCTTCCAGGATGGTCACCGTCGTGGGATCGCCTGCCGCAGCGGCGGACTCGGAGATCCGGAGCGCGGCCTCGCAGCCCTGCAGGCCTCCGCCCACGATGACCACGCGGCCACGCGGGGCATCCGCCGAGCGGATCTGCGCGGCCGTGATGACCGGGACAGAGCCCCCGATGGGGAATCGAGGTGATTCCGCCAGGGCACCCGTGGCCACCACCGCGGCGTCGAAGTGACCGGAGGTGATCGTCTGCGCGTCCGCCGCCCGGGTGACGATCGGGATGTCGCGCCGCGTCACCTCGTGGACCAGATGCCGGGCCAGCGCCGCTAGATCCTGCTTGACCGTCGATCCCTGTGCGTGATTGAGCAGGCCGCCCAGCTCACCGGGTTCGTAGAGCGTCACGCCGTGGCCTCGGTCGTGCAGTACCGCGGCGGCGTGGAGTCCGGCCGGGCCGCCGCCGATCACGGCGACGACCTTGCTCGTCTCGGCCGTGGTCACGGGGAATCGGCCTTCTTCGGCGACGCTCGGGTTCACGCTGCAGCCGACGCTTCGTCCCTTGTTCAATCCGCGGTGGAGGCAGCCGTCGTTGCACCGGATGCACGGCGTGATCTCCAGGGCACGACCGAGTTTCGCCTTGCGCGCCCAGTCGGGGTCGGCGAGCATCGGGCGTCCGAGCGACACGAAGTCGGCCGATCCGGAAGCCAGGATCTCCTCGGCGGTCTCGGGCGAGACGATCGACCCCGAGGCGATCACCGGGATCGACACGGCGGCCTTGATCTTCTCCCAACCCCACCGGTGCGGGGTGCGCACCTGGTACCAGGGACTGACCTCCCACTCCATCCCGGCGTGGTGCCCGCCCGAACAGTGCAGCACGTCGACGCCGCGTGCCTCGAGACGACGGCACAATTCGACGGTCTCCTCGATGGGGATACCGTCCGGCTCGTAGTCCGTGACCGACAGCCGGATGCTCAGCGGGAACTCACGCGGGACCTTGGCCCGGATGTCGTCGACGATGCGTAACAACAGCCGCGCCCGGTTGTCGAAGCTCCCGCCGTATTCGTCCTCGCGCCAGTTGGTGTGCGGCGACAGGAAATTGGTGATCAGGTAGCCGTGGCCGGCATGCACCTCGACGATGTCGAAGCGCGCGGCGTGGGCGCGTGCAGCGGCGTCGCCGAACGCGGCGACCACCGCATCGATCTCGTCGACGGTCATCGGGGTCGGCACCACACCGTACTGCCCCTCCACATCCGACCACGACGAGTCGGTGGCCGACTTGATGGGTGCGGTGCCGAGGAACTTCTGTCGGCCGCCGTGGGCGATCTGCAATCCGATGCGTGCGCCGGTGGCGTGCACCTCGTCGACGACCCAACCCAGACCCGGGGTGTGCTCGCGGTGGGCATTGCCGAGCTGGTTGTGGATCGCCTTGCTCGCATCGGAGTCGATGAAGCTGTACTCCATCATCACCAGGCCGATACCGCCCTGGCCGAGTCGCTTGTAGTGCTCGACGGTGCGCGCCGAGACGGTTCCGTCCGCGTTCGCGGTCGCCGTGCTCTGCGGCGACTTGAGGATTCGGTTCTCGACCTCCAGTTCACCGATCCGCCCAGGTGTGAACAGGTGCGGGTAGTGAGTGGCGGTCGTTGCCAAGGTCGTCTCCAGGTGCTGTGCGTCAGGGCGCGGGACGGCTCCCACGGTTCCGGGTCCACCCAACCATGCAAAGTGGATACATTTTTGTGTACACTGAGTCTGCACGAGGCCGCGGGGGCGCGCAAGAGCACCACGAGAATCGTTTACGAACGGGAAACAAAGCGCGAGATCGCGCTACGACGTCCGGCCCGGCACAGCCTCGCAACCACGGTCTGCCCGTCGTCGCCGGCCACGGC
The DNA here is from genome assembly GCF_000298235.1 of Gordonia namibiensis NBRC 108229. Classification (GTDB taxonomy): domain Bacteria; phylum Actinomycetota; class Actinomycetes; order Mycobacteriales; family Mycobacteriaceae; genus Gordonia; species Gordonia namibiensis. Next base: position 35,360 of record NZ_BAHE01000030.1, read on the forward strand.
GTCGAGGTCGAAGGCCCTGCTGTGCTCGTCGCGGGCAGCCACTGCGTCGAACTGCGCTGCGTTCATCTCGATCAGCAGAACCCCGTCGTCGGACAGCCATGCCTGTGCGCCGGCGATCAGTGCGTCGACGTGATCGAGGCCGTCCGCTCCCCCGGTCAGTGCGCGTCGGGGCTCGTGATCGCGCGCTTCCGGGGCGAGCAGACCGAAGGCGTGATCGGGAACGTATGGCGGGACGGCCGCGATCACATCCACGCGGCCGCGGAGCGTCTCGGGCAAGGCATCGAAACCGATGCCGTGATGGATCTGCGCGGCGACGGGCAGGTTCCGCCGGGCGTGGACGAGTGCGTCGGCGGCGATGTCGGCAGCGTGCACCTGCGCACCGTCGACGGCTGCGGCGACCGCGGAGGCGATCGGCGCCACCCCGCAGAACGCTTCGAGGACAACGGCTTCAGGCCGCACCATCGCGGCTGCGACGGCTTCCTGCGCGAGCAGCAGCGAACGTTGCCGCGGCACGAACACCCCGGACCCGACGCTGAGCCGGAGGTCCCCGAACTGGACCCACCCCAGCAGGTGTTCGAGTGGTTCACCCGCGATCCGGCGTGCGCACAGGTCGTCGAGTTCATCGGCGCCAGAGGCGTGTCGGCGTAACAGCTCGGCCTCGTCCTCGGCGAACACACAACCCGCACGACGAAGTGCACCCGCCAGCGGGTCGTCGAGAAGCCCGGCCGGCTGCACGTGTACGTCAGGAGATTGCGGCGTCATCCTTCTTGAGACCGTACAAGAACGAAGCGGTCATCAGGAGCGCCACCTGCACCAACCCGAAGATCAGCCCGAGAATGGCGCCGGCTCCGAGTTCGACGGACGGCGGCATGATCAGCGCCGAGGCGAACAGCGCCAGCCACCCGGCGAGCGCGATCACGGCAAGGAACGGCAGCGCCTTCCGGTACCGGGGAACCAGCACGAACGTCGTCGCGACCCCGACGACGCCGAGCAGGACGAAGAACTTACCGGGGTTCAGCACCATGTCGTCGGAGAAGAACCCCGGGATGCTGTCCCGCCCCTCTACGAAATCGCGCTCCCACAGGTCGATCCCCTGCTGAGACCCGGCCAACGCGGTGATCCAGCTGACGAAGCCCATGCAGTAGGTGACGATGCCGGCGACTGCCGCACCGAGGGCAAAGATCACCGACCGATCGGGGCGCGGCCCCGCTCGTCGCGGCCCCATGCCGGGCGCGGGCCCCCAACCTCCGGTAGGCGGGCCGCCCGGGAACTGCGCAGTCTGACCCTGGTGGCCAGGGAATCCACCGGTCTGTGATTGCCCGGGTGGGGCCGGCGACCACTGACCACCCTGCTGCTGGTTGGGATCGCCTGGGTTCATGACCTGCTCCTCGTCGTCGCGACCTGCGGGTCAGGGTAGGCCGGTCGTGAAAAAGTCGAGGCAGTTTGCGCCGGTGAGCGGCGCAAACTGCCTCGACTTCTCAACCTGTGGTCAGCGCCGCAGCTCCGACTTGGCGATGGTGCGGATGTGCACCTCGTCCGGACCGTCGAAGATGCGCATCGCGCGGTGCCAGCCGTACATTGCGGCCAGCGGCACGTCGTCGCTGACGCCGGCGCCACCGTGGACCTGGATCGCCCGGTCGATGACCTCGAGCGCGACCCGCGGCACCGACACCTTGGCGGCCGAGACATACGGCGCGGCGGCCTTGTTGCCGAGTTCGTCGATCGTCTTCGAGGCCAGCTGGCACAGCAGACGAGCCTGGTCGATCGCGATGCGCGACTCGGCGATCTGCTGCTGCACGACGCCCTGCTCGGCCAGCGGCTTGCCGAACGCGACGCGCCCCTTCGACCGCTGGACCATGAGGTGCAGAGCACGTTCGGCAGCGCCGAGCGCACGCATGCAGTGGTGGATGCGGCCGGGGCCGAGGCGCGCCTGCGCCATGGCGAATCCGCCGCCTTCCTCACCGAGCAGGTTCTCGACGGGCACCCGGACGTTGTCGTACACGATCTCGACGTGACCGTGCTGGTCGTGACGACCGAACACCGGTACGTCGCGGACCACGGTGACACCCGGGGTGTCGATCGGGACCAGCACCATCGACTGCTGTCGGTGGGTCGCCGCCTCGGGATCGGTCTTGCCCATCACGATGAGCAGCTTGCAGCGCGGGTCGGCCGCACCGCTCGTCCACCACTTCCGGCCGTTGATGATGTAGGAGTCGCCGTCGCGAGAGATGCTGGTCTCGATGTTGGTCGCATCCGAACTCGCGACGTCCTTCTCGGTCATCGAGAACGCCGACCGAATTCGGCCGTCGAGCAGCGGTTCCAGCCAGGTCTGCTTCTGATCCTCGGTGCCGAACAGGTGCAGCAGCTCCATGTTCCCGGTGTCGGGCGCCGCACCGTTGACGGCTTCGGGCGCCAGATGCAGGCTCCAGCCGGTGATCTCGGCCAGACCGGCGTAGTCGAGCTGGCTGATCCCGGATTCGGACGGCAGGAACAGATTCCACAGGCCGCGTGCGCGGGCCCGCTTCTTCAGCTCCTCGACGACCGCCGGCACGGCGTGATCGTCGGGACCGGCGAAGCCGCGCTCCTCTTCGTAGCGCTGCTCCGCCGGGAAGACGTCGGAGTGCATGAACGCAATGAGTTCCTCGCGCAGCTCCAACGCCTTCGCCGACGGCCGCAGATCCAGCGTCTCGGCCGGGGTGCGGAAGTTCAGATCCGGCTGGGTCACTGTGCCACCGTCCGCAGTTCGCGACGCAGCAGCTTGCCCGTGGCGGTCTTGGGGATGTCGCCCATCACCACGACCTCGCGCGGGTACTTGTAGGCCGCCATCCGCGTCTTGCAGTGGTCGATCAGTTCCTCCGGCGTCGCCTCCGTTCCCGGACGCAGACTCACGAACGCCTTCACGGTCTCACCGCGGTAGGAGTCGGGCACGCCGACGACGGCGGCCTCACGAACCGAAGGATGTTCGTACAGGACGTCTTCGACCTCGCGTGGCCACACCTTGAAACCGCTGGTGTTGATCTGGTCCTTCTTGCGGTCGACGATGTAGAACCATCCGTCGGCGTCCATGTAGCCGACGTCGCCGGTGTGCAGCACGCCGTTCGGGATGCCCTTCGCGGTCGCCTCCGGCTTGTTCCAGTAACCGGCGACCACCTGCGGGCCGGCGGTGACCAGCTCGCCGACCTGGCCCGCGGGTAGGTCGTTGCCCTGCTCGTCGACGATCCGGACGACCGTGTCGTACACCGGGATTCCCACCGAGGTGGCCCCGGTCTCCTCGTCGGACGGAGCCGTCACACCGAACGGCACCGCATGCGACGGAGACGTGGTCTCGGTCAGGCCGTACACGTTGTGGATGTAGTGACCGAACCGCTGCTGGAATTCGGCGATCGTGCTCGGCGGGATCGGCGCCCCACCGGAGTAGATCTTCGACAGGGTCTTCAGCGATGCCGGGTCGATGTCCGGCACGTTCATCAGCGCGATGAACACCGTGATCGATCCGACCGTGAACGTCGCCTTCTCCCGCGCGATGGTCGCGATGGTGTCCGCCGGGTCCATCCGGTACATCAGGACCAGCGGCGCACCGGTGAGTTCGGCCAGTGCGATGTGCGCGATGAGACCGGTGATGTGGAACAGCGGAGCGACGCCCAGGATCACGTCGTCGCTGTCGACACCGACCCAGTCGCGGTAGGTCTGCGCGTTGAACACGACGTTGCGATGGGTGGTCATCGCGCCCTTGGGCGGTCCGGTGGTTCCCGACGTGTAGGTCAGGAAGGCGACGCTGTCTGCGGTGAGATCGACCTCGGGCGGGCGCTGACCGCGGTACTTGGCGAGCATCGTCGCCAGGTCGACGGTGTCGGGGCAGTCGATCTTCTCGACACCGGCCAGGGTTCCGCTGTTCGCGGTCTGGTACTCCAGCTCCGAGGTGGTGATGACGGTCCGCACCGCGGTCTTGTTGTCGCGCAACGCCTCCTGTGCGACGTCGCGGTACAGCGACTGCATCGCGACCAGTACCGTGGCGCCGGAATCGACGAGGATCTCGGCTAGTTCACGGCTGCGGTACATCGGGTTGGCCGAGACGGCGATGCCGCCGGCCTTCCAGATACCCAGCTGCGCGATGACGAACTGCGGGATGTTCTGGGCGTAGACCACCGCGCGGTCACCCGGGGTGAAGCCCAGGTCCAGGATGCCGACCGCGAACGCGTCGGTCAGCTCGTCGAGCTCACCGGCCGTGATCGATCCGTCGAAGTAGCGGATCAGGTCGGCGCCGGGGTTGCGCGCGGCGGTGGCCGCGAACATGTCCAGCGCGGTCTCGAATTCGATACTGCGCGGCGCGAGATCCTGCTCGCGGTAGTGGCTGCGCCACACCTTGTCGTCGTAGACACTCATGTCTGACGTTCCTCTTTCGGCGAAAGACTCGAAGATGAGTCAGCGGATGACGACGGGGTTCACCGGCGCACCGGTGCCGCTGACGACCTTGAGCGGTGCCGCGACGTACAGGAAGCTCCAGCGGTTGTCGGCGGCACACGCCTCGGCCAGCTCCTCGAGCCAGACGATCTCGGTGAACACGACACCCAGGTTGCGCATGAGCGCGTTGTGAAGTGGAAGCGCCACACCAGATTCGGGGTCGGTGGTGACCTCGTTGGCGATGGTGTCGGTGACCAGGTTGGGGATCTCCTTGTCCTGGAACCACTGCACGAGTTCACGCGAGTAGGTCAGGCCGGGCTCGCAGAAGCCGTCGTAGAACTCTTCCGGGTTGTTCAGCTCGTACCAGTAGGTCAGCCACCCGGTGCGGATGATCAGGATGTCGTGCGGCTCGATGGTGACACCCTGTGCGGCAGCGGCGGCCTCGAGGTCGTTGTGGTCGAAGGTCTCACCCTTGTCCAGGTACTTCTTGCCGCGGTACCGGGCCATGTCGATGAGCACACCACGGCCGACGACGCCCTTCTCGGCGATCGGCAGGACCGACGCCTTCTCCAGTGCGTCGACGGTGCTGCGGGCGTCGTAGCCGTTGTAGAGCTTGCCGTCGTACCAGACGTGGCCGAGGGCGTCGTACTGCGTGGAGCCCTGCAGGAAGATGTTCGCGGTGTCGTCGGCGTAGTGCAGGCCGCCGGGGAACTGCGGCGCACCGTCACCGTCCCACGACGACTCGTCGAGGATGTTCTTTCGGTTGATGCCCTCGCGGCCCGGCCACAGCGGATCTCCGGGGCTCTCGGTGCGACCCATCTCGATCTGGAGGGTGAAGGTCTCCCCCGACTTGATGTGGCCGACACCGCGCAGGACCTCGCTCGCGTCCAGGTAGTTCAGGGCGCCCACCTCGTCGTCGGGGCCCCACTTGCCCCAGTTCGACGGGGTGTCGGCTCCCAGCAGGTCACCCATGGACGGCGCAGCGGTCTCGATCTCGGTCATCTCATCTCCTTTGATTCGATCCAGAGCGGAACCGACGGTTCCGGGTCGCACCCAGAACGGTGCGGACTGAACTTTGCGACTGAACTTTGTGAGCGCTCGCTCGGTGAGTTCATTGTGACGAGCATCGCACTCGTTCGCAACGCCGTCAAGAGGCGAAATCGGTGATGTCTCAGGGTTTGTCAGCAGCAGAGCGGAAAGCCCTGTACAAAAGGCAAGTTCAGCAAAGCTGAACACGCTCGAACCGGAGCCACAGAGCGTGGATCCGCCGACCGGTCCGAGGCGGCCTAGCGGTCGGCCTGATGCCCCACCATGGCGAGCGCCAGATCCGCGTACTCGCGAGCGATCCGGCGGCCGTGGGCGGCGTCGGAGTCGTCGGTCCAGGTCGGCACGGCCAGGCACATCGTGACGATCGCCTTGGTCGCCACGGACAGGTCACCCGACCGGAAGGCGCCTAGTTCGGCGGCGCGACGGGCCGTGTCGAGCAGGCGACCCTCGATCTGCGCCATCGACGCCTGCAGGTGCGTGCGGTTGGGTTCCTCCAGACGCCGCAGCTCTGTCGCCAGGACGAGCGCCAGCGCACGCCGCTCGACGTGGAACAGCGTGAGCGCCTCCACCATGTTGGCGAAAGCGGTCACCGCGTCGACGCCGTCACCGGCCGCGTCGAGGCGTTGGGCCAGGTCAGCGTGGGCAATGTTGACCAGCGCGACGAGCAGATGCTGCTTGCTCGGGTAGTGGTGATAGATGCCGGCGACACTGATGTCGGCGCCGGCCGCGATGAGGCGCATCGTGGCACCGTGGTAGCCGAGCTCTTCGAAGACGTCGATCGCCGACTCCAGCACCGGGTCCAGGGTCAGCGGGGCGAACACACGCCAGTCCGTCGGGTCCGCGGCGACCTCGACCTTCTCCGGTTGCGGCGACTCGAGAAAACGTGCGACGGGCACGTCCAGGCACTGCGCGATCTGACGCAAGCGGTCGACGGTGAGCCCGACCTTGCCGTTCTCGATGGCGCTCATGGTCCCGACGCTCACCCCGATACCGGCAGCCAGCCCACGCAGCGTCACGCCCGCCTGCTTGCGCAACTCGCGCACGGCGGCGCCGCTGTCGGTCACCGGTTGTTCGACCACGCTGAACAGCTTATGGGGAGGCGCCCATTTTTCGTAGACTCATCCTCGTGCTCCACGATCTGTCGCCTCGCTCGCGTCGCCCCGAACGCTCGTACGCATGAACGCCTACGAGAGCCGTCCCTGGCTGGCCAACTACCCGCCCGGACTCTCCGAGCACCTCGACCTCGAGTTCGGGTCCCCGCTCGAGGCGTTCGACGCCGCGCTCGCTGCGGCTCCCGACGCTCCGGCCGTCCACTACTTCGGCGCGACGCTGAGCTGGGCCGACCTCGACGCCGCCTCCGACGCCCTGGCCCACGCGCTCGGGGAACACGGCTTCGCGGCCGGCGACCGGCTGGGCATCGCCGTCCAGAACGAGCCGGCAATCATCCTCGGACTCCTCGCGGCCTGGAAGGCCGGCGGCGTCGCCGCTCTGATCAGCCCCATGTACAAGCGCAGCGAATTCCGCAGGGCCCTCGACGATTTCACGCCAACCGCGCTGCTCATCCTCGACGAGGTCCACGCGGAGGTCGCCGACGAGCTCGGGTCGATCGGACTCGTCGTCACGGCCTCGCCACTCGACTTCGCAGGCAGCGACGATCTGCAGCGCGTGTTCGACGTGTCCCGGGTTGCCACGGCAGGCACCGTCGAACTCCTCGACCTGATCGGCACCGGCTCGCGGGCGATCACCCGGCACGTACCCGCACCGGATGACGTCGCGGTGCTGGCACCGACGTCGGGCACCACCGGCCCACCCAAGGGCGCGAAGCTGACGCACCGGAACCTCGCGTTCAGCGCGCAGGCCTATCGCACCTGGACCGGGCTGGAACTCGGCGAGCCGATCCTGTGCATGTCGCCGATCTTCCACGTCACCGGCCTGGTGGGCTCGGTGATGCTGGCGCTGTCCCTGCGCTCCCCGCTCGTTCTCACCCACCGATTCGACGCCGGCCTGATCTTCGACGCGGTGCGAGCCTGGCGTCCGGCGTTCTCCGTCGCCTCGATCACCGCCTACATCGCGCTGGCCGACCATCCCGACGCGTCGCCCGAGGCGTTCGAGTCACTCCGACTCCGCTATTCGGGGGGCGCACCGGTCCTCCCCGACGTCGCCGAACGGATCGAAGAACGCCTGGGCGGGATGATCCACAACGTGTACGGGCAGACCGAGTCCACCTCGCCGACCCACATGGTGCCGCCCGGTGTCCCCGCGCCGGTCGATCCCGAAACCGGTGCTCTGTCAGTCGGTCTGCCGATCTTCGACACGATGGCCCGGGTCGTCGACGAGCGCGGCGAACCGCTGCCGCCGGGCAATTTCGGCGAGATCGTCACGGCCGGACCGCAGATCGCCGCCGGCTACTGGGGTCAGGTCGACGACGACGGATCGGCGCTGCGCAACGGTGAGATGCGTACCGGCGACGTGGGTTTCATGGATGCCGACGGCTGGTTCTACGTCATCGACCGCAGCAACGACCTGATCAACGCGTCCGGGTACAAGATCTGGCCGTTCGAGATCGAGCAGGTGCTGCAGTCGCATCCGGCGGTGCTCGAGACGGCTGTGGTCGGAATCCCCGACGACTACCGCGGTGAGTCGACCCGCGCCTACGTCGCCCTCCAACCGGGTGCGGAGGCCACGCCGACCGAACTCATCGAGTACTGCCGCGAACGGATGGCGGCCTACAAGTACCCGCGCGAGGTCGAGATCGTCGGAGCGCTCCCACGCAGCGCGACCGGCAAGTTGCTGCGCCGCGAACTGCGCTGATCAGACCCGGCAGCCGAGTGCGGCCAGGGCCATCGCGGTGAGCAGACGACGCAGTTCGGACTCGTCGTAGGCGGGCAAGCGGGGCGAGGAGTTGAGCAGGCCGAACGTCGCGTGCACGCGGACGCGCGCCTCGGCCCGGTCGAGGGTGCGGCCCTCCCGCTGGTAGACGGCGATCACGACGTCGACCCAGCGTTCGACGTAGCGCCGCTGCAACAGTCGGACACGGTGGTTGGCCTCCGGCGTCATCGACGACAGATCACGATCCTGGACGACGATCAGGTCGGGCTTCGTGACGAGCACGTCGATGTGAAAACCGATGAGCGCCAACAGGGTCTCGGACGGCGGCCCGCCGCGGTCGACGACCTCGGCACCGCCGTCGTGCAGCCGCTGGCTGATGTCGACGAGCATCTCGTCGAGCAGTTCGGTCTTCGACGAGAAGTGCCGGTACATGGCCGGTCCACTCACACCGACCGCACGCCCGATGTCCTCGAGACGCACACCGGCGAAGCCGCGCTCGGCCATCTGCCGCGCGGCCGCGGTCAGCAGCTCGGCGCGCCGTGCGGCCTTCGCCTGGGTGCGACGGGTCGGCGGGCGGGGAACGTCCCCCGTCTCGACCGGTGGGGTGTCACTGGTGGCGGACATGGTGATCCGCACTCTACTCACCAACCGTCGATGTGGAGCACCGAGTCGAGGGGCTTGCGCGGGGCAGGCTTGAAGTCGGTGCCGGTGTAGTAGGCCACCGGCAACAGGACACCCTGGTGGATGCCCGCGGGGATGCCGAGCAGCTCGGCGATCTCCTTCTCGTAGGCCAGGTGCAGCGTGGTCCACGCAGAACCGAGGCCGCGGGCGCGCAGCGCGAGTTGCAGGCTCCAGGCGCCCGGCAGCAGGGAGCCCCACACGCCGGCCTGGTTGCCCTCGGGCAGGTCGCCACCGGTGTAGATCGCGCCGATGACCAGCACCGGGACCTGTCCCATCGTGTCGGCGAGGTATTGGGCGCTCGACGCGACCCGCTTGCCGGTCTCGTCGCGCGGCTGCTGCGCGGCGTAATACTTGGCGAAGGACTGCGCGTAGTAATCGGCGACCTTCTGCTTGAGTTCGGGGTCGGTGAGCACGATCCAGTGCCAGGTCTGGCTGTTGCTCCCGGTCGGCGCCTGCAGGGCGACCTCGAGTGCTTCCTTGACCACGTCGAGCGGGACCGGGCGGTCGTAGTCGAGACGCTTGCGCACCGAGCGCGTCGTCGAGAGCAGCTGGTCGGGATCGAGCGGCAGGAGTTCGGTCATGTCCCCATCTTCCACAGGATGGGCCGCGGGCACCACCAACCGTGGTCACATGCCTATTCGAGGACCCCGTGTTTGCGGAGGTGCGCCACCAGTCCACGCGTCACCGGGAGCTCGGCGAGTTGCTCGGGCGTGAACCATCCGGCGTCCGCGGCGTCGTCTCCGGCACACAGCATCCCGGAGACGACCCGCGCGGCGAAGTCGTGGACCTCGAACACGACGTCGTCGGGCCCGGGGATGTCGACCGTCCACAACAACTCGCCGACCTCGACGCGTAAACCGGTTTCCTCCACCATCTCCCGCACGACCGCGGCTTCGATCGACTCGCCGGGCTCGACCTTTCCGCCCGGCACCGTCCACTTCCCGGCCTGCGGCGGATTTCGCCGTTGGATGAGCAGAACCCGGCCGTCGTCGTCGGTGAGGACGGCACCGACCGCGACGATGCGCGTGGTCATCGCACGTCCGCCGCGGGTACCCGGGTGCGCGCTCGGGCGTCCGGCGTCGGCGAGCTCGCGAGGTATCTGCCGACCGCCTCACGAATTCCGGCCAGCGCGTCGGCGTCGGAGTCGGCGTCGACGATCACATCGACCATTCCCTGCGCTGCGAGCCGTCCGGCGAGAATGCCCTGGCGCGCGGCCATCTCGCCGGCGTGCTCGAGGTCGCGATGGACGATCAGACTCGCACCTTCGGGAGGCAACGGCGACAACCACGCATCGGCGCGGGCCACGCGCAGGTCCGCCGGGAACAGCGCCAACGCCGCACCGCCGGCCCCCTGCCCCAACATCACCGAGACGGTCGGGACCGCGACCTTGATCAATTCGACCGTGCAGCGGGCGATCTGGGCGGCGAGCCCGCCCTCCTCGGCGACCGCCGACAGTTCCGCCCCCGGGGTGTCGATGATCGTGACGACCGGGAGGCCGAGATCGCCGGCGGCCATGATCGCCCGGCGCGCCTCGCGCAGGTGTCGCGGCCCGGGCAACTCGCCGTCCTCCTGGGACACCCGGTCGTAGCCGACGACCATCGCCACGCGGCCACCGAAGTCGCTGAGTGCGAAGCGAAGTGGGCCGGCGTCGGACAGTGCCGCCGAATCCCCGTGCGCGAGGAACTCGATGAGCCCCGCCCGTCCCGGTTCACGGGTTGCCAGGACGCTCGCCCAGGCGTCGTGCGCCGGCGCACCGGAGTCGTCGGGCGCGGGCTGCGGAGCCTGCGTCGGCGGCGCATCACCGTGCAGGGCGAGCAGTCTCAGCACCGACGCCAGCCGCCCGGCCAGATCTCCCGGCTCCACCACATCGTCGACGACCGTTGTGCGAACCAGGTTCTCGGCCGTTTGGACGCCGTCGGGAAAGGGTTCGCCGTAGAGCCCTTCGTACACGCGGGGGCCGAGGAATCCGACGAGGGCGCCCGGTTGCGCCCACGTCACGTGACCGAGTGAGCCCCACGAGGCGAAGACACCACCTGTCGTGGGATGCCGCAGATAGACGAGGTACGGCAGCCCGGCCGTCTTGTGCGCGGTGACGGCCCCGGTGATCGCGACCATCTGGAGGAAGGCCGCGGTCCCCTCCTGCATGCGGGTGCCGCCCGATGCGGGCAAGGCGATCAGGGGAAGGCGTTCGCGGGTGGCCCGGCCGATCGCGTCGACGATCCGTGCACCCGCGTCGCGGCCGATGGACCCGCCGAGAAATCCGAACTCGCTGAGGACGATCGCCGCCCGGTGGCCGCCGATCAGGCCGGTGCCGGTCATCACCGATTCGTCCGAATCGCTGCGCTCCCGGGCACGGGCGAGGTCGTCGGCGTAGGCGCGGTCGTCGCCGTCGGAGGTGACCGCGGGGCGGACGATCGCGGAGTCCCACGACTCCCACGATCCGTCGTCGACGATGAGGTCCCGCAAGTCCGCGGCCGACAACCGTGCCCGTTCACCCATGCCTCACACCGTATCCCGCACGCGGCCTCCGTACGCCGAACGCGGTCAGCGGGAGTAGATGACCCTGGTGCGGAAGACGATGTCGGCGACCGAGCGGCGCCGACGGTCGACGGCCACCCACACCAGGCCGATGGCGAAGACGGTGCAGAACAGGGCTCGCAGCACGGCGACGGCCGGCCGGACGCGTGAGCCCTTGCTGTTCACCACTCGGAGTCCCATCACGACCGAGCCCAGGGTGCGGCCGGACACCTCCCAGCACGTGGACAGGTAGAACACCGCGGTGATCACGAACCCCGTTGTGGTGAACAGGATGTTGAGCTGCGGGAAGTGGAACTCGCTGACGGTGACGGCGAACTTCATCAGGGCGAGACCGAGATAGCACGCGCCCAGGATGGTCCAGACGACGAGCAGGTCGAGGAAGGCACCGATGCCGCGACTGACGATCCCGGCGTCCTTGTCCCGGTCCTGCACGGCATGCGCCCGGTGCACCGCCGGATGGTCGGGTTTCGGTTCTGCTGTCATCTGCCTGCACCGTCCTGGCCGGGCTCGTCGGCGACCTCGGCGGCGCGTCGACGCAGGAACCTGTTGACCGCGTTGGCGACCGCGTCGTCGGCACGTTCGCTGGTGCTGCGCACGTCGGTCATCACGTCGGCGGTGACCGATGTGCTGGCCTCCCTGATGATGTCCGGGAGGTCGACGCCGTCGATGATCTCCTCGGCGAGGCCGACGAGGTCGACGCGGTCGAGAATGGCCTCGATGTCTATCCGCGAAGCCACCGCGTCGAGGTCGACGGTCCCGATGACCTCGTCGATGTCCACCAGGGCGATGGCCTTCATCAGATCCACCTGCGCGACAGCACGATCGAGGTCGACCGTCTCGATCACCGCGTCGAGATCGATGACCGCGAGGACCTCGGCGATGAGCCGGTGCAGATCGACGTTGCGCAACACGAGGTCGGTGAGGTCGACCTCCTCGGTGAGGACCTCGACGACCTCGCGGACGACCGCACCGAGGATCGTCCGCGTCGTCGTGGCGACCCGGACGCGTGTGTCGTCGATCAACCGCTGCGCCCTGGTACGTGCCGCGCCGATGATCCCGCCCGCGACCGGCAGGCGTTCGGCCGCGTCGACGACGACCCCCGCGAAACGCCACGACTCCCTCACCAATTGGGATGTCGCACCGCCCCGCGGCTCTGGGTTCACCGCCGAATTATCGCACGCGGGGATCGGCCCGGACCGTCGCAATCGTGTCACGTCGTGTGCCGTGTAACGACCCCGGCGCAGGGCCGATATGTGGCTCGAGGCTCGTCGAAACAAGTGCGCGTCATGATGGTTGAGAAGTCCTATGAGAGGTTCGTTCGACGATGCCCGAATCTGTGTCCCCACGCCGGAAGCCGCTGTCCCGGTGGTTGCTCGCAGCCCCTGTCGCCGCGGCCGCATTCGCTGCCGCCGGCTGCGTGATCGACGGTCCGGTGACCGGTCCGTCCACGACGCCCGAGACCACCTCGGCCGCCGCGCTCCCGACCGCATCGGCCGCCGCCGAGACCCCGCTGCCCACCGCGTCGGCCGTGATCGCCGTGGTCTCGGCACCGGCCGCGGACGACGCGCTGCAGACGCTGAACACCCTGGCCGTCAAGGGACGCGCACCCAAGACCGGATACGACCGCGACCTGTTCGGGCAGGCCTGGTCCGATGACGTCACCGTCGACGGCGGACACAACGGTTGCGACACCCGCAACGACATCCTGCGTCGCGACCTGACCGACATCACCCTCAAGCCGGGTTCCAACGGTTGCGCGGTCCTGTCGGGCACGCTCGACGACCCGTACACCGGCACGACGATCCGGTTCGTCCGCGGTCAGAGCACCTCCTCGGCGGTCCAGATCGATCACGTCGTCGCGCTCTCGGACGCGTGGCAGAAGGGCGCGCAGCAACTCTCGCCGCAGCAGCGTGTCGACTTCGCCAACGACCCGCGCAACCTGCAGGCGGTCGACGGTCCGACGAACCAGAAGAAGGGCGCCGGCGACGCCGCGACCTGGCTGCCGCCGAAGAAGGACTACCGGTGCACCTACGTGTCCCGTCAGGTCGAGGTGAAGGCCGCCTACCGGCTCTGGGTGACCCAGGCGGAGAAGGACGCGATCACCCGCGTCCTGACCTCGTGCGGTGCCACCGCGGCGGCGCCGACGACCACCGAGCGCACCGAGACGCGCACCTCCACGGCGACCCCGGTCCCCGAGACGACCTACACGCCGCCGCGGCTCTACGCCCCGCCGGCCGACACGGCACCGCCCGCCGAGGCGCCCGGCTCGGTCTACTACAAGAACTGTTCGGCGGCACGCGCGGCCGGTGCCGCCCCGTTGTACGCGGGTCAGCCCGGCTACCGCGCCAAGCTCGACCGCGACGGTGACGGAGTCGCCTGCGAGTAGGCGTCACCCGGCACACCGAGCGCACGAAAAAACCCGAGCGGATGGTCCCGCTCGGGTTTTTCGGTGTCGAAGACGACTCAGAGAGCCTCGAAGAGCTCCCGTGCCAGCGCGGCGGTCTCGGACGGCGTCTTGCCGACCTTCACGCCTGCGGCCTCGAGGGCCTCCTTCTTGGCCTGTGCGGTGCCGGAGCTACCGGACACGATCGCACCGGCGTGACCCATGGTCTTGCCCTCCGGCGCGGTGAAGCCCGCGACGTAGCCGACGACCGGCTTGGAGACGTTGGCCTTGATGTAGTCGGCGGCACGCTCCTCGGCGTCGCCACCGATCTCACCGATCATGACGATCAGCTTGGTCTCGGGGTCCTTCTCGAACGCCTCGATGGCGTCGATGTGGGTGGTGCCGATGACCGGGTCGCCGCCGATGCCGATGGCGGTCGAGAAGCCGAGGTCGCGCAGCTCGTACATCATCTGGTAGGTCAGGGTGCCCGACTTGGAGACCAGACCGATCGGGCCCTTGCCGGTGATGTTGTTCGGCGTGATGCCGACCAGAGCCTCACCCGGGGTGATGATGCCGGGGCAGTTGGGACCGATGATGCGGGTCTTGGCGCCCTTCTCCACGTTGTAGGCCCACGCATAGGCGCTGTCCTGCACCGGGATGCCCTCGGTGATGACGACCAGCAGCGGGATCTCCGCGTCGATCGCCTCGATGATGGCGTCCTTGGAGAACTTCGGCGGCACGAAGGCGATCGAGGTGTCGGCCCCGGTCTCCTTCATGGCCTCTTCGACGGAGGCGAACACCGGCAGTTCGACATTGTTGCCGTCGGCGTCGACATGCGACACCGTGGTGCCGGCCTTGCGCGCGTTCACGCCGCCGACGACGTTGGTGCCGGCCTTGAGCATCAGGGCGGTGTGCTTGGTGCCCTCACCACCGGTGATGCCCTGGACGATGACCTTGTTGTCCTTGTTCAGAAAGATCGACATTTTCCGTGGCTCCCTTACTTGCTCGCCAGCTCGGCGGCCTTGTCGGCGCCCGAGTCCATGGTTTCGGCGAGCGTGACCAGCGGGTGGTTCGCATCGGCCAGGATCTTGCGACCTTCGTCGACCTTGTTGCCGTCGAGGCGGACGACGAGAGGCTTGTTGGCCTCCGACCCCAGCTTCTCCAGGGCGCCGACGATGCCGTTGGCGACCGCGTCACACGCGGTGATGCCACCGAAGACGTTCACGAAGACGCTCTTGACCTGATCATCGTTGAGGATGACGTCCAGGCCGGCGGCCATGACCTCGGCCGAGGCACCGCCACCGATGTCGAGGAAGTTGGCCGGCTTCACGCCGTTGTGCTTCTCACCGGCGTAGGCGACGACGTCGAGGGTCGACATGACCAGACCCGCACCGTTGCCGATGATGCCGACCTGTCCGTCGAGCTTGACGTAGTTGAGGTCGTTCTCCTTGGCCTTCAGCTCGAGCGGATCGGTCGCCTCGATGTCGGCGAACTCCGCGTGGCCGGGCTGACGGAAATCGGCGTTCTCGTCGAGGGTGACCTTGCCGTCGAGGGCCAGGATCTGATCGTCCGGGGTGCGGACGAGCGGGTTGACCTCCACCAGGGTGGCGTCTTCGGCGACGAAGACCTCCCACAGCTTCTGGATGGTCACGGCTGCGGCGTCGAGGACCTCGGCAGGCAGGTGGCCCTGCTCGGCGATCGAGCGGGCGGTCTCCAGGTCGACACCCTTGACGGCGTCGACGGCGACCCGGGCGAGACGCTCGGGCTTGGTCGCAGCGACCTCTTCGATCTCCATGCCACCCTCGACCGAGCACATGGCCAGGTAGGTGCGGTTGGAACGATCGAGGAGGAAGGAGATGTAGTACTCCTCCGCGATGTCGCTGGCCTCGGCGACCAGCAACTTCTTCACGACGTGGCCCTTGATGTCGAGGCCAAGGATGTTGGAGGCGTGGGACTGCGCGTCGTCCGGGGTCGCGGCGTACTTCACGCCGCCTGCCTTGCCACGTCCGCCGGTCTTGACCTGCGCCTTGATCATCACGGGCTTGCCGATTTCCTCGGCGATCGCCCGCGCGTCGGCGGCATCATCGGTCACCCGACCGGGTGTGGTGGGAACCCCGTGCTTGGCGAACAGTTCCTTCGCCTGGTATTCGAAGAGATCCATTCAGCTCACCATCTCGTAGATTTGCCCGCCGAAGGGTGTAACGCGGGCCATATCGGACTCTAAACCCGTGCTGTATTGCCCCTTCGCGCGCACCCTGCCCTTGTGCGACAGATCACTCGCTCGGTCCCAACCTACTCGCGAGTACCTCTCGGTACCTCTCACCTGGCAGATTCGCCCGTCCGGAGACCCGGCCTCGCGCACACGCGGCGCAGGGTGTTGAATCGATCGCGGCGACGAACCCGGGGAGCCTTTCATCCAGGCCGGCAAACCCCAGATTCGACGGCTTGACGAAGTTGGAGAAATCCTGTGACTCAGCTCACAAATTTCCGATTAGCGGCTTTCTACGGTTGGACTTGCCGCAATCATTTCGTTACCGTCGGCTCTCAGAGTTGGTCACAGAAGGATTACGGACAAAACGTCGGATCCGCGGTAGCGAAGAGATGAGGTGGACGATTTGGCGGGACCCGGAGTCTCACGCGGATCGAGCCGCGTCCGATCGGGCGGGTTGGTCGACGACCTCACGGCAGAGGAGATGACCACCATCATCCCCTTCGTCGACGACGACACGGACTACGACCCCAGCGATTACGACTTCGGCCACGAAGCCCACCGCTCGTCTGGTTCCACCACCCGGACACCGTCCGAAGAGACCACCTGGACTCCCTCGTCCTGGAAGGGCTACTACCGCCCGACCCACTCGGAGATCACTCAGGACATCCTGATCCCCGAGCACGAGTTCGATCAGTACGAACACGACGAGCCGTTCGACGTCGAAGGCGCCGAGCTCGACATGCTCGTCGACCTGGACTCCGACCAAGCCGAGAACGAGTCCCACTCCGATCTCCGCCCGTTCCGCACGAACCCGGCCGGCCAGCGCGTCCGTCGCGGCGGCAAACACCGCATCGCAGCCCCGCCGAACGCCCTCAAGGGCGGACGCGCCGCCCTGATCGCCATGGCAGCCGGCGCAGCCGTTGCAGCGGTCTCCCAGGTGGGTGCCACCGACGACGCATCGACCAACACCGCCACCACGAACGCCGCAGCCGTCAACGACGCCACGGCCCCCGTCGACCTCGGTCCGGGAGTCGCCACCGCGTCGCCGATCACGGACCAGATGAACGTCTTCACCGACCAGCTCGGCGTCGGCGCCAAGATGGCCGCCGAGGAAGCGCAGCGCGAGGCCCTGGCCCGTCGCCCGCTCTACACCTCGCCGATCCCGCTCGGCCAGTACTCGTTCACCTCGGCCTTCGCGATGCGCTGGGGCACCATGCATGGCGGCATCGATCTTGCGGCACCGCTGGGCACCCCGATCCATGCGGTCACCGACGGCGTCGTGATCAAGGCCGAGCCGGCCTCCGGGTACGGCCACTGGGTCCAGGTGCGCGCCGACGACGGCACGGTCACCATGTACGGCCACATGTCCTCTTCGGGCGTGCTCGTCAGCGCGGGCCAGAAGGTCACCGCCGGCGACGTCATCGCACTGGTCGGCAACGAGGGCTTCTCCTTCGGCCCGCACTGCCACTTCGAGGTGTGGAAGGACGGCAACACCAAGATCGATCCGGTGCCGTGGCTCGCCTCCAAGGGCGTCAAGCTCGCCGGCTACACCGGCTAGGTCTCTCTCCCTCTCAAGGCGTACGCCGCGCTCTCGCGCTCTCGCGCCATCACGTTGCGTTCTGCACCGTTTTCCGGCACACAACGCAACGTGATCGAGCGGGGTCCCTAGAGCTTCTCCCCTGGGATGCCACCTGCGGTCAGCAGGGTGACGCGTCCGGCGCTGCCGCCGTAGTCGATGGTGACGCGTTCGGTGGCGCCACTGCCCTCCTTGGCCACGACCTTGCCCATGCCGTACTTGGGATGGTTGTGCCGGTCGCCGATGTCGAGGTGGACCTGCTTGTTGCGTCCGCGCGCCGGGTCGGAGGAATACGACGACCGGCCGCGAGCGAACGACGAGCCGCCGCCGCTGCCCGAGAACGAGCCGTCGCGACCGAACACACCACCCGACGATCCCCCGAAGCCACGTGCCGAACGACGCGGCTCGGTGCGCCGCCAATCGATCAGATGCTGCGGGATCTCTTGCAGGAAGCGGGATTCCGGATTCGACACCGGCTGCCCCCACGAAGCGCGGGTCACCGATCGGGTCAGGTACAGACGCTGCTTGGCGCGGGTGATGCCGACGTAGGCGAGGCGGCGTTCCTCACTCAGTTCGTTCGGGTCACCGAGTGCTCGCATATGGGGGAAATGCCCGTCCTCCCAACCGGTCACGAACACGACCGGGAACTCCAGGCCCTTCGCGGTGTGCAGCGTCATCATCGTGACCACGCCGTCACCCTCGTCGGGCACCTGGTCGGCATCGGCGACCAGTGAGACCCGCTCGAGAAATGCTGCGAGAGAACCGGGTTCGGGCTCGCCCTCGCGGTCGATCTCGGCATCCTCGGCCTCGGACTCCAGGTCGATCTGCGCAGCGTCGGCGCTGAATTCCCGTGCGACGGCGACGAGTTCGTTGATGTTGTCGAGCCGGGCGCCGTCCTGGGGATCGTTCGACGCCTCCAGTTCGGAACGGTAACCGGTGCGTTCGACGATGGCGTCGACGAGTTCACCGATGTCGGCGGACTCCTCGGTGGCGTCGAGGAAGGCGGTGTCGGCGTCGTCGGTGTCGGATTCGCCGAAGTGCGTGAGGAAGTCGGCGCGCAAACCCTCGATGAGTTCGACGAAGCCGCCGATCTGCTTGACCGCGCGCGTGTTCAGCAGCGCGACCTTGCCCTCGGCGGCGTCGATGAGCGACTCGTAGAAGCTGCGGCCGGTGTTCTCCGAATGCACGGCGACACAGGCCTCGGCTCGATCGCCGATGCCACGTCGGGGGGTGTTGAGGATGCGTCGCAGGCTCACCGAGTCGTCGGGGTTGGCGACCACCCGCAGGTAGGCGACCACGTCCCGGACCTCTTTGCGCTCATAGAACTTGGTGCCGCCCACCACCTTGTAAGGGATGCCGTGGCGGACGAACACCTCCTCGATCGCACGGGAGCCGGTGTTGGTGCGGTAGAAGACCGCGACGTCGGAGTACTTGTAGCTCGACGACCCGCCGATCGAGTAGTCGGTGAGTTCCTCGATCTCCTTGGCGATGAACGTCGACTCCTCACGATCGGAGTCGGCGACGTAGCCGACGATGAGTTCGCCGTCGCCGGAGTCGGTCCACAACTTCTTCTCGCGACGGCCGGTGTTGCGCGCGATGACCGCGTTGGCAGCCGACAGGATGGTCTGCGTCGAACGGTAGTTCTGTTCGAGCAGAACGGTTTCGGCGTTGGTGAAGTCGCGCTCGAACTCTTCGATGTTGCGGATGGTGGCGCCGCGGAAGGCGTAGATCGACTGATCGGCGTCACCGACGACGCAGAGTTCGGAGGGTTCGAGGCCGCTCGCGGTGGTCTGCTCCCCCACCAGTTCGCGGATGAGGACGTACTGGGCGTGGTTGGTGTCCTGGTACTCGTCGACGAGGACGTGCCGGAAGCGGCGCCGGTAGTACTCGGCGACCTGCGGGTGACGGTGCAGCAGGGCGACGGTCTCGCCGATCAGGTCGTCGAAGTCGAAGGCGTTGGCCGCCCGCAGCCGGCGCTGGTACTCGCTGAAGATCTTCGCGATCGTCGCCGCGGTGAAGTCGTCCTCGTTTGCCGAGGCCGCCGCCTCGTCGGGCGAGACCAGCTCGTTCTTGAAGTTCGAGATCGCCACCGAGACACCGCGCGGACTGAACTTCTTCGGGTCCAGGTCGAGGTCGCGGATGATCATGCCCAGCAACCGCTTCGAGTCGTCGGCGTCGTAGATGGAGAAGTTGGAGTTCATCCCCTCCAGCAGCCCCGACTGGGCCCGCAGGATGCGGACGCACGTCGAGTGGAAGGTCGAGACCCACATGTAGGCGGCCCGCGGCCCGACCAGGTCGATGACGCGCTCGCGCATCTCGGCGGCGGCCTTGTTGGTGAAGGTGATGGCCAGGATCTGCCCGGGCGTGACGTCCCGCGCCGCCAGCAGGTAGGCGATGCGGCGGGTGAGGACCGAGGTCTTGCCCGACCCCGCGCCTGCGACGATCAGCAGCGGTGCGCCCGCGTGGAGCACCGCGGCGCGCTGCTGCGGGTTGAGGCCCTCGAGCAGGCGGGCGACGCGGTCGTCGGCGGCAGCCGTCCCCGAGGAGGAGGAAGACGTGCGACCGGCGAGGAGAGGGGCAGAAGAAGAGCTGTTCATCGGTAGTCCAGGCTACCCGCCCGCACCGACACCGCCCCGCCGGCCTCGGGCCGGACAGCCCGTCGTCCGTTCGCTCGACCGCCCCGTGCGTTGGCACCCGAGACGCCTGGTCCCGCGGCTACGATGACCCGGTATCACTGGCTCGGGGCGCCCGTCGATGCGGTTGGAAAGCCTCGGCGACCGAAAGAGGCGACCATGAAGAGACCGTCGATTGCCCCCGCCGCCATCGTCCTCGGTGTCGGAGCGCTGGCTCTCGTGGTCGCCCTGATCCTGTCGTTCGTACCGTTCAGCAGTGCGGGCACGGTCGAGCCGACCGCCGCGTTCCGCGCTCAGAAGAGCCTGGACGAGGTGCTCTTCAAGATGGCGACGAGCCCCGCGGCCAAGTACACCGGCAAGGTCGCCTACAAGTACGACGACGCCCGCGGCGAGGGCACGGTCGAGTTCAGCGATCTCATCGTGACGACGTCGAACACCGCCGAGGGCACGGTGTCGCTGGGTTCCGAGCAGGGCGAGTACCGCCAGATCAGCAACAACCCGTACATCAGCGCGCCCACCTCGCTGTGGAACGAACTTCTCGTCGCCGACGAGAAACTGAACCTCGACATGGCACCGTTGGACAACAAGTGGGCGTCGACGCGGTTCACCAGCCTCCCCCGCTTCGGCACCATCCTCGGCCCGGACAATCTGGCCGGCGACATCGGCAACGTCGAGTTCGGTTCCGAACCGCAGCTCGGCGCCGAACTGCCGACCCCGAACAAGGGCACGCCCGACGCCCGCCGCTGGCCGACGAGCGATCCGCCCATCGAGTTCGTCGGCGACAACAAGGTGAAGATCGGCAGCTGGGAGATCACCTTCGACCCCGAGTCCAAGAACGTCACCAACGTGAAGGGCCAGTCCAAGCAGGGATCGGCAACCTACGACATCGACACCTCGGTGAGCCTGCAACCGGCCGACCAGGCGCAGAAGGTGTTCGCCAATCAGCGCGCCCTCGTCGGCGATCTGTTGTCGGCGCCGGCGCCGGGTCTGTGGGCCAAGCAACCGGTCGTCACGCCGCGACTCGTCGGCGAGTGCACCACCGCGGCGTGCGCCTACGACTTCTCCGTCTCCGGCATCCCGTGGGCCGACGACGTCACCGGCCACTTCAACTACGGCATGACCCTGAACTTCGCCGTCGGCGGTCGCCCGGCGGGCGCGCTGGGCGGCGAGTGCAAGCCGGTCCTGCGCGTCGACTTCGGGCGGACCGCCACCACGCGGTGCACGGCGACCAACCTGCCGGCGAACTCGTCGATCGGCCCGCGTTCGGCCTACACCTACCTGGCCTTCCTCGACACCACCGAGGCCGACCTCAACAAGCTGATCGACGACAACGAGAAGCAGACCAACACCGAGGTCGTCTACGTCCGCACCGGCAACAAGAGCCCCGACCAGGCCCGCTACGGCGCCGGGATCACCGGCCTTCCCAGCTACTACGCGGTCAAGCGCGGCGAGTACCTCTTCGACGGCATCGGCACCGACGGCAACCTGCACATCACCTTCGGCCCGGGTTACTCCGAGCACATCAGCGGCGGCAGGTTCGACCCGAGCTGGGAGGGCACCGAGGTGCTCGAGAAGCAAATCGGCGAGCAGGTCAAGGCCGCCGGCGACGTGAAGGTCGTCTACTTCGTCAACGAGCCGGAGGCCGCGTCGGCACTGCGTGCCCTGATCGCCTCCGAGGGGCAGACCGACAACGTCAGCGCCTACTTCTACGAGTAGATCAGCCGCCGGCGAAGCGTGCCTCGACCGCCTCGCCGACCCGACCGGCTCCTGTGTGAAGTCGAAGTCCTGCGGTCACCGGGCGCACCGAGATCGCATCCCCGCCGCCGTCGAGCCGGACGTAGATGGACCCGAGGCCCGACCTGACCGGTACGCGCACGGCCTCCCCGCCGTCGAGTTTCATCTCGATCTCGCCGTCGCGGGTGGCGCAATAACTCAGTGCGACGGTCCACGGCCACGGAAACAGCGGTCCGTCGAGTGCCAGCCGCGCCGGCCCGGAGATCTCCGGTCGGGCGCAATTGCCGAGTCCCGCGCCGACGAGCCGTCGCTGGGTCACCCCGCCGGGCACCGCGTTGCCCGCGGTGTCGAGGACGAGGAGCCGGTCGGTGCTGGTGCCGAACTCCGGCCGCGGGTCGACCCGCCCGAAGATGCGGCTGATCTGGTTGTCCGGGTAGACCACCGGTTGCAGGATCTCCAGAGGGACCGACTGATCGAGCAGCGTCGCATCGGCGTTGTCGTGCAGGGTCGCGACCGCCGTCTTCAGGTAGTCGCCGGTGGGATTGTCGCGCCACGACGCCGAGAACGACACGAGCGAGACGACCGCCGACACCATCGCGAGCGCGGCGACGACCGGTAGGAGCAGTACGGCAGGCGACTGGTCCTCGGCCGCGTGGCGGCGTTCGGGTGCGGGCGCAGTCGCCGACCGGGCACCGACCAGCAGCGCGATGGCAATGGCGAAGACCAGCGCGGTGTCGGGGAGATAGCGCATGTGCTGGGCGAGGGCGACCGCGGTCTCCGGGCTCGAGCGGTTCCACATCACCGGGATCTGGGCGGCCACCGCGTACAGCGCGGCGAACGCGATGATCGGCACCGCGCCACGCCGGCGGGTGACCGCCCACCACGTGACCGCGGCCAGTACCAGCCAGCCGGCGACGATCATCCACGTCGCGGGGAATCCGGTGGGCGGGCCCGGAGTCCACCGGTCCCATTCCCACGGGCCACCGACCAGCGACGGCACGATGGCGTGGTTCACCGACCGCCACACCAGTCGCGCGGTCTGTCCGACCGAGTGGTTGCCCGCGAACGGATCGGCGGTGACGAAGTACACGACGACCCACACTGCCGACACCGCCGCGAGCGACGCCCACAACTCGCGGCCGGCCCGCAGGGTCGAGGTCAGCGCGGTCCGTCCCGCGCCACTCGCCAGCACCGCGGCGACGAAGGCGATCGGGAGGATGAACAACGACTTCTCGAAGAAGGCCAGCGCGACGACGAAGACCACCGTCGAGCGGATCCACACCGCACGGCGTCGTTCCGGGTTCACGTCTCCCCGCGCGAGTCCCACGGCGTCGGCGACGATCCAGGCCAGTGCCGCCTGCATCGGCAATGTGTTGAGGCCCGACGCCCACCAGGCGAACGCGGGCACCGTCATCGGGCTGAACAGATAGAACGCCAGCGCCACCAGCGCACCGGCGCGGGCCGCGGGTGCGATCACGCGGATCACCCGCCACACCGCGATGGACGCGATCGCCTGCAGGACGATCAACGTCAGCGCCGGCAGGGCCCAGTTGACCGGCGCCAGCCAGGTGGCCACCCCGGCCAGCAGGAAGGCCGCCGGCATGAAATGCCCGTCATGGCTGTGCCCCAGGTACTCCCAGGACAAGATCGGATTCGACGAGGCCCGGGCGATCAGCACCAGATCGTCCCAGTAGAAGTTGCCGGTCGCGACGAGCCACCCCCGGATGATCAGCTGTCCGGCGATCAGGGCCACCGCGATCATCGACATCATGCGCGCGTTGAGCATGCGCTCCAGTGTCCATGTGGCGGGTGCGAGCACATCGACCGGAGGTGGGTCCGATCGGGTACCTGCAGGTCGGATCGGTGCGCCGTGGCAAAATCAGGCCGTGACCGATCGCAGCCCGAGTTCCGGATCCGACGAGCCCCAACAGTCGACTCCGACGTCCTTCGAGAACACGATCGATCTCGAGAAGTACCAGCTGACCTCGGATGTGGACGACCTGCCGGACGACATCGACGAGCTGCGCCTCGAGATCGACCGGCTCGATGCCGTCATCCTCGGTGCGATCAAACGACGCTCGGCGGTCTCGAAGAAGATCGGCGCCGCGCGCATGGCGTCGGGCGGCCCGCGACTCGTGCACAGCCGCGAGGTCAAGGTCATCGACCGGTTCGCCGAGCTCGGCAAGGAGGGTCACACCCTCGCCATGCTCCTCCTCCGACTCGGTCGGGGCCCCCTCGGCCGCTGACGCCACTGCGGAATTCGCACCGACGTGTGACGACCGTCGCGGTGGAGACGCCGACGACATAGGGTTGGGTGTCATGAGCACGCAGGCACCCGGCAGCGACTTCACCGGCACCGACCACGGCGACATCACCGCAACGCAGTCCTGGCAGGCTCTCGCCGCTCACCAACCGCATGTGTACGCGATGCATCTGCGCGAGGTGTTCGCGATCGATCCCGAGCGCGGCCGCGAACTGACCGTCGACGTAGGCGATCTGCACATCGACTACTCCAAGCACCGGGTGACGCGGGAGACGCTCGAACTGCTCATGAGCCTGGCGCGCGAGGTCGGGCTGGAGGAGACCCGCGATGACATGTTCGCCGGGGCGCACATCAACACCTCCGAGGATCGCGCTGTCCTACACACCGCGCTTCGTCTTCCCGCCGACGCGACGCTCACCGTCGACGGACAGGACGTGGTCGCCGACGTACACGAGGTCCTCACCAGGATGGGCGAGTTCACCGACCGTCTCCGTAGCGGAGAATGGAAGGGCCACACGGGGAAACGCATCACCGACGTGGTCAACATCGGCATCGGCGGATCGGATCTGGGACCGGTCATGGTGTACCAGGCCCTTCGCCACTACGTCGACGCCGGGATCCGCTGCCACTTCGTCTCCAACGTCGATCCGGCGGACATGGTCGGCACCCTCGACGGCCTCGACCCCGAGACCACCCTGTTCATCATCGCGTCGAAGACCTTCACCACGCTCGAGACGCTGACCAACGCGGCCGCCGCGCGGAGCTGGCTGCTCGAGGCCCTCGACGCCGGGACTGACGCGGTGGCAAAGCATTTCGTCGCGGTGAGCACCAACGCCGACGAGGTGACGAAGTTCGGCATCGACACCACCCACATGTTCGGCTTCTGGGACTGGGTCGGCGGCCGCTACTCCGTGGACTCGGCGATCGGCCTGTCGGTGATGGCCGCGATCGGCAAGGAACGCTTCGCCGAGTTCCTCGAGGGATTCCATCTCGTCGACGAACACTTCCGCACCCAGCCACTCGAGCAGAACGCGCCGGTCATCTTGGGCCTGATCGGGCTCTGGTACAACAACTTCTGGGACATCGGCACCCGGGCAGTCCTCCCCTACAGCAACGACATGGCGCGCTTCGCCGCCTACCTGCAACAGCTCACGATGGAGTCCAACGGCAAGTCGGTGACCGCGAGCGGACACCATGTCACCACCGACACCGGCGAGATCTTCTGGGGCGAACCGGGAACCAACGGCCAGCACGCGTTCTATCAGCTGCTCCACCAGGGCACGCGGATCGTCCCGGCCGACTTCATCGGTTTCGCCGAGCCCACCGACGACCTGCCCGCTGGGCCCGACGGGTCGGGGTCGATGCACGACCTGCTGATGAGCAACTACTTCGCGCAGACCAAGGTGCTCGCCTTCGGCAAGACCGCCGACGAGATCGCCGACGAGGGGGTACCCGCGCATGTGGTGGCGCACAAGGTGATGCCGGGCAACCGCCCCAGCACCTCGATCCTCGCTCCCCGTCTGACGCCCTCGGTGATCGGACAGCTCGTCGCCCTGTACGAACACCAGGTCTTCGTCGAGGGCGCCATCTGGGGGATCAACCCGTTCGACCAATGGGGCGTCGAACTCGGCAAGACCCAGGCAAAGGCGCTGCTGGGCACCATCACCCAGACCGACGCACCCGCCGCCGACGCCGACTCGTCGACCAACGAGCTGGTCGCCTGGTACCGCAGGCACCGGGGTCGCGCGGTCTGAGGGTCGGCCGCTCCCGCGTGCAGGTTTCCTTCCCGCCCGGCCAGTTCCCTCGCGCTTATCGGATCCAATAAGCGGATGGGAAGCGGTGCCGCGGGAGGTTAGCGTGGCGGGATGCTGCCACAACGGATTCGACGACTCGCGGCCGGATTCGCGGTCACCGCACTGGCTCTCGTGGGCGCCGGCTGCACGCCCGGCGATCCCGTCGACCGCGCGCCCAGGACCTCGACCTCCACGTTGCCGTTGGCCAAGGTCGTAACCGCCGCTCCCAGCAGGGACATCGAGCCGGTCGCAATCAGGTTCCCGCTGCTCGCCGACGGGAACGTCGACGGCTGGGTGGCCGGAACGCTCGGGTCCGCACCCGGCGCTTCCGAGCGTGTGCCCGGTCCCACCACCTACTGGTTCGACGCCGTCGTCGACGTCGGCCCCGACCGAGTAACCGCCTGGGCCGATGAGTACCACGCTGTGCCTGTTTCTGCGCCCGTCTCGGTGGCCGCCGACGTACGCGACCTCGTACCCACCGGTGACCTCGTCGGCGGCCCGCACCTCGACGACGCGTTCTCGTCGGGCGAGTGGCGGGCGACCGTGTATCTGTCGCCGTCGACCGGCCGTGTGGTCGTGCTCGGCATCGACGACTGACGTGCGTAAGGTGACGGTCTGTGGCGAACAAGCAGGGACAGATCGTGGCGTCGGGCGCATTCCAGCTGTTCGGGAGTCGCCGTCGCGAGCAGGTCAGCGAGTTGCTGGGCGACATCTTCGGACGGACCGACATCGAGGCGCTGGCCTCGGACTGGCGTGGGGTCGTCTACTTCACCCTCTCCGAGGACGAGTCCCTCGACGCCGAAACGGTACTCGGGTTCGACGCGTCCAGCGGATCGTCGGGTGAGCTGGCGACCCTCGACGACGTCCTGGCCGCGGTTCGGACGGGCGAGGTCGCCGAAGCCGTCGACGTGGCGAGCTTCGACGCCTGGCGGACCGCCACAGGAACCCGCGCACTCGACATGGGCGCCTGCGTACCGCCGGCGCTGTACGAGTTCCTCGGCGGTGATCCCGCCGAAAGATCGGTCGACTCAGAAGATCTCGTGACCTTCGTGGCCACCGCCGCCGCGATCATGGGACGACTCGAGAAACTCGGCGTCGAACCGGGCGACGAGATCCCCGACGAGGTGTTCGACGAAAGCTACTGGCAGTAGTCGCCCTGGTCAGGTGGCCAGCGGCAGCGGGTGGCAATCGCCCGCGGGCTGATGAACGGCATCCACAACGGCGCAGTGCTCAGATCATCCGTCGACTGATCGACCCCGGCAGGTATTTGAGCGCCGCCGCGATCGGTGTCCACGGCCAGGCGGGGACCGGCGCCCAGGTCTTCTCGGCCTCGATCGCGGCGACCATGGCGTCGACGCCCTTGTCGGTGTCGACCATCAGCGAGGTCTTCACGCCCCGGTTGATGTCGGTCTCGATGTAGCCCGGTGCCACGATCGACACCGAGATCGGGGAGTTCGCGAACTCGGCCTGTAGCCCTTGCCCGAGCGCGGTGAGACCGGCCTTCGACGCCGAGTACGCCGCCTGGGCCTTGGGCATGCCGCGAACACCGGAGATGGAGCTGACCAGCACGAGGTGGCCGGCGTTCTGTTCGCGGAAGATCTCGAGGGCGGCCTCGGCCTGCGCGAGCGCGCCGACGAGGTTGGTCTGCACGGTCTCGATGTTGGCGGCTGGCTTGCCGGTGCCGATCGGTGCGCCCTTGCCGAGACCGGCGTTGACGATGACGCGGTCGAGGCCGCCGAGTTCGTCGGCGAGCGCACGGAAGGTGACGGGTACCGCGTCGAGGTCGGTCACGTCGAGTTGCGCGGTCGCGACCTGGGTCGCCGTCGGCCGGAGTTCGGCGGCCAGGGCCTCGAGGTTGTCGACGCGCCGCGCGGCGAGCGCCAGCGAACGTCCCTGGGCGGCGAATCGGCGGGCCATGCCCTCGCCGAGTCCCGAACTCGCACCGGTGATGAGGATCTTCTGCCGTGTCGTCGAGGTCATGGACCCGAACCTACCGGCATCGCCCCCCGGCTACGCGGACCGCGACGTCAGCCGCAGTGCGCCGATGACCCGATCGGTGCCGGAACGGTCGCCCACGGTGATCCGCGTTCCGGCCGCGCCGCACTCCTTCACCGCGATCCCGATCCCCCGGAGCAGCCGTCCGACGGCCACCCCGTCCGCGCCGGGGAGGAAGACGAAGTTGGCCTGACTGGGCACGACTCGGACGCCCATCTGCGCCAGCACGCCGGTCAACCGGTCCCGCTCCACCCTCATGGAACGGATTCGTTGTGCCAGCTCGAGTTCCGCGTCCAGCGCGACCGGAACCGCCGCCATCGCGGCGCGACCGACCGCGAACGGCACCTCGTGGTCACGCAGTTCCGAGATCAGTCCGGCCGCGCCGATGCCGTATCCGACCCGGAGCGCCGCCAGACCGTATGCCTTGGAGAAGGTCCGCAGCACGAGGACGCCCGGGTTCCGGATCAGCCGGTGCAGATCGGATGCGGTCTCGCTGAACTCCACATAGGCCTCGTCGACGATCGTCATCACATGGGGCGGCACCGCCGCGAGGAACCGGTTGAGGTCGCCCCCGTTCACCACGGACCCGGTCGGGTTGTGCGGCGAGCAGAGCACCACGACCGCCGTCTCGGGTGTGATCGCCGCGAGCAGCCGGTCGAGGTCGACCGAGCCCTCGTCGTCGAGTTCGACTGCGTCGAAGCGCATTCCGACCATCCGCGTGAGGATCGGATAGCCGTCGAAGGTCGGCGTGGAGGTGAGCAGGGCGGGTGTCGCGACGCCGGCATCCGCGGCCCGTCGCACCGCATACTGCAACGCCGCCAGTGCAACTCCGGTGGCACCCGGACCGACCGTGACGCGTTCCGGCACGACCCCGAGATGGCAGGCGATCTGCCCGCGCGTGCGGTCCGGCAGAAAATCGGGGTACCGATGGGACTCGAGGATCTCGAGCTGCAGCGCTGCCACGACCGACGGCAGCGGCGGGTAGGCCGATTCGTTCAGATCCAGGCGGAGACTCGGCCAGGACGCACCGCTTGCGAGCGGCGGGCTCATGGCCGGCCCGCCCATCTCATCGCGGCCGCCCCGGCGAAGTCGCCGGCGTGGGCGAAGGCGGCCATCATCACGACATCGCCCTCGCCGATGCGTCCGTCGGAGATGGCCGCGTCAAGGGTGACCGGGATCGCGACGGCGAACAGATTGCCGCATTCGTCGAAGGTGTCCGGGTGATGACTGTCCGGGAGCTCGAGCGCCTCGCGCCAGTTGCGCAGGAAGATCCGGCTGGGCTGGTTGGTCACGAACCAGTCGAGATCCGATGGCGAGATGCCGATCTCGTCGGCGACCTCGATGGCGACCTCGGGCACCATGCGGTTCCCGCGCGCGAGCACCTTCGCGATCTTGGAGTCGGTGAACCCGATGTGCATCTGGCCCGATCCGGCCTCCCAGTACTTGCGCGGTGGGTCGGAGACGCCGGTCATGTCGCCGGAGTACTGGCCGAACGAGTGGCAGCGGAGACCCAGGATCGGACTGGCGTCGACGTCGTCGAGGGTCAGGACGGCCACCGCTGCACCGTCTCCCGGGATGGCGGCCTGCGCCTTGCCGCGGACCTGCTCCTGGGTGAACACCTGCCCCGCGCTGTTCTGCGCCAGCCCGAGCAGGGCCTTGTGGCCTCCCCCGGCCCGCAACAGGGCCCCGGCGATCTCGATCATGAAGATGAACGCGGCACACCCTCCGTTGTGCACGTCCAGCACCGTCGACGGCCGGATGCCGAGCCGGTGGGCCAGCTCCCCGCCGCATCCACGCACAGGCACTTCGGGCAGCTGGCTGTGGGTCAGGACCACGTCGACGTCGTCGAGGAAGTCGTCTCCGTGCCGCTCCAACAGATCACGCGTCGCCGAGATCATCATGTCCGCCGACGTCTCCCCGTCCGCCGCGTGATGACGGAAGGCCGGCGCGCGGAACATCACGTTGTCCGCGAGGGTGTCTTCTTCGGCATACTGCGCGTAATACGCTGCCCGAACTACCTTTTCGGGTAGATAGGTGGCAAGGTCGACGAGGCCGACCGGGTTCGGTGTCATGATCGCATCCATTCTGGGGTGAGCGGGAGGCCGTTGCGGTGCCGGTATTCGGCGATGGCCGTGAGGTTGTCGAGTTCGATCTGGTGGCCGGGGGCGAAGGTGTCCCAGAAGTCCCCGACCCACACCGGGCGTTCGGGCGGCGCGGTCTCCGGGAAGGGATTCTCGTCGTAGAACGGGTGGTGGCAATTCACCCACAGCACAACCGCACCGGGCTTGTCGAAGACGATCTGCGCGTCGACGACCCGCATCAGGTAGATCATCCAGAGATGCCGCCCCTGGTCCCACGCGCAGTGGTAGTCGACGGTCATCGCCTCGGGCGAGGCGATGGTGCGGATGTAGATCTTGGTGTCGGCACCCAACCGGTCCTCCCCGACCCACAGCCCCGCTTCCTCGGTTTCGGTGCATCCGCGGATGCTGTAACTCCATTCCTCCAGCGACTGCGTGTGGGCGAGCCAGTCGAAGACCTCGCGGGGCGGGGCGTCGACGTACCCCTGGATGGGGCAGAAGTCGCCGTAGATCTGGTCGTGGAGGTACACGGACCGCAGCTTGTCGAGCACGAGTGGAGTCGCGATCGGCCGCGGGTGGGATTCGATGCGGACGAGGCCGGCGACGGACGAGGCGTCCTCGCCGAGGTCGGAGAGGGCGGTTGGTAGCACTGTCATGACTGTCCTTTCGGGATGAGCGGGGCGAACGGGGGGATCTCGTCGGCATCCACGTCGACGACGAGGCAGTTGGGACCCGACTGCGACAGCAGTTCGGCGGCTGCCGTGCGTACGGACTCGGAGTCGGAGACGTGGGCGACGACGAGGCCGTCGAACATGGCGGCCAATCCGCCGGCCAGGTCGCTGGGGCGAAACCTGTTGACGCTGGGCGTGTTCGGGAAGAAGAGGTGTTCCCTGGTGATGCACATCGCGTGTGCGTTGTTGTTGAGCAGCACGAGGGTGACGGGTGCGTCGTGTTCGACGGCCGTGTGGATCTCCATGCCGTGCATGAAGAATGCGCCGTCACCGGCGATAACGACGGTGCGTCTCGGCTGTCCGCCGGCACTCGTGGAGTCCACTGCCGAGCGGATGGCATTGCCGACGCCGGCCGCGATCGCGTACCCCATGCCGCCCATGCCCAGCGCCACCACGAACCGGCCGTGACCGAACGGGAGGTGATGGATCGCTGCGGCTCCGGCGTTGCCGGCGTCGGCGAAGATTGGGGTGCCCGGCGGCAGGGCGCGCCCGATCTCCTCGATCGCGGTGCGCATGTCCAGACCCGATCGGCCGGGCGGCACCGTCAGATGGGTCACGGCGACCGCCTCGCGCGGACGGTCGCGGCCGAGGCGTCGTCGAACCTCACCGGCAAGCTGTGCGATCACGGACGCGAGGTCGGTGCACCGCACATGCTCGACGTCGCCGGGCATCCGCGGCGGCTCGGACCCCAGATGGGCGAGTCGAAGTCGTCCCAACGCCGCGTCGAGGCCGGCGCGATCGGTCATCGTCATCCGGCAGCCGAGCACGAGGCAGAGATCCGCGTCGGCGATGGCACGGTGCGCCGACGGATGTCCCATCACCCCGGTGACGCCCGCGACGCCGTCGCCGGTTCGGAGGAGGTCACGTCCACCGGGAGCTGCGACGACGACCGCTCCGAGTGCGGCGGCGAGAGCCTCGACCTGCGGACCGACTCCCGCACGGGAGGCCTCGTCACCGACCCAGACCACCAGTCGCGCATCCGATTCCGCGAGGATGCACAGTTCGTCGATCAGGGCGGACAGCGCCGAACCCGGCGCGTCGACACCGTGCTGCACCCACTCCCCCGGGTGCAGCTGCCGCAGTTCCGGCGCCGGCGCGGACTGGATGTCCTTGGGCAGCAGGACGGCGGCCGGTAGGCCTCGGTGGAGCGTGGCGAGCGCCGTCGCCAGCGCGGCGGGCACCTCGTCGGCGTGACCGACGACCGAACACGAACCCGTGATGGCCGAGAGAACACCCGCGATGTCGACGGTGTCGGGCGGCGCGAGCATGTCCTGGAACGCACCACGACCGACCAGAGAAGTCGGTGCCGTCCCGATGAGCGCGAGAACCGGCACCCGGCTGTCGAAGGCCTCGGCGAGCGCGGGGACCACATTCATCGCTCCGCCACCCGAGGTCGTCATGACGATTCCGGGCGTACCGGACATCCGGGCCGTCCCGTCCGCCATCGCACCGGCGGCGAACTCGTGTTTGGCGACGATCGCGGTCATTCCCGGCGCCCGCGTCGCGGCGTCGTACAGGTCTTCGATGTTCGCCCCGTGGACCCCGAAAGCCATGCACATCGACGACGAGATCAATTGTTCCACAATGTATTCGGCCACGGTGATGGTTGCGGTGCGCCCGGTGTCGACGGGGTCTCCCCGGCGCCTGCGATCTGCGGTCAAGGTCATGCCGACAACTCTGCGACCCCCAACCTGAAGAACCGCTGAAGTGGTACACCGACCGAACACTTCTCGACGACCCCGTGGCGTCCTACGCTGAGAGATCAGCAGGTGCTGTCGCCGGATGGCTGTCGCCGTAGGCACCGGCGAGGAGTTGCGATGTCCGGTCTTCCACGTCCCGCTCTTCTACGACGCAGCCAGGGCGTCCGCATCCGGTCCACGATCGTCGGGACGCTCCTCGTCACCGTCGCCCTCCTGATCGGCGGTACGGTGATGCTGTTCATGCTGAATCGCGCCGACAGCAGGACCATGTACGACGAAACCAGCTATCGGGCGTATGAGATCGCGGCCCAGATACGGGACGGCGGGATCTCGGCGATCTCGCCGGAGTCGTTCGGGATGGGTTACGGCGCCGACATCGTGCAGGTGATCGACGGGAACGGTCGGGTGGTGACGTCATCTCCCGGCGCGGCCGGCGATCCGGTGACGTCCGAGCGTCCGGCGATCTGGGCGTCGACGCAGGTCCAGGGCCGGTTGGTCCCCGGCAGCGAGGTGGAGTTCTGCGCGACCGTGACCTCCACCTCCCATGACGGCGCCGTCTACACGGTGATCGTCGCGGTTTCGGCGGACGCGTACCGGCAGAGCCTGATCAACACCGCCCTCGTGCTCGCCGTCGAATTACCCATCCTGGTCCTGCTGTCCGCGGTGGCCATCTGGTTCTTCGTGGGTCGTGCGCTGCGGCCGGTCGGACGGATCACCGAGCAGGTCACCGCGATCACCGCGTCGGACCTGTCACGCCGGGTGCCGGTCCCGTCCACCGACGACGAGGTGACGCGGCTGGCCACCACGATGAACTCGATGCTCGAACGTCTCGAGCAAAGCCGGGCCGCGCAGCTGCGGTTTGTCGGCGACGCCTCGCACGAGATGCGCAGTCCGCTGACCACGGTGGTCGGGTTGCTCGACCTCGCCGACGACACCGACTCTCCGATCGACGTGCGGACCCTTCGCACGCTGTTGCTCCCCGAGGCCCGCAGGCTCCAGAACATGGTCGACGACCTGCTCCTCCTCGCCCGCTCCGACGAACACGGTGTGCCCCTACACATCCGGGACGTCGACCTCGACGACATCGTCGCCTGCGAGGCGCGTCGCCTACGGTCGCTGGGTCTGGCGGCGGTCGCGACGACAATCGTCCCGATCCGGCTGGCCGGTGATCCGGAGAAGCTGTCCCGGGCCATCCGGAACCTCGCCGAGAACGCCGTCCGTTACGCGGTGTCGACGGTCCGGTTCGACATGTCCTTCGACCCGCGGACCGGCGTCGCGTCGATCGCGGTGACCGACGACGGACCGGGGATCCCACGGAATTGTCGTGACATCATCTTCGACCGCTTCACGCGGCTCGACGGGGATCGCCGCAACCGCGGCGGCTCGGGACTCGGGCTGTCGATCGTCCGCGAGATCGTCCGCGCGCACGCCGGTTCGGTGTCCGTGCAGGACCCGCCCGCCGGGTTCGCACACGGCGTCACCTTCGTGATCTCGCTGCCGACGGCGCGGCGCCTCCCCGACGGTGCCGGCGACGGCGCGGTCAGCACAGCGCTCGCGACGCCGCCGCGTCAGCCGATGCGGTAGCCCACCCCGCGGACGGTCTTGATGCTGTGCACGCCGAACGGCTGGTCGATCCGCTTGCGCAGATAGGCGACGTACACCTCGATGATGTTGGGGTCGCCCTCGTAGTTCTCGTCCCAGACCGAGTGCAGGATGTCGGCTTTGGAGACCACGGTGCCGGCGTGACGGATGAGGCATTCGAGCACCGCGTACTCCCGTGGGGTCAGCGGGATCGGGGTGTCCCCGCGCCGCACGAGATGTTCCGCCGGGTCGAGGGAGAGGTCGCCGACGCAGAGCGTCACCGGGCGCTCCGGCGCACCGCGACGCACGAGTGCGCGCAGCCGCGCCTTGAGGACGACGACCGAGAACGGTTTGACGAGATAGTCGTCGGCGCCGCAGTCGAGCGCCTCCGCCTGGTCGTACTCGCCGTCCTTGGCGCTCAGCATCATCACCGGTGTCCAGATCTCGCGTTCCCGGAGGCTCTGCAGCACGCGGTACCCGTTCATGCCGGGCATCATGATGTCGAGAACGATCACGTCGTAGCTGCCCTCGGTGGCCCGCCACAGTCCCTCCGGACCGTCGAAGGCCATCGTGACCGCCCACCCGTCACTGACGAGCATCCGGCGGACGGTCTCCGCTGCCCGGATGTCATCGTCGACGACGAGCGCGTGCACCATCGCTCATTTCAGGAGCCGCGACATCCGGCGGTCGGCGAGGATCTTTCCACCGGTCTGGCAGGTCGGGCAGTACTGGAAGGACCGGTCGGCGAAGGACACCTCGCGGACGGTGTCGCCGCAGACCGGGCACGGCAGTCCGGTGCGCGCGTGCACGCGGAGTCCGGTGCGTTTCTCCGACTTCAGCCGAGCGACGGTCTGACCCTCGAGGCGGCTCGTGGCGTCGGTGAGCACGGCCCGCATCGCGTCGTACAGGGTGCTCACCTGGCCGGGTTTGAGGGTCTTCGACGACGCGAACGGAGACAGTCGTGCGGTGTGCAGGATCTCGTCGGAGTAGGCGTTGCCGATCCCGGCGATGGTGTGCTGGTCGGTGAGCACGTTCTTCACGCGTCCGGTGGTGCCGGCGAGGATCTCGGCGAATTGTTCCTCGGTGAGTTCCAGGGCGTCGGGGCCGAGTCCGGCGACGCGGTCGATCTCGGCGAGGTCGCGGACGAGCCACACCGCGAGACGCTTCTGGGTGCCGGCCTCGGTGACGTCGAATCCCTCGCCGGGCAGGCCGCAGTGCACCCGCAGCGCGATCGGCGACTTGCCGCCCGGGCGTAGCGGCTTGGGTGAGAGGTCCTCGCTCCACCGCACCCAGCCGGCCCGCGACAGGTGGATGACCAGCGCCAGCGTCGGCTCGGACGCGGTGGCCTCCGACCCCGGGATGGTCCGGATGACCAGGTACTTGCCCACCCGGCCGACCGATTCGACGATCCGGTCGGTGAGCGCGGTGTACGGCGGATCGGCCGTCTTGAGCACGGACAGGGACGCGACGTCGACTCGCCGGATCGGGAGTCCGGCCGCGCGACCGTCGACATAGTCGGCGATGGCGGCCACCTCGGGGAGCTCGGGCATGCCACCAGTGTGCTCTAGTAAAGGGATGACTTCCCGACTTTCCGACGCCGAGCTGGCCGCCCGGATCGCCCAGGGAGCCGGGGAGATCCTCCTCGGGATTCGTCATGGCGACCTGTTGACCGGCAGCATGCTCGGCGATGTCGGCGATGCGCTTGCCCAGGCGTGGATCTCCACCGTCCTGCGCAAACACCGTCCGCGCGACGCGGTTCTGTCCGAAGAGGCGGCCGATGTCGGCGACCGTGCGACGGCCCAGCGGGTGTGGATCATCGACCCGCTCGACGGCACAAGGGAATTCGCCGCGGGCAGCGCGGACTGGGCGGTGCACGTGGCGTTGACGGAGAACGGGGTCGTCACCGAGGCCGCGGTGTCACTGCCCGCAACCGGTGAACTGTTCCGGACCGACACCGTCGAGAAACCCGGTGGCGAACTGACCCGTCGCATGGTCACGTCGCGCTGGGGCGGCTCGTATGAGACGAGCTATGTGTCCAACCGCCTCGGCCTGCAGATGGTTCCGGTCGGGTCTGCCGGCGCCAAGGCGATGGCCGTGGTCCGCGGCGACGCCGACGCGTACGTCCACGCCGGCGGTCAGTACGAGTGGGACAACGCCGCCCCGGTCGGCGTCGCCCTCGCGGCCGGCCTGCACTGCAGTCGTCTGGACGGTTCGGAGATCGTCTACAACAACCGCCACCCTTACATGCCCGATTTCGTGATCTGCCGCAGCGAGATCCGCGACGACATGCTCGCAGCCCTGCAGCAGATCTGGTGAACTTGCCGGTGTGAACGGAATCGGCGACGCCGTCGTCCGGATCGGCCCGGTTCTGGCGGTCGCGATCGTCGTGCTCGCCGTCGTCGCGGTGCTGGTGAACCGTCGAAGCGGTTTGGCGATCGACACTTCGGTGGCGACCCTGCGTGCCGTCGTCCAACTCGCCGCCCTTGCGGGCGTGCTCGCGGTGGTCGTTCCGCATCTGTGGGCGTCGGCCCTGTTCGTCGTCGTCATGGCCGTGGCGGCCGCGTGGACGTCGGCGCGACGGGTGCGGCGGGAGAACGCCGGTCTCGTCGTCATCGCACGATGCCTGGTGCCCGTGGCAGCACCGACCATCGCAATAGTCATCGTCTTGACCCTCGTGGGCGTCCTGCCTGCGAGGGGCATCGCGATCATCCCGACCGCCGGGATCCTGCTCGGCGGAGCCATGGTCACGACGTCACTCGCGGGTCGACGCGCTGTCGACGAGTTGGCAACGCGTCACGGTGAGGTCGAGGCCGCGTTGTCGCTGGGCCTGCTCCCCCGCGATGCCCGCCTCGAGATCTGCGCCGCCGCGTCGGCGAGCGCACTCATCCCCGGACTCGATCAGACCCGGGCGGTCGGGCTGGTCACCATCCCCGGTGCCTTCGTGGGCATGGTCCTCGGCGGCGCGTCGGTGTGGGCGGCCGCGGCCATGCAGTTGTTTGTGCTCATCGCACTACTCGCCGTCAGTTCGATCGCCATGCTCGTCACCGTGGAATTGGTGGCGCGCGAAGATCTGTGATG
>NZ_BAHE01000029.1 GCF_000298235.1 Gordonia namibiensis NBRC 108229
ACCAGCGCGGTGACGGTCTCGATCAGGACAGACCTTTGCGCTGAAGCCACTGTTGGTACTGCTCGGCGCTCATCAACGCCGGTGGGATCGATTCCTCCTCGTCGGTCGAGCTCGCGGTGACCCCGTCCATGAGCTCGATAGCTTTTCCCATGATCTCCTGGATCGCTTCGGCCTGTTCGACCTTCTTCCGCAGCCGTTCGTTCTCCGCGCGTAACCGCGCCAACTCGGCTCGTTCCTGAGCATCCACCCGACGCGATCCCTTCGACTTGAGTGCTGCCGACACCATCGACGCCTCAAAGTCTCCCCGATCACGCGAGTGCAACCAGCCCCGCACCGTGGCCCGAGACAACCCATACTCACGCAACAACCGCGCACGGCCACCCCGCTCCAACATCGCCGCATCCCACAACTGCAGAAACTCGACCTTGAAACCGAGCGGATACGACCGCTGCCCGCTAGGGGTCCGACCCACCTCGACACTGATAGACACCACGCACTCCGTTCCCCGCGACCCCTGCCAGGTGTCTCACAAACAGCCTGACAGGGAGCGGTCGGGGTGCTGGGTTTGCCGAAAAGGGGTGGGTTTGCGGAACACTCAGCGGACGGTGGCGGGCTCGGCGCAGCTGTCGGGGACGTCGACCAGCGAGCACGGCACCGGCAGTCGCGTCGGTCGATATCCGGCGGATACTCCCCCGGCTCGGGTGATCTCCCGGTACGCGGCGACGGCGTCGGTGGGTCGTCGTGTGAGCGTCGGGTCCCGTTGCGCGTCGACGGTGAAGAGACCGAAGCGGGAGTCGAAGT
This sequence comes from Gordonia namibiensis NBRC 108229, assembly GCF_000298235.1. Lineage (GTDB taxonomy): Bacteria > Actinomycetota > Actinomycetes > Mycobacteriales > Mycobacteriaceae > Gordonia > Gordonia namibiensis. The sequence goes on from NZ_BAHE01000029.1 coordinate 802, forward strand.
CGCCCCACTCGTAGTTGTCGGTGAGACTCCAGTAGTTGTACGACGTCACGTCGATGCCGTCCTGCCTGGCGCGCTGGAGCCAGTACACGGTGTCACGCAGGTGATCTGCACGCCGGTAGCCGTCCGGGCGTCGACCATCCGGGCCGGTGGCCAACCCGTTCTCGATGACGCGGATCGGCTTGCCCGGGAACTGTCGCGCCACGTGCCGGAGCACGTAGTAGATGCTCTCCGGGGCTTGCGAGCTCTTCCAGAACTCGCCGAGGGCCCCATAGGCGACCGAGGCATCGGTGACCGAGAACGAGTAGTAGTGGTCGACGCCGACGAAGTCGAGGGTGTCGCTCATCCGTTGCGGGAAGATCGATTCCAGCCACGGTTGCAGACCCACGACCGGGTAGTACGCGAAGTTCGACGACACCTGTGCACCCGGTTGCACCCGGTGGATGTGCCGGTAGATGGCTCGATGAGCCGCGACGATGCCGTCGGCCATCCGACCCATGTTCTGCGGTGCGAGCCCGCCGTATTGGGCTTCGCGCCGAACGTATTCGGTCGGCTCGTTGAAGGTGATCCACAGCGGGCCGGCCCAGGTATACCGATCGACGACCCGCGCGGCGAACGCCACCATGTCGTCGGCCATGCCAGGCCGGTTCCAGCCACCGAGATCCACCGCCCACCCGGGATGCACCCAGTGATTGAGGGTGATCATGGGCCGCATCCCGGCATCGACGACCTTGCGGATGACGCGGTCGTAGAACGCCCATCCCGCCGGATCATCCTGACCGCGTACCGGCTCGACGCGAGACCACTCCACCGACGTACGGTAGATGCCCACGCCCAGCGACGCCGCGCGGTCGATGTCCTCGGCGTAGCGGTGGTAGAAGTCGACGGCGTTGCCGACGGGCTGATCGACCTTGCCCTGCCTGCCGTATCGCAGCCAGTTCGAGTCGCGGTTGTATCCCTCCGACTGGAAACCGGATTGGGCGACGCCGAACTCGAAGTCCGGTCCGAACGGCGGGACCGCCGCCCGCGCAGGCGAGGTGCCACCGACGATCACCAGCCCTGCCGCCACCGCGATCACGATGGTGATGACTGCGGGAGGTAGAACCCTGCGCACGATGCTCAGAACGGGCTACCGGTGAACGGTGCGACGCGTTCACAGGGCACGCGTCGCGGGTGTTCCGGGTCGAGCGCGTTCAACACGAAGGTCGCTGTGCGTCGCGACCCCGCCATGCCCGCATGCTCGGTGTAGTCGACCGAACACCCGTCCTGCACAACGATGTTGCGGACATTCTTGCCGCCCGGAGGCAGTCCGTACCAATACGGGACGACGAGTTCGTCGTAGCGGGTGGCGATGTTGGTGTACTGGATGCCCGGCTCGTAGTAGCCGCCGTCCGCGACCTTCCGCAGGAACGCTGCACCGGGGTCGAGGTCGAAACACGCCTGGCACAACGGGACCTGCGCGGGTCGCACGCCGAGTCCCCGGACGAACGGGCCGATGGCGTCGGCAGCGGCGACGGTCGTTCCACGCCAGACCGGAGCCAGCGAGACGTACTTGTCGACGTGGTCCTTACCACCGAGGTACTTGACGTAGTAGGCCGGGACCACGGTCCCCTGCGAGTGTCCGATGATGTCGACCTTCGACGCACCGGTCGTGCGACGCACCTTCGTGACGAAATCGCCCAGCTCGTGCGCGCTCTCGGACATGAGGCCCATCCCGCCGATCGCGCTGATCGGCCACGGCGCTCCCTTGATCGCACCGTACGTCGTCGAGAAGACGCAGTACCCCTCGTTCTTCAGCAGCGGGACATACGTTCCCCAGTTGGTCTGCTGCGATCCCCCGGTTCCGTGCACGAGGATGACCGGGTTGGGATGACGGGGCGACGGCTTGCAATTCCAGTCGTTCGCCCCGGGCAATGAGCCGCCCGGGTTGGTGAGTTCTCCGGGGATACCGGAGAGGAAGTTGTAGGTGACAGGTAGGTCGGCCCGCGCGGGTGCGGCGGTGGCGACGAGCACTCCGGCCAACGCCGCCACGACCAGCCCCAACAGCAGCTTCGAGGTCCTCATGGCTGGAAGCTAACAAACCGGTCTGCACCGGGTGGGGCGTTTGCCGCAGACCGATGCAGACGGTCAGCTCTTGGGCGAAGCCAGCGACCGCGCGGCCAGCTCCAGAATCCGTTCGCCCCGACGGAATTCGAGCGAATGCAGCTGACTGTCCGGGGCGACGGTGTTGCTGGCCTGACGGAGCAGGATCGCGGCCAACGACGACGCGGTCCGCGGCGGGATGACCAGTAGCGTCACGTCGACTCCGCCGGCGGTCAAGGTGATCAACGGCGGTGTCATGGGTGAGTCCGGGGAGTCCAGGCCCGGGATACGACGAAAGCTGGTCCAGTTGACATCCATGCCGGTGACGTCGCCGATCTCCGATCGAGCCGCTGCGAGAAGACCGGGCAACTCGTCGGCGAGCTGGAGCGTGTACGGGTACCAGGCACCGCCGATCGGAGCCGACGGATCGACGCCGAACCGCACGCGGGGCGGCCCCAGGAGCGGCGGGGCGCTCATCGACGGACCGCTTCGACGGTAGCGATACTGCGGATCTCGGAGGTCACATTCCCACCTGACGTGTTCATCAGACGGAGAGTGGAGATGTCTACTGTCTGACACCGGAGAGGCCGACAACAGCCTGTCGGGTGTTCGAACCGGATGACTCAACATTACCCCGGTGGCGTCTCGAAGGATCGTCCGGCGCGGTCCTACGGGCCGGTCATCGGCTCGCAACCGACACGAATCGATCCGTGCGCGGACCGAGAACGAGTTCGAGGGCCCCGGCGCGATGCCGGAGCCCTCGATCTGTGGTGGAGCTAAGGGGAATCGAACCCCTGACCTACTCGATGCGAACGAGTCGCGCTACCAACTGCGCCATAGCCCCGGACGGTTGTCATGCGACCAACCGGGAGCCACTTTAGCAGCCCCACCGCGGTGGATCCCAAACGCCCGGACTCATGGCTAGGCTGGTCCGGTGCCTCGGATGTCTGATCAGCAATTGGCCGGTGTTCTCAGCAACGTCGTGGGGGTGATCAACCCCGTTCTCGACGTGCTCGCCGAACGCGACCCGCTCGGCCTCAAGGGTCATACCTTCCATGACCACGACCACCCCGATTCCCGCATCGAGCAGGCCCAGCACGCGGCCGCGAAGCTCCTCGACGTCGCCGACTGGCCCGGCACCAAGGGCTGGAGCGAGCGGTCGCTGCACAAGCGTGCGAGCTGGTGGGTGACCCGCATCGGAACCCTCAACACCACCGCGGTCGCCTTCCCCGGGGTCTTCGGCATCTGGGCGAAGCGCCTGCCGATCACGCCGTACCTGGGATTCGCCAACCAGGCGATGGTGCTCGTCGCGATCGCCCGCGAGTACGAGGTCACCGACCGTGGCCGTCAGGTCGCGCTGCTGGCGTCGGTCCTGTGCGGACGGGAGATCTCCACACCTGATGTGTCATCGGAATCCGGTGCTCCCCTGCCCAGCGAACCGGAGGAACGCAAGAAGTCGTTGCTCGGCGGGATCTGGGATGCCGCGAAGCTGCTGCGTGCCGTCGACGACGAGTTCGAGAAGCGGCCGCAGCCGATGGTCCTGTTCCGCATGCTCGGGTACATCCCGGTCATCGGCGCGCCGGCAACCTACCTCGGTGAGCGGTTCGCCCTCTCGACGGCCGCCAGACGCGGTCAGGCATGGCTGGACAAGCACGGGAAGACGTCACTGACCACGGGACGCTGAAGCGGGGTTTCGATACGGCTCGTCGCAAGCTCCTCGCCTACTCAACCGGCGACGAGAACTGCCCCGCGCGAGCTCCTCGCCTACTCAACCGGCGACGGGGACTGTCCCGCGCGAGCTCCTCGCCTACTCAACCGGCGACGGGGACCGCCCCGCGCGCGCTCCTCGCCTACTCAACCGGCGAAGTCCGTTGGCCGAGTAGCGCCGACCGAGCGGAGCGAGGACGCCGCGTATCGAGGTCAGCCGACCCGGCGGTACTCCAGGTCCTCGCGGTCCATGCGGCGACGCTGGAACGGCGGCAGATGGTCGAACACGGGGTCCTCGTCGTCGATCTCGAGAACCACTGCGCCACCGGGGCGCCGGAGGCGCGGGGGCGGCGGGGCGGCGGCGAACTCGGGCACTGCGGCGGCGCGTCGACGACGCTCCTCCTCGGCACGCTGCGCACGCTTGGCGCGGGCGAGTCGCTGAGCCCGGATCTGCTGCTCGACCTTCACCGCCCGGCGAAGGTACGCGAGGTAGCCGACCAGCATCAGTCCGACGACACCCGTCGCGACCCAGCCGGCCATCCCGATAAGGAAGCCCGACACCAGCGACAGGACGAACAACACGAACAGACCCAGCGTGACCCGCTGACGCTCGCGGTACTTCAGCTCGCGTTCCTTCTCCGACGAGTAGACGCTGCGTCGAACCCGCTCGGACTGAGGCTTACGCTCGGCCGGCGGTTCGTCCTCGAGTTCGTCGACGACCGACTGCGGTTCGGCCTCGGTGTGCCGGGACGCGCGGGCGTAGTCGTCGTACTCGTCCTCGTCGAGGTCGTCGGTCGTGTCCTCGTACTCGGAGTCTTCGTCGTACTCGGCCTCTTCGTACTCGGCTTCGTCGTCGTACTCGGCGGCTTCCGAATCATCTTCGTACTCGGCCTCTTCGGAGTCCTCGTACTCGGAATCCTCGGAACCCTCTACCTCGGATTCCTCGGTGTCGGTGTCCTCGGCCTCGTCGACCAGGTCGTCATCGGTCTCGGCGGTTTCGTCGTCCTCGACATCGTCGGTCTCGTCGGCGACGTCCTCGAGGTCGGTGTCCTCGGCGTCGGCGTCATCCGTGGCCTCGACGGTCGGCTTCTTCGCCTCGACATCGACGACGCGCTGGACCTTAGTCGTGGCGTCGGTGTCCTCGGTTTCGGTCTCGGTGTCGTCCTCGACCTCGTCGACGACAGCGGTCGCGGTCGCCTTCCGGGAGGACTTCCACGACGGGTCGTGCGGGTGGCGGGCCGACGAGCGGCGTCGCGCGGTCGACGGTGCCGTCGCGCGGGAACCGCCGCGGTGCAGCAATCGCGTCTTCTTCGCGGCCTCGGTCGATTTGAGGATCTGGGGACGACCCTTGATCACCATCGGGACCAGCACGAAGAGCCAGACCGCGACGAGACAAACCCACAGTACGGAGTTGGGCATGCGACTCTCCCTTCATTCACTCTGGTCACACGAGGCCACTCCACAATCTAGGGCCCGAAAGTCCCAGTTCCGCGCAGACGCGCCGGAGCGCGAACATGTCGGCGCGGATTCACATGTCGCTCTCAGTCACTCGGCACGGAATCGCGCATCCACTGCGACGCGGATCTCGATGTCATCGGCCCGCAGTTCGAGGCTCGGCGATGGCGCCGATCCCGGGATGGCTGCACTCATCGCCCGCCCGCGCGGCGTGGGGGCATGGTCGACCATGCCCGGGTCGGACAGGAGAGTCGGTTTCACCGGCCCGCGTCCAACAGCGTCAGAGTAGGCCTGCGCCTTGGCGATTGCGTCCTCGACCGCCTCCCGACGCAGATCGCGTTCGTGTGCGCGGCGACTGGTCTCGTGGACGTCCCAGCGAACGTTTTCGACCGCCACCCCCTCTTCCCCGGACCAGGTGTCGATGAACTCCGACAGTTTCTCGAAGTCCACGAACTCGGCATCGAGGCGAATGCGGGTGTTGTACATCGGATCCCGCGGCTCTCCGTCCCGCGAGTAGGCCCGGGACGAGTACACCCGTACCGATTCGGCGGTCCACCGGGTCACCGCACCGGTCGACTCGAGTTCGGCGAGAGCACCGGTCATCCGCGAATGAAGTGCCACCGCAGCCTCGTACACGGCGGCCTTCACGGGACCTTCCAGATGGACGGCGAGATCGATCACGCCGCGTTCCGGGGCGTATCGACGGCGTGCGTTACCGCGAACCACGATTTCGAGATCAGTCATGCGGCGAGCATATTCGCCGGCACCGACGGAATCGGGCAGCGTCAACTGTTTCGGGCGGGGCTGCTACGCATCAGCGGAAGGACGCCCGACCCGAACGGACCAGCGCCTCGGCCGCCGACCCGACGACCTCCTCGGCTGTCAGCGCGAACAGCATGTGGTCGCGCCAGCGCTTGTTGACGTCCATGTACCGGACCAGCAGGCCTTCCTGCCGAAAACCGATGTTCTTCAACACCTTCTGGGAGGCCTCGTTGGCCGGCTGCACCGTCGCGTCGAGCCGGTGCAGTCCGACCGGGCCGAAGCAGTGGTCCACGCCGAGTGCGACGGCCGCCGTCGCGATGCCCTGCCCGGCGTGCGCATTGTCGACCCAGTAGCCGATCCACGCGCTGCGCACGGCTCCGCGCTGGATGTTGCCGACCGTCAGCTGGCCCACGTACTGGTCGTCGAGCTCGATCACGAACGGCAGGATGGTGCCGCGTTTGGCCTCCGACTTCAACACCGCGAAGAGCGGCGGCCAGGAGGCGGGCTGATGGCGGTCCGCCCAACTCCCGACGCCGGTGGGTTCCCACGGCAACAGCGAGTTCTGGTTACGGATGCGCAGTTCGCTCCAGGTCTTGCCGTCGCGGACCTTCACCGGGCGCAACGTGACCGTCCCGGCCTTGGTGCGCAGCGGACCGAGGGTCGCCGGCCAACCCGGGCTGCCCCCGCTTCCGCTCAACCACCTGAACACGATGAGTCAGTTTAGGCGCATCAAGGGACTCGACGGGGTCAGCCGCGCTGGGCGAGGAAGGCGACCTCGACCTCGTCGCCGGTACTCATCTCCTCGACCTCGGGGTCGACCATGATCAGACAGTTCGCCTCGGCCAGTTCGGCCAGCAGGTGCGACGAGCCGGTCGGCGACGCGCCGAGCACCTGGACCAGGTAGTCCCCGGTCCGTTCGTCGCGCATGAGCTGCCCGCGGAGATACCCCTTGCGACCGCGCACCGACGCGATCGGCCCGATGGTGCGGGCCTTGATCACCCGGCGCATCGGCTGCCGCTTGCCCAGCGCGATGCGGATGAGAGGGCGCACCATCACCTCGAAGGTGACCAGGGCACTCACCGGGTTCGCCGGGAGCAGGAAGGTCGGGACCTCGTCGCGACCGAGGCGGCCGAAACCCTGTACCGAGCCGGGATGCATGGCGACGCGGACGATCTCGAGTTCGCCGAGGTCGGCGAGGGCGTCGGCGATGGCCTTCGACGCGCTGCCGCCGACCGCGCCGCAGATCACCACGATCTCGGATCGGATGAGCTGCGCCTCGACGACCTCACGCATCCGGGAGGCGTCACGTTCGGCGATGCCGACCCGGTTGACGTCGGCGCCGGCGTCGCGCGCGGCGGCTGCGAGGGCATAGCTGTTGACGTCATAGATCTGTCCCGGTCCGGGAGTGCGATCGATGTCGACGAGTTCGCTGCCGACCGAGATCACCGACAGGCGCGGGCGCGGGTGCACCATCACGCGCGACTGTCCGACCGCGGCCAGCAGACCCACCTGGGCGGGACCGATGATCGCGCCGGCCCGGACCGCGACGTCACCGGGCTGCACGTCGTCGCCGACCCGGCGGACGTAGTTGCCGCTCTCGACACCGTGACCGATCTTGACCTTCTGGTCGCCACCGTCGGTCCAGCGCAGCGGCACGACCGCGTCGGCGAGCGTGGGCATCGGCGCGCCGGTCTCCACGCGGACGGCCTGACGCGGTTGCAGCCGGGTCGGGGTGCGCGACCCCGGGCCCACCTCCCCGACCACCGGCAGCGACACGATCATGGGCTCGCCCGCCTCGAGGTCGACGAGTTCGGCACCGTTCGGATCGAACTCCTCGAGATCCTCGGGGGCGAGAACGCCGGCCAGTGCCACGTCGACCGCACGCACCGCGTAACCGTCGATGGCGGCCTGGTCGAAACCCGGCATCGGATGCTCGGTGACCACTTCCTCCGCGCACATCAGACCCTGCGCCTCGGAGATCGCGACACGCACCGGCCGCGGCGCCACCGCGGCGGCGGTCACGAGCGTCAGATGATCTTCGACCGACCGCATCTCACCGCACTTCCCGCACTGCTCGAAACACCCGCACTGCTCGATACACCACAGACAAACGGTATCGGGCCCGCGCGCCGGAACGGCCGAGGCGCGCGGGAGCCCCGACGATCAGCTCTCGGCGAGCCGCTTCTCGAGCCACTCCCGCAGATCAGGGCCGTAATCGTCGCGATCGAGCGCGAAATCGACGGCGGCCTTGAGGTAGCCGCCCGGGTTGCCCAGGTCGTGGCGGGTGCCGCGATGCACGACGACGTGCACGGGCTCGCCCTCCTCGATGAGCAGCGCGATGGCGTCGGTGAGCTGCAGTTCGCCGCCTGCGCCCGGCTTGATCCGACGCAGCGCGTCGAAGATCTTGCGGTCGAGGATGTAGCGGCCGGCCGCGGCGAGATTCGACGGTGCGTCCTGCGGCTCCGGCTTCTCGACCATGCCCTTGAGCTTCATGACGTTGGGGTTGTTGGCGTCGGGCAGCGGCTCGACGTCGAAGACGCCGTAAGCGCTGATGCGGTCCTCGGGGACCTCGATCGCACACAGGACCGAACCGCCACGACGCTGCCGCGTGCGAGCCATGACTTCCAGCACGCCACCGGGCAGCACCAGGTCGTCGGGCAGCAGGACGGCGATCGCGTCCTCGTCGTCGTCGAGGCGATCCTCGACGCATCCGACGGCATGGCCGAGGCCGAGGGGCTTCTCCTGGACGACCGACGCGACCTCGAGCAGGTTCGGCGCCTTGCGGACCTTGGCCAGCATCGCCTCCTTGCCGCGCTTGGCGAGGGTGTTCTCGAGGACGAGGTCCTTCACGAAGTGCGCGACGACGCCGTCCTTACCGGGCGAGGTGACGATCAGCAGCCGGTCCGCGCCGGCCGACTTGGCCTCCTCGGCGACCAGTTCGATGCCGGGGGTGTCGACCACCGGCAGCAGCTCCTTGGGCACCGTTTTGGTGGCGGGTAGGAAGCGCGTCCCCAGGCCGGCGGCCGGGACCACCGCGGTGCGCGGGATCGGCGGGGTGTTGGGTACCGATTCGTACTCACTGAAGCCATCTTTGGACGCAGTCATGGAACCACCCTAGGACAGGTGTCCCCGAGCGGCCGGACAGACAGGAGTGACTCAGACCTCACCCGCACCGGGGTCGAGGTCCGATACAGTTCGGGCGTCGGCGAGCCACCCACGGCATGAAGGACGGTCGCGTCGTGCGAACCCTGAAGGACCAGCGGCGAGAGGAAGCCGCGAAGCGTCGGTCGACCATGTCGGCGGCCGCGCGCGAGCGGGCTGCCGAAGACCTCGCGGAGTGGATACACACCTGCCCGTTCCGGCTCGAGTACGACGTCACGGTCGCCGCCTATGTGCCGGTCGACGACGAGCCGGGTTCGACGGCGATGCTCGACGCGCTCCTGGACCGCGGCGTGACCGTGTTGCTGCCGGTGGTCCCCGACGGCGACCCCGCGCCACTGGATTGGGCACGCTATACCGGCCCCGCTTCTCTGGCCCCGGGGCGATGGGGACTGCTGGAGCCGACCCACGACCGTCTCGGTGTGTCCGCGATCCGCGCGGCGTCGGTGATCCTGATCCCCGCCCTGTCGGTCGACAAGACCGGGGTCCGTCTCGGCCGCGGCGCCGGGTATTACGACCGCACCCTCGTCGGACTGTCCGCGGAACTCGTGGCCGTGGTCTACGACGAGGAGCTCGTCGACTCTCTCCCCGCCGGCGATCATGACGTCGCCGTCAGCTGGGTGCTCACCCCCGGCAGCGGATTCCAGGAACTGGGCTGATCGAAGACAGGTTCTGAGACAACAAAACCTGGGCGGGATCGCCTCCGGTGAATACCGGAGGCGATCCCGCCCAGGTTTTGCTGTGGAGTTGTGCGCGACCCGTCAGGCGGGCGTGGCGGCCTTGCTGTCGCTCTTGGTGGTGCTGCTCGAGCTCGACGACGACGAATCCGACGAGGACGAGGAGCTGCTCGACGACGAGCTGTCCGAGGACGAGGACGACGCGGTGTCCGAGGAGGTCGAACCCGACCGCGAGTCGGTGCGGTAGAAACCGCTCCCCTTGAACACGATGCCGACCGAGTTGAACAGCTTGCGCAGGCGACCGGTGCACTGCGGGCATTCGGTCAACGAGTCGTCGGAGAACGACTGGACGATGTCGAACTTGTTGTCGCACTCCGTGCAGGCATACGAGTAGGTGGGCACCTGAACCTCCGAAAGTCAGTAAACGCTGACAAGTGTAACTGATTTTGGCACTCCTACATTCCGAGTGCTAACGCCGGGTCCGTTGAGCGTCTCACCGCCCCTCGTTGTCGACCCCTCGGCGAGAAAGTTCGGGCGTCTTCGTGCAAGGTGATTTCCGCACCTGCATCACACGCCGACTGTTCACCTGACAAACTACCGCTTGTCTTTCTGACGGACGCGGCCTGAGCGGTCGACCGACAGACCCACCTTCGCTGGAGTGAGATGACCGACTTCCTCAATGACCTCAACAGCCTGATCTGGAGCAATCCACTGATCTACCTGTGCCTCGGCTCAGGCGTGTACTTCTCCATACGGTCACGCTTCATGCAGATCAGGCAGATCCCGGAGATGATCCGAGTGATGATCCACGGTGAGAGCTCGCCGGACGGGGTGTCGTCGTTCCAGGCCCTGATGATCTCGTTGGCCGGCCGCGTCGGTACCGGCAACATCGCCGGCGTCGCCACTGCCATCGCGTTCGGCGGTCCCGGCGCTCTGTTCTGGATGTGGGCGATGGCCTTCCTCGGTGCGTCGACCTCCTTCGTGGAGTGCACGCTCGGCCAGATCTACAAGACCCGTGACCGCCTCACCGGCGAGTACCGCGGCGGCCCGGCCTACTACTTCAGCCAGGCCTTCGCGCACACCAAGGCCGCCCCGTTCTTCAAGATCTACGGACTGCTGTTCGCCGCGGTCACCGTGCTCGCCTGCGGCCTGCTGATGCCGAGCGTCCAGTCGAACTCGATGGCCGTCGCGATGAGCCAGGCCTGGGGCATCGCCGACTGGGCGGTCGCCATCGGCATCGTGATCATCCTCGCGTTCGTCATCATCGGCGGCGTCAAGCGGATCGCGACCTTCGCGTCGATCGTCGTGCCGTTCATGGCGGTCTTCTACATCCTGTTCGCCCTGGTCGTCGTCTTCACCAATGCCTCGCAGATCCCCGACGTGCTGCGACTGATCTTCGCGAGCGCATTCGGCGCCGACGCGGTGTTCGGTTCGATCATCGGCGCGGCGATCATGTGGGGCGTCAAGCGCGGCATCTACTCGAACGAGGCCGGCCAGGGCACCGGACCGCACGCGGCTGCCGCTGCCGAGGTCTCCCACCCCGCCAAGCAGGGATTCGTCCAGGCCTTCGCCGTCTACATCGACACGCTGTTCGTGTGCTCGGCCACCGGCTTCCTCATCATCTCGACCGGCGCGTACCGGGTCTTCGAGGGTGAGAGCGCCGACGGCGCGGTCCTGGGCGACGGCGGACTACTCCCCGACGTCGTCGACGTCGGACCGACCTACGTGCAGGTCGGCTTCGACAGCATGTGGAGCGGCGCGGGGTCGACCTTCGTCGCGATCTCGCTGGCCTTCTTCTGCCTGACCACGATCATCGCCTACTACTACATGGCGGAGACCAACCTCCGATTCCTGCTCGGCAAGGCCGCGACCGTCTACATCCACCCGCTGCGCAGCACCGTCGGCTCCAACCTGACGATGCTCCTGCAGGCCCTGATCCTGTTCTCCGTCGCCTACGGCGCGGTGTCGACGGCGAAGGACGCGTGGACCCTCGGCGACATCGGCGTCGGCCTGATGGCGTGGCTGAACATCCTCGGCATCCTGGTCCTACAGCAACCCGCGTTCAAGGCGCTGCGCGACTACGAGCGACAGAAGAAGCAGGGCAAGGACCCGATCTTCGATCCGATTGCTCTCGGCATCGTCGGCGCGACCTTCTGGGAGACCTACGAGCACAAGGATCGCTTCCGCGAAGAGAAGCCGATCTCGAGCGCCGAGGGTGCCGGCCCCGACGTCTAGTCGCGGAGCAGGCCCCGACGTCTAGCCGCCGATGACATCCCGGTTCATGTCCGGGATGTCATCGCGGTTCATGTCGGCGTCACGCGCTTGACGGGCATCCCAGCGCAACAGCATCGCGGCAAGTGCCGCCGAGATGACCGAACCGGCGAGGATGGCCGCCTTCGCGGCTGCGGCGTGGTCGTCGGAACCGCCCTCGAAGCTGAGCTCGGCGATGAGGAGGGCCACAGTGAATCCGACGCCGGTGAGCATGCCGATCGGCAACAGGTCCCGGATACCGATGGCATCGGGAAGCCGCAGCGGCGTGAACCTCGTCATCAGCCAGGTCGATCCGAGAACGCCGACGAGCTTGCCGACGACGAGTCCGAGGACGATACCGATCGACACGGGCTGCACGATCGATCCCTCGCCGCCGATCACGGTGACGCCGGCGGCAGCGAACGCGAAGACCGGGAGCGCGATCGCCGCCGAGTACGGGCGCACCGCCTCGTCGAGCCGTTCCGTGCGCGGCATCTCCTCCCCGCGGATCGCGACGGCGGGCACGACGAAACCGAGCAGGACGCCTGCGACGGTGGCGTGCACGCCTGATGCGTGCATCAGGGCCCAGGCGACGACGCCGACCGGGATGAACAGCGGCCAGAGCCGCCACGACCCGCGCACCAGGACGGCGAAGAGCGCGACCATGACGAGTGCGCCGCCGAGCATGACGAAGTCGATCTCGTCGGTATAGAAGGTCGCGATCACGACGATGCCGAGCAGATCGTCGACGACGGCCAGCGTGAGCAGGAACGTCCGCAACGGCATCGGGAGGCCGCGACCGAAAATCGCAAGGACGGCGAGCGCGAAGGCGATGTCGGTGGCGGTCGGGATCGCCCAACCGCGGAGACCTTCGGGGTCGCCGAGTGCGACCACGACCACGTAGAAGAGTGCAGGGGTGACCATGCCGCCCACTGCTGCTGCGATCGGCACCCCGGCGAGCTTGAGGTCGCGGAGGCTGCCGGCCACGAACTCGTGTTTGAGTTCCACACCGACGACGAAGAAGAAGATCGCCAGCAGTCCGTCCGACGCCCAGTGCGCCAGCGACAGATCCAGATGCATGAAGTCGGGGCCGACCTCGGTGTGCAGCAGCGACGAATAGCTCTCTCGCCAGGGCGAATTGGCCCAGACGACGGCGATGGCTGCCGCGATGAGCAAGAGCACACCGCTGGTGGTGTCGAGTGCGGCCCACTGCCTGATCCGGTCGCGCCGTCCTGCGGCGTGCGATTCGGCGTGGCTCGTCGGTGACTGATCAGTCGGCTGATCGGTTGGTGGCAGGTCCGTCATGACGCTCCTCTGTTCGCAGGGCACACATGCCCACATCACGCCACCCGGGACCGGGCAACGGCCGACCAGACTTCCCGGCACACCATGATTCGTTCCTCGGTAACCCTATCCGAGGACCCTCACGGCGGCGGACTGTGGACAGGGCACACCCGATCGCCAGACGGTCCACAGCGCGACCTCGAATCGGCGTTCGGAGTGGTCAGCGCCCTACAGTCCACCCATGCCCCTCACTCGGATGTCGATGCCGCTCGACCGACTCGGCCCACGTCTCCGCGACCGGCTCGCCTCCGCAGTCCGACCCGGGTGGACGCGCACGATGGCGGTCCGGCGCGTCGCCGCGGCTGCCCTGCTCGTCGCGGCCGCGGTGATCGCCCTGGCCGGGACCCGGGCGAACGGCGAGTTCGAAGTGCTCGTCGCGGCTCACGATCTGCTACCGGGGCAGGTGGTTGCCGCGGGTGATCTGACAACTCGGCTCGTCGCGGGAAGCACGGTCCCCACGGGAGCCATCTCCGACACCGCGCTCGCAACCGGGCGGACCGTCACCGGCCGGGTACGAACCGGCGAGATGCTGACCGACACCAGGCTGTTGTCCTCGCGACTGCCGGCCGACCTGACCGGGGTCGACGACGCGCGGCTCGTACCGGTCCGGTTGTCCGACGAGGCGGTCACGTCACTGCTTCGGCCCGGCGATGTGGTCGACGTCCTGACCGACTCCGCAGACGTCCTCGCTCGACGCGCCGTCGTGGCAATGCACACGGGCCAGAACTCGCCGACCGGGATATCTGCCGGTCGCAGCACGGTGGCACCGGTTCTTCTTGCGATGGATGTCGCTGCGGCGCATCGAGTAGCGGCTGCCGGGTTGGACTCCTCGCTGGCGGTGGTCCTGCACTGAAGTCCTACACAGAAGTCCTGCACGTGAGGAATGCCCGAAGGAATGCCGAATCGGACATAACGGCAGCCCTCAGCCACGACACTCCGGACGATTCAAGGCAAATGGATCGGATCGTTCACGATCGTGGATAGGGTAGTACGAGTTCGCACAGCAAATGTCGGATTTGCACCGACTGAGACCGAATCACCGAAACAAGAGCGGAAGACCAAGGAGAGGCCGCACACCGTGCTCAAGGGATTCAAGGACTTCATACTCAAGGGCAATGTCGTCGAACTGGCTACCGCAGTCATCGTCGGTGCGGCCTTCACCGCGATCGTGACCGCGTTCACCGACGGCATCGTCCAGCCGATCATCAACGCGATCCCGGTCGGCTCGGATGCCGCTCAGGGACTCGGCTTCCAGATCACCGACAACAGCTCGACATTCGTCGACATCGGCAGCGTGATCACCGCGGTCATCAACTTCCTGATCATCGCGGCGGTCGTGTACTTCATCATCATCCTGCCGTACAACAAGCTCGCAGAGCTGGGCGGCTTCGGCAAGAAGGCCGAGGTCACCGAGGTCGCGCTGCTGACCGAGATCCGCGATCTGCTCGACCCCGAGGGGACATCGAAGGCCAAGGCCGAGGCGGAGAGCGATCTCCCGCCGCACCTGTCCGAGCCGGCTGCGCCGGCCGGCGAGGCATACGCACCCCAGTCGGGTCCGCTCGCGCCGTACGAGTCGCCGTCGGGTGCCGGTACCACGCAGCGCATCTCGGCTCCCCCACAGTCGGGCCAGCCGTCCCAGCAGGGCTCGTCGCATCAGGGCCCCTCGCAGTCGGGACCGCAGGCGTCGCCGCTGTACGGCTCCCCGCAGGGCCAGCCCGGCGGCCCGGGAGGCCAGCCGTACCCGACACCGCAGCCGGCTCCGGGCAACTACCCGCCGCCCGGTAACTACCCGCCTCCGGGCAACTACCCTCCCCCCGGCTCCCAGTACCCGGGCGAGCAGTACCCCGGCGAGCAGTACCCGGGCGAGCAGTTCCCGGGTGACGGTCCGGACGCTCCGGGACGCCACTCGCGCTGACCCTCACACCGACAGAGCCCCTGCCTCATCATCGAGGCGGGGGCTCTGTCGTTGGTCCAGTAGATGCGGAAGGTCGTGGCGGACAGGCTCTTTCAGGTGGGGTCGGACCGTGGGTCCCAGTCAGCCCCTCGCACAATCCGATTCGCCGACGTCGGGTCCGGAAGCGATGCGCATGCGCTCACTCCCCTTGAATGCTTGAGGACGTCCCGGTGGCCCTACGCGACCAACTGACTTCATTTCCGACCGTCAGACTTCGGCCGAGGTCTCTGCGTCGGATCTGAGGTCCAGCGGCGCAGCAACGCATCGACGACGAACATCCTCGAACTTCTGCCTCACACAAACACCGCGGGGTGGGAATCCGAAATCGGATTCCCACCCCGCGGTGGAATTGCTGTGTGTCAGCGAGTCGATCAGCCGATGCTGAACGGCTTGCCGTACAGGGTGATGACACCCTTCACGGCATCGGTGCTGACGGTGACCTTCACCTTGGCCTTGGCCGAGGCGTAGCCCGCGCAACCGTCCATGCCGAACTTCTCCTGGCTGTAGACGACGCCGCCGGTCTTGCCCTTGAAGGAGTACGAGTTGACGGTGTAGTCGGTGTACGACTTGTCGGTACCCGAGGTGGTGTCGATGATCGGGAAGTAGCTGGCCTGGCCCGGTCCGAGGGTGAAGCCTGCGCCTGCCTCGCCACCCGGCGTGACGGTGCCCGAGCCGTCGAACGGGTTGCCGCTCAGGCCCGTGCCACCCTCGGCACTGGCGCCGAAGTTGACCTGGCAGCCGACCAGGTAACCGGCGTTGACCGAGCCGCCTGCAGCCTTGCCGCCGACGGTGACCTTGATCTTGCCCGAGACCCACACCTCACGGCTGGTCTGAACGTTGGTGACGGCGCGCTGGACGTTGACGTACTCGTCGAAGAGCTGGACGGTGACGGGGGTGCCGTCGACCAGGGTCCGGGTGACGGTGCCGCCCGGCAGCGGACCGGCGGTGGCGCCACCAGCAGCCAAGCTGGTCAGCCCCATCGCGACGGCGCCGGTGAGACCGGCAGCCGCAACCACGCGACGCGTGATGTTCTTCTTCATGATTCCCCTTCGTGGAATATCAATCTGCGCTGGGCAGATAAGTCAGGAAGTGCTAGTTATCTGCGCCGCGTCAGTTGAGGCTGAAGGGCTGGCCGTACAGGGTCGACTGGATGAGGGAGCCCTCACCGCTGACGGTGCCGTCGTCGGTGCTGTAACCCTTGGCGCCGATCACCTTGGTGATGGTGCGAGCCGAGGCGAAACCACCGCACTGCTGGACCGAGATCTCGAACTGCGAGAGCTGGATCGCGGCCTGGCCGTTGTCGGCGAGGTCCTTGTCGGTCACGTCGACGACGGCGACCTGACCCGGCGACAGCGGGATGCTGAGAGCGCCCGATGCGTTCATGCCACCGGTGATGTCGATGCCGGCACCGATCGAGCCGGACAGACCGGTGATGTCGACCTGGCAGCCGACGAGCAGTTTGACGGCGAGGTTGCCGGAGACACCCTTGCTGGCCTTGGCCTGGTACACACCGGAAACGACTGCGGAGCGGCCCGCACCGTTGTTGGCGACCGACGGGGCCGGGAGTGCGAACTCACCGGTGCGCCACGTCTGGATGGATTCGCCGTCGATGCCCGAGGCCTTCTTGTATCCGTTGGCCAGCTTTCCTGCTGCCGCATCACCGGCGCCCATGCCGGCCAGGCCCACGACCGCGGCCGAGGCGATCGCGACGGCGCCCGCGGCGCGGCGCAGCCCAAGCTTGCTGAACTTGCTCATTCGTTCCCTCTCACAGGATTCGGCTGTTACCCCGCGGAATGTATTCACACCCGCAAGTCATGACCCTCGACGTCGATGGTTTCCACACAGTAACCACTAAGCATGCTTTTACGCATGTCTCAGCGGACGTTAAGAATCCATCGAATTCCTGGTCACTGCTGCGTTGTCAGTCGCGACAGATCGCAGGACTTCCCTCAGCCCCCGACACTGGGGCGCCGAGCGTTGTCGTCGCGAACGTTATCGGAGCGGTCTCAGAACGGGCAACAGCTGGACTCAGCCGTGTCACAAAGGAGACTCGCAGCATCACAAATGCCGAATACGCGATCTATCGCCGGAGCAAAGTTAACGACAGATAAACACCCTGATGCGGCTATGTGCGGGTTCTCGCATCTCACTCGTAATGAGGCGGTCGCTGGGCCTCGAACCAATCCTGAGAGTGGCCTTTGTGATCTTCGCCACACTCATCCTTGGTGATCTCCGGCAGGTCGTCCCCGAATACGGAATCGAGCTTCGCACGCCGGGCAGCACGACGAGCAGCAGCGTCATCGCTGCTGCTCATCGAAGGTTTTCCGTTGTCGTCTCGGTCACCCGTCATCGAAGAGAACGTCCTATTTCCAGTCGGTCGATCGTCCTTGTCGGCGCCGAGGTGTCCAGCGCTGCTCTCGTTTCCCGCCGGCGAAGCGGCAGGTTCTCAGAACTCGCTGATCGACTCGATCACGTACTTCGCGAGCGGGGCGGCCGTCGCCATTCCGTCGCGCACCGCGGCGCGGGAATTGGCCAAATTGACGACCAGGGTCTGCCCGGAGATTCCGGCCAGCCCGCGCGAAAGTCCACCGTCGGTCGCTCCGGCGGCGAGTCCGGAACTACGGATCGCTTCCTCGATGCCGCGAAGCCGGCGGTCGAGCAGCGGTTCGGTGGCCTCCGGGGTGACGTCGCGGGCGCCGACGCCCACGCCGCCCACCGACACCACCAGATCGACGCCACCGATCACGGCGGTGTTCAGAGCGTTCCGGATCTCCACCTCGTCGCCGGAGACGACGACGGCGGCGTCCACATGGAATCCCGCCTCGGCGAGGAGTTCGCCGACGAGCGGGCCGAGCAGGCGCTGGTCCTCACCGTGTGCGGCCTCGTCGTCGACGACGACGACCAGTGCCCGGCCGATCTCCTCGCCCTGCGGGCGGTGCGCGGCCTGCTCGTGGCGCGCGACGAACTCGCGCGCCGCGGCGTCGGCGGCGACCACATCGGCCGGATCGACCTGACCCGGATCACCTGCGAGACGGACGTCCAGTGACTGCCCTTCCTCTACGGTGTCGCCGGAGATGGCGGTGCTTCCGGGAACGGTGGATCCGGCGTCAGACATGGCAGGCCCTTTCTCTCTCGTCTCGGACCGTCCGATGGACGGTCGTGCGGGGCTGTGTGGTTGTGCTTGGTCGCGGCGGTGGCGCCGCGTGTCACTTCACCTCGAGTGTGCCCAGCTTGACCTGTGCGGTCTTGCTGTTCCCGCCGTCGGTGTAGGTCACCGTGACCGTGTCCCCCGGTGCATGTGACCGGATGGCCGCCACCAGCGCGTCTCCCGACGCGATCGGACGGTCGTCGACCTTGGTGATGACCGCGTTCCTCGGGATACCCGCGCCCGCCGCAGGTCCGCCCGGCGTCACATCGGTGACGACGGCGCCGGGCGCGTCGGAGTCACCACTCGGGCGAACGGAGACACCGATGTTGGCGTGCCTGGCCTTGCCCGTGGACTCGAGTTCCTTGGCCACGCGGATCGCCTGGTCGATGGGAATCGCGAACCCGAGTCCGATGCTGCCACCGGCCTGTTGCTCGCCTCCACCGAGGGTGGCGATGGCGGTGTTGATGCCGATCAGCGCTCCCCTGGCGTTCACCAGCGCACCGCCCGAGTTACCGGGGTTGATCGCGGCGTCGGTCTGGATGGCGTCGATCACCGAGGTGGTGTTGGTGCCGGGATCACGGGAGGTCAGGACCGGTCGGTTGAGGGCGCTGATGATGCCCGTGGTGACCGTTCCGGCGAGTCCGAGGGGCGAGCCGATGGCGATGACGTCCTGCCCGACCGCCAGGTTGTTCGAGTTGCCGACGGTGACCGGGGTCAGATCGTTCCGGTCGACCTTGATGACGGCGATGTCGGAGATCGGGTCGGCGCCGAGCACTCGAGCCGATGCGCGCGAACCGTCGGAGAAGTTGACCGCGACCTTGGCGGCGGGGCCGTTGCCGCCGGCGCTCACGACGTGGTTGTTGGTCATGATGACGCCGTCTTCGCTGAGGACGACACCCGATCCCGAGCCCATGGCGCCGGCCGAGGCGACCTCGATGGAGACGACCGACGGGAGCACCCGGGAGGCCACCTCCTGGACCGAGCCGGCCGGGGCCTCGACGGGCTTGTTGTTGCCGTTCGCGTTGGGGTCGCCGCCGAGGGGACCACTGCTCGTGCTGATCGACGACCCGCCGGAGCCGTCGGCCAGCGTGTAGCCGATCGCGCCGCCCGCACCGCCGGCGACCAGAGCCACCACCAGGGCGCCCGCGCCGAGTGCGGCCAGGCGTCCGCCGCCACCCTTCTTCGGGCTCTGCGGCGGCAGTTCGCCGCCGGGGCCGCCGAACGCGGGCCGCGCACCCGACTGCGGTCCGAACGCGGCCGGACCGGGCTGCGAGTAGGCGCCCGCGCCGGGACCGCTGTAGGGGCCCTGCGACGGAAGAGGGCTGGTTCCCGGGTTGCCGTACACCGACGTGGGTGCGTTGTTGCCGCCGTAACCGGGCTGGCCGCCCTGCGCGGGGAACGCTCCCGAGGCCGGGCCCTGGTGGGCCTGCTGGCCCGCCTCGTGCTGCCCCGGCCGGCCACCTCCGTACGGACCGCCACCTTGCGAACCGCCAGTCGTCATCTGCGTCTCTTCCTCGTCGTCTGACCGGCACCGTGCCGGCACGCTTCGTTTCCGTGCAGCGCCTTCGGTCAACCCTAGGGGATCGATCAGCAGGTCACATCGGGTAACCACACAGCTGTCGGCGATGTGGCCGACGGCCGTCAGTGACCCGCCGGTGTACGGCGCTTCACCCTTACTGACGAATCACTTGCGGAGATGGTTCCGCGGGAGTTGCCCGACCCGGCAAAGTCATCCGGATGAGTGCACCGCCGCGCGGCGACGTGTCGGCGACGACCGTCCCGCCGTGACGTTCGACGACCTGCCGCACGATCGCCAGTCCGAGACCGGAACCCGGCATCGACCGCGACTGCGTCGAACGATAGAAGCGTTCGAAGACGAGACCGCGGTCCTCCTCGGGGATTCCGGGGCCGGAGTCGGCGACGGTCAGCTGCGCGGTGGACATCCCCGTCTGTGTCAGCGCGACGGCCACCGAGGTGCCCGGCGGACTCCACTTCGCCGCGTTGTCCAGCACATTCAGCACCGCGCGGGACAGTCCGTGCTGTTCGCCGAAGATGTACCAGGGCGCCACGTCGAGTTCGAACTCGACGTCGTTGCGGCGGCGTCGAACACGCTCGAGGGCCTGCTCGACGATCTCGGCGAGGTCGACCTCCTCGTAGACCACCTCGGGCGCGTCCTCCCGGGCCAGGTCGACGAGATCGCCCACCAGCGTCGACAATTCCTCGATCTGGGCCATCACGTCGGCACGCAGGTCGACCATGTCCTGTTCGGGCACGGCCGGTGCGCCCGGCCGGCTCGCCGCGATCAGCAGTTCGAGGTTGGTACGCAAGGAGGTCAACGGGGTTCGCAGTTCGTGCCCGGCGTCGGCGACGAGCCGCGCCTGCCGGTCCCGGGATTCGGCGAGCGCCCTGAGCATCGCGTTGAAACTCGCGGTGAGGTTGGCCAATTCGTCGTTGCCGGTCACCGGGATGGGGGTCAGGTCGTTCGTTCGCGCGACCCGTTCGACGGCCCGGTTGAGCCGGGCCACCGGTCTCAGCCCCGCCCGTCCGACCGTCGTACCGGCCAGAGCCGCCAAAGCCACTCCGCCGCAACCGACCACGAGCAGCACCCAGGCCAGGCGTTTGAGCACGCGGTCGGTCTGGATCAGACTCTGCGCCAGGACGAGGGTGTTGCCGTCGTCGAGTTTGCGCGTCAGCACCCGTTGGTTGCGGGTGGTGCGCAAACTCTGCGGATTGGTTCCGGGAACCAGTGGCGCGCGGATGATCTCACGTTCGGGGTCCTCGAACGGGACCTGCCCGATGAGATATGTCTGGCCACTCGGGGTCACCAAGGCGACCGAGATGTTGGTGGAGAACACGGTTCCTGCGACCAGCTGCTCGGGCTGGCTGCGGAGAACACCCGCACGCGCAAGGGCGGCCATGCCGTCGGCACGACTCTCCAACTGCTGGTCGACCTCGTTGTACATCGCCCGGTACACGACGAAGTAGGCGGCCGCGGCCATCAGACTGACCGACACCAGCACGACCGTCGCCGACAAGATGGTGACGCGTGAACGTAGGGACACCGCCCGCGTCAGCGGCATCGGCGCCCGCATCTCCTTCTCCCCGGAAGCTCCGGAGCCGCCGGTGAGGACGCGCGTGAGCTGACCGCGCAAGCGCGAGAACGACGCCACTAGGGTGGGGTCTCCCGGAGCACGTATCCGACGCCGCGCACGGTGTGGATGAGTCGCGACTCCCCGTCGGCCTCGGTCTTCCGACGCAGGTAACCGACGTAGACCTCGAGGGCGTTGCCCGAGGTCGGGAAGTCGTATCCCCACACCTCTTCGAGGATGCGGCTGCGGGACAGCACGCGGCGCGGATTGGCCATCAGCATCTCGAGCAGCGCGAACTCGGTACGGGTGAGGCTGATCGACCGCTCGCCACGGGTGACGTCGCGCGTCACCGGATCGAGGGAGAGGTCGGCGAAGGTGAGCGTCTCCGAGTCCGCGTCGTCGTCGGGTGCTGCCCGCCGCAAC
The DNA here is from genome assembly GCF_000298235.1 of Gordonia namibiensis NBRC 108229. GTDB lineage: Bacteria > Actinomycetota > Actinomycetes > Mycobacteriales > Mycobacteriaceae > Gordonia > Gordonia namibiensis. The sequence continues at coordinate 22,849 of NZ_BAHE01000029.1, forward strand.
AGCGCCCGCAGCCGTGCCAGCAACTCTTCGAGCGCGAACGGCTTGGGCAGGTAGTCGTCGGCGCCGGCGTCGAGTCCCGAGACCCGCTCGGAGACGGAGTCACGGGCGGTCAGGACCAGGATCGGCAGGTCGTCACCGGCGGAACGGAGTCGGCGGCACACCTCGAGACCGTCGAGGCGCGGCATCATCACGTCGAGGATGACGACGTCGGGACGATCGGCGAGGATCTTCTCGAGTGCCTCGATGCCGTCGCCCGCGGTCTCGACGCTGTATCCGTTGAAGGTGAGCGACCGTCGCAACGACTCCCGGACCGCCCGGTCGTCGTCTACCACGAGGATGCGCATGGCATACAGTCTTATCCACCTCGGCTGAGATCCGCCTGAGCAACGCCGCAAACGGAACCATCCGGTCTCGGAATTGCTTGCGACCTGCTGTTTTCTCTCCCTTCACACCACCGGCAATCGACTGTGAGATCAAGTTGATAGCCGCGTAACGCCGGCCTTCGGGTTGCGAAACATCCGACTTCGACGCTGGAGAACGTGACCGCCTCCCCCACCACGCACCCCGTCATGTCCCCATCGGCCATGTCGCGGTCGGTGATGTCGCTGTGCGCCTACTGCGGCGTCGGCTGCGGCATGGAGATGCGGCTCGACGAGTCCGGCGGCCTCACCAAGACCGTCGGGCGCGCCGATCACCCCACGAATTTCGGACGGCTGTGCACCAAGGGGTCGACCACCGCAGACATGCTCACCTCCGGCGGCCGGCTCGACGCTCCCCTCGTCCGCGACGACCGGGGCGGTCGGCTGCGTCGCAGCGACCTCGACACCGTCATCACCGAAACCGGGCGAAGGCTGCGGGCCATCGTCGACGAACACGGCCCCGATGCCGTTGCGCTGTACGTCTCCGGCCAGATGTCCCTCGAGGCGCAGTACCTGTCGAACAAGCTGGCCAAGGGTTTCATCGGCACCAACCAGATCGAGTCGAACTCGCGGTTGTGCATGGCCAGCGCCGGCACCGGATACAAGCTGTCACTGGGTTCCGACGGTCCGCCGGGGTCGTACCAGGACTTCGACCACGCCGACGTCTTCCTGGTCATCGGATCGAACATGGCCGACTGCCACCCCATCCTCTCCCTGCGGATGATGGACCGGGTCAAGGCGGGCGCCAAGCTGATCGTCGTCGACCCGCGACGCACCGCGACCGCGGACAAGGCCGACCTGTTCCTACGGATCGAGTCCGGCACCGACCTCGCCTTCCTGAACGGTCTGCTGCACCTGCTGATCACCGGCGGGCACACCGACGACGAGTTCATCGCGTCGTTCACCGACGGTTTCGAGCAGATGCCGGAGTTCGCGGCACAATATCCGCCGGAGGTCGTCGAATCCATCACCGGCATCGCCGCCGACGACCTGCGCACCGCCGCGACGATGATCGGCGAGGCCGGCAACTGGATGAGCTGCTGGACAATGGGTCTCAACCAGTCGACGCACGGTACCTGGAACACCAACGCACTCGTGAACCTGCACCTCGCCACGGGTGCGATCTGCCGCCTCGGCAGCGGGCCGTTCTCCCTGACCGGTCAGCCGAATGCGATGGGCGGCCGCGAGATGGGTTACATGGGACCGGGATTGCCGGGCCAGCGGTCAGTGCTGTCCGAGGCGGACCGCACGTTCGTGGAGACCGCGTGGGGCATCCCACCCGGCACGCTGCGCACCGACGTCGGCGGCGGCACCATCGACATGTTCCGCAAGATGGCCGACGGCGACATCAAGGCCTGCTGGATCATCTGCACCAATCCCGTTGCCTCGGTGGGCAATCGCAAGACCGTCATCGAGGGGCTCGAACGCGCCGATCTCGTCATCACCCAGGACGCCTTCGCCGAGACGGAGACCAACCAGTACGCCGACGTCGTGCTACCGGCCGCGCTGTGGTCGGAATCAACCGGCATCATGGTGAATTCGGAACGCAACCTCACCCTGTTCGAGCCCGCCCTCGGTGCCCCCGGACAGGCGATCCCGGATTGGGAGATCATTGCGCGCATCGCATCCGAGATGGGGTACGCGAACGCGTTCACCTATTCGAGTGCCGAGGAGATCTTCGACGAGATCAAGCAGTTCGCCAATCCGAACACCGGCTACGACCTGCGGGGCATCACGTACGACGGACTGCGCCGAACCCCGATGCAGTGGCCGTGCCCGCCGTCGTCCGACGGGGCCGACCTTCTCGCCGACGGTGCTCGTAACCCGATCCGGTACCTGAACGACGGCCGGAGTCAGACCCTGCACCGCCTCGAGGACGGAACCGTGCCTCGGCTGGCGTTCCCCACACCCACGCGCCGCGCCCAGTTCTTCGCGCGGCCCCACCTCGACGCCGATGAGCTGCCGGATGACGACTATCCGTTCCTGCTCAACACCGGCCGGTTACCCCACCAGTGGCACACGATGACCAAGACCGGCCGGGTCGCCAAGCTGAACAAACTCAACCCCGAGCCGTTCGTCGAACTCCATCCCGAGGATGCCGAGCGGTTGGGCATCGGGACGAAGGACAAGGTCGAGGTGGCCTCGCGTCGCGGGCGAGCGGTGTTGCCCGCCAAGATCTCCGACCGGGTACGCCCCGGCAACTGCTTCGTGCCCTTCCACTGGAACGACGTCTTCGGCGAGCACCTCTCCATCAACGCCGTGACGTCGGACGCGGTGGACCCGCTCTCGCAGCAGCCCGAGCTGAAGGTGTGCGCCGTGACGTTGACCAAGGTCCCCGGGTCGACGTCGGCGAGCCCACCGGTCGATGGATCGACCGGGTTGGCTGCCGCACTGGGCGTTTCGGAGGTCCCCGTTCCGGAGTTGTCGCCGGCGGAACAGATGTACCTCGCCGGCCTGGCCGCGGGCGTTTCCGCTGGGCCGTCAGGTGTTCCGACGGTGCCTGCCGACGCGCCGCTGCGAGCCGACGTCCGACTGTGGGCGTCGGGTCTGCTGGCCGGCATGTTCTCGCGCACCGATGCCGCAACGCCGGCGGTGCCTCCATCGGATACGAATGACTCGACCAGCACCATCACCGTGCTGTGGGCGTCGCAGATGGGCAACGCGGAGGAGCTGGCCACCGAGACCGCCGAGCGGATGAAGGCGAACGGTCTTCGGGTCGACGCGAAGTCGATGGACGAGGTCGAGGTCGGCGACCTGCGGGGTACTGCACTGTTCGTCACGTCCACCACCGGCGACGGCGATCCGCCGGACAACGGTTCGGCGTTCTGGGATGCGCTGAACGGTGCCGAGGCACCGGACCTCTCCGGCGTCGACTATGCGGTGCTCGCCCTCGGCGACTCGAACTACGACGACTTCTGCGGCCACGGACGTAAACTCGACGAACGGATCGGGGAGCTCGGCGGTCGTCGGATCGTCGACCGGGTCGACTGCGAACCCGACTTCGAGGAGAGGGCGGGGGGCTGGCTCAATGACGTGATCCGCGCGATCAGCATCGGTAACCGTGCGCCGGTTTCCGGCGTGACCGACGAGCGGGTCACCGTCGTCAGCGAACCCGCGGATTCCGCGGCAGCTCCGTCGGTACGCACCGCGCCCGCCTACTCCCGCAAGAAGCCACTGGTCACCTCGCTCGTGCGCAATGTGAAGCTGAATCTCGAAGGCTCGCAGAAGGATGTGCGCAACTTCGGGTTCGCGCTGCCGGCAGACACGCTGACCTACCAAGCCGGAGATGCCCTCGGCGTGTGGCCGTTGAACAATCCGACCCTGATCGAGGAGTTCCTCGACCGGAGCGGGCTCGACGGCGGACGAACGGTGACGGTCGGCGGCGACGACATGCCCCTGCACCAGGCGCTGCGCGAACGGCTCGAGTTCGCGCGGGTCACACCCGACCTCGTCCGATTCATCGGTGAGCGTTCGGGTTCCGACGACCTGAAATCCCTGGTGACGGCGGGCAACAAGGCTGCGTTCAACGACTGGTCCTGGGGTCGGCAATCGGTGGATGTCCTCGCCGAACACCCGATCCACGCCGACGTCGACGAATGGCTCCAGGTCCTCAAACCGCTGGCCCCGCGGTCGTATTCGATCTCATCGAGCCCGCTGGAGAGCCCCGACGAGGTGCAGCTGACCGTGAACGCGGTGCGCTACAACCGATGCGGCGTCCAGCGCGGCGGCGTGTGCTCGACCTTCCTCGCAGACCACGCCGAGGACACCGAGGTCGGGGTCTTCGTCACCTCGACCACGCACTTCCGTCCGCCGGCCGATCCCGACACCCCGATGATCATGATCGGGCCCGGCACCGGCATCGCCCCGTTCCGCGGTTTCCTCCGCGAACGAGAAGCGTTGGGCCACAACGGCAAGAACTGGCTGTTCTTCGGCGAACAGTATTCAGCCACCGACTTCTACTATCGCGACGAGCTGACGACGATGCTCGGTGACGGGCTTCTGACCCGCCTCGACGTCGCCTTCTCCCGCGACCAGGACCGCAAGATCTACGTCCAGGACCGCATGGTCGAACACGGCGAAGAGCTGTACCAGTGGCTGCACGACGGCGCCCACGTCTACGTGTGCGGTGACGCCACCCGGATGGCCAAGGACGTCGACGCGACCCTGAAAGGAATTGTCGCGCAATATGGTCGTCGCTCCCCCGCGAGCGCCGAGGCCTATGTCAAGGCACTCGCCGCCGACAAGCGGTACGTGCGGGACGTCTACTGAGCCCCGGCGCGCTGCCTGAGGTGCGAGGAGCGAAGCGACGAGCCACGAAGGGCTGGTGAGACGACGTCGTCAGCAGCCAACGCTCGCAGTGGGTTGAAAGCACGCATTCCCCTCGCCCCCTGAGGTGCGAGGAACGTAAGCGACAGACCCCTCGCTCCCTGAGGTGCGAGGAGCGAAGCGACGAGCCACGAAGGGCTCGCAACCCAAAGATGCACAGCGACACCACCGTCGCGACAACCATCCACAGCGTCCGGTTAGCGCGCCGATCGGAACAGTGCGGTACCGCAAGATCGCCCATGGCTTGGGTCTATCTCCTCGAGTGCTCCGACGGCTCGTACTACGTGGGCAGCACCCGCGATCTCGCGAAGCGACTCCGCGAACACAACACCACGCAGACCGGGTACACGTCGCAACGACGACCTTTTCGCCTGGCCTGGTCCGCGGAACTCGATCTCGCCGACGCCTACCGAATCGAGCGACGGATTCACGGCTGGTCCCGCGCGAAGAGAAGGGCATCGATCGACGGCGAGATCGACCATCTGAAGGTGATGGCGAAGCGACCGGGTGCGCAGAAACGTCGCGCCTCTGGTGGTGCCACCTGATCCTGGGGTGACGGCGCGGAGTCGAGGTCGCCACCCCTTCGTGGCTCGTCGCTAACGCTCCTCACACCTCAGGGAGCAAGGTCGACTCATTGCTAACGCTCCGCCCAAGCCGCGAAAAACTCAGAGCCAGACGACGATATCGCCGCCGCGTGCCTCGACGCGGTACACCGTCACCGACCCGATGCCCTCCGACGTGCACGCGCCGTCGGCGAAGTCGAAGGCGTACTGGTGGAGCGGGCAGACGATCTTGGCGGCATCGAACTGGCCGTCGGCCAATGGCCCTCCGCGATGCGGGCACACCGCATCGGTGGCGCGTAGCGTGCCGTCCGTCATGCGGAAGACCGCGATCTGCCTGCCGTCCACGACGTAGGCGCGACTCTCACCGAGTTCCAGGTCGGCGACAGCCCCGATGACCACCACTCCGGGTTCGGCGATGCTGGTCATCGGACCGGCACCTGCGGCAACGGGAGCAACGGCAGGGCCGGGGTGAACTGTGCCGGCGACTTCGGTTCGGCGCGATCGAGCCAGGGGTCGACGTAGGCGGCGACGGCCTCGTCGATGCGCTCCTGCAGCCCGGCGACCAGACCGTCACGGTCGTCGACGATGATCGCGCGCAGTTCGTCGATGCCGATGCGCGGTACGAACGCGTACGTCCGCTCGAGCCACTTGCCCTGCTCGCGGTAGTACTGGATGAAGATGCCGCACAACCGGATCACCTCGTCGGGTGAATCCACGGTCGCGAGGAGGTCGCCCTTGCGGATGTGGGCGCCTGCGGCACCGCCGACGTAGATCTCCCACTTGCCCTCGCCGATCGCGACCACACCGAAGTCCTTGCACAACGCCTCGGCACAGTTACGCGGGCAACCGGTCACCGCCAGTTTGAGTTTCGCCGGTGACTCCAGTCCCTGGTAGCGCGTCTCGATGTCGATGCCGAGCTGCGTCGAATCGCCGAGACCGAAACGGCAGTAATCGGTTCCGACGCAGGTCTTCACGGTGCGGAAGGACTTGCCGTAGGCGTACCCCGACGGCATGCCGAGGTCCTCCCACACCTTGGGGAGGTCTTCCTTCTTGACGCCGAGGAGGTCGAGTCGCTGGCCGCCGGTCGCCTTGATCATCGGGATCGAGTACTTGTCCGCGACGTCGGCGATCTTGCGCAACTGCTCCGGTGAGGTCACCCCGCCCTTCATCTGCGGCACCACCGAGAACGTACCGTCGCGCTGGATGTTCGCGTGCACACGGTCGTTGACGAACAACGCACCGGGCTCACGCTTCCAGTCCGATGCCCAGATGATCCGCAGCAGCGAGGCCAGCGGCATCTTCGCGGTCGCGTCCTCCCCTTCTGGGGCCAGCTTCTCGAGGACCTCGCTGACCGACCGCAGGTTCTGCCGGCGGATCGCGTCGATGAGTTCGGGTTTGGTGAGCGGTATCGCGGGGACATACCAGTCTGCCGAGGCGTCGGCGGTCAGGGCGTCGCCGGCCGCATACTCGACGATGTCGGCGACGAGCCCCTTGCACGACCCACATCCCTTGCCCGCCCGAGTCTTCGCGCACACCTCGCCGACGCTCGTGCAGCCCGACGCCACGCAACGCACGATGTCGCCCTTGGTGACCCCGTTGCAGTTGCAGACCTGGACGTCGTCGGCGAGTTCGGCCGCACCGGTTTCCGCGCTCGGCGTACCCATGTCGAACAGCATCGAGATGCGTTCGTCGGGCAGCGGCACCTTCTCGTCGAAGGCCTGGGTGAGGAAGTTGGCCTTGGAGATGTCGCCGAGCAGCATCGCGCCGATCAGCTTGTTGTCGCGGACCACCACGCTCTTGTAGATGCCGCTACGCGGTTCGTAGAACTGGACGAACTCGTCGTCGTCGCGCTCCGGACCCTTGACGCCCATCGCCGCGACGTCGACCCCGGCGACCTTGAGCTTCGTGGTCAACCGCGAACCGTGATACTCGGCTTGGGGATTCGCGCCGGTCAGTACATCGGCCAGCACGACGGCCTGCTCCCACAGCGGCGCGACGAGTCCGTACACCTCACTGCGATGTTGGGCGCACTCCCCCACCGCATAGATGAACGCCTCGTCCTCGCAACGCATCTGATCGTCGACGACGATCCCACGCTCGACGACGAGCCCGGCCCCGCGCGCAATCTCCACGTTCGGCCGGATACCGGCGGTCACCACGATCATGTCGGCCGGCAGCGAATCCCCGTCGGTGAAGCCGACTCCCGCGACCGTCCCGTCGTCGTTGCGCAGCACCGACGTCGTGCGCTTGCCGGTGTGGACGCCCACGCCCAGAGACTCGATCTTGTTGCGCAGCACCCGCCCTCCGCGCTCGTCGAGCTGCTGGTTCATCAGGTGCCCGGGTGAATGCACGACGTCGACGGCCACACCCTGCGTCTGCAGTCCGTACGCGGCTTCGAGGCCGAGCAGGCCGCCGCCGATCACGACGGCGCGCACGTGGTCGCGCGAGGCCGCCATCTGCAGCATGCCGTTGGTGTCCTCGATGGTCCGGAAGCCGAACACACCTCGCGCGAGCTTGCCGTCGGGTTCGCGGAGACCGTCCATGTTCGGGAAGAACGTATGGGAACCGGTCGCGATGAGGAGGACGTCGAAGTCGATGGCCCGTCCCGACGCGCAGGTCACGGTCTTGGCGAAACGGTCGATGGACTCGGCGCGGTCGCCGGCGTAGAGGGTGACACCGTGCTCGCGGTACCAGGCCATCGGGTTGAGCATCAGATCGTCGTCGTCGACGGTGGCTTCACCGGCCAGGACGTGGCTGAGCATGATGCGGTTGTAATTGCCGTACGGTTCGTCGCCGATCATCGTGATGTCGAACAGATCGCCGCCGCCGCGCGTGAGGATCTCCTCGACCGTGCGCGCCCCGGCCATACCGTTCCCGACGACCACCAGGCGTCGTCGTTGCTGCTGGGTGTCCGCCATCAGAAGACGACCATCCCGAAGTCGACCACGACCTCACCGCTCGTGCCCTCGGGGGCCGCGATCACGAGTTCGAGGGTCGCGTCGGGGTCGACGTCCTCGACCACCCGCAACGGCACGTTCACCGACGACCGAGCCCCCATCGGGAACATGCGCATCGGCTGCCCGTCGCGCATCAACGTCACGACGATCAGCTCGTCGGAGCTGTTGCCGCCGCGAAAGTACAACGGCTGCGCCGTCATTCCCGACGGCACCACGAACGTCAACGCCGGGTCGATGGGCCCGGACTTGGCCAGGCCTGATCCCGCGAACGGAAAGACACCCTGCAGGAAGTGCGGAGTACTCGACATGCCGCCACTATCCGCGCGCCGCGTGAAATGCGACTTGCCCCGGTGTTACGGCAGCGTTGTCTGGTTCTCACGGCCGCTCCGCAACCCCGAGAGCAGCGACGATGTCCGATTCAGCGCCGCATCGCGCGTTCCCGGGCCAGGAAGAAGAACGGGATGGCCGTCGCGATCCCGACCCCGAACGTGAGGACCACCGATGCGAACCACCACGGCATGATCCGCAGCCGCTTCGCCTCACCGAACGCCCACAGATGGAAGGCGATCACCACGAACAGCAGGTCGACCATCGCGAAACGGCCCGGCGTCGTCTTCATGATGTCGCCGACGAAGAAGTCCTTCACCGACTCCGGCCCGTTGCGCGCGACGTACGGGATCGCGATCGCGTTCTGTGTGACCAGAGCAGTCACGAACACGGCGAACAGCGAACGCTCGCGCCACTTCTGGTTCATACCCTCGTACGTCATCGCGCCTCCTCCGAGGATGGATCGTGTGTCCCGATGGTGGCACGACGAGGGAATGGTGCTCAGGCCTTTCGCCACCCCGCGGCACCGACCATCTCGGCGACCTGGGTGAACTTCACGCGGGGACGGCCCTGTTCGAGGCCGCGCCGGCGTTCGTGGCGGTCGATGGCGCGCATGCCGCGGTAGCCGATGACGGTCCGCACCCGCTTGCGTACCAGGGCGGTGAACTCACCCTTGCCACGCTCGGTGCGCTGCAAACGGCCCGACGCGGCGTCGGCGATGAAGTCCTCAACGGTTTCGGTGGCGCACTTCTTGTTCGCGCCGATCCCGCCGCTCGGTCCGCGTTTGGCCCAACCCAGCACATAACCGCCGGGCACGATCTCACCCGACTCGTCGACGAGCCTGCCGTCGACGTTGCGGAAGATGCCGCGCTCGTCGTCGAAGGCCAGCCCGGGGATCGGGGTCGAGCGGTATCCGATGGAACGCACGACGAGGTCGGTGGCGACGTGGTGCCGACCCTCGCCGGTCCGGACGGTCACTGCCTGCACCTGCGGATCGCCGACGATCTCTTCCGGGGTGCTGTGGAACAGGAACACGATTCGACGCCGCGACGGGTCGGCGGGTGCGTTCAGCGACGGCACCTGCCCATCAGACCCGTCGAACACCTCGACCTCGACGCCCGGGATCTCCGCCAGCGCACGGTATTCCGCTGCCGTGTAGGCAGCCGACGCCTGATCGCGACGACCCAACAGGACCACTTCGTGGACGTTCTGTTCGCGGAGGATCTCGAGGGCACGGTCGGCGATGTCGGTGGTGGCCAACAACTCCGGCGGCGACACGAGGATGCGTGCGACGTCGAGCGCGACGTTGCCCGTGCCGACGACGACCGCGCGACCCGTCGCCGGATCGTCGGCGGTTCCCCGACGCAGCGGCGGCCCCGCCTCGACACCGGGCACGCCGTTGTACCAGGCAACCAAGTCGGTGGCCGACGTCGAACCCGGCAGGTCCTCGCCCGGAATACCCAGGCGCCGTGACTCGCTGGCGCCCACGGCGTAGAACACGGCGTCGAAATGCTCGGCGAGTTCGGCCGGGGTGATCTCGTCCGGACCGTCGCCGACCGACACGTTGGTCAGCATGGTGACGCGGGGGTCGCGGTAGAGCAGGTCGAAGCCGCGGAGCACACCCTTGGTGCCGGGATGATCGGGCGCCACACCAGCACGAACCAGTCCGCCCGGCGTCGGCAGCTTGTCGATGACGGTGACGGTTGCCTCGGTCCGGTCGAGTAGTGTTCGCAGCGCGTATCCGCCCGACGGCCCGGTCCCGACCAGCGCAACACGCAGGCCGGCAGGCAATTTCGGGATGTCCGGGTAGATGACGCCCGCCGACTCGTCGTCGGTCGGTGCGACCCAGCCGGACCGGACGTCGGGGTTGCGCTTGTAGTAATCGGCGTTGATATCGATGAACACCTTGTCGCGCGTGCCGAGCTTGTCCGCGGGATAGATCGCGTCGACGGGGCATGCATCGGCGCAGGCACCGCAGTCGATGCAGGCCTCCGGATCGATGTGCAGGATGTCCGAGCTGCCGAAGCCGCGTTCCTCAGGGGTGGGGTGGATGCAGTTGACCGGGCACACGGACACGCATGCCGCGTCGCTGCAACATGATTGGGTGATGACGAACATCAGAGCATGTGCGCTTTCCGGTAGTACCGCATGGCGGGCTTGGTGAGCAGTCCGACCTCGTCGAGGAACTCCATGAGGTGGACGCAGCTCGAGCGGATCATCGAATGGAAGTGCGAGTTGTGCCGCATCTCGCGGACGGCACGGTCGGCGTCGAGGCCGGCATCGGCAAATGCCTTGCGCTGCACCAGACTCGTGACGATGTAGTACGCGCCGATGGACACCGCCAGAGCGCTGAACTGGCGTCGTGCCCAGCTCACGCCTTCCAGCGACTCACGCACCTCTTCACGCGCGAACTTCATGTGGCGCGATTCCTCGAGGACGTGGATCTCGTTGACCGTCCGGATGAAGTCGAGTACGCGGTCGTCGCGCATGCAGCCGCGCTGGAAGACGTCCAGAACTTCTTCGGCGACGAGAATCCCGGCGTAGGCGACCTCGTTCTTCGCGGTCTGCATGAAGATCTTGCCGAGGCGGGCGACCTTCTTCGAGGGCCGGTAGGAGGTGCCGACCATCTTCTCCGACGCCTTGGCGAACATCAGCGAGTGCCGGCACTCGTCGGCGACCTCGGTGAGCGCGAACTGGAACTCGGCCCCGTGGTAGTCACCGAGGTACTGATCGCGGATGACCATCTCCTGCAGGATCATCTCGAACCAGATGCCGATGTTCATGATCGAGGCGAACTCGTGGCGGGTGACCGAGATCCGCTGCTCCTCGGTCAGTTCGTCCCAGTAGTCGGTGCCGTACAGCGACGACCACTCCGGGCTGCACCCGTACTTGGTCGGGTCCATCGGCTTCGACCAGTCGATCTCGGTCATCGCGTTCCGGGACAGGCGGGCGGCCGACGCCATGAGACGTGCGGAAACCTCCTCGGTGCCCTGGTCACGCATGCTGATGACGTTCTCGGTTCGTTCCATCGCGGCAGTCATGCGAACTCGCCTTCCGGTCGTCGTCGACCATGACAATGATCGATGTAATGACAATGTGTGTTGTCAAGATAGCACCGCAGTGTGACGCAGTAAACGGATCGATGAATATACTGACGAGTAAGTTCGATGCACGACGCGGTTGTCGCAGGTCAGCGCCGTCGATGCCGTCACCGATCAACCATGGGGGTTCGCATGTCATCCATCTTCATCACCGGCGGAGCAGCCGGGATCGGCCTCGCCACCGCCGAGCGGTTCGACCGCGAGGGATGGACGATCGGCGTCTACGACGTCGATGCCGACGCTCTCGCGAAGGTGAAGGCCGACCACCCCGACTGGATCACCGGCACCCTCGACGTCCGCGAACCGGAACAGTGGGCCGATGCTCTCGCCGAGTTCACCTCCCACACCGGCGGCACGCTCGACGTCCTCGACAACAACGCCGGCATCCTGCACGAGGGCAAGATCAACGACATCACACCCGAGCAGATCAAGCGCCAGATCGACATCGACGCACTCGGTGTCGCCCTGGGCGCGCAGGCCGCCTACCCGTATCTGAAGAAGACCCCAGGTGCGCATCTGGTGAACATCGCATCTGCGTCGGCGATCTACGGACAGCCCGGTATCGCCGTCTACTCGGCCACCAAGTTCTTCGTCGGCGGGTTCACCGAGGCCCTCGAACTCGAGTGGGAGCACGACGACATCCGCGCCGTCAGCATCTGGCCGCTGTGGGCCAAGACCGCGCTGGCCACCGGCGGCGCCAAGTCCACCAAGACCCTGGGCATCCGCATCACCCCCGAGCAGGTCGCCGACAAGGTCTGGGAATCCGTGCACCCCACCCGCCAGGACAAGCTGCTGCACCGCACCAGCTACTCCGTCGGCGCCCAGACCCTCTTCCTCGGTAACGCCGCGAAGTTCATCCCGAACTTTCTGAACCGGACCGTCAACAAGTTCATCGCGCAGTAGCCTCCTCCGCAAACCCACCCCTTTTCGCCAAACCCAGCACCCCCGTCGGTGGTGGGTTTGGCGATCGGTGGTGGGTTTGCGGGGTTCAGGCAACGCCGGCCGCGCGAAGCGCCTTGACCAGCGTCGCGTGGAAACGGGCCTCGTCGCGCAGGTCCTTCCACGTCCAACGGACGACCGTATAACCCTGCGCCCGAAGCTTGTCCTCGCGGATCTTCTCGTCGACGACGGTCTGCCAGGCCGGCTTCCCGTCGAAGGTTCCGTTGTACTTGACCAGTCCGTCGAACTCACCGATCACCTTGTCCGCCAGCAGGAAATCGACACGTGCGATGAACTCGCCGCGATCGTCGACGATCCGCACTTGCTGTTGCGGAACGGGCAGATCCGAGAAGTCGAGCATCACTGCGCGACTGAGGGATTCGCCGACACTCTCGGACAGCGCGTTTGCATGCGGCAACATCCGGCGCAGCATCTCGACGCCCTTGAAGCGCCGGCATGACTCGAGGATCGCCTGCATCCGTTCGGCGTCGGCCTTCATCCGGAGTGCGGCATCGAGCACGACGAGTGCTTGACGGCTGGTCCCGAGACGCGCGACATCGCAGGCTGTTCGTTCGATCGAGGTGACGGTCACGCCGTCGACGACCTCGACGTCCCCGGGGTCCACCACGCCCTGGTGTCGGATGACGCGCGCACTCAGTTTGCCGACCTTTGGCGACGTCACGTGGACGCGAGTCAGGTCGGGCCACAGCAGGGGCAAGCGATGCATCGCGGCCGCCGACACATGGCTGAAGATGCGATTCGGGTCGCCGGCCTTCGCCGCCGCAATGACCGTGAGCCGATGCTTCTCTACATCGTCCAGCTGCTCGACGGCGGCGAAGTCGGCCATTGCGCCCGGCCACAGCCGGTGCAGCTCTTTGGACGCGACCTTCCCGCGAAGCACCTTGTCAGAGGTGTGGGTGCCGACGATGCTCGCGCGGCGAGCCAGTCCGAACTGATCGGTGGGTATCTCCATACGTATTCAGACGCACGGCGAGTCCGTCTGGACCCATCGTCTGCAAACCCACCAGAGATGGACAAACCCAGCACCCCAGCGGGTGGTGGGTTTGGCGAAAAGGGGTGGGTTTGCGGAGGGTCAGTTCCGGGCGGTCGGGAGACGCCAGCCGAACTTCAGGCCGAGCAGGCGCAGGCCGGTGGCAAGGATCGATCCGACGGTCAGCCAGACCCACTGGGGCACCGGGGTGTGATACGAGCCGACCGCGACGATCGTGGCGCCGAGCAGGGCCGGGATCGCGTAGAGGTCGGCGGGCTGGAGGAGCAGTGGGATCTCGTTGGAGATCACGTCACGCAGGACACCTCCGCCGATCGCGGTCATGAGCCCGACGGCGGTCGCGGCGAAGGAACTCACGCCGACGTCGACCGCGATCGACGCACCGGTCGCGGCGAACAGACCCATGCCGAAGGCGTCGAGGACGAGAATCGACTTGCGGAGTTTGGTGAACGCGGGGTGGAAGGCGAAGACGAGCAGGCTGGCGATCGTGGCGGTCAGCGCGTTGCCGTAGTTCTCGACCGAAGTGGGCGGGTTGATGCCGAGTAGCACGTCACGCAAGACGCCACCTCCGACACCGGTGAGCACTCCGACGGTGACGATGCCCCACATGTCGAAGTCCTTTCGGACGCCGACCATCGCACCCGAGGCCGCGAACACCGCGATACCCGCGAAGTTCAGGACGTCGAGAAGCACCTTCCACTCCTCTCACGACCCGGGCACCACGACCCCCGCTGACACACACGAATGGCCGCCCCCGGGTTACCGGGGACGGCCGTCCATGTGAAAATCGCGGTGCCGAGGCGGCAACCGGAAAAGGCTAGCGACGATCCAGATCGATGATGCCCGCGCGAGCGGCCTTCACGAGTCGACGCGGAATCCGCACGGGGACGCCGTTGACCTTTTCTTCCTGCAGTGCGGGGTTTTCCGCCTTCCACTGCGAACGACGGCTACGGGTGTTCGCCCGCGACATCCGGCGCTTCGGTACAGCCATGGTTGAGCCCTTCTCCTACGTGGTCTGCGTGGCCGTTGGCAACGCAGAGCGTCACCGATCGACCCGAGTCAGTGCGCCAATCGGCCCCCGCGGGCGCGGCACACAACCCGACCAGACTACCTGGCGAGACCGCCCAGCTCCAAAATGGCGGTCGACGGCCACGGTTCGCAGTCTGCGTCAGATGTATGACCAGGGACTTTCGACCCCGGTGAACAGTACGACCAGCCAGTACGCCACCCACACGACGACGATGAACAAGCCGATGACGATGGCGGTCAGCGCGAGGCCATCGCCGGTCTGCCTGCCGCCCGACGCCGCGATCTGTTTGCGCGCCACGACGCCCAGCACGAGCCCGATCAGACCACCGATGCCGATGCACACGAGACCGAGCAGCGAGGCGACCAGCGCCGCCACCGCGAGAGTGTTGGTCTTCGGGGTCCCGTCGGCCTGACTCTCACCGTAGGGATTGTCGACGGCGTGCTGCTCCCCCGCCGGCGACTGGGCGTGTGGCTGCTGTCCGTATGACTGGTAGCCCGGCGGCGTACCGTACCCGGGCCGGCCCTGCGGTCCGGGCCCCGGCTGCCCGGGTCCCGGCTGGCCGTAGCCCGACGGTCC
>NZ_BAHE01000028.1 GCF_000298235.1 Gordonia namibiensis NBRC 108229
GACGAGCCACGAAGGGCTGGCGACGGTGCGTTGCAGGCCCTGGCTCAGTCCCGGATTCGCGCGGCTTCGATGGCCGGGGCGATGATCTCGGCGAGGTCGGCCGCGACGTCGCGGTTGCCTTCCGGCGGCATCGCGACGAAGCTCAGCGCCATGCGGGTGATCGCGCGCGAGATCCGCTCGATGTCGGAATCAGGCATGGTCAACCATGTCGACTCGCGAAATGCCTGCGACAGTCGCTCGCTCGCAGTGGCGATGATCGGCGCCACGTCGGTCGTGATGAGTTTCATCAGATCCGGCTTGGCCTCGCCGGACAGCAGTGACGCGATCAGGGGATCGGTGGCCACGCCGGTGAAGTACTCGGTGAACGCAGTGCGCAGCGCGCCGGTGACATCGCCGACGTGGTCGGCGAGAGATTCGGCGACATGCCCTGCGAAGCGGTTCGCCAACCTGACCGCATATCCCTGTGCCAGGCCGTATCTCGACCCGAACTCGTTGTAGACGGTTTGTCGGCTCACACCGGTGGCGGCGGCGACATCCGACATGCGGATCGCCGACCAGTCGCGCTCAGTCAGAAGGTCATGCAACCCGTCGAGTAACGAGTTGCGCAGCAGCGACTCGCTGTCCTGCCCGTGATTACGTGTCGTCATCCTGCCGCGCCGACCGGCACCCGCGCGTTCGAGATCTCGGCGCGCAGCGTACGTCCGAAACCACCGCCCACGCCGCTCTTGGTGTCGACGTCCACGTCGAAGTGCGCGGCCATCGCCGGCCACCCGTTCATCTGAATGTTGCGGCTGTGCTGCATGGACCACGCAAGCGGGACGCGCGGGAGTGGGGTCGCAGGACCAGGAGCGAGTCCGAGGTCGGTGGCGATGGTCATGGCCACCAGTTTGCCGTGCTCGGTGGTGGTGGGCCACTGCCCGGCACCTGTCGGCTCACCGGGACGGACGGTCGCCGGGCCAGGCACTGATCAAGACAATGGGCGTTGTCTATACAAAAGTTCCAGTTTGTAAAGTACCCTTCTACAAAGAAGATCCCTCGCGCGTTTCTGTCGGGGGAGGGCGCGAGGGATCTTCCTGGGGGAACTCCGGGGCGGCGGGGGAAAAGGCCGCGTCCGGAATCGAGGGGAGCTACCCCTCTGTCATGGGGTGTTGATCCAGTTCAGGATCGACTGTGCGGTGGCGGGATCGCCGTTGCTGATGCCGATTGCCGCACCGATGGCAGCGCCGACCCCGGCGCCCCAGATGCAACCGACGATGACGAGGCAGCCGATGATCAGGCCGGCGAGCGCACCGATTGCTGTGGTCACGTTGCCGCCGCGGTTCCAGCCGTTGTTGATGTGCCAGATCATCTGCTGATACGCGCGATCCTTCTTCGCCGACGCGGGACGAACGCCCGCCGCGATCGCGGCGTGAGCCTCCGGCGTGAGGATCGGGGTGAAGGTCGCCTGGGTGCGATCGGCGCTGACCTGCGTGCGCAGCGGCACCGTCGCCCCGTTGAGGGGCAGGGTCAGGGCGACGCGTTCGAGCAGCCGCCCGTTCGGGTCGACGACCCGCAGCTCGCTCCCGGCCGATACGAAGGTGGCGTTCCGCAGGGTCGATGTGATGGAGGTGCCGTCCGCGGAGGCGATCGACAAGTGTGAGGGCGCTGCAGGTGCCGGCGCGCCATGGGCAGTGCCGAACGAGATCGTGAGCACGGCGATGGCCAACGCCGTGATGCCGAACAGGCGGAAACGCTTCATCAGTCGCTCTCCACTTCGTCGTCTGCATGTGGTCGTTGCCGTCGCCGCGATGACCACACCCGGCCACCTAGTGGGCTCCGAGCGCTTTGTCGGGTTCGAGCGGTGTGATTGTTGCATCGTTCCGATCGCGCATGTGCATGTCCGATTCCATTTGGTATGAACGGATGACGTCCAAGCATTTGGACCATGTGATCGAGGGAAGCGCCCCGAGGATGGCGCGAGGATCAGCTGTACTGACCCGGGCCGGTCGAGATCGATTGGCATGAGGTTCGAATGGTCGGTGAGTCGTAGCATGGAGGAGTGGGTTTCGCCGTCCCGCCCGAGGCGTACGGACGCTTCATGGGCCGCTACGCCGATCCGCTCGCCGAGGTCTTCACCGCCTTCGCGGGGGTCGGTGCCGATTCGGATGTTCTCGACGTCGGGTGTGGCCCCGGGGCGCTGACCTCCCATGTGCTGACACTGGGTGCTGCTGCGAGCGCGATCGATCCGTCCCCACCCTTCGTCGATGCCTGTCGCGAACGATTTCCCGACGTTGACGTGCGCCGTGGTACTGCCGAGCAATTACCCTACGACACAGGCGAATTCACCCACGTACTCGCTCAGTTGGTGGTTCATTTCATGACGGACCCGGTTCGCGGTCTCGCGCAGATGGCGCGCGTGACACGTCCGGGCGGGACCGTCGCGGCCTGCGTGTGGGACGGACCAACCGGAGCGCTCGCCCCGTTCTGGGATGCGGTACACGTGCTCGAGCCGGACGCCCGGGATGAGGCGCTGCTGTCCGGCGCGCACCGTGGTCATCTCACGGAACTCTTCGCGATGGCCGGACTGCGGAGCGTCGTCGAGGAGCCGATCACCGTCGACGTTGTCCATCCGAGTTTCGAGGAGTGGTGGGAGCCCTACGCTTTCGGCATCGGTCCGGCGGGCGAGTATGTGCAGTCGCTCGACGCCACCGATCGAAGCGAACTCGAGGCGGTGGCGCGGAAGCGTCTCGGCGACGGGCGGTTCATCGTCTCGGCGTGGGCCGCACGCGGGACGGTCTGAGCGCGAGGCGGGTCAGTCGTCGGACGACGGGCGCATACCCGCCAACAGGATGGACACCAGGCGCGGCACGAGGTTCGGGGTCACTGCCGCGACGGCCTCGGGCTGAGGACGTGTGATGAGGCCGATCCCGACGATCAGCTCGAGTGCGTCGAGGTCGTCGCGGACCAGTTCTGCGTTCTTGGCCGAACCGAGCAGTTCGTCGACGCGGGCCAGGGTCTGGGTCTGGGTGGTGCGGACCGCAGCGGTCACGTACTCGGCCAACGCCGCAGACAGGGCGCCGAGATCCAGCTCGACGAGCCGATTCACGAACGCCGTCCACGCGGCGTCGGGTGCGGTGGTGATCTGGGTGAGACCCTCGTCGGCGGCGCGCCCGATGTCGTTCAGGATCGCGAGCGCCACTTCGTCAGCGAGCGCATGCCGGGACTCGAAGTTGCGATAGAGCGTGGCGATCCCCACCCCGGCAGCCTCGGCGACGGTCTCGAGTGCGACACCGCCGCCCTGTGCCGCGAACAGTCGACGGGCCTCTTTGACGATCGCCTGACGACGGCGCGCTGCATCTGCTCGCATGTCCACGTCCTCTCGACCCCGTGACTCGTCCGTCACATCGGTGTTGACAAGCCCAGTCTAACCGGAGGACTATCATCCACTAGATAGCGGAGGAAAAGCATCCGGTTTAGGTCTGGAGGACGTTCGATGACATCCACGGAGATGGGAATCACGGCGAATGAGGAGAAGGTGGCCTCGGGAAAGAAGACGCCGCCGGCCATGGTGATGCTGGTGGGCCTGACCGCCGGTTTAGGCGTCATCCTCATCCTCCTGCTGATGGTGTTCATCCTGCCGTCGCTGAAGAGCGGTGCCCACGATCTGCGGGTCGGTGTGGTCGGTGCGCCGGCCGCGGTCAGTTCGTTCGAGCGAAGCCTGGCCACGGCGGCTCCCGACGCGTACGAGCCACAGCGCTACGACTCGGAGGCCGGGCTGCGAGACGCGATCGAGCACCGTGAGGTGGTCGGCGGTTTCGTGGTCGACGAGGCGGGTGTCCACACCCTGGTTGCCAGCGCAGGCTCGGCGTCGATCAGCGGGAGCCTCACCGGTACCGCGCAGGCGGTCGGGCAGGCAACTGGTGAGAAGGTGACGGTCGAGGACGTCGTCCCGCTGCCCGAGGGCGACCCCACCGGCATCGGCATCGGCGGTCTCGCGTTCCCGCTCGTGTTCGGCGGTATCGTGCCGGTCGTCGCGTTCCGGAAGATCTTCCCGCGCAGCAACGGCTGGTACCTGACTGGTCTGATCACCTTCTCGGCCGTCGGTGGCGTCATCGTGGCGTCCATGCTCACCTTTGGGTTCGGCAGTATCGACACGGGATTGTGGTCGACGGGCTTCTGGGCGATCGCCGGTTCGATCGCGCTGGGTGTCGCCGCCCTGGCCATCCCTCTGGCTGGCCTGCAGAATGCGTTCGGCGCCAAAGGTTTCACCATCGGTGCGATGGTCATGATGTTCCTCGGCAATCCGCTGGCCGGTATCGCCGGTTCGGCCGCGTGGTTGCCGTCCGGGCTGGGCACCGTCGGACAGATCCTGCCGCCGGGTGCGGCCGGAACCCTGGTCCGCTCGGCCGCCTACTTCGGCGGTGCAGCCGGTCTCACCGCGGGGCTGACGCTGGCCACCTGGATCGTCGTCGGTCTGGTGCTGTTCGTCACGGGTGCGCGACGTGCCGCCGTGTCGAGTGCCGAAGCCGTCGAGATCGGCAGCTAGGCTTCGAATCCACATCGGGGCGTCGAGTATCGAGCGCCCAACTGATCGAGGGAGACAATGCATGTCGGGCCATGTGAACGTGGACAACTTCGTTCGGGCGGAGACGCACCGGATGTTCGCCGACATCCAACTGGCTGCCGGTGGGGTGGGGAAGTTCCGGCACAACCGGGAACCTGCCTCGATCGACGAGCAGACGGTGATCCGGCTCAACCGCGACACCCTCTACAGCTTCGCCATCGTCGACCTCGCCGAACCGGCGGTCCTCACACTGCCCGACGCAGGCGAACGGTATGTGTCCGCGATGGTCGTGAACGAGGACCACTACGTCGGCGGCGTTCTGCACGCCGCGGGTGAGCACAGGCTGACGCAGGAGCAGTACGGATCGAGGTATGTCCTCGTCGCGGTGCGGATTCTGGTTGATCCGACGGATGCGGCCGACGTCGCCGCGGTCGGTGAGTTGCAGGATCGGACGACGATCGCCTCGGCGTCGTCGGAACCGTTCGTTTCTCCCGACTACGACGCCGCGAGCCTCGACGCGACCCGTAACGCGCTGTTGGAGTTGGCCAAGGGGCTCGACTCGTTCGACCGAACCTTCGGCGCCCGCGACGACGTCGACCCGGTCCGGCACCTGATCGGGTGCGCCGCGGGTTGGGGTGGTCTCCCGACCTCGGAAGCGACCTACATCGGCGTCGACCCGGGCACCGGCCCCGGACATTACGAACTGGTCTTTGCCGACGTCCCGGTCGACGCCTTCTGGTCGGTGTCGGTCTACAACGCGGCGGGGTTCTTCGAGCCCAACGAGAAGAATCTGTACACGGTCAACAGTGTCACCGGCGTTCGCAACGACGACGGTTCGATCACCGTCCGGTTCATCCCGGACACCTCGGGCGACGTCCCGCCGAACGCGATCGTGACTCCGGAGGGCTGGAACTACCTCATCCGCCTCTATCGCCCCCGCCCCGAGATCCTCGACGGCACTTGGACTCCGCCGGTGTTGAAGGCGGTTGCTCAGTCCTGAGGCCGACTGCAGATTTGTATGACGTTGTGCCCGGATTCCGGGCACAACGTCATACGGAACCTAAGAGTGGTTGCACGCGTGGCCCTCTCGCTCCCTGAGGTGCAAGGAGTGATGGCGACGGGCCGTCCTCGCTCCCTGAGGTGCGAGCGCAGCGAGCCTCGAAGGGCCGGCGACGCTCCTATTCTGAGTGCCCGTACGCGTGGTTGAGAAGTGCTGAGGCGACTACGAGTTCGACGGGTGTGGCGCCACGGAGGTCGATGACTTCACGCAGGTGTAGGCGTGGGGTATCGCCGGACTCGGTGTCGGGTCCGTAAATTTCGGTGCGCACCTGTTGGAGGTGTTCGGCGAATCGGCGGGGTAGGTCGGGTCGACGGTTGATGCGTTCAGGGTTGGGTGGTGCGCCGGGTTCGGCGTTGAGTCGCCAGGCGCAACGGCCCTCGTCGGGTCCTTCACGCACCATTCGGGTGGTGTAGCCGCCGGGCTGGTTCCCGACCATGCGGTTGTGTTTCGGGCAGGCCGGGGCGAGGTCGGTGATGTCGGTGAGTCCACCGTCGGCCCAGTCCAGTTGGGCGTGATGCATCTCGACGTGTGCGGCGGCGAGGTCGCAGCCGGGGGTGGAGCAGCTTTCGCCGTCGGGTCGGGCGAAGGACACCAATCGTTGTTCGCGGGTCGCGAGGCGTTTGCCGCGTCCGAAGTACAGCGGGACGGCGGTGGCGTCTTTGAACACCGCCAACCAGAGTTGGGCGTCGGCGGCCATGTCGATGAGCTCGGGGATGGGGATGAGGGTGCCGGCGGCGGTGGTGGCGAACCCGGCTTCGCGGCGGAGGTCGTCGAGGTCGGCTTTGATGATCAGTTGGGTCGGCAACCCGCGGTGACTCTTACCCAGGAGGCCGTCCTCGAAGACAGCTTTGAGCAGGGCGTTGAACGCGTCGTGATTGAGCTGGGCGGGGGTGCGGTCATCACGTTCGGCCGCAGCAGCGACGGCGTCGGGGTCGGCGTCTTCGATCGACCCGTGTGGGGAGTCGGGGTCGTCGGGGTTGTTCATGCCGGGTGTGGCCCACACGGCGAGCAGCATGGTGACCCGGGCGAGCAGTTCGGGGGTGAGGTTGGCGGTCATTTTGGCGGTGCCGTCGGCGCGTTGGCGGTGGATGCTCAGGTTGCGGCGGCGTTTGCGGTCGGTGTCGTCGGCGAGTGTGCCGTCGGGGTCGAGGTGGGCGAGTAGGCGTGCGCCGAGGGCGGTGATGTCGGCGGGGGTGTGGTCGACGGCGATCTCGGCCATCTGTCGTTCGGCGGCGACTAGCACGTCGTGCTCTACGGCGTGCGGGATCTGATCGAGGACGTCGAGAACGGCGTGCACGTGGGCGGTTCCGACGCGACCATCGGCGAACGCCTCGGCCAGGGCCGGGTGTGTGGGTTCGAGAGGTTGGCCGGTGGTGAAGTCGGGGTAGGTCGCGGTGGCCCGGGTTTGTTTGAGCCGCTTACCTGGGTAGGCCATGCGCAGTCGGAATTTCATGTAGTCGATCACGCTGCGGTATCCGGACTTACGCGGTAGGTCGCGTTGATCGGCTTCCACGATCTGTTGGTTGCCGGTGTACGTGAGTCGGGCGATGGCTCTTTCGATGCGAACGCCGGCTTCGTCAACCTCGGCATCGGACAGTCCGGTGAAACCTGCGTCCTGCAGCTTGTCCACGATTGTGTCGAGTTCGTCGAGTAGTACGGGCATCCGGGCAGCAGAGGTCTCGTCGACATCGCCGGTCGGTGCGATATTGGTCATGACGGTCACCTCCCGATCTCGCTGTGCGAATATACGTTCGAATATACACCCAATGCCACTGCCCTGCAGAAGTTTTCGTCCTCGGTGTGAAGTCCGAGAATTGTCGGTGGCGTCGTGTAATGGGCCTTTGTCGTCGATGGGCGCCCGGTATAAAAAGAGCACCGGCGTCGGGTATCGGGTAATCCCATGCGTACGGCAGTGTCTTTCGCGGATACTGCTCCAATGCTGTTGCCTCAGCGAATCCTCACCCGCCGGACCCGCGTCGGCGCACTGATGGTTGCGATCCTTGCGCTCACGGCGCTGCTGGTCGCGACTCCCGGTACGGCCGACGCGGCGAGCTGGCGGTACACGATGGTGGCGTTCTCCAACACCAGCGCCAGTCACATGGACGTCTTCCAGTCCTCGGATGCAACCCGGTTCAAAGCCCTCCGATTCGGGGCGTATCGACCACCGTCGGGCCTGGTGCGTGATCCGAGCATCTACCGCAGCGCCGACGGCTGGTACTACGTCACCTACACCACCGGTTCGACGACGATCGGCTTCGCGCGGAGTCGCGACCGCGTGAACTGGAACTTCATGCACAACTACCCGGTGCCGCTGTGCTGCGCCTTCCTGCCCGGTACAGGCGACGGCTCGGGTTCGTCGGCGGGTTCATTGAGCTTCGGATCGGCCGGTTCCAGCGACGGACCATCGTTGTCGCCGTTCACCACCAAAGCCTGGGCTCCGGAATGGTTCGTCGAGGGCGGACGGGTACACGTGATCCTGTCGATGTCGACCGGTGGCGGGTTCGTGCCGTACCTGATGACCGCGCTCGAGCCGGGACTCCGGCTGTGGAGTCCGCCCGTACCGATTCTCGGCCTCCGCGCCGACCGCATCGACACCACGATCGTCAAGGTCGGCGGGACCTACCACGCCTTCACCAAGAACGAGACCAAGAAGGTCATCGAGCATGCGGTCTCCGGGTCGCTGCTGGGGCCGTACCGATTCATCCGGCCGGGCCCGTGGGGCCGACTGGTCGAGGGCTCGGCCGTGGTGAAACTGCCGAACGGGAACTGGCGTCTCTACCTCGACGCCTACCGAGACCGGCGGTACTTCTACTCCGACAGCCGGGACGGCCTCTGGTCGTGGACGCCGTTGAAGGAGCTTCCCGGACTGTCCGGCTCCGTGCGGCACTTCGGTGTGATCCGCGAGCCGGTCTAGGTCTGTTCGACCAGGTTGACGGCATTCGAGCCGAGGAGCCGGCGGCTCGTGGAGAACTGTCTGATCCGAGACCGGGTCGACGACGGTTGTCCTTGGTATGCGGCACTCGGTTTCTCGTTGCGCGACACGTTCGACGAAAAGCGTTGACGATCCATACTCGGGCGGTACTGTGTGGAACATCACATAGTGGCCGGAGGGATCGCCATGATAAATGCAGAGATCAACGCAATCCATCACAGTATCCAGGCGCTGCGCCATCAGCTGGTGACCCTGAAGGCTCGCTACGGTGACGCCGACAGCGTCCGCCGGATGGTCAACGACCTCGATCGTCTCGACATCGATCTGCACGACTTCGAGCAGCATCCACCGAAGTTGAAGCCGCAGCAGAAGCCGGGGCAGGACCGGGTCTATGTGCCGGACAGCAAGTCCGACGAGTCGGCGTGGCTCGGTGCTCAGGACGAAGGGCTCGGGTTCCACTCGCGTGAGCGGACGAAGTGAGCGCGCCCGCGGCTGAGCGGGATTCACTCGGGGTCTTCTCCCCGAGACGGGCGCGCCTGACGGCGCGCACTCTACGGACGGACCGATGGTGGTTGTCGCCATTGTTGACGGTCGTCGGTCTCGCGGCGTTCGTCATCTACGCGACCGTGCGGTCGTTCATCCGTAGCGCCTATTACGTTGCGGACTACCACTACCTGACGCCGTTCTACTCGCCTTGTCTGAGCGAGTCGTGCGTCCCCGGGTCGAGTCATTTCGGCACGCCGTTCCCGGAGCTCCCGATGTGGATTCCGTTGGCGTTTCTCACGTTGCCGTTCCTGCTCGGCTTCCGGTTGACCTGCTACTACTACCGCAAGGCCTACTACAGGTCGGTCTGGCTGTCGCCGCCGGCATGTGCTGTCGCCGAGCCCCATACCAAGTACACGGGTGAGACGCGGCTGCCGTTGATCATCCAGAACTCGCACCGGTACTTCTTCTATGCGGCCGTGATCATCTCGGTGATCAACACCTACGACGTCGTCGTCTCGTTCCACGCCAAGGACGGTGGTTTCGGCCTGGGACTGGGAAATGTGATCCTCGTGGTCAATGTGATTCTGCTCTGGATCTACACCGTGTCCTGTCATTCGTGTCGGCACGTGACCGGCGGGCGGCTCAAGCATTTCTCGAAACATCCGGTGCGGTACTGGATCTGGACCCAGGTCTCCAAGCTGAACACCCGGCACATGCAATTCGCCTGGATCACGCTCGGCACACTCGTGCTCACCGATTTCTACATCATGCTGGTGGCCAGCAACACGATCTCGGATCTGAGGTTCGTGGGTTGATCGATTGAGGCGCAACGTCTGTTGTGCAACCGTTTTCAACGTTGGGAGTCGCGCTAGATGACCGAGCCGGAACGCTACCAGTACGACGTCGTGGTGATCGGTGCCGGTGGTGCCGGCCTGCGGGCGGTCATCGAGGCCCGGGAGAAGGGTTACTCGGTCGCGGTCGTGTGCAAGTCGCTGTTCGGCAAGGCGCACACCGTGATGGCCGAGGGCGGCTGTGCGGCGTCGATGGGCAACGCGAACGCGAAGGACAACTGGGCGACCCACTTCCAGGACACGATGCGTGGCGGAAAGTTCCTGAACAACTGGCGCATGGCCGAACTGCATGCCAAGGAAGCACCCGACCGGGTATGGGAACTGGAAACCTATGGGGCGCTGTTCGACCGGACTGCCGATGGTCGGATCGCCCAGCGCAACTTCGGCGGCCACACCTATCCGCGGCTGGCCCACGTCGGCGACCGGACCGGGCTGGAACTCATCCGGACCATGCAGCAGAAGATCGTCTCGCTGCAGCAGGAGGATTTCGCGGCCACCGGCGACTACGAGTCCCGGATCAAAGTGTTCGCCGAATGCACCATCACCGAGCTGCTCAAGGACGGCGACGCCATCGCGGGCGCGTTCGGGTACTGGCGTGAGTCGGGCCGGTTCATCGTGTTCGAGGCACCTGCGGTCGTTGTCGCGACCGGCGGTATCGGCAAGTCGTTCAAGGTCACATCGAACTCCTGGGAGTACACCGGTGACGGGCACGCGCTCGCGCTGCGCGCCGGCGCGAGCCTGATCAACATGGAGTTCGTCCAGTTCCACCCGACCGGGATGGTGTGGCCACCCAGCGTCAAAGGCATCCTCGTGACGGAGGGCGTCCGTGGTGACGGCGGTGTCCTCAAGAACACCGACGGCAAACGGTTCATGTTCGACTACATCCCTCCCGTATTCAAGGGCCAGTACGCCGAGACGGAGAAGGAGGCCGACGAGTGGCTCGCGGACAACGACTCCGCCCGTCGCACGCCGGATCTGCTTCCGCGCGACGAGGTTGCCCGCGCGATCAACGAGGAGGTCAAGGCCGGCCGCGGCACCGAACACGGTGGCGTCTACCTCGACATCGCCTCCCGCATGCCCGCCGAGGAGATCATCCGACGGTTGCCGTCGATGCATCATCAGTTCAAAGAGCTTGCCGACGTGGACATCACGAAGGAACCCATGGAGGTCGGCCCCACCTGCCACTACGTGATGGGCGGGATCGAGGTCGACCCGGACACGGCTGCCTCGCGTGTACCGGGCCTGTTCGCGGCAGGCGAGTGCTCGGGTGGCATGCACGGGTCGAATCGGTTGGGCGGCAACTCGTTGTCCGACCTGCTGGTCTTCGGTCGACGGGCCGGCCTCGGCGCGGCGTCGTATGTCGAGTCACTGGGCAACCGGCCGACGATCGCGCAGGACGATATCGACCGTGCGGCGAAATATGCTCTCTCGCCGTTCGATCCGCCCGCCGACGGCAAATCGGAGAACCCCTACACGCTGCACATGGATCTGCAGCAGGCGATGAACGACCTGGTCGGCATCATCCGCAAGGAGGCCGAGATGCAGGAGGCGCTCCGGGTACTCTCCGACCTGCGAAACCGCCTCGGCAGCATGGAAGTCGAGGGGCATCGGCAATTCAATCCGGGTTGGCACCTGGCGATCGATCTCCGAAACATGCTGCTGGTCAGCGAATGTGTCGCGAAGGCGGCATTGATGCGCACCGAGAGTCGCGGCGGACACACCCGCGACGACCACCCGTCGATGGATTCGGCCTGGCGTAACACCCTGCTGGTCTGTACCGCCGACACGAGTACCGACTCACCGGTACCGGAGGTCGAGGTCGTCAAGGAGGAGCAGGAGCCGATGCGTCCGGACCTGTTGGAGCTCTTCGAGTTCGAAGAGGTCGAAAAGTACTACACCGCGGCCGAGATCGCCGGCCATCCCGGCGCCGGAGGCGAGCGAGCCGAGGGACAGTCGGAGGACTGACATGGGATACGACGCGAAGTTCCGAATCTGGCGAGGCGACACCGAGGGCGGTGGGCTCGAGGACTATTCCGTGCAGGCCAACGACGGTGAGGTGGTGCTCGACATCATCCACCGTCTCCAAGCGACCCAAGCCCCGGACCTCGCCGTCCGCTGGAATTGCAAGGCCGGCAAATGCGGGTCGTGTTCGGCTGAGGTGAACGGTCGTCCGAAGCTGCTGTGTATGACCCGGATGTCGTCGTTCACCGAGGACGAGGTCATCACGGTGACCCCGATGCGCACGTTCCCGGTGATCCGCGACCTCGTCACCGACGTCTCGTTCAACTACCAGAAGGCCCGCGAGATCCCGGCCTTCGCCCCGCCGCCTGATCTGGGGCCGGGGGAGTACCGCATGAAGCAGGTCGACGTGCAGCGCTCGCAGGAGTTCCGGAAATGCATCGAGTGCTTTCTCTGTCAGAACACCTGCCACGTGGTCCGCGACCATGAGGAGAACAAGGAGGCGTTCGCCGGCCCCCGCTACCTGATGCGGATCGCCGAGCTCGACATGCACCCCCTCGACACCGCCGAGCGTCGGGATACGGCTCAGAACGAACACGGGCTGGGGTTCTGCAACATCACCAAGTGTTGTTCCGACGTGTGTCCGGAGGACATCAAGATCACCGACAACGCCCTCATCCCCATGAAGGAACGGGTCGTCGACCGCAAATACGACCCGTTGGTCTGGCTGGGAAACAAACTCTTCCGACGGTAGCGCCCTTCTTCGCGCGAGCCCCCGATACGCCGGTTGCCGCGTCCGGCGACACTGCCCGACTCCCACCGTCGGCTCTGGACGAGTTCCTCCCACTCGTCTGTCCTCCGGTGTGACCTGATCGACGATTCATCGGCGGGCGAAACGGATATACGAGGTGCAGGGGTACCGACCAGGGGCCCATCAGGAGGGAGTCGGTACTTCGATGACAGTGAACCACCGCGTTGCCACACGCACTCCAGAGCTCGTATGAGGACGGGTGACGACGCTCCGGTTGACGGTCGGACCCGGCACTACGGCGAGTTCTACGGCGTCACCGACGCTCCGGTGAGCGATGACCGAGGCCTACTCGTTGTTTGGGGGAACTGTCAGGCCGAGGCTTTGCGGATCGTCCTGTCCAGCTCTCCCGACCTCCCGTTCCGTACCGTTCGTGTCCCACCTGTCCACGAAATCGAGTCCACTGACCTGGCGCGGGTCGAGCACCTCATCCGCCGTGCCGCGATCGTGGTCTCGCAGCCCGTGCGTTCCGGATACCGGGGATTTCCGATCGGCACCTCGGACCTGGCTGACTTGGCGCCGTCGGCGTCCGTCATCGTGTGGCCGGTCATCCGCTACGGCGGATTGTTCCCGTTCCAGGTCATCGCCCGACATCCAGCGCAACCGTCCGCGGTACCCGCGGCTGTTCCGTACCACGATCTACGAACGGTACTCGCGGTGGTGGCGGGTCGCGACGGCTTCGGCGAATGGGACGTCGACGTCGATGCCGACCGCATCCGTGAAGCAGCGAAATGGAGTGTGGGCCAGCTCGAAGCCCGCGAGCGTCGGCACTGTGACGTCGGGATCTCCGACGTCCTGCTCGACCTCGGGGCCGATGCCGCCCACACGATCAATCACCCCGGTAACCGGGTGTTGCTCACCCTCGGCGGCCGAATCCTCGACTCGCTCGGGGCGTCGGCGCCGGTCCCACCCTCACGAGACCTTCTCGGCAACATCCGTGCGCCCCTGGAACAACGAGTGATCGACGCGCTGGGTATCGACGCGAGTCCGCGGACATCGTGGGACGTCAACGGTACGGCGCTCACCGAGGATGACGTTCGCCGTCGCCAGATGCTCTGGTACGCCGATCATCCCGAGTTCATCGATGCGGTCTTGGGTCGTTACGCCGACCTCATCGAGATCCTGGGTCTTTCATGAGGGGACCGATCGGACATCTTCTGGTCGGACCCCGATCACACGGCGTCGTGCGATATGCGCAATCGGTCTTCGACGCGGTCAGTGTCGAGAGTTCGGATCATCGCCTCGTGCACATGCCCACACTCGATGCCGACGCGACGGCACTGGCCGCCTGCGGGCTCGTGCACGTGCACATCACCGATCGCCTGTTCGGGCGCACGCCACGGCGAGCCCGGAACAACGTGCTCGCCATGATCGCGGCCCTGAATCGGCCTGTCTCGGTGACCCTGCACGACCTACCCCAACCCTCGGACGGGCCGGCGATGCGGGCACGTGCTGACTTCTTTCGCGCGGTGGCGCGGGCTGCAAAGGGTGTGATCGTCTCGAGTCACCACGAGGCGGCGCTCTTCGCCGAGTACGTCGACGCGACGATCGGCGTCGAGGTCATACCGCTGTTGTTCGACCCCATCCGTGTCGACAAACCCTCGGACTCAGCGGAATTGACCGTTGGCGTCCTCGGTTACCTGTACCCCGGGAAGGGGCACATGGAGACGCTGCAGGCGATGTCCGATCTCGATCCGTCGATCGGCTTCGTCGCCCTCGGCACCCCGTCACCCGGCCACGAGGACCTGGCCGATGACCTCGGCAAGGTCGCCGCCGACATGGGTAGGCGGTGCACGGTCACGGGATTCCTGAGCGACGACGAACTGTTTCGGGCGTCGACTGCCGTCACGGTTCCGGTCGCCTATCACCGGCACATGTCGGCATCTGGTTCGATCAACTCCTGGATCTCCGCCGGACGCCGACCACTGGTTCCGCGCACCGCCTACACCGACGAACTCGCCGAGCGTTCTCCGGGTGTGCTGACGATGCACGACAACAACGACGCCGCTCTGCGGAGCGCCATCGAGAGTGCATTCGCGGATCCTGCGAGCACCTGGATCGATTCGGCGGTGACGCCGTCGCCCACGGCCGCCGATGTCGGCCGGGCTCACCAGCGGCTGTTCCGGCGGTGGAGTTGGTGACCGTCATCAGGCTCGACGACGGCCGGGTCGTGGTGCCCGACAACCGCTGGGATCTGGTCGGGGTGGCGTCGACGACGCCGCTGGTGAGCGTCGTGATCCCGTACTACAACCAACCCCGCCAACTCGCGCTGGTCCTCGAGGCGTTGACGGCCCAGACCCACCCACCGGATCGTCTGGAGGTGATCGTCGCCGACGACGGCTCGGCGCGCTCGCCGGATGTGAGTGCGTGGACATCGCGACTCGACATCACCGTTGTGACGCAGGAGGACAAGGGCTTTCGAGCGGCAGCCGCCCGCAACCTGGGTGTCGCGGCGTCCAGCGGGTCGGTTCTGTGTTTCCTCGATGCGGACACCGTTCCGACACCCGCCTACATCCAGCACGCGATCAGGTTGCCCGCCGCAGCGCCGGACACACTTGTGGTCGGGCGGCGTAAGCACGCCGACCTGAGTCGGGTGGCCCCGGGCTCGGTGGTCGAGTGGATGTCCGAACGACGACCGCTCGAATCCTCGCACGACTGCGAACCCGGGTGGCTGGTCGACGCATACGAACGCACGTCCAACCTCCTGAACCCGGGTTGGGACGGCTACAAGTACCTGATCAGTGCGGTGATGACCTGCAGCCGCCAGTTGTTCGACGACGTCGGAGGATTCGACCCGTCGTTCGTCCACTACGGCGGCGAGGACTGGGAATTCGCGAACCGGGCCTTCATGATGGGCGCGGTGTTCGCCCACGAGTCCGGCGCCCTCGCCTGGCACGACGGTCCCGACTGGGCCGAACGCTCGGTGCCCGAACGGATCTCGGAGAAGAACACCGAAGCCCTCGCGCTCGCCCCGCTCGTCACCGATCCGGCGGCCCGGACCGCCGGGCTGCTGTACTCGATCCCGGACATCGTGGTGCTCGTGTCGACGGCGAGGCACACCGCAGCATCGCTGATGCGTACAGTCGCCGGCGCGCTGCGTGGGCGGGACGCCGCCGTCTGGCTCGTCGGCGCTCACGCCGACACTCTGCTCACCCACCTGGGCGTTTCCGACTCGCGGATCCGTGTCGGTGATCCGGACGCATCGACGCTGTCCCGGTGCAGGTTCGTCGTCGAGGTCTCCGGGACCGTCGTCTGCTCCGCTGACTCGCTCGACCTGCTCACGGCCCAAGTCGGTCCGGGCGAATGCGGCCAGGTGACGGTGGACTTCGACGGGTCACCGGCAGCCTCGGTGACGGTCGGGTCGTCGCGCGCACGGCACCGGGTCCGCCGCTGGGCGGCGCACACCGACGTGGGACCCGACGAGCTTCTCGACCGCCTGTTCGGGGCTCGGACCGTGCATCACAGCGAGGTCGGGATCGTCATCGGCGACGAGGAACCGGCGTTGTCCTGGTGAGTGTCGATCCGACGTAGGGGCTCCTGGCGCGCGATGGTCCGCGTGTGTGCTGCCGGGTATAACGAAAGTAGGGTGCCCGCCGCGACTCGGGTCGAGCGCTCTACAGAAGGAGATGTCATGTCCATCGGAAAGAAGATTCGGCACAAGAGCGAGGCTGCCGGGGGAGCAGTCAAGAAGACGACCGGCCAGGCGCTGGGAAACGAGAGGATGGAGGCCGAGGGCGCGCGAGGCCAGACCAAGGGGCAGAGCAAGCAGGTCGGCGACAAGCTGAGGCAGGCAGGAGACAAGCTCAAGCACGCCATCAAGCACTGACACGTCTGGGAGATCCCCGCCACGCTGTGGCGGGGATTTGTTGTCTGCGGGTGTTCCGGGCGACATGTGGACCACGGAATCTCCGACACCGCCTGGTGTCCTCGGCGATACCAACTCTTGACGCCAGGGGGTGTTTCGCAGAAGTCCGGTGACGGTAGACGATGGGGTATGGGTGCAGGAGTGAGGACCAGCGATCCGACGCCGGTCGAATCTCACCGGGCCAGAGTCGGCCGCGACGGAACAGCCGGTCGGCCAGTCGTGCATCCTGAAGCGAAATCGACTCTCGCGGGGCGTAATTCGCAGACATCCAGAGGATCTGCGACGAAGTCGTCGCATGGCGGACGGCTCCCGCGCAGGGCAAACGGCGCGACGCGGACGAGTACGGTCACCTCGCGACGGAGTCCCAGACGTGCCGAGCCGACGACGCTACGACACCGTGCGGGATCGACCTGTGAGTCGTCCTCGGAGGCGATCCGACGTACTACCGGCACCGCCCCACCAGAACTTCGGCCTTCGAGAGATCGGGGTCGTACACATCGGTCAACCGCGGCGAACACAGGGGGCGATCACGACCCTGCCACGCGGCAGGCAGCAGAGGTCGGCCCGGGCGGATGGAGGGGTGCTCTTCGGCGAATGTTGGAGGTGCTCCGAGACCGGTTCGTCAGGGCGACTAAGCGGCACGTGCTGAAGGCCGTCGAACAGTTCGATGCGTTCCTCGCGGATGTGGAAAGCGACGATCCCGGCATAGCGGCGGGGCTCGGAGCGGTTCGGGCCTTGATCAAAGGTACGGACCCACGTTGGGCGGCGGTGCGCGCGTTCGTTTCGGCGATGAGTGTGAAAGCCAAGGTCATCCTGATCCTGGCCGTGATTCTCGGTCTCCTCCTCGCGCCGGTGCTTCTCGTGGTCGTGCTTCTCGGTGGTCTCGTTCTGGCGATCGTCATGACGATGAGGGGCGCGGGCGGATGACCGCGTCAGCGGTCGCATGCACGGCCGATCGGAGGTCACCGAAATTCTGGCAAACCGGTCATGTTGTGCCGCCGGTGATTTGAGCCGCGAGATCGCAAGCTGGACTACTGCCGAGAACATAACCGATGCAATGTCTGTGACGTCTGCGAAGCGTATCGTCGGACCGGGGGAACTCCGAAAGCATGCAGGCCGCGCGGGCTTTACGAGGAAACAACCGAAGCTGCGACACACTACCGGGGTCGGCGATAGGTGCGTGGTGACCACCCATAGGTAAAAGGGGTTCAACGATGAACACCAAGGGTCAAGTAGCTGTCGCCGTAGGGGTGGGATACCTCCTCGGCCGGACACACAGAATGAAAATGGCGTTGATGCTGGCAGCCGCGGGCGCCACCGGGAAGTTTCCGGGCGGGCCGCGAGATCTGCTGGAACGTGGCACCAAGGTGCTCACCGACTCACCCGAGTTCGCGAAGCTCAGTGACACGGTGCGGGATGAATTGATGAACGCGGCGAGAATTGCTGCGGTGACGGCTGCCAGTCAGCGCATCGAATCCCTGAGCAATCGTCTCGAATCGATACCCGCCGGTGACGTCACCGAGACCGTCGAAGGCGTGACCCACACTGTTGGTGGCGGCGTCACGGACACTGTCGGTGGAGTCACTGACACAGTTGGTGGTGTCGCCAAGCGTGGGAGGTCCGCGGCGAGACGGAACGCCCGGTCACGGGCCGACGGTCCGGCCGAGGACGATCATCTGGACGACGAAGCGGATGAGGACACCGACGTCGAGGATTCAGCGGACGACTATGACGAATCCGACGATGAGCCGACGCCGGCCAAGCGTCCGCCGGCGCGGCGCCGAGGCGGTGGGACACAACCGAGGACAAGGTCGAGGACCGCGACGTCCGACGATGACCCGTCTCCGGTCCGTAAGCGAAAGACCCGGGCGAAGGCCACGACGAATGCGACGCCTGTCCGCCGGACCTCGAGGTGATGGCGATGACGAAATCTGCCGGCAAGTCGGGAGAAGCGGCGTCGGGAGGTGCCGGCTCCTCGAAGGTTCTCCAGGATGCGGTGCAGCGACTGGTCGGAACCGCCACCGACAAAGCGCTGTCATCCGTGACGAGCAAGGTGCACAACACTTCTGGGCGACTCGCCCAGTACGCCGAAGGTGGCGAGGGAGGTCTGCTCTCCGCGGTCACCGGGTCGGAAAAGCGAGCCGATGGGCAGACCCGACTCGGGTCTGTACTCGACGGCGCCAAAGACAAGGTCATGGGCACCGCATCCGATGTGAAGGAGGCGGTGACCGGCGGCGGCAAGAAGGGCGGCAAAGGGAAGAAGTTCAAGCTCACCAACATCGTCGAATCGATCGATGTCGGTGTGCCCGTGCAACTCGCATATGACCAATGGACGCAGTTCACCGACTTCCCGTCGTTCATGAAGAAGGTCGAACAGGTCGAACAGGTCTCTGACGAGAAGTTGCAGTGGAAGGCGAAGATCTTTCTCTCCCATCGCACCTGGGAGGCCACGATCATCGAGCAGGTGCCCGCCGAACGGATCGTGTGGCGTTCGAAGGGGGCCAAGGGATACGTCGACGGTGCGGTGACATTCCATGACCTGACGCCGGACCTCACGCGCATCATCGTCGTCCTCGAATATCATCCGCAGGGCTTCTTCGAGAAGACCGGCAACCTGTGGCGCGCCCAGGGGCGGCGAGCGCGTTTGGAGCTCAAGAACTTTCAGCGGCATGTCATGACGGATACGGTCCTGCACCCCGACGACGTCGAAGGGTGGCCGGGAGAGATCCGGGACGGCGAGGTGGTCGAGTCCGAGGACCAGACGGAAACGGGCGAGGACTTCGAGGACGAGGAAGACGTCGAAGAAGACGGCGACACCGACGAACTCGAAGATGAGGACACTGATCTCACCGACGAGGATTTCGACGAGGACGAGGACGAGGACGAAGACGGGGCTCAGGACGAGGACGAGGACGAGGGGCGGACGCCCCCGAGAAGGGGCAGACGGCCGAGAAAGGCTGCGCCCGCGCGGTCCACCCGGTCACGGCAAGGAGTCGGGCGATGACCACCGCCGTGACGAGCGGCGCGGGCGGAGGAGGGTCGAGCAGCCTCGCCGATGTCATCGACACCATTCTCGACAAAGGCTTGATCATCGACGCGTATGTGCGTGTCTCACTGGTCGGCATCGAATTGCTGACGATCGACGCTCGTGTTGTCGTCGCCAGCGTCGACACCTACCTGCGCTTCGCCGAGGCGGTGAATCGGCTCGAAATCGGCGGTGAGCCCGATGGTCTGACCGACCTCGTCGGGTCGGTGACCTCGGGCGGGGCCAAGTCGAAAACCGCTGGGGCGCTGGAGGCCGCCGGGGAGAGACTCGGTGGCATCCTCGGCGGACAAGAGGAGCCCGAACGCGAACGCAAGTCGCGCGGTTCCCGCCGGGCGGGTGAATGATGTCGACATCCGAACAGGCCACCGATGCACCGGAGGCGCCGCGCACCGAAGGGGTCTACGTCTACGGCATCGTGCCCGCGGATGTGGAGACCGCGGAGGATGCCGTCGGCATCGACGAGTCGCCCGTGAACACCGTCAGCCACGGGGACATCGCGGCGCTGGTCAGCGAGATCTCGTTGGACCGACAACTCGGTAAGCCGGCGGACCTCAGAGCCCATGCGTACCTGCTGGATGGCACCGCGAAAGTGGCACCCGTGCTTCCCATGCGATTCGGGGCGGTGCTGACCGACATGGACGCGGTCAAAGCGGAACTGCTCACCGAGAACGCCGACGACTTCGCGGAGGCGATGAAAGAACTCGAGGGCAAGGCGCAATACCTTCTCAAGGCCCGCTACGTGGAAGAAGCCATTCTGCGCGAGGTGGTCGGTGAGAATGCCCAGGCCCGCGAGTTGCTGGAGACGATCCGCAAGCAACCGGAGGACGTCACACGCGACGCACGAATCACGCTCGGCGAGTTGGTGTCCAAGGCGATCGAAGCGAAGCGTGAGGCAGACACGAGCATCGCGGTGGACGCCCTCTCGTCGCTGACCGACGCGGTGAAGGTGCGTGAACCCACCCACGAGGAGGATGCCGCGAACGTGGCGATCCTCCTGGAGACGGAACGCCAGCAGGACCTCGAGCACGCGGTCGGGACCCTGGGGGAGCAGTGGGACGGCAGAGTCGAGGTGCGGCTTCTCGGACCGCTTGCGGCATACGACTTCGTGATGACCCGGACCCCGGAGGACTGAGCGATGGGGCTGCTCTCGTTCATCGTCACGTTGCCCGTCGCACCGGTGCGCGGGATCATCTCGCTCGGCGAGCTGATCCAGCGTCAGGTCGAGGAGGAGCTGAATGATCCGGCCAACGCCCGCCGGGCCCTCGAGGAGCTGGAAGAGGCACAGGAGTTGGGCGAACTCGACGAGGAGGAGGTCGAGGAGGCGGAAGAGGCAATCCTGGACCAGCTGACCGCACCTCACGCCCCCGCGAAACCGGAGGAGGGGTGAGCAGCCATGGCACAGGAAGAGCCCGAATCCCTTTCGGCGCAGGAAATTGCAGCGCTGGCGCTGCGAGCGGTCGCTGACCTCACCGGCAAGGAGCCGCTCGGCGCGACGTCGGTGATGCCTACCGAAGAGGGATGGAGAGTCGAAGTGGAGGTCATCGAGGATCGTCGAATCCCATCCTCGACAGACATACTCGCCCTGTACGCGGTCGACTTGGATCTCGACGGACAGCTGTTCTCCTATCGTCGGACCCGCCGCTACAGCCGGGGTGCCGGTGACAACGCAGCGGCGATGGGAGAACCGTGACGGTTTCACGCGACAACTACGGCCGACCCCCTCAGAACGCGGTCGGTGGATTGAACGGCCACCAGTCGACGAATCTGGGGGACATCCTCGAGCGCGTCCTGGACAAAGGGCTCGTCATCGCAGGCGACATCCAGGTCAACCTCCTCGACATCGAACTGCTGACCATCAAGGTTCGATTGGTGATCGCCTCGCTGGAGACGGCGAAAGAGGTGGGGATCAACTGGTGGGAGAACGACCCGTGGCTGACGGGCAAGAGCAGCGATCTCGAAATCGAGAACCGAAGGCTCAGAGAGAGAATCGCCGCACTGGAGGCCGACCGGTCGGTGCACGACGAGATCGGCGCGGCCGATCGGACCGAACTGGAGCAGCGCCCGCGAGGTGAGGACGATGAACGAGCGTGAAGGCGTGTGGCTTTATGCCATCACCTGGGACAGCGTCGACTGCGAAGGTCTCGCCGGCGTGACCGGCGTCGACGGCGAATCGGTCCGATCGGTGTCGACTGCCGGCCTGCAGGCAGTGGTGGGTTCGGTGAGTCTGGACGTGTTCGGGGAAGGGCCTCTGCAGCGCAACCTCGAGGACCTCGACTGGCTTGCGGCGACCGCGCGGGCACACGACCGTGTCGTCGCCGCTGTTCTCCGGTGTGGACCCACGATCCCGCTGCGACTGGCGACCCTGTACCTCGACGACGCCCGTGTCCGTGAACTGCTTGTCGAACGGCAGGACGATCTGGGTGCCGCGCTGAAGTGGGTCACCGGGCGGAGTGAATGGGGTGTGAAGGCGTACGGGGATGCGAAGCTCCTGGCACAACCATCCGCTGAATCCGACGTCGCCAGCGGACGCGGGACGGGGACGGCCTACCTGCTGCGCAGGCGCGCGGAACTGGCGGCGCAGCAGGACGTCGAACGCAGGGCCGCCGAGCATGCGGAGGCCATACATTCCGCTCTGGGAGAGCACGCCGTGGACGGGCGGCGCCAACAGGTGACCGATCCGGTGATCACCGGCAAACGGGCGTGGATGATCTTCAACGGCACCTACCTGGTGGCGGATTCGCTCGCCGACGAATTCGCCTCGGCCGTCACCGAACTCGACTCCCGGCACGACGGGGTGTCGCTCGAACTGTCCGGGCCGTGGCCGCCGTACTCCTTCACCGGGCTCGAAGGGGGGAGCCCGTGACCGAGTCGAGTCCTGTTGTGCGCGGCGATGATACGCGCCGGATCGCGCTGGTAGACCTGCTCGACCGGGTGCTCGGCGGCGGCGTGGTGATCACCGGTGACATCACACTGTCGTTGGCGGACGTGGACATGGTGAAGATCTCCCTGCGTACTCTCATCGCCTCGGTCAGTGCGCTCGAGCCGCATCTCTCGGCGACGGATGCCGCGGACGACCGATGACCGGTCCGGACGATCGACCGGAATCGGTTGATATCGATGCCCTGATCGAGGACGGGCAACGCGTTCTGCCGCATCGTATCGACGCCGACCCCGAATCCGTGGAACGCGGCCTGGTCACGGTCGTCCTCACCCTCGTCGAACTGCTACGCCAGCTCATGGAGCGCCAGGCGGTCCGTCGTGTCGAGAACGGTGACCTCAGTGACGATCAGATCGAGCGGATCGGGACCACGCTGATGCTTCTCGACGAGAAGATGACCGAGTTGCGCGATCACTTCGGGTTGACCCCCGAAGACCTGAACATCGACCTCGGACCGTTGGGACCGCTGCTGCCGCCGTGATCGCGGCGACCCGGTCACTGCCGAACCTCATTTCGACGTGCAGACTTCGATCGAAGTCTGCCGGTCGGGATCGACGTCGACCGGTTCGGGGTGGGGTTCGATGACCTGGAATTTCTGGTGCCCCCGGTGAGACTCGAACTCACACTGGACGGGTTTTGAATCCGTTGCCTCTGCCAATTGGGCTACGGGGGCCAGTACACGGGTTGCCCCGTGCAGGAGCCAACTCTAGATGATCGGCCGACCGGCCCGGTAACCGGTACTCTTCTGTTTCGACTATGGCGTGGAGGAGGGGATGGTGACAGTGACAGACAGTGCGACCACTACGGCCGGGGAGAACACGAAGACACATCGTGTTCTGGTGGCCGAGGACGACTCGCTGATCCGGATGGATCTGATCGAGATGCTCCGCGAAGAGGGTTATGACGTCGTGGGGGAGGCCCCGAACGGGCAGGTCGCCGTCGAACTCACGGAGTCCCTGAACCCCGACCTGGTCATCATGGACATCAAGATGCCCATCCGCGACGGTATCGACGCCGCGACGGAGATCGCGGAGAAGAGGCTCGCGCCGGTGGTCATGCTCACCGCGTTCAGTCAGCGGGACTTCATCGAGAAAGCCCGCGACGCCGGTGCGATGGCCTACCTGGTGAAGCCGTTCACGAAGGCCGACCTGGTGCCGGCCATCGAGGTGGCCGTCAGCCGCTATCACGAGCTCAAGCTGCTCGAGCGTGAGGTCGCGACGATGAACGAGCGACTGGAGACCCGCAAGCTGGTCGAACGCGCCAAGGGTTTGCTCATGCAGAAGCAGGGCCTCTCCGAACCCGAGGCGTTCAAGTGGATTCAGCGTGCCGCGATGGACCGTCGGACGACGATGAAAGCCGTGGCCCGGGTGGTCGTGGAGACACTGGGAACAAACTGACAAAGAACAAGTTGATTTGACCCAATGCGTCTGCGCGCAAGTCAGTTTCACTGTCTTTACGCAGGGGCAACAAGATCGCGCTAGCTTTCTTCCAGCGAGGCGCGGTTCGATGCGTCGATCTCGACGCGCCGCTCTCGTCCGATAACAGAATCGCAAGGAGAGCATCGATGTCCTTTCGCTTTTTGACGAGCGGGGCAGTGGTCATGACGGCGGCGGCAACGCTCCTCGTCGCCGGCTGCAGCAGCTCTGACTCTGGTTCCGACGATGGCTCCGGAGGGTCGGCCAGCGCGGCCGTAGAGTCCACTCCCGCACCCCCCGGCCAGGGCCTCGCGCAGAAGCTGGCCTGCAACCCGCCGAAGGCCACGCCGGGCCCCGAGAGCACCGCTCCGCTGAAGATCGGCACGCTGCTCCCCGAGACCGGCTCCCTCGCCTTCCTGGGGCCGCCCGAGGTCGCGGCCGTCAAACTGGCGGTCAAGGACATCAACGCCGCCGGCGGCGTTCTCGACCAGCCGGTCGAACTCGTCACCGGTGACTCCGGCGACACCACCACCGACACGGCGAACGCCACCGTCGACCGCGAACTCAGCGCGGGCACCCAGGTGATCATCGGCGCGGCGTCGTCGTCGGTGTCGCTCAAGGTCATCGACAAGATCGCCAACGCCGGCGCTGTCATGTTCTCGCCGGCGAACACCTCCGACGAGTTCACCTGTTATCAGGACAAGGGTCAGTACTTCCGTACCGCTCCCGCCGATGTCCTGCAGGCACAAGCGCTCTCGCAGATCATGGCCGAGGACGGCGTCCAGCGTGTGTCCATCCTCGCCCTCAACGACCCGTACGGAACGGGTTTGGCCGACAACACCGTTCGTGACCTCGAGGCCGCCGGTGTGCCCGCAGACCAGATCCAGAAGATCATCTACGACCCGAACGCCCAGTCGTTCAACGCCGAGGTCGACCAGGTGAAGAACTTCAACCCGGACGGTATCGCTCTCATCGGATTCGAGGAGAGCGCCAAGATCCTCACCCGCATGCACGAGATCGGCATCGGTCCGAGCGACGGCAAACTCGTCTACGGCGTCGACGGCAACATGGGTAACGCTCTGGGCGAGTCGGTGGGCTCGGGACTGCTCGAGGGCATGAAGGGCACCACGCCGCTGACACAGACCAGCGCCGACTTCCAGAAGGCGCTCAAGGAGGTCGACGGCAATCTCATCGACTTCAACTACGCCGGCGAGAGTTACGATGCGGCCGTCCTGAGTGCCCTTGCGGCCACTGCGGCCAAGTCGACCGACGGCCGGTCCATCGCCGCGAACATCATCGGCGTCACGAACGGCGACGAGGACTGTGACTCGTACCAGGCCTGCCTGGATGCGCTGAAGAGCGGCAAGACCATTGCCTACGTCGGCAAGACCGGCAACCTGGCGTTCAACGCCGCCGGTGAGCCCAGCGTCGGCTCGTACGGTGTCCTCGAGTTCGACGGGGACAACAAGCTGCTGACCCCGACCCGCAAGTACGTGTCGGTGGCCGCGCAGTAGTTCACCACAGAACCAGGGACCCTCGGCTCACGAGCCGAGGGTCCCTGCGTTTCTCCGTGGGCGAAAACCTATGCCTTCTTCTCCGAGCTGCCCGCCAGGGTGCCCAGGTAGAGTTCGATGATCTTGGGGTCTTTCGCCAGGTTGTAGCCGGTGTCGGTGTAGGCGTTGCGACCCTGGTCGAGAACGTAACCGCGGTCGCAGATCTGGAGGCAACGGCGAGCGTTCTGCTCGACCATGATGATCGAGACGCCGGTCGCGTTGATGGCCTTGCAACGGATGAACACCTCGTCCTGGAACATCGGGGACAGGCCTGCCGACGGCTCGTCGAGCAGCAGCACCGCCGGGTCCATCATCAGTGCCCGGCCCATCGCGACCATCTGCCGTTCACCGCCGGACAACGCGCCCGCCTTGATCTTTCGACGCTCCGACAACAGTGGGAACAGCTCGGAGACGAACTCGAATCGTTTGGCGAACGTCTTCGGGCGCAGGTACACGCCCATCTCGAGGTTCTCTTCGATTGTCAACGCGGGGAACACATTCTGTGTTTGCGGGACGTATCCCACGCCCTTGTCGACGAGAACATGTGCCTTGGCCGAGGTGATGTCGTCACCGCGCAGGGTGACCGAGCC
This sequence comes from Gordonia namibiensis NBRC 108229, assembly GCF_000298235.1. Classification (GTDB taxonomy): domain Bacteria; phylum Actinomycetota; class Actinomycetes; order Mycobacteriales; family Mycobacteriaceae; genus Gordonia; species Gordonia namibiensis. Next base: position 26,047 of record NZ_BAHE01000028.1, read on the forward strand.
CTCACGGACCGGGATCAGCCCGAACAGGGTCTTGAGCAGCGTCGACTTACCGGCGCCGTTCGGCCCGATGATGCCCACGATCTCCCCGTCGTTCAGGAAGAAGTTGCACTCCTCGAGGATGTTGATCCCGGGAAGGTAGCCGGCGGTGATGTCGTCGGCCCGCATCAATGCGTTCGTGGCGAGCTTCCGGTGCTCCTCCGGCGTGGCCGCGAGCTGAGCGGGGGTCAGCGCCCCGCCGTTCGATGCCAAGCTCATCACTCGGCCTCCTTCTTGTCGGTGTCGACCTGTCCCGGGGCGACCCGGCCCGGATCGACGGGCGGTAGCTCGACCGGCTCCGAGAGGTCACCACCTTCCTCGAGCGTGGCCTCGATGGCCGCCTCGACCCGCTCGGCGAGGACGGCGGTCGCACCGACGGGTTGACCCCGGTCGTCGAACTCCAGCGCCTGATCGTGATGCCCACCGAGATAGGCGTCGACGACGGCCTCGTTGTCTCCGAGGCGATCCGGCAGGGACTCGGCAATGATCTGGCCCTGGGCCATCACCACCACCCAGTCGCTGATGTCGCGGATGACGTCCATGTCGTGTTCGACGAACACCACCGTGACGCCCTCGTCCCGCAGCGACTTGATGTGTTCGAGCAGGCTCTGTGTGAGGGCCGGGTTCACACCTGCCATCGGCTCGTCGAGCATCACGATCTCGGGATCTGTCATCAACGCGCGTGCCATCTCCAGCAGCTTTCGCTGACCACCGGACAGCGAGCCGGCGAAGTCGTTCGCCTTGGCGTCGAGCTTGAACCGCCGCAGTAATTCGTGTGCGCGTTCGGTGATCTCGGCTTCCTGTTTGCGCCAGGTCCACGGTGCGAGGGCGGCGAGGAAGTGTTCGCCGCGCTGGCCGGTGGCGCCGAGCTTGACGTTGTCGAGCACGGACAACTTCGACAGTGCCTTGGTCAGCTGGAAGGTGCGGACCATGCCGCGACGCGCGACCTGGTGCGGGACCATCCGGCCGAGGGATTCACCGTTGAGCGACCATGTACCGGAATCGGGCTTGTCGAAACCGGTGATCAGGTTGAAGAACGTGGTCTTGCCGGCACCGTTGGGACCGATGAGCCCGGTGATCGCGCCACGCTGCACCTCGAGGTGGTCCACCTGGACCGCCTTGATACCGCCGAAGGTGCGGGAGATGTTGTCCACCACGATGATCGGATCGGGTTTCGGCGATCCGGGTGCGGGTGACACCTCCGCGAACAGTCGCGAGCGCTCGGGTGCCGACAGGGTGGTCAGATCGCGTCGCGTCGCCCGCGTACCGGCGATGTCGGGGGCGGTCTCGTCGACAACGATCTCGGTGTCGCCCACCGGCGTCGAGGGCTCGTCGTCGTGTGCTGAACGGCGTCCGTCATCAGGCATCGAGCTGCACCTCCCTCTTGTTGCCGAGGAGTCCCTGTGGTCGGAACACCATCATCAGGATGATCGCCAGACCCAGCAGCACGTAGCGGATCGCGCCGACCTGCTGTGCCGAGAGGTCCAGGATGGGGTCGTCGCCGGCCGTGGCCTGGCGCAACAACGCGTCGGGGATGGCCAGCAGGAACCAGAACAGCATCGCGCCCACGACCGGTCCGAAGACCGTAGCCGCGCCACCGAGAATCAGTGCGCCGTAGGCGAAGAAGGTCTGGGCGGTGGAGTAGAAGTCCGGGTTGATCGACTGCGTGGCCAGTGCGTTGAACACGCCCGCGAGGCCACCGATACAACCGCCCAGGATGAGCGCCTGCATCTTGAAGAAATAGGCGTTCTTGCCGAGCGACCGGGCCGCGTCCTCGTCCTCGCGGACCGCCTTGAGCACGCGACCCCACGGGCTGTGCACGAGGAGATAGACCATGAGGCACAGGAGCAGGACGACCGACCAGCCCACCACCATCGACCACAGGTCGCCGCCGAGGAACTTGACCCCGAGGAACGAGTACTGCTTGCCGTTGTCGAACGGGCTGATCGAGAAGAAATCGCTGGCGTAGCCGTAGATTCCGTTGGTGGAGTGGGTGAAATCGTCCGACGACGTCGACCGGAACACCAATCGCAGGATCTCCGACGCGGCGATGGTGACGATCGCCAGATAGTCCGCGCGGAGACGAAGTGTGGGGATTCCGAGGACCACCGCGAGCATCCCCGCCGCGGCGATACCCAGGATGGCGCCGAGCCAGAGGGGCTGGTCGTAGTTGACGGCCATGATGCCGACGCCGTATCCGCCGAGGAGGGCGAAGGCGATCTGGCCGAAGTTGAGCAGTCCGGCATAGCCGAAGTGCAGGTTGAGGCCGATGGCCAGCAGGGCGTAGAAGATCGCCGACGGGCCGATGAGCTGTGCGAACGCAATCTGTAGCGCCGAGATGATGTCCATGGGTCAGCCGATCCTCGCTCGCGATCCGAGAATGCCCTGGGGCCGGATGGTCAGGATGATGATCAGGATCAACAAGCCGCCGATGTACTTCAGGTCGGGGCTGAGGATGTAGGTCGACAACTGCACCAGCAATCCGACGATGAGGCAGCCGAGCAACGCGCCGTAGGCCGTGCCGAGTCCGCCGAGCGTGATGCCTGCGAACATCAGCAGCAGGAGCTTGAATCCCATCTCCCACTGGACGCGGCCGCCGAGCTCCGAGAGCGCGAACATCACGCCGCCGAGGGTCGCCAGGCCGCCAGCTAGCGCCCACACGAACAGGATCACCCGATCGACGTCGATTCCCGACGACTCGGCGAGGTCCTTGTTGTCGGCGACGGCGCGCATGGCCTTGCCGATCCTGGTGCGCTGCAGCAACAGAGCGACGCCGAGGAGCACGACGATGCAGATGACGATGCAGGCGAGATTCACCGGCGTGATCGCGAACGGGCCCGAGCCGATCTGCGTCTGAGCCTGGTAGTCCTTGAACGGTTCGGACCGGTCCGAGAAGAAGATCAGGATCAGATACCGCATCATCAGGGCGAGGCCGATCGACACGACGAGCATGGCGATGAGCCCGGTTCGTCGTCGTCTCAGCGGTCTCCAGAGGCCGAGTTCGTTCAGGATGCCGATGCCGACGCCGACGATGACCGCGAGGATCGTCGCCGGGATGAGCTGCAGCCCGACCTTCACGTTGAACACCCACGCGACCACCGCGCCCAGGGTCACCAGCTCGCCATGCGAGAAGTTGGTCAGGCCTGTTGTCCCGAAGATCAGGCTGAGGCCGACGCCGGTGATGGCGATGATGAGACCGAAACGGATGCCGTCGATGGCCAGACGGGTGAGTTCGGCGACCGCCGAGACCTCCGTGCCGGTTCGCACCTCACCGAACGAGAAGATGACCGGGCGTGCCGTTCCGCCGCTGACGTCGACCGGCAGCTCGGACTTCTGGACCTCGACATCGTCTGGGAGGGAATCGGTGTCGACCACGACGGTGTATTTCCCGGGCGGCACCATGATCGACCATGCGCCGGTCGTCGACGACGTTGCCGTACCGACGACGGTGCCCGACGCGTCCTTGGCCTCGAGCTTCACCCCCTCGACCTTCTCGGTGCCGTTCCGCAGGACACCGAACACCCGGACCTCGTCGGGTGCGGCGTCGGCGGACGGGGTGCCGAAGAGTCCGCACAGCATCGACGCCGCGATGAAGAGCAGGACGGCCAGTGCGGTGCGCCGCGTCGACGCCGGTGTGCGACGCCGGGATGGCGGGCGGCTGGACGGTGATGGGGTCTGGCGGGCGGGCTGACACTCGGGGCGACGCGCCTGAATCCGTGCGGAGGGGTCGTCGGACACGATTGCGGCCTGCCGGTCAGGCTCTGTCATCGAGGGTGGTACCTCCTTGTGGACCTGTTCGCCAGGGACATCCATCGGCACATGACCGGAGCCGATCTGTGTGCGGCCGGTCACCCTGCGGGACATTAGCCGCAGCGTCGTCGCGACGTGACGACAACGACGTTTCCCGGAAGTTACATCTGCTGCGGCGCGCGGAGCGTTCTGCGGAACGGTTGTCGTGGAGGCGTGCCCGTCGGGCCGTACGCTGGTCGGATGGTGCCGGTGACCATCACGCAGACGAAAGACGTCGAGCTCGCCAGTGCGTTGCTCGCGCAGGCCTTCGCCGACGACCCGGTGACGGTCTGGATGGACCCGGACATCTCTCGGCACCGTGCGGTGTTCCGGACGCTGCTCGTCCACATCCACGGGAAGGCGTCGACGATCGACCTGGCGATGCGCGACGGGCAACCGGTCGGTGTGGCCGCCTGGGATCCGCCCGGGCACAAGATCTCGACGCGGCCCCAGCTCGTGTCGTCCTGGGAGTTCCTCCGGACCCTCGGACCGCGGATCGGCCGCGGGATCAAGCTCGAGGCCGAGTTCGCCAAGCACCGGCCGAAGGAACCGCACTGGTACCTGGGCCAGATCGGCGCGCCGCTCAAGGGGGCCGGCATCGGCACGGCGCTCCTGCAGCACCGGCTCGAGCAGATCGACGGACCGGCCTACCTCGAGAGCTCCAACGCACTCAACGTCCCGCTGTACGAGCGGTTCGGTTTCCAGGTCATCGAGGAGTTCGAACTGCCGCTCGACGGCCCGAAGGTCTGGGCGATGTATCGGCCGATGTGACGCCCGGCCGCCACCCCTCCGACCGCGGTGTCTGCCGACCTCGGGCGGGGCGGGTCCCGGTGTCGGGACGGATCACTAGACTCAGCGACTGTGAGTCCAGCGCAGAGTTCCCCGGCAGCCACCCGTACCGGAAGCAAGGGCAAGACCAAACAACCGGTTCTCATGCTCCTCGACGGGCATTCCCTGGCATACCGGGCGTTCTTCGCGCTTCCCGCCGAGAACTTCAAGACGGCCACCGGACAGACCACCAACGCGGTCTACGGCTTCACCTCGATGCTCATCAACCTGCTGCGCGACGAGGAACCCACGCACATCGCGGCCGCCTTCGACGTCTCGCGTAAGACGTTCCGTTCGGAGATGTTCCCCGAGTACAAGGCGCAGCGCTCCAAGTCGCCCGACGAGTTCAACGGGCAGGTCGACCTCACCAAGGAGGTCCTCGACGCGCTGGGCGTCACGGTCATGGCGATCGAGGGCTTCGAGGCCGACGACATCATCGCCACCCTCGCGACCCAGGCGCGCGAACAGGGCTTCAAGGTCCTGATCGTCACCGGCGACCGTGACTCGCTGCAGCTGGTCGATCCGTCGACCACCGTGCTGTACCCGCGCAAGGGCGTCTCGGACCTCACCCGCTTCACTCCTGAAGAGGTGGAGAAGAAGTACGGTCTCACCCCCGCCCAGTACCCCGACTACGCGGCCCTGCGCGGCGACCCCAGCGACAACCTGCCCGGCATCCCGGGTGTGGGGGAGAAGACCGCGTCGAAGTGGATTCGCGAGTACGGGTCGCTGGCCTCGCTCGTCGATCACGTCGACGAGGTGAAGGGCAAGGTCGGCGATGCGCTGCGCGCGAATCTGGCCTCGGTGCAGACCAACCGTCAGCTCACCGAACTCATCCGCGACATGCAGCTTCCCGCGGGCCCCGAAGACCTCGCGATGGTCGGCTGGGATCGCGACCGCATCCACCAGCTCTTCGACGACCTCGAGTTCCGCGTGCTGCGCGACCGACTGTTCTCGACCCTGAGCTCGGTCGAGCCGGAGGCCGAGGCGGGGTTCGATCTCGACGGTTCGGTCCTCGGCGCCGGCGAGGTCGCGGGATGGCTGAACGAACACGCCCGGACCGGCCGAACCGGTCTCGCGGTGACCGCGCCGCACGTCGTCGTGGGGTCCGACCCGACCGGGCTGGCGATCGCGGCGGCCGACGGCACGTCGGCGTATGTCGACGTGACCACCCTGACGCCGGAAGACGATGCAGCGCTGGCCAACTGGCTCGCCGACCCGCAGGCGCTCAAGGCCGTACACGAGGCCAAGTGGGCGGTACACGCGCTCCGCTCGCGCGGGTGGAAGCTCGTCGGCGTGACCAGCGACACCTCGCTGGCCGCATACCTCGTCCGCCCCGGGCAGCGGACCTTCAACCTCGACGACCTCGCCCTGCGATACCTGCGCCGTGAGCTGCGCGCCGACACCGGTGCGGGTGATGGCCAGATGTCGCTGCTCGACGACGACACCGAGGGCAAGGTCGCCGAACAGCACATGCTCGAGGCGCGCGCGGTGCAGGAGCTCGCCGACACCCTCGACACCGAACTCGACCGCATCGACTCCAAGCCGCTGCTCACCGAGATGGAGTTGCCGCTGTCGTTCGTGCTCGCCGACCTCGAGGCCGCCGGCATCGCCGTCGACGTCGACCACTTCAACGCGCTGGCACAGATGTTCAACGACCGCATCCGTGCGGCCGCCGAGTCCGCCTACGAGGTCATCGGCGAACAGATCAACCTCGGTTCGCCGAAACAGCTGCAGACCGTGCTCTTCGACAAACTCGACATGCCGAAGACCAAGAAGACCAAGACCGGTTACACCACTGACGCCGACGCGCTGCAGTCGTTGTACGAGAAGACCCAGCATCCTTTCCTCGCCCACCTTCTCGAACACCGCGACGCCACGCGGCTGAAGGTCACCGTCGACGGTCTGCTGAAGTCGGTGGCCGACGACGGTCGCATCCACACGACCTTCAACCAGACCATCGCCGCCACCGGACGCCTGTCGTCGACGGAGCCGAACCTGCAGAACATCCCGGTCCGCACCGAGGCCGGACGTGAGATCCGTCGCGGCTTCGTCGTGGGGACGGATCAGGCGTCGGGCGTGAACTACGACTGCCTGATGACCGCCGACTACAGCCAGATCGAGATGCGGATCATGGCGCACCTGTCGGAGGACGAAGGTCTGATCGAGGCCTTCAACACCGGCGAGGACCTGCACAACTTCGTCGGATCGCGTGCCTTCGGGGTGCCGATCGACGAGGTGACCACCGAGATGCGCCACCGTGTGAAGGCCATGTCGTACGGACTCGCCTACGGCCTCAGCGCTTTCGGGCTCGCAGCCCAGCTGAAGATCAGCCGCGACGAGGCCAAGGACCAGATGGAGGCATACTTCGCGCGGTTCGGTGGTGTGCGTGACTACCTGCACGACGTGGTCGCCGAAGCCCGGCGCAACGAGTACACCGCGACGCTGTTCGGCCGCCGGCGTTACCTGCCCGATCTGAACAGCGACAACTGGCAACGACGCCAGTCCGCGGAGCGGATGGCGCTCAACGCGCCCATCCAGGGTACGGCCGCCGACATCATCAAGGTCGCGATGATCAACGTGCACAAGCGTTTCCTCGCCGAGAAGCTCACTTCGCGGGTGCTACTGCAGGTCCACGATGAACTCGTGGTCGAGGTGGCGGCCGGCGAGCGTGACGCGGTCGAGGCCGCGGTGCGCGAGGAGATGGGCAACGCCATCACGCTGTCGGTCCCGCTCGAGGTGTCGGTCGGGTTCGGTCGGTCCTGGGACGACGCGGCCCACTGATGGTCTCCTCGCCCAGGCGGGTCGGCGTTCTCATCGGCGACGGCATCGGTCTGGAGATCGTGCCCGCCGCCGTGACGGTCGCCGACGCGGCTGCTGCGGCGGAGGACTTCCGGATCGACTGGGACGAACTCCCGTTCGGCGCCGCCGCCATCGCCTCGCACGGCGACCCGGTTCCCGAGGCGACGCTGTCGGCACTCGACGATCTGGGACTGTGGATCGTCGGACCGCACGATTCGGCGTCGTATCCGCCCGAGCACAGCAGTCGCACACCGGGCGCGGTCCTCCGTAACCGGTACGGGCTCTTCGCGAATCTCCGTCCTGCGAAGGCTTTTTCGGGGGTGCCGGCCACCGCGCCCGACATCGATGTGCTGATCGTCCGGGAGAACTCCGAGGGCCTGTACGCCGATCGCAACATGGCCGTCGGGAGCGGTGAGTTCATGCCGACCCCTGATGTCGCGCTGGCCGTGGGGCTCGTGACCCGCGCGGCGAGTGAGCGCATCGCACGGGTCGCCTTCGACGCCGCACGCGCCCGCGCGGCGTCGGGGAGCCCGGCTCGGGTGACCATCGTGCACAAGGCGAACGTGCTGCGCCTGACGACCGGGCTGTTCCGCGACGCATGCCGGGAGGTCGGCAAGGAGTTCCCCGACGTCGAGATCACCGAACAACACGTCGACGCCATGGCGGCGCTGCTCGTGCGCCGCCCCGCCGACTTCGACGTCGTCGTCACCGAGAACCTCTTCGGCGACATCCTGTCGGATCTGGCCGGCGAGCTCGCCGGCTCGCTCGGCATCGCCGGTTCGGTCAATTGCTCGACGACCCAGGTGATGGCACAGGCAACGCACGGTGCCGCCCCCGACATCGCCGGACGCGGTGTCGCCAACCCGGTCGCCATGATCGCGTCGGTGTCGATGGGGTTCCGGCGGTTCGGGCTGATGACCGACGACCCGGCCCTCGTGGCTGCGGCCGACCGGATCGATTCCGCGATCGCCGACACCCTCGCGGCCTCGATCGCGACCGCTGACCTGGGCGGGACGGCGTCGACCAGCCAGTTCGCCTACGAGGTGGCGCGGCGGACCGGTGTCGCGTGACGCGCGCGTGGACATGCGTGAACCCCCGGTAGCCAGCCGCCGAGGCCGGTGCAAACTACAGTGAGTTGGTCTGATCAGGTGATCTGTACGTCATCGAAGGGATGTGTTGTGGAACGGGCCTCGACGCGGGTCGACCAGCGCTGTGTCCGGTCGCGCGTGGCCCAACTGCTCGGCGTGTTCCTCACGTTCGCGGTCATCCTCACCGGATGCGTGAACAACGAGGAACGGGAACGCGCCAACCAGGTCACGCCGATCAATGTCGACGTGGAGAAGGTGCCGGCGATCGCGGCGCTCGTACCACCTGAGATCGCGCGCACCGGACGTCTGGTGGTCGGCGTCAACGTGCCCTATCAACCCAACGAGTTCAAGGGGCCGGACGGCAAGATCATCGGCTACGACGTCGACCTCATGAACGCCGTCGGCAAGGTGCTCAATCTGCTACCGGTGTACAAGGAATCGCAGTTCGACACCATCATCCCGTCGGTCCAGGCCGGCACCTACCAGGTGGGGATGTCGTCGTTCACCGACACCCTCGAGCGGGAGAAGCAGGTCGACTTCGTGACCTACTACAGCGCAGGCGTGCAGTGGGCGCAGTCCGCGGACTCCGACGAGACCATCGACCCGGCGAATGCGTGCGGCCGGCGGGTTGCCGTGCAGACCACGACCTACGAGGACACCGACGAGATCCCGGCCAAGAGTGCCGAATGCGTCGCGAAGGGTCTCCGGCCGATCGACAAGGTGAAATTCGACAGCCAGGACGAGGCGGTCAACGCCCTGATCCTCGGTCGGGTCGAGGCGATGTCGGCCGACTCACCGGTCACCGCCTACGCCATCAAACGCACCAACGGAAAGCTGAAGGCGGCCGGTGAACTGTTCGATTCGGCGCCGTACGGATGGGCGGTGCGCAAGGGCTCACCGCTGGGACCTGCGATGCAGAAGGCGGTCCAGTACCTGATGGACAACGGACAGTACGAAGAGATCGCGGCCAACTGGGGCCTGCAGGAGGGCATGATCGATGTCTCCGTCATCAACGGGGCGGTGAGTTGAGATGACCTCACCGCAGACCGACACCACCACGGCCGGCGAGCCCGAACCGATCAAGGCGGTACCGCTCCGCAGACCGGGTCAATGGGTCGCCGCCGTCATCATCCTCGTGCTGGCGGGGCTCTTCATCTACGGAGCCGCCACCAACAAGGCCTACGCGTGGGGCACCTACGCGCGATACATGTTCGACCAGCGCGTGTTGTCCGGCGTCGGATACACCCTGGCCCTCACGGTGCTCGCGATGACCATCGCGATCGTCCTCGGCGTCGCGCTCGCCATCATGCGCCTCTCGCCGAACCCGGTGCTGCGCGGCACCGCCTGGGTGTACCTGTGGATCTTCCGCGGGACTCCCGTCTATGTGCAGCTCGTCTTCTGGGGGCTGTTCCCCGCGATCTACAAGCAGATCGACGTCGGCATCCCGTTCGTCCACCAGTTCGCGTCCTTCGACATCCAGACGCTCAACGCCGCTTTCCTGTTCGCGGTCATCGGCCTCGCTCTCAACGAGGCCGCCTACATGGCCGAGATCGTGCGCGCAGGTGTCTCATCGGTCGGCGAGGGTCAGTCCGAGGCGTCGATCGCTCTGGGCATGTCGTGGGCGCAGACCATGCGCCGCACCGTGTTGCCGCAGGCGATGCGGGTGATCATCCCGCCCACCGGCAATGAGCTGATCTCCATGCTCAAGACGACCAGCCTCGTGGCGGCAGTTCCGCTGACCCTCGACCTCTACGGGCGCGTGCGTGACATCTCCGGCGTCAACTTCGAGCCGATCCCGCTGCTGCTCGTCGCCTCCACCTGGTACCTCGTCGTCACCAGCATCCTGATGGTCGGCCAGTACTACGTGGAGCGCTACTACTCGCGGGGTGCCACCCGTGCACTGACCGCACGCCAACTCAAGGCGATGGCCGACGGACAGACCGCCGCGGCCGACGACCTCCCGGACGGACCGGGAGCCGGCCGCACGACCGGGGGAGAGAACGCATGAGTTCCGCCGAGACACCGATGGTCCTCGCCGACCGGGTGTGCAAGAGCTTCGGTTCGGTCCAGGTCCTCAAGGGCATCTCGCTCGAGGTCGCCAAGGGCGAGGTGACGTGTCTGATCGGCCCGTCGGGCTCGGGCAAGTCGACGTTCCTCCGGTGCGTCAACCATCTCGACGTCGTCAACGCCGGCCGCCTCTACGTCGACGGCGACCTGATCGGCTACCGCGAACGCAACGGCAAACTCTACGAGATGAGTGCCAAAGACGCTGCCGCGCAACGCCGCGACATCGGCATGGTGTTCCAGCATTTCAATCTGTTCCCGCACCGGACGGCTCTCGAGAACGTTATCGAGGCACCGATCCAGGTGAAGAAGGAGCAGCGGTCGGCGGCGATCGAACGCGCCGAGTACCTGCTGGAGCGAGTCGGTCTGTCCGACCGTGCCGACGCCTACCCGGCGCAGCTGTCGGGCGGTCAGCAGCAGCGCGTCGCGATTGCCCGCGCTCTCGCGATGGAACCCAAGCTCATGCTCTTCGACGAGCCGACCTCGGCGCTCGACCCCGAACTCGTCGGCGACGTCCTCAAGGTGATGCGTGAACTCGCCGCGTCGGGCATGACCATGATGGTCGTCACCCACGAGATGGGCTTCGCGCGCGAGGTCGCCGACCAGCTGGTCTTCATGGACGGCGGCGTCGTCGTGGAGAAGGGCGACCCACGCGAACTCCTCGCGAACCCGCAGGAGGAGCGGACGCGGGAGTTCCTGTCCAAGTTGCTCTGAGACTCGAAGTTGCTCTGAGACGCCGGGCGTATCCGCGGTTATTCGGGCTTGTGGCTGCAGAAGATCGCGGTGCCGGGGAAGTAGCGTCCGCGGAACGGGCTCCACTGGCCCCATTCGCGGTCGTGGTCGTCTGGCCACTCGGGTTCGACGATGTCGTCGAGGACGAACCCGGCGGCGCGTAGTTCGCGGACGCGGTCGCCGATGGTCCGATGATGTTCGACGTAGGTGATCTGCCCGTTCGGATCGGTCTCGGTGTACGGCGTGCGGTTGAAGTAGGGGATTCGTACGGTCAACCCCTCGGGGCCGGGGTCGTCGAGGAACATCCAGCGCATCGGGTGGTTGACCGCGAAAACCCAACGGCCACCGGGCTTCAGGACCCGCGCGACCTCGGCCATGACGCCGGCGGAGTCGGCGACGAAGGGGATTGCCCCGAACGCGGAGCAGACGGTGTCGAAGGACTCGTCGGCGAAGGGCAGGGTCTCGGCGGTCGCCTGGATCAGCGGCACGCGCACCTCGTCGGCGTCCATGGCGTCGAGACCGATCCCGAGCATGCGCCGGGACAGGTCGACGCCGACGGCATGAGCGCCGTGAGCGGCGAGCCAGCGGGCGCACGGCGCTGAGCCGCAACCGATCTCGAGGATCGTACGGCCCTCGATCTCGCCGAGGAGTCCGGCCTCGGACTCGCGGACGCCCTCCGGGCACCAGACGAAGTCACCACCACCGGTGTACGTGCCGAGGAAGGCGCCGTGCTCGTCGTGGTAGTTCTCCGCGTCGTGGTCCCACCACCAACGGCTTGCTCGGTCACTCGTCGCGGAGTCGACGTCGCCCAGGATGCGCGGCGGCCTCACGGAGGTCTCCTGCGCGGTGGTGCTCTCGCGGTCGTCGTCGGTGGGCATGCTGCGATGATATTGCTCGGGGTCGGTCGACGAGCCAACCGGTGCCGGGAGCGGAGCGAGCGGGCCGAATGTCAACCGGTGCCGGGAGCGGAGCGAGCGGGCCGAATGTCAACCGGTGCCGGGAGCGGAGCGAGCGGGCCGAATGTCAACCGGTGCGGAGTTCGTAGACCCGGAAGAAGGCGAAGTCCTCGATCGGCAGCACCTCGACGCTCTGGAAACCGGCCTGTTCGGCGTAGGACCGCAGGGTCGAGGGGCGCATGACGGTGCCGGTGGCGGCCGACGGCGGTGAACTCATCGAGTCGGGTAGGCAGACGAACAGCGAGAACCCGTACATGAGTTTGTCGAGTTCGTCTGCGGGACCGGAGAACTCGTCGGAGACTGCTTCGTCCATGACGATCATCGGTGCCCCGGGCGCGAGAGCGTGCCGCGCCGCGGTGAGAACTTCGACGGGCCGGGGCATGTCGTGGAGGCATTCGAAGGCGAAGGCGGCGTCGAACGGCCCGCGCCGAGCGGCTTCCTCTCCGCCGGCGATCTCGAAGTGCACCCGGTCGCCATGCCCGGCGGCCTCGGCGTTCCGCCGCGCCATCTGCACGGAATCGGCGTCGATGTCGAGGCCGATGAGCCTGGCGTCGGGGTAGGCACGGGCGAGTGCGATCGTCGAGTATCCGGCGCCGAACCCGATGTCGAGGACCTGGGCACCTGGGCGGGACAGAAGTTCGTGAAGGTGGGGCACGCCGGCGAGAGCTGGTGCGAGTCGGGACTCGAACCACGGCCGGTTGAGGGCGGCCTGCGATTCGCGTGCGTCGGTGCCGAACTGTTCCCAACTGACACCTCCGCCGGTGCGGTAGGCGTCGAGCAGTTCCGGCAACCGGCCGAACGACGCGGCGAACATCCGCGGTAGCGCACCGAGATAGTTGAGACTGGCGGTATCGGTGAGGACTTCGGCGACACCGGGGGAGATGTCGAATGTCGTTGTGGTCCCGGACATGTCGGCCTCGAGGATGCCGTAGGCGGCCTGCATCTCGAGCCATTCGCGCGCGTACCGTGCGTCGGTGGCGGTCCGGGCGGCGAGGTCATCGGCGGTCAGTGGGCCGTGATCGGCGAGGGATCGGTACCAGCCGAGGCGCTCCCCGAGGTAGACGCTCATCGTTTCCGCGGTCGCCAGGGTGGAGGTGAGGAATCGCTCGGCGAATTCGTCGGCGGTCGGTGCCGCGGAGACGACTCCGGTGCGGTCTGCGTTCGTACTGTCTGCGTCCTGCCCGGGAGGTGGGGTGCTGTCGGGGGTGATCGTCATTCTGGAACGATGTCAGCGTCGGCTCACGGACCGGTCACGGAGCGGTTCCGACTCGGGTCCCATCCCTGCAGGTCAGCAGGCCCGGCCGGCGACCACGTACTCGGTTCCGGCGTCGGGATCCCAGCGTCGCAACGCGGTGAAGGTGCAGACCCGGTCGGGTTCACCCAGTGGTTCGAGCGTGGCGAGTGCCTCGCCGATCTGGTGGTAGGTGAGGCGGCGGCCCAGGGTGATGTGCGGGGTCCATCCGCCCGGCTCGACATGGGCAAAGGTGCTCGGGTTGTCGATCCCGGCCGCGACGTCGTCCGGGTGAACCGTGTGACCGCGAACCGTGCGTGACACCTGCGTGAAGCGACAGCAGCTCGGCCCCGGGGACGACGAGCAATGCCAGGGTGTGGCGGGAGCCGTGACCGAACACGACTGGTGCCCCGATGATGCATCGCAACGGTAGGCGCTGAGCGGCGCCACCGAGGGCGGCGTCGGCGGCGGAGGTGATGTGGCGCGCCGCCAGGAGGGTGACGTGTGGACGGTTGGTGTCCGAGCGCACGCGCTGCGCGCTGGGAAGGCCGACTTCGGCGAGCGCCGACCAGCGGCGGCGCACCCAGGCGTCGGTGTCGTCGTCGGGTAACAACTCGATCGAATGTGCCACGGATGTAGTCAACCAGAGCTCCCGTGCAGCGCCCGGCGGTTCGGTTCACGATCGCCGGCAGGCGAGCGACGTGTCTGCCTTCCGTGCCTCCAGGGCTCTCGACGCGTGGCTGTGTTCGACCAGGTCAGAGCTGACAGCAACTTCCCAGTTTCACCGCACCGTTTCCGAAGGTTCATCTGATGAAGTGGACGAGTTCCGAACGGGTGATCTGCGGCCGCCGAGCGTGTGGCCGCCGAGGAAGGAGAAGCGTGGGAATCACGAGCTGGTTCAAACGGGCCGGCGGTGACGAATCATCGACCGACGGGGACCCGCCCACACCTGCACGCGCGTCCGGCTTCCAGGAGACCGCCAGCAGACTCCACGCCTTCAATCGCTACGAGATCAAGTACTTCGTCGACGAGATGCGCGTGCCTGAACTGCGTCGAGAGTTGGCTGCGCGTATGGACTCCGACCCGCACTCTCCGGTAGGTGGATATCCGGTCACGTCCCTGTACTACGACACCCCGGATCTGCGCTTCTACTGGGAGAAGATCGAAGGACTCAAGTTCCGACGGAAGCTGCGGATGCGGCTGTACGGCGATCCCGCGGCATGCACCGAGGAGACCCCGGTGCAGATCGAGATCAAACAGCGGGTCAATCGCGTCACCCAGAAACGACGCACCGCCATGCCCTACGGCATCGCGCGGAGCTGGCTCGACGACCGTCAGACGATCGAATGCGACGACTCGCAGAGGCCGTTCGTCGAAGAGGTCACCACACTGATCGGAAACCTCGACCTCCGGCCGACGGTCACCACCGGATATCTACGTGAGGCCTTTGTCGGTCGCGACGCCGATCTCGGACTCCGGGTGACCATCGATCACAAGGTGCACGGTCGTGACGGCGACTTCTACTTCGGTTCGAAAGCCCAGAACCGCTTCACGATCCCACCGCGCCTGGCGATCGTCGAACTCAAAGCCAACGAACGGGTGCCGTACTGGGCCACCGACCTGACCGCCCGGATGGACATGTCGGTGATCCGGGTGTCCAAGTACTGCCAGTCGATCCAGGCCTTCGGGTTGGCGCCGAAGTCGATTGTCGGTGCACCGGAACTGATCATCCCGCCGGGCGAACACGACCGGGTGCCCGACGACCTTTTCAGCACGCTCTAGACAATTTCTGAAAGCAGACAATGAACTTCGAGATCCAAGACCTCAGTGGCACATTCACCACCTTCGACATCATCGTGTCGCTATCGCTGTCCTTTGTCCTGTCGGCGATCATCGGCTGGGTCTACCGGCTGACCCACAAGAACGTCTCCTACAGCCAGTCCTATGTTCAGACCCTGGTGATCGTCGGCATGGTGGTGTCGCTGATCATGCTGGTGGTCGGATCGAACATCGCCCGGGCGTTCGCGCTCGTCGGCGCGTTGTCGGTGGTGCGATTCCGCAACGCCATCAAGGAGACCCGCGACGTCGGCTTCATCTTCCTGGTCATGGCGATCGGCATGACCACCGGTACCCGCTTCTATGTCCTGGCGATCGCGGCCACCGTCGCGATCTGCCTGGTGATGGTGCTGATGAGCAAGTTCAACTGGTTCAAACTCGACGTCCAGCGTCAGGTCGTCAAGGTTCAGGTTCCGCCGGAACCCGAGTACACCGCCCGCGTCGAGGACGTATTGATCGACAAGTGCAAGGAATTCGAGCTCGTGTCCACCGAATCTGTTCGCTCCGGGGCCTTGTCGGAGCTGTATTACACGGCCCAGCTGAAGAAGGGCACCAAGCCGGGTGAGCTGATCTCCGCGCTGAGCGCGGTCAACACCGGACAGCGCGTCACCGTGCTGACCGGTTACGACCAGACGGACATCTGACAGCGATGCCCGACAGTCCCGACGACCGTACTCCCGCGGCTCCCGCAGAAACCGCGCGTCCGACTCCACCACGTGCGCGGTTGCGACACCGTATCCCACGGTCGCTCCGCCAGCACTGGAAGTGGCCGGTGGCGTTCGTCGTCTTCGTCCTCGTGGTGGCAACGGTGTTCGGCGGGTGGAAGATCCGGCCGTTCATCACCGGGGACGCGGATGTCATCGCCTCGGAGATCACGACGAACGTCGCCGGGAACGTCGACCTGTTCGATCCGTCGGTCTCCCACGAGCTGACCATCGACATGACCGATGCGGAGTACCGGTCGATGCTGTCGTCGTTCGAGAAGGACGGCAGCAAGGACTGGGTCGCCGCCGACGTCGTGATCGACGGCACCCGTCTCGACGACGTGGCTGTCCGACTCAAGGGCAATTCGACGCTGATGGGTCTGCGCGGCAGAGGATTCGGTCCGGGTGGGGATCGGACGGGGGGGCGGTCCGCCGGGGCCTCCCGGAGGAGCAGACGTGGTACCGGGACAGGCGCCGCCAGGGTTCGATCCCGCCGCACTCGATCCCGCCGCACTCGATCCCGCCGCCATGGAACGGATGCGCAAGACGATGACGCAGGTGTCGAAAGACGACCCGACCTCGTTGCCGTTGCTGCTCAGTTTCGACGAGTATTTCGACGGTCGCGCATATCAGGGCATGACCGAACTGTCGGTGCGGCCGGGGAGTCCGGTCGTGAACGAGGCGACCGCGCTGTCCGTGACAGCCCAGACCGGCCAGGCGTCGCAGCGCTACGGTTACGTCACCTACTCGATCAACGGCAGCGCCACCGCCAGCAAGCTGGTCCTCGAGCACCCTGACGCCAGCTATGCAGAGAGCCTCTTCGACTCGAAGGGATACCTCTACAAGGCCGACGCGAACTCGAGGCTGAAGTACGTCGGGGACGACCAGTCCGACTACGCCGAGCAGTTCGTACAGATCAACTCGGTCGGCAACGGCAATCTTCAGCCGGTCATCAACCTCGCCCGATGGCTCGACTCTGCCGACGACCGGGAGTTCGCCGAAGAACTCGACCAGTGGGTCGACGTGAAGTCCTTCGCGCGCTACGTGGCGACGCAGAATCTGCTGGGCAACGGGGACGACATGAGCGGGCCGGGCCAGAACTATTACCTCTGGTACGACCTCGAGTCGAAGAAGTTCACCGTCGTCTCCTGGGATCTGAATCTCGCGATGAACGGGGACCCCGGTGCCGGACCCGACGACGAGGTCTCCATCGGACCCATGGGCGGCCGCCGCGGACAGCAGCGGCCCGGCGCCGGTGGCCCGCAGCCCGCGGCAGACGGCAAGCAGCCGGCGGCAGACGCCATGTCGCCGCCCGAGGGAGCAGGACCCGGCGGGGCGCGACCGCCAGGTCTGCGTGACGTCAAGAACCCGTTGAAGACCCGTTTCCTCGCCGCGGCGACCGAACCTGGGGGAGCATTCGTCGATCTGTACCGCTCCACCTACTGGGAGCTGTACGACCAGATCTACGCCGACGGGCTCGCCGACTCGGTACTCGACGGTGTCGCGGAAGCCGTGCCGGTCACCGACAAACTGTCGGCGGGCGACCGAGAGGAAGCGGTCGAATCGCTGCGGTCGTGGATCGCGAATCGCACCGCGGCACTCGCGTCACAGCGCGATTAGCCACCGATGCGGTGCAGAATGTGACCACACACTCTTGTCGACGCGCTCGAAGGGGAACTTTCCCGCGTGTCGGTCGTCACTCACAGGAGTTCGTCACAGGCTGTGCGGGAGGGGCCGTCTCAAGGGCATTTGCCCAGCACAATCCCGCTGGAGTAGGCTTGGAGAACGCGCGTGCGCTCGATGACGCGCGACAGGCACACGCCCCGATCGAAATGCTTCTGATCAGGGGTTTTGTGCCGATCAATACGTCAAGCACTGTACCTACTACACACCTGTCCGGAGCAACTCAACATATGTCGTCCCCCACGATCACCTCGCCGCAAGTAGCCATCAATGACATTGGCACTGCCGAGGACTTTCTCGCCGCCATCGACTCCACGATCAAGTACTTCAACGATGGCGACATCGTCGAGGGCACCATCGTCAAGGTCGATCGGGACGAGGTTCTGCTCGACATCGGTTACAAGACCGAAGGCGTCATTCCTTCCCGCGAACTGTCGATCAAGCACGATGTTGACCCCAACGAGGTCGTCAACGTCGGTGACGAGGTCGAGGCCCTGGTCCTCACCAAGGAGGACAAAGAAGGCCGTCTGATCCTCTCCAAGAAGCGTGCGCAGTACGAGCGGGCTTGGGGCACCATCGAGGAGCTCAAGGAGAAGGACGAGGCCGTCAAGGGCACCGTCATCGAGGTCGTCAAGGGCGGCCTGATCCTGGACATCGGCCTGCGCGGCTTCCTCCCGGCATCGCTCGTGGAGATGCGTCGCGTCCGCGATCTGCAGCCGTACATCGGCAAGGAGATCGAGGCCAAGATCATCGAGCTCGACAAGAACCGCAACAACGTGGTCCTGTCGCGTCGTGCATGGCTCGAGCAGACCCAGTCCGAGGTCCGCAGCGAGTTCCTGCACCAGCTGCAGAAGGGCCAGGTCCGCAAGGGCGTCGTGTCCTCGATCGTCAACTTCGGTGCGTTCGTCGATCTCGGCGGCGTCGACGGTCTGGTCCACGTCTCCGAGCTGTCCTGGAAGCACATCGATCACCCGTCCGAGGTCGTCGCCGTGGGCGACGAGGTCACCGTCGAGGTCCTCGACGTCGATCTGGACCGCGAGCGCGTTTCGCTGTCGCTCAAGGCCACCCAGGAAGATCCGTGGCGTCAGTTCGCCCGCACCCACGCGATCGGTCAGATCGTCCCGGGCAAGGTCACCAAGCTGGTGCCGTTCGGTGCGTTCGTCCGCGTCGACGAGGGCATCGAGGGTCTGGTCCACATCTCCGAGCTGGCCGAGCGCCACGTCGAGGTCCCGGACCAGGTCGTCGCCGTCAACGACGATGCGATGGTCAAGGTCATCGACATCGACCTCGAGCGTCGTCGTATCTCGCTGAGCCTCAAGCAGGCCAACGAGGACTACACCGAGGAGTTCGACCCCTCGAAGTACGGCATGGCCGACAGCTACGACGAGCAGGGCAACTACATCTTCCCCGAGGGCTTCGACGCCGAGACCAACGAATGGCTCGAAGGCTTCGAGAAGCAGCGTGAGGCATGGGAGGCCCGGTACGCCGAGGCCGAGCGTCGCCACAAGATGCACACCGCCCAGATGGAGAAGTTCGCCGCTGCCGCAGCCGAGGCTGCCAACGCTCCGACCGACTACTCGTCGGCCTCGGAGAGCCGCGGTGGCTCGTCGAACACCGGTGGCGCTTCCACCGGCGGTTCGCTGGCCAGCGACGAGCAGCTCGCCGCTCTGCGCGAGAAGCTGTCGGGTAACGCCTGATAGCACTGCTCCCGCAGTAGATCTGCACTGAGCACACGAAAGCCCTCCCGGGATTCCCGGGAGGGCTTTTCGTTTCCTGTCGGACAATCCGCCGCCCACTGGGTACGGTGATGATCTCGTACGCCGTACGCCGTACGCCGTACGGAGAGGAGGTGCACCATGTCGACAGCCGACGATGTCCGGACACTGGTTCGCTTGCTGTGGCGTGGACGCGGGGAACCGCAGGCGCCCAGGCGTGGTCCGCGCCAACGGGTCACCGTCGACGAGGTCGTCGGCAAGGCGATCGCGCTCGCCGACGAGCGCGGACTGGCCGCGGTGTCGATGCGGACCCTCGCCGCCGAGCTCGGCGTCGGCCCGATGACCCTGTACACCTACGTGCCCACGCGAGACGTCCTGGTCGCGCTCATGGTGGACCATGTCGCCGGCGACCCGATGCCCGGCCCGGCCTCGACCGTCCGGCAATCCCTCGCCGAGATCGCACACCATCTGCGCGCCGAATACCTGGCGCATCCCTGGCTGATCGACGCCAATCCGTGGCGACAGGTTCTCGGCCCCCATCGCCTCGCGCGCTACGAACGCCAGCTCGAAGTACTCGAACCGCTGGACATCTCGGACCTCGACCGCGACCACATCCTCGGTCTCCTGTCCGCCTTCGTGACCGGCAACGCCCGGGAGGCGCTGGCAGCCGATGCGGCGGTGGCCGACAGCGGCATGACCGACGTGGAGTGGTGGGAGGTTGTCGCACCCGAACTCGACGCGGTGATACCCGACGGGGAGTTCCCGCTTGCCGATCGCGTGGGAACCGTTGCGGGCGAGCATCATCAGGCGCCGGGAGCTCCCGACGAGGTGTTCGATTTCGGCCTCGAGCGACTCCTCGACGGGTTGGCGCCGCTGATCGGGGAGGGCTGACACCACTCGCACCGTCTGCAACCATGCGTTGTTGACAATCATTTTCATTAGACGGTTGACTGTCCGAGTGCTATCACCTCGAACAACTCTGACCCGTTCCCTGGCGCTGCTCGCGGCGTCCTCCATCGCGCTCGTCGCCTGCGGCGACACCGAGCAGGCGGCCCCGCCCGCCGAATCCTCGAGCGGACCCGCGGAACAGCAAAGCGCGACACCGCGACTCGCACTCAGCTACGACGGCGGGATCCTCGTGCTCGACGCCACCTCGCTCGATCAGGTCGCCGACCTTCCCGTCGACGGGTTCGTCCGGCTGAACAGCGCGGGCAACGGGCGACACGTCTTCGTCTCCGAGACCGACGGGTTCCGGGTCCTCGACGCCGGCACCTGGACCAAGGCGCACGGCGACCACGGTCACCACTACACGACCCAGCCCTCGCTCACCGGGATGCGTTTCGGCGGAACCGAACCCGGACACGTCGTGGTCCACAACTCGCGTATCACTCTGTTCAGTGACGGCACCGGGCAGGTCGACATCGTCGAACCCGCGGAACTGCTGCGCGGCAATCCGGTGGCCACCACGTTCACGGTCCCGCAACCCCATCACGGTGTGGCCGTGTTCCGCGGCGACGGATCGGTCGTCGTCACGCGCGGCGACGAGGAATCGCGCAGTGGTATCGCGATCCTGGACAAACAGCGGAACGAGATCGCACGCAACGACGAATGCCCCGGCGTGCACGGCGAGGCCGCCGCAGCCGACGGTCGCCTGACCTTCGGCTGCGAAGACGGCATCCTGATCGTCGACGGCAACAACATCCGCAAGGTGGCCAGCCCGGATCCATACGGCCGCATCGGGAACCAGGCCGGCGACCACGGTTCCCCGGTCGTGCTGGGGGATTACAAGAGCGACGAGGGCGCCGAACTCGAACGGCCGACACGCTTTTCGCTGACCGACACCCGAACGGGCGACCTCCGACTGGTCGACCTCGACGCCTCCTACAGCTTCCGGTCGCTCGAACGTGGCCCCGGCGGGTCCGCGGTGATCCTCGGGACCGACGGCGCGCTACACGTCTTCGACGCGCAATCCGGGAACCGCACCGCCCGCATCCCGGCGATCGGGGAGTGGGCCGAACCCGACGAATGGCAGTCGCCGATGCCCAATGTCGTGGTGCAGGACCGCATCGCGTACGTCAGTGAACCCGCGTCGAAGAAGATCGTCGCGGTCGATCTGAACACGGGGGAGAAGGTCGGCGAGGCCACCCTGCCGCACGAGACCATCGAACTCGTCGCGGTCACCGGCTGAGCCGACACGACACACGGGGCGCCGGTGTGCACCGGTCAGGAACCTGTTTGCCAGACTGGTGGCGTGATCAGGCTTGGACTGACCGGTGGCATCGGCGCCGGCAAATCGACCGTGGCGAAGACCTTCGTCGAACGAGGCGCGTACATCATCGACGCGGACAAGATCGCCCGCGAGGTGGTGGAACCCGGTTCGGAAGGTCTCGCCGGACTCGTCGAGGCCTTCGGCTCGGACATCCTGGCCGCCGACGGCAGCCTCGACCGTCCGGCGCTCGCGGCAAAGGCATTCGTCGACGAGGAGTCGCGCAAGACGCTGAACGGGATCACCCACCCGCTGATCGGTGCGCGCACGCAGGAACTGCTCGCGGCGGCACCCGACGACGCCATCGTCGTTCAGGACATCCCCCTGCTGGTCGAGAACCACACCGCGCCGTTCTTCCATCTCGTGGTGATCGTGTTCGCCGACGCCGACGTCCGACTGCATCGCCTCACGACGATGCGCGGCG
Source organism: Gordonia namibiensis NBRC 108229 (assembly GCF_000298235.1). Taxonomy (GTDB): domain Bacteria; phylum Actinomycetota; class Actinomycetes; order Mycobacteriales; family Mycobacteriaceae; genus Gordonia; species Gordonia namibiensis. The sequence goes on from NZ_BAHE01000028.1 coordinate 48,198, forward strand.
TCGACGAGGCCGACGCGCGTGCTCGGATCACCGCGCAGGCCACCGACGAGCAGCGTCGTGCGGTCGCCGACGTCTGGCTGGACAACTCCGGAACGGCCGATGATCTCGCTGCTGCCGCGGCGCGGGTCTGGGACGATCGGTTGGTGCCGTTCGAGGCCAACGTCCGCGCGCGCCGGGTCGCTGATCCGGTCTCCGAACTCATTGCCGCCGAACCGAATCCGGATGGTCCGGCGGGGCGTCTGGTCAATCGGATGTGGGCGATCGCCGGGGAGCGGGCGACCGCCGTCGAGATCACCGACGCGGCGAAGGTCGAGCTCCGGATCACCGCGCGCGACGACGCCGCGTCCGCAGATCTCGTCGATCTTCTTGCCGACGGCGGGTTCGCGCCCGCCGGTCCCGGTGTTCACGGTTCCTGCGATCCGGGGCGGCCCGCGACAGTTCGGGTCACAACCGCCTGAGGGGCCAAACTGACTACGAATGTTGTCTGAATTGGCCACAGGGCGCGCCCCGCGCTGTTAGCTTTGCGAGGACGCGCCGATCCCGGTGCGGACGGCCGAGTCGGTACAGCGCTGTGAGGAGCACATATGTGGGGTTCGGGGAGTTCGAAACACGTGCGTACGGTCGTCGGCGGCATCGTTGCCGGGGCGGCGCTCACGGCCGCCGCGATCAGTGCTGGGCCGGCGAACGCAGCCCTGCAGGGAATCGCCGTCGACACGCTGCCCGGCTACGGCTCCTCGGCGAACGGGTCGTCGAACTACAACCTCTACGGTGCGGGGTGCGCCTACACGTTGTCGGTGATCGTCGGCGATCCGAAGTCGGCGAAGTCGACGCTCAAGGTGACGTCCACGCGGGCGGGCCGCACCGTGACGATCTACAACGCCAGGCCCACCGCCGTCGAGGTCACCCCGACCTGGCGGCCCTCGGCCCCCGGACGGTACGTGCTCGCCGCGAACCTCGACGGGGTGGTCAAGACGCGGACCGTCGACGTGGGGACGGGAGTGCAACTGCCGCAATTCATCCGGAACGGCGCGTGTTTCGTGCTGCCCACCTACTGAGTCCGTCGTCGGCCGTCCTGCCGAATCACCGCGCGTGATCGGGGCGATGGTCCCGGAAGAACACCACGCCGCCGACCGCGTCGTCGAGCCAGGCCTGTACATCGTTGCCGTGTGCGGCCGCCCCGACGAGCGCGCGGGTCGCGATCTCGACGGCCTCCACGCACTGGTCGTTGTCGAGCAGTCCGCAACGGTGCGCTTCGAAGACCTCGTCGACGTCGATGAGTTCCAATGGTGATCCCGGAACGTCGACGAGGTCGAGGTACCAGTCCTCGGCGTACCAGCGGCCGTGTTCGTCGGGACCGGAGAACCGGCCGATGTCGAGGTAGAGGCGCTGATCCGCCCGGTACCCGCCCTGGTAGTGGAAGATGTTGGCGCGCAAACCCAGTGAGGGGAGAAGCCATGACTCGAGGTGGTCGAACTTGGGGTGGCCCGGTGCGGAGCGCGACATGTAGAGGCCGTAGTCGGTGACGCGGTACTCCTCGACCTCCCGGACGAATCCCTTGTTGTCGGTGTTCGTCATCGCGGGCACATCGAAGACCTCCCGCTTGGGCGGGTGCATCGAGTGGGGTCCGGCCGGCGCGGTCGTCATGGGACCGCTGTTGCTCGTCATTCCCCGAATGTAGTTCGGCCGGCAGCCGATCTCAGGGTGAACATGGGAGATGTTCCCCGATGTGCGCACCACCCCGTCGGGCTTCTTCATCCGCCGCTGGGTCCTGGTGAAGTTCCTCATCACGGGCCGGCAGGCCGCGGGTGAAGGCGCCGGTGCCGGGTGCGAGGGTCGTCCGGCTCGCCCCGTTCCCGCTGATCGGGGACATCGCATTGTTCGCGGTGACCGGCCGGCCGATACGGGTGTGTTCGTTCGTCGTGCTGCTCTGGGCGCTCGTCGGGCGGCGGGCCGCAGACCGCGCGGGAACACTCGTGTCGTAGTGCGCGTTTACCCTGGCACTATGGCTTTTGCAGCAGAACGTCCGGTGCTCGCGCACTCCGAGTTCCGTCCGATCGGCGAGATCGAGCGCACTGAAGCCCGCTTCGAGGTGGTCAGCGAGTACGAGCCCGCCGGTGACCAGCCCGCCGCGATCAAGGATCTGACCGCACGGATCCAGGCGGGGGAGAAGGACATCGTGCTCCTCGGTGCCACCGGTACCGGTAAGTCGGCGACGACGGCGTGGCTCATCGAGCAGGTGCAGCGCCCCACGCTGGTGATGGCACCCAACAAGACCCTTGCCGCGCAGCTGGCGAACGAGTTGCGCGAGATGTTGCCCAACAACGCCGTCGAGTACTTCGTGTCGTACTACGACTACTACCAACCCGAGGCGTACATCGCGCAGACCGACACCTACATCGAGAAGGACTCGTCGATCAACGACGACGTCGAACGACTCCGCCACTCGGCGACCTCGAGTCTGCTGTCCCGCCGCGACGTCGTGGTGGTGGCGTCGGTGTCCTGCATCTACGGCCTCGGTACGCCGCAGTCGTACCTCGATCGTTCGGTCGAGCTCGAGGTGGGACAGGAGATCGACCGCGACGCCCTCCTGAGGCTGCTCGTCGACGTGCAGTACACCCGCAACGACACGGCGTTCACCCGCGGCAGCTTCCGCGTCCGCGGCGACACCGTCGAGATCATCCCGTCCTACGAGGAACTCGCGGTGCGCATCGAGTTCTTCGGCGACGAGGTCGAATCGCTTTACTACCTGCATCCGCTCACCGGCGACGTCGTGCGTCAGGTCGACTCGCTGCGGATCTTCCCGGCCACCCACTACGTGGCGGGGCCGGAGCGGATGGAACGCGCGATGGCGTCGATCGAGCAGGAACTCGAGGAACGGCTTGCCGAGCTCGAGGGCAAGGGCAAGCTCCTCGAGGCCCAGCGCCTGCGGATGCGGACCACCTACGACCTCGAGATGATGCGCCAGGTCGGATTCTGCTCGGGCATCGAGAACTATTCGCGCCATATCGACGGTCGTTCGGCCGGGAGTGCACCGGCGACGCTGATCGACTATTTTCCGGAGGACTTCCTCCTGGTCATCGACGAGTCGCATGTGACCGTCCCGCAGATCGGTGGCATGTACGAGGGCGACATGTCCCGCAAGCGCAACCTCGTCGAGTTCGGCTTCCGGCTCCCGTCTGCGGTGGACAACCGCCCGCTGACCTGGGATGAGTTCGTCGACCGCATCGGTCAGACCGTGTACCTGTCGGCGACGCCCGGACCGTACGAACTCGGTCAGTCGAACGGCGAGTTCGTCGAGCAGGTGATCCGCCCGACCGGTCTGGTCGACCCGCAGGTCGTGGTGAAACCGACCAAGGGGCAGATCGACGACCTGGTCCACGAGATCCGGCAGCGCACCGAACGCGACGAACGCGTCCTCGTCACGACGCTCACCAAGAAGATGGCCGAGGACCTCACCGACTACCTGCTGGAACTCGGCATCCGGGTGCGGTACCTGCATTCCGAGGTCGACACCCTGCGTCGTGTCGAGTTGCTGCGCCAGCTCCGGTCGGGTGACTACGACGTCCTCGTCGGCATCAACCTCCTCCGCGAGGGTCTCGACCTCCCGGAGGTCTCGTTGGTGGCGATCCTCGATGCGGACAAGGAAGGGTTCCTGCGCAGCACCACGTCGTTGATCCAGACGATCGGCCGTGCGGCCCGCAACGTGTCAGGTGAGGTGCACATGTACGCGGACAAGATCACCGACTCGATGGCCAACGCGATCGAGGAGACCGAACGCCGCCGCGAGAAGCAGATCGCCTACAACAAGGAGCGCGGCATCGACCCGAAGCCGTTGCGCAAGAAGATCGCCGACATCCTCGACCAGGTGTATCGAGAAGCCGAGGACGAGGCGGTTGCGGTCGGCGGTTCGGGCCGCAACGCGAGCCGCGGCCGCCGGGCGCAGGGCGAGGTGTCCAAGGCCGGCAGTGCGGGCGTGATCGAGAAGCGCGATGTCTCGGCCATGCCGCGCGCCGAGCTCGCGGATCTCGTGTCGCAATTGACCGATCAGATGATGAGCGCGGCCCGCGACCTGCAGTTCGAGCTGGCGGGCCGCCTGCGAGACGAGATCGCCGACCTGAAGAAGGAGCTTCGAGGAATGGACGCAGCGGGCATCAAGTAGGGCCGTGACCTGCGTTCCCGTCGAAGACACAAGATCGCGTCCATGTGCCGATCGCCACGATCGGCGGACAGACACGCCGCGGCAAACTAATGTCCCGGTGATAGAACCCTGCAGTATGGGGGATGTAGGTGACGCCTCGCTGATGGGCAGCGAGGCGAATTCATGTCGGAGGTTGGGATGAGCGCATACGAGACCATCGTCGTCGGGACCGACGGCTCGGAGTCGTCGATGAAGGCGGTGGAACGTGCGGGGGCACTCGCGGGCGAAGGCGCGCAGTTGGTGATCGCGTGCGCATACTTCCCCAACGAGCGTGGTGCAGGGGAGGCCGCCGACATCCTCAAGGACGAGGCCTACCAGGTCACCGGCTCGACGCCGACCGAGGAGATCCTGCGGACCGCGAAAGAGCGTGCGTCCAAGGCCGGAGCCGCCACCGTCGTCCAGCGCCCCGTCAAGGGTGCTCCGGTCGACGCGCTGCTCCAGCTCGTGAGCGACGTCAAGGCCGACCTCCTCGTCGTCGGTAACCGCGGCCTGAACTCGATCGCCGGGCGCCTTCTCGGATCGGTTCCGGCCGACGTGGCACGCAAGTCGGCATGTGACGTGCTGATCGTGCACACCACGGGTTAGTCACCCGCACACGAACGCAACGAGCGTCCCCGCCTCAGCGGGTGTCCGGGAAACCTCCGGCGCGCCCGAGGAGAGCGGGGACACTCTTTTCCAGGGACCTGCCCAGCCATTCCGCGGCCTCGATCAGGCCGTACATGTCGACGCCGGTCGTGACGTTCGACCGGTCCAGCGCATAGAGCAGGTCCTCCGACGCGATGTTGCCCGTCGCGGCCGGGGCGAACGGGCAACCGCCGAAACCGCCGATGGACGCGTCCAGAGCGCCGGCCCCGCAGTCCAGGGCCGTCAGCGCATTGGCGTAGCCGGTGTTGCGGGTGTTGTGGAAATGCCAGCGCTGAGGGATGCCCGGTGCGTGTGCGGCCGCCAGGTCGGCGAGTGTGCGCACCTGTGCCGGGACGCCGACGCCGATGGTGTCGGCCAGGGCGATCTCGTCCGGTGCCGCGCCGTCGGTCAGGCGCGCGATGATCTCGCCGATCCACTCGGGGGCGACCTCCCCGGAGAACGGGCAGCCGAACGACACCGCGATGGTCACCGTCGTCCGTAGTCCGGCCTCGCGGGCATCATGTACGACGTCGATCGCCGCGGCGATGCCCTCGTCGACGCTGCAGCCCTGATTCCGCCGGCTGAACTCCTCGGTCGCGACAACCACCGCGTTGACCTCGTCGACGGCGGCGGTGAGGGCACGGTCGAGACCCCGGCGGTTGAGGACCAGACCGATGTAGGAGACGCCGTCGACGCGCGGAACCTGGGCCATGACCTCCTCGGCACCGGCCATCTGCGGAACCCGCTTCGGATTGACGAAACTGACCGCTTCGACGCGTCGGACGCCGGCGTCGACACTGCGCGAGATCAACTCGACCTTGTCGTCGACCGACAGGAGGGTCTGCTCGTTCTGGAGGCCGTCGCGGGGGCCGACCTCGACCAGTTGCACGCTCGTCATGCCCCCAATCTTGCCCCGTCGCGGTCACTTGGTGTGACGGGATTCCTTCCCTCGGGCAGATGTCGGTCGAACGACCGAATCCAAACCGCAACCCGACGTCTTCGGTGTGACGTGAGTTGCTCCTGGGCCTCTAAGGGGCTGATGAGGTCCCACCTGCCACACCTGTGCGGCGCCGGATGTGACGAGGCTCTCAGGCGTGAGATGCGCTGTATCACTTTCGATCTCAAAAGAGATGTAAAGCGTATGATTCGTGGCTGTTCGGCGAACGCCTCGGGGGACGGGTCAGCGGCGCCGTCGAACGACCAAATCGCCGACGACTGGTTCGGACGTGGAATGGATGAAGAATCACCCCTCGGTGAGGGGATCCCACAAGTTGGGTACGGGGAGGGGCGCCGGGGAGGGCGCAGCGAAGCTAGGGGGGTCGACCTGCTGGATCTCACCGCGGCTCAACGTGCCATGTGGTTCGCCGAGAACCTCGACGACGACCACTCGATCACCATCGCGCATTACCTGGACATCGTCGACGACGGGCGTCCATTCGACCGAGAGCTGTTCCGCCGCGGCGTCATCGAGGGTTCGCGGGAACTCCAGACCGCCTACACCCGGATCGCCGAGGTCGACGGCACGCCGATGCAGTACATCGACGAGTCGCTGCCGTTCGACGTGGTGGAACTGGACCTGCGTGACCGGCCCGACCCGCTCGCCGCGGCCGAGGAGTGGATGCGTGCGGACCACGAGCGCCCGGTCGACCTGCTGAACGACCCGGTCGGTTTCGCCGCCTTCATCCGCGTGGCGGACGACCGTACCTACTGGTACATGCGCGGTCACCACATCGCCTTCGACGGTTACGGCGCGCTCGTCTGCCTGCACGAAGCGGTGGCGCGCTACAACGCCGCGGTCGCGGCCGAGGCCCGCGTCCCACCGCGGCGAGCGACCCTTGCCGAGGTGGTCGCCGACGATGCCGCCTACCGCCAGAGCACGCGTCACGAGAAGGACCATGCGTTCTGGGCGGAACGCGCCGCCGGACTGCCCGAACGTGTGTCACTGGCCACCCATCCGGCCACCACCGGCATCCGAAACGAGACCGTGGTGGCCGCGGGGATGCTCGACGCCGACCTCGACAGCCGTCTGCGACGCCGCGCCCGAGAGCTGGACGCTTCCGTCGCGGCGGTTCTCACCGCGGCGTTCGCCGCATTCCTGGCACGGATGTCCGGTGCCGACGACATCGTGCTGAGTCTGCCCGTCACGGCTCGCACCACTGCCCGGATCAAACAGTCGATGGGCATGGTCTCCAACATGCTGCCGTTGCGCGTCGACGGTGTGGGCGCGGCGACCTGTGCCGATGTCGTCGCCGCGGTCACCTCGGAGATCACCGCGGTTCTCCGCCATCAGCGGTACCGCTCCGAGGACATCCGTGCCGCAGCCGGATTCGGCGATGCGACCGGTACGTCCTTCGGTCCGCTGGTGAACCTCCTGCTCTTCGACAAGCCGATCGAGATCGACGGGGCCCACGTCAGCTATCACATGCTGTCCGCGGGCATGGTCGAGGACCTCGTGATGAACGTCTTCGCCGCAGGTCCCGACGCGCCGCTCGAGGTGGGTCTCCACGCCAACCCGGCCCTGTACGACCCCGAGGAGTTGCGCACCCACCGGGCGCGGCTGCTTCACGTTCTCGAGCAGTTCATCGAGGCCCCGGATCGTCCGGTGGCGGCACTGGACCTGCTCATCCCGGGTGAGCCGGCGGCGGTCGAGCGGCTCGGTGACGGCGGTCCGGCGGTCGGCGTCGCCGGCGAGCACATCCTGGCTCCCTTCGCACGACAGGTCGCCGCGACGCCGGATTCGACCGCGCTCGTCTTCAGGGACTCGCGCCTCACCTACCGCGAGATGTCGCTGGCGGTCGACGGATTCGCGCGTGTCCTCGCGGACGAGGGGGTCGTCGCGGGAGACCGGGTGATCGTCGCGCTCGATCGCTGCCTGGAACAGGTGTGTGCGATCTACGCGATCATCGGCCTCGGGGCGGTGTACGTACCCGTCGATCCGGCCGAGCCGGAGGAACGACGCCACGCCATTGCCACGATCGTCCGGCCTGCGCTCACCGTGGACGCACAGTTCCTCGCCGACCGTGGGATCGATGCGATCGACGCCGGGGCGGGTCCGGAGGACGAGGTACCACCGCGTCGCTCCCGTCCGTTGCCGCATCAGCCCGCGTACGTGATCTTCACGTCCGGCTCGACCGGTGTACCGAAGGGGGTCGAGGTCGACCACGCGGCGCTCGAGCACCGCCTCGCATGGATGCAACGAGATCATCCGATCGGCCCCGACGATGCGGTGCTCTACAAGACCCCGGCGACCTTCGACGTGTCGGTGTGGGAGCTGTTGTGGCCCCTGCAGACCGGTGCGCAGATGGTCATCGCCGAACCGGACGGCCACCGGGACCCCGAGTACTTGCGGAACCTCATCGACGAGGCCGCGGTCACCGTGCTGCACTTCGTCCCGTCCATGCTCGACGCCTATCTCGACGTCGTGGGTCAGACCGAGAACGGGTCGGGTACGCCGACGTCGCTGCCCGACCGGGTCCGCTGGGTCTTCACCTCCGGGGAGGCGCTGTCGGCGCAGCTGGCTCGTCGCCTCCGCCGGACCTCGTCAGCCGGCCTGGTCAACCTCTACGGCCCCACCGAGGCGGCCATCGACGTCACGTCCCATCGGGTGACTTCCGACGACACCGTCGTGCCCATCGGGCGACCGGTGGCGGGCACCGTCGTGCGCGTTCTGGATCGCCGCCTGCGGCCGGTCCCGGTCGGCGTCGCCGGTGAGCTGTGTCTGGTGGGCCCGCAGCTGGCCAACGGCTACCTCGGCGCGATGGCGCAGACCGCCTCCCGGTTCGTGGCCGACCCGTTGGGCGAGCCGGGTGCCCGGATGTACCGGACCGGCGACCTGGTGCGGTGGACGCAGAACGGAGAACTCGAGTACCTGGGTCGCAGCGACCATCAGGTGAAGATCCGCGGGCAACGGGTTGAGCTCGGCGAGGTCGAATCGGTGGTCGCGACGATGCCCGGTGTCGACGCGGTGGTCGTCGTGGCTCGGCGAGATCTCGGGCCGGCGCCGGTACTCGTGGCGTACGTCCGCGGGACCTCCGGGGTCCCCGACTCGGACGCCGTCCGCGCCTTCTGCCGCCGGCGGCTGCCCGGCCACATGGTGCCGCTCGCCGTGGTGTTCCTCGACGCCTTCCCGACGAACCGCTCCGGAAAGCTCGACCAGTCGGCGTTGCCCGCCCCGGACCTCACGGACAAGACCACGGAGTTCCGTGAGGCCCGGACACCGGCGGAGAAGGCGATCGTCTCGATGGTCGCCGAGGCCCTGGGCCGGGAACGGGTCAGCCTGTCGGACAATCTTTTCGCCCTCGGCGCCGACTCACTCCTCGCAGCCCGCATGGTGTCCCGTGCCCGGATCGGACACGGTCTGACGATCGCCCTGACCGACGTCTTCGACAGTGACGACCTCGCCGACCTTGCTTCCCGAGCCGTCGTGGCGGACACCGTGCCGGAACCGCCGGAGCGTCGCCTTCCACCGCGCCCGGCGCGGATTCCGTTGTCCCAGGCGCAGATCCGGCTGTGGTTCATCAACCGCATGTCCCCGACCGAGTCGACCTACAACATGTCCGGTGCGCTTCGGCTCACCCATGCGGTGGATCCCGAGGTGCTCCATCGCGCGGCGCTCGATGTCCTCGACCGGCACGAGATCCTGCGTACCGTGTTCCCGGCGGTCGACGGCGAACCGGAACAGCGCATCCTCGACACCGCGACCGCGGGCGCCGTGTTCGACTCCGAACCGATCGATGTCGGTGAGCGGGGTCTCGATGCGGCGATCTCCGCGATCACCGAGGTGGGATTCGATCTCGCCGAGGAGATCCCGTTCCGCTTCCGCCTCCTCACCGGGGACCCTCGCGGCTACGTCGTGGTGCTCGTCCTTCACCACATCGCGGCCGACGGGCATTCGTTGCGGCCGCTGCTCCGGGACCTGATGACGGCCTACGAGAGCAGGCGCGCCGGGGAACAACCCGAGTTCACACCGCTCCCGATGCAATACGCCGATGTCGCCGTCGAACGCGCCGAGGTCCTCGGAACCCCGGAACGGCCGTCGCCCGCGCTGGTCGAGGGACTCGAGTTCTGGCGCACCGAACTTCACGGCGCACCCGACCTTCTGCAACTGCCCACCGATCGCCCGCGCCCGCGGGTGATGTCCAGCGCGGGAGATCACCTCGACGTCACTCTGGACGCCGAGCTGTCGGCCGGGCTCCGCCGCCTCGCGACGACCCTCGCCGTCACGCCGTTCGCCGTCTTCCAGTCGGCCCTGGCCCTCACCCTCGGCAAGCTCGCCGCGGTGGACGACGTCAGCATCGGCACCGCGGTCGCCGGACGCGACGACCCGGCGGTTGCCGAACTGGTCGGCATGTTCGTCAACACCGTCGTCCAGCGCACTTCGCTGCGCCCGGACGACACCGTGCGGGATCTCGTGACCTCGGCGCATCGTCGTTGCGCGCGGGCGATGAGTCACGCCGACGTCCCCTTCGAACGCGTCGTCGACGCCGTCGCGCCGCAACGGTCGCCGTCCCATTCGCCGCTGTTCCAGGTCGCCTTGAGCGTGCAGCCCGACCAGTTGACCGAGCTGTCGCACTGGACGGGCTCGGCGGAACTGCTCGATGCGCGGGTGCCGGCGGCGAAGTACGACGTCACCGTCTCGGTGACCGAACGCACGGACGACTACGAGGTCGAATTCGCCTATGCCACCGACCTGTTCGATGAGCAGACGATCCGCGACATGGCGAGCCGGTTGCGCCTGGTCCTGAGCCAGATGGTGTCGGCGCCCGACCGTTCCCTCGCCTCGATCGACCTGCTCGAGCCCGACGCGCTCCGCGCACTCGCCGCACCGCTTCGCGGCGCGCAGCCGGAGACGACCCTCGCCGAACTCATCGCACGGGGAATCGCCTCGGCAAATCCCTCCGCCGTCGCCCTGACGGGTGACGCCCGGGCCGGTACCGGGCGACTCACCTGGGCAGAGGTGGCGACCGCGACCCACCAGTTGGCCCGCCTCCTCGCCGACCGCGGCATCGGTCCGGGAGATGTGGTCGCCGTCAGCATTCCACGATCCCCACGGATGGTCCTCACCATGCTCGGCGTGGCGATGAGTGGCGCCGCCTTCGTCATCATCGACGCGCGACTGCCGGTGCGCCGCCGAGCTGCGATGCTCGCCGACAGCGGCGCCGCACTCGTGATCACCGTCGACTCGGTGGTGGTCGCCGACCGTGCCGCCGACCCGGATGCTGCACCGCAGCAGCGTGACCTCGGCGTCGAGGAGTGGCTGCTCGACGACCTCGAGGTGGAGCTGAACCTCGCAGGACGCCGCGACCATCCGGTCACCGACGCGGACCGAACCCGAGGCGCCCGCGTCGACGATCTCGCATACCTGCTCTTCACCTCCGGATCGACCGGACGTCCGAAGGCGGCGGCGGTCACCCACGCGGGCCTCGCGGAGATGGTCGCCGAGCAGCAGAACCGACTCGGTGTGACCCGTGCGTCCCGCGTACTGCAGCTCGCCGCACCGGGGTTCGACGTCGCGGTCTGGGAGATCATCCTCGCGATCTGTGCGGGCGCGGAACTGGTGATCAGTCCGCCCGATGTGTTCGCCGGCCCCGAACTCGCCGACGTCATCACCCGGCACCGGGTCACGCACGCCTGCGCCACTCCGACGGCGCTCGCCACGATCGATCCGGCGGAGATCCCCGGCGTCGAGACGATGATGGTGGCGGGGGAGGACTGCCCGCCGGAACTCGTCGAGCGATGGGACGCCGATGGCAGACCGCTGCTCAACCTGTACGGTCCCACCGAGACCACGATCTGGGTGACGCTCTCCCCGCCGTTGCGCGCGACGGCGCCGGTGACCATCGGCCGGCCTATCTCCGGCGTCGGGGCACGGGTTCTCGACGCGGGACTGCGCCCGGTGCCGTCCGGCGTCGTGGGCGAACTCTATCTCGCCGGGCGGGCGCTCGGACGCGGGTACCACGGACGGGCGGGACTGACTGCGGGCCGGTTCGTCGCCGACCCCTTTGGGACCGGCACCCGGATGTACCGCACCGGCGATCTCGTCTCGTGGACAGCCGACGCCCAGTTGATCTACCACGGCCGCAACGACTTCCAGATCAAGATCCGCGGCATGCGGGTCGAGCCGGGGGAGGTCGACGCCGTTCTGGTCACCCACCCCGACGTCGAGCACTCGGTGAGTGTCGGGATGCCGACGCCGGCGGGCGACACGGTCCTGGTCTCCTATGTGACGGGGGTGCCGGGACGCAACCCCGCCCCCGAGCAGATCGTCGACCATGCGGTATCCCATTTGCCGGCGCACCTCGTCCCGCACACCGTCCAGGTGCTCGACGAGTTCCCGGTGACCCGGACCGGCAAGGTCGACCGGCGCGCGCTGCCGGCCGTCGAGATCTCGCCCGCACGCGAATACGTCGCTCCCCGAAGCCGTCTCGAGGCGGCCGTGGCGCAGATCTTCGCCGACGTGCTCGGACTCCAGACGGTCAGTGTGCACGACGGATTCTTCGAACTGGGCGGCAGTTCGCTGTCGGCGACCAAGGTGACCTATCGGGTGGAGCAGCACATCGACCGGCGGGTCCCGCTGGCGCTGCTGTTCGAGAACCCGACGGTGGCGAGCTTCGTCGCCGCACTGAGCACGGTCGAATCCACCGGCGCGGGCAGGGTTCTGACACCCCGGGAGCGGCCGCACATGGTCGACCTGACCGGTGTCCAACGCGGACTATGGTCGCTCAACCAGATCGATCCGGCATCGTCGGCGTACAACGTGGGGCTCACCCTCGAACTCGACGGCCCACTCGACGTCTCGGCCCTGACCGGGGCGCTCGACGACGTGATCGCCCGCCACGAGTCCCTCCGGACGCGCTACCCGTTGCACGAGGGGCGTCCGGTGCAGGTCATCATCCCGGCCGCCGATGCCCTGCGCGGCTTCCGGGTGGCCCTCGTCGACACCACCCCGGACCGCGTCGAGGAGGAGATCGCCGCCGTCGTCGAACCGGGCTTCGATCTGACCGGCCCCAACGCGGTCCGTGCTGCGATCCTCCGGCTCGCCGCCGACCGTCACCTCCTCGTCTTCGTGGTGCACCACATCAACGCCGACGGCGGTTCGTTGCGGCCGCTGGCCCGCGACCTCACCACCGCCTACCGCGCCCGGATCGATGGGCAGGCGGGTCCCTGGACCGCAGTCGTGAACCCGGTGCGGGTGCAGTACGCCGACTACGCGATCTGGCACGCCGAGCGACTGTCGTCCGAGGCGTCCGGCGGAATCACCGAGGAGCAGGCCCAGCTGGAGTACTGGGAGCAACGCCTCGGGACGGTCCGTGAACCCGCCGTGATCCCGACGGACCGGCCGCGCCCCGTGGAACCCCGGCACCGCGGAGACGTGGTCGACGTGAGTGTCCCGCCGGAGACCGCGACGGTGCTCAAACACCTTGCTCGCGTGAACAACACGACGCAGTTCGTGGTGATGCACGCAGCGCTCGCCGTGTTGATCGGCCGGCTTTCCGGCCGCGAGGACGTCGTGATCGGCACGCCGTTCGCGGGCCGCGACGATCCCGCTCTCGCCGACATGGTCGGCATGCTCGCGACCACGGTGCCGCTGCGTACCCGTCTGCGTCTCGACGAACCGTTCGACGAGCTGCTGCGACGCGTACGGACCGAGGACGTCACCGACCTCGCCCACGCCGACGTCGCCTTCGACCAGATCGTCGACCACCTGAACCGCGTCGGGAAGGGACCGGCTCGCCGGGGCCGGCACAACCCGCTGTTCTCGGTCATGCTCTCGTACCAGAACCTCGACATCCCCGCGATGAGCCTCGACGGTCTGTCCGTTCGTCTGCGACCGTCGTCGTCTCTGGCGGCCAAGGTCGACCTCGAGATCATGGTGTACCCCGACGACCTCGACGGGGTGGACCGGGGTGGTGCGCTCGGTGGCCAGATCGCCTACGACACCGACCTCTTCGACCGTGCCGGCGCCGAACGGATCGCGGAGCGGTACCAGAACCTGCTCATCGACATCGCCGCCCGGCCGGGGACGCCGGTGGGCGACCTGTCGATCTGGGCCGACGGGCAGTCGGCCGAGATCGTCGACGCCGAGCAGCCGCTGCACGAACTCGTGTCCACGGTCGCGGCGACGGCGCCGGATGCGGTGATCGGCATCCCCGGGGCACCCTCGGTCACGTTCGCCGATCTCGAGGCCACCTCGGTGGCCATGGCGTTCTCCGTGCCGGACGAGGACCCGTCGGAGGCCTTGACGGTCGCGGTCACCACGCTCCTCGCCGACGCCGACCGGACCATCGACGAGGTGTTCGCGTGCGTCCGCACCGCGGCGACAACCGCCCTGTCCGGGCGCGTCGACGCAGTGCCCGGTGACGCAATCCCCGGTGAACCACGACGGAACCGGGTGGAGCCCGCGTGACGTCGGACACCTCGGTTTCGCGCAGCGTCGGGGCGCGCACGTCCGCGGGGTCCACACAGCCGACGGCGCTGCGCAGGCTCACCTTCGCCGCGACCCACGCCGCCGACGCCGAGGCGATGGTCGGGGCCAACGGGCCGGTGACCTTCCGCGAGTTCCACCGCCGGGTGACGGTCGCGGCGACCACCCTGGCCGCGCGTGGCGTCGACCCGACCCCGGCGGTACGCGCGACGGTCACCGCGCTGTTGCCGCGGACGGGAAGGACCCCGGCACAACTGGCGGCGACCGCCGGGGAGGTCCTCGCCGACCTGGACCGCCGGATCGACCATGTGCTCGGCACAGGCGACGTCGAGTCGCTCCCGGGACTTTTCCGGGTGTCGGCACACCGGCGTCCCGACGCCGCGGCGCTCACCGATCTCGACGGCGCGACGATCACCTACCGCGACCTCGACGACCGAACCGAACGGCTGGCGCGTGCGCTCGCCGCGGCCGGCGCCGGGCCGGAAACCCTGGTGGGCGTGGCGATGCCGAGGTCGGCCGATCTCGTCGTCGCACTGCTAGCGGTACTCAAGACCGGTGCGGCGTACCTGCCGCTCGACCGGACACATCCCATCGCGCGGTTGCGCACCATCGTCGACGACGCCGCGCCGGTGCTCGTCCTCGCCGACCCCGACACGGCGGACGCGTGGACGGACATGCCCGCTCGCATCTCGACACCCGACGAGCTGCTTTCCTGGGCCGAACCGCTCCCGGCAGCACGTCTTCCCGACCGCGTCGGGGCCCATTCGAGTGCTTACGTCATGTACACCTCCGGTTCGACAGGTGTACCCAAGGGCGTCGTGGTCACCCACGACAACGTGATCTCCCTCGTCGTCGCGCTCGACGCCCTGGTCGAGAGCACACCCGACGACGTGTGGTCGATGTTCCACTCCTACGCCTTCGACGTGTCGGTGGGGGAGATCTGGGCGGCTCTGCTCGCCGGGGGGCGTCTCGTCGTGCTCGACCACGCCACCACCCGTGCCCCGGACGACGTGGTCGAGGTGTTCGACCGCGAGGGCGTCACGATCGTCAACTTCACCCCCTCGTCCTTCTACCAGTTCGCGGCGGCGGTACGGCCGCCCCACGGCTCGGCGCTCCCGGAATCGGTTCGCCGCCTCCACTTCTCGGGGGAGATCCTCGACTACGAGCACGTGCGCAAGTGGCAGGCCGACCGGGCCGCCGACGGTTCGCCGACCAGACCGGGGGCAGACGTCCCCGGTCCTCAGCTCAACAACATGTACGGGCCGACCGAGACGACCGTCTACATGACGAGACGTGAGCTGACCCGCGGATTCGTCGACGCAGCAACGGCTTCCGACATCGGTGGGCCGCTACTGGGTTCCCGAGTGCATGTCCTCGACGGCCGGCTCGCGCCGCTGCCCGACGGTGTGCCCGGCGAACTGTACGTCTCTGGCCTCCAGGTCACCCGGGGCTTCCTGCGACGCCACGGTCTGACGGCGACACGCTACGTCGCCGACCCGTTCGGTCCGCCGGGCAGTCGGATGTACCGGACCGGTGACGTCGGTGTCGCCCGCAACGGATCGATCGAGTTCGTCGGCCGCCGCGACGGACAGGTGAAGCTGCGCGGTTTCCGCATCGAGCTCGGCGAGGTCGAGTCGGCGATGTCCGCGATCGACGGCATCGACGCGGCCGGCGCCGACATCCGGATGCGCGGCGACACCGAGCATCTCGTCGGGTACCTCGTTCCCACGGCCGGCAGAGCCCCGGACGAGGCGACCGTCCGGGACCGGCTCGCTGCCGCGCTGCCGGAGTACATGGTGCCGACCCTGTTCGTGTGGCTCGACGCGCTGCCGCTCACGGTCAACGGCAAGCTCGACCGCGCGGTCCTGCCCGAACCGGACACCACCGACGACACCGGAACCCACGAACCACCGGCCACACCCACCGAGGAACGGCTCGCCGCCCTCCTCGCCGAGATCCTCGGCGAGACCGAGATCAGTGTCACCGCATCACTGTTCGACCTCGGCGGCAACTCGCTCACCGCGACCCGGGTCGCCGCACGCGCCGCCGAGGACTTCAGGACCACGGTGGCGGCACGCGATCTGTTCACGACCCCCACGGTCCGCGGACTCGCCGCGGCGATCGACACGCGTCTCGCCGAGGGCGACCGGCAGGAGTCCACGCGACCGCCGTTGCGTCCGGTGGAACGGACCGGTCCGCTTCCGCTGTCGCCTGCCCAGCGACGGATCTGGTTCCTGGAGACCATGAACCCGGGCGGACCGGCCTATCTCATCCCGGCCGTCCTGCACCTGCGCGGCCGATCCACCGCCGATCTGCCCGGCCCACGCCTGGAACCCGCTTCGGTGGCCGCGGCCCTCGATGACCTGATCGCCCGCCATGAAACGTTGCGCACGCGGTTCGTCGCCGTCGACGGCGTTCCGCAGCAGATCGTCGACGATCCCGACGCCGCCCGGCACGACGCGCGGGTGGATCCGCCGATCGACATGCGCGGCTCCGGGTCTGCCGGGGTGACCGCGACCGTCGCCGACATCGTCACCCGCGGTTTCGACCTCGAGCGGGAAGCACCGGTGCGCGCGCGCCTCATCCGGGTCGCCGACGACGAGTGGGTGCTCGTCCTGGTCGTCCATCACATCATCGGCGACGGTGGGTCGATGGCGCCGCTGGTGGCCGATTTCGTCGAGGCCTACCAGGGGCGGCAGTCCGGTCATGCGCCCGAATGGTCCCCGCTGCCGGTGCATTACGCCGACTATGCGGTGTGGCATCACGAGATCCTCGGTGATCTCACCGACCCCGAGTCGCTTGCGGCACGCCAACTCGGTTACTGGAGAACGCAACTCGCCGATGCCCCGGAACTCACCGATCTGCCGCTGGATCGCCCGCGGTCGGCTGTGCGTGATGAGAGCGGTGCGGAACTATCGACGGTGATCGATGCGTCGACCTGGTCACGCCTGCGCGAACTCGCCGACCGGCACGACGCGACCATGTTCATGTGCGTGCACGCGCTTCTCGCGGTCACCCTCCTGCGGTCGGGAAGCAGCACCGATCTAGTGATCGGCACACCGGTGGAGGGTCGCGGCGACCGTCGGCTCGACGGCCTCATCGGGATGTTCGTCAACACCCTCGCGCTGCGCACGCCCCTGCGCCGCGATGCGGACTTCGCCACGGTCCTCGCGGCCTGCCGCGAGACCGACATCGCCGCACTCGATCACGCCGACCTGCCCTTCGAGACGGTCGTGGAGGAGGTGACGACCGCCCGCAGCACCGCACACCCGCCGCTGTTCCAGGTGGCGCTCGCCTTCCAGAACACCGACCGGCCGAGGGTCGAACTCCCCGGTCTGGTCGTCTCCGAACTCGAGGCCCCGGTCACCAGCGCCAAGGTCGACCTGCAGGTGACGGTCGTCGACCCGCCCGGTCGACCCCGCGACGAGGACACCCCGGTCGTGATCACCTATGCGACGGCGCTGTTCGACACCGACACCGTCGCCGATCTGGCGCATCGTCTGCTGTCCATCGCGCATGCGGTCGTCGAATCGCCGCAGACCCCGATCGGTGACCTCCCGGCCGGGGAGCCCGACGACGCCCCGGCTCTCCTGAGCTCACCGGCCCTGGCCGAGAAGAAGGTCACGCTGCCCGGGCTGTTCGACGCCGCGGCGGCCCGCAACCCCGACGGTGTCGCGGTCACCGACGGTGACACCACCCTGACCTACGCCGAACTCGACATCGCCACACGACTGGTCGCCGCGGAACTGCGGTCGCGGGGCGCACGACCGGGCGCGGTGATCGCGCTGGCCGTGCCGCGATCGTTGTCCGGCACGGTGGCCTTCTGGGCCATCGTCCGCACCGGCGCCGCGGTCGGTCTCATCGACCCGTCGCAGCCCGCCGAACGCATCCGCTACATGACCGGCACGCTGGCCGCGACGCTCGGCGTCACGAGTTCGGCGCCCGGTGCGCGGGGCTCCTCGGACGCACGGGCCGAGGCCGACGACGGCACGACCTGGCTCCTCGTCGACGACCTCGTCGACCTGACCGATCCCACCCGGTGGGCATCGCAGCCGGTTGCCCTCGACGATCCGGTGCCCGACGATCGGATCGACGACACCGCCTACATCATCTTCACCTCGGGCTCGACCGGGCGACCCAAGGGCGTCGCGGTCTCGCACCGCGGACTCGCGGATCTGGTCGCCGACGCCCGATCCCGATTCGACCTGAGCCCGGAGTCACGGGTACTGCGTTTTGCCGCACCGGGATTCGACGCCTCGGTGTTCGAGACCCTCGTCGCGGTTGCCGGGGCCTCGACGATGGTCGTGGTGCCGCCGGGGGTCACCGGCGGCCGCGAACTGGCGTCGGTCATCGCCGACGAGTCCGTCTCGCACCTGACGATCACGCCGAGTGCGCTGGCCACGGTGCCCGCCGCCGAGATGTTCCCCGACCTCCGGGTGGTGTGCGTCGCCGGCGACGCCTGCTCACCCGAGCTCGTCCGCGCCTGGTCGGACGGGCGTGCGATGTACAACCTCTACGGGCCCACCGAGGCGACGATCTGGTCGACGGCCTCCGCCGCGATGCGTCCGGGACAACCCGTCACCATCGGTGGACCCATCGCGGGTGTGGGTGTACTCGTTCTCGACGCGCGACTCCATCCGGTCCCGCCCGGCGTCGCGGGCGAGCTGTATCTCGTCGGCCCGGCGCTGGCCGTCGGCTACCTGAACCAGACCGCGCTGACCGCTGAGCGGTTCGTCGCCGCACCGTTCGGGCGGCCGGGTGAGCGGATGTACCGGACCGGTGACCTCGTCCGCCGGCGCCGCCGGGACGGCCGATGGGAACTCGACTTCCTCGGCCGCAGCGACTTCCAGGTGAAGATCCGCGGATTCCGGATCGAGACGGGCGAGATCGACGCCGTCCTGGAAAGCTCTGCCGCGGTCGACTTCTCGACCACCGCCGGCATCGCGCACCCGACGTCGGGTGAGACCGTGCTGGTGTCCTGGGTCCACGGCAGCGACGGCGCGGCCGTCGACGTGCCGGCGCTGACCGCCCATGCGGCCCGGCATCTGCCTGCGCACATGGTGCCGACCGCGATCGTCCCGCTCGACGAGATCCCCCTCGCGACGACCGGCAAACTCGACCGCGCCGCACTGCCGGCACCCGAGTTCTCCAGTGGCGTCCACCTCGAACCGCGCACCGACACCGAACGCGCGGTCGCGGCGGTCTTCGCCGAGGTCCTCGGCATGGAGGGCGCGGCCGGCGGCCCGGGCGTCTCGGCGCTCGACTCGTTCTTCGATCTCGGCGGTACGTCACTGTCCGCGACCCGAGTGGTCGCCCGCCTCGGCGCGGAGTTCGGTGTCGAGATCGGGGTGCGGATGATCTTCGAGGCCCCGACCGTCGAGGCCCTCGCGACGCTGCTCGACACCGGCGGGATCGATGGTCGCGCCACCGGTCCCGTGCCCGGCGTGATGGCGCGACCCGAACCGGTCCCGTTGTCCTACGCCCAGCGGCGGATGTGGTTCCTCAACCAGTTCGACCCGGGCTCTGCCGCATATGTGATCCCCATCGTCGTGCGACTGCACGGCGACCTCGACGTGGACGCGATGCACGAGGCCATCAACGACGTGGCCGAGCGGCACGAAGTGCTCCGCACGATCTATCCCACCGATCCGGAAGCAACAGACGCAGCCGAACCCATCCAGGTGGTGCGCAAGTCTCACCCCGGCCTGGTCCCCGTCGGACACACCGTCATCTCCGGGATCGCGCCGGACAGCCTGGTCGCCGAGGAGATCACCGCCACGATCTCACAACCGTTCGACGTGACCCGCGATCTCCCTCTGCGTGCGCGGATCCTCAGCTCCACGGACACCGATCACGTACTCGTGATCGCGCTCCACCACATCGCCGCCGACGGCGAGTCCGCGCCCATCCTCGCCCGCGAGGTCGTCGAGGCCTACGACGCACGCCGCAGCGGCCAGGCTCCGCAGTGGACGCCGCTGACCCTGCAGTACGCGGATTACGCGGTGTGGCAACGGCATCGGCTCGGAGATCCGGCCGACCCGGACTCGGAGATGTCACGCCAGTTGTCCTACTGGACGCAGCAGTTGCGGGGGCTGCCGGATGTCCTGCCGCTGCCCGTGGACCGGCCGCGCACCGTCGAACCCGATCCCAGTGCGGCGACCGTGCGGTGGTCGTTGCCGGCGCCGGTGGTCGCCGGTCTTCGCCGCCGCGCCTCCGAGCAGCGTGCGACGCTGTTCATGGTCCTGCACACCGCGGTGGCGGCTGTTCTGGCGCGGCTGACGTCGACCGCCGAGATCGCGGTCGCGACCCCGGTCGCGGGACGTGGGCACCGCGTCCTCGACGAGCTGATCGGGATGTTCGTCAACACCGTCGTACTGCGCGTCGACGTGGATCCGCAGCTCACCGGCGGGGCCCTCCTCGACCGGGTCAAGCCGGCCGACCTGACCGCCTTCGATCACGCCGAGGTGCCGTTCGAGCGCGTCGTCGACGCCGTCGATCCGCCCCGCACGGAGAACGTCGAGCCGCTGGCACAGGTGATGCTGGTGCACGCCGCCGGTGCCGAGCCGGCCGTGGCCGGCGCGACCATGGGGGACCTGACCGCCGAGTTCGTCGAGATCGACGACCCCACCGCGAAGTTCGACCTCACCATCGGTACCCGCGAGGGCGTCGACGGGACGCTCGCCGGGTCGATCACGTACGCCACCGCCCTGTTCGACCGGGACACCGCGGAGATGATCTCCTCCGCGCT
Source organism: Gordonia namibiensis NBRC 108229 (assembly GCF_000298235.1). GTDB lineage: Bacteria > Actinomycetota > Actinomycetes > Mycobacteriales > Mycobacteriaceae > Gordonia > Gordonia namibiensis. Next base: position 69,192 of record NZ_BAHE01000028.1, read on the forward strand.
GGAGTCCACCCTCACCGTTCTGGCCGGCGACCTCGACGTGCCGGTCGCGGACATCCCGCTGCTCACCGAGGCTCAGCAACAAGCCCAGTACGAGCTCGGACTCGGCCGCACCGTGACCCTGCCGCCGGAGACACTGGCGGATGCCGTGGTCGCCGGTTCCCGGATCTCGCCGGACGCGGTCGCGTTGCGCTGCGCCGGCCGGTCGATCACCCATCGGGAGTTCGCCGCGCGGGTGGCGGTGGTCGCGCGAGAGCTGATCGCCGCCGGCGTCGGCCCGGAAGACAGTGTCGCCGTGTGTATACCGCGATCGGTCGAACTGGTGGTCGCGATCCACGCGGTCCTCGCCGCGGGCGGCCAGTACGTCCCGGTGGCCACCGATGCGCCGGTGGACCGGGTGCGCTACATGATCGACACCGCGCGAGCGGACATCGGTCTCGTCGCACCCGGCGCGGCGGGCCCCGATGAAGCGGACGGTACGACGATCGGCGGCGTCGTGAACCAGGTGATCGTCGTCGATTCCACCAACCCGGTGGATCTCGACACCACCCCGGTCACCGACGCCGAACGGCGGGCGCCGCTCCTGGCCGACCACGCCGCCTACACCCTGTTCACCTCCGGGTCCACCGGCCGGCCCAAGGGCGTGACCGTGACCCACCGGGCCGTGATGAACCGATTGCTCTGGGGCATCCAGGAATTCGGCATCGGCCCGGACGACGCGGTCCTGTTGAAGACGCCGGCGACCTTCGACGTGTCGGTGCCCGAGCTCTTCACCCCGCCGATCACCGGCGCCCGGATGGTCATCGCACCCGACGATGCACACCTCGACCCACACGCCATCGCCCGGCTGATAGACGACGAGCAGGTCTCCACCGTGCACTTCGTCCCGTCGTTGCTGACGGTCTTCGTCGAGGTCCTCGACCACACCGGGGGCGGGGTGCTGCCGAGCCTGCGACACCTCTACTGCTCGGGCGAGGCGCTGGCGCCGGCCACCCTCGCCGCGGTGCGCGCCGTCCTGCCCCGGGTGCGGGTCCACAATCTCTTCGGTCCGACCGAGGCCGCGGTGGAGGTCACCGCCGCCACCCTCGGCGATCACCGCGAGGTGGTGCCGATGGGCCGGCCGATCTGGAACACGCAGAGCCTCGTCCTCGACGACCGTCTACGACCGGTACCGACCGGCGTCGCCGGCGAACTGTATCTCGGCGGTGTCCAGCTGGCCCGGGGGTATGCCGGGCGCGCCGATCTGACCGCGGACCGTTTCGTCGCCGACCCGTTCGGGCGAGGGGACAGGCTCTACCGCACCGGGGACCTGGTCCGCCGCAACCGCTCCGGCGAGCTGGAATACCTGGGCCGCAGCGACTTCCAGGTGAAGCTCCGCGGCCAGCGGATCGAGTTGGGCGAGATCGAGTCCGTGCTCGCGACCGCCTCCGGGGTACGACAGGCCGCGGTGACCCTGGCGCGGGCCCCGGGCGGCGCGGAGCATCTCGTCGGCTACCTGATCGGACCCGAGAGCGCCGACAGCGTCGGCCGTGCGCGGGAGGCGGTGGCGGCTTCGCTGCCCGCCTACATGCGGCCCACGCTGTGGGTGACGCTGCTCGATGCGCCGCTCAGCAGCGCCGGAAAGCTCGACCGGAAGGCGCTTCCCGCGCCGCATTTCGACATGCTGGAGCACACCGGGTCCGATGCGGAGCCGGCGACGGACACCGAACGCGTCGTCGCCGGGATCGTCGCCGCCGTCCTCGGTGTCGAACAGGTCCCGATGACCAGTTCGTTCTTCGCTCTCGGCGGCGATTCGATCGCGTCGATCCGCCTGACCTCGATGCTGCGGGCCGCCGGTTTCGGTCTCACCCCGCGTGACGTGTTCGGCGCCGCGACGATCCGCGACCTCGCGCAACTGTCCCGGCACGAACCCGACGCGGTGCTCGACGAGCTGTCCGGCGGCGGCATCGGACCGGTCGCGCCGACGCCGGGCGTGGCGTGGATGCTCGACCTCGCCGATGGGCTCGACGACATCGCCGACTTCTCGCAGAGCACGGTGCTGACCCTGCCGGCCGACATCGACGAAGACGCCCTGCGCGCCGTGACCGCTGCGGTGGTGGCAGCGCACCCGATGCTCACCGCGTCGTTGCAGATCGGCGAGGACGGAGATCCCGTCGTGATCGCCGGAGCCGGCAGCGCCGACGACGTCCTGGTCGAGATCCTCGACCCGGCGCGGCCGGCCACCGGTTCTGCGGCAGCCACTCTTGGTGAGGCGGTGCGAGAGGCGCATCGACGTGCTCTCGGCGCCCTCTCACCCGAACGGGGACGACTCGTTGCGGCCGTGGGAGTGCGGGTCGCCGACGGCCGGGACACGGTCGGCCGGTTGGTGATCGCGATCCATCACCTCGGCGTCGACGCGGTGTCGTGGCCGACCATCGTGTCCGGCCTGGCCCGCGCCTGGTGGCAGTACCGCAGCGGCGACCAGCCGCAGGTCACCGCCCGCGGGACGTCTTTCCGCCGGTGGGCGCAGGTGTTGTCCGAACTCGCCGACCGCGAGCACGAGATCGACTGGTGGACCGAACAGCTGCCACCGTCGTCCGACTCGGTGCTCGATCCCGTCCGAGATCGGTTGCGAACCAGCGTCTCCACGACCCACGTCGTCGGACCCGATCGCACCGAGTCCGTGCTGGGTCGGGTCGCGGATGCGTTCGGCGCCCGCGCCGACACCGTGGTCGCCGCGGCCCTCGCCTACGCCCTCGCCACCGGGACGGCCGCCGGTCGACTCGGGTACGACGCCCGCACGGTGTCGATGCTCTTGGAGAACCATGGGCGCGAGGAGTCCGTCGCCCCGGGCGCCGACCTGAGCGACACCGTCGGCTGGTTCACCTCCTTCGTCCCGGTCGGCGTCGAGATCCCCGAGGCCGGGACCTCACCCGGACGCGACCTGGCGACGATCCTCAAGTCCCTCAAGGACCGGCAGAAACGCATGCCGGACAACGGCATCGCGTTCGGTCCGTTGCGCTGGTCACGGCCTGGGTCGCCCCTCCGTGACCGCCCGTTGCCGCCGGTGACCGTCAATTACCTGGGGAGTCTGGCCGGTTCGGAGGACGACGCCGACACGCCGGCCACCGAGTTCCTCCCGGTCGGCGACGCGCCGGTGCTCCCGCCGTCGGCGACCGGCGACATGGCGGCTCTCGCCGCGCTCACCGCAACCATGGGGACGGTGCCGTCCCCGCGCGGCCGTTCGTTGCGACTGGATCTCTCGGCGCCCGAAGCGGTACTCGGTCTCGACGTCCTCGACGACATCGCCTCTCGATGGGATGCCGCACTGTCCTCGCTGGCCGCATACGTGGAATCGGTGGGGGACCCGGGGCCCAGCGAGACCGACGTCATCGGCGGGGGTGTCTCGCAGACCGAGATCGACGATCTGGTCGAGAGGTACTCGGCGGGACGTTCCCACACCGCGCCGGTGATCTGGCCGCCGACCCCGCTGCAACAGGGGTTGATCTACGAGGCCGAACGTCTCGCGGGTACCCCTGAGTTCGACGGCCCTGGGTTCGACGGCGCCGGGCATCCGACCGACCCCTATGTCACACAATCGATCATCGAGTTCGCCGGTGAGCACGCGCCGACCGCGTTGCTTCCGGCGATCCGCGAACTGCTGGCGCGCCAACGGGTCCTGCGGTCCGCGTTCACCCGGACCGGGTCGGGCCGACCCGTCGTGGTGATCCCGCCGGCGGATCACGCGGTGGTGACGGACCCCGACTTCCGCGGCATCGACCTCACGGCAGCGGAGCTCGCGGATGCGGCGGAGCGCATCGCCGAACTCGCCGAAGAGGATCGCACCAGGCCGTTCCACCTCGATTCGCCGCCGCTGATCAGGTTCACCGCCGTCTCGCACCACAGCATCGCCGGTCCCGCACACACCGTCGTGATCACCGCGCACCACATCATCCTCGACGGGTGGTCCGGGCCGATCCTCGTCGCCGATCTCCTCGCCGCACATCTCGGCCGTCCCGCGGTCACCCCGGCCACCGACATGGAGTCCTACCTCGAGTGGCTGGATCGCCGAGATCGTGCCGCTGCCCTCACTGCGTGGCAGAACGTTCTCGCCGACGTCACGCCCACCGTGGTCGCGCCCCACCACGCCGCCCGCGCCCGCCAGGAGGAGCGCCATCCGTACGAGATCGCCGCGCGCCTGGACGCCGCCGGCCGTGCCCGGCTGGAGGAACGGGTCCGGCAACTCGGCAGCACCACGAGCACCGCGCTCCACGCGGCCTGGTCGATCCTGCTGTCGCGACTGACCGGAGAACAACGCGTCGTCTTCGGCGAGACGGTGTCGGGTCGGCCGGCCGACCTCGACGGGGCCGATGCCATGATCGGTCTCTTCATCAACACGGTGCCCGTCGTCGCGGACGTCGACCCGAACCGGACGGTCGCCGATCTGGTGACGACGCTCCACGCTTCCCGTACCGGGCTCGTCGACCACCAGTTCCTCGGTCTGGGCGAGATCACCCGCGCCTCCGGGCATCCCGCGCTCTTCGACACCCTGGTCGTCTACGAGTCCTATCCAGTCGACACGGGAACCGTGCTGGAGGGATCGCGCACGTCAGGGCTCGAGATCCGCGACGTGACCACCTCGGACGCGACCCACTATCCGCTGGCGCTCATCGCCGCCCCGGACGCCGACGAGCTGTCGCTCACTGTGAAAGCCGATCTGACCGCCGTCGACGCCGAGGTCGCCGAGGTGATCGCGGCATCGCTGGTCGATCTCCTGCAGTTGCTCGCCGACGACCCCGACACGCCCGTTGCGGCGCTCGACCCGATGCCCGCGGAGATGCGCGGCACGGTCGA
>NZ_BAHE01000027.1 GCF_000298235.1 Gordonia namibiensis NBRC 108229
ACGGTCACCCCCCTGAACCGATAGTGCGAATGTATGTTCGACACTAAGCCCGATTGCACTGCGGTGCAACGATTGTCGGCAACAGTTCACGGAACAGAATCTGTCGGTGTCGCATGGTAGGTGTGGGGGACACAGCTGCCGGGCCGGACCGTCCCTCACTCGGGGGTTGCGGTGCATGATGACCACAGACCGTGCTCTCGGATGACTGTCGGGTGTTCCGAATCACCCTGAGTCAAAAGGTCCCTCGCCGTCCGGATTGTCAGTAGCGTCCGACGAGTCCTGACCAGCCCACTTCCAGGCGGATTCTCCATGACCCTCCAGCTCTCGACGCCTCCGGGCGTCGTCGGTGCCGTGCCCGCGGCGCCAGCGACCGAGGCCGCGCCGGCGAGTTCGACGCCGCGTGCTCGGCGACTTTCGGTCCCACGTGCAAAGGCGACTCGTGCCCTACGGCAGTCCATCGGTCTGATCCTCGTGGTCGGCATCTGGCAACTCGGTGCGCGAGATTGGTTGGGGGCCACGACGCCCGCGCCGACCGAGGTCGTCACCGCAGGGTGGGACCTCATCCGTACCGGCGAACTGTGGACACACCTCGCCGCATCCGGACGTCGAGTGGCGATCGGTCTGGCCATCGGTATAGCCATCGGGGCGATCCTCGGCGCCGCGGCCGGGCTGTTCAAGGTCGCCGAAGACCTGGTCAATGCGCCCGTTCAGGTGCTGCGCATGATGCCGGCGGTCGCACTGGTGCCGGTCTTCATCATCTGGTTCGGGATCGGCGACGAGTTCAAGATCGCACTCATCATCGTGGCGCCGATCTTCCCGATCTATCTGAACGTCGTCGCCGGCATCCGAGGCGTCGACCAGAAGTTGATCGAGGCCGCGGAGTCGTTGGAACTCACCCGTTTCGAGCTGATCCGTTACGTCGTCCTCCCGGGTGCTCTGCCGCAGATCTTCGTCGGCCTCCGTCAGGCTCTCGGCATCGGCTGGCTGGTGCTCGTCGTCGCCGAGATGCAGACGACACCTGTCGGTCTCGGGTTCCTGATGAACGACGCCAAGGAGTATCTGAGGACCGACCAGATCTTCCTGGTCCTCGTCATCTACGCGATCCTCGGTCTGCTGACCGACATCGGGGTTCGCGTGCTCGAGCGCCGATTCCTGTCATGGCGCAACGGATTCGAAGGTCGGTGACCCGTGACCATCGGTGACGCCAACAGGGTAGTGGTCTCTGGTGCGGGTCGTGAGTTCGACGGGCGGACCGTCTTGGCCGACGTCGATCTGACCATCGAACCGGGGGAGTTCGTCGCTCTGCTCGGCGCGAGCGGCTCCGGCAAGAGCACGCTGCTGCGTGGGATCGGCGGGCTCGACCGCGGATTCACCGGCACGATCGAGGCGCCGGCTGCCAAGGCGATCGTGTTCCAGGAGCACCGGCTCATGCCGTGGTTGTCCGTGTGGCGCAACGTCGCTCTCGGACTTCGCGGTGGAAACACCCGGGAACGTGCCCTCCGTGCTCTCGACGAGGTAGGTCTCGCATCGAAGTCCGACGCGTGGCCCTCGACCCTCTCGGGTGGCGAGGCGCAACGGACGGCACTGGCCCGTGGCCTCGTCCGCGAGCCCGAACTGCTGTTGCTCGACGAACCGTTCGGCGCGCTGGATGCGCTGACCCGGATCAACGCGCAGAAACTCGTCGCTCGACTCTGGGAAACTCATCGTCCGGCAACGCTTCTCGTCACCCACGACGTGGAAGAGGCATTGCTGCTCGCTGATCGGGCACTCATCCTGCGAGGCGGCCGCATCGCCGAGGAGATCGTCGTCGATCTTCCCCGTCCGCGTCGGGTCACCGATCCCGAATTCGTCGCCCTGCGTTCACGTCTGCTCGCCGGTCTCGGGGTCGGCGACGGCGAACCCATCCGCACGACCACCACCGATCAGGAGTACACACATGTCTGAACAACTGACGCTGTCCACCGATGTGCTCGTGATCGGCGGCGGCCCGGCCGCCGCCTGGGCGGCCATCCATGCTCGCGACGCCGGCGCCGACGTCATCCTCGTGGACAAGGGTTACTGCGGTACCTCGGGCACGACGGCACCGGCCGGGACCGGTGTCTGGTACGTGGTTCCCGAACCGGAAGCGCGCGCCAAGGCCAAGGCGAGCCGCGAGACGTTGGGCGGGCACCTGGCGGAGCATTCGTGGATGGACCGCGTGCTCGACCAGACGTACGCCAACATGCACCGACTCGGTACCGAAGGGCGCTACCCGTTCCCGATCGACGACCGGACCGGCGAGCCCATCCGCACCGGTGTGCAGGGCCCCGAGTACATGCGTCGGATGCGTGCCTGGGTCCAGCGCCGGGGCGTACAGATCCTGGACCATTCGCCGGTGCTCGAACTCCTCACCGACGCGTCCGGCGCGGTGCGGGGAGCGGCCGGGTACCAGCGTCAGGCCGATCGCGACTTCCGTATCGCCGCGGGTGCGGTCGTCCTCGCCACCGGCGGGTGCGCCTTCCTGTCGAAGGCGCTGGGCACGAACGTCGACACCGGGGATGGCGCCCTGATGGCCGCCGAGGTCGGAGCGTCGTTCTCCGGCATGGAGTTCGCGAACGCCTATGCCATCGTTCCCAAGGGTTCGACCGTGACGAAGACCGCGTACTACGGATACGCGACCTTCTTCCACGCCGACGGGCGCATCGTCGAGGGCGCCGGGTCGATGAAGGGGCGGTCCATGATCGCCCGGACCCTGCTGAACGAACCCGTCTTCGCGCAACTCGACCGTGCCGACGAGCAGGTCGCCGCGAAGATGCGACAGGGTCAGCCCAACTTCTTCCTCCAGTTCGATCGTCGTGGAATCGATCCGTTCACCCAGCGTTTCGAGGTCGACCTGCTCGCCGAGGGGACCGTTCGGGGAACCGGCGGCATCGACATCGTCGACGACGACTGCTGGACCGGCGTGCCGGGACTGTACGCGGCCGGCGACGCCGCAACCCGAGAACGCATCTGTGGCGGCTTCACCGGTGGCGGGAGCCACAATTCGGCGTGGGCGATGTCCTCGGGCAGTTTCGCCGGAGCGGCTGCCGCACGGGCGTCCCGCAGTGGGGGCGGCGCGGCGCCGGTCGATCGTCTCCGCGGCGCGGGCACCGTCGGACTGTCCATCAGCCGCGGCTCGCTGAGCTCCGACGAGGTCGTCGCGGCGGCACAGTCCGAGCTGATCCCGTTCGACAAGAACTACATTCGCACCGGCGACCGGATGGCGTCGGCCCTGCGAGAACTGGACTCCCTCTGGGGCCGGGTGTCCGACGGCTCCTACGGTGCCGCGACCCCCGCGGGTCGTATCCGGGCCAGAGAGGCAGCCGCGATCACCGCCGTCGGGCGGTGGATCTATCGGTCGGCGTTGGCGCGTACCGAATCCCGGGGGATGAGCAAGCGCGACGACCTCCCCGGCCTCGATCCCGCCCAGCAGTCGCATGTGCGCACGGGTGGGCTAGACGACGTGTGGGTGTCCGCCGCACGCTCGGCAGGCCACGCCGAGACCGAGGCGCTCGCGAGGATCCCGGCATGATCGAACTCGTCATCGCATCCGCCTGCATCGCCTGCGACAAATGCGTGAACGTCTGCCCGACGAACGTCTTCGACATCGGCGCGGACGGTGTGCCGGTGATCTCCCGGCAGTCCGACTGCCAGACGTGTTTCATGTGCGAGGCGTACTGCCCGACGGACGCGCTCTACGTCAGCCCGCAATCGTCGCCGGCCGGTTCCGGGGACGCGGTTCGCGACGAGCTCATCGGCAGCTACCGCGAGAAGCTGGGCTGGGGGAAGGGGCGTCAACCGGGAAGCCGAACAGCCGTCGGACCGCCCATCCCGCACGGGGATCCCCCGCCACGACTCGTCGAGCGAATCATCGACGAACGCACTCCCTCCATCAGCTGACCACCTCATCCGAATTCCTCTGAACCACAACCCGGTTCACCGAACCAGCGATCTCGGATGCCCGCACCCGCCGATCGCCGAGGAACAGAGAAAGCGCCCATGAAGATCGACCTCCGTACACCGATCCGCAGAGCCAAGCGCACGGTCGCCGTCCTCGCGGCCGTCTCCGCAGTGATGGCCGTTGCGGCGTGCGGGTCCGACGACACGTCCTCGGCCCAGCGCGACGTCATCGACACCCTCCGCATCGGGGTCATCGGATCGAGCAACATCATCGCGGGTCCGGTGGGCTTCGCGCACAGTCGCGGCGAACTCGTCGAGGCGTTCGCGCCGCTCGGCGTCAGCAAGGTGGAGGTCTTCAGCTTCCCCAACGGACCCGACCTCAACCAGGCGCTCATCGGCGGCCGGCTGGACGTGGCCAACTACGGCGACACACCGGCGCTGGTGGCCCGCGGCTCCGGTCTGCAGACACGTCTCGTCGCGGTACAGCAGTTCGACAACGACGCCGGTGTCGTCGTGAAGGACCCGTCGATCAAAAGCCTCGCGGATCTGAAGGGCAAGAACATCGGGGTCCCCAAGGGTTCCTACATCGATCGGTATCTGCAGGGCGCTCTGGCGGAGGAGGGGATCACGGCGAACCTGATCCATCTGTATCCGGCAGATCAGGAGGCGCCGCTCAACTCCGGGGAGATCGACGCAGCGGCGCTTCCGGGCGTCATCCCGTCGGTCGCGCTGCAGACGTTCCAGAGCAAGGGCTTCCAGCTGGTCGACTCGGTCTACCGGGATCGTCCGAACCTCGCCGGGACGAGTGTGACGGTCAGCAGCGAGGACTTCCTCACCAAGAACCCCGAGTTCGCCCCCACCTGGCAGAAACTGCACGCCGCCGCCGTCAGGTACGCCAAGGCCCACTGGGACGAGTACCTGGAGTTCGAACTCGCCAACTCGAAGGCCCCCGAGGCAGCGGTCCGCGCCGCGGCGAACCCCGACGGGTACTCCGAGGAACCGTTCCCGGCGCAGGCCGTCGAGCTGCTCACCGGCACGAAGGCGTTCCTCGTCGACCAGGGCAGCATCAAGTCCGACTTCGACCTCGACACCTGGTTCCAACGCTCCGCCGGAGACAAGAACCCCTGACATCAGGCCGGCCACAACGTCGGCGACCCGGGTACCGACCGGGTCGCCGACCTGCGTCGTGGGGGCGTGGCGCCCGACACACCACACGCCGGTGATCACCCGCACCAGAAACCCGCTGGCCACCGACCCGTATCCTGGATGGGTAATTTCCCGCACCGACCAGGAGAGATCATGCTCGCCCGAACTGACCTGCGCGGTAGCACGCCGACGCTCGCCGAATTGCGTCGTGCGCTGCCCCGTGGGGGTACCGACGTCAATGCCGTACTCGACACGGTGACGCCGGTGGTGCATGCGGTGGCCGAGACCGGCACGCCCGCGGCGCTGGAGTTCGGGGAGAAGTTCGACGGGGTGAAGCCGACGTCGGTGCGGGTTCCGGCACAGGTCATCGCCGACGCGCTGGCCGGTCTGGACGAGCAGGTCGCCGACGCGCTGCGTGAGTCCATCGCCCGTGCCCGCCGGGTCCACGCCGACCAGCGCCGTGCGACCACCCGCACGCAGGTCGTCGACGGCGGCGTCGTCAGCGAGAAGTGGATTCCGGTCCGCCGCGTGGGCCTCTACGTCCCCGGCGGCAACGCGGTCTACCCCTCGTCGGTGATCATGAACGTCGTCCCGGCCCAGGAGGCCGGCGTCGGCTCACTGGTCGTCGCGTCGCCTCCTCAGAAGGACTTCGGCGGCTGGCCGCACCCGACCATCCTCGCCGCCTGCGCGCTCCTCGGCGTCGACGAGGTGTGGGCAGTCGGCGGCGCCCAGGGCGTCGCGCTCCTCGCCTACGGCGGCACCGATACGGATGCGGCCGACGAGCCGGGCGCCGTCCTCGATCCCGTCGACCTGATCACCGGTCCGGGCAACATCTACGTCACCGCCGCCAAGCGGTTGTGCCGCAGCGTGGTCGGCATCGACTCGGAGGCCGGACCCACCGAGATCGCGATCCTCGCCGACGACTCGGCCGACGCGGGCATCATCGCCTCCGACCTCATCAGCCAGGCCGAACACGACGTCCTGGCCGCCTCGGTGCTGGTCACCGACAGCGTCGAACTCGCCGACGCCGTCGACGCCGCTCTCGAGCAACAGGTCGCCGCGACCAAGCACCGCGAGCGGGTCACCACGGCGCTGTCGGGGGAGCAGTCGGGCATCGTCCTCGTCGACGACGTCGAAGCCGGTCTCGCCGTCGTCGACGCCTATGCAGCCGAACACCTGGAGATCCAGACGCGCGACGCCGCCGCCGTGGCCGACCGCGTGCACAACGCCGGTGCGATCTTCGTCGGCCCGTACGCGCCGGTCAGTCTCGGCGACTACTGCGCGGGCTCGAATCACGTTCTGCCGACCTCTGGTTCGGCGCGCTTCGCGTCGGGCCTGTCGGTGCAGACCTTCCTCAAGGGCGTCCACGTCATCGACTACGACGAGGCCGCGTTGCGTGAGGTCGCCGACAAGGTCGTCACCCTCGCCGACGCCGAGGACCTGCCCGGTCACGGCGACGCGGTGAAGCAGCGTTTCGCCGGAAGCGTGCGCCCGTGACCGCATCGGACGCGACGGTGAGGGGTGGGACGGGGAGTCCGGTCCCCGGATCGCAGATCAGCGTCGACGACCTGCCGCTGCGGGAGAACCTGCGCGGCAAATCCGCCTATGGCGCACCGCAACTCAAGGTGCCGGTCATCCTCAACACCAACGAGAACCCGCACCCGCCGTCGCAGGCGCTGATCGACGACGTCGCCGAGTCGGCGCGCCAGGCCGCCGCGGAACTGCACCGCTACCCGGACCGGGACGCGGTCGCGTTGCGCACCGACCTCGCCGACTACCTGACCCGGGCCACCGGCGTGCAGCTCGGCGTCGAGAACCTTTGGGCGGCAAACGGTTCCAACGAGATCCTGCAGCAGCTGTTGCAGGCGTTCGGTGGTCCCGGGCGGTCTGCGCTCGGTTTCGTGCCGTCGTACTCGATGCACCCGATCATCTCCGACGGCACCGACACCACCTGGCTGGTCGCGGCCCGGTCGCCCGACTTCGGGCTCGACGTCGACTACGCCGTCGCCGAGGTGACCAACCGCGAACCCGATGTGGTCTTCGTGACCTCGCCCAACAACCCGACCGGTGGCTCGCTCCCGCTCGCCGATCTCCGACGCATCGTCGAGGCCGCGCCCGGCATCGTGATCGTCGACGAGGCCTACGCCGAGTTCTCCGCAGCGCCGAGCGCGACCGAGCTGATCGACGAGTTCCCGACCAAGGTCGTCGTCAGCCGCACCATGTCCAAGGCCTTCGCCTTCGCCGGCGGCCGCCTCGGCTACCTGGCCGCCGCCCCCGCCGTCGTCGACTCCATCCAGCTCGTCCGTCTGCCGTACCACCTGTCGGTGCTCACGCAGGCCGCCGCACGCGCCGCACTGCGGCACAGCGACGACACCCTCGCCGGGGTCGCCGCGATCATCGCCGAGCGCGAACGCGTGGTGACGGCGCTCACCGGCTTCGGCTACCGCGTTGTCGACTCGGACTCGAACTTCGTCCTGTTCGGCGGCTTCCGGGATGCTCCGGCGTCGTGGCAGCGTTACCTCGATGCCGGTGTCCTCATCCGGGACGTCGGGATCACCGGCCACCTGCGGGTGACCATCGGACTCCCACACGAGAACGACGCATTCCTCGACGTCAGCCGCACGCTCGCCACAACAGATCTGGAGAACTCTCAGTGAGCATCCCCGCGCCTCGCATCGCGAAGGTCGAACGGACCACCAAGGAATCCTCGATCTCGGTCGAACTGAACCTCGACGGGACCGGGATCACCGACATCTCCACGGGCATCGCGTTCTACGACCACATGCTGACGGCGTTCGGTCAGCACGGCAGCTTCGACCTCACCGTCAAGGCCGAGGGCGACATCGAGGTCGAGGGGCACCACACCATCGAGGACACTGCCATCGTCCTCGGCCAGGCGCTCGGTCAGGCCCTCGGCGACAAGCGGGGCATCCGCCGCTTCGGCGACGCGTGGATCCCCATGGACGAGACCCTCGCGCAGGCCATTGTCGACGTCTCCGGTCGCCCGTACTGCGTGCACACCGGCGAACCGGAACACCTGCTCACCGCGGTGATCGGCGGGTACCCGGGGGTGCCGTACTCGACGATCATCAACCGGCACGTGTTCGAGTCGATCGCGCTCAACGCCCGCATCGCCCTGCACGTGCGGGTGCTCTACGGCCGCGACCAGCACCACATCACCGAAGCCGAGTTCAAGGCCGTGGCGCGCGCACTGCGCACGGCCACCGAATACGACGCCCGCGTCAGCGGCGTCCCGTCGACGAAGGGAGCCCTGTGAGCGCAACCGACGTTACGATCCTCGACTACGGTTCGGGCAACCTGCGCTCGGCGCAGCGGGCGCTCGAACGCACCGGCGCACAGGTGACGGTGACCTCCGACTTCCACACCGCGCTGGAGGCGACCGGCCTGGTCGTCCCCGGTGTGGGTGCGTTCGCCGCGTGCATGGAAGGCCTACGTGCGGTGAAGGGCGACCGGATCATCGGTCGCCGTCTCGCCGGCGGACGTCCGGTCCTGGGCATCTGCGTCGGCATGCAGATCCTCTTCGAACGCGGCGTCGAGTTCGGGGTCGAGGCCGACGGTTGCGGTGAGTGGCCCGGCAGCGTCACCCAACTGCCCGCGCCGGTCCTGCCGCACATGGGCTGGAACACCGTGGACGCCCCGGAGGGATCGGTGCTGTTCGACGGCCTCGACGCCGACACCCGCTTCTACTTCGTGCACTCCTACGCCGCCCAGGACTGGGAGATGGACAACGTCGGTTCGCCGCTCACGGCGCCGAAGCTGACCTGGGCCGAGCACGGCGGACGCTTCCTGGCCGCGGTCGAGAACGGACCGCTCTCGGCCACTCAGTTCCACCCGGAGAAATCCGGCGACGCCGGTGCCCAACTCCTGGAGAACTGGGTGAAGGGCCTCTCATGACCGACGGCACACCGGTCGGCGACGCAGACGGGAACATCTCCGACACCCCGTCTGCGGGCGGCGGTTTCTCGATCGCCAAGCTCGCGTTCTACGCTCTCGGCGCCGGTGTGCTGGTCCTGGCGGTGTGCATACCGCTGATCCTCCTGCTGGCGAACTGGTCACCGGTCGCCGGCCTGATCGCCGCGCTGGCCGCAGTGGTCGCGATGATCGCGGCCATCGGTACCGTGGCAAACCGCATGGTCAACCGCGCGCGGGCGGACCTGATCGCCGCCCGTGACGGACACCCGCCCGCCTGACCCCGCCCGACACACAACAGCCCGACCCGAGAACAGACAGGAACACTCCACCCATGGGTAGCACCCTCGAACTCCTTCCCGCCGTCGACGTCGCCGACGGGCAGGCGGTCCGCCTCGTCCAGGGCGCGGCCGGCACCGAGACCTCCTACGGCTCGCCGCGCGATGCGGCGCTGGCGTGGCAGAACGACGGTGCGGAGTGGATCCATCTCGTCGACCTCGACGCGGCCTTCGGTCGCGGCGACAACCGTGAGCTCCTCGCCGGTGTCGTCGGCGAACTCGACGTGAAGGTCGAGCTGTCGGGCGGTATCCGCGACGACGACTCGCTCGCCGCCGCACTCGCGACCGGTTGCACCCGCGTCAACCTGGGCACCGCCGCCCTCGAGAACCCGGAATGGTGCGCCCGCGCGATCGCCGAGCACGGTGACCGGATCGCCGTCGGCCTCGACGTCATCCGCGACGGCGACTCCTACCGGCTGCGCGGCCGCGGCTGGGTCACCGACGGCGGAGACCTGTGGGAGGTCCTCGAGCGACTCAACCGCGACGGCTGCTCGCGCTACGTCGTGACCGACGTGTCCAAGGACGGCACCCTCAAGGGTCCGAACCTCGAACTGCTCGCCGAGGTCGCCGCGGCCACCGACGCCCCGATCGTCGCCTCCGGGGGTGTCTCGGCCATCGACGACCTCGTCGCCATCGCCGGTCTCGTCGACCAGGGTGTCGAGGGCGCGATCGTCGGCAAGGCCCTCTACGCCGGCCGCTTCACCCTGCCCGAGGCACTCACGGCCGTCGCCGGGGTCTGATGAGCGCAACCGAGAGCTCGCTCGACCTCCCGCGGTTGCTCGACACCGCGGGATCGGTGCTCGACGCCGCCGTCGAGACCTTCGTCGAGGGTCTGGGCGCGCCGAGCGCGGTGCACAAGGGCGGTACGGACTTCGCCACCCAGGTGGACCTCGACCTCGAGCGGCGGATCTCGGCCGAGCTCGAGGACCGGACGGAGATCCCGGTCCACGGTGAGGAATTCGGCGGCGCAGATCCGGTCGACGGCCCGGTGTGGGTGCTCGACCCGGTCGACGGCACCTTCAACTACTCGGCGGGCATGCCGCTGACCGGCATCCTGCTCGGCCTCGTCGTCGACGGCGAGGCGACACTCGGCCTGACGTGGCTGCCGCTGCTGGACCGGAAGTACGCCGCCCACGCCGACGGTCCGCTGATGATCAACGGCGAGGTCGCCGATCCGCTGCCGGACCTGCCGCTGGAGGAGGCCGCGATCGCCTTCGGTCCGTTCAACGCGGCCGGGCGCGGTCGCTATGCGGGGGATCGTCGCGCAGACCTGTTGCGCGCGTTGAGTTCCCGCGTCGCCCGCATCCGGATGACGGGGAGCACGGGCGTCGACATGGCGTTCACCGCCTCGGGCGTCTTCGGCGGGGCCGTCGCGTTCGGCCGGCATCCGTGGGACAACGCGGCGGGTGCCGCGCTGGTCCGGGCGGCCGGCGGGGTCGCCACCGACATCGCGGGCGAGCGCTGGACGGTCGCCTCTCCGTCCCTGGTCGCGGGTACTCCGACCGTGCACGCGGGTCTGATGGCAGTGATCGAGGAAACGGTCGGGGAGTGGGCGAAATGAGCACCCCGGCAACCGATGAGACAGGCGCGAGAGCATCCCATGAAGAACGAGCACGCGAAGGAGACACGACGATGACGCTGGCGACCCGGGTCATCCCGTGCCTCGACGTCGACGACGGCCGCGTCGTGAAGGGCGTCAACTTCGAGAACCTCCGCGACGCCGGGGATCCCGTCGAGCTGGCCGAGCGCTATGACCGCGAGGGCGCCGACGAACTGACCTTCCTCGATGTCACCGCGTCGAGCTCGGGACGCTCCACGATGATCGACGTCGTCAAGCGGACCGCCGACCAGGTGTTCATCCCGCTGACCGTCGGCGGCGGCATCCGCACCGTCGAGGATGTCGACATGATGCTGCGCGCGGGCGCGGACAAGGTCAGCGTCAACACCGCCGCGATCGCCCGCCCCGAGGTCCTCGGCGAGATGAGCCGACGATTCGGCTCGCAGTGCATCGTCCTGTCGGTCGACGCGCGGACCGTGCCGGAGGGCTCGGAGCCGACGCCGTCCGGCTGGGAGGTCACGACCCACGGCGGTCGCAAGGGCACCGGCATCGACGCCGTCGAATGGGCCCGACGCGGCCAGGATCTCGGAGTGGGCGAGATCCTGCTGAACTCGATGGACGCCGACGGCACCAAGCAGGGCTTCGACCTGCGCATGCTCAAAGCGGTACGCGCGGCCGTACAGGTCCCGGTCATCGCCAGCGGCGGTGCGGGCAAGGTCGAGGACTTCGCACCCGCGGTCCAGGCCGGTGCCGACGCGGTGCTCGCCGCCTCGGTCTTCCACTTCGGCGAACTCACCATCCACGAGGTGAAGGCGGCCATGGCCGAGGCCGGGATCACCGTCCGATGACACAGGCAGGAGAACGCTGATGGCACTCGATCCGGAGCTCGCCGCACGTCTCAAGCGCAACGCCGACGGGCTGTTCAGCGCGGTCGCGCAGGAACGCTCCACCGGCGACGTCCTGATGGTCGCGTGGATGGACGACGCCGCTCTCGAGCGGACCCTCGCCACGCGCAAGGCGACCTACTACTCGCGCTCGCGGCAGGAGTACTGGGTCAAGGGCGAGACGAGCGGCCACACCCAGTACGTGCACGACGCACGCCTCGACTGCGACGGCGACACCGTGTTGCTCGTCGTCGACCAGGTCGGCGCGGCCTGCCACACCGGGAACCACTCGTGCTTCGACACCGAGTCGCTGGCCTTCGGTGTCGACGCGCCTCCGGCGCCAAGCGGCGTAGAAGCCCGTCCGGTCGACTCCGCACAGTAGATTTCCATCGTGATCACACCCGAAAGGCGGTGACGCTGCATGCCCCTCATCCAGATCTCGCAGACCCCCGGACTCTCCGACCGCGTCAAGCGCGAGACCATCGCGGCGGTGACCGAGGCGTACGCCAAGGCGACCGGAAAGAACCCGGATTCGGTCTGGGTGACGATCACCGAGGTGCCGCGCACCCAGTGGGGCGTCGGCGGCGAGCCTCTCGGATGAGCGGCGTGAACGCGACGGCCGGGGCGCACACGACGTCCCTCGCGGAATTCCTCGACCTCGCCCGTGACCATCGCGTGGTGCCGGTGACCCGCAAGGTGCTCGCCGACTCGGAGACGCCGCTGTCGGCGTACCGCAAGCTCGCCGGTGATCGCCCCGGGACCTTCCTGCTGGAGTCGGCGGAGAACGGCCGGTCCTGGTCGCGCTGGTCCTTCATCGGGGCCGGGGCGCCCTCGGCGCTGACCGTCGTCGACGGCCAGGCGCACTGGTGGGGTTCGGTGCCGGTGGGCGCTCCCGAGGGTGGCGACGCCCTCGAGGTGCTGGCCGAGTCGCTGCGCGTGCTCAAGACCGATCCGCTACCGGGCATGCCGCCGCTGACCGGCGGATTCGTCGGCTTCATGGCCTACGACATGGTCCGCCGCCTCGAACGACTTCCCGAGACCACCGTCGACGACCTCGGCCTGCCGGACCTGATGATGGTGCTGGCCACCGATCTCGCTGCCGTCGACCACCACGAGGGCACGATCACGCTGATCGCCAATGCGGTCAACTGGGACGGTTCCGACGAGCGCGTCGAGGAGGCCTACGCCGACGCCGTGGCCCGACTGGACCGGATGACCGAGGCGCTGGCCGCACCCGCGTCGTCGACCGTCTCGACCTTCGACCGGCCCAAGCCGGACTTCACCGCGCAGCGCACGCTCGAGGAGTACAGCGAGATCGTCACGAGTCTCGTCGGCGAGATCGAGGCGGGTGAGGCCTTCCAGGTCGTGCCGTCGATGCGGTTCGAGATGGACTCCGACGCCGATCCGCTCGACGTCTACCGCGTGCTCCGCGCCTCCAATCCCAGCCCGTACATGTATCTGCTGCGGATGCCGGGAACCGAGGCCAACAGCGACACCGCGGCCCCCGACGCGATCGCCCGCAAGCCGTTCACGATCGTCGGCAGCAGCCCGGAGGCCCTGGTCACGGTCTCCGACCGCATCGCCACCACGCACCCCATCGCCGGCACGCGTTGGCGCGGCGCGACCGAGGAAGAGGACCAGCTGCTCGGCAAGGGCCTGCTCGAGGACGAGAAGGAGAACGCCGAGCACCTCATGCTCGTCGATCTCGGCCGCAACGATCTCGGGCGGGTGTGCGTCCCCGGCACGGTGAAGGTCAGCGACTACCGCCACATCGAGCGGTACAGCCACGTCATGCACCTGGTGTCGACGGTGTCGGGCACCCTGCGTGAGGACAAGCATGCGCTCGACGCGGTGACCGCCTGTTTCCCGGCCGGCACGCTCACCGGCGCGCCCAAGGTGCGCGCGATGGAGCTCATCGACGAACACGAGAAGACTCGGCGCGGCCTCTACGGCGGCATCGTCGGCTACCTCGACTTCGCCGGCAACGCCGACACCGCGATCGCCATCCGCACCGCGCTCCTCGCGCGTGGCCAGGCCTACGTGCAGGCCGGTGGCGGAGTGGTCGCCGACAGCGAACCCGAATACGAGTACAACGAGGCGCGCAACAAGGCGACCGCGGTGCTCAACGCCGTCGCCGCCGCGTCGACGATGAACAGGGTCGGGGAGACCCCGTCAGGAGACAGCGCGTGACATCCGCGGAGCACGAGGCATCCCAGACCACGCCGAAGTCCTCACGACGGCCGCAGATGATCGCGGCGATCCTGATGCTGGCCACCGCGGCCGCGTTCTGGGGTGCGAGCCGGTTGACCTGGGCGATCGTCTCGGCCGAAGACGGCCTGTCACCGCAGCGCGCCTTCGACGTCAAGGGCGCGGACTGGAGTCCGTGGCTCACGCCGCTCGCCCTGGTCTACCTCGCCGGCATCGCCGCGGTGCTGTCGGTGCGGGGCTGGGGTCTGCGCCTCGTCGCGTTGCTCGTGGCCGCCGGGGGTGTACTCGCCGCTTTCCCGGCGATCTCCCTGATCGCCGGCGGCACCGATTCCGAGTACGCCGCCGACGCCGGAGACATCCCGGACCGGTACGTCGTGCTCTACACCGACACGCAGTGGCTGCCCGCCGCGCTGGTCCTCCTCGGCACCGTGTGCGCCGTCGCCGCCGCGGTTGTGCTGCTCCGGGTCGCCAAAGGTGCGACCATGTCATCCAAGTACAAGACCCCCGCAGCCCGGCGCGAGGAACTCGAGACCGAGATCTTCGCCGACTACGAGCGGCGGAAGAAGGCAGCCGCGGCCGACGCCACGAAAGCCGGGGACACCCCGGTTGCCGGCGGCGCCGCGACCGGCGGAAAGGACGGGCGGTCCGCCGACGACCCGGACGCCAACGAGCGCATGATGTGGGACGCGCTCGACACGGGCATCGACCCCACCGATCCGTCCGATCCGGACGACCGCTGACCCTCCGGGCGAGCAGTGACCCGGTCCGACGTCTCGCTGAGACGCGCACGACAGGCTGAGATATGCGCAACAGTCCAGGACCGCTCCCGTTTCGGGGAGAATCGGCCAACCCGGCGACAGGTCGCCGCGACTGTCGGTCTACCCTGAGACCACACGACGAGCGGAAGGGAGCGGAGTCGCTGTGAGCATGCCCAACGTTCTCGAGTCGATCATCGAGGGAGTCAAAGCCGACGTCGCCGCACGTGAAGCGGTGACCGATTTCGCTGCCGTCAAGGCCGCCTCGGCGAAGGCTCCCGCTCCCCGGGACGCCATGGCCGCACTCCGTCAGCCCGGCATCGGTGTGATCGCCGAGGTGAAGCGCGCCAGCCCGTCGAAGGGTGAGCTGGCCACGATCGGCGACCCCGCCGACCTGGCCAAGGCCTACGAAGACGGCGGCGCCCGCATCATCAGCGTGCTGACCGAGGAGCGTCGCTTCCACGGCTCGCTCGCCGACCTCGACGCCGTTCGCGCAGCGGTCGACATCCCGGTCCTGCGCAAGGACTTCATCGTCGGTCCGTACCAGATCCACGAGGCCCGCGCCCACGGCGCCGACGTCATCCTGCTGATCGTCGCGGCCCTCGAACAGAATGTCCTCGCCTCGCTGCTCGACCGCACCGAGAGCCTCGGCATGACCGCCCTCGTGGAGGTCCACACCGAGGAGGAGGCCGACCGTGCCCTCGAGGCCGGCGCCTCGGTCGTCGGCGTGAACGCCCGCAATCTCAAGACCCTCCAGGTCGAGCGGGACACCTTCTCGCGGATCGCCCCCGGCCTGCCGACCGAGATCATCCGCATCGCGGAGTCGGGCGTGCGCGGCACCGCCGACCTGCTGGCCTATGCCGGCGCGGGCGCCGACGCCGTCCTGGTGGGTGAGGGACTCGTGACAAGTGGTGACCCCCGCGCCGCCGTGCGTGAGCTGGTCACCGCGGGTACCCACCCGTCGTGCCCGAAACCAGTTCGCTGACATACGTCTTCGGGCCGGGTTCGGTCCATGTCGTCGTCGGCCCGATCGACTGTGAGATGTAGTGACCGCCCAACCTGATTCGGCCCATCCCGACACTTCCGCGACCGTGCTCCCGCCGGCCAGCACCGGCCTGACGACGCGTACGTCGATCGAACCCGACGAGGGCGGTCACTTCGGCGTCTACGGCGGACGCCACGTTCCGGAAGCGCTGATGGCGGTCATCGACGAGGTCACCACGACCTTCTACAAGATCCGCAGCGATGACGACTTCCTGAACGAACTCGACCGACTGCAGCGCGATTACGCCGGCCGGCCATCGCCGCTGTACGAGGCGAAGCGTCTCGCCGAGCACGCCGGGGGAGCCCGGATCTTCCTCAAGCGCGAAGACCTGAACCACACCGGCTCCCACAAGATCAACAACGTCCTCGGGCAGGCGCTCCTGGCCCAGCGGATGGGCAAGAACCGCATCATCGCCGAGACCGGCGCCGGCCAGCACGGCGTGGCCACCGCCACCGCATGTGCGCTCCTGGGCCTCGAGTGCGTGATCTACATGGGTCGCGTCGACACCGATCGCCAGGCGCTCAACGTCGCCCGGATGCGTCTGCTGGGCGCCGAGGTCATCGCCGTCGACAACGGTTCGGCCACGCTGAAGGACGCCATCAACGAGGCCATGCGTGACTGGGTCACCAACGCGCACAACACCTATTACTGCTTCGGCACCGCCGCCGGCCCGCACCCGTTCCCGGTGATGGTCCGCGACCTCCAGCGCGTCGTCGGTCTCGAGGCCCGTGCCCAGATCCTCGACAAGGCCGGACGCCTGCCCGACGCGGTGACCGCCTGCGTCGGCGGCGGTTCCAATGCCATCGGCATCTTCCACCCGTTCATCGATGACGAAGACGTTCGTCTCGTCGGTTTCGAGGCGGCCGGTGACGGCGTCGAAACCGGCCGTCACGCAGCGACTTTCACCGGCGGAACGCCGGGTGCGTTCCAGGGTGCCTATTCGTATCTGCTGCAGGACGAGGACGGGCAGACCACCGAATCCCATTCGATCTCCGCGGGTCTCGACTACCCGGGCGTCGGACCCGAGCACGCCTACCTCAAGGACACCGGCCGGGCCGAGTACCGACCGATCACCGACACCGAGGCGATGGACGCGCTCGCGCTGTTGAGCCGTCGCGAGGGAATCATCCCCGCCATCGAGTCCGCGCACGCGGTCGCCGGTGCACTCAAGCTCGGCAAGGAACTCGGCGAGGGTGCGATCATCGTCGTCAGCCTCTCCGGACGCGGCGACAAGGACGTCGACACCGCTGCGCGCTGGTTCGGTCTCTTCGACCCGCCGCCGTCGCAGGACGAGGCAAAGGCCACCGACGGACAGCCGGGAGAGCAGGCATGAGCGCAGACACGATCTCGTCGAAGACCGGACCGGTCTTCGCAAAGTGCCGCGAGGAGAACCGCAGCGCCCTCATCGGATATCTCCCCGTGGGTTATCCGACGCTCGACGACTCGCTGACCTCGTTTCGGACGATGGTCGACGCCGGATGCGACATCATCGAGGTGGGCGTGCCCTACTCCGATCCGGTGATGGACGGCCCGACGATCCAGGAGGCCGCCGACCTCGCCCTCACCAACGGCGTGCGGGTGCGCGACGTGTTCACGGCGGTCGAGGCGATCAGCTCGGCCGGCGGCACCGCGGTCGTCATGAGCTACTGGAACCCGGTGCTGCAGTACGGCGTCGAGAACTTCGCGCGGGACCTCGCCAACGCGGGCGGTGCCGGCCTCATCACCCCGAACCTGATCCCCGAGGAGGGGGCCCAGTGGCACGCGGCCTCCGATGAGTACGAGCTCGACCGCATCTACCTCGTCGCACCGTCGTCGACCACCGAGCGCATTGCGCTGACCGTCGACGCGTCCCGTGGATTCGTCTATGCCGCATCAACGATGGGTGTCACCGGTGCGCGTGACGCGGTGTCGGACATGGCTCCCGAACTGTGTGCCCGCGTCCGTGAGTACTCCGACATCCCGATCGGCGTCGGACTCGGTGTCCGCAACCGTGAGCAGGCCGCCCAGATCGCGTCCTATTCCGACGGCGTCATCGTCGGGTCGGCTCTGGTGACCGCCGCCAAGGCCGGTCAGGACCGCTTGGCCGCGCTCGTCGGCGAACTCGCGGAGGGTGTGCGTTCGCGCCACGCTGCTGTCTGAGATCGCTCCACCAGTTGCGGGGGCCACCCGGCCGCTGGTCGAGTAGTGCCGAGGGCTGCCCGAGGTCCGTATCGAGGCCGGGCGCGCCCCGACAACCAGACCTCACGGGAGTGGGTGCCGTGTCGGTTAGGGTTGCACCGTGAACGCGCCGACCACGACGATGCTCGCCTACATCCCCAGCCCACCTCAGGGTGTGTGGGAAATCGGACCGTTCCCGCTGCGCGCGTACGCGCTGTGCATCATCGCGGGGATCATCGTCGCCATCTGGTGGGGCAACCGCCGGTGGGTGGCACGCGGGGGACAGGAAGGCGAGGTCCTCGACGTCGCGATCTGGGCCGTCCCGTTCGGTCTTCTCGGCGGGCGTCTGTACCACCTGATCACCGACTGGAAGACCTACTTCGGCGCCGACGCCCCCAAGGAGCCGCTCGACGCGCTGCGGATCTGGGACGGCGGTCTCGGAATCTGGGGTGCGGTCGCGCTCGGCGCGGTCGGTGCCTGGATCGGCGCCCGACGCCGCGGCATCCGGCTTCCGGCCTTCGGTGATGCGATCGCTCCGCCGATCTTGTTGGCCCAGGCCATCGGTCGGCTCGGCAACTACTTCAACCAGGAGCTGTACGGCCGGGAGACCACCCTGCCGTGGGGCCTGGAGATCTACGAGCGGGTCAACAAGGCCGGGTACGCCAACGCGGGTCTGATCGACGGCAGATCGAACGGTGTCGTGGTCGCCGTCGTCCAGCCGACGTTCCTCTACGAGCTGCTGTGGAACGTCCTGATCGTGATCCTCCTCGTCGTCATCGACCGCAGGTTCCGCATCGGCCACGGCCGGCTGTTCGCGTTGTACATCGCCGGCTACTGCCTCGGCCGGTTCTTCATCGAGATGCTGCGCGATGACCGTGCCGCCGTCGCCAACTACATCGCCGGCATCCGCCCGAACCTCTTCACCGCAGCTCTCGTGTTCGTGTGCGCGATCGTCTACTTCGTGGTCGCACCCAAGGGTCGCGAGCAGGGCCTGGAGATGTACCACCCCGAACGCGCCGCCGAACTCGAGGAACAGGGCGTCGCCGGGTACGTGGATGACTGGTACGACGAGGATTTCGACGACCTCGACGCTGTCGAAGACGAGCAGCCGTCGTCGGAGGTGGACACCCTGGACGCTCTCGACGCCGAGGCCGACAAGATCGAGACCACTCGTGTCCCCGCCGCACCCGCGGTCGCGCCGAAGGTGTCGGACGACGAGCCCACGGCCGAAGCCGCCGAGGAGCCGAGCCCGGAGGATGAGTCGGCGGAGGCCGGCGAGGCTGCCGAGCCGGTGGTCCCGGTGGTCGACGATGCCGCGGTCAACGATGCCACAGTCGAGGAGACCGACACCGCGGAACCCGAGGTCGGGGAAGGCGAGGTCGGCGAAGCCGAAGTGGTCCCGGACGCAGCTGATGCCGAGGTGGCGGAGCCCGACGAAGCTGAGCCCGACGAAGCTGAGCCCGCCGAGGTTGCTGACGCCGAGGTCGGGGAAGCCGAGGCAGAGGACGACGCGCCCGCCGATGCGGAAGCAACGGCCACCGAGGCCGCGGGCGGAGCGTCGGTTGAAGCAGCGGCGGACGAGGCGGGCAGCGTCGTCGAATCTGAGGACGAAGTGACCAGCGCTGTCGAGACCGGGGACGACGTGACCGATGTCGTCGAATCTGAGGACGAGGCAGCCGATGTCGTCGAGTCGGAGGACCCTGCAACCGGCGCCGCCGCGACAGAGGACGCGGCAAGCAGTGTCGGCGAGACCGAGGACGCGGCAGGCAGTGTCATCGAACCCGAGGACACGGCAAGCAGTGTCATCGAACCCGAGGACACAGCAACCGGCGCCGCGGATTCCGAGGACGCCACACCAGGCGTGGCTGCTACCGACCCGGAACCGTCTGACGCTGCAACCGGTGACGTAGAAGCCGGTGACGTACACGGCGGCGAAGCAGATTCGCCAGTCGCCGAACCGGCCGATGCGAAAGCCCCCGATGCCGGCGGGACCGCTGCGACGAGCAGTCTCCGCCGCCGGCTCGGCTCCCGGTTCGGTCGTCGGCGTCGTTCCTGATCTTTCGAGCGCTGGGAGAAACCGAGCCCGAAAACCGCCCCTGAAATCCGCCCCTGATCTGCGCCCTCCAGGGGGCGGCGGGCGACGATACGTCGTTGGTGTGTCTGTGGAGGGTTGTTTCCGGGCGGTTTTCAGTGGCGCGGTCGTGCTGCAGCTGTCTGACCTCTGGGTGCCGATCCTTGAGCCCGAAATCCACCCCTGAAATCCGCCCCTGATCTGCGCCCTCCAGAGGGCGACCGTCGACGATATGTCGCCGGCGCAGCTGTACAGGGCGCATTCCAGGGGCGGTTTTCAGCCGCGCCCAGGAGACAGCCCGCGCCGAACTACCGCCGACGCCTGGTTACCCGGGCCGCTCCCGGTCGCGGATATCACAGCCGTCGAGCACCCGCACCCGCCATGGTGTTCGGATACGATCGAATTTCACGACGCGCGATCTCCGACCGCCCGGTACCGACCGCCTCGACCCTCGGGTCGCGACGGTTTCGACTCAGCCCGGTACCGATCTCGGCACGGTCACTCGCTCGCCGCGCAATACTCCTCGGGCCAGTGCTGTCCCAGTGGACACTCAGCAGCGATCCGTTCCGGATCGAGTGGAGGTAGTGATGCTCTTTTCTGCGCTCCCGGCCAAGCAGGGCCTGTACGACCCGGAGGCCGAGGTCGACTCGTGTGGCGTCGCGATGGTGACCGACATCCACGGTCGCAGATCGCATTCGATCGTCGCAGACGGCCTGCTGGCGCTGGAGAACCTCGAGCACCGCGGGGCTGCCGGTGCCGAGACCAACAGCGGTGACGGCGCAGGCATCCTGATCCAGCTGCCCGACGAATTGCTGCGTGCCACCGTCGACTTCGAGCTCCCCGAGCCGACCGCCGACGGTTCCCACACCTACGCCGCCGGTACCTGCTTCCTGCCGATGGACGAGGAACTGCGCAGGCAGGCGATCGCGCGGGTGGAAGCCCTCGCCGCCGACGAGGGCATCACGATCCTCGGCTGGCGCGACGTCCCGGTCGACCACGAGCACGCCGACATCGGCGGCACCGCCGTCGCCTGTATGCCTTACATGATGCAGCTGTTCGTCACCGTCGACCCCGAGCCCGGCGCCGAGCGCATCGGCGGCGTCACCCTCGACCGCTTCATCTACCCATTCCGCAAGCAGGCCGAGCGCGTCACCCCGGAGATCGAAGAGGCGGGCACCGGCGTCTACTTCCCGTCGCTGTCGAGCCGCACCATGGTCTACAAGGGCATGCTCACCACGATGCAGCTGCCGCTGTACTACGCGGATCTGCGCGACGACCGGTGCCAGAGCGCCATCGCGATCGTCCACTCGCG
Source organism: Gordonia namibiensis NBRC 108229 (assembly GCF_000298235.1). GTDB lineage: Bacteria > Actinomycetota > Actinomycetes > Mycobacteriales > Mycobacteriaceae > Gordonia > Gordonia namibiensis. Next base: position 21,323 of record NZ_BAHE01000027.1, read on the forward strand.
CTTCTCGACCAACACCTTCCCGTCGTGGCCGCTCGCGCATCCGTTCCGATTCGTCGCCCACAACGGTGAGATCAACACGGTGCGCGGCAACCGCAACCGCATGCGCGCCCGCGAGGCACTGCTCGAGACCGACCTCATCCCCGGCGACCTCGCGCGCGCCTTCCCGATCTGCACGCCCGAGGCGTCGGATTCGGCGTCGCTCGACGAGGTGCTCGAGTTGCTGCATCTCGGCGGTCGGAGCGTGCCGCACGCGGTGATGATGATGGTCCCCGAGGCGTGGGAGAACGTCCCCGACATGGACCCGAAGCGCCGCGCCTTCCTGCAGTTCAACGCGTCGTTGATGGAAGCGTGGGACGGCCCGGCGTGCGTCACCTTCACCGACGGCACCGTCGTCGGCGCGGTCCTCGACCGCAACGGCCTGCGTCCCGGCCGCTGGTGGCAGACCCGCGACGGCCGCATCATCCTCGCTTCCGAGGCGGGTGTCCTCGACGTCCCGGTCGACGACGTCATCAGCAAGGGCCGGCTCGAACCGGGCCGCATGTTCCTCGTCGACACCGCCCAGGGCCGGATCATCCCCGACGAGGAGATCAAGGGCGAGCTGATGAACGCCGAGGCGTACGACGAGTGGCTGCACGCGGGCCTCCTCGACATCGCCACGCTGCCCGAGCGCCCGGTCTTCCAGCCCAACCACGACACCGTGGTCCGACGCCAGCTCTCGTTCGGGTACACCGAAGAGGATCTGCGGGTGTTGCTGACGCCGATGGCGGCGTCGGGATACGAGCCGCTCGGCTCGATGGGTACCGACACCCCGATCGCCGTGCTGTCGCGGCGTTCCCGGTTGCTCTACGACTACTTCGTGGAGTTGTTCGCCCAGGTCACCAACCCGCCGCTGGACGCGATCCGCGAGGAGATCGTGACCTCGATGGGGCGTGTGATGGGTCCGGAGCAGAACCTGCTCGACCCCACCGCGGCGTCGTGCCGCCAGATCATGCTCCACTGGCCGGTCCTCGACAACGCCGACCTCGCCAAGCTGGTCCACATCAACGACGACGGTGATCACCCCGGCCTGTCGGCCAAGGTGTTGCGCGCGTTGTATGAGGTGAACGAAGGGGGAGAAGGACTTCGGCTCGCCCTCGAGGACCTGCGCCGGCGGGCGAGCCAGGCGATCGCCGAGGGCCACACCACCCTCGTCATCTCCGATCGTCTGACCGACAAGGATCACGCACCGATCCCGTCGTTGCTCGCCATCTCCGCCGTCCACCATCACCTGGTGCGCACCAAGGAGCGCACCCGGGTCGCGCTGGTCGTCGAATCCGGCGACGCCCGCGAGGTCCACCACATCGCCACGCTCATCGGTTTCGGTGCGGCCGCGGTCAATCCGTATCTGGCACTGGAGACGATCGAGGACCTCATCGCGGAGGGTGAGCTGATCGGCGTCACCCCGTCGAAGGCCATCCGCAACTACCTCGAGGCGCTCGGCAAGGGGGTGCTGAAGGTGATGAGCAAGATGGGGATCTCGACCATCGGCTCGTATACCGCCGCACAGGCTTTCGAGGCCGTCGGCCTCTCGTCGGAGGTCGTGCGCGAATATTTCACCCGCACGGTGTCGCGCATCGAGGGCGTCGGTCTCGACGAACTCGCCGAAGAAGTACGCATCCGGCATCATCGGGCGTTCCCGGAGAACCCGACCGAGCAGGTATACCGGCGTCTCGACTCGGGCGGCGAGTACCAGTACCGCCGGGAAGGCGAGCTGCACCTGTTCACCCCGGAGACCGTGTTCCTGCTGCAGCACGCCACCAAGACCGGGCGGGCCGAGATCTTCCAGAAGTACTCCGACGAGGTCGATCGTCTGTCGCGCAAGGGCGGCACGCTCCGCGGCCTTTTCGAGTTCGATCTCGATGCGCGCGAACCGGTCCCGATCGAGGAGGTGGAACCGGTCGAGGAGATCATGAAGCGCTTCAACACCGGCGCCATGAGTTACGGCTCTATCTCCGCCGAGGCGCACGAGACGATCGCGATGGCGATGAACAAGATCGGCGGCCGGTCGAACTCGGGGGAGGGCGGCGAGGACGTCGACCGCCTCTACGACCCGGAACGACGCAGCGCGGTCAAGCAGGTCGCTTCCGGTCGGTTCGGTGTCACCAGCGACTACCTGATCAACGCCACCGACATCCAGATCAAGATGGCGCAGGGCGCGAAACCCGGTGAGGGCGGCCAGCTTCCGGCGTACAAGGTGTACCCGTGGATCGCCAAGACCCGGCACTCGACGCCCGGTGTCGCGCTGATCTCGCCGCCGCCGCACCACGACATCTACTCGATCGAGGACCTCGCGCAGCTGATCCACGATCTGAAGAACGCCAACTCGCAGGCCCGCATCCACGTGAAGCTGGTCAGTGCGGTCGGCGTGGGCACGGTCGCGACCGGCGTCTCCAAGGCCCATGCCGACGTCGTGCTCATCTCCGGGCATGACGGCGGCACCGGCGCCTCGCCGCTGACCTCGCTGAAGCATGCTGGTACGCCGTGGGAGATCGGCCTCGCCGACGCTCAGCAGACGCTCATGCTCAACGGTCTGCGCGACCGAATCACCGTGCAGTGCGACGGTGCGCTGCGCACCGGCCGCGACGTCATCATGGCCGCACTGCTCGGCGCCGAGGAGTACGGCTTCTCGACCGCGCCGCTCATCGTGGCGGGTTGCATCATGATGCGCGTGTGTCACCTCGACACCTGCCCGGTCGGTGTGGCAACCCAGAACCCGCAGCTGCGTTCACGTTTCACCGGCCAGGTGGACCATCTGGTGAACTTCTTCCGGTTCATCGCCGAGGATGTCCGGAAGTATCTGGCGCAGCTGGGTTACCGCACGCTCGACGAGGCGATCGGGCAGTCGCAACGCCTGCACACCGATTCCGCTGTCGCGCACTGGAAGTCGAAGGGTCTCGATCTGTCGCCGATCTTCCGGAAGGTCGAGGGCAAGGGGCCGGCCCGGCGGGTGCGGGAGCAGTATCACGCCCTGGACCGCGCGCTCGACCAGACGCTCATCCAGCTCGCCGAAGGGGCCCTCGAGGACGCCCACCCGGTGACGCTCGAACTGCCGGTGCGCAACGTCAACCGGACCGTCGGCACGCTGCTCGGCGCCGAGGTCACCCGTCGCTACGGCGCCGAGGGCCTGGCCGAGGACACGATCGTGGTGAAACTCGAGGGTTCGGCGGGGCAGTCGCTCGGCGCGTTCCTGCCGCCGGGCGTGACGATCAAGCTCAGCGGCGACACGAACGACTATGTCGGCAAGGGGCTGTGCGGCGGCAAGATCGTCGTCGCCCCGCATCCCGACTCGTGGTTCGTCGCCGAGGACCAGGTCATCGCCGGCAACACCATCCTCTACGGCGCGACATCGGGCGAGGTGTTCCTGCGCGGCCGCGTCGGCGAGCGATTCTCGGTTCGCAACTCGGGCGCGACCGCGGTCGTCGAGGGCGTGGGCGACCATGCCTGCGAATACATGACCGGCGGGCGTGTGGTGGTCCTCGGGCCCACCGGACGCAACCTCGCGGCCGGGATGTCAGGTGGCATCGCCTTCGTGCACGACCTCGACCCCGACAAGGTCAACATGGCGATGGTCAAACTCATGCGCCCCGACTCCGACGACCTGGCCTGGCTCAAGGCGACCATCACCAAGCACACCGAACTGACCGGTTCGGCGATCGGTGCGTCGATCCTCGCGGACTGGCCCCGGCGCTGCCTGGCGTTCACGAAGGTCATGCCGACCGATTACAAGCGTGTCCTGGACGCGGCCCGGATGGCCGAGGCCGAGGGGCGCGACGTCGATTCAGCGATCATGGAGGCGGCACGTGGCTGATCCACGCGGGTTCCTGGAGGTCCCGAAGAAAGAAGCGAAGTACCGTCCGGTCGCCGAGCGCGTCCAGGACTGGGACGACGTCTACGTGCACGCCGACGACCCGACGAAGGTGCTCGCGGAGGTCAGCACCCAGGCGCGCCGGTGTATGGACTGCGGTATCCCGTTCTGTCACTCCGGAACCGCGGGTTGTCCGCTGGGCAACCTGATCCCGGAATGGAACGACCTGGTCCGCCGCGGCCGGTGGGATGCGGCGAGCAGCCGCCTGCACGCGACCAACAACTTCCCCGAGTTCACCGGAATGGTGTGCCCGGCGCCGTGTGAGGCCGCCTGTGTCCTGTCGATCTCCGAGCGCGCGACCGGTGGCAGCGTCACCATCAAGCGCATCGAGAAGACCATCGCCTACGAGTCGTGGGCCGAAGGCGTCATCGGCCCCGAGCCGCCGGAGTCCAAGACCGGGAAGTCGGTGGGTGTGGTCGGTTCCGGTCCGGCGGGACTCGCTGCGGCGCAACAGCTCACGCGTGCGGGCCACGACGTGACCGTCTACGAGCGGGACGACCGGCTCGGCGGGTTGCTGCGTTACGGCATCCCGGAGTACAAGCTGCAGAAGTCCGACATCGACCGACGCATCGCGCAGATGCGTGCCGAGGGAACGGAATTCGTCACCAACTGCGACGTCGGAACCGAATTGTCGGTGGAGGACCTCAAGGTCCGACACGATGCCGTCGTCCTGGCCATCGGCGCGATGGAGGCCCGCGACAACCCGGTGCCCGGCCGTGAGCTCAACGGCGTCCACCTGGCGATGGAACACCTCGTACCCGCCAACCGCGAATGCGAGGGTGACGGCCCGTCGCCGATCACCGCGGCCGGAAAGCACGTCGTGATCATCGGCGGCGGCGACACCGGCGCGGACTGCCTGGGCACCGCCCATCGGCAGGGTGCTGCGTCGGTGGTGCAGCTCGACTACAACCCGGAACTGCCCGGTGAACGCGACGACGAACGGTCCCCGTGGCCGACCTGGCCGCTGGTCATGCGGACCTCGAGCGCCCATGCCGAGGGCGGCGAGCGCATGCATCAGGTCGCGGTGCAGCGTTTCGTCGGAGACGACGAGGGCAACGTCACCACGATGGTGCTCGCCGAGGTCGAGGTACAGCGCGACGCCGACGGCCGACGCGAGATCAAACCCATCGGCGAGGAGTTCGAAATTCCCTGTGAGCTGGCGCTTTTCGCGATCGGCTTCGCCGGTGTGGAACGGGGCGAGCTGTTGTCGGGTTTGGAGATCGAACCCAACAAGCGAGGGGCCATCTCGTGCGGAAGTGATTGGCAGACCGACGCTCCCGGCGTTTTCGTGTGTGGTGACGCCCACCGTGGTGCGTCGCTGGTGGTGTGGGCGATCGCCGAGGGCAGATCGGCGGCCCGGGCCGTCGACGAGTTCCTCGTCGGTGAATCCGACCTGCCGTCACCGGTTCGTCCGGCAGCACTGCCGCTGTCGGTGCGCTGACCGGCGCCGTCGGGATCGCCGGCCGGCGAGGACGGGGAACACGCGCGGGCTCCCCGTGTGACGCGAAATCCGTACCGGAAAGTAGCGGGCTGTCACCAGCGACAACACCACGTGACCCCGGGGTGACGACTCCGGCGGCGCGTGGAGATGCGTTCCCGACGGGACTAAGGTGAGGTTGTGACTCGGCGAACCAAGATTGTCTGCACCATGGGTCCGGCCACTTCCAGCGACGAAAAACTCAAAGAACTCGTCGCCAGCGGTATGGATGTGGCCCGGATGAACTTCAGCCACGGCAAGCATGAGGACCATGCTGCCGTCTACGCGCGTGTCCGCAAGGCCTCCGATGCTGCGGAGAAGGCCGTCGGCATCCTCGCCGACCTGCAGGGTCCCAAGATCCGGCTGGGCCGTTTCGACGGCTGCGACGGCGCCACCGTCTGGGAGACCGGCGAGGAGGTGCGGATCACCGTCGACGATGTCGAGGGCACCCACGACCGCGTCTCCACCACGTACAAGAACCTGTCCGAGGACGCGAGCCCCGGCGATCGACTCCTCGTCGACGACGGCAAGGTCGGGCTGACGGTCGCCTCGATCGACGGCAACGACGTGGTCTGCACCGTCACCGAGGGCGGTCCGGTCAGCAACAACAAGGGTCTGTCGCTGCCGGGTATGAGCGTCTCGGTGCCGGCGCTGTCCGAGAAGGACATCGCCGACCTCGAATTCGCACTCGGTCTGGGCGTCGACCTCGTCGCACTGTCGTTCGTGCGCAGCCCGTCCGACATCGAACTCGTCCACGAGGTCATGGACCGCGTGGGTCGCCGGGTGCCGGTCATCGCGAAGCTGGAGAAGCCGGAGGCCATCGAGAACCTCGAGGCCATCGTCCTGGCGTTCGACGCGATCATGGTCGCCCGCGGCGATCTGGGTGTCGAGCTGCCGCTGGAGGAGGTGCCGCTGGTGCAGAAGCGGGCCATCCAGATGGCCCGCGAGAACGCCAAGCCGGTGATCGTCGCGACCCAGATGCTCGACTCGATGATCGAGAACTCGCGCCCCACCCGCGCCGAGGCCTCCGACGTCGCGAACGCGGTGCTCGACGGCGCCGACGCGGTCATGCTGTCCGGCGAGACGTCGGTGGGCAAGTTCCCGCTCGAGACCGTCCGCACGATGGACCGCATCTGCCGGGCCGTCGAGACCGGCCCGCGTGATGTCCCGCCGCTGTCGCATGTGCCCCGCACCAAGCGTGGCGTCATCTCCTACGCGGCCCGTGACATCGGTGAGCGGCTCGAGGTGAAGGCCCTCGTGGCGTTCACCCAGTCCGGAGACACCGTCCGACGCCTCGCCCGTTTGCACTCGCGCCTGCCGTTGCTGGCCTTCACCCCCACGCAGGAGGTGCGGAGCCAGCTCGCCCTGAGCTGGGGCACGGAGACCTTCATCGTCGACCACGTCGACACCACCGATCACATGATCGATCAGGTCGATCATCAACTGCTGCGCATCGGCCGCCTGTCCGAGGGCGACGTGGTGGTCATCGTGGCCGGCGCCCCGCCCGGCACCGTCGGCTCGACCAACATGATCCACGTGCACCGGATCGGCGAGCAGGACCACTGACACAAAGGTCCCCGGTCTGTCACTAGGGTGAAGGCCATGACCGTGGAACAGACCGGGGATCTCGGCAAGCTGCTGGCACTGCTCGACGTCGAACGTCGCGACGAGGACGTGTTCATCGGGCACCACCCGGAGCAGGTCACCGCTCGAACTTTCGGCGGGCAGCTCCTCGGGCAGGGTGTGGTGGCCGCTTCGCGCAGCCTCACCCGCGGCAATCCGCCGATCCACGCTCTGCACGCACACTTCATCCGCGGTGGCGACGTCACCAAGCCGATGGAGTACCACGTCGATCGGTTCCGCGACGGCAAGTCCTTCGCCAATCGGCAGGTCACCGCCAAGCAGGACGGCGAAGAGATCTTCACGATGCTGGTGGCATTCCAGGACAACACCGCCGGGCTCGAGCACGCCGTCGAGATCCCGCAGGTGCCCTACCCGGAGGAGTTGCCTCCTCTCGGTGAGCATTTCAAGGGTTACGAGGACCGCATCGCGACCTTCGTCAACGCGCTTCACCCCGTCGACATCCGCTTCGCCAACGACCCGAGCTGGAAGGCGAAGGAGGCGGGCCGCAAGCTCACCGACAACCGGGTGTGGATGAAGGCCGACGGCGTGATGCCCGACGATCCCGTGATGCACGTCGCCGCAATGTGTTACGCCTCGGACACCACCGTGCTCGACTCGATCATCACGACGCACGGATTGTCGTGGGGGATCGACCGGCTGTTCGCGGCGACCGTCAACCACTCGATGTGGTTCCACCGCGAGTTCCGCTTCGACGACTGGCTGCTGTACGCGACGCGTTCACCGGTGGCGACCGGCTCCCGCGGCATGGGATCGGGGCGGTTCTGGACGCGCGACGGCACGCTCGCGACCTCGGTGGTCCAAGAGGCACTGATCAAGTACTTCCCGCCGAAGAAGTGATGCACCCGAAATGACCACCGGCCAGGAGATGTGGCTCGACCCGGGCCCTCCGCTGCCGCGCCGCACCTGGCAGCGCAAGACCCGGGTGCCGGTCATCGTGGGTACGACGATCGCGATGGTGCTCTTCGCCGCCGTCGCGATCGGCGCCCTGCTGCTGGGCGTGCTCCGCACCCCGACCTTCACCGCGAAGGGCGGTGTCGTCGCCGACTGTGCAACGGAGGTCGCCGCACAACCCGGCGGCGGACAGATCGCCCGCGGGGCACCGGTGTTCATCTACGACGCCGCGGGCGGCGAGGTGGCGAAGAGCGCGCTGACCGGGTTCCTCCGCAGCGACACGGGCTGCCAACTGACGTTCGAGGTGGACGGGGTGGAGTACACCGACGCCGGCTACCTCGTCCGCGTCGGAGAGCGCTTCTCCCAGCCGGTCTCGACCAGCGCTCTCCAGGAGGGCGCGGTCCTTCGACCCCTCGGCTGAGTTCCAGCGGATTTCCGACGATCTCGCGCCGCGACATGGGTGGCGGTTGTCCGGACAGGCGGTGAACCCCGGGTTAAACTTCGCCCGATCAATGTAGGGCCCGGACCCGTTGTGTCGATTCAGCTTTCGACATTTTGTATTCAGTCGGACCATGATGTCGTCCGGGTTCCCGGTTGCGACATCCGAGGCGTAGGGAGCGTGCGTGGAGTACAGCATCGACTGGGGCAACGAGGTCTGGGCCAGCCTGAAGTGGCTGGCCATCGCATTCGGGATCGCCGCGGTCGCGATGCTCGTCATCGGTTTCCTGCTCGCCCGCTTCAGCCGATGGGGCCGACCCCTGTGGCGCGTGATCGGTGGGTTCTTCACCGAACCGGGTACGCGGCTCAAGGCCTGGGGGCTGGCCGCCCTGCTCACGGTGCTCGCCCTGCTTGGTGTACGGATCACCGTGCTCTTCTCCTACTTCAGCAACGACCTGTTCACCGGGCTCCAGACCGCGGCCGAGGGGCTGGGGGCCGGCGGCCCGCAAGGGGCCGAGATGCTCCAGATGGGCAAGGACGCCTTCTGGCATTCGATGGCGGTCTTCGGCATCCTCGCGACGATCCACGTCGTGCGCACGATGATCGAGATCTACGTCGGCGCCGCCTTCGAGATCAACCTCCGCCGCTGGATGACCGGCGGCGCGGCGGCGGACTGGATGAACGGGCGCGCCTTCTACCGCAACCGTTTCGTCGACCTCAGCGCGGGTCTCATGCGCCGGAAGTGGTTCCGCCGAACGTCGGAGCCGTCGCAGAAGCCGACCGACATCCATCCCGGCGTGGACAACCCCGACCAGCGCATCCAGGCCGACATCACCAATGTCGCCTCGGTCGGATCGTCGCTGCTCTGGGGTGGCGGTGGCTCGTCGACCAACGGCGTGCTGACCGCGGTCGCCTCGATCGTGTCGTTCTCGAAGATCCTGTGGGACCTGTCCGGGCCGGTGACGCTCCTCGGCGTCGAGATCCCCCGGATGATGATGTGGCTGGTCCTGGTGTACGTGCTCGTGACAAGCGTCGTGGCCTTCGCCATCGGCCGCCCGCTCATCCGACTCAACTTCTGGCAGGAACGTCTCACCGCGAACTTCCGCTACGCCCTCGTCCGGGTCCGCGACGGGGCCGAGAACATCGCGTTCTACCGCGGCGAGCGCGTCGAGCACAACGGCCTGATGTCGCGTTTCGCTGCGGTGATCAAGAACTACTGGCAGATCATCCACGTCCAGATGGCCTTCGTCGGCTGGAACTTCAGTGTCAGCCAGCTCGCGGTGGTGTTCCCGTACCTGGTTCAGATCCCTCGGTTCTTCGACGGTCAGATCAAACTCGGCGACATGCAGCAGACGGCGTCGGCCTTCGGCGAGATGCACGACGCGCTGTCGTTCTTCCGGACCGCGTACGACGACTTCACCGGTCTGCGCGCCTCGATCATCCGTCTCGACGGACTCGCCGATGCCGACGTCAAGTCGCGTGCCATGCCCGAGATCACCACGGTCGATCGGGACCGGGCGGTTCGTCTCGCCGACATCACCGTCACGACCCCGACCGGCGACGAATTGATCCGCGCGCTCAACGTCTCCCTCGACCCGGGCGACGCACTCGTCGTCAAGGGCCGGTCCGGTTCTGGCAAGACCACTCTGCTCCGGGGGCTCGCCGGCCTGTGGCCGTTCATCGACGGCGAGTTCTCCCGACCGCCGGACGCGCACACCCTGTTCCTGTCCCAGATGCCCTACATCCCGCTCGGTGACCTCCGCACGGCCGTCGCCTACCCGGCGCTGCCCGACGACGTCGGCGACGAGGGCATCAAACAGGCTCTGGAGAAGGTCTTCCTGCCGCATCTGGTCGGACGCCTGTACGACGAGGAGGACTGGGCCAAGGTCCTGTCACCGGGTGAGCAGCAGCGCGTGGCCTTCGCCCGCATCCTGCTGACGAAGCCGCAGGCGGTGTTCATGGACGAGGCGACCTCGGCGGTCGACGAAGGCCTCGAGTACGCGCTCTACCGACTTGTTCGCACCGAACTCCCGGACACGATCCTGGTGTCGGTCAGCCACCGCAGCACCACCGATCAGCACCACACCGAAGTGCTCGAACTGACCGGCGACGGGGCCTGGACGCTGTCGCCGATCGACTCGAGTCCTTCGCTTGACAAACGGTCTTGACCTGCAGGTTGTCGATCATGGGCGTGTTTGCGTGATCTGATCCTGGCTCCCGCACCTACTCGCTAGTGTGATGCGCACCACAACCATCGCACCGGCGAGTAGGGGCCCAGATGACCACAGCAGACCTGATCACCTTTCCCCATGAAACCGGAGTCGACGTGTCGACTCTCCCGGCCGCGTTCCAACAGACCGTCACCGTCCGTCCGGACGCCGTGGCGATCCGTACCGTCGGCGGCATCCAGAAGATCACCTGGTCGCAGTACGCCACCCGCGTGGAGGCGATCGCCGGCGGTCTCGCCGCCCTCGGCGTGGGGCGCGGGGACACCGTCGGCATCATGCTCACCAACCGGCCGGAGTTCCATCTCGTCGACACCGCGGCGCTCCACCTCGGTGCGGTCCCGTTCTCGATCTACAACACCAGCGCTCCCGACCAGATCGAGTACCTGTTCGGCAACGCCGAGAACAAGGTCGTGATCACCGAGCAGGTCTTCCTGCCGGTGATCACCGCCGCGAACACCGGCGTCGAACGCATCGTGGTCGTCGACGGCATGGCCGACGGCACCATCTCACTCGACGAGCTCGAACACACGCCTCCTCCTGCGGATTTCGACTTCGCCGCGTCCTGGCAAGCGGTGGAACCCGAGGACCTCGCGACACTGATCTACACGTCGGGCACCACCGGCCCGCCCAAGGGTGTCGAGATCACCCATCGGAACATCGTCGCGGAGATGGCCGCGCTGGCCGAGAAGCTCGAGGTCGGGTTCGACGATCGCGCCATCTCCTACCTCCCGGCCGCGCACATCGCCGATCGCGTGTCGTCGCATGCGGCGAACATGATGCGCGGCATCCAGATCACCACCGTGCCCGATCCGCGTGAGATCGCCGCAGCGCTGCCCGATGTGCACCCGACGTTCTTCTTCGGGGTACCGCGCGTGTGGCAGAAGATCCGCGCCGGCATCGAGGCCAAACTCGCCGAGGAGTCGAGTCCGGTCAAAAAGGCACTTGCCGGTTGGGCTTTCGGGGTCGGCGCGGCCAACGCGCAGGCGCGCATCGACGGCAAGGGGACAGGCCTCCTCGGTGGGGTCCAGCACGGACTGGCCGACAAGCTGGTCTTGCACAAGGTGCGCGCCGCCCTTGGGCTCGACGAGGTGTCGTTCGCCGGCTCGGGAGCGGCCGCCATCCCGCCGGAAGTGCTGAAGTTCTTCCTGGGCCTGGGGATTCCCGTGCTCGAGGTGTGGGGCATGTCGGAGACCACCGGCGTCTCGACGATGACCACCCCGGACAATCTGCGGGTCGGCACCGTGGGTTCCCCGGTGCGTGGCATGGAGGTCAAGCTCGCCGCCGACGGGGAGTTGCTCGTCCGCGGTCCGGTGGTCATGCGTGGTTATCGCAAACAACCGGAGAAGACGGCCGAGACGATCGACGCCGAGGGTTGGCTGTCGACCGGCGACATCGCGACGATCGACGACGACGGCAACGTCACGATCGTCGACCGCAAGAAGGAACTCATCATCAACGAGTCCGGAAAGAACATGTCGCCCACCAACATCGAGAACGCGATGAAGGCGGCATCGTCGTTGATCAGTCAGGTCGTGGCCATCGGCGACGCGAAGCCGTATGTGTCGGCGCTGGTGGTCCTCGACCCGGAGGCGGTTGCGATGCGGGCGAACAAACTGGACATGCCCGGCGCCGATCTCGTCGAACTGTCGGCTCATCCCGAGATCGTCGAGGAGGTCTCCGCGGCGATCCGGGCCGGCAACGGGAAGCTGTCCCGGGTCGAACAGGTGAAACGCTTCACCATCGTCCCGGCCGCGTGGGACCCGGGCGGCGACGAGTTGACCCCGACGATGAAGCTGCGCCGCAACCCGATCGCGACCAAGTATGCAGCCGAGATCGGCGCGCTGTACGAGTCCGAGCCGAGCGGGTCCGTCGTGGATCTGCGGTCATGACCAACGGAGACGAGTCGGCGGATCGCGAACTCGGCCCGGTCGACTACGTGGTCGTCGAGTGGGCGGGAACCCAGCCGACGGGTGAGGCGCTGCCCTACCTGATGGACCTGATCGACCGCGGGATCGTGCGACTCATCGACATCGTCTTCCTGACCAAGGCGGACGACGGCTCCATCGCCGAACTCGAGATCGGGGAGCTGAGCGCCGAATTCGCGATCTTCGACGGGGCGGCGACGTCGATCCTCGACGACACCGACATCGGCGAGGCCGCCGCCGCGCTGGAACCCGGCTCCAGCGCGGCGATTCTCGTGTGGGAGAACCTGTGGGCGGCTCCGTTCGCCACCGCCCTGCGCAACAACGGCGGGCGAGTGGTCGCGTCGGGCCGGATACCGGTCGACGCGCTGCTCGAGACGCTCGACGCAATCGAGGAATGAAGGGACAGATGTCATGCCAGGTCTGATCCGCGGGGTCGCCCGCACGGCCGTGATCTCCGGAACCGCCACGGCGGTGAGCAACCGGGTGTCCCGACGCCAGGCCAGTCGGTGGGCACAGCAGGGGACCGTCACCCAGCAGGACCCGACTGCTCAGCGGTATCCCGACCCGCAGTACGCGCCGACGCCCTACCCGGAATCACCTCCTCCGCCCCAGCCGCCCCAACCACCGGCGCAGTCGAGCGGCATGGACACGATCGCCGCCCTGAAGGAGCTCGGTGCGCTGTACCAGCAGGGCATCCTCACCGAGGCCGAGTTCGCCGCGCAGAAGGCCAAGATCCTCGGGACGTGACACCTCGGGTCTGGTGTCCGGTCAGGACGGGTCGACGGTGCGTTCGTCTGCGGCGTCGACGTTCTCGACGGCGGCCTGGCGCGAGGTGTCCTTGAGCGCCACGCCCGACCGGCCGAGTTTGCGGGCGCCGTCGACCAGCGCTGCGGTGACCCGTGCGGCGACCTCGTAATGCAGTCCGTCAGGCGGGTGGATGTTGGAGATGCAGTTGCGATCGGCGTCGGTGCGGCCGGGTCGGGGCAGGTGGGTCAGGTAGATGCCGAGGCTGTCGGCGACCGAGAGTCCCGGTCGCTCACCGATGATCACGATGAGGGTCGTGACGCCGAGTGCCTCGCCGATGTGGTCGCCGAGCGCCACGCGCGCCTGGGTGGCGATGACCGGCGGGGCGATGGTGTAGCGACCCTCGAAGGCGTCGAGGAGGGCGGCCACCAGGCCGTGGGCATGGTCGACGACCGCGCGTGGCGACAGCCCGTCGGCGATGACGATGCCGATCTCCGCGCCGGTTTCGGAGAGGGCGGACAGATCCTCGGGCATGCGGCCCAGATCCGGTCGGCGCAGATACTCGCCACGGTCGGAGGCCCGGCTCGTCACGACGACCGGATCGCCGAGGTCGAGACCGGAGAGCGTCTCGGCGAAGGCCTCGGCGTCGAGGGGTTCGTGGACCGCATCCCGCGCTGCCGCGTGCGCTGCCTGGAACTCCAGTACGCGACGCGACGGCAACGAGCTGCCGGCGCGTCCCAGACCGATGCGCGCCTGGGTGGTCCGCCGCATCGCGGCCCAGACGTCGTCACCGCCGTCGGGGGCCGGGGACTGTCGAGACTCGTCGGGCGTGCTCATCGACCGGCCGCCAGGGGCAGTAGCGGGGAGGCGGCCGGGTCGACCGGCAGGATTCGGCCGTCGGCGTCGGACATGCCGAGACGGGCGAGCCATGCCTCGAACTCCGGTGCGGGACGCAACCGGAGTGCCTGCCGGACGTACAGCGCGTCGTGGAAGGCCAGGCTCTGGTAGCCGAGCATGACGTCGTCGGCGCCGGGTACCGCGATGACGAAGGCCGCGCCCGCGACGCCGAGGAGCGTGAGCAGGGTGTCCATGTCGTCCTGGTCGGCCTCGGCATGGTTGGTGTAGCAGACGTCGACGCCCATCGGGAGGCCGAGAAGCTTGCCGCAGAAGTGATCTTCCAGTCCGGCGCGGATGATCTGCTTGCCGTCGTAGAGGTATTCGGGGCCGATGAACCCGACGACGGTGTTGATCAGCAACGGGTCCAGGGCGCGTGCCACCGCGTACGCCCTCGTCTCGAGGGTCTGCTGGTCGACGGGTTTGCCGCCGGTGCCGAGGTGGGCGCCCGCCGACAACGCGGACCCCTGACCGGTCTCTAGATACATGACGTTGTCGCCGACCGTGCCCCGCCGCAGCGATCGGCCGGCCTCGTTGGCCTCCTGCAAGATCGACAGGTTCACCCCGAATCCCGTGTTGGCTCCCTCGGTTCCGGCGATGGACTGGAACACGAGGTCCACCGGGACGCCCTGAGCGATCAGGTCGACGGTGGTGGTGACGTGCGAGAGGACGCAGGACTGCATCGGGATCTCGAACCGCTGCCGGATGTCGTCGAGCATGTGCAGCAGGTCGGCGGTCGCCTGTGGTGAGTCCGAGGCCGGGTTGATCCCGATCACGGCGTCGCCGCAACCCATCAGCAGGCCGTCGAGGGTGGCTGCGGCGATACCGCGTGGATCGTCGGTCGGGTGGTTGGGCTGAAGTCGGGTGGCGATGCGGCCGGGGAGGCCGATCGTGGTCCGGAAAGCCGAGGTGACCCGAATGGCCGAGGCAACCAGGATCAGGTCCTGGTTGCGCATGATCTTCGATGTCGCAGCGGCCATCTCGGGGGTGACGGCGGGGGAGACGCGGGCGATGCGTTCGGCCGCGTCGGAGCGGGTGGAGATCTCGAGCAGCCAGTCGCGGAACCCGCCGACCGTCAGATGCGAGATCTCCGCGAAAGCCGCGCGGTCGTGGGTGTCGACGATGAGGCGGGTCACCTCGTCCGACTCGTACGGGACGAGAAGGTCGTCGAGAAACGCCGACAGCGGGACATCGGCCAATTGCCATGCCGCAGCAGCACGTTCGGCATCCGAGGTGGCGGCGCAACCGGCCAGCTCGTCGCCGGAGCGCCGCGGCGTGGCCTTTGCCATCAGTTCGACGAGGCCGTCGAACTCGTAGGTCGTCCCGGAGATGGTCTGGGTGAATCGCATGGTCCCCGAAGTCTAGGTTCGCCCGGCCCGCTGTGCATGACGAACAGTGGCTCTTCGAGTGACCTCCCGCGTGCGGGTTTCCCTCCCGCCGGACTGATTCCCTCGCGCTGCTTGAGCTCAATCAGCGGATTGGAAACGGATGCGCGGGAACGCGAGGCCGGCCCCGACGCCCTCCCGCGTGCGGGTTTCCCTCCCGCCGGACTGATTCCCTCCCGCGGGTCAGGCCTGACACGCGGGAAGGAATCCGGTCCGCGGGAAGGAAATGGACCAGCGGGAACACCGGCACGGGAGTGACCCTTGACACATCCGAACCGATGAATGTACGTTCACTCATACCAACACATGAGTTCATCAAGAGACTCGTACCTCTCGAAAAATCACCGCTGATCACCGCAGATGCCCGCACGGACGTGCCTCGGGCGATTCCCCACCGCAAGGAGTGAACAGGATGGATTACGAAGACATCGACTACACGGTCGAAGGTCCCACCGCGATCATCACGATGAACCGGCCGCACCGGTACAACGCCTTCCGTGCCAAGACGGTCGAGGAGATGATCAACGCCTTCCGACGCGCCTGGGCCGACAACGGCGTGCAGGCGGTGATCCTGACCGGGGCCGGCGAGAAGGCGTTCTGCACCGGTGGCGACGTGAAACAGCGTGCGGAGACCGGTGATTACGGTCCCAGCGAGAGCGGCATGTTCGAGATCGGCAACCTGCACAAGACGATCCGTGACATCCCCAAGCCGGTCATCGCCGCGGTCAACGGACTCGCCATCGGCGGTGGTCACGTGTTGCATGTCCTGTGCGACCTCACCATCGCCGCCGACACCGCACGCTTCGGTCAGTCCGGACCCAAGGTCGGCTCCTTCGACGCGGGGTTCGGCTCGGCCTTCCTCGCTCGTGTGGTGGGGGAGAAGCGGGCCCGGGAGATCTGGTACCTGTGCCGGCAGTACGACGCCGAGACCGCCGAACGGTGGGGCCTGGTCAACTGGGTCGTCCCGGCTGCGGACCTGCTCGACGAGGCGAAGAAGATCGCCGCCGAGATCGCCGAGAAGTCGCCCACCACGCTGCGTTTCCTCAAGCAGAGCTTCAATGCCGACACCGACCACCAGGCCGGGCTGTCGAATCTCGCGATGAGCGCGCTCGACCTCTTCACCCATTCCCCGGAAGGGCTCGAGGGAGCCAATGCCTTCGCGGAGAAGCGCGCGCCGCAGTTCAACCAGTACGTCGGTGCCTGATCACCGTCCCCGCGACAGGACAGAGGAAACCTCATGAGTGACAAGCACATCGCCGTCGTGACCGGCGCCGGGTCCGGCATCGGCAAGGCCATCGCGCTCGGCTTCGCGGCGCAGGGCACCACGGTGGTCGCCGCAGACCTCGACCTCGAGGCCGCCAAGCGCACCGCAGAGGAGGCCGGTTCCATCGTCCCGATGGCCGTCGACGTCGCCGACCGGACGAAGGTCGACGAACTCCGGGACGCCGTGAACGCCGAGGTCGGCGTCCCCGACATCCTCATCAACGCCGCCGGGTGGGACCGCACGGACCAGTTCCTCAACGCCACCACCGAATTCGCCGAGAAGGTGGTGGCCATCAACTACCTCGGTCCCGTGCACATGGCCAGCGCATTCCTGCCCGGCATGGTGGAGGCGTCGAAGACCGACGGCTGGCAGGGCGGCCGTGTCATCAACCTCGCCTCCGACGCCGGTCGTGTCGGATCGGCGGGCGAGACCATCTACGCCGGAGCCAAGGGCGGCGTCATCGCCCTCTCGAAGTCGCTCGCGCGGGAGATGGCCCGGTACCAGATCACCGTCAACGCGGTCTGCCCCGGGCCCACCGACACCCCGCTGTTCCAGGCCCAGCCGGAGAAGCTGAAAGAAGCTCTGGTGAAGGCGATCCCGTTCCGCCGGCTCGCACGACCCGACGAGGTCGCCGCACCCGTCCTGTTCTTCGCCTCCTCCGCGGCGTCGTTCATCACCGGCCAGGTGGTCAGCGTCAGCGGCGGTCTCACCATGGCCGGCTGACCGGCCCAGCACCGGAGGACCGAGATGACAACTGAGGGAATCGACATGACCCCCGACACGAGTTACGTCTACGACGCACACGCGTACCGCAGTTTCTTCGAGCACGAGTTCACCTACCTGAACGGATTCCGTCGCAACGTCGGCCGATACGCCGGCGAGATCGCGATGATCGACCCGCTCACCGACCGGAAGTGGACGTACGCCGAACTCGGTTCTGCGGTCGACGAACTCGCGGCCGGTCTCGCCGACCGCGGGGTGACCGACGGCGACGTGGTGGGTTATCAGCTGCTGAACGGCCCGGAGTTCGCACAGCTCTACCTGGCGACGCAGGCGGCCGGAGCGGTCGGGTCACCGGTGAACTTCCGGCTCGCGGCCGGCGAGACGGCCGTCATCCTCGACATCAGTCGACCGAAGGTCTACGTCTACGACGCCGGTCTCGGCGCCATGGTCGGTGAGGCGATCGCGCTCGCCGAGCACACACCGGAATTGCTGGTCGGGGTCGGTGAGGGGGAACTCGTCCCCGGCTCCATCCGCTTCGACGACCTACCCGTCGCCGGTCGTGCGACGCCGACGGTCACGCGCGGTGTCTTCGACGAGACGACCCGGTTGTACACCTCGGGGACCACGGGTATGCCCAAAGCGGTGCCGATGAACTCGGCCATCGAGATCTTCTCGGCGCACGACGTGATCATGCACTTCCCGCTGTCACCGGACGACCGGACGCTGAACATGACCCCGTGGTTCCACCGTGGCGGCCTTTACTGTGCCGGGCCCAATCCGTCGTTCTACCTGGGCTCCTCGGTCGTTCCGATGCGCACCTTCGACCCGGAGCTCACCCTCGACTGGGTGGAGAAGTACCGCCTGACGTTCCTCATCGGTGCGCCGACCAACCTGGCGATGCTCGCCACCGCACAGTCGGCGAACCCGCGTGACCTCTCCAGTTTGCGCGGCATCGTCACGATGGGCGCACCGCTCGAACGCGAGGCCGCACTGCGCTACCAAGAGGTGCTCACCCCGCGGATCTTCAACGGCTACGGCAGCACCGAGGGTTTCTGGAACACCTTCCTGCGTCCCGACGACCTGCCCGACCACGCCGGAACCGCCGGGCGGGCCTGCATCGACGACGACGTCCGCGTGGTTCGCGTCCACGACGACGGCCACCTGGCGAGCCCGGACGAGGTCGTCGCCCGCGACGGTGAAGAAGTCGGCGAGGTCATCATCCGGTCACCCAAATGCGCAGCCGCCTACTACGACTCCCCGCAGCAGGAGAAGGCGAAGTACAACGGCAGCTGGCTGTACATCGGCGATTTGGCCACCTGGGATGCGGGCGAGTTCGTCACCATCGTCGGACGCAAGGACGACATGCTCCTGTCCGGCGGTGAGAACGTCCACCCGGTCCAGGTCGAGGAGGCGCTGAACGGTCATCCCGGAGTGGCGGATTCGCTCGTGGTGGGTGTGCCCGACGAACAGTGGGGAAGCCTCGTCGTCGCCTACATCGTGCCCGCCGACGGGGATGCCCCCACTCCGGAGGACCTCGACGCGTACTGCCGCACGCACCCGATGTTGTCGAGCTTCAAACGTCCGCGCGCCTATCGCATCGTCGACTCGCTGCCGGTGTCGGCGACCGGGAAGAAGCTGCACTACAAGGCCACCGAATCCGCGGCACGAGAGATGGCCGACGGCGTGTTCGCCGCGCCGGCCACCGACCGCGTCCACGGCTGACACATCCGAACCGGAGAATCGATGTCTTCACTCATCCACGACCTCGAACACAAACACTTCCGTGAGACGGTCAGACGTTATGTCGCCGAACAGATCACCCCCGCGCACGCCGACTGGGAGAGCGCCGGACAGTGGGACCGCGGACTGTTCGTCGAAGCAGGCAAGAACGGCCTTCTCGGCTTTCCCGTACCCGAACAGTTCGGCGGTCCCGGCGTCGACGACTTCCGGTACAACGCCATCCTCATCGACGAGGTGGCACGCACCGGCGCCGCCGCCGAGGCCATCGCCTTCTCCCTGCAGAACGACGTCGTCCTGCCGTATCTCACGGAGCTGACCACCGACGAGCAGAAGGCGCGCTGGTTGCCGGGTGTGGTCGGCGGTGACACCGTGCTGGGCATCGCGATGACCGAACCCGGGGCGGGCAGCGATCTCGCCGGCATCCGTACCTCCGCGGTCCGCGACGGTGACCACTACGTCGTCAACGGTGCGAAGACCTTCATCTCCAACGGTCGCAACGGCGACCTCTTCGTGGTCGCGACCCGGACCGGCCCCGAAAAACACAAGGGGCTTACGCTTTTCGTCGTCGAGGCGGACACTCCCGGATTTGTGCGGGGTCGCAAACTCGACAAGATCGGGCTGCACGCGCAGGACACCAGCGAACTGTCCTTCGAGGACATGCGCGTGCCCGTGGCCAACCGGCTGGGTGAGGAGGGCGAGGGTTTCTACCAGCTCGTCCGCAACCTCCCGCAGGAACGGCTGTCGCTGGCCGTCGGTGCCGTCGCGGCCGCCGAGGGTACGTTCGAACGCACTCTGGAGTACGTGCGGGAGCGCACCGCCTTCGGGTCGCCGATCTCGTCGTTCCAGAACACCCAGTTCGTCGCCGCCGAGCTCGCGACCGAACTCGACATCGCCCGTACCTTCCTCGACGACTGCATAGCCGAACACGTGGCCGGCGAGCTGACGCCGGCACGGGCCGCGAAACTCAAGTGGTGGGCCACCGAGCTGCAGGTACGCACCGCCGACCGGTGCCTGCAACTGCACGGCGGCTACGGCTACATGCGGGAGTACCCGGTGTCGCGCGCGTTCGTCGACGCCCGCATCCAGACCATCTACGGCGGTACCACCGAGATCATGAAGACGATCGTCGCCAAGGACCTCGGTCTCTAGGGCTTGTACAGTGAGTGAACGCTGATTCAACTTCCCGGGTGCAGCCCGTGGATCGACTCGGCGCTCACGAGCGGATCAGAAGGAAGTACTGCGATGGCGAAACCTGCCACGGCGAGGTCGTCGGCCGACCTGGCCGTCGAGGAGGCGGTGCGCGCGGTGCGTGTGTCCACGCGCCGCCGTCAGCTGCTCGACGCCGCGGTGAAGGTCATGGAGCGCACCGGCTTCCACCAGATGTCGATGCAGGCGCTCGCCGAGGAGGCGCAGGTCAGTGTCGGACTGTTCTACAAGTACTTCGGCGGCAAGGAAGAGATCCTGCTCGCCGCGATCGTCGACATCCTCGAGGCCTTCCGGGATCAGCTCCAGCCCGCCATGGACCGTGCCGGCGACGACCCCGTCGAACAGTTGATCGCGGGATTCCGGCAATACGCGACCATCGTCGACGAGAACCGCGACGCCGTCGTGCTGACCTACCGGGAGAGCCGCACGCTCGACGCCGCGGGACGTGAGCGGATCAAGGAACTCGAGGTCGAGACCTCCGCGCCGATGCGGGCCGCGGTCACCGCCGGCATCGAGGCCGGGCTCATCCTCGATGTCGACGCCGACCTCGTGGTCTTCGACCTGATGATGCTGGCGCACGGATGGGCGCTCAAGCACTGGCATTTCGCGCCCGGATACGACCTCGACCGGTACGTCTCGGCGCAGCTCCGCTTCGCGTTGCAGTCCCTCGTCGTCGAGGACGCCCTACCGACGTACCTCGCCCGCCTCTGAGATCGGTTCCGCCCGAGCCGGTGTGGCGAGCGCGCGCGCGTAGCAGCCCATCGCCCGTCCCGCGGCGAGGATGGCGTCGGTGGAGCGCTGGGTGCGGGCGACGATGAACGCTCCCTCGAGCGCCGACACCGCCGCGGTCATCAGTGAGCGGGCGTCCGCCTCGGGGAGTCCGCGCGCCGTGAACAGGGCCGCGCCGGTGTCGATCCACGACGACATGACCTCGGCGGCGATCTCTCGGAGGTCGGGTTCGGCGTCGGCGATCTCGCCGGCGACGGTCCCGACGGGACACATGTTCAGCCACCCGCCCTGTTCGATGGTCTCCGCGGCGGCGACGAACGCCGCCTCGATCCCGTCGGCGGGGTCGTCGTAGGGAGCCAGGAGCATGCCGACCAACTCGCCGTAGGCCGTTCCGGACTGTCGGAGTGCGGCGGCCGCGATGTCCCGCTTGCCGCCTTTGAAGTGGTGATAGATCGAACCGATGGGGGCACCGGACGTCTCGACGACCTGTTTGATCCCGGTCGCGGCGTACCCCTGCCGGCGCAGGAGCTCGGTCATCGCCACCACGATGCGCTCATCGGTCTTCACCCTGGTCATTCTAGAACAATGATTCTAGAATGATCATTCTAGAGGCCGGGTCGGCCTCGTCCGTCCGAGGTGAGGAGCGTGCACCATGTCCGAGCTCAACCGGAAGACGAGCGCCGCGCCGGGTGTTCTCCAGCGAATCGAAACGCCGGCCGGCACGGTCGAGTACGCGGAGGACGGGGAGGGGCCGCCGGTCGTGTTCCTGCACGGCCTACTCATGGACCACGCGGTGTGGGACGACGTGATCCCGTTGCTGCCGAACGGGTTTCGCTACATCCGCCCGATCCTTCCCCTCGGGTCGCACCGTATCCCCCTCAACGAGGACGCGGTCCTTTCGATGGACGGGATGGTCGGGCTGGTCGCGGACATCCTCGACGCCCTCGACCTGCGCGACGTGACCCTCGTTCATTCCGACTGGGGCGGTTCGCTGTTCCTCACCTCGCTCGGGCGGGACGAGCGTGTCGCGAGGATGGTGGTTCTCCCGTGCGAGGCCTTCGAGAACTTCCCGCCCGGGTTGCCCGGCAAGATGGCCACCCTGGCGGTGCGCCTGCCCGGGGGCATCACCCTGGCGGCACGCCAGCTGCGGGTCGGGTGGCTTCGGCGATTGCCGGTGCTGTGGGGATGGATGGTCGACAAGCCCGTCGACGACGAACGAATTCGCCGGTGGACGGACCCGGTCCTGCGTGACCCGCGTATCCGGCGCGACGTCACCAAGTACGCGACGACGTCGTTCGATCCCGCCGAGCTGGTTCGGAAAACCGAGGCATTGCGGGGGTTCGGCGGAGAGGTGCTCGTGCTGTGGTCGCCCGACAACCGGGTGATGCCACCGGCGCACGGACCACGTCTCGCCGAACTCGCGCCGCGGGGCCGCTATGCCGAGATCCCCGGCGCGGCGGTGCTGTCCATGCTCGACGAACCGCAGGCAGTCGCGCGCGAGATCGGCGCATTCCTCACCGCCGCCACCAGGGGCTAGTACGTCTGGGCTCCGGAGTCAGGAGCCTTCGATCTTGAAGCCGACTTTCAGGGTGACCTGGAAGTGCGCGATCTGTCCGTCCTCGATGTGACCACGGGTCTCGGTCACCTCGAACCAGTCCAGATGGTTGACCGTCTGCGATGCACGGGCGATGGCGTTCCGGATCGCGTCGTCGGTGCCGGTCGCGGCCGAACCGACCACTTCGATGACCCGATAAACATTGTCGGACAAGGATTCTCCCTCCGTTGGGGTCGGCCCGGTCACCTCATGGGCAACCGGACCGCCTCTTGGGTGATCTCGTTTCTGTCTACCCCTAAGATGCGGGGAATGAACACCGAATCGGCAAACCGAGATCCCGGCGCGAGGTGCCCGTGCCTGTCCGGATTCGCCTTCGGCGAATGCTGCGGACCCGTCCTCGCCGGTGAGCGCGCCGCGCCGACCGCAGAGGCGCTGATGCGCTCGCGCTTCACCGCTTTCGCCCTCGGTGACCGCAACCACCTGTTGGTCAGCTGGCACCCCGACACCCGCCCGGACGACCTCGAACTCGACGACGCGATGCGCTGGTACCGCTTGGACGTCGAGTCGACGGACGGTGGATCGCCGTTCGACACCGAGGGGGAGGTCACCTTCACCGCGTACTACAAGTCCGGTTCCGAGCGAGGGTCACTCCACGAACGCAGCCGTTTCACCCGGTACGACGGGCGGTGGGTCTATCTCGACGGGGTGCTCGGCTGAGTCAGCTGTCCACGTAATCCCAGAACTGGAGCCAGGTGACGTTGGCGAAGATCACCAGGCACACGATGTAGAGCAGCAGAATCGTCACGGTCCCGGCCAGATTGCTGCGCAGGCCGTTGCCGTCCACCGGATCCAGCCAGCGGCGGAACGGTTTCGCCGCCCACGGCATGAGCCACCATTGCATCAACCCGACGCTCACGACCTGACTCAGCCACAGTGCCAGCCATGGTTCCGCTCCGATACGGTCGAGCACCGGTCCGAGGAACCGGGACAGGATCATCACCGTGGGGTACAGCACCAACAGGACCATCATCGCCGACTTCCAGTTCGGCGTCTGACGGAAGCGGCCGTTGTCGGTGCGCACCGTGGTGCCGAAGGCGGTGGTCGCCGACATCGTCTCGAAGTCGTGGGTGAGGCTCGATCGCAAGATGTCGAGCGCTTCGCCGCGTTCCCGAGATGACACCCAGGCCGATAGCTGCCGGGCGGTGCGGAAGCGCAACACCGACAGCGCGGACCCGGTGGCGTCGTCGATGAACAGGGCGGTTCCTTCATATCCGCTGAACTCCGATGCGGCGTCGGTCAGTTCACGCTGCGCGCGGAGGAACTCGTCGGACCTGCCCGGGAGGATGTCGTGACGGAAGGCGCCGACTCCGGTTGGGGGAGCCTCGCCGTCGACGAGTAGGAGCGTCGGCGCCGACGGCAGAAAGCCCAGATCGCTTCCCCGGCGCAGGATCTCCGCCCGCTGGGTGCTGTCGAGCCAGCGGTCGCAGGCCTCGGGGTCTGCGAACGTCGCCGCCACCGCCGGTTCGAAATGCCCGTCGGTCACCGTCGAGATGTCGGTACCGAGGCAACCCTCGGTGTCGGCCGCCGACCCGGCGAGCGATGCCGCCCAGTCGGCAAATCCCGCCTGCGAAGCGGGATGGAAGACCGACAGGGTGACGACCATTGCTCTGGCTACAGGACCACTTGTCGGCCCTGGACGTAGACCTCGGCGATCGAGGATTCGCGAATTCCCATGAGCAGCCCGAAGAGGGTCTGATCGCGGGCGAGTACGGGGTCGTCGGAGCGGACAGCGTTGTCCAGCATGGCTTTCAGGCCGTCGACCGGTTCGATGACGAGAAAGTCTGCTTCCTTGCCCTCGTCGAAGTTCCCGAAGCGGTTCTCCATGTCGAGCGCGCGGGCCCCGCCGAGGGTCCCGATGAACAGCATCTCCGCCGGGTGCATCGACACCCCGGCCTCGCCGGGTTCGGTGATGTGCTGTTTGAATGCGTCACCGAGGACGCGTGGGATCAACCACTCGTCGCCACCGCCGAAATCGGTTCCCGCGGAGATGTTGACCCCGGAGGCGACCGTGCGCTTCCACGGCATCGTCCCGGACCCGAGGAACAGCTGTGACACCGGACAGTGGGAGATCGAGGTCCCGGTCTCGGCCATACGCGCGAGTTCGGCATCCTGGCAGTGGACGCTGTGAGCGAGGATGGTGCGCGGCCCGAGCAGGCTCTTGCCGCCGACTTGCGAGCCGGGAAGGAACTTGCCGTCGTAGGTGTCGAGGTACGAGTCGACCTGATAGACGTCCTTGGTCGTGTCGATCTCGCCGGTACCCGGCCGGTGGTTCTCGTTGAGGTGAGTGTGCACGTAGACACCCCGGTCGCGGTATTCGTCGTAGAGCTCGCCGAGATTCCGCAGGGTTTCGGTCGTCACCGACAACGAGAACCTCGGCACGATCGCGACGTGCAGGAGCGCCGTTCGGTGGTCGCCGGTGTCGGCGGCGTGCCACTTCTCGATCTCGTCCCTCGTCAGGCGGATTGCATCCTCCTCCGACGTGAGCAGCGGCTTCGCGGTGTCGCCTCCGACGGTCTGGATTCCGCGCCCGGAGACAAGGCGCAGCCCCGCCTTGCGGGTCTCCTCGAACAGCGCGTCCTGCGCGTGGGGAAACGCCGACCCGAACGCCATCATCGCGGTCGTCCCGGCCGCGACCCGTCGCTTGGTGAATTCGACTGCCGCGGTCCGCGCGAACTCGGGATCGACGAACTGCGATTCGGACGGGAAGATGCAGAGGTTCAGCCACTCGAGAAGCTGTCCGCCACCGTAGGAGTCACCCGCATAGGTCTGCGGGAAGTGGATGTGCGTGTCGACGAATCCGGGGATCAGATAGCCGCCGGGGTGTTCGTGCCGTTGGGCGGACGCGAACTCTGCTGGTAGGCGGGACTTCTCACCGCAGTACTTGATCGTGCCGTCGGCCCCGACCACCAGCGCCCCGTCGGGGATCTCGACGAGCGCGTCCGACGCTTCGGTGATCAACGGGTTGCCGGCCAGATGGAAGATGTGACCGTGGTGAACATGATCGGGCATCTACAGGCTCCTCCGCTCGCAGGCGGACATCACGTGAACGGGCATCACCGAGCAAGAATCGCACGCCCGAGGTGCTGACGCAGGTCGGCTTGACGGTGGCGCAGTGGACGGCGCCATCGTCACAGGCTCGCAGCCAGTATGAACTCGCCGACCTGAGCGAGAGGGACCAGATTGCGAACCGCTACCGATTCGTGTCCCGCGGACCCCGTAGCCGATGGCCGATGTCTCGGGGCGTGACGCGAAAGTCGTTCGGGACGCTCGGTGTTCAGGTGGCGGCGTGGCGGACGATCCAGTCGACGAGCGTATTGGTCTCGCGCCAATCCTTGCGGACGCGGTCGACGAGCGCCGGGGTGTGGATGACCTCGTCGAAGCCGTAGTCGCGGCCGGCGAAGAGCGACTTGTGGCGCAGCAGTTCGATGCGCGGATGATCGATGTCGTAGCCGCGCGGAGCGGTCTTCAGGCGGTCGCCGCCGATCTCCCATCCGGCCTTGGCGAGTTTTCGAACGATGCGCTCGAGCTCGGGGCCGTGCCGGTCGTGGTCGATGGCCTTCCGCAGTTCGGCGAGGCGCGCCGGCGCAGCCTCGTAGAAACCCGCGCCGACCCGGACACCGGGTGCGCCGATCTGGATGTAGTACCCGGTGGCCGGAGCCACCGCGACGAATGCACCCTGGTGCGTCTTGTACGGAGACTTGTCCTTGGAGAAGCGCACATCGCGGTACGGGCGGAACAGCTTGGCGATGCCGAATTCGTCGGCGAGTTCTTCGGCAAGAGCCGTCATCGGTTCCGCGACCGCGGCGCGATAGATCTCTTTGTGCTGCTCCCAGAAGAACTTCGAGTTGTCGATCTCGAGATCGTCGTAGAAGTCGAGAGCGGCTTCGGGGAATCCGTCGAAGCTCATGGCATTCCTGTCTTCGCTGTACCGGACCCGTTCCGGTGGCGGTGGGGTCGTTCGTCGATGTGCTCGGAATACCCCCGCGTGGTGAACTCCTCGCCGTCGACGCGCACCCGTGCGTCGTAACCGGAGATGTAACCGCGACCGACCGCGAATCGCTGTGGACAGTCGTAGGTTCCGACGACCGAGACGCCGCTGCAACCGAACTCGAAGACGCGGGGGAGGAATCGCTCGTTCCCGTGTGAGTCCGTGGTGGGGGTGTCGTCCGTCTCCAGGACGCGGTGATAACCCTCGTGGACCTTGTGATCGGCTGCGCCGTCGAGTGATCGGCGGATGACGTTGGTCTCGACGATGCTTCCGGAGACCCCCAGTTGGGTGAACAGGATCTGGCGTTCACCGGGTAGGTCGACGACGTGATAACTGAACCACTCCAGCGGGATCTGCCGGTCCGTGGCGCGGCGGAGTACCACGTAGGGGCTGATGGATCGCGCGTACTCGAGGTTCCCCACTCCGGAGATCTCGGTCGTCGCACCGCGGTGCGTCACCTGACCCCGGTAGCGTCCCAGGTGACCGATGTGCTGCCAGACAGGTGATCTGACGAACCAGGTGGGATTGGGACGGCAGGTCATCGTCAGCTCTACGTGGAGATCATCTGCATGGATCCGGATGTCGAACTGCGGGTGCGTCCCGGTGATCGACGCCAGGGTGCCGAACTCTGCGCGGTTCGGTGCGAACCGCCCGTCGCGTCGGATGGAGAGCACCTCCCGCGCGTAGGCGCTGTCGGCACCACTCGACGCGGAGGCCACGATGATGTCCTGCGGGTCGTCGGGGGTGGCCTCCTGCGGGAAGTCGAAGGCGCGGAGACCGGTCATGCCGGCCATGACCATCAGGCTCAGGTATCGGTGTGGGTCGGGCAGAGACGGCAACATGAGGCCGTAGTGGCTCCACCCGAAGCGGCCCGGCAGTTCGGTGTGCGGCAGGAGATCGAGCGATCCGTCGAACGGCTTCTGCGAGGCGAGGTGTGCGGAGTCGGTGAAGTGCCGGGCCACCGCCAGTGCGGGTCGCAAAGCGCCCGGAGGGCGCGAGCGGTAGATCAGCCGTCTATCGTCGGTCATCGCTCGGCATCCCGCTCGAGGTCGAGGCGTCCGAACCCGACGACGCCGCCGTCGGACCTCCAGTCCAGTTCGTGTACCCGGATCTTGCGCATCTCGTTGCCCCCGACCGTCGTGGCCTCGTCGCCGTCGACCCGGACCACGATATTGGTGTGCTGGCCCAGGGCCGACGACCGGTCGTAGAGGACGACGTCGCCCACGCGGGGCGTGTAGTCGCCGACCGGCTCGAAACGTCGGCTGTCCTCGAAATACTCCTGGAGGGTGAACACCCCCGGAATCCGCCAGTGCCCCGAGTGTGGGTTGGCGAACGGCGCCCCGGCCTCGCGCATGATCCAGCTGACGAAGTTCGCGCACCACGGTTCGTCGACGCCTTCGGAGTAGAAGGTGCCCGGACGCTGCGCGGCGTGCTCGTCGCGGAGCAACTCGACGATCCGGTTCTGTGTCGGCGTCAGCTGGCCGGCGTCGACCTGGGGAAACTCCGCAGTGTCCCACGGCAGCCACCGCTCGGGGACGGTGCGCCAGGCGATCACCCCTGCGCCCAACATCAGGACCATGACGAGCGCGGCGGCGACGACGAACGGCCGGCGTCGTCGACGGGCTGGGCGTTCGCCGAGGTCCCTGCGTTCTTCGAGGTCCCCCTGTTCCGCAAGGTCCCTCTGTTCCGCAAGGTCACTGGCCGAGTCGGGTCTCACCCCGACGAGTGTAAGGAGTGCCACGCGGTGCGGTGCCGCGCTGCGCTGCGGGGTGTTGGCAGAATGACGGGCTGGCGGGGGCTGCGAATCACGACCGTGAGAAGAACGGGGCGGAACACCACATGACGGACGAACCGGGGCACGAGCCGATACTGCGTGCGGGGGACACGTGTCGGGAGATCGCCACTGCCGACCGCGTCGCCTGCATCGTCGATGCGGCGGATTACTTCCTGCACGCAAAGTCGGCGCTCCTGCAGGCGCGACGCCGCGTCATCCTGATCGGCTGGGATGTCGACACGAGGATCAGTCTGGACCCGCGGTCACCGGAGGGAGACGTTCCCGACCGGCTCGGCGAATTCCTCAAGTGGCTCGGCGCGAACCGGCCGGGACTCGAGATCTATGTGCTGCGCTGGAGCACGGGTGCCTTCACCGGGATGCTGCGCGGTGTGGCGCCGCCGTTCGTCCAGGACCTGTTGACGGGGCGTCGACTGCATTTTCGGATCGATGCCGCCCATCCGGTGTCGGCCGCGCATCACCAGAAGATCGCCGTCATCGACGATCAGTTCGCGTTCTGCGGCGGTATCGACATGACTGTCGATCGCTGGGACACTTCGGAGCACCTCTCGCACAACGACTTCCGTCGTGATCCCGACGGGGAGCCACATGGTCCCTGGCATGACGTGACCGTCGCGCTCGACGGGGATGCGGCACGTGTCGTCGCAGGTGTCGCCGTCGACCGGTGGGAAGCGGCGACCGGTGAACGTCTGGCGCCCCTCGTCGACACCGAGGGTCCCGACATCTGGCCCGAGGAACTCGGGGTCACGTTCACCGACTGCGAGGTCGGGGTCGCCCGAACCATCCCGCACTACAACGACCGCGAGGAAGTCGACGAGATCCGCCGACTCTACAAGGCAGCCTTCGCAGCGGCCCGACGCACGATCTACATCGAGAGCCAGTACCTGGCGGCCCGCGAGATCGCGGATGCGCTCGCCGAACGACTCGCCGAACCCGATGGTCCCGAGATCGTCGTCGTCCTCCCGCGGCATGCCGACAGCCCGGTCGAACGACTGGCCATGGACGGTGCACGGCACAAACTGCTCCGGATGCTGTGGCGTGCCGACGTCCACGACCGGTTCCGCGCCTACTATCCGGTGACCTCGGAGGGCGACGAGATCTACGTCCACGCCAAGGTGCTCGTCGTCGACGACATCCTGTTGCGCATCGGTTCGTCCAATCTGAACAACCGATCGCTGGGCTTCGACAGTGAATGCGACGTCGCGATCGAGGCGCGCCGCGACGACCCCGACGATGCACGCATCCGCGACAACATCACGTCGGTGCGGACCCGGCTGCTGTCGGAACACCTCGGCGTCGATGCCGAGGTCTTCGACGACGCTGTGCGAGAGACGGATTCGCTGGTCGGCGCGATCGAGGCGCTGGCCACCCCGGGCCGCACACTCGAACTGTTCGACCGTGACGTCATCGATGACGAAGCCTCGATCATCGCCGAGAACGAGCTCGTCGACCCGGAGGACGCGAGCACCCCGCTGGTCGAACGGGTCTACCGCAGTGTGCTCCGGCGGGGAGCCGGAAAACGTCTGACGCGCTTGACTTCCACGCGCTGAAATCCGTCCCTGCGACGAGACGCTGACGCTGCCGAGGTGTGAGGAGCGCCAGC
>NZ_BAHE01000026.1 GCF_000298235.1 Gordonia namibiensis NBRC 108229
CACCTACTCACCGGCGAGGAGACGGCAACTGACAAAGGGTAGTGATGCTGCAATCGTTGGATGTCGTGGTCGTGCAGATCGGTGAGCTCACCGACAACGTCGACCACAATCTGGAACGGCTCGTCGACGCGGTCGAGGGTGTGACGTCAGGAGACGCGCCGGACCTCGTCGTCCTGCCGGAGCTGATCACCGCGCCCTACTTCTGCACCAGCCACGACACCGACCGGACCGGATGGGCGCAGACCATCCCGGGGGAGGCGACGCAACGATTCGCGGCGATTGCACGAAAGCGTGGCTGCGCCATCGCCTTCGGCACTTATGAGCGGACGACGGACGGCACCTTCCACAACTCGGTCGTCTTGATCGACGGCGCGGGAGAGATCGTCGACTGGCGAACCCCGCACGGCGGCCGGATGCCCGCCTATCGGAAACTGTCGCTGCCGGCGAGCAAGGTCAGCGGCATCGACATCGACGAGAAGTACCACTTCGCACCGGGCCCGGCGCCGGCGACCGCCGATCTGCTCGGCACCCGCTTCGGTTGTGTCATCTGCTACGACCGGACCTTCCCCGAATACTGGGCGGTGGCCCGTGCACTCGGGGCCGAGGTGATGCTGGCCATCGTCTCGTCGTTGGGATCACGGGAGGACCTCTTCCTGGCCGAATTGCAGACGCGTGCACTGGAATCCCAGACCTGGGTGATCGCGGTGAACCGCGCCGGACCGGAAACCCTCAACGGGGTCACCGTCGACTACTTCGGGCTGTCGTGCGTGATCGCGCCCAACGGTGAGATCGTCGCCCAGGCGCCGGCGCACCAATCCGGCGAGACGCTGCGGTTCACCATCGACCTCGATCGTGTGTCCCAGGTGCGTCGCGCCCTCCCGCTACGTCGCGACCGCCGTGCCGACGTCATCTCCCTCCTCGACGACCTGACATCTGGTGTCATCCAACCTCTTCCGATCGATCGTGGGTCCGACCACGGCGACGATGACGCCGTTCCGGCGACCGTCACCCCGATCGGGTTGCGGCGGTGACCGGAACCCACTACCCGGATCTGACCGCGGACGCGGTGGCCGCCGTGAACGAACTCGCCGGCGCTGCGCACACGGACATGTCGGAGGTCCTGCAACGATCCCGGGAGCGGACGCTGCCGGCGTCGCCGTGTGTGACCGGCGCCGAGCCTGCGGACTTCCACGGTCGGATGATGGCGTACCCGGTGCCCGACGGACCTCCGGTCCGGGTGCCGGTCGTGCGCACGGACGCCGCGCTGCACGATTTGGGCGTCGTCGAACTGCTCGAGGCCTTTCGCACGGGCCGCACCACCCCGACCGAGGTGCTCGAGGCGCTGAGTCTGCGTTGGGACGACCCGGAACTCGTGGGCGGGGCGATCCTCGCCACCGTGGACGGTCGCTCTGCCGCCGCGGCGTCGGACGACCGCTGGCGATCCGGAACGCCCCGTCCGCTGGAGGGAATCCCGTTCGCGGTCAAAGACATCATCGACGTGGCGGCGTCGCCGATCACCGCGGGGTCGCACACGACGGGCAACCGGATCGCAAGCGCTGACGCCACCGTGGTCGCCCGCCTCCGGGCGGTGGGAGCCATTCCGGTCCTCATCACCGCGACCACCGAATTCGCCTGCGGTGCGCCGTTCAACGCACGATACGGGCCCGTCACCAACCCCTGGGATCGGGAGCGGTGGACCGGAGGCTCGTCGACCGGCTCAGGTGGAGCGCTGGCCGCCGGACTGGTTCCGCTCGCACTCGGCTCCGACACCGGCGGTTCGATCCGCGTACCCAGTGCGCTGTGCAACCTCTCGGGCATCAAGCCCACCTATGGGCTCGTCCCGCGAACCGGTGTGGTGTCCCTGTCGTGGACCCTCGATCACGTCGGCCCGATGGCGAGATCCGCCGCCGACCTGCGTGCGGTTCTCGCGGTCCTCGCCGGTCCGGACGGCGTGGACCCGACCGCGGTGACGCCCTCCATCGCCGCCGCACTCGGCGATCGGCTCGGCGACCACGGCGGGCTGGATGCCCCGTCCCTGGCCGGTGTGCGCGTGGGCATTCCGCGCAACTGGTTCACCGAGGTCTGCGACGCCGCGGTCCTGAGAGCCTGGCAGGCGGCCATCGGGGTCATGTCCGATCTCGGCGCCGAGACGGTACTCGTCGATCTGCCGGACGCGGAACTGCTGTTCGACGAGTTCACCATCGTCCTCGTCAGCGAACTCGCCGCCAACCAGGAGGGTGCGCTGGATCGGTTCGCGCACTTCGACATCGGCACCCAGGTGCGGATCGCGCGCGGCCGCGTGCCCAGGGCGATCGATTACATTCGCGCGTTGCGTCGGCGGGCGCCCGCGCTGACCGCCACGGTCGATGCCTTCGACACCGCCGGGATCGACGTATTCGTCACGCCCGGTATCGGGGCGACCGCGCCACGTCTGTCCGACGTCACCGTCGAGATCAACGGGGAACGGCATCCGATGCAGGGCGTCATCGGCCGCAACACCGGTGTCTTCGATCATCTCGGTCTCCCGGCGGCGATGATCCCGGCGGGATTCGCGGACGGGCTACCCGTGGGCGTTCAACTCGTCGGCCGTCCGTGGGCCGACGACGCCGTCCTTCGGATCGCGCAGATGTATCAGGCCGTCACCGACCATCACCGGCGTCGACCGCATGAGTGAATCCCCGACGCGCGCTGCTGCGAGACCGCATCCACACCCGTGGCGGGTGTTCGCCGCCACGAGTGTCGGGGTGATCGCGGTCTTCGTCGCGATGAGCGGGCTGACCGTCGCACTGCCGACCCTCAGCCGCGAGCTCGGTGCCACGCCGGCGCAGTCGACGTGGATCCTGTTGGGCTACATGGTGGTCACCACCGCGCTGATCCTGGTGTTCGGTCGGCTCGCCGACATCGTCGGCCGGCGTCCGCTCTATCTGTCGGGCCTGATCGTCTTCACGCTCGCGTCGACCCTGTGCATCGTGAGCCCGTCCGCCGAGTTCCTCATCGTCGCACGGGTTCTGCAGGGAATCGGTGCGGCGGCGGTCGTCACCAACAACACCGCCCTGCTGACCGACACCTTTCCGCCGCACCTGCTCAGCCGGGCACTCGGCTGGAATGCGACGGTCGCCGCGATCGGCCAGATCATCGGACCGGTCGTCGGCGGAGCCGCGACCGCTCTGTTCGGGTGGCGGGGGTTGTTCGCTGCGGTGCTCGGGATCGCCCTGATCGCCACGGCGGCTTCGCTCCTGGTGATCCCACGTCGCGTGGGCGGCATCAGGAGTCGCGAGCCCTTCGACCTCGCGGGCGCCATCCTGGCGACCACCCTGCTG
This sequence comes from Gordonia namibiensis NBRC 108229, assembly GCF_000298235.1. Lineage (GTDB taxonomy): Bacteria > Actinomycetota > Actinomycetes > Mycobacteriales > Mycobacteriaceae > Gordonia > Gordonia namibiensis. Next base: position 3,321 of record NZ_BAHE01000026.1, read on the forward strand.
ACCGCCGTCGTGCTGGCGTTGACCCCGAGCTCGTCCGCCGCATGGCTGCCGTGGTGCTTCGGGGCGATGAGTCTTGTCGTCGGCGTGCTGCTGATCGTCGTCCAGCGTCGCCGGGCACATCCGCTGATCGATCTGAGTCTGTTCGCCGACCGCGGCATCTCGCTGGTACTTCTCGCCGGTCTGCTCACCGCCACCGCTACCTACGCAGTCGCCCTGATCATCTCGCTCTACGTGCAGGCCGTGGACGGGACCTCGCCGTTCGTCGCCGGTCTGCTGGTTACGCCGGTAGCGGCGGGGACCGTCATCGCGGCGTCGGCGGCCGGCTGGCTGGTCATCAGGATCGCGCCTCGCACACTCGCCGCCACCGGGATGGCGTTGAACACCGTCGGCGTGCTCGGGGTGGCCGTCGTCCTGTCCGCGGACGGTTCGCTCCCGGTGACCGCGCTGTTCCTGTTCCTGATCGGCACCGGCATCGGGTTGTTCATGACGCCGAGCACGAGCGTGCTGATGCTGACCGTGCCGGCGCAGCGTCGTGGGATCGCGAACGGGATGCGCTCGACGCTCCAGAACGTCGGCAACCTGCTCAGCACGGCGATCGTGGTCGCGATCATCCCGATCGGGCTGGGCGCCGCAGCACAGCAGGCGGCGTACGGCGGTTCCCCCGCCGCGTTCGACGACGCCGACCTCAGCCGATTCGTCGACAACCTCCAGCTGGCCGGCGTCGTTCTCGGGGCCATGTCCGCAGCGGGAATCGCGGTGTGCCTGTCCTTTCCGCGCCGGATGCCCACCCCGGAGGCCGAGGTACGGCCCGTTCCCGAGTACGCCACGACAAAGGAGTCCGCATGACCGAACCGAACACCCCGGCGCCGTCTGGACGCCTCGGACGGACCGAGCAGGCAACGGATTACGCGCGGGCCGGCTTCGGTCAGGAACTGACGCCTGGGGAGCGGCCTGCGCTCGTGCTCGTCGACCCGGCCCGCGCCTACATCGACAAGGACTGCGCGCTCTACGCAGGCGTCGAGGAGAACGTCGAGGCGATGCGGGCACTGTTGGTGACCAAGCAGTACGCGAGCGCGTTCTTCGGAACGAGCCTGAACTCGTACCTGAACTCGCTGCGTATCGATACGGTCTTCCTGGCCGGACTGTCGACGAGTGGGTGCGTCCGAGCCACTGCACTCGATACGATGCAGCACGGCTTCATCCCGATCGTCGTCGAAGATGCTGTGGGAGATCGCGATCCGGCGATCCACCATGCCAACCTCTTCGACATGCAACAGAAGATGGCCGAGGTGTGGTCGCTGGCAAGGACCCAGGAGTTCCTAGGCCGTCTGACCGCGCCGTCGACCGACGGCTGAAACAACGAGAGGCATCGCCATGACCACCACCGTCGTCGCCGGTAATCCGAAGCCCGGTTCGCGAACGCTCGACGCGGCCAACCGGCTCGCCGAATCGCTGACCGGTTCCGCACCCGACCACATCGTCGACGTCATCGAACTCGGTCCGGGTCTCCTCGGCTGGGGCGACGCGAAGGTCAAGGCGGCCGTCGAAACCGTCGCGTCGTCGGATCTCGTCGTCTTCGCGAGCCCGACCTTCAAGGCGACCTACACCGGCGTCCTGAAGCTCTTCCTGGATCAGTTCGCCACCGGCGACGGTCTGCGCGACGTCACCGCGGTGCCGCTGATGCTCGGCGCCGGACCGGCGCACGCCATGGCCCCCGACCTGCTGCTGAAGCCGGTGCTCGTCGAACTCGGCGCCGTGTGCCCGCTGCCCGGTCTGTATCTGATCGACTCCACGTACACCGAGGACACCCGGATCTCCGACTACACCGAGCGTTGGAGGTCGGCGTTGCCGGTCAAGGGCTCCGGCTCCTGACGTCCCTCAGCTCTTGGAGCCGGACCCCGGTGCGGCGAGCACGCGATGGAGTGCAGCCTTCACCGCGTCGGGCGTGATCATGCTCGCCCCGGCCATGATTCGCGTCATCGCCGACGCAGCCACCGACCGGGCCTCGCCGCTCATCATCGCCTCGTAACCCTGCCTGGCGACCTCGGCCGGATCGTCCTTGGACATCCGGCCCATGCGGGTGTCGTCCATCTCGGCGCGATGGAAGAAGTTGGTCTCGGTCGGACCGGGCATCAACGAGGTGACGCTGACCGCCGACTCTTTCAACTCGTTCTGTAGGGCCTCCGCGAACGACTGCAGGAACGACTTGGACGCGTTGTAGGTGGCCTGGAAGCTACCCGGCATCATCGAGGCGATCGACGAGGTGATCAACAGCCGGCCGGAGTCGCGCTCGACCATGTCGCGGAGCACGAGCTTGGCCAGGTGGACGGTGGACCGGACGTTGAGGTCGATGATCGACAGGTCCTCGGCGAGGTCGGTGTCGACGAAGGCGCCACCGTGTCCGATACCGGCGTTGAGTGCTGCCGCAGCGAGGGGCCGACCGGTGCTCTGTACAGCGGCGTAGAGCGCTTCGACGCCCTCGGCGGTACGCAGATCGGCACGGACTGAAGTGACCTCACGGCCCCGTGCCCGCAACCGGTCGGCGACGTCGTCGACCGTGAAATCCTCAGCGCAGATGATCAGATCGAACCCGTCGGCGACGAACAGCTCCGCCAGTTCGCGGCCGATGCCACTCGATGCGCCGGTGATCAGTGCCAGACGTGCTTGTGCGTGTGCCATGCGCGTCGGGTACCCGTATGCACTCGAGTCAAGCATGAGACCCGGGCGGTTTCAGCCCTTCTTCGTCCGTCGGCTGCCGGCGTGCCAGTCTTCCTGCTCGGGCGTCTCGTCGTCGGTCACGCCGAAGGCACGCAGTTGCGGTTTCTCCCGCAGGCTCCGCTTGAGTTCGGCGAACCCGGGGAAGCTCGCCAGCCCGATCACATGGTCCCACAGGGTGACCGCGTCCTCGTCGCTCGGCAGGCGACTGATGACGGGCCCGAAGAACGCCACGCCGTTCGGCGGCTGGAAGTGGATGATCGGCGTGCCGACATCACGTCCGGTGAGGGCGAGTGCCTCGTCGGTCTCGGCCTGGATCTCCGCGTCGAAGCCGGTGTCCTCCAGCGCACCGACGTGATGGGTGGGTAACCCGAGCTCCTCCAGTACCGGGGTGAGGAAGTCGACGGTGCCGCGGTGGTCGGTGTTGTCGACCGTGTACGTGCCGGTGTGCTCCTCGAAGAACCTGGTGCCCAGTGCGACGTAGAACGGATCGACAGCGTCTCGCCCGTGCTCTCGACGGATGCTCGCAGCGACGCGGAGAAGCCGGAGTCCGGCCGTGTGCCCCGCCTCGTACTCGGGCGGGAAATGCGCGGCGTAGTCGATGTGCGAGTTCAGCAGCCGGAGCGAGATGAACCGCCAGTCGACACCGTAGTCGCGTTGCGCCTGGACCTTACGGACCCATTTGCTCGTCATCCACGCGAACGGACACACGGGATCGAAGTAGTAGTTGATGTCGGCATCGGTCATGGGGTCGACGGTAGTGCCGAAAAACGCCCCGGGTGAACGGATCACCCGGGGCGTTTCGATGGGTACAGCGAGGACTAGAGGTCCAGCGAAGCGAGCGCCTCGTTGAAGGTCTTGCTCGGACGCATCACCGAAGCGGTCTTGTCCCAGTCCGGGTAGTAGTAACCGCCGATGTCGACCTGCTGACCCTGGACGGAGTTCAGCTCCTCGACGATCTTCTCCTCGTTCGCGGCGAGGGTCTCGGCCAGCGGTGCGAACTGCTTGGCCAGCTCGGTGTCCTCGGTCTGGCCGGCCAGCTCCTGTGCCCAGTACAGGGCGAGGTAGAACTGGCTGCCGCGGTTGTCGAGCTCACCGGTCTTGCGCGACGGGCCCTTGTCGTTCTCGAGCAGCTTGCCGGTCGCCGCGTCGAGTGCCTTGGCCAGGATCACCGCACGCTGGTCGTCGAACTTCTTGCCCACGTCCTCGAGGCTGACCGCGAGGGCGAGGAACTCGCCCAGCGAGTCCCAGCGGAGGTGGTTCTCCTCGATGAGCTGCTTGACGTGCTTCGGTGCCGAACCGCCCGCACCGGTCTCGTAGAGACCGCCGCCGGCCATCAGCGGCACGATCGACAGCATCTTCGCGCTGGTGCCGAGCTCCAGGATCGGGAAGAGGTCGGTGAGGTAGTCGCGGAGGATGTTGCCGGTGGCCGAGATGGTGTCCAGGCCGCGGACGACGCGCTCGAGGGTGTAACGCATGGCGCGGACCTGCGACATGATCTGGATGTCCAGACCCTCGGTGTCGTGGTCGGGAAGGTACTTGTGAACCTTCTTGATCAGTTCGTTCTCGTGCGGGCGGTACGGGTCGAGCCAGAACAGGACCGGCATGCCCGAGTCGCGGCATCGGTTGACGGCCAGCTTGATCCAGTCCTGGATCGGGGCGTCCTTCACGATGCAGAGGCGCCAGATGTCGCCCTCTTCGACGGTCTGGGTCAGCAGGACCTCACCGGTCTCGATGTCGGTGATGTTGGCGGTGCCGCCGACCGGGACCTCGAAGGTTTTGTCGTGCGAGCCGTACTCCTCGGCCTTCTGCGCCATCAAGCCGACGTTGGGGACGGTGCCCATCGTCGTGGGATCGAACTGCCCGTTGGTCTTACAGAAGTTGATCATCTCCTGGTAGATGCGGGAGAAGGTCGACTCCGGGTTGACCGCCTTGGTGTCCTTGAGGCGTCCGTCGGCGCCGTACATCTTGCCGCCGGCGCGGATCATCGCGGGCATCGAGGCGTCGACGATGACGTCGCTGGGGGAGTGGAAGTTCGAGATGCCGCGGGCCGAGTCGACCATGGCCAGCTCGGGACGGTGCTCGTGGCACTTGTGCAGGTCGTCGATGATCTCCTCGCGCTGGGCGCTGGGGAGCGACTCGATCTTGCTGTACAGATCCGACAGGCCGTTGTTGACGTTGACGCCGAGCTCGTCGAACAGTTCGCCGTGCTTCTCGAAGGCGTCGCGGTAGAAGACCTTGACCGCGTGGCCGAAGACGATGGGGTGCGAGACGCGCATCATCGTCGCCTTGACGTGGAGCGAGAACATGACGCCGGTCTTGTAGGCGTCCTCGATCTGCTCTTCGTAGAACTTGATGAGCGCCTTCTTGCTCATGAACATGCTGTCGATGACGTCGCCGTCGGTGATGTCGACTTCGGGCTTGAGGATCAGCGTCTCGCTGCCGTCGTCCGGGATGAGTTCCATCTTGACCTTGCGGTCGCCTTCGACGGTCATCGACTTCTCACCGTGGTAGAAGTCGCCCTCGCGCATGTGTGCGACATGGGTACGCGATGCCATCGACCACTCGCCCATGCTGTGCGGGTGCTTGCGCGCGTACTCCTTCACGGCCTTCGGCGCGCGGCGATCGGAGTTGCCCTCACGCAGAACCGGGTTGACCGCGCTGCCCAGGCACTTGGTGTACCGGTCGCGGATCGCCTGCTCTTCCTCGTTCTTCGGGTTGCCGGGGAAGTCGGGAAGGTCGTAGCCCTTTTCCTGCAGTTCCTTGATCGCGGCGAGGAGCTGCGGCACCGAGGCACTGATGTTGGGGAGCTTGATGATGTTGGTGTCGGGTTCCTGGGTGAGCTTGCCCAGTTCGCCGAGGTTGTCGGTGACCTTCTGGTCTTCGGGGAGGAGATCGGAGAACTCGGCGAGGATGCGCGCAGCGACCGAGATGTCGCTGGTCTCGACTTCGATGCCGGCCGCTCCGGCGAACGTGCGCACCACCGGCAAAAACGCGTGGGTGGCGAGCATGGGGGCTTCGTCGGTCAACGTGTAGATGATGGTCGGCTTCTGGGTGCTCATGCCTAATGTTCTCGATTCTGTCTGTATTAACCGGTGTCGCCGGCGACCTTGTGAGTCAGGCTTCACCGATACCACGCTTGCGGTGTGCTCGTGTGACAACTACTCCCCGATTCTGCCCCCTGTGATCAGCCTCGCGTTCAGGGGCCTCGGGTCTTGTGGTTTGATGCCGCCGGAGCCGGGACGTCCCGGTACCTCCGGAACCCGCGTCGATGCAGGTAGTTCACATTCTCTCGCGTTCGACGTGACTCCGCGCGTGGGCGATGGCCTCGTCGAGGGTGTCGACGAGATGGTTGTCGTGGCGTAGCGAGTCGACGACACCGACACCTTCGAGCAGCCCGAGATGTTCGGGTTGCACGCCCTTGATGATCACCGTGATGCCGCGCTTCTCCAGATCGGTCACGATCTCGGCGAGTGAACGGGCACCGGTGGCATCGAGCATGCCGAGGTGCGACATCCGGATGATGACGACCGACACCGACTCGTTGCGGTCGGCGCCCGCGGAGATGGTGGTCGAGATCTTCTCGGCAGCGCCGAAGAACATCGCGCCGTCGAGGCGGAGCAGGGCGATGCGCTCGTCGCCGGGGCGTGCGGGCCCGGGCAGCGGCTCGCGGGTCACGCTCGCCCGCTGGGCGACCTGGCGCAGTGCGAAGAACGCCGCGACGACGATGCCGATCTCGACGGCCTCGATGAGGTCGAGCGTCACGGTGATGACCGCGGTGACCGCGAAGATCAGGGCGTCCGAACGGGTCGACCGCAGGATCGCGCGGACGGTACCGACGGACACCATGCGGAACGACGTCACCATCAGCACGCCGGCGAGCGCGGCGAGCGGGATCTCCGACACCGGATCGGTGGCCAGATAGACGACGCCCAGCAGCAACAGCGAGTGCACGATCGCCGCGACCCTGGTGCGGGCGCCGGACCGCACGTTGACCGCGGTACGGGCGATCGCTCCGGTCGCGGGCATGCCGCCGAAGAGACCCGACGCGATCGACGCCAGACCCTGCCCGGACAGCTCGCGGTCGGGTTCGTACGGGCCGGTCGGCGACATGGTCGCTGCGACCCGCGCCGAGAGCAGCGATTCGATGGCGGCGAGCGCGGCGATCGCCACCGCTGCACCGAACATCGCCCGCAGTGCCTCGGAGTCGACCTGCGGGATCGAGGGCGCGGGCAGCGACGACGGGAGCTGTCCGATCGTCGCCACGTCGAACACATCGGTGAAGTAGACGACCAGGGTGACCGCGATGACCGCGGTGAGGGATTCGGGGATGGAGGCATGGATACGCGGCAGCACCACCATGATCACCGCGACCATCGCGACGACGGCCAGGGTGGCCCAGGCCTTCGACCAGTCGGCGTGGACGACGACGTCGATCGCCGCGTTGAGGGTCCGCATGCCCGCCGGGGCTGCCGTGTTGAACGCGGCCGGCACCTGCTGCAAGAAGATGATCGCCGCGATACCGAGGGTGAAGCCCTCGATGACCGGCCACGGGATGAACGTCACTGCTCGCCCGAGGCCGAGTACGCCCGCGATCAGCACCAGCAGTCCCGCGAGGACGGTGACCATGGCGATGCTGCTCAGGCCGTGTTCGGCGACGATCGGTGCCAGGATCACGGCCATCGCGCCGGTGGGTCCGGACACCTGGACGTGCGAGCCGCCGAAGACCGCGGCGACGAGACCGGCGACGACCGCAGTGATCAGGCCCGCGGCGGCGCCGACGCCGGAGCTGATCCCGAAAGCGAGCGCCAGCGGGAGGGCGACGATACCGACGGTCACGCCGGCGAGGATGTCGGTCTTCCAGCTCCTGGGGAGGTCGGCGTAGTCGCTGCGTCGAGGAACGAACCCCTTGACCCGGGAGAGCGTGCCGGTGACCGCGTCGGTACTCACCGGCGGGTCACCGGTGGAAGGGACGAGACGGCGTCGAGTTGCTCACGCTGTGCGTCGAGGGTGTCGATCAGGAACGTGCGCGCGATGACCAGCAGGTCGGAGATCTTCGGATGGGCGAGCTCGTAGAAGACGGCGTTGCCGACGCGGTTGGCGGTGACCACCCGGTGGCGCTTGAGGACGCCCAGGTGTTGTGACAGCAACGTCGGTTCGAGGTCGGTGGCCGCGAGGAGCTCACTGACCGGCGTCGGATCACCGTTGGCGCTGAGCACCTCGAGGACACGGATGCGAGCGGGGTGCGCGAGAGCCTTGAACAAGTTGGCCTTGATCTCGTACAGCGGCTTGTCGGGGCCGGTATCGGTCACGGGTCACTCCAGCGGCGGTCGGGCGTGGGCTCACGGTTCAGTTGACGGATTGACGGATTGGTCAATTGTTCAATCCAGACTATAACCCGCCCCGGACACGGAAGCACCCCGCGGCCCTGGTCCGCGGGGTGCTCCCGATCGATCAGGCTGGATCAGCCCAGATCGAAACGATCGTTGTTCGCCACCTTCACCCACGCCTTGACGAAGTCGTTGACGAATTTCTCGGCGTTGTCGTCCTGAGCGTAGACCTCGGACAGCGCGCGCAGTTGCGAGTGCGAACCGAAGGACAGGTCGGCGGCGGTCGCCGTCCACTTGGTCTGACCCGACGAGCGGTCGACGACCTCGTAGACGTTCTCGTCGGTGCCCGACTTCCACTCGTAGTCCATGCTGACGACGTTGCGGAAGAAGTCGTTCGACAGCACACCCGGACGATCGGTGAACACGCCGTGCTTGGAGCCGCCGTAGTTCACGTCGAGTGCACGGAGTCCGCCGATCAGCACGGTGAGCTCCGGAGCGGTGAGGCCGAGCATGTAGGCGCGCTCGAGCAGCAGTTGCTCCAGCGGGGCCTTCTCGCCGCCACGGCTGTAGTTGCGGAAGCCGTCGGCCGCGGGCTCGAGCACCTCGAACGAGTCGACGTCGGTCTCCTCCTGCGAGGCGTCGGTGCGGCCCGGTGTGAACGGCACGGTGACCGGGAAACCGGCTGCTTCGGCGGCCTTCTCCACGGCGGCGGCGCCACCGAGGATGATCAGGTCGGCCACCGACACCTTCTTGCCGCCGGACGCCGAGTCGTTGAAATCCTTCTGGATCTGTTCGTAGACCGGCAGGGCCTTGGCGAGCTCGCTCGGCTCGTTGACCTCCCAGTTCTTGATCGGCTCGAGGCGAATGCGTGCACCGTTCGCGCCGCCGCGCTTGTCGGTGCTGCGGAAGCTCGCCGCCGACGCCCACGCGGTCTTGAGCAGCTGGGTCGGCGAGAGTGCCTCGAGCAGCTTGCCCTTCAGCGACGCGATGTCGGAGTCGTCGACGAGCTCATGGTCGACGGCCGGCACCGGGTCCTGCCAGATCTGCGGCTCGGCAACCCACGGTCCGAGGTAGCGGGTGACCGGCCCCAGGTCGCGGTGGAGCAGCTTGTACCAGGCCTTGGCGAAGGCCACCTCGAGTTCCTCGGGATGGTCGAGCCAGCGGCGGGTGATGTCGGCGTAGATCGGCGACTCGCGAAGGGCGACGTCGGTGACCAGCATGGTCGGTGCACGTCCCGGTCCGCCGAACGGGTCCGGGATGGTGCCCGCGCCAGCGCCGTCCTTGGCGACGTACTGCCACGCCCCGGCCGGGCTCTTCTGCAGCTCCCACTCGTAGCCGTAGAGGATCTCGAGGAAGCTGTTGTCCCACTGGGTCGGCGTGTTGGTCCAGACGACCTCCAGGCCGGAGGTGATGGCGTCCTCCGCCTTGCCGCTGCCGTAGCTGGACTTCCAGCCCAGGCCCTGCTGCTCGATTGGTGCGGCCTCGGGCTCGGGACCGACGAGGTCGGCGTCGCCGGCACCATGGGTCTTGCCGAAGCTGTGACCGCCGACGATGAGGGCCGCGGTCTCCTCGTCGTTCATCGCCATCCGTGCGAAGGTTTCCCGGATGTCGTAGGCGGCCGCGATCGGGTCCGGCTTGCCCTCGGGCCCTTCGGGATTGACGTAGATCAGGCCCATGGTGGTGGCGCCGAACGGCTTTGCCAGTTCGCGTTCACCGGAGTAGCGCTTGTCAGTGCCGAGCCACTGGTCCTCGGGGCCCCAGAACACTTCTTCCGGTTCCCAGATGTCCTCGCGACCGAAGCCGAAGCCAAAGGTCTTGAATCCCATGGATTCCAGCGCGACGTTGCCGGCGAAGACCAACAGGTCCGCCCACGAGAGCTTGTTGCCGTACTTCTGCTTGATCGGCCACAGCAGGCGTCGTGCCTTGTCGAGGTTGGCGTTGTCCGGCCAGCTGTTGAGCGGGGCGAAACGCTGCGCACCCTGACCGCCGCCGCCGCGGCCGTCGAAGATGCGGTACGTGCCGGCCGCGTGCCAGCTCATGCGGATGAACAGGCCGCCGTAGTGGCCGTAGTCGGCGGGCCACCAGTCCTGCGACTGGGTCATCAGCGAGACGAGGTCGGCCTTGAGTGCCTCGACGTCGAGCTTCGCGAATTCCTTCTTGTAGTCGAAGTCCTCGCCCAGCGGGTTGGACAGCGGGGAATGCGCGTGCAGGACCGACAGGTCGATCTGCTCGGGCCACCAGTCCTTGTTTGTCAGCGGCGCATGCGCTTTCGGCTCCGGCGACGGGATCGCCGGGTTCTCGCTCTCGCTGTTGCTCCGGGTGTCTTCTGCGGAATTCGGTGGGCGGCTGTCGGAGGTCACGACATTCCTTTCGATGGTGGAACCGGTTGGGCTGCGATCACGGATGTGATCAGGTCGGGGCCGTACTGACGCAATCCGGGCAGAGTCCCCAGAAGATGACCTCGGCTTCGTCGAGGACGAAACCGTGGTCCTGGGAGGCGGTGAGGCAGGGTGCCTCACCGACCGCGCAGTCGACGTCCTCGACGGTTCCGCAGGACCTGCAGACAACGTGATGATGATTGTCGCCGGTGCGGAATTCGTAGAGGGACACCGAACCCGACGGTTGGATTCGCCGGATGAGACCGGTCTCGGTGAGTGCCCGGAGGACGTCGTAGACGGCCTGGCGGGACACGTTGGGCAGCGTCTGGCGGACGATGCCGTAGATGGTCTCGGTGTCGGTGTGGGGATGTTCGTCGACGGCATGCATGACCGTCACCCGTGGTTGGGTGACTCGAAGGTCCGCGGCCCGGAGTTGCTGGGCATAGTCCGATGTCGATGCCACGCGACCACCATAGGCACACCGCCTACGAGTTCACGTCGTTTTTCTGGATCTGATCAAAACTCCGTGGGAACAGCTGGTTTCCACGCTCAGCGCAGGGAAAGCGTGACGCGGTCGGGACGAAGGTAGTCCTCCGGGTCGCGGAGGTAGCGCACCTCGGGACGGGCGTCGATGGTTTTCAGGGCGTCGAAGAAGGCCCGTTCGCGGTTGACGGCGGGGGTCGCGATCACCGGAAACCAGTCGTCGTGATGGTTGGGCACAAAGACTTTCGGCTGCAACGCGTCGATGTAGCGCATCGGGTCGCCCAGGCCGTTGGTGATCTCGTTGAACCCCTGGATGGATCCGACGTGCAGGTCGACGGGACCGAGAGTGCGCAGGCCGGCGAGGATCGCCCGACCGCCGGGATCCTGGCTCACCGGACCGACCGAATCGTTCCAGACGATCCGGCGGCCGCCGACGGAGAAGGCGTAGAGGACGGCGCCGCCCTCCGGATCGTCGAGATGCCCGGCGAGACGGCCGAGTTCGTCCGCATGCGGCGGGTCGGTGACCAGACGGTCGCTCGGTGGGATGGGCAGCAGCGGGGGATGCTGCCCCGTGGGCGCCTTGAGAGTCGAATGGATGTTGCTCATCGCGGTGACCGTGATTCCCGGGATGCCGCGGTAGATCTGGGTGCTGCCGGGACGTGCGCCGGTCGCGGCCACCGCGTCGCAGGCGACGCCGGGCCGGCGGAAGAAGGCGCAGTGACCGGCCGACCCGACCAGGCGAGCACCGGACGCCTTCGCGATGTCGGCGGCATCGGCGGCATGGTCGAAGTGCCCGTGCCCGATCAGGATGTGCGACGGCTTGATCGCAGCGATCTGCGCGCGGGTCGTCGGGACCTGGTTGCGGTAGGCGTTGGGCACCCACGCGTCGGTGAGGAACACCTGACCCGCCATGGCAACGGCGAAACTCGAGACGCCGAACCAGGAGAAGATGACGCGGTCGTTCCGGACCGCGCCGGTGGCCTGGTCGACGTTGTGGGTGCCGAACACGGCCGATCGGGCGGAGACCAGTGCTGAGTCGGCGCGGGCGGTGCCGACGCCCGGCTGTGAAGTGGCGACGATGGCCAGGAGTAGCGACACAACCAGTACGACGCGACGATGCATGGCTGAGGAGTCTACGGCTGCGGCAACGTGAGTCGTCCGGGATCGAGGCCCCGATGCCGCCTACGACTCGGCGCAGGCCGGCGCCGGTAAGTCCTGCGACAGCGGCTTGCCGGGTGGCGTCAGGTACAGGAACACGATGACCACCGGGACGTCGCCGACGTTCTTGCCCTCGTGGACGTGTTTCTCGCCGGGTGGATCGCTGAAGATGCTCCCGGCCGGGTAGATCGTCGGTGTGCAGTCCGACTCCGGGTGGGTGAGCGTGCCCTGCCGGACGAATGCGAAGGTCTCGCCGTCGTGATGATGCCAGCCGGTGGTGCCGCCGGGCGCGATGGTCGTCTCCTTGACCTCGATGTCCACTCCCTGCGGGACGAACGGCAGGAGCCCGGCCGGGATCTCGGTCTGGGCCAGCGTTTTCGACGAGACCCCGGTCGAGGTCGTGGCATTCGCGGTGGCGGGGCCGACGAGCGCGGGCACCAGGAGGGCAGCCGCCGCGACGACGCCGCCGGTGACTGTGCGGATCGTAGGGGTCATCGGGCGACGATACTTCCGCCCCGGCCCTGTGACCTGCGGTTACACCGATTCGTTCCCGTTTCGTTAGGGCAGTGGATGCCTACGGCTGGGCGCAGGCCGGTGCGTCCGCATCCTCCGACAGCGGCTTGCCGGGCGGCATCACGTAGAGGACGTCGAGGATCACCGGGACGGTGCCGAGGTTGGTCCCCTCGTGGGTGTTGGCCTTCCCGCCGGGCTCCTCGATGATCTGGCCCGCCCGGTAGACGACCGGTTTGCAGTCCGCGCCCGGGTGGGTGAGCGTGCCCTGCCGGACGAGGCCGTAGATCTGGGCGTCGTGGTAGTGCCAACCGGTGGTGCCGCCTGGGGCGATGGTGATCTCGCGAACCTCGACGTGCGCTCCCTGCGGAATGAACGGCAGGAGTCCGGCCGGGATGTCGGTGTGGGCGAGGGTGACCGCCGAAACCCCCGTGGAGGGAGTCGCATTCGCGGCGGCCGGTCCCAGCAGGACGGGCGTGAGAAGTGCAGCCGCGGCGAAGGCGGTGACTGCTGTGGTGCGGAAGGTCATCGCGCGACACTACGACGGCGCTGCGCGTGTGAACTGCGGTTTCGGCGAATCGGTCACGACTTTCGCTCACTGGATCCGTTCGCGCTTACACGATAAAGGTGAGCGAGAACGGATCCCGTGAGCGTGACGTCAGACGAGCGGGTGCGGACATACGACGGCCGCCATCCGAGGGGATGACGGCCGTCGTTGCCCTGAGTCAGATCAGCTGTCGATGCCGACCAGTTCCTTGGCGAGCTCGGCGAAACGGATCTCGATTGCCGAGACCACCCGCTGCCGGTTCTTGTGGGTCTCCTCGTAGGCGAGGGTCACCCGCAGATCGGCCGGCGTGGAGAGTTCCTTGACCGCGGCGACGGCATCGCCAACGTTGAGGTCGGTGTAACCCTCGATCGGCAGGTCCTCGGCCTCGACGGTCCCGGTGATCTCGCGGAGCTGGTGGAGCGCGTCCGCGGCACCCTTGGCGCCGTTGTCGCGGGCGCTGTCCTCGACGGCTTCGAGCGCTGCATCGCGTCCGGCTGCGACGGTCTTCGAGACAGCGGTGCCGGCGTTCTCGATGGCGTCACCGGCGCGCGCTGCGGCATCTGCGGCGTCGTCGACGGCGGTCGCGAATCGGCTGCGTACCAACGCGATCGGATCGGGGATCTGTCGAGCGAAGTCGGCAGTCCGGTCGATGGCCCACGACGCGCCGTTGGCCGGTGCGGTGAGTGCGCGCGCGGCGAGTCCGCTGACCCACTGGGTCGGGCCTCGACGAAGCGCGGTGGGTCCGCCGAGTGCCTCTTCGGCGAGCACCGTGGTCAGCCAGTCGACCGTCGCGGTGTGGGCGACGATCAGCTTCTCGGCGAGGTCGACGAGAGCCTTGTCCTCCTGGCCGGTCGCGAGGGCCTTGAGGTACGTCGAACGTGCGAGGAGACGCTGTTCGAGCGCGAGGTCGTCGAGGAGTGCCTCGTCGAGCGGCTGGGCCTGCTCGACGACGGTCTTGGCGAGGGCGCCGACCCGGCCGATCACGGGGCGGATCACGTCGACGAGTCCGCCACGTTCGCGGAGGGCCTCCTCGATGGCGACGGCGCGCAGCTGCGCGTTCTCGGCATTCTGAGCGAGCTCCTTGCGGATCGCGTCGGTCCGAGCCTGGGCCTGACGCGTCTCGGCGATCTGGATCTCGGTGTGCGTCATCGCGAGGATTGCACGAAGTTGCTGGTGGACGGTGGTGGTCGAAACAGTCATTCGGTCTCGCTCCCTTCTCATCCGCGTTGGGATGTGTACGACCAGAGTGTTGCCTCGATGACCCGGTACGTAACCTCCCTGCCGACATCCGCGACGGCGGCGATCCGATATCTGTTGTGCCACAGTCGCTTACAGGTCAAGTGAGGTGGGTCACAACCGGGTTTGCCACCGGGAGCGTTCTACCCAAAGACGACAAAACGCCCCCGGTCGACGTTGGTGCGTCGCCGCGGGGGCGTTCTGTCGGGATCGTCCGAATAGATCAGTAGGTGTAGAAACCGCGTCCGGACTTACGGCCCAGGTGACCGGCGTCGACCATGCGGCGCAGCAGTGCCGGCGGGGCGAAGTGTGGCTCGGCGAACTCGTCGTACAGCGACTCGGCGGCGGCGAGGGTGATGTCGAGGCCGATGGTGTCGACGAGGGTCAGCGGGCCCATCGGGTAACCACATCCGCCCTTCATCGCGGTGTCGATGTCCTCGGCCGAGGCGTAACCGGAGTCGTACATCCGGATGGCCTGGCAGAGGTACGGGATGAGCAGTGCGTTGACGATGAAGCCCGAACGGTCGCCGGCGTTGACCGGGTTCTTGCCGAGGACGTCCTTGACGTACGCGCTGACGGCTTCGGCGGTCTCCGGCGAGGTGACCAGGGTCGAGATGATCTCGACCAGCGGCATCACCGGGACCGGGTTGAAGAAATGGACACCGACGACGCGCTCGGGGCGCTTGGTGGCGGTGGCGACCTTGATGATCGGGATCGACGAGGTGTTGGTGGCCAGGATGGTGTTCTCGCCGACGGCCTCGTCGAGACGCGCGAAGATGTCGCGCTTGAGCTGCTCGTTCTCGGGGGCGGCCTCGATGACCAGGTCGCGGTCGGCGAGGTCGGCGTAGTCGAGGCTGACGCGCAGACGGCCGAGCGCGGCGTCGGCGTCCTCCTGGCTGAGCTTGTTCTTGCTCACGGCGCGGGACAGGGACTTCTCGACGCGCGCACGCGCGGCGTCGGCGAACTCCTGCTTGACCTCGATGATGACGACATCGCTGCCGGACTTCGCGCACACCTCCGCGATGCCAGCTCCCATGGTGCCGCCGCCGATGACGCCGATGTTCTGCACAGTAAAACCTCCGAGTCGAGTTACACGACAAACGGTAGTACGTCGGTTCGGCCCGGCGGAGTCGAGGTCAGATGAACGTCAAGGTGAAACAGGTTTCACCACGGCGGGCGGCCCTCGTAGCGTGCGAGACGGTCATAGAGATCCCGCATGGTCGCCTCCACGTCGTCGAGGAACTGGTCGACCTGGTCCTCGTTGTAGCCGCGCTTTCCGATCGGCGGCTTTCCGAAGGCAACGTTGTGGACGTCGTCAGGAGTCAGCATGCCGGTATCTTCGCATTCGGTTGTCACCGGGCGATTCCGGTGTCCACAGCGTTTGCGCGATGTGGCCCCGGGTACAACCGAGCGTGCCTACGATGCCTCAGCCGGGAGCGGTAGCCCCGGTGTCTCGACCCGGGAGCAACCGAATGAATCGCACGCGACCGGCCGGACGCGCCGTCATCGTCTCGATCTTCGCCGTGGTGTCGCTGGTCGCCGGACTGTTCGTAGGCGGAGCCGGCGTAGCGGAGGCCCGCACGCTCGACGGCGTCCGGTATGCACACGCGAGCCCCGGGGCGCCCTATCGCCAGACCTGGGCGTCGCCACGGAATTTCGTCGCCTCGGTGTGGTCCCCGTCGATGCAGACGCAGGTTCCGCTGCTGGTGCAGACGCCGGCGAACGGCAACCAGGCTGCGCCGGTGATGTACCTGCTGAACGGGTCGTCGGGCGGTGAGGAGGACGACGACTGGACCCACGCCACCGACGCGAACGCCTTCTACTTCAACAAGAACGTCTGGACCGTGACCCCGATCGGCGGGGCGGCGAGCTACTACGCCGACTGGCGGCGCGTGGACCCGGCGGCGAACTTCCGATACCAGGTGAAGACGCCGCGACCGCTGCGCTGGGAGACGTTCCTGACCTCTGAATTGCCTGCCACGTTCGAGGGGAGGCACGGTGGGTACAGATTCGGCCGGTCCCGTGGCATCGCCGGGATCTCGATGGCCGGGAACTCGGTGATCCGCCTGGCGGAGAACCATCCCGGTCTGTACCGCGCCGTGGGTGCCTACTCGGGTTGTGCCGATACCGCGACGCCGACCGGACAGCTGCTGTTGAGGAATGTCGCATTCGTGCCGTACGGGGCCGACGCGACGAACATGTACGGGCTGCCGGGCGACCCGCAGTGGGCTGCGCAGGATCCCGTTCTGAACGCCCACAAGCTGGCCCGACGCACCCCGGCGCTGTGGATCAGTGCCGCCACCGGAATTCCGGGCGGGCACGACAATCCGGGCGACCGCTCCGTCCGCGGGGACGTCGGAAAGCTTGCCGCGCAGGTGACGGCCGGCGGAGTCAGCGAGGCCGCGGCCCGGACCTGCACGGTCACCTTGGCCCAGCGCCTTGCGGCCCTTCGTATCCCGGCCGTCGTGCGGTTCCCGGCGGTCGGCACCCACTCGTGGGGTTACTGGCAGGACCAGATGCACCAGTCCTGGCCCCTGTTCGCCAGGGCGCTGGGGGCGTGACCCCTCTGCGGTTGTGTCGACCGCAGGGGCCGAGGGTCTCTTTCCTCAGGAGCCTTTCATCTGCACGGGGCTACGTTCGAGTTGTGGGCGCGGTTGAGGACGTTCGGTGACGACGACGCGACGAGCGTTGTGGGTGTCGCAGACGCTGCATCCGGACGTCTCCCATGTCGTCGCCTTCGGGCTCACGCTCGAGGGCCCACTGCGCGTTCAGCATTTGATCGACACCACGCGTGACGTCCTCGCCCACGTGGGCTGGCTCGATGTACACATTCCGCCTGGGTACTCGCCGGTCGACGCAGTTCCAGGCCGTACGGGCGCGCTGGAACCGCTCCGCGCCGCTGCCTCGTCGGTCGACGCCATCGAGCAGGTCGATCTGTCTCGGTGCGATGATCCCGATACCGAAAGCGAGCGTCGGGCACAACAATTCATCGACGCCGCGGACGGCGCGGACCTGGCCCGGCCATTGTTCCGCAGCGAACTGCACCTCCTGGGCGACAACCTGCACAGGTGGGTGGTCCGGGCTCACCACGTCCTGACCGATGGCGCAGGGCTTCTCCGCGTGATGGGTCATGTGGCAGATGTGTACGGCGGCGGGGCAGTTCCCGGAGACCTCGCTGTCGCGTACGCCGACGAGTTGGCGTCCGATGAGACGAGGTATGCCGACTCCCGACGTCGAGGAGTCGACGCGGAGTACTGGGATCGCGTCCTCGACGGTTATCAACCGTCATCGCTGTCGGGAACTGCCACCTCGATGACATCCGAGATCATCCGCGTGACAAGGCGTTCGGCGGGTTGTCGACCGGCCGGAGCCGACGAACTCGTCGCGGCACTGGCCGGTCTGTGTGCTCGACTGCTCGATTCTCCCGACGTCGGAATCGCGCTTCCCGTGGCTGCGCGCACCTCGGCAGTTCGACGCCGCGCCGTCCAGCCGCTCTCGAACGTCGTACCGCTCGATCTTCGAGGAATCGGCGACCTGACCGCCCCCGACGCGGTCGAAGCGGTGTCGTCGGCGATCATCGGTGCCCTCCGGCACCAGCTCTACCCTCGCGAGGACATGTTGCGCGACCGCGACGATGTCACCGCTTTCGGCGTGGTGGTCAATCTGTTGCCCGCCTTCTCTCCGCCGGTTGTCGACGGTCTGCACTGGTCTCTCGAGGTGATGCGCACCGGCCCGGTCGTCGATGTGGTCGTCACCATTCATCCGGCGGATGAGACCGGCGGTCGCGCCATCACCTGGGAGGCGCCCGCAGCCTCGTTCGACGAGGCAACGCTGTCGGCACTGGCATTGCGTTTCGACTCCTACCTCACCGCGTTGTTGCGCGAGATCGACCACGGTGTGCCGATTCCCGACGACGCGGTCTTCCTCGAGGGGGAGTGGGATCGCTTCCGGTACCGCAGCGGGCCTCCCGCTCCGTCGTACACCCCGACTGCGACGCTGTTCTCCGAGTACTGCGACGCCGATCCGTCGGCTCCCGCCGTCATCTTCGACGGCGAGGTGTGGTCGCGATCCCAACTCGCCGAACGGGTCTACCGTGGGGCGCGGGTGCTCGCCGCTGCCGGCGTGGCCGGTGGTGACCCGGTGGTGGTGCACGCCGAACGGTCGCCGGAATCGGTCGTCGCGTTCTGGTCAGTGTTGATGGCCGGTGGGGTCTGGGTGCCGCTGGGTGGTGGTGCCATCCCCGAGGAAAGGGTGCGGTCGCTCGTCGCGCGCGTGGGCGCACGAGTCGGGTTGCGCGCCGACGGATCCGGTGTGGACGCCGCTGTGCGCTGGCTGTCGCCGGCTCCCGACGTCGGGGACCCAGGGTTCGTGGCTTCCGAAGCTGCTGAACACGATTGCCTACGCGGGCTCGATCGAGGACCCGACGACGCGGCCTATGTTCTCTTCACCTCGGGCTCCACCGGAGAGCCGAAGGGCGTGGTCATGCCGCACCGTGGTATCCCCGCGCTGGTCGCGGACATCCGGACGTCATATGGGCTGTCACCTCGGTCGCGATTGCTGCACGCGGCATCGCCGACCTTCGACACCGCGATCGTGGAGATGTTGGCGGCGGTCGCCACCGGCGCGGCACTGGTGGTCGCCCCAGGATCGGTTCGCGGTGGTGACGAACTCGGTGACGTCGTTCGTCGGGAGCATGTCTCGCACATGATCGTCACGCCGTCGGTGCTCGAGACGGTACCGCTTGAGGTCGCCGACGGGCTCTCCCAGGTGATCGTCGGCGGGGAGACGCTCCCGCGGCATCTCGTCGAACGCTGGGCGGATCGGGTATCGATCCGGAATGCGTACGGGCCCACCGAAACCCGATGCAGTATCAACCTCTCCCGTCCGCTGCCGTCACGCGGGACCATCACGGTGGGGCCGCCGATGGTCGGCGTCGTGGAAGCGGTTCTGGATCGGCGGGGTCGGCCGCAACCACCCGGGGCGCTGGGGGTGTTGCATTGTGCGGGGGTCGCACTGGCCGACGGGTACCTCGACGATCCCGGGTCGACGGCGCAGTCCTTCGTCGCGTGCACCATGTCCGACGACGCGCGGATGTACCGGACCGGGGATGTGGCCGCCTGGACCAGCGACGGGGAGCTGAGGATTCTGGGTAGGCGTGACGGGCAGGTGAAACTACGCGGCGTGCGAATCGAACTCGGCGAGGTCGACGTCGCTCTGTCCGGCTGTGCCGGAGTCCGTAATTGCGTCACCACCTTGCGGGCGCTGCCCTCGGGGAAGCCGGGTCTCGTGTCCTTCGTCGTCGCGGACGATCCCGCGAATCCGCCCGAACCACATGTACTCCGACACGCGCTGGCGCAGCGCCTTCCGTCGTACACGGTTCCGGCGATCATCGTCATGATCGACGAGATCCCCCGCACCGCGACGGGGAAGCTCGGCCTGGCGGCGCTGCGCGACCATCCGTTGCCGGTCTTCGAGTCGACGCGAGCGACGTCCGGGCCTGTCGAAGAACTGCTGATGCGGGTGATCGGAGATGTCCTCGGCATCGAATCACCGGACCCGGTCCTCGGTTTCGTGGATCAGGGCGGTGATTCACTCGGAGTCGTGGAAGTTGCTCGACGCCTGGCGGCGCAGGGGCATCCGGAGATCGGCCCGAATGATGTACTCACCGCGCCCGATCTGGCGTCCCTCGTGGAGAGGATGACCGAGTCGTCGTCGGTTCCGACGGATGTCGCGACGCCGTCGTCAACCCGGGACGGAGTCGGTGACCGGAGGCTGACCGCTGCTGAACGGACCGTCGTGCGGTTACCGGGTAACCCTCTCGCACAGTTGATCTGCGTGGCGTGGGTCCCGGACGCAGATGCCCGTCCGCTCGCGACCCAGGTGGCGGCGCTTGTTGCCGCACTCCTCGATCGGCACCCGGCTCTGCGAGCCACCTTTCCGGACACCCCGTCGGGGCCGGTGTGCCGCACGTTGCCCGAGGTCGCGCTCGCATCGGTGGTCACTCGGATCTCGGTCACGGAGCAGCCGGACCGCGAGTGGTTGCGATCCGAGGCCAGACAGATGGCGGAAGTCCTCGATGTCCGGAACTCACCGCCACTGGCGGTGAGACTTCTCGTCGGGCCGGGCGATTCGTTGTTCGGCGCGGTGGCCGTGTTGCATCACATCGCGATAGATGGACAGTCGCTGGCTGTGCTCGCACGAGACGCCGAGATGCTGCTGAACGGAGAGCAACTGCCCGCCGGCCCCCTTTCTCGGCGCGACCCGGATGTAGCCAACGGACCGGATGCGCTCGAGCGACGCCGATTCTGGAAACAACTTCTCACCCAGTACGACTCGATCTTCGAGTTCGATGGCATCGATCCGGGGGAGTGCCGGATCGATGTCGCCCTGCGTCGACGCGAAGTGATTGACTCAACCACCTACCGCCGCTTCCGGGCTCGGGCTTCGGCCGAACACATGACGCCGTTCGAGGCGTTCGGGCACGTGGTTGCCATCGCTCTGCGCGGGTCCTCCGGAAAGGAGGGTGTCATGGCTGCCACCGCCGTGTCGACTCGATCACCGGGCTCAGAAGGCGTCGTCGCAAACCATGTGCTCGCTGTCGTCACACCCCTGGTAGACCACAACCCAGAGGATTCGGTCACCCTGCGCCGCAGATGTATTCGTGAGGCGTCGCAACCTCTGGAAGAGGTCCTGGAACTCGCGGGTCGAGCGGCCGATGGTGACCACCTGTTCCCGGTTCCGGTCCTGCTCGGATGGTCACCCGTCGTCGAGCCGCCGTCCTCCGGTGGAGCCCTGTACGCGTTCCCGCCCCGCTTGACGCGGTGGCTGTTGCAGATCGAAGGGTGTCCCAGGCCGGATGGTGCACTCGTGATCCGGGTCGTCGGCGCCGAGCAGGCGTTGGGCCGGGAGCGAACCGAACGAGTCCTGGCGGAAGTGGTGAGCTCCCTACGGCAGTGGTGAGTTGATCGACGCCGGCCGAAAAATGCTCTCAGAGAGGGTGATACCGTCCGTCGTCGGAGTGTGCGACCTGCCCTTGGCGGATGAGACGTTCGAGATGAAGTCCGGCCGTACGACGCTCGACCGCGTTGACGAACGGCAGCTGCACATGCGGCCGGTACACGAGACGGTGCTCGACGATCTCGTCGAGTCGTCGTGGCCGATCCAGGAACTCCAGCAGACGTTCCTCACGACGGTGGATCACACCTTCGTATGCGTTCAGACGTTCGCGGAAGTCCTTGGCACCCTCCACGACTCCCTTCTGATGGAAGGTCCCGTACCAACGGGCGTCGACCTCGCGCACCCGTGCGATGGAGGCCAGGTAGTCGTCGACGCTGCTGCCGACGTCGCCGTACATGGGGCCGAACGATGTGAGATCGATATCGGCGATGTAGAAGAAGCCGGTCGGCTCGACGAGGACGCCGCAGTGTCCGCGGGTGTGCCCGGGAAGGTGGATGACGGTCGCGGTGATGTCCCCGAGGTCGAAGACGTGCCCGTCGCCGACGCCCTCGGCATCGGGGAAGCCGGGCGTGAGCGCGAAGGTGTCGCCGATCTGGGCGTCGACCGCGGCGCGCTCCTCCGGTGTGAGCCCGTAACCGTCGAGCAGCACCTGCAGTGAGCGCACCCCGCCGACCTCGTCGTGATGAGCGAACTTGGCGGTGTCGAAGTGGCGCAGTCCGGCGATGTGGTCCTCGTGTGCGTGGCTGATCATGACGGCATCCGCGCCGACCGGGTCGTGGTCGACGTCGAGGGAGGGGTCGAGGACCAGCGTCGCCTCGGAGCCGTGCGCGATCACGGTGTTGCCGCGCGGGAAGGCCCCGCCGCCGGCGGGCTCCAGCACCGTGACTTCGTCGAAGCGGGTTTCGGTGAAGCTCGGCGCGGTGGTCACCTCGTCTGCCTACCTGCGTGGTGCCTGGACTGTCAACGGCGGTCGTCGCCGGGAGCGGGGGTCGTCGCCCGGGCGGTCAGCGGCAGGACGATCCAGGCCAGGGAGAACAGGACGAACGTGCAGAGGCCGGCGATGACCGAGGGCACGGGCCCTGCGGTGGCTCCGAACACAACGGTGATCGCACCCGACAGTGCCAGACCGAGCAGGGCGAGACCGGCAAAGGCCAGACGGTGCGCGCGGTTGACCAGCAGTCCGAGTTGGTGCCGGCGGAACAGCGCGCGGTGAAGAGCGACCGGCGCGGCGAGGAGTATGGCTGCCCCGACGGCGAACGAAACGGTGACCAGATAGACGACGCGAAGCGCACCACCCAAGTCCTCGAAGCCGTCCTGAAACGGCAACGTCAGGAGAAACCCGGTCAGGATCTGCACTCCGGTCTGCACCACGCGCAACTCCTGGAGCAGGGAATTCCAGTTGCGGTCGAGGCGCTGTGTCTCGGTCTCGTCGCGTTCCGCCCGGTTCCAGTCGGCATCGCCCGATCGCCGTTCGGGAGATTCGCTGTCTGGTGCGTCGGCCACCCTCTCATCGTGGCACCAGGTGGGTCCGATATCCGGATTGGCCGCGTTGCAGTGCGGTCACCGGTGAAAGCCCCTGGCGAATGTCTGCGAGCCGGAGGACCATCGGTCCATGGCCACGTCACTGGATGAAGTCACGGAGTCCCAGATGGGTCTGCTTCGATGGACGGACATGCGTCGTCGTGTCCGCGCATTCGTCGACGGTCGGGTGGTCGTCGATTCGACTGCGCCGATCCAGGTCTGGGAACCGTACCGGGTGGTCGGCTGTTATGCGGTGCCGTCCGCCGACGTCATCGGACCGCTCGAACACCACACACCGACGGTGCCGCCCGCACAGCACCCGCCGATCCTCACCCCGGCCCATCCGTTTGCGCTGCACACCGCTCCGGGTGCGGCGTACGACATCGTGGCCGACGGGCGGACCCTCGCCGGGGCCGGCTTCCGGGTCGACGACCCCGATCTCGCGGACTACGTGCTGCTCGACTGGGATGCCTTCGACGAATGGCGCGAAGAGGAGCAGACCGTGATGGGACACGCGCACGACCCGTACCAACGCATCGACTGCCTGCCCACCAGCAGACACGTCGTCGTGCGAATCGGTGACACCGTGCTGGCCGAGAGCCGACACCCGACGCTGCTCCTCGAGACCCACCTGCCGGTTCGGCACTACCTCCCACGCGAGGACGTTCGGATGGACGTCCTCCAGCGGTCCGACACCGTCACCGTGTGTGCCTACAAGGGTCAGGCGACGTACTGGTCGGCAATCGTCGGCGACGAGGTGATCCCCGACGTCGCGTGGACCTACACCGATCCGCTGCACGACGCGGAGCCCGTGCGGGACCTCATCTGCTTCTACGACGAGCGCGTCGACCTGGAGGTCCGCTGATCACGAGAATGTCGGGGGGGTAGCGGGGCGCTTCAGCTGGGCGAAGGTCGAGGTGCCCGCGAGGGTGACGAGCGCGGAGTAGAGCGCGTCGGCCTCGTCTCCGGCCGGGAGGTCGGCGAGTACGGGACCGAAGAAAAAGGTGCCGTCGATGCCGAGGATGGGACTGCCGCCGTCCTCACCGAGTGCATCCTGACCACGCTGGTGGGATTCGCGCACCGCGTCGTCGAACGATGCGTCGTCCATGGCGTCGGCCAGCTCGGCGGGGAGACCGGCCGCGGTCAGCACCTCGGCGACGACGGTGGGTGTCATCTCGTCGCCGGCATGGTGGATTCGCTCGCCGAGTGCTGTGTAGAGCGGGTCGATCGCGTCCGCACCGGCTTTCGCGGTCGCAGCTGCGACGACGCGACCCAGCCGGCGGGCGGTCTCGAGTTGGCGGCGCTGTTCGTCGGACTCGGGCTCCTCGTTCTCGTTGAGGATCGCGAGGCTCATGAGATGCCAGTCGACCTCGGCGTCGTGTGCGGCCGCGCGGTCATGGAGCCATCGCGACGCGGCCCAAGCGAACGGACACACCGGATCGAAGTAGAAGTCGAAGTGGGTCATGGAAGTCGATGTACCCAGTTCGGTCGGCTTCGATGCGTGCGTCTCAGCGCAGCGAGTAGCGGATCGGCAGGTGCTTGAGTCCGCCGACGAACACGGTTGCGGCCAACTCGGGTTCGCCGGCGAACTCGATTGAGCCCAGACGCGGGATCAGCTCGCTGAACAGGCTTCTCATCTCCATCCGGGCCAGTGCTGCGCCGAGGCAGAAATGCACGCCGTAACCGAAGGCGAGGTGCTTGTTGGGGAAGCGCCCGACGTCGAAGGTGAACGGGTCGTCGAAAATCTCTTCGTCACGGTTCCCGGAAGTGTAAGCGAGATAGACGGATTCACCCGCGGCGATGGGCACGCCACGTACCGTCGTGTCCGCGGCGGCGGTGCGCATGAACTCCTTGACCGGTGTGGTCCAGCGGATCATCTCCTCGACAGCGGTCCCGATGAGGTCGGGCTCGTGGCGGAGGCGGTCGAGTTCACCCGGGTTCTCGATGAGTGCGCGCAAACCGCCGGAGATCGCGTCTTTGGTGGTGTCGTGGCCGGCGCTGGCGACGATCACGTAATAGGACGCGGTGTCGACGTCGGAGAGGGGTTCACCGTCGATGCGGCCGTTGGCGATTGCCGACGCGAGGTCGCCGGTGGGGTTCGCTCGGCGCGAGGCGGTGAGCTTGCTGAAGTAGTCGAAGAAGTCGAGCAGCGTTGCCATCCGCTCCTCGACGGTGGTGCCGCGCTGGTACTCCTTGTCGTCGGCGCCGAACATCTCCTGGGTGAGTTGGTGCATACGGGGGAAGTCTTCTTCGGGGAGCCCGAGCAGCGACATGATGACGTACAGCGGGAAGTGGACGGCGATGTCCTCGACGAAGTCGCATTCGGGGCCGATCTCGGCCATCTTGTCGACATAGCGCTTGGCGAGTGCATCGACCTGGATCTGCAGATCGCGCAACGCTTTTGGCCGGAACCAGTCCTGCCCGATCGTCCGCACCTTCTTGTGGTGGGGATCGTCCATATGGATCAGCGTCCGCAGACCGGCGCCGGAGTCGAGCTGCGACTTGGCGAAGTCGTCGGCCACGGCGGTCACCAGCACGGGTCGCGGCTCGCTGAGCCACAGGTTGTGATCGCGCTCGATGTCCATGATGTCGGCGTGCTTGGTGATCGCGTAGAACGGGCGGTACGGCGCCTTGTCGACGTATGCGACCGGGTTGTGCGCCCGGAGGTGAGCCATGGCCGCGTGCAGTCGCGGCTCGTCGGCGTACGCCGTCGGGTCGGCGAATACGTTGGCGGCCTCGTCGGTCATGCTCGTGCTCACCGATGGCGTCCTTCCGTCGAGCGGATGCTTCTCGCTTCGAGTGTCCGATATAGGTGTGTGCCGGATCCGCAGAATGACGAACCCGCCCCATTTACGCTGGATACATGCCATATCGGGTCCTGGCCGACGGCATAGCGGTCCTGCACATGATGTTCCTGCTCTACGTGATGTTCGGCGGGTTCATCGCCTGGCGGTGGCCGCGCACAGTCCTGCTGCACCTCGTCGCCGTCGCGTGGGGGATCGCGTCGGTGGGCCTTGGCCTGGGTTGCCCGTTGACCGACGCCGAGAACTGGGCGCGGCACCAGGCGGGCGAGAAAGGATTGCCGCCCACCGGATTCATCGACAACTACCTGACCGGGGTGATCTATCCGGAATCAGCGCTCGGGTTGGTGCGCGGGTTGGTCGCTGCGCTGGTCGTCGTGTCGTGGGTGGGGTTGTGGTGGCGGGTACGCACCGGCTCGCACCGACGCAGAGTCGCGAGTTCCGGGTAGAGGTGCCGTCTGCGGCTTGCGCGCGTGGGGGTTGGGCCGAGGTGGGAGCGGTCCCGAAGCTTGCGCGCAGCGGTGGGCCCAGACGTCGCGGCTGACTGAAAACCGCCCCCAGAAGGCGCCCCGTGCAACGGCACCGATGACACTATGTAGTCGGCCGCCGTCTGGAGGGTGGTTCCCGGGGGCGGTTTTCAGGGACGGCGCACGACCGGTGCAACGCGCTCGCAGATCAAAGGGTGCCCGGCGGAAGCGCGCGGCGAGGTTTCAGCAGCGGGAGCATCCAGTCGTAGACCGCATCGCTGTTGAGCAAGGTGAAGTGATGGGCACCGCCGATGTGGAAGCCGTCGTCGACTTCGAAGCCGAGGTGGTGCTTCCGATCTCGACCACCTCCGCTGTTGGTCAGCACCAGTCCGTCGCCGACGATGCGGCCGAACGGGTGGTCGGGGCGTTGGGTCACCGTGGCTGTCACGTAGAGATGTCGCGCACCTTCCATCAGGGGCGGATAGTCGACGGCGGGCTGCGAGAAGGCCTCGGGGTCGGTGTCGCGCCAGTGTTCCTCGGTGACCGCCCCCCGGAACAGGTCGCGAACCCCGGCGCTGCGACGCCCGAGCAGGGTGCCGAACGGTCGGCTCGTCGGCCACAGGCGCAGGGCCGCGGTCGCGCGGTGGACTCCGCGGGCCAGCGGGGCCCCGAGGTGGGGAGTCCCGAGGCATACGGTGTGTCGGACGAGCTTGGGCCAGTACGCATCACGGGCGACACCCTGATGGCACGCGCTGCGGACGACCAGGCCGCCCATCGAGTGGCCGATGAGCGTGAGGCCGGTGACCGGAACCGGCCACAGCAAGACGAGATCGTCGAGTAGTCGTGCGAGATCGCGGCCGTTGTCACTGATGTGGCGTCCCGAGTTGTACCGGATCTGAACCTCGGTGCTGCCGAGATCGTCGGCGAGACGAGCGCCGTATGTGGGTCTGTCGCCGAGCGCCCAGGCGAACTCGGTCTCCATCAGGCCGTGCAGGAAAACCGTCAGGTGGCCCGACGCTTCGGGGAAAGCGGTCGCCAGTCCGTCCGGGGTGATCGGAACGACCGCCCCGTTCACGCGGACCGCGGCGTCCGGAGCCAGGGGAGAACGCTCGGCGGTCAGTTGATCACCGATCAACCCGTCGAGGATGCCGAGGGCCATAGCGCCTCGCTTGGTCTCCGACGGGACACCGTTGCTGTGAACGGTCAGTGACTCGGCCAGGTCGCCGGCCACGTCGACCGTCGACGTGATCGCCGAATAGACGGATGTGCTGATCGCGTCGTGCACCATCTGAGCCGGACGGGCCCTCGCGCCCAACGCCACGCGCAGACCCGCGAACACGGTATCGGCGACGGATGAATGAACGGCCGCGATGCCCGAGACCGCCTTGTTCAGCTCATCGCGACCCAGAGCCGCCAGTGCCGGCAATTCGCGAGTGCGGGCAGGATCGACAGACATGATTTCAGTGTACGTCTGTCCACTGAAATGTGAGTCCGCATCGCTGAGGCTCTCCTCACTTGGCAGTACGAAGGTCCCGTAGGGGCACAGAATCGCGACCCCGACAGCAGATGCGCCGCTTCTGGCTGGCGCTTCCTCCGAGAAACGGTGATTCTGGAACGAGTGACGCACATCACAAACTAAGTAGCCATGAGCGGAATGGACTCAACTTTGTTGGCGTTGCATCCTCCGTATGGCTCATACTTGAGCCTGTTGGACTAAAGAGAAAGGTGCACGCGAGTGGACAGCTTCACCCCCACCACGAAGACTCAGCAGGCATTGAGCGCTGCTGTGCAGGCGGCGGCCAGTGCTGGCAACCCCGACGTGCGGCCCGCCCACATCCTGGTGGCACTGCTCGATCAGTCCGACGGCATCGCGTCGCCGCTGCTCAAGGCAGTGGGCGTGGACCCGTCGAATGTTCGCGCGCAGGCCCAGATGCTGGTCGACCGCATGCCGACGGTCGCGCAGGCCAGTGCCACCCCGCAACTCTCCCGCGAATCGATCGCGGCGGTCAGTGCTGCTCAGCAGCTGGCCGTTGAACTCGGCGACGAGTACGTCTCGACCGAGCACGTCGTCGTCGGTCTGGCAACCGGTGACTCCGATGTCGCCAAGTTGCTGCACAACGCCGGAGCAACACCGCAGGCACTGCGCGATGCGTTCGTCGCAGTCCGCGGTAGCCGGCGTGTCACGAGCGAGGACCCGGAGTCGACCTACCAGGCGCTCGAGAAGTACTCGACCGACCTGACCGCAGCGGCCCGCGAGGGCAAACTCGACCCGGTCATCGGTCGCGACACCGAGATCCGTCGCGTCGTGCAGGTGCTCAGCCGACGGACCAAGAACAACCCGGTCCTCATCGGTGAACCCGGCGTCGGCAAGACCGCGATCGTCGAGGGCCTCGCCCAGCGCATCATCGCCGGTGACGTGCCCGAATCGCTCCGGAACAAGACCGTCATCTCCCTCGACATGGGTTCGATGGTCGCCGGCGCGAAGTATCGCGGTGAGTTCGAGGAGCGGCTGAAGGCCGTACTCGACGAGATCAAGAGCTCCGACGGCCAGATCATCACCTTCATCGATGAGCTGCACACCATCGTCGGAGCCGGGGCCACAGGCGATTCCGCGATGGACGCCGGCAACATGATCAAGCCGATGCTCGCCCGGGGTGAGCTGCGGCTGGTCGGTGCCACGACCCTCGAGGAGTACCGCAAGTACATCGAGAAGGACGCCGCACTCGAGCGTCGCTTCCAGCAGGTGTACGTCGGCGAACCGTCGGTGGAAGATGCCATCGGCATCCTCCGCGGCCTGAAGGATCGGTACGAGGTACACCACGGTGTGCGCATCACCGACTCCGCATTGGTCGCCGCCGCAACGCTTTCCGACCGCTACATCACCTCACGCTTCCTCCCCGACAAGGCCATCGACCTCGTCGACGAGGCGGCGTCGCGGCTGCGGATGGAGATCGACTCGCGCCCCGTCGAGATCGACGAGGTCGAGCGCATCGTCCGTCGGCTCGAGGTCGAAGAGGTGGCGCTGCAGAAGGAAACGGACGCGGCGTCGAAGGAACGGCTCGAGAAGCTTCGCGCCGAACTGGCCGACCAGAAGGAGAAGCTCAACGAGCTCTCCGCGCGGTGGCAGTCGGAGAAGACCGCCATCGATGCGGTGCGCGACCTCAAGGAAGAGCTGGATCGTCTCCGCGGGGAAGCCGAGCGCGCCGAGCGCGACGGTGACCTCGGACGCGCTGCCGAGCTGCGGTACGGCCGAATCCCCGGCCTGGAGAAGGAACTCGAGGCCGCGCTGGAGAAGACCGGTACCGATCCCGGCCAGGACGTGATGCTCCAGGAGGAGGTCGGACCCGACGACGTGGCGCAGGTCGTGTCGTCGTGGACCGGAATCCCGGCCGGACGCATGCTCGAAGGTGAGACCGCGAAGCTGCTGCGCATGGAGGACGAGCTGGGCAAGCGCGTCATCGGGCAGAAGGCTGCCGTCGAGGCCGTCTCCGACGCGGTGCGTCGTGCCCGGGCCGGCGTCGCCGACCCGAATCGGCCGCTGGGTTCGTTCATGTTCCTCGGCCCGACCGGTGTCGGCAAGACCGAGCTGGCCAAGGCGCTCGCCGAGTTCTTGTTCGACGACGAGCGGGCGATGGTCCGCATCGACATGAGCGAGTACGGCGAGAAGCACAGCGTCGCACGGCTCGTCGGTGCTCCACCCGGTTACGTCGGGTACGAGGCCGGTGGTCAGCTGACCGAGGCGGTGCGGCGTCGGCCGTACACGGTGGTCCTGTTCGACGAGATCGAGAAGGCGCATCCGGACGTGTTCGACGTGCTGCTGCAGGTGCTCGACGAAGGTCGTCTCACCGACGGCCAGGGACGGACGGTGGACTTCCGCAACACCATCCTGATCCTGACCTCGAACCTCGGCGCCGGTGGCGACAAGGAACACGTCATGAACGCGGTGCGCTCGGCCTTCAAGCCCGAGTTCATCAACCGCCTCGACGACGTGGTGATCTTCGACCCGCTGAGCCCCGAGGAGCTGGTGGCAATCGTCGACATCCAGATCGGACAGCTCAAGAAGCGGCTGGCCCAGCGTCGCCTCGACCTCGAGGTCTCGCCGAAGGCCAAGGAATGGCTGGGCGCACGCGGATTCGATCCGCTGTACGGTGCTCGTCCGCTGCGCCGCCTGGTGCAGCAGGCCATCGGCGACCAGCTCGCCAAGCAGCTGCTCAAGGGCGATATCCGCGACGGCGACATCGTTCCGGTGAACGTCAGTGCCGACGGTGAGTCGCTGGTGCTGGGCTGACCGGCCGCAGCCACACAGGGGCCCATCCCTCCGGGGGTGGGCCCCTCTGCTGTATCGGTGACCTGCCTGACCGGTTCGGCGGTGCGGGTCAGCAGCTCAGCGGACGACCTCACGGTGGCCGGCGTCGATGCGCCGGGTCCACCCCCGGCCGTCGAGGTGTTCGAGCAGTGGGATCACCACGCGCCGCGTCGTCCCGAGTGCCTGGCGCGCTTCGCTCGTCGTGAAGGGTTGAGGCAGGGCGGCCAGGGTTCGCATCGCCAGTGCCGGCGCGGTCGGCAACAACACCACGCCGTCGGGAAGTCGGTGGATGCGGCCGGTGCGTTCGGCGGCGGCGAGTTCCCTGGCCCCCAAGCCGAGCGCGCTGAGGTCGTCGGCCTCGGGGGCGCGGAACGGGTGCTCGGTCAGACGTCGCTCCAGAGCGCCGATCGCCTCCTCGGCGTCACCGAGATCCGGGACATGACCCGGGATCGAGAGGTGCCCGTCCACGGACACGAGCCCGGCGCCGGCGACCACCGTCGGCAACAGCGCCCCGTCCGGAAGCCCGAGCATCACCGAAGCTCCCGACCTCGACAGACCGGCCGCGATCGGGTCCCGCGCATGGACTTCGACGACAGCGCGGCGCAGACGCTCGGCCCATGCGGCACAGCTTGATTCGTCGACCCACCAGTCGTCGACGACACGAACACCCGCCGGTGCCGCGTCCCCCTCGTCGACGAGACCGAGCCGCCGCAGCTCCGTGACGCGCATCGCGCCGCGTCGCGCGACCTCCTCGGCGGCCCCGTCGGCGTCGCTCATCCGCGCCAAAGCCGTTGCCCGACGAGCCGAATCGCCGCGTCGGCGGAGTTCCGGCGGGTCGGGATGCAGGACGATCCCACCGCCGACGATCCGTTGCCCGGGATTGCGCAGTACCAGGCGGTCGCCCCGTGAAAGCGGCACAGCACGCGCGAATGTCAGACGCGCATGATCGGCGTCAAAGGGGCGGAGCCGGGCCGAGAGTGCCGCGGAGCCGAGGTGGACGACGAGTTGCTCGGGCACATCATCGAACGCGACACCGCCCACCCGCCTGATGTCGGCTTGGGCCGACGAATGCCACGCGCCCGGAGTGACGAGGGCGTCGCCCCGGTTCAGAGTGTCGACGCCGACGCCGCGGAGGTTGACCGCGACCCGGCTGACCGGCGCCGCGGTCGTGAGAGCGGTTCCCTCGCTGTGCAATCCGCGGACGTCGACCGCCCGATACCCGTCGGCACCCACCAACTCGAGGGTGTCGCCGACGCCGATGGCTCCGGCGGCCAGCGTGCCGGTAACCACGGTGCCCGCCCCGGTGCGGGTGAATGCGCGATCGATCCAGAAACGCACGCGACCCGACGTCGGAGGTCGTGGCGTCCAGGCGAGGACCGCGTCAAGGGTCGTGCGGAGTTCGTCGAGACCCCGGCCCTCGGGTGCGGACACCACCACGACCGGCGCTTCGGCGAGCCCGGTGTCGGCCAATTCGACGCGGGCGGAGGCGATCACGTCGTCGATGCGGGTGTCGGTCGCCCGGTCGGCACGCGAGATGACCAGCAGTCCGTGTTCGATGCCGAGCGCGGCCAGCGCGTCGCGGTGGTCGTCGGACTGGGCGCTCCATCCCTCGTCGGCGGCGACGACGAACAACACGACCGGTGCGGGACCGAGTCCGGCCAGCATATTGGGTATGAACCGCTCGTGCCCCGGGACGTCGACGAAGGCGACGTCGGCACCGGACGGCATTGTGGTCCAGGCGAAACCGAGATCGATCGTCAGGCCGCGGCGGCGTTCCTCGTCCCAGCGGTCGGGTTCGATGCCGGTGAAAGCGCGGACGAGCGTCGATTTGCCGTGGTCGACGTGCCCCGCGGTGGCCACCACGTACTTCATCGGCGAGACCTCACGCGCCGAATGCCGCCTGCTTGATCGCGGCGAGGACCAGCGGATCGTCGGCTTCGGGGATGCAGCGCAGGTCGATGAGGCACGCGTCGTCGTGGACACGTGGCAGGACGGCGGGGTCGCCGAGTCGAAGACTTTGTGCGGCGCTCACCGGCAGACGCACCGCCCAGCCGTGCAGGGGCACACCCGGTGCGCCACCGCCGCCGACCCGGCCGTCGTGTTCGACGATCTGGAACCCGGTTGCGGCGCCCAGATTCTCGGTGCGCACGCGGAGGCGGTCGGTGTCGGCGTGCAGGTACTCGTGGACCGGGGGACGGGGTCCGCTGACTGTCGCCTCCATCGCGGCGAGGGCGAGTTTGTCGGCGCGAACAGCGCGCGCCAGCGGGTGTCCGGCGAGTCGCTGGATCAGTTCGGCGTCGCCGAGGAGAAGACCGGCCTGGGGACCGCCGAGCAACTTGTCGCCGCTTGCGATCACGAGGTCTGCGCCGGCGGACAGCGCAGAGGTGGCGTCCGGTTCGTCGGGGAGCAGGGGATCGGGTTGCAGGAGTCCGCTGCCGATGTCGGCGATCACTGGGACGCCATGAGCCCGTCCCAGATCCCGCAGTTCGCCCAACGAGGTCTCGCGGGTGAAGCCCTCGACACGGAAGTTGCTCGGATGCACCTTGAGGATGGCGCCGACATCGTCCCCGGCGACGGCGTCGGCGTAGTCGCGCAGATGCGTGCGGTTGGTGGTGCCGACCTCGTGCAGGCGGGCCCCGGTGGAGGCGATGAGCTCGGTGAGCCGGAATCCTGCACCGATCTCGATCATCTCGCCGCGACTGATCACCACCGCGCGCCCGGCGGCCAGCGCGGTGGTCGCGAGGACCAGGGCGGCCGCCCCGTTGTTCACCATCAGGGCGTCGTCCGCCGCGGGGCAGGCCCGCAACAGCGCGGCGCGGGTGGCGGCACCACGTTTCGATCGCTGACCGGTGTGCAGATCGAGTTCCACGTCGACATAACCCGACGCGGCGACGACCGCGTCGAGCGCCGCAGCCGACAACGGGGCGCGACCGAGGTTGGTGTGCACCACCACGCCGGTGGCGTTGAGGACCGGTCGGGACGACGACACCCGGTGAACCCTCACCGCGTCGGCGACGTGGCGTCCGACGTCATCCGGCGAGATCTCGCCGCGTCGGGCCGACTCCTGGGCATTCCGGATGATCTCCCGAACAGCTGTGTCACCCAATCGCTCCCGCGCTTCCGTCACCGGCGGGAGCGCCAACAGGGCGTCGGTGCGCGGAATCCGTCGACGTGGGTCGGACACGCAGCCTCCTGAGAATTCTGGCGGAGGCGGACGGGAATCGAACCCGCCAGGCCGAGATACTCGACCTCCTCGGTTTTGAAGACCGGGGAGCCCACCAGGACCCGTACGCCTCCGTGCGTCTTACAACCTAGCGCGTGTTGTGTTCGAGCGCGGTCAGTCCTGCTGGTGCGGCCAATTGCCCTCGGTGATCAGCTCTTCGAAATGGCGGATGAGCTTCGGGTTGAGATCGTCCTCGACGGCGCGCCGGAAGTCGTTGTGCCACTTGGCCAGCCATTCCTCATCGCGTTTCATCAGGAAAATCGGCCAGCCGTGGGTGATGTCGAGATCGTCGGAGTAGAGATCGGTGGAGCCGTCCTCGCGCATGTACCAGTAGTCGTGTCCGGACTCCCAGAACGCCTGCAGCTCGTCGGCCGTGACGTAGTACTCGCCGTCTGCTTGCCTCATCTCCCCGATGGTAGCCATCGTCGGGCCGCCCCATGGGCGATCCGATCGGCGCTAGTGTCGGCAGGGTGACTGTCAGCAGCGAAACCCCAGTCCGACTGACCGGATACGCCCACGGCGGCGGTTGCGCCTGCAAGATCCCGCCGGGCGAGCTCGAGCAGGCGGTCGCCGGACTGACCGGCCAGGCCGGCGACGACATCATCGTCGGGCTCGACGACGGTGACGACGCCGCCGCGGTCCGGATCCGCGACGACCTCGCCGTGCTGTCCACCGCCGACTTCTTCACGCCGGTCGTCGACGATCCCTACGAATGGGGGCGCATCGCCGCCGCGAACGCGCTCTCGGACATCTACGCGATGGGCGGGACACCGGTGGTCGCGATCAACCTCGTCGGCTGGCCGCGCGGTGTGCTACCGATGGAACTGATGACCGAGGTCCTGCGCGGTGGTCTCGCGATCGGCGCCGAAGCAGGATGCCCGGTCATCGGCGGGCACACCATCGACGACCCCGAACCGAAGTACGGCATGGCCGTCACCGGCGTCGCGACACCGGAGAAGTTGCTGCGCAACGACGCCGCGGAGCCCGGTCGGCCCATCACCCTGACGAAGCCGATCGGGGTCGGGCTCCTCAACAACCGGCACAAGCAGACCGGGGAGGTGTTCGACGAGGCGATCGCGCTCATGACGACGCTGAACCGCGACGCGTCGACGGCGGCCGTCGACGCCGGTGTCCGGGCGGCGACCGACGTCACCGGCTTCGGGCTCCTCGGGCATCTGCACAAGATGTGCCGGGCATCGAATATCGGCGCGGTGCTCGACCGCAGCGCGGTTCCGGCCGTGGGCGGCGCCCGTGAAGCCCTACGGGACGGATATGTCTCCGGCGGCACCCGACGGAACCTCGACTGGGTACGACCGCATCTGAGCACCGACGACGGCGTTTCCGAGGACGATCTGCTGTTCCTCGCCGACGCCCAGACCTCCGGCGGGTTGCTGGTCATCGGGGAGGTGCCGGGGTATCCGGTGATCGGGGAGACCGTGGCCGGGCCGGGAATTCGTATTCGGTGACCCTTCGAGGCCCGTCGCCATCGCTCCTCCCGACTGCCGAACCTCAACTCGACCGGCAGACGTCGATCGAAGTCTGCCGGTCGGGTTGACGTCGACCGGTGGTTGGG
>NZ_BAHE01000025.1 GCF_000298235.1 Gordonia namibiensis NBRC 108229
GAGCGAAGCGAGCCACGAAGGCCTGGTGAGAATCTCGCCAGGCCTTCGTGGCTCGTCGCTATCGCTCCTCGCACCTCAGGCAATAGTGGGGATGCGTTGCGTCAGAACCCCGCCGACGACCCCAGCTCCGGGGCGGGGCCGGCGAAGTAGTGCTCTCCGTCGAACCGGGCCGGGAGACCGGCCGCGAGATACGTGCCGATGCCGGGCTGGTCCAGCTCGGTGAACAGCGGATTCTTCTGCAACACACCGGACTCGACGACCTCGTCGAACGTGCGATACCGCTCCGACAGCACCGCACTCTTCGCCAGGGCCTCCTCGACCTCGGCGGTGGTGTGGCGTTCGAACCACGCGGCGAACAGCGGCGTGAGGATCCCGCGGTGGGTGTAGCGGTCGGCTTCGGTGGTGAAGTCGGCGCCGAGTGCCTTCTCGATCGCGGCCACCGCGTCGCCGGTCTCGGTCATGGCGACCAGATCGCGGAAGTGACGCGGGGTGAGGGCGACGAGCATGAAGCGACCGCCGTCGGCGGCGACGAAATCTGTTCCATACGTGCCGTACACGTCGTTACCGGTCGCCGGCCGGCTGCCGCCGCCGAACTGCGGTTCGGTGAGGTAGCCGAGCGTCCCGGCGATCGCGAGGGCGGTGTCCTCGAGGGGCAACGTGATCTGGGCACCGGCGCCGGTCTGGTCGCGGCGTCGGACTGCAGCGGTGATCGCCAGAGCGGCATACAGGCCACAGGCCACATCCCACGCGGGGAGGGCGTGGTTGACGACGCCCGCGTAGTCGGTGGGGCCGGTGATCGACGGGAAGCCCAGTGCCGCGTTGACCGTGTAGTCGACGCCGGGAGTGCCGTCGGTGCGTCCGAGCAGTTCGAGGGTGATGACGTCGGGGCGCTTGGCGGCCAACGTGTCGTGACTCATCCATGCGCGACCGCCGGCGTTGGTGACGAGGATGCCGCCGCCCGGACCGCTCTCGGTGACGAGATCCTGGATCAGCTTCTGCCCCTCGGGCTCCCGGAAGTTCGCGGTCACCGACTTCTTTCCCCGGTTGAGACCGGTCCAGTAGATGGAGTTGCCGTCGGCGGTGACCGGCCAGCGGTTGGTGTCGGCGGCACCGCCGATGGGGTCGACGCGGATCACCTCGGCGCCGAGCTGGGACAGCGTCAGACCGCACAGCGGTGACGCGACGAAGCTCGACACCTCCACGATGCGAAGGCCCTCGAGGGGGCGGGGATTGGTGCTCATGAGCGAAAGATCCTCCGGGGGGCGGGTGTTCGGGTCAGGCCATCAGGACGTGGTAGCGCCAGTCGAGGACGTCGCGGTCCCCCTGGCCGTCGGCGTCGCCGTGGGCGACGACCTTCGACCGAAGCCGCAGGAGCCCGCCGCCACCGTCGAGCGGGGTGGCTTCCTCGACGTGGATCTCTGAGCTGAGGGTGTCGCCCTCATGCACGGGGCCGGTGTGGTCGCACGCGTCCCAGGCCACCACGGTCACCAGGTTCGGCAGGGCACGGTTGGCCTGCGACAGAGCGAGTCCGATGGTGTGTCCGCCGTAGACGAGTCGACCGCCCGCGGCCTTGCCCGCCACCCGCTCGTCATGGTGGGTGGCCGCGATGTTCAGCGACAGGCGCGCGAGTTCCGGTGCGCTGGAGACCACGTCGGCGCTCGAGCGGAAGACGCGTCCGGCCAGATCCGGGGAGAAGTGCTGTCCGCCGAACGACGACCGGAAGGCGGCCAGATCCCAATCGGGCAACGCGGGGTCGGCTTCGTCGCCGGGCCCGATGGTGCTCAGATCGTCGGCGTGCACGGTGCGATCCGGGTCGGCGTTCGGCGACAGCGGCAGCATCGCGCAGCGGTAGAAGTCGAGGACCGTCGCGCCGTTCTGATCGGTGGTGACCATGTGCAGCGCGGCCAGGCCGGTCGGGGCGCGGCCGGGCTTGGACTTGTTCTCCCGCAGCCCGACGACCTCGGTCACGGTGGTGAGCGTATCGCCGATCTTCGGGTAGCTCAGGAAACGCAGCCCGCGGTAGAACAGGTTGGCCTTGACGTGATGAGTGGCGAGTGTCGACTGTCCGATCGCGACGTCGGTGACGAGCCCGGGATGAGCGAGCGTGCCCTCGCCCAGGACGCGACCCGCCAGATGTGCGTCGAGTGAAAGCCTCAGGCGGTCACCGAGAATCGACTGATGGCCGGCGGCGAGACCGGAGGTGAGTGTCAGCGACGGGGCGTCGTCGAAGACCTGTCCGTGGGTCAGTTCGTCGAAGTATGGTCCGCCGACCGCGATCGCCTCAGTCATCGACTGCCGCCTTCGCGAGCACCCGGCGAGCGGAGACGGCGAGTGCCTCGTCGAGCATCCGGCCATCGAGCTCTGCGGCACCTGCGCCCGCGGCAGCCGCCTTCTCCAGCGCCTCGAGTACTCGTCGCGCGTCCTCGACGGCGTCGGAGTCCGGGGTGAAGATCTCGATGGCACTTGCCAATTGCGCAGGATGGATCACCCAGGTTCCGTCGAAGCCGAGGTCGCGGACCCAGCGCTTGGCGTCCCGAAAGGTGTCGTCGTCGGCAATGGTCAGGTGGGGGCCGTCGACCACGTCGACACCCGCGGCTCGGGCGGCGAGTAACACCGAGTCCTGCACGACATGCCACGTGTGCATGGGCAGACCCGACGCGCGGCCCAGCGACGCACCGAGATCGGCGTACCCGATCAGAACGGCGTCGAGACGGTCGGTGGCCGCGCAGATCGCTGCGGCATCGCGGATGCCGCGCGGGGTTTCCAGCAGCGCCTGGAGCCGGACCGGGGAGTCGCCGAGCTGTTTGTCGGCCTCCAGGAGGTCGCCGGGGGTGTCGGCCTTGGGGAGCACCACCGAGGTCAGGTTCGGCATCTGCGCGCACGCCGCGAGATCGTCCGACGCCCACGGGGTGTCGATGGCGTTGATGCGCAGCGAGACCGCGCGATCGGCGCCGAACTCGTTGACGAGTTCGGCAGCGGCGGCGCGTGCGGTGTCCTTGTTGGCCGGGGTGACCGCGTCCTCGAGGTCGAGGACCACCTCGTCGGCGATCGAGGCCAGCGCCTTGCGTGCCTTGCGGTCGTCGGAGGCCGGCGCCACCAGAACGCCTCGTCTTCTCTGCACCATTGCTCCCAATTGATCGTGACAACCCGGGTGTCGGGTCCAAATGTGCGGCCAAAGTGTGCCGTCACGGTTCTATCAGACCTGGACGTCTGATGGGAAGGTTGACATAGGTACGGCCGATGGACAAAATGGCCGTACAAATCAGCCCGACCACGAAGAGCACAGGTGAGCCCCTCCATGAGCACGCTGTCAGCCGAAGAATCGTTCCTCGTCGAGACCGTTCGGCGGTTCGTCGACCGCGAGGTCAAGCCGACCGTGCAGGAGGTCGAGCACGCCAACGAATACCCCGAGAAGTGGATCGAGCAGATGAAGCAGATCGGGATCTACGGACTGGCCGTGCCCGAGGAGTACGGCGGCTCGCCGGTGTCGATGCCCTGCTACGCGCAGGTCACCCAGGAGCTCGCCCGGGGCTGGATGAGCCTCGCGGGTGCGATGGGCGGACACACCGTGGTCGCCAAGCTGATCACGCTGTTCGGCACCGAGGAGCAGAAGCAGAACTATCTGCCGCGGATGGCCACGGGCGAGATGCGGGCGACGATGGCCCTGACCGAGCCCGGCGGTGGTTCCGACCTGCAGGCGATGTCGACCGTTGCCAAGGAGGACGGCGACGAGCTGGTCATCAGCGGCGCCAAGACCTGGATCAGCAATGCCCGACGCTCGGGACTGATCGCGCTGCTCTGCAAGACCGATCCGGCGGCGCAGCCGCGACACCGGGGCATCTCGATCGTCCTCGTCGAACACGGTCCCGGACTGACGGTCTCGCGCGACCTGCCCAAGCTGGGTTACAAGGGCGTAGAGAGCTGCGAGCTCTCGTTCGATGGCTACCGCGCACCCAAGTCGGCGATCCTCGGCACGGTGCCCGGCAAGGGTTTCGGACAGATGATGAAAGGTCTGGAGACCGGGCGTATCCAGGTCGCCTGTCGCGCACTGGGTGTCGCAACGGCCGCTCTCGAGGACTCGCTGGCCTACGCGCAGCAGCGCGAGTCCTTCGGCCAGCCGATCTGGAAACACCAGTCGATCGGCAACTACCTGGCCGACATGGCGACCAAGCTCACCGCGGCCCGGCAACTCACCTGGCACGCGGCCGAGCAGTACGACAAGGGCGAGCGCTGCGACATGGAGGCCGGCATGGCCAAGCTTTATGCCTCCGAGGTCGCCATGGAGATCGCCCTCAACGCGGTTCGCATCCACGGCGGATACGGTTACTCCACCGAATTCGACGTCGAGCGGTACTTCCGCGACGCACCGCTGATGATCGTCGGTGAGGGCACCAACGAGATCCAGCGCAATGTGATCGCCGCGCAGCTCGTGGCGCGGGGCGGTATCTGACGGCGACGGTTCGTCGGCAGCGGTGGTACTCGAACAGGGGAGTGGGATGGGCGAGGTCGGGCAGTCCGAGCCGGCGTACAAGGTGCTGGCCGCCGAACTGCGTTCGCACATCGCGCAGGGTCGCTACAAGGGAGGTGTCCGGCTGCCCACCGAGTCCGAGCTCTCGCAGGAGTACGGGCTGAGCAGGCAGACGGTGCGCCGCGCCTTCCTCGAGTTGGTCACCGAGGGTTCGGTGTACCGGGTGCCCGGGCGAGGTACCTTCGCGACCGAGAACGCCGGTCAGTATCTACGGCAGCTCGGCTCGATCGACGACCTGATGAACCTGTCCACCGACACCGAGATGCAGGTCCTCGAATCCCCCTCGCGTCGAGTCGATCTCGAGGCTGCCGGGCGCCTGCGTCTCGACACCGACGTCGTCTACCGGATCGTGTTCCAGCGTTTCCACGACGGCGTGCCGTTTGTGGTCACGACCGTGTCGTGGCCCGAGTCGGTGGCGCGGCTCGTGATCGATGCGCCCGAGGTGAAGTCCGGGGCGACAAGTGATTCCACGATGATCGGTCTGCTCGAACCCCATCTGCAGTATCCGATCGAGGAATGCGCGCAATCCATCACGGCCACCACCGCCGACGCCGAGACCGCACGGCGTCTCGGCTGTCCGGAGGGACATGCGGTGCTGCGGGTAGACCGGCTCTACACCGACTCTCGTGGGCGGGCGGTCGAACTCGCGGTCAGTTACTTCCTGCCCGAGCATTACACCTACCGCGTGACGCTGCGTCGTAGCGGTTTGTGACGCACAACGAAAGTGGCCCGGCAGTCGACGATGACTGCCGGGCCACTCTCGCGTTCGGGAGGGTCAGTGACCGGCGCGGGCCGGCTGCTCTTCGACGATGCTCGATGCCCTCGCCTTGGTGGGGATCAGCAGGGTGATCGCCACGCCGACGAAGGCTGCGGCGGCCGCGATCAGGAAGCACCAGGTGAACGTCGATTCGTCGGGGACCTCGGTGCCGCCCAGCGAGATGGTCGCGCTGGCCAGGACCAGGGCCATGACGGCGGAGGCGACGGTGGTGCCCAGTGAACGCATCAGACCGTTCAGGCCGACGGCCGCGCCGGCCTCGGTGGGCGGTACCGACCCCATGATCAGGGTCGGCATGGCCGCATAGCCGATGCCCACGCCGATGGCGCAGATGATCGAGGCCAGCATCAGCTTCCACGCCGAGTCCATGAGGAAGAAGGCGAAGATGTAGCCGGCGCCGAGGATGCTCGCACCGATCGCGAGGGTGAACTTGGCGCCGATCCGGTTGATCAGCAGACCTGAGAGCGGTGCGAAGAACATCATCATCAGGCCGCCCGGGGCCATCCACAGGCCCGCGGCCAGAATCGACTGTCCCAGGCCGTATCCGGTCGCCTCGGGGAGTCGCAGCAGCATCGGCAGGATGATCGCCTGTGCCATCATGCCGAAACCGATGGCCGCAGCCGCGATGTTGGTCAGCAGCACGGCCGGACGAGCCGACGTCCGCAGGTCGACCAGCGGCTCCCGCTGGCGGAGTTCGAAGAATCCCCACAGAACCAGCACGGCGATGCCGCCGAGGCCCAGACCCAGCGTGCTGGCCGAGGTCCAGCCCCAGTCGTTGGCCTTCGAGACGGCGATGAGGAAGGCAGAGAGGCCGATGGCCAGGCCAACGGCACCGGGGATGTCGAGGCGTCCGCCCGCGGCGGTGTTCACGCGGGGGAGGAAGACGAGGACGGCGACCACGATGAGCACGCCGAGGCCGGTGGCGACCCAGAAGAGAGCGTGCCAATCCCAGGTCTGGACGATCCAGGCCGACAGGGGCAGGCCGATGGCGCCACCGACGCCGAGGGTCGCCGACATCGCGGCCACGGCCATGGACGTGATGCGCGGCGGGGTGATCTCGCGGATGAGGCTCATGCCGACCGGGATGAAGCCCATCGCCAGGCCTTGGACTCCGCGTCCGATGATCAGCGGGATCAGGGTGTCGCCGAGTGCGCAGAGCAGCGAACCGAGGGTGAGCAGCGCGGCGCTCGCGAGCAGGACGCGCTGCTTGCCGAACATGTCGCCGAGGCGGCCGGCAATCGGCATCGCGACGGCTGCTGCAAGCAGCGTGGCGGTGATGATCCATGAGGCATTGCCGATCGAGGTCCCGAGGAGACGCGGCAGATCCGGCTGGATCGGGATGATCAGGGTCTGCATCAGCGAGGCGACGAGGCCGCCGAAGCAGAGCACCACGACGCTGATGACAGCGCCGGCGGGTGCCTTGTCGGCCGCGGCTGCGGCCTGGTCGTCGGCAGGCGCCTGACCTTGTACGTGGCTCATATCTGAGACCTCCTTCGAGGTATGCAGCATACATATGTAACGTACATAGGCAAACCGGACAGTAGATTGTCCTGGTCGAATGTGATGGAGGAGACATGTCCGAGGACCACGCGCCGTGGCGATCGCCGGTGCACCGAGACCTGGCGGCCGAATTGCTGCGCATGTCCCGGCGGCGGAGTCTCGTGCATCCATCGGTGGGACTGGAGAAGTCGGCTTTCGCCATCCTGTGGGTTCTGTCCGACGGGCGGCCGCGGACCCTTCGTGAACTGACCGAGGAACTGGAGCTCGAACAGTCGACGGTGAACCGACAGGTGAACGCCGCGATCAAGCACGGCTACCTCGAGCGTTTCGAGGTGGAGGACTCGCTGTCCAAGCTGATCCGCCCCACCGAACTGGGTCGGGAGGCCTTCAAACGCGACGGACTGTTGCGCGCCCAACGGTTGGAGCAGGTCTTCGCCGACCTTGCGCCGGGCAGTCCCGAGGCGCTGCTCCATGAATTACGGGCGTTCAACGACGCCTATGAACGGACGCAGGACCGGCACGGGACCGGTGAGCGGAACGAGAAGAGCGATGAGGGATTGAAGAGAGGGCTGGCATGAGCACTGGGGGCGGTACGTACGTGGTGACCGGATCGGCGTCGGGGATGGGGGCGGCTGTCGCCAAATCCCTGTGCGGGGAGGGCCATACGGTGATCGGCGTCGATCTGCGGGACGCCGATGTCGTCGCCGACCTGTCGACCCCGCACGGTCGGCAGAAGGCTGCGGAGGAAGTCCTGGCCAAGACCGGCGGGAAGCTCGACGGTGCGGTCCTCGCCGCCGGAATGGGGCCGACCAAGGGGCGTGAGCGGATGATCACCGAGGTCAACGTCCTCGGCGTCACCGACCTGCTGACCGCCTGGCGTCCGGCGCTGGCCGCTGCGGACAAGGCGAAAGTGGTTGTCTTCGGCTCCAATTCGACGACGGTGACACCGCTGGTGCCGCGCGGCGCGATCCGCCGGCTCATCAACGGCGACACGGTCGGTGCCACCCGGCAGATCCTCCGACGCCGCGGCGTCACCGCGCCGGTCGCCTACGCGGCGTCGAAGATCGCGGTCACCCAGTGGGTCCGCTGGCAGGGCACCAAGCCGGAGTGGGCGGGTGCGGGCATCCGGATCAACGTGATCGCACCCGGCCCGGTGATGACGCCGCTGCTGCAGGCACAGCTCGACAGCCCGCAGGCCAAGGCCGTCACGTCGTTCCCGGTTCCGGTGCGCGAGTTCGGAACCCCCGAACAACTCGCCGCATGGGTGATGACCATGCTGTCGCCCGCCGCCGACTTCATGGCCGGCACCATCATCACCGTCGACGGTGGAACCGAGGCCCTCATGCGTACCCGGGACTGGCCCCGGCCGCTGCCGGTGCGCGGGATTCCGAAGCTGCTGTGGAAGATGTACCGCGCGCCGAAGGACGGGCAGGTCGCCCAGTACTGACAGCAGTATCCAATACTGCCTGCGACCTGCCCGGCTCGGGTTTCAGTCGGCCTGTTCCGCAGCGTCGAGTTCGCGAAGTACCCGCTCCGCGTTGCGGAAGGCCTCCAGGGCAGCTGGTACACCGACGTATACGGCGGTCTGCAAGAGTGCTTCCTGGATCTCTTCGTCGGTGACCCCGTTGGCCCGTGCGCCGCGCACGTGCGTCGAGAACTCGGTCTGCCTGTTGAGGGCGGTCAGCATCACGAGGTTCAGCAGGCTCCGCGTTCGGCGGTCGAGGCCCTCGCGGGTCCAGATGCCGCCCCAGCAGTACTCGGTGACGAGATCCTGCATGGGCTGACCGAACTCGGTCACCGCCGATAGTGCCTTGTCCACGTAGGCGTCGCCGAGGACGGTTTTGCGCATCGCCAGACCGGCGTCGTAGAGCTCCGAATGCGGTGTCGTGGTCGACGTCGTTGTCATGAGTTGTCTCCTTGATCGAAAAATGGGGGAATTGCTGAGGGTGGTGTCACAGCGCGGGACCCAGTTGGGTGCCGGGCGGCGTGCGGGCGAGCACCCGTTCGATGTCGTGCGCGGTGTGGCGGAGTAGTCCGGCGATCTCCGGAACCCGTTCGGGCGTCAGTCGGTAGGTGGGTCCTCCCACCCAGATCGCGTACGGCACTGCGCCATTGACCCGAACCGGGCAGGCGACCGAGGCTGCGCCCGGCTCGAGTTCATCTCG
The DNA here is from genome assembly GCF_000298235.1 of Gordonia namibiensis NBRC 108229. Classification (GTDB taxonomy): domain Bacteria; phylum Actinomycetota; class Actinomycetes; order Mycobacteriales; family Mycobacteriaceae; genus Gordonia; species Gordonia namibiensis. The sequence goes on from NZ_BAHE01000025.1 coordinate 8,969, forward strand.
TGAAGACGCATACCCGCGTTCCGCGCTCTCGGCGAGCTCCTCGAGGAACCCGTCGAGGTCTCTCCCGCGCGGTGAATCCCGGAACAGGGCATCGGCTTCGAGCTCCTGACGCACTGCCTCGGGATCACCGAGCGAGAGGAACACCTTGCCGGTCGAGGTCGACCACGCCGGTTGCATCCGGGGTACCGCACGGCGTCCGAGCCCGATGTTGTGCGGCGAGGCCGTCTGGGCGAGCACCATCACGGTGTTGGTGCCCTTGATCGGCTGATCGAGTCCGCAGGTCTCCATCGCCTGGGTGGCGAGGGCTTCCAGGAGTCGGTTCACATACGACAGTGCGGTGTCCCGGTCCGATGTCGGGCTGAGCATGAGCAGCACCGACAGGGACATGTGAAAGCGCTTCGTGTCCTCGTTGAGGACCACCCAGTCCTCGGCGGCCAGTGCCAGCAGGATCCGGTGGCAGGTCGCCTTGGGGATCTCGGTGAGCCGGGCGACCCCGGACAGACCGATACCGTTCGGACTCGCGGCGACGGTCTGCAGGACGCGGAGGGTCTTCTGTACCAGCCCGGCATCGGCCACGGGTTCTCCTCAGATCGGGGTGATTACAGGGGAAGCGGGTGTCGTAGGTGTCATTTGTATAGGGCGAACCGCCGATCGCGCAGGAAAGGACGACCGAAAGCGCGCTTGGCCGGGAGCTGGCCCAGGTCGATGTCACCGACCACCAGTTCGTCGCAGCCGTTGTCCTCGGCCGTGGCCACCGTCTCGCCGTCGGGTCCGTAAATGGAGCTGCCGCCGAAGTACTCTTTGGGCCCCTCGATGCCGATGCGGTTGCTGGCCAGCACGTACATGCAGTTGAAGACCGCATGTGCCTTCAGCTCCAGATCGAATGTCTCACGCGAGTACCCGTTGCCGGAGGCGATCGGGATGCCCAGCACGGTGGCGCCCTGAACCGCTGCGGTGCGGGCGAGTTCGGGGAAGTGCCGTTCGTAGCAGATGATCGTCGACACCGGGATGCCGTCGGCGTCGACGACCTCCGGTGACTTGTCGCCGGGGCGGAAGTACGACTTCTCCGGGAAATTGAACGACAGCGGCAGGTGCGACTTGCGGTAGTCCAGGCGGCGTTCACCGCTGACGAAGATGGTCGCGGTGTTGTAGAAGACCCCGGCAGCCGCGGTCTTCTCGAAGATCGACGACACGATGGTCATCCCGTGCTCGCGCGACTTCTCCGCCACCATCGTGTTACTGGGGCCGTCGAGCGGCTCGCCGTAGACCAGGTAATCGGGATCGACGGGCATGGGCGCCACGAAGGGAACCGAGAAGAGTTCCGGCAGCTGCAAGACCTTGACGCCGCGGGCCGCGGCCTGATCGATCAGATCGGCGACGACGGCGAGGTTGGCCTCTCGATCGGCGGTCGGCCGGAGCTGTAGGACGCCGGCGGTGACGATGCCGGGCGTGGTCTCCTCGGTGCTGGTCTTTTCAGGGGTTGTCATGCGGAAACCTTTGCGAGAGAACGGATGGTGTCAACAGGGTTGGCGCCGAGCGGGAACACCACGGGCACACGGACGCCGGCCGCGCGGTATTCGTCGATCATGTCGGCTGTCTGTGCGGTGGTGCCGTAGGCGGTGACGCGACGGACGAGGTCGTCGGGGACGAGTGGCATGGCCTTGCGGATGTCCTCCGGGCGTGCCGGCCAACCCGCGATCTCCTTCAGGCGGTCGACGAGACCGGGCTCGACGCCGCAGTGGGAACCGATGTGCGGCTGCTGCATCAGGTACATGGTGAGGAACGCCTTGACTGAGTCCTTGGCATCTTCGGGGTTGGTGTCGTCGATCGAGCAGCAGATGATCTGCGTGATGTCGAGATCCTTGGTGAGCGTGCTGCGTTCGCGACCGCGCTGCAACGCGTTCACAGCCTCACGGGTGTAGCTCGTCGGCATCAGGAAGTCGAGGTAGACCCCGTCGGCGAGCTCTCCGGACAGTTCGAGCATCTTCGGACCGACCGGACCGGTGTAGATGGGAATGTCGACCGGCTTGTTCTCGGCGTACATCCGGTCGAACCGGATCTTGTCCATCGAGAAGTGCTCGCCCTGGAGCGCCACCTCCTCGTTGGCGAAGAGTGACCGGCAGATCGAGATGAACTCGCGCATCGTGCCCAGCGGCTTGCGGATGGGGGCACCGACCTTCGATGCGATCGGCTCCCACCACGCACCGACGCCGAGAATGATTCGCCCAGGGGCGATCTCGTCGAGGGTCTTGAAGGTGACGGCAGTGAGGGCCGGATTGCGGGTCTTGTTGTTGATGACACCCGAGCCGATGCGGACCTGATGGGTACGGTCGGCGAGAAGTGCCATGACGCTGATCGCGTCTCGGGTCAAGCGGCCTTCGGCCACCCACAGGCTGTCGAAGCCTGCTTCGTCGGCGACATCGGCAATGGCCTTCGTCTCGTCCAGAGTGAAACGTTCACCGAGGTGAACTCCAAGTGGAATGGTCACATCACACCTCACAGTCGATGGGTAGGGATGAATCGGATCGATCGGCGGGGAGCGGGGTCGGTGTTCGATCCCGCAGCGTCGTCCGAGGTTGGTACCGGCCGTGTCCGTACAGTTCCACCAGCTCACCGTCGCGGACGAGCTGCTGTCCGCGCGAGAAGACGTGGCGCGGTGCTCCGCTGACCGACATACCCTCGTAGAGGGTGTATCCGGCGCGGGAGCGGTGCCGGTCGGCCGAGATGGTGTGGTCGGCTTGCGGATCCCAGATGACGACGTCGGCATCGGAACCAGGGGCGATGGTCCCCTTGCGGGGGTAGAGGCCGAAGGTCTTTGCCGGGTTGGTCGACGTCATGTCGACGAACCGGTTCAGGTCGAAACGTCCTCGTGCAACGCCGTGTTCGTAGAGGACCATCAGGCGCTCCTCGGCCCCAGGGACTCCCGGCGGCACGTTCGGGAAGAAACCGCGCCCCTGCGGTTTCTGTGGTGGTAGGTCCTCGGGCTGGTCCATCGTGTAGGTCGCGTGATCGGTACCCACCGACCCCAGGACACCGGTGGCCAGGGCGTTCCACAGTGGCTCCTGGTGACTGCTCTCCCGGATGGGAGGCGAGCAGATGTACTTGGCCGCTTCGAAATCCGCCTGCGAGTAGTCCTCGTACCCCGTCACGAGGTAGTGCGGACACGTTTCGCCGAACACGGGACGTCCGCGACTCTGTAGGGCCTGGATCTCGCCGACGCCGTCGGCCGAGGACACATGGACGATGAACAACGGTGTGTCCACCCACTCGGCGATCGTCGCCGCGCGCACGATGGCCTCGCGCTCGGCGGCGGCCGGATGGCCGTGCATGTGATGGTGCTCCTCGGTCTTGCCCTCTTCGATGAGTGCGTCGACGGCGGCGTTGACCATATGGCCGTTCTCGGCGTGCACCATGGGGAGCACCCCGAGTGCTTTGGCCTCGGTGAACCCGCGGATGAGCACGTCGTCGGGCACCATCAGCCCGGTGTAGGCCATGAAGAACTTCCAGCTGGTGGCCCCGAATTCCGCTGTCAGCTGCCGCAACTGGTCGAACGAATCGTCGGAGTTCGCGGTCGCCGGCACCATCAGGTGGAAACCGAAATCGATCATCGAACCCTGTTCTGCGGCCGTCCGGCGACGGTGGAAGGCGTCGATCAGGCTCTCGCCGGGGAGTCCGCGGACGAAGTCGACGAAGGTGGTGGTGCCGCCGGCCGCCGATGCGGCGCTGCCGGTGCGGAAATCGTCCGCGGTCCGGGTGGTGCCCTTGAGGTTGTGGTGCTCGAAGTGGGTGTGGGTGTCGATCCCGCCGGGAAGGACATAGTGGCCGTCGGCGTCGATGACGCGGTCCGCGGTCCACCCGTCGTCGACGCCCAGGGCGGCGATCTTGCCGTCGGCGATCAGCACGTCGGCGCGGAAGGTGTCCGTGGCGGTCACCACGTGACCGCCGCGGATGATGAGACTCTCTGTCATCGAACCACTCCCACGGCGTCGTCGGCGTGGACGAGTGCCTCGTCGAGGATCGACAGCGCGAGGTCGATCTCCTCCGCGGTGATGATCAGCGGCGGTGCGAGCCGGATGACACTGTCCTGGCGGCCGATCCACAGACCGCGCTCCTTGGCAGCCTTCACGACGGCGACGCCGGGGGTGGACTGCTCGGGTGTTCCCTTGAACGGGATCAGCGGGGATCCGTCGGCTGCCACGAGATCGATGCCCCACATCAGACCGAGACCCCGAATGCCGCCGACGCTGGGGTGGCGTCGCGCCAACTCCTCGAGGCCACGCTGCAGGCGCGCACCCTGGATCGCCGCATTCTCCACCACACCTTCGGATTTCATGATCTCGATGGACGCGACGGCGCTGCCGCAGGCGAGCGGGTGCCCGGCGTAGGTGAGACCGGCCGGCAGGGCGATGTCGCGGAGGGCGTCGCGGATGTGCGCGCCCACGATCGTGGCACCGAGCGGGACGTAGCCGGAGTTGATGCCCTTGGCTGTGGTGAGGATGTCGGGCACGACGCCGAACTGCTCGATGCCGAACCAGGTGCCGAGTCGGCCGAACCCGACCATCACCTCGTCGCAGATCAAGAGGATTCCGTGCCGATCACACACCTCGCGAATGGATTTGAGGTAACCGGGCGGGGGAACGATGGGCCCGTTGGTGCCGGTGACGGTCTCCATGATCACCGCGGCGACGCTCCCGGGGTTCTCGTACTGGAGGACCTCTTCGAGATGGGCAGCGGAGTAGCGGGGGTCGTCCGGGTTTCCCCCACCCGGTACATAAGGGTCGAGCATGCGCACGACACCCGGCGTGGTCAGGGGTTCCAGCCCCCACCGGCGCGAATCGCCGGTCAGTGTCATCGCCCCGGCGCTGGCGCCGTGGTACGAGCGGTATCGGGCCACGACCTTGTGCCGGCCGGTCACCGCGCGGGCGATGGCGATGGCGGCTTCGTTGGCTGCGGCGCCGCCAGTGGTGAAGAAGCTGGAGGTGAGGTTGCCGGGAGTGAGGGCGTCGAGTTCGAGAGCCAGCCGGCTACGCGCCTCGTTCGCGAACGTCGGACCGATGAAGCACGACTTGCGGGCCTGCTCGGCGATCGCCTCGACCAGCCGCGGATGCTGGTGACCCAGATTGAGATTCACGAGCTGGGACAGGAAGTCGAGGTATCTGTTGCCGTTGCTGTCGACGAACCAACAGCCGGCGGCGTCGACGACGGTGATCGGGTCCGGGCCCGACTGCTTCGACCATGAGGTGAGCACGTGGTCGCGGTGGGCGCGGGCGATCCAATCGGTTCCTTCCTGCGTCGTGGGCGTGAGCGTGCCGCTGCTCGTCATGGGGGCCTCCAAGGGGGGGTCTGGTTCAGCTAGTGAACCGCTGTCTCAGTGGGATGTGAGCAGCTTGGACTGGTTCGGTTTCGACCTTGTTACACAGTGGTTTCCATTCCGTACTGGATGAAAATCACTGCTGTGCAACCACTTCGGTGGACGCCCTGACCTGGGGCGATGGGCTTGAAACCCAGTGTTCACAAATGGGCAACCTCCGCTAAACGACCGGAACGTTGACTCATCCACCGAACCGAGATCGCGCTCAGTGAACCGACACTGGGTGCGATTGCTCGGCTGTTCCCTCTCTCGCCCCAGCGACCCCCGGGGCGATCCCCCTCGACAGAAGGACAACGCGATGAGAAAGCTGCCTTTACGTGCCCTGGTGACCGTTTTCGGAGGCGTCCTGGCACTCAGCGCCTGCGCAACGACCGATGAGGGCAACGGTGATGTGGTGACCGTGGCGACGTCGGCCAACTACGCCCCATTCACAATGGTCGAGACCTCCGGTGACCTGACCGGTTACGCGATCGACATCGCCGAGGAGATGGGCGAGCGCATGGGCGCCACGGTCAAGTTCGAGAAGGTCGACTACAAGTCCCTGCTGCAGGGTGTCACCACCGGTCGCTACGACATGTCCGACGGTTCGGTGGTGTTCACCGCGGAGCGCGCGAAGCAACTCGACTACACCCACCCGGTTGCGTCGAGCGGATCGGTGGCGATGGTCCGGGCCGCCGACAAGGCGAAGATCACCGGTCTCGACTCGTCGCTGGCCGGCCTTCGGATCGGCGCCGTCGACGGCAGCGTGCAGCAACAGTGGGCGCTGGCGAACAAGGCCGACCTCGGGTATTCCGACCTCGTTGCCTATGCAGGACCGTCGCAGGCGATCCTGGACCTGAAGAACGGCCGCATCGACGCGATCGTCTACGACACCATCAACGCGCTGTACTACGCCCAGAAGAACCCGGCCGACGGCGTCGCCCCGGTCGGCGACTCGGTCAATCCCTCGATCGTGGCCGCGACCACCAAGAAGGGCAACACCGAGCTGCTCGACCGCGTCAACAAGGCCCTGACCGAGATGTACTCCGACGGGACCATCGGATCGCTGCAGATGGAGTGGTTCGGTCAGGCACTCCCGACCCCGACCTCGCTGGATGCGGCCAATCCGTTCCCGGTCGCGCCCACCAAGTCGGACCAGTAGTCCGCGGACCGGGTTGGTGACGAGATGACATTCGACGCACAGGTATGGGGCGAGTACCTCGGTGCGCTCCTGGACAGTCTGTGGGCGACCATCTGGCTGTTCCTCGGGAGCATGGCGATCGGTACGGTCGGTGGCGCACTGCTCGCGTTGATGCGCACCACCCCGGTGTGGCCGTTGCGCGCCGTGTCCATCGCCTTCACCTGGGTTTTCCGCGGCCTCCCGCCGTTGGTGATCCTGTTCTTCACGTACTTCGGACTGCCCGCGCTCGGAGTGGCCCTGACGCCGATGGCCGCGGGAATCCTGGGCCTCGGTCTGACCGCCGCGGCCTACACCGCGGAGATCTTCCGAAGTGGGTTGTCCGCGGTCGACCGCGGACAATGGGAGGCCGCGCAGGCCCTGGCGATGACTCCGACGCACTACATGTGGCGGGTCATCGCACCCCAGGCCTTCCGTGTCAGCATTCCGCCCTATTTCAGCAACGCCATCACCGCACTGAAGGCGACGTCACTCGCGAGCACCATCACGGTCGCCGAGATCACCGGAACCGCGAACAGGTTGATCAGCACCACCTTTCAGCCGCTGGAGATCCTGACGATCGTCGCGATCATCTACCTGCTTCTGAACACGGTGCTGGTGTTGTTGCAGTTCCTGTTCGAGCGTGCGTTCGCACTGAAGTCATGAGCACGGTGGTCGCGAGCACCGGAATCATGCGAGCCGAAGGAGTCCTGGCATGACCACACCCATCATCGAGATCTCTGGCCTACGAAAAAGTTATGGAGATCGCGAGATCCTCCACGGCGTCGACCTCACCGTGAACCAGGGCGAGGTGGTCGCCCTGATCGGGCCGTCGGGCGCGGCGAAGACAACTCTGCTTCGTTGCCTTAACCTGCTCGAGACACCGAGCGCGGGGACCATCGACATCCTGGGCAAACGTGTTTCCGGGCCGGATGCGAAGGGGCAGCAGAAGCACCTCCGAGGACGCGATCTCCGCGAGTTGCGTCGCGATGTCGGCATGGTTTTCCAGTCCTTCAACCTCTTTCCACACATGAGTGTGATCGAGAACGTCATGGACTCGCCGGTGAATTCATTGGGGCAGCCGCTGGCGGAGGTACGTGCCCGGGCGATCGAACTGCTGGAGGAGGTCGGCCTCGGGGACCGAATCGACGCCTACCCCGGCCAGCTCTCCGGTGGGCAGAAGCAACGTGTGGCCATGGCGCGGACGCTCGCCATGCAACCGCGCGTGGTCCTCTTCGACGAGGTCACCTCCGCAGTCGACCCGGAGATGAAGGCCGAGATTCTGCTGGTCATGAAAAGGCTTGCCACGAAGGGGCTCACGATGATCAGCGTCACGCACGAAATGGGATTCGCCGAGCAGGTCTCCGATCGGGTCGTCTTCATGGAACAGGGGCAGATCGTTGCCCAGGGCGGCCCGGAGCTCATCGCCAAGCCGCCCACCGCGCGACTGGCCCGTTTCGTCAACGCCGTCGTCGATCCGGTCGGCGTGGCGATCGCCCAGGATCAAGCGAAGGACGAGGAGTCTCCCGAAGGGGGTTAGTCGGCCGACTTCTCCGTAGGTTCGGGCGCCGTCAGGTGGTGCCGGTCGTCGGGACGGATGGTCAACGCTGCCACGAGAACTCCGACGACGACACCCACGAGCGTGTCGCCGACACGGGCGGCCGCGATGCCGGTGCCGGCGGGGTGGCCGATCGAGGTCACCAGTAGTGCCATGGCGGTGACGAAGGTCGAGGCCAGTGCGTAATTGCGGGTCACCGTCAGTTCCGCGGCGGTCTGGCAGGCCACCACGATCACGACGAGTGGCCAGTAACCGAGGTCGGCGAAGATCACTGCGGCGGCGAGTAGGGCGCCTGCGGTGTTTCCGAGTAGACGTTGGATGCCGCGCTGAACGGCGTGGCCGTAGTTCACGCCCTGCAACGTGGCGATCGTGCCGAGTATCGCCCAGAGCGGGTGGTCCAGTCCGACGGCGACCGCCGACATGCCGGCGATCAGCGATGCGACGGCCATGCGAGAGGCGCTGAACCACAACGCCTTGTCCATCGCGGCGCGAAGGTAATCCGGGGACGAGGCCGAGACCGGCAGAGGTGTGTCGGGTGTCCGGGGCGTTCGGATGTCGCTGCGCACCTTGCGGAGTTCGGCCTCCAGTCGCGCGAAGTCGTCCTGCCGGGACAGCCCGGATTCGCGCCCGCAGAGGGCGTTCTCCGCGGCGTCGAGCAGTGCGATCAGTTCGTGGACGTGTTCGTCGACGCGTCGTTGTGGGGTGAGCGCGATGGTCTCCCGGGCCCGGGTGATCAGCGCTCGCGCAGCTGCGACCGCCTGGTCGCCCTGCTGTTCGGTTGCCGACACGGCCGCGAGGGCGCGTGCCACGGCCACCCGGGAAGGACTGTGTGGATGGGACAGAGCGGGGGCCATCGCCACGGCCCAACCGACGAGGCCGCCCAGCGCGGCGGCCCCGGCGGCGGAGGCGGCGTCGGCCCAGGTGTCCGCGAACCCGGCCGCGCCCGCGGCGGCGAAGATCATGACGACGGGGCCGGGGCCGGTGATCCCGAAGACCAAGGTGAGCCAGTATGCGATACCGGCGCCCGCCGAGACCAGCACCACCTGCGTCCAGACAGGCGCGCCCGCGACACCGAGGGCGGCGCCGAACGCTGTATAGGCGACGATCAGTCCGGCCACACCCGCGAGCTTGCGGGCCAGTCGGGGATAGGGCTCGTATCGGAGGAACGCGGCGGCGAGGGAGCCGAGGGCGGCGAACCCGGCGATCTCGGTCCGGCCGAGCAGGCCGCCGGCAACGAGGACGATCGCGCCGGCGAGCCCGACGCGCACGGCGATCGCCACGGTGGGGTCGGCGCGACGGAACTCCAGCGTGCTGCGCCACGCGGCCGGGGACACCGAATGCGCCAATGCCCTGCGCGAATGCTTCAGGCGGCTGCGGTCACGGGTCGAGGTGGGGGAGTCGGGCACCCGTCAACGATAATACTTTCTCGGTAAATTATCTATGAAACATCTGCGAAGGGTTAGGATCGGCGCATGTCAGAGCCCTCTGCGTCGTCGGATTACGTCGACCGTGCCCGCCGGGAGTGGGCGGCGCAGTATCCCGACCTCGACATGCGGCCGGTTGATGTCATCGGGCGCATCGTGCGGATCGGCTCGCTGGCCCTCGCACGTTTCGACCGTGACCTCGCTCCTCGCGGGATCACCCGGACCGAGTTCGATGTCCTCGGTGCACTCGCGCGTAGCGACGTGCCGCTCCGGGCCAGCGAGGTCACGTCGGTTGCCGGCATCTCCGGGGCGTCGACCACCAAGAACGTCGAACGACTGGTCGCCATGGGCTTGGTCGAGCGGAAGCGACTCGAACGTGATGGCCGCGTGGTCCTGCTGTCGTTGACTCCAGCAGGGCGTGCACTCGTCGACGAGGAGTTCCCCCGCCGCATCGAGAGCGAACATCAGATGCTCGACGATCTCGATGACGAGGAGATCGAGACGCTGGTGAACCTGCTCCGGCGGGTCACGCGGAACGTCGAGTGAGCCTGCGGGTCAGAGCCCGACCCGTTCGAGCGCCTCGTCGAACTCCTCTGATGCTTCCTTCTCGGTCTTCCCCTCGGCGAGCGCCTGCCGGTACACCGCGAACAGCTCGGTGCTGCGTTCGGAGTACGCCTGCGTCCAGCGTTCGCTGTCCTGCCGCCAGTAGCCGATGACGTCGTAGGACTCGCGGCCCCAACGTAATTCGCTGCGCAGGTGTTTGCGGACGGCCCGTGACTCCGACGCCTCCCCGGCGAACCAGCAGTACCCGGCGGCGTCCGGGAGATCCAGTGCTGCGACGGTCTCGGCCAGCCGGCTCGGGGTTCGTCCGTTGCCGCCGATCAGCGTGATCGTCTCGACCTTCCGCTCGGGTAGGTAGGCGAGATCGGTCGGCGACGGCACCTCGGCCACCACGGTCACGCAGTCGACGACCGGGAGAGCCTCGATGATCCGCGCTAGCGCGGGGAGTCCGGCGAGGTCGGCGGCCAGGACGAGGCGGCCGGTGCCGGTCGGTGGCGCGAACCAGCTGCGCGCGTGCGTCATGACGACCTCGTGGCCGGGCTCGGTGCGCTGGGCCCACGTCGTCGCCGGCCCGGCGGCATGGATCACGAAGTCGACGACGACGGTGCCGGCTGCCGGGTCGGCCGCGCGGATCGAGTAATTGCGCCCGTCCGGCGCGGGGTCGAGGTCGTAGTAGGCCCAGATTCCGTCGCGGCACTGCATGTCGGGCGTCGAGCGCTGCGATTCGGCAGGGAAGTAGATGCCCACCGCCTCGTCGGCGACGCCGGGCAGTCCCAGGCCGGGTAGGTCCGCGACGTCGAATGTCAGTCGTCGCAGGTTGGGCGTCAGGTCGTCGACCCCGCGGACGCGTGCTCTCGAGTAGCCCATGAGGCCACCCTAACCTCACTACCGGTGGACACCCGGGGTCTGGCCTCTGTTACTAGGATATGCAACCATCTGTGGAGGCCTGTCGGTGTGGAGAGGAGTTTCGATCGTGTCGGAACAATCAGTGCTGGTCCCGTCTGTCCTGACGGAGGAGAACGGGTCGGCGCGGTCGCTGATCCTCAACCGTCCGAAGTCGATCAATGCGATCGACCACGAGATGGCCACCGAGATCGCGGAGCGACTCGACGAATGGGCCGGTGACGACGCGGTTCAGGCCGTCGTTCTCTACGGCGCCGGCGAGCGCGGGCTGTGCGCGGGCGGCGACATCGTCGCGATCCACCGCGACGCCTCGGCGCTCAGCGGCAATCCCGACTCCACCGACATCGAGGCCGAGAACTCGCCGTCGGCGAAGTTCTGGTTCGACGAGTACCGACTCAACGCGGCGATCTCGAGCTACCCCAAGAGCTACGTCGCGATCATGGATGGCATCGTCATGGGCGGCGGTGTCGGCGTCTCCGCACACGGCAACGTGCGCATCGTGACCGACCGCACCCGTCTGGCCATGCCCGAGGTCGGCATCGGCTTCGTCCCCGATGTCGGTGGTACACACCTGCTCTCGCGGGTCCCGGACGGGCTCGGCCTGTACGCGGGCCTCACCGCGGCCCACCTCCGCGGCGCCGACGCCATCGCCATGGGTCTCGCCGACCACTTCGTCCCCTCCGAGTCGCTGCCGGCGTTCATCGAGGCCATCGGAACGACGGGAGTCGACGCCGCGATCGCGGAGTACGCCACCGAGGCTCCCGAGTCCGAGCTCGCCGCCCAGCGGGAGTGGATCTCCGAAGCCTTTGCCGCCGAGACCATCTCGGAGATCATCGAACGGTGCCGCGCGGTCGGCACCGAAGCGGCGACCAAGACCGCCGACACCATCGCGGCCAAGAGCCCCACCGCGCTGGCGGTCACGCTGCGCTCGCTGCGCGAGGCCGCGAACGACGCGACCCTCGAGGACACCCTGGTCCGCGAATACCGCGTCTCCCTCCGGTGCCTCCTGCATCCCGACATGGCCGAGGGTATCCGCGCGCAGGTCATCGACAAGGACCGCAACCCGAATTGGGCAGAATTCTCGGAGGCGGGCGTCGACGCGTTCTTCGCGCCGCTGCCGCACGACCTGACGTTCCCTGCCTGACCGACCACCTCAACCGGAAGAAGGACACTCGTGACCGAATACCAGACCATCCTCGTCGAACGCCGCGGCCGCGTCGGCATCATCACCCTCAACCGTCCGAAGGCGCTCAACGCCCTCAACTCCGAGCTCATGAACGAAGTGGTCGGCGTCGTCAAGGAATTCGACGTCGACGACGCCATCGGTGCCATCGTCATCACCGGTTCGGAGAAGGCGTTCGCCGCCGGTGCGGACATCAAGGAGATGTCGACCAAGACCTACGCCGAGGTCGCCAACCAGCAGTTCTTCGGCGCCTGGGACGAGCTGGCACGCACCCGCACCCCGATCGTCGCCGCGGTCACCGGCTACGCCCTCGGCGGCGGCTGTGAGCTCGCCATGCTCTGCGACTTCATCATCGCCGGCGACAACGCCGTCTTCGGTCAGCCGGAGATCAACCTCGGTGTCATCCCGGGCATCGGTGGCTCGCAGCGCCTCACCCGCGCCGTCGGCAAGGCCAAGGCGATGGACATGATCCTCACCGGCCGCAACATGAAGGTCGAAGAGGCCGAGCGTGCGGGCCTCGTGTCGCGCGTCTTCCCCAAGGAAGAAGCCCTCGCCAAGGCCATCGAGATCGCCGAGGTCATCGCCTCGAAGTCGCTCATCGCGTCGGCCCTCGCCAAGGAGGCCGTCAACCGCGCGTTCGAGTCGGGTCTGACCGAAGGCGTCCGCGCCGAGCGTGGCCTGTTCTACTCGACGTTCGCCACCGACGACCAGACCGAGGGCATGGCCGCCTTCGTCGAGAAGCGGGACCCGATCTTCACGCACCGCTGATAGTTCGCGAAAATCGCTGCGTCGCAATCGATCTTGCTCCCTGAGGTGCGAGGAGCGATAGCGACGAGCCTCGAAGGGCCTGGTGAGTGATTCTCGCCAGGCCCTTCGTGACGCTCGCAAGCTCGCTCCTCAGGGAGCACAAGGGCGGCGTTCAGGAGAGAGTGCGGAGCACCTCCACCGCCCGGTCGACGAGCGGTGTCCGACGCGCCGCCGCATAGGCGGCCGCCAGGTCGACGTGGTCGATGGGTGCGGACAGGGGCCGGTAGACGACGCCGGCCACGCCGAGGGCCGAGGTCGGCTCGGGCACGATGGCCACGCCGAGCCCGGCCGCGACCAGTGTCACCAGCGTCGACGTCTCCTCGACCTCGTGCCGGATGCGCGGCACGAATCCTGCGCGTTCCGACGTGGCGGCCAGGACTCCGGCGATGACCGACCGGCCGCCACCGACATGTGAGATGAAGTCCTCGCCGCGGAGCTGCGCGATGTCCACCGCCTGGTCCTCGGGGGTCGCGGTGAGCGGGTGATCGGCAGGGAACGCGACGATCAGGCGGTCCGTTCGGATCGACTCCACGTGCAGCCCGTGCGTCTCCACCGGCATCCGTAGCAGGGCCAGGTCGATGTCGCCCGACTCCAGGGCGGCCAGCTGTTCGGGGGCCAGCATCTCGCCGCGGACGCTGACGTCGACGTCGGGCAGCTCGTCGCGCAGAGCTCGCACGAAGCGGGGCAGCAGCGAGTAGGTTGCCGACCCGACGCATCCGATGGCCAGGTTCCCCTGCCGACCGTCGGCGATACGCTGCGCCCGGCGTCCCGCGGCGTCGACGGAATCGAGGATGGCCTCGACCTGACGGAGGTAGTCCTCGCCGGCGGCGGTCAGCTCGACGCGGCGCGTGGACCGGACGAGCAGGGCGACGCCGAGTTCCTCCTCGAGTTGCCGGATCTGCTGGGACAGCGGCGGCTGGGCGATGTGCAGGCGTTGGGCCGCGCGGCCGAAGTGCAGTTCCTCGGCGACGGCGCGAAAGTACCGCAGGTGGCGCAGCTCCATGCGGCCATCCTACGCATTGATACTCCTGACATATCAAAGATGTCCAAATGGATACTTCTCCATATAGCTGCAGGTACCTAGGCTGGACGCATGGCTACTTCGACTACCGCGGACACGGACATCGTTCTCTGTTCACCCCTGCGCACCCCCGTCGGGCGCATGGGTGGGGCGCTTTCCTCCGTGCCGGTCACCCGCCTGGCAGCCGACCTGCTGAAGGAGCTGACGACGCGAACCGGCCTCGGCGAGGGCGACATCGACGACGTCATCCTCGGACAGGGGTACGCGAGCGGTGAGTCGCCGGCGCTCGGGCGCATCGCGGCCCTCGACGCCGGTCTCGGCGTGGGTGTCCCCGGCATGCAGGTCGATCGCCGGTGCGGTTCGGGCCTGCAGGCGATCCTGACCGCGGCGTCGTCGGTGGCGACTGGCGGCGCGCGTCTCGTGGTCGCCGGTGGTGCCGAGTCGATGTCCAATGTCGAGCACTACGCTCTCGGCCTTCGGTCGGGGATCAAGCAGGGTGGCGTCGAACTGATGGATCGCCTCGATCGCGGACGCCTCACCGCCGGCGGCGAATCGCATCCGGTGCGCGGCGGCATGATCGAGACCGCCGAGAACCTGCGTGCGAAGTACGGCATCTCCCGCGCCGACCAGGACGAGTACGCCGCGCGGTCGCACCACCGGGCCGTCGCCGCGCATGATGAGGGTCGCTTCGCCGACGAACTCGTGCCGGTCACGATCCCCGGACGCCGCGGCAAGCCCGACACCGTCATCGACCGTGACGAGCACCCGCGCGCCGACGCCACCGCGGAATCGCTCGGCAAGCTGCGCCCCATCCGGCTCAAGCTCGACGCGGAGTCCACGGTCACCGCCGGCAACGCGTCCGGACAGAACGACGGCGCGGCCATGTGCGTGGTGACCACCCGCGCCGAAGCACAGCGTCGTGGACTGGAACCCCTTCTCGCCCTGCGTTCCTGGGCCGTGACCGGATGTGAGCCCGAGACGATGGGTATCGGTCCGGTCAGCGCCACGGCCGCTGCCCTCGACCGCGCTGACCTCACCCTCGACGAGATCGACCTGATCGAACTCAACGAAGCCTTCGCCGCACAGGTCCTCGCCTGCCTCGACGAGTGGAAGATCGACGCCGGCGACGAACGGCTGAACCCCAACGGTTCCGGGATCTCCCTCGGCCACCCGATCGGTGCGACCGGCGGTCGAATACTCGCCACCGCCGCCTACGAGGCACGACGCCGCGAGGCGCGCTACGTCCTCGAGACCATGTGCATCGGCGGCGGCCAGGGTCTCGCCGCGATCTTCGAGGCCACCCGATGAGCGCCCCGGTGCAGGTACATGCAGTCGTGTCGGGTCGTCCCGACGGTCCCACGATCGTCCTGTCGAACTCGCTCGGGTCCACGCATCGCATGTGGGATGCGCAGCTGGCCGCACTTGAAGCGCGGTTCCGCGTCGTCCGCTACGACACCCGCGGCCACGGAGAATCCCCGGTTCCCAAGGGGCCGTACACGATCAACGACCTCGCCGACGACGTGATCGCCCTGCTCGACCGTCTCGACATCGAGCGTGCTCACCTCGTGGGGCTCTCGCTCGGTGGCATGACCATGATGCGGGTCGCCGCCCGGAATCCCGAACGGGTCAACCGGGTCGCGTTGTTCTGCACCGGAGCTCAGCTCCCGCCGCGGGAATCCTGGCTCGACCGGGCGGCCACGGTACGCGAACAGGGCACCGGTGCCGTCGCCGAATCCGTTGTGCAGCGGTGGTTCACGCCCGAATACCTCAGCACCTACGGGGAGTCCCGGAAGTACCACGAGGACATGGTCGCCGCGACCCCGGCCGAGGGGTACGCCTCGTGCTGCGAGGTCATCGCCGAGATGGATCTCCGCGGCGACCTGCCGTCGATCGCGGTACCGACACTGGCCATCGCCGGCTCCGACGACCCGGCGACCCCGCCCGCCAAACTCGAGGAGATCGCCGCCAACGTCCAGAACGGCCGCCTCCTCGTCGTCCCCGACGCGGCGCACCTGGCCAACGCCCAGCAGCCCGACATCATCAACCCCGCACTGATCGAACACCTGGAGCAGCAATGAGTTACGACAAAGTGGCCGCCTCGGCCGCCGACGCCGTCGCCGACATCCCCGACGGGGCGAGCCTCGCGGTGGGCGGCTTCGGTCTCGCCGGCATCCCGGGATTCCTCATCGACGCACTCCTCGCCCAGGGCGCGAAGAACCTCACCATCGTGTCCAACAACTGCGGCGTCGACGGAGCGGGACTCGGTCTGCTGCTCGAGAACCGTCGCATCGACAAGGTGATCGCCTCGTACATCGGCGAGAACAAGGAGTTCGGACGCCAATTCCTCTCCGGTGAGGTCACCGTCGAACTCACCCCGCAGGGCACCCTCGCCGAGCGGATGCGTGCCGGCGGCGCCGGAATCGGCGCCTTCTTCACCCCCACGGGCGTCGGCACCCTCGTCGAAGAAGGTGGCCTGCCGTGGCGCTACAACGCCGACGGTACCGTCGCCGAGGCCTCCCCGCCCAAGGAGGTCCGCACCTTCAACGGCAAGCCGATGGTGCTCGAGGAAGCGATCGTCACCGACTACGCACTGATCCGTGCCGCGGTCGTCGACACCGCCGGCAACTGCCGATTCCATGCTGCCGCACGCAACTTCAACCCGCCGGCCGCGATGGCGGGCCGCACGACGATCGTCGAGGCGGAGAGGGTCGTCGAGGTCGGCGAACTCGGACCCGACGAGATCCATCTGCCGGGCATCTTCGTCCAGCGCATTCTCGAACTGACCCCGGAACAGGCCTCGCGCAAGGGGATCGAGAAGCGCACCATCCGCGAACGCCCCACCGTCGCCACCGTTTAGGAGAGCTGCCATGAGCTGGAACCGGAATGAGATGGCCGCCCGCGCGGCGAAGGAACTCACCCGCGGCGACTACGTCAACCTCGGGATCGGCCTGCCGACCCTGATCCCCGACCACATGCCCGACGACTCCGGCATCTTCCTGCACGCCGAGAACGGCATCCTCGGCGTCGGACCCTTCCCCTACGACGACGAGGTCGATCCCGACCTGATCAACGCCGGCAAGCAGACCGTGTCGGTGCTGCCCGGCGCGTCGTACTTCGACTCCGCCGCCAGCTTCGCGATGATCCGCGGCGGACACGTCGACGTGGCCGTCCTCGGCGGTATGCAGGTGGCCATGAACGGCGACCTCGCCAACTGGATGGTGCCCGGCGCGCTCGTGAAGGGCATCGGTGGCGCGATGGACCTCGTCAACGGTGCCGGCAAGGTGATCGTCCTGATGGAGCACGTCACCAAGAAGGGTGAACCGAAGCTCCTCGACCACTGCGCCCTGCCGCTGACCGGTCGCGGGATGGTCAGCCGGGTGATCACCGACCTCGGTGTGTTCGACGTCGCCGGAACGGGTTTCGAGGTCGTCGAGCTCGCGCCGGGGGTCGACTTCGACACCGTCGCCGAGAAGACCGGAGCGTCGCTGGTCGATCAGCGCCGTGACGCGGCCAGCTCCGCGCGCGACCGCAGCCCGAGCTTCGCGTAGATCCGGGTCAGGTGGTACTGCACCGTCTTCGGTGAGATGAACAGTTCGGCGGCCACCTCGCGGTTCGACAGTCCGCGGGCCACGAGGGTGGTCACCGCCTCCTCCTGCGGGGTGAGCTCGCCGGCGTCCCTCGGTGCGCCGTCGCGGTCGGCCCGCGAGGTGGTCAGTCCGCCGGCCTTCAGTTCCCGGTCGCACCGTTCGACGAAAGCGGTCGCTCCGAGTGACAGATAGAGCTCACGGGCGGTGCCGATGACGGTGTCGGCGGCGCGTCTCTTGCCGGCCCGACGCAGCGTTTGTCCGTAGGCGAAGTTGACCCGGGCCTGGTCGTAGCGGAGTCCGAGGCCGTCGAGCAGTTCGAGCCCCTCCTCGAAGGTCCTACGGGCTCCGTGGATGTCGCCGGTCGCGCCCAGGTGCCGACCCCGCGCGTATTTCAGACGGGCCGCCGCCGACCGGTGGCCACGTTCGGCGGCGCGCGCCTCGTACCGGTGGAGGAGACGATCCGCTTCGTCGAGACGACCCTCGATGACCTGCGCGTTCGCGAGTATGTCCACCCACGGCCAGAGGCCCGGTTCCGACAGTGCGGGAACGGTTTCGGACATCGTGACGAGCGGTGTGAGGGTCCGGATGACCTTCGCGTACTCGGCCGCTGCCTCGGCCCGATGGGCGCGGGCGATCATCTCGGGGATGCGCATGATCTCGTAGTCGCCGATCGACGTGGAGCTGTGCGCGATGTGCCGATCGGCCTCGTCCCAGTTGCCGCGCGACGAGTGGATCTGGCACGCGGTCCAGTCGAGGAGCGGGGTGACGAGTTCGATGCCGCTGCTCCGCGCAAGGGCGAGACCGGCGTCGACCCCGCGCATCGCCTCGTCCCAGTCGCCGGTGAGGAACTGGACCCGGGCCAGCCAGGCCAACGCCCACAACGAGATCCGGGTGGAGCCGCCGAGCTGGGCCATCGACACGGCGGCCTCGAGATTGGTACGGGCGGCGTCGATCTCGT
The DNA here is from genome assembly GCF_000298235.1 of Gordonia namibiensis NBRC 108229. Classification (GTDB taxonomy): domain Bacteria; phylum Actinomycetota; class Actinomycetes; order Mycobacteriales; family Mycobacteriaceae; genus Gordonia; species Gordonia namibiensis. The sequence continues at coordinate 27,498 of NZ_BAHE01000025.1, forward strand.
CGAGACTGAGTTGCAACCAGCCGCGTCCCATCGTGGCGCGCTGTGCCTGCGCGCCGTACCGGATGCGCTCGGTGATCGAATCGTATTCGGCGCGGGCCGCTTCCGGTTGACCCGACCAGGCGAGGCCGAGACCGCGGATCACGGCGGCCTCGATCCGGGCGGCAGAGCCCTCCACCGCCATCGCCATCGCGCGGTCGGCCCAGGTGACCAGTTCCGAGCCCTGGCATCGGACGAGGTTGTGCAGCACGTATCGCTGCGCGATCAATGCGGCGGTGTCGGGTTCGCGCTGGGCGTTGACGATGCCCCAGGCGCGGTCGAGCCGGAGTTGTGCCTCCGCCGAGCGGCCGCGAAGGATGGCGAGGTAGGCGAGGGTCGCATTGCGCAGCGGGGTCTCCCGCAGACTCTCGACAGTCGGCACGAGTGCCCCGGCCCCGACACAATCACCCGCCGCGAGAAGGGAATCGACCGCGAGAGTGATCCGGGTGTCGCGTTCGAGTGTGTCCGGGGTGAGACGTCCGGCCTGGCGATAGAGGCGCGCGGCCTCGGCCCAGGCACCCTCGGCGCCGCGCGTGCGGGCGAGTCCGGCCAGGTCGTCGGCCAGGTCCGCGTCCGGGGTCGGTGTGGCGGCGACCCGGTGATGGAGGCGACGGGCCGGATCGGCGACCACCTCCGCGGCCCGGCGATGAGCCTCGCCGACGGCGGTCATGCCCATGATCTCGAGAACGGCCGCCCGGACGAGGGGTGTGGTCAGCCGCGGCTGCGCCTCCGCAGGTGTCAGGGCTCCGTCGGCGGTGATCAGGGTGGTCCTGCGGGCATCGTCGATGGCCCGCAGCGGATCGTCGATGCCGGCGAGTTCGATCGCGGTGGAGAGCGGCTCATTCGCGTCGAGGATCGCGAGGGCCTCGATGAGTGCACGTGCGGGAGTCCCCGGAGCAGAAAGTGCGGCCCGGACCTCGTCGACCACGCGTCGGGGAGCGGGGAGGCGACCGCCGCTGCGCGCCCAGGTCCCGGCGGGCACCTCGTCGAGCAGTGCGACGATGTCGCGCGGGTTCCCGCGCGTGTGGGCGAGCAGCTCGTCGCGCATCACCGGGTGCAACACGATCCCGCGCTGCGCGGCGATCTCGGGTGCTGCGTCCGGGCCGACACCGTCCAGTCGTAACTCGTCGAATGTCCAGCCTGCCAACCGGATGCCCGGCCGCGCGGTCGTGACCACGATCAGGATGCGGCGCGACCGGTGCTCGCGGGTGAGCGTGATGAGAGCCCGGAGCGACTCCTCGTCCGCGGAGTCAGCGTCGTCGACCGCGATGAGCGTCGGCTGTTCGTCGGCGTCCGGGATCACCGCGAGGAGGCTTTCGGCGAGTCCGCCGGGATTCGTCGGCGTGGCGCCGGTGGTGTCCTGCGTCAGCTGCCGGATCAGCGCTCCCGGTGACCGCGACTGCCACGGGGACGCCTGCGCGACAAGCGTGTGCGCGTCGCCGGCTGTTCGGCGGTGGAGGTCGACCATCCGGTTCAGGAGCGTCGACTTGCCGATGCCGGGGTCGCCGGTCACGACCAGGAGATCTGTTCCCGAGGTCCCGCGGAGACGTTCGGTGAGGACGTCGATCTCACGGTCGCGGCCGGCACACACGGTGGAGATGACCATGTGGGTGGTGTCCCGGCCGGCGACCGTCATCGTCCCATCCTAGGACCGGGTGCTACCCGGTATCGCCACCTGCGACGGGCAGCACCGTTCCGGTGATGTAGGACGCCTCGTCCGAGGCGAGGAAACAGATCGCCGCCGCCTGCTCGTCGAGGCTGCCGTATCGGTGCATCAGAGACGACGAGAGCGTCTGGTCGATGTGCGCCTGGAACCACTGGGCCTCCACCTCGTTCCGCGGCTCGGGGGTACCGCGTGAGATACGCCGCGGGGGAGCCTCGGTGCCGCCCGGAGCGGCGGCCACCACCCGGATTCCGTCATCGGCGTACTCCATGGCCAGCGACGCCGTCAGCGCGTTGACCGCACCTTTCGCGGCCGAATACGGGATGCGGTTGATCCCCCGGGTGGCCGCCGAGGAGACGTTGACGATGACCCCGCCACCGCGCGAGACCATCGAGGGCAGCGCCGCGCGGCAGGCGAACAGCGTCGTCATCAGTGAGCGGTCGATCTCCGCGCGGATCTGGGCGTCGGTGAACTCGACGAAGGGTTTGAAGTTGATGGCGCCGCCGACGTTGTTGATCAGCACGTCGACGCGACCGTACGACGAGACCGCGCGCCGGATCACCGACTCCGCTCCGTCGTAGCTCTCCAGGTCGGCGATCGCCGACACCGCACCGGGGCCGGTCGCGTCGAGATCGTGCGCGACCTCGTCGACGAGCTCGGACCGGTCGGCCACGACGACCTTCCCACCCTCGGCGCTGATCCGACGTGCGACCTGTTCGCCGATGCCCTGTGCCGCACCGGTGATGACGACGACCTTTCCGGCGAAGCGGCCGGGGGTGACGAAACGCGGACGACGGGCGGCCATCTCGTCCGACATCGCACGGCGCATGGTCTGCTTGGAGCGATCGGCGTGGGCCGAGATCAGGGCGCGGGCGCCGTCGTGATCGCCGGACTCGAAGGCGGTGACGATGTCGAGGTGGTCCTGGGCGCAGAGGGGATGGCACCAGGTCGCGTTGCGCAGGACCTCGCTCATCCGGCCCTTCACGCCGAGCGCCTTGTACGCCTCGAGCAGATGGTCGTTGCCGGTCAGGGTGAACAGATAGTCATGGAACGCGGCATTCGTCTCGGTGTACTCGGCGGCGTCGACGAAGTGCTCGCCGTCCACATACGGCACCGCCGCATCGGCCAGGAGCCGATAGCCGGCGAGCTGTTGTGTGGTGAGACGTCCGAAGGTCAGCTCCAGTGCGCCGAGTTCGAGGGCGGCGCGCGCCTCGAACAGGGCGTCGGACTCGAAGATCGCCGGATGCTCCTCACCGATCTGGTAGCCCTGTGAACCGACGACGGTGGACGTCGCGGTTCCGGGTTCGGGCTCCTCGGACACCTGGGTCGGGGCTGGTGGCGCCGGTACCGGTTCGTGCAGCGGGGCCACGTCGCCGGGACGGAAGATCTCCTGGCCGGCGATGGCCCGGGCCGTCCCTGCGGGGCGCAATGATCCCGCGTCCGAATCGAGTGCCGCATCACCGATCTCGCTCGGCCACATATGCTGGCCGGCGATCCGGACGAGCGAGTCGTCCGGGGCCCGGGTGCCGGGGCGACCCGGCACGGCTGAGAGGTCGGCCGGCGGCAGGGTGATCTGCCCGGCGATCGCGCGGGCGTCCGGGGAGGCGATGATGCCCTCGTCCGCCGGAACGTCCGGTGCGGCAGACGAGATCGGCGCGACCGTCGGTGCGTTCTCGCCCGGGGCAACGGATGTCGCTGCGAGGGCGAACTTCTCGTAGTAGAACCCTGTCGGTTCGATCCCGGCCTCCGCCACGTGCTTGCGCACCGCCTCGACCATCGGCGGCGGACCGCAGAGGTAGATCGCGACATCCCCGTCGAAGAGATGCCCGGGTTCGATGAGGCTCATGACGTAACCCTTGTTGACCGCCGTGCTCGCGGGGTCGGACACGCAGTGGTCCCAGGTGAATCCGGGCAGCTTCCCGGCGAAGTACTCGATCTCGTCGAGCGCGACCAGGTCGGTGTCGGTGGAGACGCCGTAGATGAGGTGGACCTTGCGTCCGCTGTTGTCGGCGTGCAGCTTTCGCAGCATCGACAGGATCGGGGCCAACCCGGTGCCGCCGGCCAGCAGCAGCACCGGTCGGTTCGCCTCGCGGAGGAAGAACGATCCGTGGGGGCCGGTGAAGGAGATCGGTTCGCCACGTGTCGCGCGATCGGTCAGATACGTCGACATCGCGCCACCGGGGGTCAACTTGATCAGGAAGACCAGGCGATCCTCGTGCGGCCCGTTGGCGAACGAGTAGGACCGGCTGACCGGATCGCCGGATCCGTCGTCGGTGCCGGGGATCTCGATGTTGACGTACTGGCCGGGTAGGAAGGCCATCTCACCCCGGTTCTCGATCCGGATCTCCAGGCGCATCGTCGACTCGGAGAGACGTTCGAGTTCGACGACGGTGCCCGTGAACCGGGAGGCCTGGGTCTTGGCGATGTCTGACGTGGCCGGGACCTGCAGCACCAGACCGGATTTCGGTTTCATACAACAGGGGAGAGCGAATCCCTGGGCCGACTCGTCGTCGGACAGCGCATCCTCGATGTAGATTCCGCCGTCGTAGTCGCCGGACTCGCAGAACGACTTACAGGTTCCGCACGCACCGTCACGGCAGTCCAGCGGGATGTTGATGCGCTGCCGGTACGACGCGTCGGCGACGGTCTGGTCCTCGCGGCAGGTGATGAACCGGGTGACCCCGTCCTCGAAGGACAGGGCGACCTGGTGCGTCGGTGTCCCGTCGTCTGCGTGGTCGGCGGTGGTGCCGACGCCCTGATCGGTGGTGACAGTCATGTCAACGCGTCCTAGAAGTGGTAGATGTCCACCACGTGGTGGATGTAGTCGTTCTTCAGCACGATCGTCTTGCGCCGGATCAACGGTTGATCGCCGGAGAAGTCGATGGTGTAGAAAGACGTGCCGTAGTACGGGTCGATCGTGTGGTACCGGAAATACATGGTGTGCCAATTGAACCGGACGTCGACGAGATCGCCGCGCCGGTCGATGACCTCGACGTTGCTGATGTTGTGACTGGTCCGCGGCTCGGGGAGCGAGGTCGCCGACGACCGTTCGGTCCGGATGCGGAACACGCGGTCCTCGAGCCCGCCCTTGTTGCCGTAATAGATCAGCGAGATCTCCCGCTGCGGATCCTCGGTCAGGCGGTCGTTGTCGTCCCACGACGGCATCCAGTAGACGACGTCGTCGGCGTAGCACTCGAGCCACTTCTCGAATTCACGATCGTCGAGATAGCGCGCCTCGCGGTAGAGGAACTGCTCGATCATGTTCTGGGTGACCAGTTTTCCGCCGGCCTCGGTCCCGGTCGCGGCATTGGTCTCTGCGGTCGTCATCGCGTTCCCCTTCAGTGGCTCTCGGCGGTTGCGGTGGTGGAGTGCTCTTCCGCGGCGGCCGCGGCGCGCATCGTCTCCAGCCAGTAGCCGTGCTGGACGGGGTAGAGACCCTCGTCCTCGTTCTTGACGCCGGCCGAGATGACCCCGGTCATACCCAGCGATTCGGCGACCTCGTCCGGTCCGGTCAGCCAGTGTTCGGCACCGCGGCTCATGTCGTTCCAGGGCGCGGCCTGCGCGCGGAAGGTGAGCTGGCAGGAGCGGAACTCCTCGAGGTCATCCGGCGTCGCCATACCCGAGGCGTTGAAGAAGTCCTCGTACTGGCGGATGCGGTGCGCGCGGGCGGAGTCGCTCTCCCCCTTGGGGGCGATGCAGTAGATGGTCACCTCGGTCTTGTCCGGCGCGATCGGCCGGAAGTGGCGGATCTGCGTCGAGAACTGGTCCATCAGATAGACATTCGGGTACAGGCACAGGTTGCGCGAACCCTTGACCATGAACTCGCCCTTGGCGTCGCCGTGGATCTTCTTGAGCTCGTCCATCTTGTCCCACAGCGGGCGGTCCTGCGGATTGGCGGCCCAGGTCCACAGGCAGAGGTGGCCGTTGGGGTACGACCAGTAGCCGCCGCCGGACTTGCCCCAGCCACCTGCGTCGAGTGCTTTGGTGTCGTTCTTCGACTCGCCGGTGCTGCGTCGCGAGGTGGTGGCCGCGTAGTTCCAGTGGGTCGCGGTGACGTGGTAACCGTCCGCGCCGTTCTCCGCCTGGACCTTCCAGTTGCCGTCGAAGGTGTAGGTCGACGCGCCGCGCAACACCTCGAGCCCTTCGGGCGACTGGTCGACGAGCATGTCGATGACGAGCCGGGTGTCGCCGAGGTGATCCTCGAGCGACTGCACGTCGTCGTTGAGGCTGCCGAACAGGAAGCCCCGGTAACTGTCGAAACGCGCCACCTTGGTCAGGTTGTGCGAACCGTTGACATCGAAGGTGTCGGGGTAGCCGGCCCCCTCGGGGTCCTTGACCTTCAGCAAGGTGCCGTCGTTGCGGAACGTCCAGCCGTGGAACGGGCAGGTTAGCGTCATCCGGTTGTCGGTCTTGCGACGGCAGATCATCGCACCGCGATGGGCGCATGCGTTGATGAGGCAGTGGAGCTCACCGCCCTTGTCGCGGGTGATGACCACGGGCTGCCGGCCGATGTAGGTGGTGAAGTAGTCGCCGGGGTTGGGCACCTGACTCTCGTGGGCCAGGTAGATCCAGTTGCCCTCGAAGATGTGCTTCATCTCGAGTTCGAAGATGTCCTCGTCGGTGAAGATACGGCGGTTGGCGCGGTAGACGCCGGCGGTCCGGTCCTCGACGACGGCGTCGTCGAGGACCGTGTTCACGTGGTTCAGGTGCTCCGAAACGGACGCGGTCATGGTCGATAAACCTCCAGTGATGGGCTGCTCACTGCACTCTGGCACCACGTGGCGGCGATCACACCAGGGCATTCGCCGGTCCTGACCTAGGTGCCCATTGATAAAGAATGGCGATGAATAGGGCCACCACAGGTCTTTGTCATGTATGTATCTCCGATCTACCGTGTGTAGGACGTGGTCCGGGTCACATCGGATCGCCGAGCGGATCCCGACGACAAAAGGCGAGGTCATGGAGCTGAGGCACCTGCGCTACTTCGCAGCGGTCGCCGACACCTGCCATTTCGGTCAGGCTGCGGCAACCCTGCACGTGGCCCAGCCGGCGCTTTCCTATGCCATTCGCCAGCTCGAGGCCGAGCTCGACGTCACGCTCTTCATCCGCACCACCCGGCAGGTCTCGCTCACCCCCGCGGGGGAGTACCTGCGCGCCCAGGCCGAGCGCATCCTGGCCGGGGTCGACGAGGCGGTCGACGGGGTCCGGCGCATCGCCGCCGGACGCAGCGGCCTCGTCCGGCTCGGCCTGACCGGCATCGCCGCGTTCTCGCACCTGCCCCGGATCGCCCGGGTGGTCAAGCGTGAACTCCCCGACGTGGACCTCCACATCCAGTCCGACATGCTGACCCCCGGTCAGTGCGACGCCCTGCGGGCCGGTGCGATCGACCTCGGACTCCTGCGTCCGCCGGCCATCGGTGACGACATCGAGACCCGGGTCATCGACCACGAGCCGCTCGTCCTCGCGGTGTCGGCGGATCACCGCCTCGCCGTCGAACCGGTGGTGTCGGCTGTCGACCTCCGCAACGAACCCTTCGTGATGTACGACAGCCGTGACTCGGCCGTCAACGACGCTGCGATGCGGACTTGTCGCGCAGCGGGTTTCGTTCCTCAACGCGCTCACCAGGCGACCGGGACGACGGTCCTGCTCGCCCTGGTGGCCGCCGGTCTGGGTGTGGCGGTTCTGCCGGCATCGGTGCGGGCCCTGCCGCTCGACGGACTCGTCGTCCGAGATCTCGTCGACGCCGACACCGTCGAGGTCGCCCTCGCCTGGCGTCGCGGCGTCGACAACCCGGTCATCGCCGCAGTCGCCGACACCATCGCCGCAGCCTTCGAGACCACCGCCTTCGAGGCCACCGCCTTCGCACCCGCTGCTCAGCTCGGTGCCCGATTTGGAGATGAACGATGAAGATCACTCGCGTGGAAGCGATTCCATTCGCGATCCCGTACGTGAAACCCCTGAGGTTCGCCTCGGGTGAGGTCCACGAGGCCAACCACGTCTTGGTGCGGGTACACACCGACACCGGCGTGGTCGGCGTCGCCGAGGCCCCGCCGCGCCCCTTCACCTACGGCGAGACCCAGGCCGGGATCATCACCGTCATCGACACGATCTTCGCACCTGCGATCGTCGGGCTGTCCCTTCTCGAACGAGAGGTGGTTGCGTCCCGGATGGCGCGGACCGTCGGAAACCCGGCAGCCAAATCCGCGGTGGACATGGCGATCTGGGACGCGCTCGGCAAGTCCCTCGGCCTCCCCGTGGGCGACCTGCTCGGCGGTTTCACCGACCGGATGCGCGTCAGCCACATGCTCGGTTTCGCCGAGCCGGTCAAGATGGTCGCCGAGGCCGAGAAGATGGTCGACACCTACGGCATCCGCACCTTCAAGGTGAAGGTCGGCCGCCATCCGGTCACCCTCGACACCGCCGTCGTACGCGCACTGCGCGAGCGGTTCGGCGACGAGATCGAACTCTACGTCGACGGCAACCGCGGCTGGACCGCCGCGGAGTCCGCGCGTGCCATGAAAGAGATGTCGGACCTCGACCTCCTGTTCGCCGAAGAGCTTTGCGACGCAGCCGATGTCATGGGTCGCCGATGGCTCGTCGAGCAGCTCGACGTTCCGTTCATCGCCGACGAGTCGGTGCCGACGCCGGCCGACGTGACCCGCGAGATCCTAGGTCGGTCGGCCACCGCGATCAGCATCAAGACCGCGCGCACCGGCTTCACCACCTCGCGTCGGACCCACCACCTCGCCGAGGGGCTCGGCATCCCGGTGGTCATGGGCAACCAGATCGACGGCCAGGTCGGCACCGCGTGCGCGCTCGCGTTCGGCAGTGCCTTCGAACTGACCTCGCGCTATGCGGGCGAGCTGTCGAACTTCCTCGACATGAGCGACGACCTGCTCACCGAACCCCTGCAGATCCGCGACGGCCATCTCCACCGGTCGACCGCGCCGGGCATCGGCTTCGAGATCGATCCGGACAAGCTCGAGCACTTCCGCACCGACAACAACTGAACAACCTGAGAAGTACACCCCCACAGCGTGTTTCCCGGCAGCCCCGGGAACCGTGAACCCACCGAGGAGAAACTGATGACCACAGTCGAGCACCCCCAGGAAGTGGCCACCGCCGCAGCCTCCGGAGCCTCCGCCACCGAGCGCTTCCACGCCGACAAGTCTCCCTTCGAGGCCGTCAAGGACACCCCGCCGGAGCGCGTCGCCACCCTGATCAACGACGTCCTCGCCGGAGTCCACGAGACCATCCGCAAGCACAAGGTCACCTACGACGAGTACAACGCCCTCAAGGCATGGCTCATCAACGTCGGTCAGGACGGCGAATGGCCGCTGTTCCTCGACGTGTGGGTCGAACACGTCGTCGAGGACGTCGCGACCGAGCACCGCGAGGGCAACAAGGGCAGCATCGAGGGTCCGTACTACGTCCCGAACGCCCCCGAGCTGGGTTCGAAGGGCACCCTGCCGATGCGTGAGGGCGAGAAGGGCGATCGTCTGGTCTGGAACGGCCAGGTGCGCACCGTCGACGGCAACGCTCTGCCGGGTGCAAAGGTCGAACTCTGGCACGCCGACGACGACGGCTTCTACTCGCAGTTCGCACCGGGCATCCCCGAGTGGAACCTGCGCGGCACCTTCACCGCCGACGACGAGGGCCGCTTCGAGATCACCACGGTCCGCCCGGCGCCGTACATGATCCCGACCGACGGCTCCTGCGGCAAGATGATCTCCGCCGCCGGCTGGCACCCCTGGCGTCCCGCGCACCTGCACCTGAAGGTTTCGGCGCCCGGCCACGAGCAGCTGACCGCGCAGCTGTACTTCCCGGGCGACGCGCACAACGACGACGACGTCGCGAGCGCGGTCAAGCCGGAACTGATCCTCGATCCGCAGGACGACGGTCAGGGCGGTTACACCGTGGCCTACGACTTCGTCCTCGATCCGGAGAAGTGATGCTGTTCCACGTTCGGATGGACGTCAACATCCCCGACGACCTCGACCCGGACGTCCGGGCCGAGACAGTGGCCCGGGAGAAGGCGTACTCCCAGGACCTGCAGCGTTCCGGCAAGTGGCCGCACATCTGGCGGATCGTCGGCGAGTACTCCAATTACTCGATCTTCGACGTCGAATCCAACGACGAGCTGCACACGCTTCTGTCCGGGCTGCCGCTGTTCCCGTATATGGACATCAAGGTCACGCCGCTCGCGAAGCATCCGTCGGACATCAACGCCTGACCTCGATACGGCCCTCGGGTAGCCCCTCGGGCCTACTCGGCCAGCGGTAGGGAGACCTCCGCTGGCCGAGTGCTTTGTCTGGTCGTTGAGTAGGCGACGAGCGCAGCCGAGGGCCGTCCTGCTCGTTGAGTAGGCGACGAGCGCAGCCGAAGGCCCTCCTGCTCGTTGAGTGGGCGACGAGCGCAGCGAGGAGCCGTATCGAAACGACGCCCCGCTGCCGAGGGGCCCTCCTGCTCGTTGAGTAGGTGACGAGCGCAGCCGAGGGCCCTCCTGCATGCTCGTTGAGTAGGTGACGAGCGCAGCGAGGAGCCGTATCGAAACGACGCCCCGCTGTTACCCCTGCGCCCGCAATGTGAACATGGTGATCTCCGGCGGCGCGAGAACCCGCACCGGGGGACCCCACGCCCCGGCGCCGCGGGTTGTGTACAGCACGGTGTCCCCGATCCGGTCCAGTCCGGCGACCGACGGTTGCTGCAGCGGAACGAGATAGCGGATCGGCCACATCTGCCCACCGTGCGTGTGCCCGGAGAACTGGAGTTCGACGCCGAGTTCGGAGGCCTCGACGGCCTGCTTCGGCTGATGTGCGAGCAGCAGCACGAAGTCCTCGGGTGACGAACCCTCCAGCGCAGCACGGAGATCGGGTTCGAAGGGTTCGGGCGCCGTGGCGTCGTACACGCCGGCGAGCTGGATGGTGGCGCCGTCGACGGTCAGCGGCACCCGCGTGTTCCGCAGTGTGCGCACTCCGTAGTACTCCCAGGTGTCGAGCCAGCGGCCGCCGTCGTCGGAGTAGTACTCGTGATTGCCGCTGACGCCGAACACCCCGAGGGGTGCGCGGAGATCGGTGAGCGGTTCCAGGGTGTCGCGGACGTACGGGATCTTGCCGTCGGTGAGGTCTCCGACGAGGAGCACCAGGTCCGGGTTCTGTGCATTGACGTCGTCGACGATGCGCCGGGTGAACGAGGCGTCGCGCGCGGGTCCGAGGTGGAGGTCGGAGACCACGGCGATACGGAGGCCGTCGAATGGTGCGGGCAGGTTGTCGAACGTCGCGCTGACCTCGGTCACCTGTGGTCGGGAGGCCTCGAACACGCCGTAGCCGGTGACCCCGAGCGCGACGACGACCACGGCAGCGGTCGCGATCCGCATCCGGCGCAGTCTGCGCGGTGCCGCGTCGGCCGTCTCGCCGACCCCGGTGCTGCGGCGTCGGACCCGCCGGATGATGTTCGCCCCGAACGAGATCAGACCGATGATCGCGAGTCCGAGGAACAGATAGAAGACCGCCCCGATCCAGATCAGGCCGACGGTGCCGATCGGCCGGGCCCACGACGGGTCCAGGGTCCGGCCACTCGCGAAGCCCACGACGGCCAAGGCCCACATGACGGTGAGCGCGACGTCGGCGACACCCGACCACGGGCGGGGGAGTTCGGTCGCGCGGACCATCCGGCGGTGAAGCCAGAACGTGATCAGACCGAAGAAGACCGCCGGAACCAGCACGGCCAGGAACAGCGCCACGAAAGGCCCCCTGTGAATCGCGGAGAGTGTCCCGCAGATGCGGACCGCCCCATTCTCGCATCGCGGGCCGTAGGCCTTCGCCGAGGTGTGGGCGGGGCGTCGATAGGCTGGCCGACATGAGCGATGTACTGATCAACCCGCTCGACCTGGCCGAGATGCTGCTCGGGACGCCGCCCGTGGTCCTCGACGTGCGCTGGCAGCTCGGCGACTTCGACGGTCGCGAGGCCTACCGGGAAGGCCACATCCCCGGCGCGGTGTACGTCGACCTCGACTCCGAGCTCGCTGCTCCGCCGTCCGGGGCGGTCGGTGGTCGGCACCCGCTTCCCGCGATCGAAGACCTCCAGGCCGCCGCACGGAGCTGGGGCATCAACGACGGCGTACCGGTCGTGGTCTACGACGACTCGGGCAACCTGGCCGCGGCCCGGGCGTGGTGGCTGCTGCGCTGGGCGGGCATCGCCGACGTACGCCTGCTCGACGGCGGTCTCGCCGCTTGGCGAGCCGAGGGCTTGCGCACGACCACCGGTGACGGTGGGCGGCCGCGTGCCGGAACGGTCACGCTGACCGGCGGGAACCTCCCGGTCGCGACGATCGACGACGTCGCGGCCGGGACTGTGACCTTGCTCGACGCCCGCGCCGGCGAGCGGTACCGCGGGGACGTCGAACCCGTCGACCCCCGCGCCGGGCACATCCCGGGCGCTCGCAGTGCCCCGACCGTGGACAACGTCGACGAGGCCGGCCGGTTCCGCTCGGCGGACGACCTGCGTCGACGCTTCGCCGACGTCGGCGTCGTCCCCGGGGACGGTCGCGAGGTGGTCGTCTACTGCGGGTCCGGGATCAACGCGGCGCACGAGATCGCGGCACTCGCGATCGTCGGCGTCGACGCGACGCTGTTTCCCGGGTCGTTCTCCCAGTGGTCGTCGGACCCGGACCGGCCGGTGGCGCTGGGCGACCGGCCCTGACCGTCACTTCAGGTGCGGGCAGGGCGGGTTCTCGGCGAGACCGCACATGTTCTGGTGCAGGTAACTCGGCACGTCGGTGGGTGCAACGTCGGCGTGCATGTTGACCAGGTTGAAGCCGAGGAAGAACACCGCGAGGATCACGTTCATCACCGCCGAGAACGCGAGGATGCGTACGACCGCGACGTCGCGGGTGATCTGGAGCCGCTCGATGCCGGCGTCGGTGATCAACTGGTCCCCGTTGCGGCGGAAGAGGTAGAAGCTCATCGAGGCCACCATCACGACCGAGCCGAAGAAGACGCCCTCGTAGAGCGGGAACTGGTTGAGCGTGCCGGTGAAGATGGACCAGGTGTCGTTGACCCGCAAGTACGACCACAGGCCCTGACGCTGCAGGAACTGTTCGGAGGCGGTGTCGAGGACGAGGAAGATCAGCAGCAACGCGATGATGATGCCGGCCTTGTTGAGTCGGGGCCATCGCGCCCGCGCGGACTTCACCAGCTTGTCGATGCCGACGACGGCCAGCGGGAGGAACAGCATGTAGTCGGCGAGTTCGTACAGGATCGGCGCCGGGGTCTCGGGACCCTTGGCCACCCACCCCGGTACGAACTCACCCCACGTGCCCATGTTGAGAAATGCCGAGTTGTAGGAGAACACCGGCACCACGGCGTTGACGCCGACGTCCTGCCAGCAGGTGAGCAGCCAGCCCATCATGAAGACGCCCAGGGTGGGGAACTTCCCGTCCTTGCGGGTGCGGTGCACCAGCCAGATGATCGACGCGATCACGCCGACGATGCAGATGACCTCCGACGCCCGGATGATGACCAGCGTGTGGGTGGGCACCGCGTCGGGGCCCGTGGGGATCGGGGAGAACGAGTCGGAGAAGATCCAGCGGATGTAGACGTAGGCCTGGATCGCGACGAAGACCGCGCCCAGGCGAGCGAGCCACACGATCGGTGGCGACTCCTTGGCCGCGGTGACCGTTCCCGTGTCATCGGGTGAGGACTGCCCGATCGAACCCGAATCGGGCTTTTCCCCAAGTGAACTCGACATCAGATATTCAGTCCTCCCGATGACCGTCGGCCGGTCTCATTCGATGCGGATCGCACTCTGCGGACAGTTGGCGACCGCCTCTTCGGCGGCGGATTCCTGGTCGTCCCCGATGCTCTCGGCGAGCGGGAAGCTCACCCCGTCGTCGTCGAGATCGAACAGATCCGGCGCGACGGCGATGCAGCGACCGTGCCCGCCGCACTTCGCGTGGTCGACGACCACTCTCATCGTGCTGCCGCCCATTGGATCGTCTTGTGTTGCAGGTACTCAGACAGTCCATGTGCGCCGAACTCGCGCCCGATGCCGCTGTGCTTGTACCCGCCGAACGGTCCGTCGGGCATCAAACCTCCTCCGCCGCCGTTGACGACGACCATCCCGGTGCGGAGTTTTCGCGCAATGCCATGTGCGCGTACAGGGTCGGCCGACCAGACACCACCGGAGAGTCCGTACGGACTGTCGTTGGCGATCTGGACGGCCTCGGCATCGTCGGTGAAGGGGATGATCACACCGACGGGGCCGAAGATCTCGCTCTGGGCGATCCTCATGCGGTTGTCCACGCCCACGAAGAGGGTGGGTTCGACGAAGAATCCCTTGTCCAAACCCGCGGGTCGTCCACCGCCGTAAGCGATCTGGGCGCCCTCCTGCTGTCCGACGCGGATCAGCTCCTCCACGCGGGCGCGCTGGACCTCGCGGATCAGCGGACCCATCACGACGTTGGAGTCGGCTGGGTCACCCACCGGTACGTAGTCGAGGGCCATCTTGATGCGGCCGACGAGTTCGTCGTGCAGCGACTCGTGCACCAGGATGCGGGTCATCAGCGCGCAGCCCTGACCGGCATGGGTGATGAAACCGCCGAGCACGCTCTGCATCACCTGGTCGAGGTCGGTGTCGTCGGTGAGGATGTTCGCCGACTTGCCGCCGAGTTCGAGAACCACCTTCTTCAGCGACTGTGCGCCCTGCCCATACACTTTCGTGCCCACGGCGTCGCTGCCGGTGAAGCTGATGATGTCGACGCCGGGGTGGGTGGTCAAGGCCTCACCGGCTTCGACGTCGCCCGTGATGATGTTCAGTACCCCCGGCGGCAACCCCGCGGCCTCGGCGATCTCGCCGACCACCAGGGCTTCGAACGGCGTGTACGGCGAGCACTTGAGAATCACGGTGCAGCCTGCGGCCAGCGCCGGCGCGACCTTGCAGAGGTTGAGGAACAGCGGGAAGTTGAACGGAGTGATGAGGGCCGCGACGCCGAACGGTTCGCGGACCACGACGCCCTGACCGATGCCGTTACCGATGACGGGCGGCAGTGCGGTCTCGAACTCGAAGGCGGGCAGCACCCGGTCGACGAGATCGAAGAAGTGGTCGATGGGGGTGCCGACCTGCAAGTATTCGGCGAGGGCGCGCGTCGACCCCGCTTCGGCGATGGACAGGTCCACCAGCTCGGCGCGCCGGTCCTCGAACCCTTCGGCCATCCGCCGCAACACAGCGGCGCGCTCTCGCACCGACATCTGCGGCCACGGTCCCTCGTCGAAGGCCGATCGTGCGGCGCCCACCGCATCTTCGACATCGGCGACGGTCGCCTGCGGTACCGTTCCGATCACCGCTTCGGTGGCGGGATTGATGACGGTGATCGTCTCGTCGCCGCGGCCGTCGACCCACTTGCCGTTGATGAACAGCTGACCGGTACGAGTGCTCTGACCTGATGCGTCCGACATCCCGTCGGCACCTCCCTTGCGTCCCGAGGGGATCACTAGATGAGTTAGATGATTCAACCGTACAATGGGTATGTTCATTTGCATGTCGGTTTGGTCAAAACGGAGGCCCGGCACGGCCGGGTGCTAGGCTGAATCCCGCTCGGCAGTTGCCGGCTTCGAAGAAGGTGTGGGAATTGGCCAACAACTCGTTCGACGAGAACGGATTGCCCCAGCGCATTCAGGTCCCGAAGACCGCTGAACTCATCGCTCAACAGATTCGCGGTCAGATAGTGCGTGGAGTGTTGAAGCCGGGCGACATGTTGCCGCCGGAAACAGTACTGGGACAACGGTTCGACGTCTCCCGACCCACACTGCGTGAGGCCTTCCGCATCCTGGAGAACGAATCCCTCATCGTCGTCCGTCGTGGTTCGCGCGGTGGCGTGCAGGTGGTTTCGCCCGATGTCTCGGTTGCCGCGCGCTACTTCGGCCTGCTGCTGCAGATCCAGAACACGACGCTCTCCGACCTGTACGAGGCCCGGATGGTCCTCGAGCCCGCAGCCGTGCGGATGCTGGCAGCGCGCCGGACCGACGACGACATCAAAGCACTCGTCGAGGTCATCGACGAACTGGCCGACCGCGTCGATGCCGGCGTCGAGTCCGCCGATCTCGACACCTGGTCGACAACGGCGTTCAGATTCCACGACCTCATCCTCGAGCGCGCGGGCAATCAGACCATCGGCCTCCTCGGGCGCGTCCTCGCCGACGTGGTGGCCACGCACATGTCGCGCGTGGTGTCCCGGACGACGGACACCGACGAGGTCGCGACCCAGTTCAAGAAGACGATCCGGGCCTTCCGCAAGCTGGTCACGCTGGTCGAGGCGGGTGACGCCGACGGCGCCGAGGCGCATTGGCGGCGGCACATGACCTCGGTCGCCAAGAAGATGCTGTGGGGTCGTTTCGCCACCGAATCCGTGGTCGACCTCTTCAACTGACATTTGGGTTTCCTGCTTGGAAGTGCGCCCGTTGTTGCTCGAATGGTGTAACTGATTGTACTGAATCATCTACGATGAGCGGTGCGCGGCTCGAAGCTGCGCACTGACGGTGACCTCACGTGGATTGGCGGGAAACATGGGTGTCGGCCTTCTCCTGGACATGGTGGAGTCCGGGCTCGGCGATCGTGTCGCACTGGGTGACCGTGCCTCGGGTCTGACCCACGCCGACGTGGTCGCCACCGCGCGTGGCGGCGCCTCGGTCATCACCGGGTACGAGCCCTCCGAAGTGATCTATCTCGGCCGCAACGGCCCCGGTTATCCCCAGGTCTTCTTCGCCGCAGCCTTCGCCGGGGTGCCCTTCGTCCCGGTGAACTACCGGCTGGGCGACGAGGTGCTCGGCGAACTGATCGACGACTTCGATCACCCGCTGATCGTCGTAGAAGAGCGCTACCGCGACCGGATCGCCACACGTGAACCGGTGATCGGTCTCGACGAGTTCCTTCACACGTCGCGCGAATCGGAAACGTTGCCGCCCATCGATGTTCCCGACGAGGCCCCCGCTGTCCTCCTGCACACGAGCGGCACCACGTCGAAGCCGAAGGTGGTCCCGCTCCGGCACGAGAACCTCCAGGCCTATGTCTTCGCGACCGTCGACTTCGCCGGGGCCGGCGAGGACGAGGCGGCGCTCATCACGGTGCCGCCGTACCACGTGGCGGCGGTGGGGGCGACGCTCACCAACTTCTACGGCGGACGCCGCGTCGTGCACCTGCCCGACTTCGATGCGCGCGAATGGCTCGAACTCGTGGCGCGCGAGTCGATTTCGTCGGCAACCGTGGTCCCGACCATGCTCGCCCGCATCGTCGACGCCCTCGACGGCGACCTCGCCGAGACGCCGGCGCTGCGCCTGATCTCCTACGGCGGTGCGCGACTACCGCTCCCGGTTCTCGAACGTGCGATGCAGGCGTTCCCCGACGCCGGCTTCTGTAACGCGTACGGACTCACGGAGACGAGTTCGACTCTTGCACTTCTCGGTCCGGACGACCACGCACAGGCCGTCGCCTCCGATGACCCGCTGATCCGACGCCGCCTCGAGAGCGTGGGACGTCCGGTGCCGGGGATGGAGATCGAGATCCGCGATGCCGACGGCCGGCCGGTCGGTCCGGGTGACGTCGGGTCACTGTTCGTCCGCGGTGCGCAGGTCTCGGGGTCCTACCTCGGGAAAGGGTCGGTGCTCGACGCGCAGGGCTGGTTCCCGACCAACGACCAGGCCTGGGTCGACGACGAGGGATACCTCTTCATCGCGGGCCGCGCCGACGACACCATCATCCGGGGCGGCGAGAACATCGGGCCGGCCGAGATCGAGGATGTGCTCCTGACCCACCCGGCCGTGCGCGAGACGGCGGTGATCGGTCTGCCCGACGAGGAGTGGGGGCAGCGGCTGGTGGCGGTCATCGTGGCCGATCCGCAGGCGGGGATCTCCGAGGAGGAAGTCCGGTCCCATGTCCGCGCCCGGCTTCGGGGTTCCCGGACACCGGATGAGGTGATCTGGGTCGACGAGTTGCCACAGACCGCCACCGGGAAGGTGTTGCGTCGCCAGCTGGTGGCGCAATTCGAACGAGCACAGGAGAAGTCATGACGCTCAAGCCAGGAGCCCGACTCCGCAGCCAGGTCTGCGACACAGAGATCATCGTCGTGAGTCCGCCCGCGGGCGACGTCGACCTCACCTGCGGCGGCGCCCCTGTGGTCCCGATCGGCGAGGACGTCTCGGTTGGCACCATCGCCACCGGTCTCGACGGCGGTAACCAACTGGGCAAGCGGTACACCTCCGTGGATGCGCCGGGACTGGAGGTGCTCGTCACCAAGGCCGGGGCGGGAACGCTCGCCATCGGGACATCGCCGCTCGTCCTCAAGGACGCCAAGCCGTTGCCGGCGAGCGACTAGGGGAGCGAAGGACGCCGTGCGGCGGGGCGCGGAGCGTCAGCCCAGCACGCCCCGCTCGCGGTGGTCGCTGATCTGCTCGGGGTCGAGTCCGGCCTCCAGCAGGATCTCCTCGGTGTGCTGGCCGAGCTTCGGTGCCGGGCGTCGCGGCGCCGTGGGATGTTCGTCGAAGTGGTACGGCGGCGCGACGACACGGAAGTTCGAGCCGTCCTCGGTGGGCACCTCGGGCAGGAAGCCGTTGTCGAGGACCTGCTTGTCGTCGTGGAGCTCGGCGACGGTCGCGGCCGCGGCCCACACGCCGGAGAACTCGGCGAGGATGTGCCGCCACTCGTCGAGTGTCCTCTCGGCGAAAGCCTTGTCGAGCTCGGCGATACAGTCGTGCCGGTTGGTGTAGCGGCCCATGTCATCGGCGAAGCGTTCGTCGACGATCAGGTCGACACGGTCGATGAGGGCGCACAACTCACCCCAGAAGCGTTGAGCCTGCAGGCAGACCAGGTTGATCCAGCGGTCGTCCTTGGTGCGGTACGCGTTGACGATCGGATTGGGTGCGTCCGTCCGATCCTGGCGCGGGATCTCCCCGATGTAGGGGGCCGCGGTCAGGTCGGGGCTCAGCGGCCACATACCTGTGTTCAGCAGTGAGACGTCGACGACGCCGCCCTTGCCGATGCGCTCGCGACGGAACAGTGCCATGCCCACGGCCCCGGCGATGGCGGAGGACCCCTGGAGGTCGTAGTAGGCGGCCGGTTGCATCGTCGGGCGGTCGGCACCCGGAGGTGTCAGTTTGTGCATGGTGCCGCCGGCGGACCACGCTGCCGCCGCGTCGAATCCGCCGACATTCACCTTGTCGCCCTTGGAGCCCCAGCCGGTTCCCCGGACGTAGACCAGCTTCGGGTTGACGGCGAGGAGGTCGTCGACATCGACCCGGAGCTTGGTCCGCTGGGCGGGGAGGTAGCTGGTGAGGACGACATCGGCCTTCTCGACCAGCTTGAGGAGGAGGTCGTGGCCGTCTGCTGTGGTGAGATCGAGTGTGATGCTGCGCTTTCCGCGGTTGGGCACCTCGAGGAAGGGGTTGGGCGCACCCTCCTTGCGGTTGAGCGCGTTCTGCAGATTCCGTTGGGGGTCGCCGGTCGGGGGTTCGACCTTGATCACGTCGGCGCCGAGATCGGCGAGGATGGCACCTGCTCCGGGAACGAAGGTCCACGCGGCGATCTCGACGACGCGTACTCCGTCGAAAGGTGCTGTGATCGATGAGTTCTCGCTGGTTGTCATGGTCACGCCTCCTCGGTGGGGGTGCTGGTGGCGCGCAGGGCGTTCATCATCTTGATCCAGTGTGAACGCTTCCAGCCGTCCTGGTCCTCACCCCAGCCGATCTCGCCGTCGAACTCCCAGCGCATCAATGCGTTGCTGCCGAGCCCGCCCTCGCACATGTGGCTCACCGAGAACCCCTCGGCGTACATGGTGCGGTCGGTCAGGTCGGTGAGGTCGACCTGCATGTGGGCACTCCACCCGGTCTGCGGGTCGCGGAAGTTGCGCATCCGCGACCGAGTCTTGTCGAGGCGCTCGAATCTCCCGTCGCGGAGCAGCCAGCCGTGGTTGAGCGGCGACCAGCCCTCGGCGTCGCCGTCCTGTGGGCGGACGAAACCGAGAAAACCGGTCTCCGGACCGGAGTGGCCGAAGATGTACTGGATTCGGCCGCGGCCTCGTTCGCGTTCGATCTCCCGCCACCGCGGGCCGCCGGGGTGCAGGACCTTGTACTCGCCGCGGAGATACTCGGGCTTCTTGGATTGCATGTGGTGCCCACCGCGGGGTCCCCAGGTGCGGTCCCGGATGGAGTACGAGTCGATCGGGATCGACTCACCGCGTAGGACGAGTTCCCCCACCTGGTGACCGAGCTGGTCGAGGTGCGGACTGTACATCGCCGGCGGCTCACCCGGGGTGAAGCGCCGGGGCGGGTGAACGGCGGTGTGCTCGAACGAGATCGAGAAGTCGTTCGCCGGGTCGGAGTAGGAGATCTGGTAGCGCGTCAGTGGTTCGATCATCTTCACGGAGAAGCCACCGTGCGGGAAGGTGATGTCCCGCAGATCAGGGTTCTCCGGCATCGGCTTGTCGGTCGCGTTGCGGTAGTAGGCGATGCGACCGACGTCGGCGCCGCTGGGATCCCAGACGAAGACGCGCCAGGTCACCGTGCCGCGGTTGACGTCATACCGGGCATGCAGCCATCCGCCGATGTGCCGGGCGGGGACGTTGAAGGACCACCAGTTCGTCTCCACCCAGTACGGGTCGTCGGTGGGTGGCACGTGGTACGTGTCATCCGCCGGTGTGAACGGAGTGTCCGCGGTGATCTCGCCGGCGTTTTCGTCAACAGTCACACCTCGGACGCTAGCATAGGGTTAACTTATTTAGTGAGGATTCTCATCCCTTAAAACAGGTAACTCATTGATCTGATGCCCTTGTGGACCCCTGATTCGGCGTGCCACGATGGGATCCGTGGCTCAGCGTGTCGTCCCGCGCTGCCAGTAGTCCGATGGGCCCGGAGGAACTCGGGCGAAACGCGAGGAGATGCAATGCCGCTGCAGGACCACATGCAATTGATCTCGACCGACGACCACCTGATCGAACGCCCCGGATTGTGGACCGACCGTCTGCCTCGGAAGTTCCTGGAAGCCGGCCCCAACATCATCGAGAAGGAACTGCGGCCCGGTCGGCCACCGGCGCAGGTCTGGCGCTACGAGGACCGGATCTACCCCTACATCGGACTCAACGCGGTCGCGGGCAAGAAGCCGGAGGAGTACGGTGCCGAGCCCGTTCGCTACGACGACATGCTGCCGGGCTGCTACGACCCCAAGGCGCGGCTCGCGGACATGGACGTCGACGGCGTCCATGCGGCACTGTGCTTCCCGTCGTTCCCCCGTTTTGCGGGCACGGTATTCCTCGAGGGCGAGGACAAGGACCTCGCCCACGCCTGCGTGCAGGCCTGGAACGACTACCTGCTCGACGAGTGGTGCCCGACGGCGCCGGACCGGTACATCCCGATGGTGATCCTGCCCCTGTGGGACACCGAACTCGCGATCGCCGAGATCCATCGCACCGCCCAGAAGGGCTCGCGCGCCATCGCTTTCGTGGAGAACCCGGTCCCGCTGGGACTGCCCTCCTTTCACACCGACCACTGGGACGGTGTCTTCTCGGCCTGCGAGGAGACCGGGCAGGTCCTGTCGATCCATTTCGGGACGTCGGGCAAGCCACCGATCACCGCACCCGAGGCGCCGATGGCGGTGATGATCGCGCTGTTCGGCTGCAATTCGATGTACGCAACCGCCGACCTGCTGTTCTCCCCGGTGTTCCACAAGCATCCCGAGCTCAGGTTCGCACTGAGTGAGGGTGGCATCGGCTGGGTGCCCTACATGCTCGAACGCATCGATCTCACCTGGGAGAAGCACCGCTACTACCAGAACATCAACCAGACGGTCCGGCCGTCGGATCTGTTCCGCGAACACATCTTCGGGTGCTTCATCGAGGACCAGCACGGCATCGACAACCGGCACGCGGTCGGCATCGACAACATCACCTGGGAATGCGACTATCCGCATTCCGACTCCAACTGGCCGAACAGTCGCAAGGTGGTGGCCGAGTCCATGCGCAACGTGCCGGACGAGGAGGTTCACAAGATGGTGGAACTCAACGCCCGCAAGCTGTTCAACTTCCCGCGGACCGAGGGCTGAGGCCATGGGCGACCGGCAGGAACCCGAACTCGTCGAACAGATCCCGGCGGCCGACTGGACCGACCAGGACCTCCTGACCCGTGACGGCGCCGGCCTGCTGCTCGACGACGAGATCGCGGCCGAACGTGCGCGCGTCGAGGAGTCGACGAGCTCCGGTGACGACGCCGCCGTTGCGGAGGGGAAGCGAAGACTCAACCGGCTCATCGAGATCCGACGATCGCTCACCACCGAACGAGGTAACCCATGACGCTGACCGATCCCGGTTTCGGTGTCCTGACGGACGAGAAGATCGAGCGCAGCCGCCTGCGGAACGGTGTGCCCGAACGAATTCCGCACGCGCCGCACAATTACGAGGTGACCTGGGACGGCGTGCGACACTTCGCGCAGGCCTACGGCGACGACAACCCGCTGTTCTGCGACCCCGACTATGGTCCGACGACCCGCTGGGGTGGGATGATCGCGCCGCCGGCCTTTCACTACACGATGGGAGAGGACGCCGCACCGAAGCCCGACGCCGAGACCAAGGCGTTGTTCCGCGGCGATCCCTTCGCCGGGTTGGGGTCGTACCAGGCGGTCATGGAGTTCGAGTGGTGGCGGCCGCTGCATCTCGGAGATCGGCTGCACTGCCTGCGTTCCCAGGTGGGAGTGGTGCCGAAGACGAGTGAGTTCGGCGGCCGTTCGGCGCACGTGACCCGGGCGT
Source organism: Gordonia namibiensis NBRC 108229 (assembly GCF_000298235.1). Taxonomy (GTDB): domain Bacteria; phylum Actinomycetota; class Actinomycetes; order Mycobacteriales; family Mycobacteriaceae; genus Gordonia; species Gordonia namibiensis. Next base: position 49,979 of record NZ_BAHE01000025.1, read on the forward strand.
TCATCTACGACAACGCGCAGGGCGAACCCTGCGTGATCCGCCGCGGGACGTGGATCAACGCAGAACGCACGGCTTCGAAGAAGCGGAAGAAGGAAGTCCTCGAACCCGAGCCGTACACGCCCGAACAACTCGCCGAGATCGATGCGGCGTACGAGGCCGAGGAGTGTCGGGGTGCGGAACCGAGGTACTGGGAGGACGTCGAGGTCGGCGATTCGCTGCCGATGAAGGTGAAGGGGCCGCTGGTCACGACCGACGTCGTCGTGTGGCACGTCGGTTGGGGTATGCAGCTGACACCAAACGGCGCCTTCGGGCACGCCTACAAGATCCGTAAGAAGGCTCCCGGCCTGTATCCGCCGAACGCGCTCAACATCCCCGACACCGTCCAGCGTCTGCACTGGGAACCCGAACGCGCACGCGAACTGGGCATCCCGACGTCATACGACTACGGCGCCATGCGGGAGACCTGGCTGACGCACCTGCTCACCGACTGGATCGGTGACGACGGTTGGCTGTGGAAGCTGTCGGTCCAGCACCGCGGCTTCAACTACATGGGCGACACGACGTGGCTCAAGGGACAGGTCGTCGACAAGCGGCAGGTCGACGGACGCAACGAGGTCGATATCGAACTCTGGTGCGAGAACCAGCGCGGCGCCATCACCTCGCCGGCCACCGCGGTCGTCCTGCTGCCCACCCGCTCGGCCTCCGTCGAGCTGCCCGACCCGCCGGCCGACAGCCGTGACGGCATCCTGCGATACGAGATGGACCGGATCGCCGACCCCGGTCTCTGAGGCCTTCACGGCAAAACGCGCCCTCCGCTCCTGAGCAGCGTCCGGAGCTTGCGGAGGACGCGTGACGAAGGGTGAGCCGAACTCGCCAGCCCTTCGTGGCTCGTCGCTGCGCTCCTCGCACCTCAGGGAGCGGTGGCGGTCGCGCGTGTGGTCATTGCACTCCAGGGCGTGCGGTTGGGTCGTCGTTTCTCGACCAAGCGCGAAAACTCGTCCCCCTCAGGGGTGCTCGAGGGCATATTGCCCTCCAAGGTCTCTCACGGGGACGAGAATTCTTTTGGCGCGCAGTCCGAGCGGTGCGGCGGTTGGCGAGGAGATGTAACCAGCTCCTCGCACCTCAGGGGGTGAGGGCAGCTCGTCGACTTCGATACGCTCCTTCGTCGCTACTCAGCCCGGCGGCTATCGTTCCTCGCACCTCAGTGGACGAGGTGATCAGCTGGCGTGACCGTTGCGGTCGCCCGTGCGAGAACCGTTGCGCTTCTCGCGGTTTCGGAACAGGGACTCCTGGGCGAGGTTGGCGAGCAGCACCTCGTCCTCGTCGTAGATGCGGCCGGTGTACATGCCGCGGCCCCCGGAGGTGGACTCGGGAGCCAGATCCATCAGCATCCACCGGTTGGCGTCGCACTGCCGGTGCATCCACACGGTGTGGTCGATGCTGGGCAGGATGCCCACCTCTTTGACCATCGGGGCCTTCGACAGTCCGGTGCACATGTCGGAGATGAACACCAGGCCGCAGGTGTGGAGGTTCGGGTCGGGGTCGGTCGGGTCCGGGTCAAGGGGTTCGGTGATGCGAATCCACAGACGCGTCGGCCAGCGGTGGTACTGGTCGGCGTCATCGGGGATGCGGACGTCGAGGTCGAGCATGCGCGGGTCCTGGGGGACCGTGACCAGTTGTGCAGGAGGCACCGTGGCCGGCATGGCGTCGGCCTGATAGTCGGCGCCCGACTGCTCGCGTTGGAAGGACGCAGCGAGATGCAGGATGTCGACGCCGTCCTGGCTGGCGACGACTTGTCGTACGGAGTACCGGCCGCCGTCGCGTTCGCGGGTGACCGTGAACGTGATGGGCTTCGTCGCGTCGCCGGGGACCAGGAAGTAACAGTGCATCGAGTGGGCCAGGCGATGGTCGGGGAGGGTGAGCGAGGCGGCACGCAACCCCTGCGCGGTGAGGCGACCGCCGTAGAGCCCTCGCGGGTCGTCGGCGCTGGCCGGAGCCGCGATGAACACGTCGTTGCCCACATCCGTGAGGTCGAGGGCCTGCGCGACGGTCGAGGCGATCTCGCCGGTGTGCATTCTCGGTGATCGACGGTCTCCCGGATCGATGCCGACGTCGTCGGTCGCGCGCGCGTTGCGTGTGGTCATGATCCCTTGCTCTCTGCTGTCCCTGCCGCGCCTGTCCCCGTCTCGTTTGTCCCTGTCGGGAGGGTCAGAGGGGAACAGCCTTGGCGATCGCGCCCGCGTCGACCTTGAGCTGGGAGCCGGTGACATAGCGGGACTCGTCCGAGGCCAGGTACACCACCGCGTTGCTGACGTCGAGCGGGTCGACCCACGGCACCGGGATGGCGTTCATCACCGGGAAGGACAGAGACGCATCGTCCTTGGTGGGGGACTCCAGGTCAGGACGGAACATCCGGTACATCGCGTCGTTCTGCAGCATGTCGGTGTCGCAGTTGGCCGGATGTACCGCGTTGACGCGGATACCCCGCGGCGCGACGAGGATCGAGAAGTCGTGCACGAGTTGAGCGATGGCTCGTTTAGAGTAGCCGTAACCGGCGCCGCCGGGGCCGGTCGCCGGGTTGTCGACGGAGCCCGGGACGAGTCCGGCGACCGAACCGATGCCGATCAGCGAGGCCCCGTCGCCCAAGTGTGGATAGGCGGCGTTGAAGGTGTTGATCAGACCGACGAGGTTGACGTCGACGACGTCGAGGAAGGTGTTCGGCGGTGTCTGGCCGAGCGGGCACACACCGGCGTTGGCCACGACGATGTCGAGATGACCGAACGCCTCGATACCCGCGGCAACCGCCTCGTCGAGTGCGGCGCGGTCGCGGACATCGGCTGCGCGCGTGACGATCGACTGCCCGGTCTTCTCGACCAGACGTACTGTCTCGTCGAGGTCTTCCTGCGACGCGAGCGGATAGGTCATGTTCTCCACCGGGCGGGGAAGGTCGACGCCGATGATGTCGGCTCCTTCCTCGGCGAGTCGCACTGCGTGGCTTCGACCTTGACCGCGCGCCACACCGGTGACGAAAACTACTTTTCCTGCGAGTCGAGCTGACATGGTGGCTCCTGCCTGCCGATCAAAAGGTTAACTCTTTTGATTCATTAGACACCATGTCAGCCGACCGCAGTGGTGTTTCGGTTGAAGTTCGGTTCAGGCGGCGGATCGTTCCAGCACGTGAATGCCGCAGGCCGAACCGAGGCCGATGACGTGCGCCAAACCGACTCGTGCACCCTCGATCTGGCGATCGCCGGCCTCGCCGCGCAGGTGATGGCAGACCTCCCACACGTTGGCGATGCCGGTGGCCGATATCGGGTGTCCCTTCGATTCCAGGCCGCCGGAGACGTTGACCGGCGTCGTGCCGGTGCGCCACGTCGCACCGCTCTCGAAGAAGTCGACCGCATTGCCGGGCTCGCACAGGCCGAGGTTGTCGTAATGGACGAGTTCGGCGGTGGCGAAACAGTCGTGCAGCTCGACCAGATCCAGATCCGACGGCCCGATGCCCGCCAGCTCGTAGGCTCTCTGAGCAGCGTTACGGGTGAGTGTGTTGACATCGGGCAACACCTGGCAGGCTTCCTGCCAGGGGTCGGAGGTCAGGACCGAGGCCGAGATCTTTACTGCGCGGCGTCGTTGTTCGAGCGACAGCTTCGACAGCTCACTGTCGCTGACCAGCACGGCGGCGGCTGCGCCGTCGCAGTTCGCCGAACACATCGACCGCGTGTTCGGGTAGGCGATCATGACGTCGTTCTTGATCTGCTCGGCCGACATCGACTTGGTGTAGGCCGCAAGCGGATTGAGCGTCGAATGCTCATGGTTCTTCTCCGCGATGCGGGCGAACAGGTCGAGCGGAACGCCGGAGTAGTCGACCTCGTGTAGGTATTCCATGCCGACCTGCGCGAAGACGCCGGGCATCGCTTCGGTGCCGACGCGTCCGTCGAGGCCGGTCACCGCGCCGAACCGGCCCTGGGGTGTCCACTCGTTGCCGGTCGACGGTTTGCCCCGACCGCCCAGGAGCCCCGCGCCGGCGAGTTTCTCGACACCGACCGCAAGCGCGTAGCGGGCCTCACCGGCCTTGATGGCCATCACCGCGGTGCGCAGCGCGGTGGCCCCGGTCGCGCACGCGTTGCTGACGTTGTACACGGGGATGCCGGTCTGGCCGATCTGCTTCTGCAGCGCCTGACCGAAGCCCGGCGGTGCCATGAGGTTGCCGGCCGCCAGCATGTCGATGTCCGACATGGTGATCCCGGCGTCGGCGATCGCGGCAAGCGATGCCTCGGCGCCCAGATCGACCACGTCGCGATCGAGGTGCTTGCCGAACTTGGTCATGTAGATACCGAGAATCCACACGTTCTCCGCCATCAGACCGCCTCCCCGTTTCCGGACGTATCCGGTTCGAATCCGAAACCGATTGCCTCCACGCCGTTGTCGTCGGTACCGACGACATATGTCGCCAGACGCAGCGGCATGCCCAAGGTGATGTTCTCGGGCGTCGGATCGGTGTTGATGACGTTGCCGCGCACGTGCGTTCCGCCGCAGTCGATCACGCCGGCGACGAATGGCACCTGCACACCGGGTGCTGCGAAGGACACGATCGTGTAGGTGCGCAGGGTCCCCGTGGTCGGGACGTCGACATCGGTGAATTCGGTCCCGAAGCACGATGCGCAGGCGTTCCGGTGGTCGAAGTACCGCGCCGAACACTTCGTGCACTCGTGCGCGATGAGGTGGGGATGGTCGCCGAGGACGAGGTAGTCGACGATCGGTACGGCGCCCGGCGAGGCGTCGGAGGACGCCGGCGGTGCCGCGGTGGACGTGTCGGTCATGTGGAGTGGTTCCCTTTCATGGTGCTGCGCGTGTGCCGTCAGACGTGCCGGCCGCTCGCGGTCCAGAACTTCTCGCGGAGAGTGCGTTTGAGGAGCTTGCCGGTCTCGGTGCGGGGCAGGGTGTCCCGGAAGTCGACGCTGCGCGGGCATTTGTAGCGGGCGAGCCGGTCCTTGCACCATTCGATGAGTTCGGCGTCGAGGTCGTCGGTGGTGGTCACCGAATCCGCCGTCACCACCAATGCCTTGACCTGTTCGCCCCATTCGGGGTCGGGGATGCCGATGACCGCGACGTCGGCCACTGCGGGATGTGCCGACAGCACTCCCTCGATCTCGGCGGGGTAGATGTTCACCCCGCCGCTGATGATCATGTCCTTGGCCCGGTCGCAGATGAACAGGTAACCGTCGTCGTCGAGATAGCCGATGTCGCCGATGGTGAACGACCGGCCGCGGAACGCGGACTTCGTGGTCTCCGGGTCGCCGCGGTACTCGAAGGTCGAGGTCGCCGACTCCAGGTAGACGTTGCCGATCTCGCCGGCCGGGAGTTCGTTGCCGTCGTCGTCGAGGATGCGTACGGCCATGCCCGCGACCGCGCGACCGACCGTGCCCGGTTTCTCCAGCCAGCGATGGGGTTTGGCGATCGTCGCCGCGCCCTCCATGCCGCCGTAGGTCTCCCAGATCACCGGGCCCCACCACTCGAACATCTGCTTCTTGATCTCGAGCGGACACGGCGCGGCCGAGTGGGCCACGACCTTGAGGCTCGAGTGGTTGTAGCGGTTGCGCACCTCTTCAGGGAGGCGTAGCAACCGGACGAACTGGGTGGGCACCATGTAGGCCGTGGTCACCCGGTGCTCGTCGATCATCCGCAGTGTGTTCTCGGGGTCGAACTTGCCGCCGATGGCCAATGCCTGGCCGACATTCAGCGCGCCGAGGTAGAAGCCCTGGCAGCCACCGTGATTCATGCCGGTCGACACGAGGTGGACGCCGTCGAACGGCAGGAACCGGAACGCGCGACCGAAGGTGGACATCGCGTTCGCGGCCGCCGACGGTTCGAGCGCGGGGAGTGGACGCAGGACACCCTTGGGCTTCCCGGTGGTGCCCGAAGAATAGGAGATCGCACCGCCGAGGACCCGGTCCTCCGGGAGGGTGTCGGGGTGAGGGGCGACCAGTTCCTCGTACGGCAGGAACCCCGGGATGTCGCCGCCGACGGCGACCGCCAGCTCGAGCGTCCCCGTGTTGCCGACGTCGCTCATCCGATCGGCGAAATCGGGATGGACCGCCACGGCCACCGCTCCGGAGTGTTCGAGGATGTCGGTGAACTCGGCCGCCGACAGCGCGGGATTCAGTGCGAGATAACGTATGCCCATCTCTGCGCAGGCCAGCTGCCAGATCACCGGATCGACGTCGTTGGGCAGTGCATAGGCGACGATGTCACCGGTGCCCAACCCGTTCGCGCGTAGGGCGTGTACCAGTCGATGAGCGCTCCCGGTCAACTCGCCGAACGTCAGCGTGCGCCCGCTCGGGGAGGCGACGATCGCCGGCTGGTCGGGATGATCCTCGGCGATCCACCAGACCCCGAGCCGGCGGTCCCACGGATGTTCCACGTCTACCTCCGTCGGTCTCCGCCGCATGACGGAGTCCGAAATAGTTGTGTCATTTGTCTGTTCAGGTCACCAGGTGGTTTCGATACGGCTCGTCGCAAGCTCCTCGCCTGCTCAACCGGCGGCTGGGGGACGATCGCTCTCCGCCGGCCGAGTAGGCCCGAGGGGCTACCCGAGGTCCGTATCGAGGTCAGCGGCGTCGTCACCGATAGGTGGGTGGATCGTTCCGACGGGGCTGCGTGCGCCGGACCTCGGCGGGCTGGTTGCCGATGTGGGTGTAGGCCATACCGTTCTGCAGTGCGGCGCTGCGGGTCATGTCGAGGGATTCCCAGATGGCCCGCACGGTGCCCTGGACCGCGACCGGATTGCGGGCTGCGATCGACGCGGCGATCTCGTGGGCGCGTGACCGCAGGTTCTCGCGATCCACCACCTCGGTGACCAGGCCCAGGCGCAGGGCGGTCTCGGCCGTGATCCGCTCCTCGGTGCCCATGAGTGCCCACCGCAGGACGTCGCCGAGGGGGACGCCGCGGTTGAGCATGCCGATCGGTTCGAGGGCCGAGACGATGCCGCCGTTGGCGTGCGGGTCGAAGAACTCGGCGTCGGTGGAGGCGATGATGATGTCGGATTCGTTGAGGAAGTACTGGGCCCCGCCGGCGGCCATGCCGTGTACGGCGGCGACCACCGGCTTCCACACGCGGTGGTGGATCTTCGGCGACAGCGTGACGCCGGGATCGAAGGTGTTCCACACGTTGTCCTTGGCGAACCACGAAGTCCCGCCCTTGATGTCGGCACCGGTGGAGAAGGCGCGATCGCCGTTGGCCTGGATCACCACGGCGTGGACGTCGGCGTCGTCGCGGATCGTTTTCCAGGCCCATTCGATCTCCGCCGCCATCGTGTCGTCGAATGAATTCAGGGCCTCCGGCCGGTTGAGCGTAATGGACGCGACGTGGTCGTCGGAGACCTCGTACTCGATGGTCGTGAGGGCCCCCGGGGTCGTGGTGGTATCCGAAGCGCCGAATTCAGTGGTCACAGTGCGTCTCCCGGCCCGCCCAGACCGGCGGGCGAATTCTCGAGTGTGGCATAAATCATGTAACTCAATGTACTATCAATTGGCGTAAGCGCGAAGCTGAATGCTGGGAGCGATGCATGGGGAGTCTGGACGGCCGCGTGGCCATCATCACCGGGGCGGGGCGCGGGATCGGACGGGAGCACGCGCTTCTGTTCGCCCGGGAGGGTGCGGAGGTCGTCGTCAACGATCTCGGCGGCTCGCGTGACGGCAGTGGTGCAGACGCCTCCGCCGCGCAACAGGTGGTCGAGGAGATCCAGGCGCTCGGCGGCAAGGCGGTCGCCAATCATGACGACGTCGCCTCCTGGCAGGGGGCGGAGTCGCTGATCAACACCGCCGTCGAGTCCTTCGGTGACCTGCACGTCCTGGTCAACAACGCCGGCATTCTGCGCGACCGGACCGTCGTCAACATGTCCGAGGATGAATGGGACGCGGTCATCAACGTCCACCTCAAGGGGCATTTCGCTCCTCTGCAGCATGCCGCCGCCTATTGGCGCGGGCGCTCCAAGGTCGAACCGGGCGTCAGGCGCGCGGTCATCAACACCAGTTCCACCTCGGGTCTCTTCGGTCAGCCCGGTCAGGTCAACTACGGCGCGGCCAAGATGGGCATCGCCGCGATGACGATGATCGCCGCCGGGGAGCTCGCCCGCTACGACGTCCGCGTCAACGCCATCGCCCCCGCCGCGCTCACGCGTCTCACGGCCGGTCTGCCCGGCGTACCCGATCCGGAGAAGGGTGAGCAGGCCGGGCCGATGGATTCCGCCAACGTCTCACCGTTCGTGGGATACCTGGGAACCGAGAACTGTCCGATCACCGGACGGGTCTTCTTCGTCATGGGCAACAAGGTCAAGCTGTTCCAGCCGTGGGCGATCATCGACTCCATCGAGAAGCCCGGTGACGAGCGTTGGACGATCGCCGAGCTCGAGACCGAGGCCGCCCGACTGGCAACCGTTCCCTTCGACCTCGGGAACTGGCGGGACTGACCTGGCGGACCGCGAGGTCGGTCTTCCGCCCACAGCAGGCAACGAAAGGTGAACATCCCATGACCAGCGTCGCAACCCCGACCATGTCGGTGACCAACCTGGCCGATCCGGTGATGTACTACAACCCGTACCCGCGGTACGCCTACCTCCGTGAGAACGAGCCCGTCTCCCGACTCAAGGCCCCGATGATGGTGCGCGGCACCGGGTACATGGTGACCCGGCACGCCGATGTGCAGGCGCTGCACACCGACGAACGCTTCTCCACCGATTCGATGCGCTACGGCGGCGCGGCGCGTTTCAATTGGATGCTGCCGCAGACCCTCAAGCTGCTCAGCGAGACGATGGTCTTCAAGGACGACCCGGAGCACAAGCGTCTCCGCACGCTCGTGCACAAGGCGTTCACCCCGAAACTCGTTGCGGGGATGAGTGATCAGGTCACCGACATCGCGAATCAGCTGGCAGACGAGTTGGCCCGGAAGAAGGATGTCGACCTGGTCGACGACTATGCGGTCGAACTTCCGTTGCGGGTGATCTCCTCGATGCTCGGTGTCAACGACGCCGACCGCGCGGAGTTCCATGACCTGGTCAACAAGATGACCGAGGACTCGGGCGGTGGTCCGATCGGCATGATCCGCCGCATGCCCGTCGCCAACAAACTGCTCGAGTTCATCCAGCATCTCGCCGACGAGGCACGTTCCCACCCCGACGACAACGTGATCTCGGCGATCGTCGAGGCCCGCGAGGACGGCGATCGCCTGACCGATCGTGAAGTCCTCGGCATGATCTTCCTGCTCCTGCTGGCCGGCCACGACACGACGTCGAACCTGATCAGCAGCAGCGCACTGGCCCTGGTGCGCAACCCGGATCAGCTCGAGGCGCTCCGCGACGACGAGGCGCTGTGGCCCACCGCCATCGAGGAGTTGCTGCGGTACACGACTCCGGTGGCGTGTGCCGCTCCGCGCATCGCGATCGAGGACCTCGAGTTCGCCGGTACCCACATCCCGCGGGGCAGCCAGGTGGTCGGCATGATCATCTCCGCCAACCGCGACAAAGAGGTGTACGACGATCCGGAATCGCTGGACCTGGCGCGCTTCCCGAACAAGCACATGTCCTTCGCCTTCGGCGCCCACTACTGCCTCGGGCATCACCTGGCCCGCCTCGAAGGCCGTGTCGCCCTGCGCACCCTGATCGAGCGGTTCCCCTCCCTCGAGGTGACCGTCCCCGACACCGATCTGCGGTTCAAGGCGACACTGTCGCTGCGCGGCCTGAAGTCGTTGCCGATGCGCGTGGGTGGGTGACCCGGATGACCCAGACCTCCACGAAAACCGCTGACGCCGACTTCGACCATCCGATCAAGGACGAGGACATCGAGAAGGCGAAACTGCTTCTCGGACTAGAGGCTCCGAAGAGCATCGACGAGTTCTATTCTGTCGCAACGCCGGACGCGCTGCGGAACTTCACCCGCGCCTACGGTGACGACAACCCGCTGTACACCGACGCCGCCTACGGTGCACGGACGCGGTGGGGCAGCCAGATCGCGCCGCCGATGATGCCTATTGCGTTGTCCCGCAGGATGCTCGGCGACCCGATCCCCGAGGACATCCGTGAGGCCACCAAACGGTTGTTCTCCGGTGTCCATCTCTTCGTCTCCGGGCAGACCACCGAGTGGTACCGCCCGATCCTGCCGGGTGATGAGCTCTACGGTTTCGGCGGACTCGAATCGATCGAGGAGAAGACCAGCGAATTCGCCGGTCGCTCGGTGATCCGCGTCCTGCGCACCGTGCGCATCAACCAGCGTGCCGAGGTCGTCTCCATCGACCGCGTCATCCTCATCGCCACCGAGCGCAAGAAGTCGCGTGAGCGAGGCAAGAACATGAGCATCCAACCGGCGTCGTACACCGATGAGCAGATCGCCGAGATCGACGCGATCTACGCGGCCGAAGGCCCTCGGGGCGCGGAGAAGCGCTGGTTCGAGGATGTGGAGGTCGGGGAGAAGCTGCGACCGATGGCCAAGGGGCCGCTGACCCTGACCGACGTCATCTGCTTCCATTCCGGCGGTTACGGTTTCGCGCCGTATGGGATCGCCCACGGCCGGCTCGGCTACGAGAACCGGCAGCGAAAGCCCAAGTTCTACATCAAGAACCAGGCCGGCATCCCCGACGTCGCGCAGCGACTCCACTGGGAGAACGAGTGGTCGCAGTCCATCGGCAACCCGATGGCCTACGACTACGGCGTGACCCGAGAGTGCTGGCTCACCCACTTCGTCACCGACTGGATGGGCGACGACGGGTGGCTGGTCCGCCAGCACGACGAGATGCGCAAGTTCAACTACATCGGTGACACTCAGATCATCACCGGCGAGGTCGCCGGCAAACGGGTCGTCGACGGTGTCGGCCACGTCGACCTCGAGTTCCGCGCCACCAATCAGCGCGGCGAGGTCACCGCACCGGCGACCGCAACCGTCGCGCTGCCCAGCCGTGAGCACGGTCCGGTCCTCCTGCCGAAGCCGTCGGAGTCGTTGGAGCGCAGCGCCATCGAGATGATGGGCCGCCACCGGGAACTCTTCTACAGCAGCGGTTCGGGGGACACCGGTTCGGGACGGGCGGGTCGGTGACCGCATCGGTGAACGGCACCGCCGGGATCGCGGAGCTCGCCGCACGACGCGGTGGGAGGGTGATCGGCACCGGAACCGAGGTCGTCGCGGCGTCGGTCGTCGACCGCGTCGGTCTGGTGATCCTCGACCGCTCGGAGCGGCGCAATGCGCTGCATCCGGGAATGTACGAGGCGGTGCCGCGGCTGCTGGTGGAGTTCGCCGCGGACCCCGAGATCGGGTGCGTCCTGATCACCGGTGCCGGCACCACGTTCTGTGCCGGTGGGGACGTGCGCCGCAAGGTGGAGAAAGCGGGCGGCACCGTCGAGGAGCGGGCGGCCGGGCTCACCCACAACGCCCGGATCTCCACGCTCCTGCACGACATGCCCAAGGTCACCGTCGCGGCGCTTCCCGGTGCCGCCGTGGGGGCCGGCCTGTCTATCGCCCTGTCGACCGACCTCCGGATCGCGGCGTCGTCGGCGAAGCTGGTCGCCGGGTGGGGTGACCTGGCGTTCTCCGGCGACTTCGGCGGAACCTGGTTCCTCACACGGCTGTTGGGTCGGTCCCGGGCGATGGAGTTCCTGGTCTCCGGTGAGCCGATGTTCGCGCCGCAGGCCCGGGACTGGGGCCTGGTCAACCGCGTGGTGTCCGACGCCGAGTTCGCCGAGGCGGCCCTCGACTGGGCGACGAAGATCGCCGCGGGGCCCCGGCAGGCCTGGGCCGCGACGAAGGGCAACGTGCTGCGCGCGGCCGAGATGAGTTTGTCCGAAGCGCTCCCGCTGGAGAGCGAACAAATGGTGAGATCGGGTATGACCGACGAGCACAAGGCTGCGGTGCGTGCCTGGATGGAACGGGCGGCCGCGCGCAGTCGGGAGGGTCGATGACGGCAGTCGAGGTGACCGAGAAGACGTCCTCGGGGAGAAAGACCGCCGATGCGTCGAAGCGGACGCCGAAGGGGCTGCCCGAGGAGTTGCGGTCGTGGATCGTCGACGTGACCGGCGCCCGGGACATCACCACTCGGCAGGTGCCCGGCGGTGCGAGTCGCCAGGCATGGTTCGTCGACGTCCGCGGCGGCACCGGGGACAGCAGTGTCGAACTGTTCCTGCGGTACGACCCCCGGGAACCCAAGCCGGGCAGCGCGTTCCACCCACTGCCGGTGGAAGCCGAGATCATGTCGGCCCTCAACCGTGCCGGCGCCTGCGTCCCGTGCGTCGTCGCCGCCCACCCGACCCTGCAGGCGGTCCTGCTCGAGCGTGTCGGCGGCGAGACCTGGTTCTACCTGATCAAGGGCCCCGACGAGCAGGTGGCCGTCGCCCGCGACTTCATCGGCAAGCTGGCCGCGATCCATCGCATCGACCCGCGCGACCTCGACATCCCGTCGCTCGGCCCGGTGAAGTCGGTGTCGGAACACCTCGACGACGAGCTCGCCGGCATCCGCACGCGAATGGGACGTAAGTCGGCGCCGGCACCGTTGCTCGCGTTCTGCGTCGACTGGCTCGAACGCAACAAGCCCGTCTACGACGGCCCACCCGTTCTGGTGCAGGGCGACACCGGCCCCGGCAACTTCATGTACGCCGACGGCGAGGTCACCGCGGTCGTGGACTGGGAACTGGCACATCTCGGCGACCCGATGGACGACATCGCGTGGCTCTCGCTCCGCAGCGCGCAGGATCCGTTCACGCACTTCCCCGATCGTCTCGCCGAGTACGAGAAGCTGACCGGGAACACCATCGACGTCCAGCGGGTCTGGTATTACCGACTGCTGGCTGAGGCCAAGATGTCGACGTTCCACGACGGTGCCGACGATCGCCGGGGCGCTCTCGTGGTCGGTTCCCCCGATGCCGGGAACAGCATGATCTACGGGATGTTCCACCGGCGACTCCAGATCGAGGCACTCGGACATGCTGCGGGACTGGACATGTCCCGACTCGACTTCGCGCCGGAACCGGGCGACGACGGAAACCAGCACGTCTTCGAGGTGACGCTCGAGGTGCTGCGAGCCGCCGCCAAGCAGGCCGGCGACCCACTCGCCGCACGCTGGACCAAGGGAGCCGCGCGACTGGTGAAGTACCTCAAGGAATGCGACCGGATCGGCGACGATCTCGACACCGACGAACGTGCCGAACTAGCAACACTTCTCGGGCACGAGCCGTCGAGCATCGAGACCGGTCGCGCCGAATTGGCCCGTCGCACCATCGAGGGAACGATCGATGTCGGCGTCTACGTCGCACAGATGTGGCGATCGGTCCAGCGCGACGACTACCTGATGCGGATCGCCTCGGGTGCGCTCTACGAACGCACGTGGCCGCCGCTCACCGACGACAGACAACAAGACCGAGACCGGGAGCCGCAATGAGTATCGCCTTGACCGAAGATCACGTCGAACTGGGTTCGGTGGTCCGCGATTTCACGATCGAGCGCAAGGTGCGCGCCGAGGCCCGCACCCTTCTCGATGCTCCCGAGGAGCAGCGGCCCACGTTCTGGTCGGAGATCGCCGACGTCGGCTGGCTCGGTTTGCATGTCGTCGAGGAGTACGGCGGGTCGGGTTTCGGCATCGCCGAGCTCGTCGTCGTCGTGGAGGAACTCGGCCGGGCTGTGGCGCCGGGCCCCTTCCTGCCCACCGTCATGGCCTCGGCTGTCCTCGGTCACGCCGACGAGCAGCTGCGCGGTCGGTGGCTTCCCAAGCTGGTCGACGGATCGGTCATCGCCGGCGTGGGGCTCGCGTCGTCGCTCGACACCTCTGGCGACAGCGTCTCCGGCACGGTGGGCGCCGTGCTCGGTGCGCCGCTCGCCGACATCCTCCTGCTCATCGACGGCAACGACGTGCTCCTCGTCGAGCCGTCCGCGAATGGGGTGGAGGTCGAGGCGAAGGCCAATCTGGACCCGACCCGTCGTTCGGGCAAGGTGACGCTGGCCGATACCCCGGCCACCCGGATCGCCGGCCTCGGTTCGACTGCACTGGCTCTCGCGCGGACCCTGGCGGCCGCCGAGGCAGTCGGCGGCGCACAGGACGCGCTGGAATCGGCAGTCGCATATGCGAAGGTCCGCGAGCAGTTCGGCCGGATCATCGGATCGTTTCAGGCGGTCAAACACCACTGTGCGAACATGCTCGTCGGCGCGGAGGCCGCGACCGCAGCCGTGTGGGATGCGGCCCGCGCAGCCGACGAGGGGGTGGAGGCGTTCGGCCTGACCGCCGCATCCGCCGCGACGCTGGCACTGCCGGCCTACTCGACCAATGCCGAACTCAACATCCAGGTTCACGGCGGCATCGGCTTCACGTGGGAACACGACGCGCATCTCCACCTGCGTCGGGCAACGGTCCTCAAGGGGTTGTTCGGCGGACAGGAACCGGCCCGCGACGTCTTCACGTTCGCGGCGTCGGGGATCACCCGTGCCAACAGCCTCGACCTGCCGCCCGAGGCGGAGGAACTCCGCGTCCGCGTACGTGCCGACATCGCCGAGATCGCCGCGGCGGAAGGCGAAGCCGCACAACGGGCGAAGCTGATCGAGACCGGGTACGTGATGCCACACTGGCCCAAGCCGTGGGGTCGCGCCGCGGACGCCGTCGAACAGCTCGTCATCGAGGAGGAGCTGGCCGCGGCAGGGGTGAAGCGTCCCGAGTACAGCATCACCGGCTGGGTGATCCTGACCCTCATCCAGCACGGAACCCAGGATCAGATCGACAGGTTCGTGAAGCCCGCACTCCTGGGCGACGAGATCTGGTGCCAGCTCTTCTCCGAACCCGACGCCGGTTCGGATGCGGCCGCGGTCAAGACCCGTGCGACGCGCGTCGACGGTGGCTGGAAGATCAACGGGCAGAAGGTCTGGACCAGTGGTGCGCACCTGTGCAAACGCGGCCTGGCCACGGTGCGTACCGATCCGGAGGCCCCGAAGCACAAGGGCATCACCGCGGTGCTCATCGACATGTCCGCGCCCGGCGTCGAGGTCCGGCCGTTGCGCCAGATCACCGGTGGCGCGGAGTTCAACGAGGTCTTCTTCACCGACGTCTTCGTGCCCGACGCCGACGTCGTCGGCGAACCCAACGACGGCTGGACCGTGGCCCGCGCGACCCTGGGCAACGAACGCGTCAGCATCGGCGGCGGTACCGCGGGCAGCGAGGGCGCGGCGACCTACATGCTCAAGCTCGCCGAGCGCTACGCCCACGGGGTCGAGGGCTCGACGGTCAAGATCGGCGAGTTCCTCGCGGTCGAGGATGCGCTGCGTCTGCTGAACCTGCGTCGGGTGGCCCGCTCGGTCGCCGACGCCGGGCCGGGACCGGAGGGCAACGTGACGAAACTGCTCCTCGCCGAGCACATCGGGGATCGGGCGCGGCTGTCGGCCGAACTCATCGGTCCCGACGTCGCCTTCCTCTCGGGTGCCGGGAAGATGGCCGGTCTGCTCGTGCTGGCGGCACGCGGTATGTCGATCGCCGGAGGCACATCGGAGATCACCCGCAACCAGATCGCGGAGCGGATTCTCGGCCTTCCCCGCGACCCGCTCAACCGGTGACGACGGATGGCCCGACGTCGGGGGATGGTTTGAGATTACGGAGCATCCCGTCGGTCGTCGACAACGATCGCGCGTACTGGACTGCCGGTGCGGGCGGGGTTCTGCGGCTGCCTTTCTGCGAGTCGTGTGGACGGTGGTTCTTCCCGCCGGCCGACACGTGTCCGGCGTGTAGCGGTCCCGTCGGGTTTCGTGACACAGGTGGGACCGGCACCGTCTATACGTTCACGGTCAACGTCCAGCGTTACCGTCCCGATCTCCCGACTCCGTATGTGATCGCCTTGATCGAACTCGACGACCAGGCAGGACTTCGGGTGCCCGGCAACGTGGTCGGTTGCGAGCCCGATGACGTGAAGATCGGTATGCGCGTCGAGGTGTCGTTCGAACCGGCGACGTCGCGCGACGAACCGGATGGTGACCTGTTCGTCCCCGTCTTCACCCCCACCGACAGCGGAACAGGTGCGGAGTCCGGAGAGGGCCGTCGATGAGCCCGTATCCCGAACAGGATGCCATCATCTCGGGGATCGGCATCTCTGACATCGGCCGCAAGACCGGTACGCCGGGAATCGATCTGACGATGCAGAGCGTGCGGGAGGCGATCTCCGACGCGGGGTTGCAACCCTCGGACGTCGACGCGATCCTCACCCTGGGTGACGTTTCCGCCACCGAGACCGCGCAGCAGCTGGGCATCGAACCGCAGACACTCGGCGGTCCGTACGGTGATGCGGGGCTGCTGGCGCCGGTGCAGCAGGCGGCGATCGCGGTCGGGGAGAGGCGCGCCCGCCATGTACTGGTCTATCGGACGGTCCAGATGATGGGCGGCACCGTCGACCGGCCCAGGCGGCCCGGTGACAAGCCCCGGCCTCGTCGAGATCCCCGGCCGGTGATGAGCGACGTACCGTATCTCCTTGCTGCCGATGCGTACTCGGCGGCCAACTGGCTGGCGATGCACTGTCGTCGGCACATGTACGAATTCGGCACCACGCGTGAGCAGCTGGGCGCGATAGCGATCAACGCCCGCGCGAATGCGGCACTCAACCCGGCTGCGGTGTTCCGTGACCCGATGACCATGGACGACTACCTCGGTGCCCGCACCGTCTCGACACCCTTCGGCCTACTGGATTGTGATGTCCCGGTGGCCGGTTCGATCGCGGTCGTGGTCTCCCATCGTGACCACGAGTCGTCGGCGCCGAACCCGGCGATACGTTTCGCCGCGATCGGCGGCGCGAGCGGGGTCGGGGGATGGACGCAGCGGGCCGACTACCCGAAGATGGCGGCGACCGAAGCGGCATCGCAGCTGTGGAGCCGGACCGATCTCACCCCGGCAGATGTGGACATCGCCGAACTCTACGACGGTTTCACGTTCCTCACTCTCGCATGGCTGGAGGCCCTCGGCTTCTGTGGTGACGGTGAAGGGGGTCCATTCGTCGAAGGCGGTTCTCGAATCGGGCGTGGCGGGCAGTTGCCGCTCAACACCTACGGCGGGCAGCTGTCGGCAGGACGGATGCACGGTTACTGGGTGCTGCACGAGGCGTGCCTCCAGCTGCGCCGCCAGGCCGGGGAGCGTCAGGTCGCCAAACCGCTCGACATCGCCGCGGTGTCCGTCGGCGGCGGGCCCATCGCCGGGTGTCTGCTGTTGACCCGCTGAGTTTCCACGAGCGTCGAAGAGAGATGAGGGACATGACCACGCTGCCGGAGGAGATCCGCACGACTGCTCGCGATCGCGGTGCCACCGAGGTCGTGTTCCACAGTGCAGTGCGGCCGGTCGAGACGACGACCCTGGCCGAGCTCTACGAGCAGGCCACCGCCGTCGCCGCGGGATTTCGTGCCCGCGGTGTCGGTGCCGGGGACGTGGTCGCGGTTCAGCTGCCAAACTGGCGCGAGTGCGTCGTCTCGCATTCGGCGGCCTGGCTTCTCGGCGCTACGGTGCTGCCGATCGTGTCGATCTACGGGCCGTCCGAGCTGTCGTTCATCCTGCGGCAGTCGGCGGCGAAGGTCTACATCGGACCGCGGACCTGGCGTGCGCGGGACTGTTCACCCTTGTTCGACGCGGCGTCGGAGATCCCGACGATGCAACACCTGTTCGTGGTGAACACCCCGGGGGAGGCGACGACGGATCGGTGGACCGATTTCGGTCGGCTCCTCGGCCAACCTGCCGCGGGTTTCGAGCCGTACATCCCAGCCTCGTCGTATGAACGCGCACTGCTCGTCTACACATCGGGGACCACCGCGGACCCGAAGGGTGTGCAGCACAGCCACGCCACCCTGATCGCTGAGGTCCGCTCCATGGAGGAGCATCGCGGTACGGGGGAGGAGACCAGCTGCCTGGCGGCGTTCCCGTCGGGCCACGTCGCCGGCGTCCTGGGCATCCTGCGGCTGCTGGGGCGCGGGGCGACCACCGTCCTCATGGACGCCTGGGACCCCGCGGCGGCCGCCGAGCTCGTGGCCACCCACAGCATCGAGTCGTCGGCGGGCGCGCCGATCCACCTCGCGGGAATCCTCGAGGCTGCGGATCGAGCCGGTCTCGACGTGTCCTCCCTGACCGAGTACACGACGGGTGCCGCCAATGTCGCGGCCGACTTGATCCGGCGTGCAGACGGATTCGGGGTCCGCGCCTTCCGCTGTTACGGGTCTACCGAGCATCCGACGATCTCCTCGGGTTCTCCCGACGATCCGCTCGACAAGCGCGCCAACACCGACGGCCGCATCACGCCGGGCACCGAGGTGCTGATCGTCGACGAGAACGACCAGCCCGTCGATCCCGGTGTCGACGGCGAGATCCTCTGCCGTGGGCCCGAACAGTTCCTCGGCTACACCGACGCGACGCTGGACACCACGAGTTTCGCCGACGGTTGGTTCCGCACGGGAGACGTCGGGAACCTCGACGCCGACGGCTATCTCACCATCACCGACCGCAAGAAGGACATCATCGTGCGCGGCGGCGAGAACATCTCGTCGAAGGAGGTCGAGGACACGCTCCTGTCGCACCCGGCCGTCGCCGAGGCCGCCGCCATCGGCATGCCCGACGAACGGTACGGCGAAAAGGTCTGCGTGTTCATCGTTCTGCGGGACGGCGGTGTCCTCGACCTGGATGGAATCCGTGACCATTTCGCCGGTGCCGGGTTGGCTCGGCAGAAGATGCCGGAGCGGCTCGAGATCGTCGACTCCCTGCCCCGCACGGCCAGCGGCAAGGTGCGCAAGCCCGATCTGCGCGCGCAGATCCGGGAGTTGCTCGCTGCTCGCACCGCTCCCTGAGGTGCGGGCGAAGCCGAACCCACTGCCGTTCCCTGAGGTGCGAGCGAAGCGAGCCACGAAGGGCTGGCGACGTCTCCTCACCAGCCCTTCGTGGCTCGTCGCTTTCGCTCCTCGCACCTCAGGGAGCGAGTGAGGGCGTGTGTACCTCGGGAAGCGGGTGAGGTGTCCGTACCTGGGGGAGCAGTGGGGTCTCTCAGCGGACGGCGGGGAGCGCCTCGCGAAGCCTGCGCCGCAACAGTTTTCCTGACGGGGTGCGCGGCACCTCGTCGACGAACGCGATCGAGCGGGGTTGTTTGAAGCCGGCGAGGTGAATCCGACAGTGCGCCACCAGTTCGTCGGTGATCGCGTCGCCCGCATCGACGCCCTCGGCGAGTTCGATGACGGCGTGGACCCGTTCGCCCATCTCGTCGTCGGGGACGCCGATGACGGCGACGTCGGCGACCGCGGGATGGATGACGAGCGCGGACTCGATCTCCTGCGGGTAGATGTTGACGCCGCCGGAGAGGATGAGGTCGCTGCGCCGATCGGACAGGTAGAGGTAACCGTCGGCGTCGAGATGGCCGAGGTCGCCGATGGTCTGCCAGCCGCGTGCGTTGCGGGCGTCCTCGGTCTTGGCGGGGTCGTTGAGATAGCGGAACTCTCGGGTTCCGGAGAAGAACACCGTCCCGATCTCGCCGGTGGGGAGTTCGTCGCCCGCGTCGTCGAGGATGTGGACCGTGCCGTAGACGGCTCGGCCGACCGAGCCGGGATGGTCCAGCCACTCTGATGAGGTGATGGCGGTCATCCCGTTGCCCTCGCTGCCGGAGTAGTACTCGAAGAGCACCGGCCCGAACCACTCGATCATCTGCTGCTTCACCGGGACCGGGCACGGTGCTCCCGCGTGGACCACCAGCCGAAGCGACGACACGTCGAAGGCCGACCGTACCTCCGGATCGAGCTTCAACATCCGCACGAACATCGTCGGGACGAACTGGGCATGTGTGACGCCGTGCGTCTCGATCGCGCTGAGGCATTCGCGCGCGTCGAACGACGGCATGAGCACGACCGTTGCGCCCTGGCGCTGCATCGCGAGCGACCAGCCCAGTGGTGCAGCGTGATACAGCGGAGCCGGGCACAGGTAGACCGTCGACGAGCTGACCCCGTACGCCGGCATCATCGCGTCGAGCGGCAGGCCCGTGCCGAATGGCGGAAAGTCGTGGGTGGGTTCGATGCC
Source organism: Gordonia namibiensis NBRC 108229 (assembly GCF_000298235.1). Taxonomy (GTDB): domain Bacteria; phylum Actinomycetota; class Actinomycetes; order Mycobacteriales; family Mycobacteriaceae; genus Gordonia; species Gordonia namibiensis. Next base: position 70,010 of record NZ_BAHE01000025.1, read on the forward strand.
CTTGGGTCGACCGGTGGTGCCCGACGAGTAGAAGAAGTAGTAGCCCTCGATCGGCTCGTGCGGCGGGGTCGACGCGGGAGGGTTGTCGACGATTGACTCGTAGTCGACATGCCCCTCGATCGGGCCGCCGACGGCGATGGCGATCTCGACCCGGGAAACCCTGGCGCGGATCTTGGCGGCGAGCTCGCCGGCACCCACTCCGGAGATGAGAATTCGTGCGCCGCAGTCGTCGACGACGTACTCGGCCTCCGCCGCGGTGAGGTGCCAGTTGACCGGTGTGTACATCAGACCGCATCGTTGTGCGGCCCACGCGACCTCGAGGAACTCGGGCCGGTTCTCCATCACGATGGCGATGTGGTCGCCCCGGGACAGCCCCTGCGCTGCGAAGAAGTCGGCGAGCCTCGTCGAACGAAGATCGAGGTCGGCGAAGGAGACGCGTGCCGAACCGTCGGCCAGCACGACTGCATCCTTGTCGGGATGGGCGGCGGCGATCTCACTGAGGTTCAACGCGTCTCCAGGAGTGCGCACAACAGTTTGTGGTGATGGTCGGCGTCACCGTAGAGAGCGGCGTTCGCGCGCGCCCGGCGGATGTAGAGATGCAGGTCGTGCTCCCAGGTGAAGCCGATGCCGCCGTGCACCTGCAGGGCCTCCCCGGCCGTCTTGCAGATCGATTCGGACACAAAAGCCTTCGCAACGCTCACCGCCTTCGCCGTCTCGGGTGACGTGCCTGCCTCGTCGGCGTCGAGCGACATCGCCGCGTGCAGGGTGGCGGCGCGGGAGGCCTGCACCCACATTCGCATGTCGGCGCACTTGTGCTTGACCGCCTGGAAACTGCCGATCGGCACGCCGAACTGCTCGCGGGTCTTCGCGTACTCGACCGAGGTCTCGAGGAGGTACTCGCCGACCCCGACGAGTTCGGCGCAGGCCAGCACGGTCATCAGGCGTAGTGTCCGTTCGATGGCCGCGCGGGCGGTGTCCGGGGAGCCGAGTATCGCCTCCTGATCGATGTGGACATCGTCGAGGGTGATGTCGTCGAGTTCGCGCGTGATGTCGAGGGATTCGATCCGCCGGATCTTCACTCCCGATGCGTCGCGGGGAACCAGGAAGCGTGCGGGGCTGCCGTCGAGTACAGCGTCGACCAGCAGGACATCTGCTGCCGACGCATCAGCGACGGTCACCTTCTCGCCCGTGAGGCGATAGCCGGAGTCGGCAGCCACTGCGGTGGTCTGCAGTGCGTCGACGGTCGGGGACCGGTGCGGTTCGGTGAACGCCCAGGCCGCCGACGACTCGCCGCTGATCAGGGCGCCGACCTGGGCGGCGTGATGGCCGGCCCCGGAGCGCAGGAGCGCGTCGAGCACGGCGACCGTCGGCATGAACGGGGACGCGGTGACGAATCGGCCGTGCTCGACGGCGACGACGGCCAGGTCGACCACACCCTGTCCGAGCCCACCGGCCTCTTCCGGGGCGGCCAGCGCGGACCAGCCGAGTTCGGTTCCCTGACGCCACAATCCGGCGTCGAAACCGGCCGGCGAATCCGCGACGACACGCGCGGTACCGGGATGACTCTGCAACAGTGAGCGAGTCGAATCCCGGATCGCACGTTGCTCGTCGGTCAGCTCGAAATCCATCAATCCTCCGTGCCGTGTGGCAACGTACCGATACAGTTCACTCATTGAGACACGTCACAGTGTAGACAGAACAACATCTTCCCGGGAAGGTTTCACCGTGAGACTCGGTCAGGACCCCGAACTCGACGACCTCCGACGGCGCGTACGTGAACTGTGCGCCGAGCAGGGCCCGAAGCGATCCCAGAAGGCGGGGGTGAGGGCACCCGAGGCGTCAGAGATTCCCGCCCTGCGGAAATGGACGGCCGAGCTGTTTGGTCGGCAGTTCCTGGGGGTGACCTGGCCGGAGGAGTACGGCGGGCTACCCGACCCGCATCCGCGGCACGAGGCGGTGGTCTCCGAGGAACTGGCGAAGGCGGGTGCGCCGATGCCGGTCGGCGGCGGGCTCCTCGCGGCCAGTGCGATCATCGACTTCGGCACCGAGGATCAAAAGGCGTTCTATCTGCCGCGGATCCGATCCGGCGAACACATCTGGTGTCAGCTGTTCAGCGAACCGGGTGCGGGCAGCGACCTCGCCGGTCTGCACACGCGGGCTCGACGCGAAGGCGACCACTACATCGTCGACGGTCAGAAGGTGTGGACGACGAACGGACACCACGCCGACTGGGGGTATCTGCTCGCCCGCACCGATCCCGATGCACCGAAACACAAGGGCATCACGGCTTTTGCCATCGATATGAAGAGTCCTGGCGTACAAGTGCGGCCGTTGCGTGAGATCACCGGGACCGCCGACTTCAACGAGATCTTCCTCGATGGCGTGAAGGTGCCGGTGGAGAACGTCATCGGTGAGGAGAACAAGGGCTGGATGGTCACCACTTCCAGCCTTGCGCGGGAACGGTCGAGTGCCGGCGGCGGCGTGACCCTGTTCCGTGCGCTCGATGATCTGATCGATCTCGTGTCGTCGACGACGTGGGACGACGAGCGGTTGATCGACCGCGGCGAGGTGCGGCGCGAAGTCGGTCGGCTCGCGGCTGCGGTGCATGTCAACGCGCTGCTGTCGGCGTACGGCGAATCACGGTCGGTTGCGGGTACGGGTGACGCCGCGGATGCCGCGCTGTCGAAGATCTTCTTCGGCGAGGTCAATCTGGCTGTTGCCGAGTACGGCATGTCAGTCCAGGCGGGCGATTCGGTTCGCGTCGAGGGTGATCCCGCGGCACTCGCCGGCGGCTGGTGGCAAGACGCGTTCCTGTACGCCCGCGCTTTCACCATCGCCGGCGGAACCAACGAGGTGCTCCGGAATCTGGTGGCCGAACGGGGTCTCGGTCTGCCTCGTTGAGGTGTTCTCCCCTGCCGGCCGGGTGTCGGGACGGGTGGCCAACCCGATTCGCCAATGTGACTTGCCTCTCACGTCAGAGCTGATACCGTGCAATCAGTTAGATGGATTACCCGATTTAGATAGCTGATGATCGGGTGACCACAGGTCATGATCGGAGCTGAGTTGACCGGGGGAGACGACAGCATCGCGACCGGCCGGACCGTCCCGCGACCAGGGCCGGTGACGTTCCCGACGGACGTCCGAACCGACAGCGCGACAGCAGAAATCGCGGAGTGGTCCGCGGGGTACGTGCGCCGCCACCCCGGCCAGTCGTTCATCACCGTCGGCGAGCAGATCAAGCTGGGGATCGAGGCCTTTCGCCATCTGTTCACCGATCTGGTCCGCGGCCGCTTTCCGCTGGAAGCCTTCATCCGCGAGTCGGTGTTCATGGCCAACACCGCTCTGCTGCCCACCTTCTTCGTCGCGATCCCGATCGGCGTCACCCTCGCGATCCAGTTCAGTCTGCTCGCCGGTCAGGTCGGTGCGACCTCACTCGCCGGCGCGGCGAGCGGCCTGGCGGTCATCCGGCAGGGTGCGCCACTCGTCACGGCCCTCATGATGGCCGCCGCGGTCGGGTCGGCGATCTGCGCCGACCTCGGATCGCGCACGATCCGCGAGGAGATCGATGCGATGCGGGTGATGGGCGTGTCGCCCGTCCGCCGGCTCGTCGTCCCGCGCCTGGCCGCCGCGATGCTCGTCGGCACCGCGCTCACCGGCATCGTGACCTTCGTCGGCTTCCTGGCCGGCTACCTGTTCAATGTCTACGTCCAGGACGGCGCACCGGGTAGCTTCGTGGCGACCTTCGCGTCGTTCGCCACCGTCGGCGACATGGTCCTCACCCTCGTCAAGGCGCTGGTCTTCGGCATGATCGTCGCGATCGTCGCCTGTCAGAAGGGCCTGGCGACCAGTGGCGGCCCAGCGGCAGTGGCGAATTCGGTGAACTCCACCGTGGTCGGCTCGATCATGCTGCTGATGCTCGTCAACGTGCTCTTCACGCAGATGTACGTGATGGTGTTTCCCAGGGCGTCCTTCTGATGAGCGCGCTCAAGGCGGCGGCGCCGTACTACCCGCCCGGTGTCCGGCCTGTGGCCTCGATCTACGCGTCGGTGACGCGACCCATCCGTCTGCTCGGGCACATGCTGTCCTTTCTCGGTCGCGCGATCATGGGAATCCCGGCGATGTTCCGGCACTACTCGAAAGAGTTCCTGCGCATCCTGTCCGACGTGACCTGGGGCAACGGCTCGCTGGTCGTCGGCGGCGGCACGGCGGGCGTCATCCTCGTCCTCGGGGCCAGCGCCGGCGCGATCGTCGGGATCGAGGGATACAACGCGCTGCGCATGCTGGGCCTCGGTCAGGCGACGGGCCTGATCTCCGCGTCGGCGTCGACGCGTGAGCTCGCGCCGATCATGGCGGCCCTGGCGTTCGCCTCCCAGGCCGGCTGCCGCTTCACCGCCCAGCTCGGTGCCATGCGGATCACCGAGGAGATCGACGCGATGGAGACCCTCGCCATCCGCTCGATCCCCTACCTGGTGACCACCCGGCTGGTGGCCTCGATCGTCGCGGTCATCCCGCTGTTCGTGATGTGTCTGGTCCTGAGCTATGTGGTCGTGCAGGGCGTGGTCGCACTCGCCGGCGGCGTGTCGATCGGTACCTATCAGCACTACTTCCACCTGGTGATGGCAGGGCCGGATATCATCTACTCGGTCATCAAAGCCGTTGTCTTCGTGTCCATCACGACGACGATCCAGTGTTATTACGGCTATTACGCACGCGGTGGACCGCAGGGTGTCGGGGTGGCCGTCGGACGCGCGATGCGGTTGGGTATAAGCGCCATGATCGTCGTCAATCTGCTCCTGACGCTGGCTTTCTGGGGTGTCAGCTCCGGTTCGAGGCTCGGCGGATGAGCCCGCGGACGATCTCCCTCGAATCCGAGGCCAGGGGGCCGACGGACCGGGCCCTGCTGTTCCGCGGGCTGATCGGCATCGTGGTGATCGCCGCCGTCGTGGCCGCTCTGCTGTACAAGTCGACCGGCGGCCTCGACGACCGCGTGAGCGTCACCGCGCTTCTCACCGACGTCGGCGACGGCATCCCCACCAAGTCCGACGTGAAGTTCCGTGGCAGTCTCGTCGGCATCGTCACCGGCGTCGAACCCGGTGCGAACGGTGAACCGAACCGGGTTGCGCTCTCCCTCGATCCCGCGAGCTCACAGGCGATTCCGAGGACGGTGACCGCGCGCGTGGTGCCCAGCAACGTGTTCGCTGTGTCGTCGGTGCAGCTGCTCGATCACCCCGATCAAGGCGGGCGTCCACTGCAGGACGGTGACACCGTCGAGGCGGACACGAGTCGGGCGACGATCGAACTCCAGACGGTCCTGACCAAGCTGCGTGACGTCGTCGACGCCATGGGACGCGATCGCCGCGACGACACGGTCGGCGTGCTGGCCGCGCTCGCCACCGCCACGCGCAGCCAGGGATCGGAGATCCGCACCGCCGGCGGACAACTCGTGACCATCATGACCGAGGTGAACCGCGCGATCGATGACGGGGAGACCCGTTCGCGGCTCAGCGAACTCGTGACCGCCATGGGTGGCCTGCAGCGGTCTGCGCCGGACCTGCTCGACGCCGTCCACCACGCCATCGTGCCGATGCAGACCGTCGCCGAGAAGCAGGCCGCACTCACCGATCTGCTGAGCGCCGGACAGCACACCATGGCGACCTCGGAAACCGCTCTGGGCAACAACACTGACCGGATGATCACGATCACCAGCTCGCTCGCCCCGGTCCTCGACGTCTTCGCCGACGGCGGGGGTGCGTTGCCGCCGATCACGGTGAAGATCGCGAACCTGTCCGAGAAGTTCATGACCGAGTTCTGGGACCCGAAGAAGCAGCGCGGCACCGGCCACTTCGTCTGGGCGCTCACCCCACACCGGATGTACTCACGTGCGGACTGCCCGCGGTACGGCGATATGACGGGCAACTCGTGTCAGTGGGGGCCGGCCACGGTCGAGCGCCCGACACTGCCGCAGGTCCTGCAGCCGAAGAACTTCCGGCCGCCGACCGCGCTCATGGGCGGCAACGTCGGACCGGTCGGCAGCCGCGCCGAGATCGAGGTGCTCCGAAAGTTGTTGGGGCCGGGCGCGAATGAGGTGACCTCGCTCCTCCTGGGGCCGCTGCTGCGCGGCAGTGACATCAAGGTCGAGAAGCCGGGGCAGCGGATGGAGGGAGGACGATGAGTTATCGCAGGTCGATCATTTGGCTGTCGGTGTTCCTCGTCGTCGCGATCATGTTGACGTGGACGATCATCAACACCCTGCGTCGCGACATCTCCGGTCCGACATCGTCGTACTCGGCGGTCTTCACCGACGTGTCCGGACTGCGGGCCGGCGACGACGTCCGCATGGCCGGTGTGCGGGTCGGTCGCATCGACTCGATCGAACTCGACGGCAACCTGGCACGCGTCCACTTCCGCATCGACTCCCGGCAGGACCTGAGTGGCAACACCAAGGCCGCGGTGACCTACCAGAACATCATCGGCCAGCGTTACCTCGGATTGTCGTTGGGGCAGTTCGACTCTCCCGCGGCGCTGGAACCGGGTGGCGAGATCCCGGTGGACCACACCGAGCCGTCGTTCGACATCTCCGCCCTGCTGAACGGATTCGAACCGCTGTTCAGTGTGCTCGATCCCGACAGGGTGAACGACCTGTCGAGCTCACTCGTCGGGGCGCTGCAGGGTGAGACCGGCGCAATCACCCGACTTCTGGCCCAGACCTCTTCGCTCGCCGAATCCTTCGCCGGCCCGGACGCCCTGCTCGGCGACGTCATCACCGACCTCGGGCAGGTGCTGACCGGGTTGTCCCGGCAGACCGGCGGCATCCAGGAGGTGATCGGCCGCGCGCAGGAGATCTTCGAGGCGTTCGCCGCGCACCGCGAGGATCTTGTCGGTACGGCCGACGTGATGACGGAAGTGGGGGGCCGGCTCTCGGAGATCGCCTCGGACACGGCTCCGTCGGTGGACGCCTTCCTCACCCGTCAGCCGGGCTTCCTGGCCCACTTCGCAGAGCGGAAGTCCGAGTTCGAGTACCTGGGCGCCAACGTCCCGCTGCTGCTGAAGGGTATGGCCCGCGTCAGCCAGGAGGGCAGCTTCCTCAGCGCCTACGTCTGTGACCTGAACCCGGCAGACTTCGTCCCCTTCCTCACCCCGCTGGCCCCCGCGATCGTCGCCGCAGCGACGCCCGGCGGGAAGCCCAAGTACTCGCCGATCTGCCAGCCATGAAGACGTCAGGGAACCGCCGCATGACCGAACGATCGCCACGAAAGCCGATCGCCGAGTGGAATCCGCTGTACCTCGGCATCGGAGGCGTGGGGGTACTCGTGCTCGTCGTCGCACTCGTCGTCGGGATCAGTGCGATCGACGTCGGCCGGAAGAGCGTCGAGGCCGAGTTCGCCCAGGCCGGTGAGATCCGGACCGGCGATCAGGTGACCCTCGCCGGCGTGCCGGTGGGCGAGGTCAAGGGATCTCGACTCGACGGGGACCGTGTCGTCATCTCGATGAACATCGACCGTGGGATCCGCCTGGGCAACGACACCAAGGCGGCGATCAAGCTGACCACGATCCTCGGGTCGCGCTACATCGCGATCACCCCCGAAGGATCGGGATCGCTGGAGGGCAAACGGATTCCGCTTCGCAACACACAGGTTCCCTATGACCTGCAGGACACGATCGAGGATGCGACCACCAACTTCGAGAAGGTCGACGCGGGCGGTCTCGCCGACGCCATGACCACGCTGTCGACACAGCTCGAAGGAGCACCGGACGTGGTCCCGGAGGCGATCTCCACCGCCCACACCCTCTCGGAGATCATCGCGACCCGACGGACCCAGCTCGGTGAACTGATCACCGGCGCCGAACGCGTCACCACGGTCATCCGGAACCAAGAGGCCAACATCGGATCACTGATGGTGCAGGGCCGGAACCTGATGGTCGAGTTGACCCGCCGCCGCGACGCCGTCACCGGGATGTTCAACGCCACCACGGCTCTCGTCGCGCAGCTGCACCGCATCACCGTCGTCAACCGGCCTGCGCTCGACGCACTCATCGAAGACCTGAACGGGATGCTCGGCGCGCTCGCCCGCCACGACGACCTGCTGCGCAACACGCTCGAGGCGCTGCCGCTCCCGGTGCGCAACTTCACCAATGCGACCGGCGCCGGCAACTACGTCGACTTCACCGGGCCGGCCGGCTTCCTCATCGACTCGTGGATGTGTGCGCTGAGCGGTCGAGCCGAGCAGGTCGGGCGTGCGGCGTATTTCGAGGACTGCCGATGAGACGACCACGCATGCGGACCCTGGTGGTGATGACGGCGATCGCCGTGGCGGTCGCGGCCACGGTCGCCGCGATCTGGAACCCGTCCTCGGGTGCCCGCCGGATCGTGGCGCAATTCGACAGTGCCGCAGGCCTGTACGAGGGCAACAAGGTTGCAGTATTGGGGATCACCATCGGGCACATCACCGACATCAGTCCCCGCGGCACCGTCGTCGACGTCACCATGGAAGTCGACGAGGAGGTGACCCTGCCGATCGATGTGAAGGCGGTCGCGGTGTCCTCGTCGATCCTCACCGACCGACACGTCGAACTCACGCCCGCCTACTCCGGTGGGCCGAAGCTGTCGAGCGACGCGTTCCTGCCGCTCGACCGGACCCGCACCCCCATCGAGTTCGACCGCCTGCTCACGATGACGGACAACCTGGCCGGGCAACTCGGTGGGGACGGCAAGGGCGGCGGACCGATCGCCGACATACTGTCGGTGACCTCGGAGTCCCTGGACGGCAACGGGCCCGCGCTCCGCGACGCATTGGGGCAGCTGTCGAAAGCCCTACGTACCGGGGCCGATCCGAGCGCCACCCGCGAGGCGATCGTGAAACTGGTGGACAACCTCGACGTCCTCACCGAGGCCGCCGCGAAAAACGACAAGACGATCCGCGAGTTCGGTGGAAGTCTTCGCGCGATGAGTCAGGTCATCGCGGATCAGCAACTGGGTCAGGGCAACACGGGCGCGAAGCTCAACCAGATCCTGACCAAGACCTCCGAACTGCTGAAAGAGAACAGGCTTCCGCTGCGGAATGCGGCGCGCGACGCGACCACCGTCACCGGGACGCTCGCCGACTACCAGCGTGAACTGTCCGAGTTCCTGAACCTCACACCGACGTTGATGAACAACGCCTACAACGCGATCGACCAACCGAACGGCACCATTCGGGTTCACACCTTCGCCGACCGCATTCTCTTCGACCAGCAGGTACTCAAAGAGGTCTGCAACCTGGCGAACCTGAAGGACCTCGGATGCAACACGGGGAAGCCCCAGGACTTCGGTCCGGACTTCGGGGTGACCGCCATGCTGGCGGCGATGGCGGGGATCGGACAGAAATGAACACCGCAGAAACGAACGTGGCGAGGAGAATTCATCGAAGCGGTGTCGCCGCGGTTGTGCTGCTGCTGACGTGCGTCCTCTCCGGTTGCTCGGTGGGACTCGGACAGCTCCCGCTCCCGGCGCCCGGCGCCAGCGGTGACGGGTTCGCGCTGAAGGCACAGTTCGACAACGCGCTGAACCTCCCGGCCAAGGCGAAGGTCCGGCTGCTCGGTGCCGACGTGGGATTCGTGGAATCGATGGAGGTCCACGACTACCTCGCCGCCGTCGGCATGCGGATCGCCGACGGCACCCGCCTGCCGGACGGCACGCGAGCCGAACTGCGCTCGGCCACACCACTCGGAGACGTGTTCGTCGCTCTCGAACCGCCCGCCGAACCCGAGCCCGGGGTCGCCCTCCTCGGAGACCGTGACGTCATCCCGCTCGACCGCACCTCGGCGGGTGCGACGGTCGAGGAGGTGCTGTCGACGGCCGCGATGCTGGTCAACGGCGGTGCCATCCGCAGCCTCACCGACATCGTCAACGGTCTCGGCGAGTCCCTCGGCGACGACGGGCAGCAGCTCGGGACACTCGTCCGCCAGTCGACTGTCCTGGTGTCCTCGCTGTCGGAACGGACCGACGAGATCGAGGCCGTCCTCAGCTCTGCGAGTCGCCTGGCGTCAACGGTGTCGGCACGGCAGCAGACCATCGACTCCGCGCTCGCAGCGGCCGGCCCCGCACTGTGGACGGTGGCCGACAACACGCAGTCGATCCTGTCGACCGTCCAGCAGGTGGATCGGATCATCCGGCAGCTGGGGGCCTTCCCGTCGGTGAAGGGGACCGCGGCCGGCGGGATGATGGACGATGTCAACCGGATCGCCGCTTCGCTGAACGCCGCCGCCACGGCACCGGGGGCCAGTCTCGATGCGGTCAACCGCATCCTCGGACCCATCGTCAAACTGACCAACGCGACGTCGGGGCACACCGACGTCGCCATCTCCCAGTTCGCGATCGGCGCCTTCGACGATCCGAATCATCGCGGTGACCCGGGTTCGCGGCTCCCCGATGTGCGCGACTGGGAGCAGTTCGTCGGATCGTTGTCGCTCACGCTGATGCGTTTGCGGCAGCACGTCGAACCGGGGGCACCACGATGAGTGCACGACCCGACCTGGTGGAGACCGGCGCGCGCGGCATCGTCTCCGCGGTGCGATGGGGGCGGCGTCGGCGCAACTGGTTGTCGGTACTGGGTCTTCTGACGATCCTCATCGTCGGGGTGGCCTACCTGCTGGTCGACACCCTGCAATGCGATCCGACCGCGTCGAACATCCGCGTCGAGGTCGAACTCGCGCAATCCGGGGGACTGCTGCCGAATCAGGACGTCACTCTGCGCGGCGTGCCGGTCGGCCGGGTCGACGCTGTGCGCATCGACGACAACGGAGTGCGCGTGATCGCCACCATCGACGCAGGGATCAAGATCCCGGCCGACGGGGAGGTCCGGGTGTCGAGCCTGTCGCCGGCCGGTGAGCAGTTCCTCGACTTCCAGCCGTCCAGTGATTCGGCGCCGTTCCTCACCGACGGGACGGTCGTCGAGGAGAAGCGCACCACCACACCGGTGCCGATGGCCACGTTGCTGGAGAGCATGGATCCGGCTCTCGCCCAGATCGACACCGAACAGCTGACGCTCATCATGAACGAGCTGGGCACCGGGGACGAAGGGGCGCAGAAGCTCCGCGACATCGTGCGGGGCGGGACCTTCCTGGTGTCCACTCTGGATTCGGTGCTGCCGCAGACGGTCAACGTGATCCGGACGAGCAAGGTCGTGCTGACCACGCTCGCCGACACCGCCCCCGGTCTGCGGACAACCGCGGGCAACCTCGAATCCTCGCTCGCCGGTGTGGGTTCCATGGATGCCGGTCTACGGCGGATGCTCAACCAGACACCGTCGACCCTGCGCAGCATCGACGGATTGTTCGACGACAACTCGCCGACCATGGTGCAGCTGCTCGGCAACCTGGTGACGGTGTCGCAGATGGCGTACCTACGCACACCGGCACTGCGCGAGTTCTTCTTCCCGACACAGCGATCCGGCTCAGCCCTCGACGCGATCAGCACCGCCTTCCGCGACGGCGGTCTGTGGGGCAGCGTCGACGTGTTCCCACGTGTGCCCTGCGATTACCACCTGCCGCGGGCGGCCCCGTCGCGTCCGGACTTCCCGGAGCCGTTCCTGAACACGCACTGCAAGGACACCGAGCTCCTCGTCCGCGGTGCGGGCGCCGTACCGCGCCCGCCCGGCGACGACACCAACCTGCCCAAGCCGGGGAGCGACCCGCATGCCCGGACCAATCCGACACCGCGTGGACCGCAGACCATTCCGACACCGTTCGGTGGCCCAGACATCCACTACAACTAGCCGCCTGTATCCCGACCGAGAGGTGAGACCGTGAGCACCACGACGAGCAAGACGACCAAGACCAGGAACCTCGCACCCAAGGGCAAGGACGTGGTCAAGAAGTCGCCGGTGCGCGGGGGCAGGTCGCGTCGAGCACGCAGTGAATCGGTGGTGGGCGAGGCCTCCCCAGATACCGTCAGCGTTGGCACCGTCTCCGCTGACACCGCCTCCGTTGACACCGCCCTGGAGACCACCGAGATCGAGGTCGGGGATGCCGGGACTCCCGAGGCGACCGAGGCGCCCGCATCTGCCGACGAAGAGACGCCGGCGAAGAGTGCCGCCGCGACCAAGACCACGGGGCGTCGTCGTCCGGTGATCCGGGCGGGACGACTGGCGGGGCTGCTCCGACCCCGCCGTGTCGTCGCGATCCTGGCGGCTGTCGCGCTGCTCGCCGGTGGTGGGTACGCGGGGTGGAAGTTGTACGAGAACCATGCCGTCGAGCAGGCCGAACTACAGGCCGTCGCCACCGCCAAGGAGTATGCGGTGACGCTGACGAGCATCGACTCCGGCAGCATCGACCAGAACTTCACCGACGTCCTCGGCGGCGCGACCGGCGAGTTCAAGGACATGTACTCACGGTCGAGCAGCCAGCTCAAGCAGATGCTCGTCGACAACAAGGCCACCAGCGAGGGCGTCGTCATCGACGCGGGCGTGAAATCGGCGACCGCCGATCGCGTCGTGGTGATGCTGTTCGTCGACCAGTCGATCACCAACAGCGCCAGCCCCGAACCGCGCGTCGACCGTAGCCGGGTGCTGATGACCATGGACAAGGTCGACGGCCGCTGGCTGGCGAGCAAGGTGGATCTGCCCTGACGGTCGCCGGGCTGGACCCGACCGTGTCAGCGTCGGGACCCCGGCGGGTCCCCGGCCGGGCGTAGCGCCCAGGACGGAACCCAGTGCGTCACCTTCTCCTGCCGGTCTTTGGCGGTGATCGTGTAGGTGACCTTGCCGTACCAGGCACCCCATTCGTCGCGCCCCCACTCGGTGAGAACGCCGAGGTGGACCGACCTGATCTGCAGACCTTCGGGGTTGTACTCGCCGGTGAAGTGGGGTGCGTTGGGGTAGAGCGCACCCAGGTCGATGAGTACCGCCTTGTGCCCGACCCGCACGAACGCCGGCCGCTGTGGTTGGCCGTTGTCCCCGCCAATCCACTTCATGCCCACCCCGGAATTATCGCACGTATGTTCGAGCGATGGCAGTGGGGTGGCCGGTCGTATTGCCGGCGAGGTGACCTCGATACGCGGCGCCCTCGCTGCGCTCGGTCGTCGCTACTCGGCCGGCGGTGGGCACGCCCTCGCTGCGGTCGGTCGTCGCTACTCGGCCGGCGGTGGGGACGTCTTCGCTGCGCTCGGTCGTCGCTACTTGGCCGGCGGTGGGGACGCCCTCGGCCGGCCTCACACTGTGGAGTTGTCAAAGAACGGATGCGGTCCCGATCGGCGTCGGGTGCAGAAGGTGCTGCGCGTGGGTCTGTGGGTCAGGCGGCGTCGTCGAGGCGCATGGTGCGGCGGTTGTAGGCCGGGAGTGCGCGGCGTCGGGGGTCGATGTCGGCCGGCGGGATGAGCCAGGGGTGGCGGTCGAAGCTGATCATGATGTCCCAGCCGTGGTGGTGGACCTGGGTGTGGCAGCGCTGGCAGAGCAGGCAACCGTTGTCGAGGTCGGTCTCACCGTCGTCGGACCAGTGCCGGATGTGGTGAACCTGCGTATGGGACGGTGGCGCACCGCATTTGATGCACGACTCGTCGCGGATGATGATCGCCTTGCGCAAGTGCATCGGGAACAGTCGTCGTTCACGACCCATCTCGAGTGGCACTGTCTCGCCGTCGATGATGGCCTCGATCAGGGTCCCGTCGCACGACAGCTGCTTCGCAACTGCCGGCGTGACGGATCCGGTCCAGGGTAGGGATGCCGGATCAGTACCTTCGGCGGGGATGGTCAGGATCGTCTGGGCTCGTGGTATCCCGATGGTGTCCATCGCCGCACCCACTGCGGCTTGGTCCAACAGCACCTCGAGTGCGTCCGCGCGGATCTCGGTTGCCGAGCGTCGATCGGGGGAGCCGTCGGGTTCGGGACGCGGCATGGAGCGTTCGTCGATCATGGCGATGAACTTCTCGCCCACGGACTGCGTCACGTCGGCTTGGATTTCGACACGGCCTTCGTCGGTGATGTTGTGGGACAGCGTGTTCAGGGTTCGGTTGTCGCATGCGGGGATGCCGCCCTCGTCGTCGGCAATGGTGTTGCCGATGGTGTGGGCATGCTTCTGTATCTCGGCGGGTGTGGCACCCGACAGGGCCTGGGTGAGGAGTTCGGTCTCATGATCGATGCGATCGTCGTCGGAAAGTGTTGTGGGCGAGCGATTCTCGATGGTCACCAGGCCGCGGACGATGGCATCGACGATCTCGCCGGAGAGTCTCCCATCGGCAGCGCAGGCCTCGACCTTGCTCAAAGTGCCGAAGCTGTCGGCGATGCGGGTGGTGCGAGCGGCTACTGCGGGCGGGAGGCCCATCTCGATCAACAGTCGCTTGGTGGTCGACCCTGTTTTTTCCGCAACGCGCAGATCAGCGAGCTTGGCTGCGTGCGTGCCGATTCGGTGATCGGCGAGGTTGCGCAGCAAGATCCACCGGCTGAGCTGCCCGTGTGTCTCGATGCCGGTGGGGTCGTCGGTGGGCGGGGTGATCTCGATGAGCTGGTCGAGGATCTGGTCGAGCGGAGTGGTGTGGGTGGCGATCATGGCGGAAGCCGTCCCTTTCGTGGGGCGTGAACGCGGTTGGGTGGGACCGTCGTCGGCTACTGCTCCGTCATCAATTTCTGTGCTTTCAGTTGTACAGCGGAGGTCTGACAAAACGCTCGTGGCGCCCGAGTTGGTCAAGCGCCCCAGTCGTTTGGGCTGTCTACCTGCACCGATGGCGTTCACCGGCACGGCGCGTCGAGGTGCACACCTCAATCGGGTCTCCGGCCTGCGAACCGGGTCCGCCCGTGTGAATATGGTCAGAACACTGTGGAAAGTGCAGGCGACACCGATGAAGGAACATTTTGTTGGTTGCATCGTGGGGGGTGCGGTCGGCGACGCGCTCGGGGGATCGGTCGAGTTCATGTCTCGCTCGGCCATCATCGAGCGGTTCGGCGCGTCGGGGATCACCTCCTATGCGCCGGCGTACGGCGGCACCGGAACCATCACCGATGACACCCAGATGACCCTCTTCACGGCCGAGGGATTGCTGCGCGCGTGGCTGCGGGACTGCGATGGCGGTATCTCCTGCTTTGCGGCAGCAACTGCGCGCGCGTATCTCCGATGGTTCATCACGCAAGGCGAACATCCCCGGCACGGCGTGCTGCCGATGGGGGAGCGCACCAGCTGGCTGACGGGTCACCGAGAACTGCACAGCCAACGCGCCCCCGGCAACACCTGCCTGAGTGCACTGCGTTCCACGACGCGCCCGGGAACCCCGGCCGACAATGACAGCAAGGGTTGCGGCGGAGTCATGCGGGCCGCGCCGGTCGGGTTGTTCGCCTCACGTGCGGAGTGGTCGGCGGTCGGCACCTTTGACCTCGGGACCGCGATCGCCGCATTGACCCACGGACACCCGTCGGGGTCGCTGACCGGTGGTGTTCTCGCAGTGATGGTCCGCGAACTCGTCGAAGGCGCCACGCTCGACGAGGCGCTCGCGGCGTCGAAAGACATCCTGCGGACCAAGCCGCAGCACGAGGAGACCTTGGCCGCCATCGAACTCGCCGAACGGCTCGCGTCCGACGCCGTCGCGCCCGAGGAAGCGATCTCCCGACTCGGCGAGGGCTGGGTGGCGGAGGAAGCGCTCGCGATCTCGATCTACTGCGCGATCGTCGGAAGCGACTTCGAAGCGGCGGTCGTGCTGGCCGTCAACCACGACGGTGACTCGGACTCGACCGGGGCGATCACCGGCAACCTGCTCGGCGCGCGCGACGGCATCGGAGTCGTCCCGGAGCGGTGGCTCGAGCAGCTCGAACTTCGCGGCGTCATCACCGAGGTGGCCGCCGACCTGTACGACTTCGCCGACTGGGAACTCGATGCTCCGATGTCGGAGAGGTACGCGGGGCTTCAGGTGGCGGGCTGAGGTCGTGAGGGTCGAAAGGGTCCGCTCCCTGAGGAGCGCACGGAACCCCCGACTGCCGAACCTCAACTCGACCGGCAGACGTCGATCGAAGTCTGCCGGTCGGGTTGACGTCGACCGGTAGTTGGGTGGCGACGGTGTCTCACCAGGCCTTCGTGGCTCGTCGACTTCGATACGCTCCCTCGTCGCTACTCAGCCCGGCGGCTTGCGCTCCTCGCACCTCAGGCGGCAGGGGGGCGTGGCTTTCGCTCTTCGCACCTCAGGCACCAGTGACGCCGATCCCGGCGTGCTCGAGGAACCGACCGACGAGCCGGTCGCAGCGGGCTGCGGCCAGCTCGGCAGAGGCGTCGATCTCGGCCGCGAGGGCCCGGGTGTCGACCGAGCCGTCGCCGCTGCCCGACCGTGCGCTCGTGAAACCCTTACGCCACGCGGAGAAGCAGTCCGGGGTGATCTCCGGATGGAACTGCACACGTAGGTGCGGTCCCGAGACATAGGCCTGGACCCCTGCGTCGTTGACCGCGATCACCTCGGCCACGTCGGACACGGTGATCGTGTCGTGGTGGAACTCCATCCACGGGCCGGTCTCGACGAGATCGGGGCGGGTGGTGCTGACGGTGACGAAGCCGTGCTCGGGACGCGTGCTCGGTGCCACCGAACCACCGAGCGCCCGCGCGAGGATCTGGGCGCCGAAGCAGACACCGAAGATCGGTACCTGCTGGGCGATCGTGTCGGAGAGGTACCGGAGTTCGGGTTCCACCCACGGCAGCGAGGCATCGAAGGCCGAATCCGGGGAACCGGTCACGCACACCAGGTCGAATCCACATGCCTCGGGGAGAGACTCGTCTTCGACGTCCCGGATGACGACGTCGAACCCGCGGTCGGCGAAGGCGGGGAGCAACGAACCGAGAACCGTTTCGCGCGACTCCGGCCGCACACCGTGAACGAGTGCGAGAACCCTGCCGCTCACCTGAACTCCTCTCGAACATCCGTGACCGGTCAGGTTAGTCGTTCGCGCGGCTCACAGAATGCTCGGGCCGCCTCCGGATCTGCGGTGACAACCGGCGTGGTTCTGCCGGCGGCGTGGATTCGGGCAGGTCAGAGTGCCGCTGGTCGGTGACCGAGGTGCGCAATACGGGCGCCACGATCAGGTTGCCGATCGGTTACAGCGGTCGGATTGAGTATTCCTGCACGGTGATGCCGACGGTGCGTCCGGCGCCTTCACGGCCACCGGTGGCAAGGAGGCAGGACACATGACAATGAAGGTCGCGGCGGGCCGAGGCGATGCCGGAACCCGTTTGCTCGCAGGGGCATCGGGTGTGGGTTTCATCCTCGCGATCTGCGGCTCGAATGCGATGACGCCGCTCCTCCCCGGTTACATGGACCGTCACGGCTTCGGGCCGGCCGCCGCCGCGGTGCTGTTCGCCACGTACTTCGTCGCACTCATCGTGATCTTGTTGATCTCGGCTCGCGGGCCACTGATCCGGCACACGCGCAAGGTCCTGCCGATTGCGTTCCTCACGGCCATCGTCGGTGACCTCGTGGAGATCATCGGCGCCTGGTACCCGCTACTGCTCTTTCCCGGCCGGTTGATGACGGGCGCGTCGGTGGCGCTGAGCACCGGTGCGGCGGCGGCGATGATGGTCGCCGCCCGCGGTGAGAAGGGGCGTGCGTTCATGGCGACCGGCTCGCTCATCGGTGCCGGTACCGGCCTCATCGCAGCGATCCTCATCGCCGTGTATCTGCCCTGGCAGTTGGTGACGGTCTACGCCGTTCACGCGGTCGCGATGACGATCTGTCTCGGGTTCCTGCTCGCCGGATTGCGGGCGGCGCCAGATCTCCTTGCACCGGACCGTGATCCCGCACCGCTGGTCGTCGAACCGGAGCTCGCGGACGTACCGTCGGCACACACCGGTGATCTCGACGTCGTGGTCGACTCGTCTCGATCCCGCGACCCCGGTGCATACCTCGTCGGGGCGCTCGCCTGGGCGATCGGCGCACTCGCGGTCGGTGCGATGCCGAACGCGATCCTCGCGACGGGCATCAGCGACTCGTTGCTCGTGGCCCAATGTGTCGGCGGCGCATGCCTGATCGTCTCGATGCTGGCCAACTTCGCCGGCGTGGGTCTTCGCGTCATCACCACCCTGCCGGCAGTGGGATCACTGCTGGCGCTGGGCTGGTCGATCGCCATCGCCGGTCTCGCGATGGGCCGGCTCGAGGTCATCCTGCTGGGCACGGTCATCGGCGGCATCGGCCAGGCCGGCGGGTACCGGGTCGCGCTCGCGTACATCACCGTGGGGCTCACACCCATCCAGCAGGGCCGCGTCGCAGCGACGTTCTCGGCCTTCGCCTACAGCGGTGCCGGCGTGATGGTGGTGCTCGACGGCGTTGCCGGGCAGCTGGCCGGAACGATCGGCGGGGCCGTGACCATCGGCGTCGTCTACGCGGTCACCTCGGCGGTCGCGATCGGGCTGGTCCTGCGTCGTACACGGAGGACGACGCAGTCGGCCGTGACCCGGCCGGTGGATCGCGAAACGGCGGACACTGCATCCTGATCGGCGCCGCCGGTCAGTGACACCACAGGTCAACGGTATTTTCTCGGGAAGGCTCAGGGCGTGTGCCTACGGTGGATGTCATGGCACCCCTGGCACGCGTCTCCGGTCCGATCACCTGGCTCGCAGTGATTCTCGCAGTGGCGCAGGTGGTTGCGCCGGTCGTGCCGTTCTCCGGGATCGGTGCCTCACCCAACGAGTCGACGACCGATCTCCTCATCACGCCGGCAGGCTGGACGTTCTCCATCTGGAGCCTGATCTACCTGCTTTCCGTCGTCTTCGCACTCGCGGTGGTGTGGAAGGGCGCGACGGGGACCGCGGATCCGCGTCGTCTGCTCATCGATCTGGAAATCGCCTTCGCCGGCGCGGCCATCTGGATCCTGGTGTCCGCGGCAGAATGGACATGGGTCACCCCGATCGTGCTGACCGTGATGACGGTGGTCCTGCTCGACGCCGCACGCATCGCGGCGCGCCCCGCCGACGACGAGGCGCCTGGCTGGTTGCGGGTGCTCGCCCGAATCCTGGTCGGCATCTACGCGGCCTGGGCCACCGCGGCGGTGTTCCAGAACTGGGCGGCCGCCATCGGCGCCGACCTCGCCGACCCGGAGTCCCTCGGCTGGCAGCTCACAGTTCTCATCCTGTGTGGGCTCTTCGGTCTCGCAGTCACCGCCGCGGTCGGCTCCGTGCTCGTCGCCTACCCGCTCACGCTGATCTGGGCGTTCCTCGGCATCCCGGCCACCGCCCAGGGTGAGACGACCGCCGTCGTGTGGGTCGCCGTCGTCACGATCGTCGCGCTGGTGGTCACCACGGGTGCCACGTTCGTCCTGCGACGCCGTCGCCTCGACCGTGCCCCGGCCGTCGCCTAGACGTTTCGCCACGGCTCGAGCGGTCGTGGCCTTCTAGAATCTCCGTCGTGCGCAACAAACCCGTCACGGGCTACGACGTCGCCCGCCGGGCGGGGGTGTCGCAGTCGACGGTGTCGCGCGCGCTGCGCGACGACCCGCGGGTGATCAAGGAGACCCGAGACCACATCCAGGCGCTGGCCAAGGAAATGGGATACGTCCCGCACGTGACCGCGCGGAGTCTCATCACGCGCCGCTCGTCGACGATCGGGGTGGTGACCGGCGACCTGCGCAACCCGTCGTTTCCGGTACTCGCCAACACACTTCAGGACCGGTTCGCCCGCGAGGACTATCGGGTGTTGTTGCTCAGCGACCGCGAAGGTCCGACGGGCACCGTGGACAAGGACCTCGAGGCCTTGCGCGGGGGACTGGTCGACGGGGTCGTCTACATCTCGGCCCGACTCGATTCGCCGGTCGTCTCGGAGATGATCGACTGGCGGATGCCGCTGGTCATCCTCAGCCGCGACGTCGACGGCGCGCAGGCCGGCCGGGTCGACCGCGTCACGTCGGACAACATCGGTGGCGGGAGGCTCGTCGCACAGCATCTCGTCGACCTGGGGCATCGTCGGATCGGACTGATCTCCGGACCGGCCGACAACCCGAGCATCAAGCTCCGCGAGACCGGGTTCCGGGACGAACTGGCAAGGCTCGGTGCCCATCTCGACGAGACGCTGGTGTACCGCGGGGAGGTCGACGCGAAGACCGGACTCGACGGCGGCCTGCGCCTTCTCGGCCGATCTGACCGGCCAACCGCCTTGTTCTGCGCCACCGACTATGTGGCCTTCGGAACCCTCGACGCGGCGAAACGGCTGGGACTCGCTGTGCCGAATGATGTCTCGGTCGTCGGTTACAACGACCTCGACCTCGCAGGCTGGTCGATCTTCGATCTCGCGACGGTACGCCAGCCCCTCGAGGAGATGGCGCTGGCCGCGGCCGAGCTTCTCCTCGCACGGATCGACGGCGCCGCGGGCACCCCGGTCCACCGCGCCTTCGGTGTCGAATGGGTCGGACGCGGCAGTGCCGGACCATGCCCCGACGGCGTCTGAAACCGAGCATCCGCTCGGCAACATCTCGGTAACCCGAGGAACACCGTCACGCAAAAACCCCTGCTTACATTCGAATGCATCCAGTTCGGGGACACCCGGCCGGTACGGCCGGAGGGCGGCAGCGGGGCCGCCGCTGGATCGCAAACCAACGGCGGAAACCATGCGCGGCGCAGCTATGCCACGCGCAGGTTCTCATGACCACGCAGCGTAGGAGTGACATGGAAATCGGCGTCTTCATCCCCATCGGCAACAACGGCTGGCTCATCTCCAAGAGTGCGCCCCAGTACATGCCGTCATTCGAGTTGAACAAGACCATCGTGCAGAAAGCCGAAGAACACGGCCTGGACTTCGCGCTGTCGATGATCAAACTCCGCGGCTTCGGTGGCGACACCGAGTTCTGGGACCACAACCTCGAATCCTTCACGCTCATGGCAGGTCTCGCGGCGGTGACCGATCGGATCAAACTGTTCGCCTCGACCGCCATCCTCACCCTGCCGCCGGCGATCGTCGCGCGCATGACCAGCACCATCGACTCGATCGCCCCGGGACGGTTCGGTGTGAACATCGTGACCGGTTGGGCGCCGGGCGAATACACCCAGATGGGACTGTGGCCGGGCGAGGAATACTTCGGCTACCGGTACGAACAGGCCGGCGAGTACGTGAAGGTCCTTCGCGAACTGTGGGCCGAAGGCTCCAGCGACTTCAAGGGCAAGCACTACACCATGGACGACTGCGTCCTGTCGCCGCCGCCGGCGGCCAAGACGGCCCCGATCGTCGCTGCGGGACAATCGAACACCGGTATGAAGTTCGCCGCCGAGAACGCCGACTTCAACTTCATCCTCGGCTCGGGGATCAACACCCCGCTGGCCGTGGAGGAATCGACGTCGACACTGGTCGCCGCCGCCAAGGAAAGCGGGCGGGACGTCGGGGCCATGGTCCTGTTCATGATCATCGCCGACGAGACCGACGAAGCGGCACAGGCCAAGTGGCAGGACTACCACGACAACGCCGACCTCGCCGCGCTCGGCTACATGGCCGACGAGTCCGCCGCCGACGCGACTGCCGACGACAGCTCTACCGCCAAGACGATCTCGCTGCCCGAGGGCGCGGTGAACTTCAACATGGGCACCCTGGTCGGTTCGTACGAGACCGTGGCCGAGATGCTCGACCAGGTCGCCGAACTCGAAGGCGTCAAGGGCATCATGCTGACCTTCGACGACTTCGTGAAGGGCGTGGACACGTTCGGCACCCGAATCCAGCCGTTGATGAAGTGCCGTCAGGAGAACGCCGCCGCGGCGTGAGGCGGACATCTGGTGAGCGGGCATCGAGTGTGCTTGCTCGCCAGCTGGTTTCGATACGGCTC
>NZ_BAHE01000024.1 GCF_000298235.1 Gordonia namibiensis NBRC 108229
CTTGCACCTCAGGGAGCTGGGACTACCAGGCGTGCACGGTGTTCTGTGCGCTCTCGAGATCCTGGGAGACGAGGAGTTCGACGGCGTCGCAGCCGTTGCGGATCATCAGCTCGACCTCGGCTCGGTCGGCGGACGGGAACGGCTTGAGCACGAAGTCGGCGGGATCCTGACGCCCGGGCGGACGACCGATGCCCATCCGCACACGCAGGTAATCGCGGGTACCCATGACCTGGCTGATCGAGCGCAACCCGTTGTGGCCGCCCTCGCCGCCGCCGCGTTTGAGGCGCACGAGACCGAAATCGATGTCGAGCTCGTCGTGGATGACGATGAGATCGGTGGGCGCGACCGAATAGAACTTGGCCAGCGGACCGATCTGCCGGCCGGATTCGTTCATGTAGACGCGTGGCTTGGCCACGAGAACAGACTGGCCGCCGAGGCGAACCTCGGCGACCTCCGCACCGGACTTCTTGTGAACCTTCCAGCGCTCGCCTGCCGAGTCGACGAGGCCGTCGGCGACCATCGCGCCGACGTTGTGCCTCGTCTTCTCGTACCTGGACCCGGGATTACCGAGTCCGACAATAATTTTCACCACTCGTGCAGAGCAGTCGGGGGTCGGATTACTCCGACTCCGCGGGAGCCTCGGCAGCCTCGTCCTCGGTGCCTTCGGCGTCGGCGTCGGACTCGGTGGCCGCGGCCTGTGCCTCGTTGACGGCGACGATCAGGGTCTCCGGATCGGCGATCAGGGTGACGCCCTCCGGCAGGTCCAGATCGGAGGCGTGAACGGCGGTGCCGGCCTCGGCGCCCTCGACGCTGACGACGACCTGCTCCGGGATCGACAGAGCGTCGGCCTCGACCTCGACGACGCTGGCGTCGGAGACGACCAGGGTGCCCGGTGCGGCGTCACCCTCGACGACGATGGCGACCTCGACGGTCACCTTCTCGCCGCGGCGGACGATGAGGAGGTCGGCGTGCTCGATGTAGTTGCGGATCGGGTGGACGTCGACCTGCTTGGTGAGCGCGAGCTGGCTGGTGCCCTCGATGTCGAGATCGATGATGGCGTTCAGGCCGTTGTTACGCAGGATCGCGGCGAAGTCGCGGGCCGGGAGGTGCAGGTGCTGCGGGTCGGTGCCGTGGCCGTAGAGCACGGCGGGAACCTTGCCCTCGCGGCGAGCGCGACGAGCGGCGCCCTTGCCCTTTTCGGTACGGGTGGTGACAGCCAGCTTCGAGGCCTGAGTAGCCATGGTGATCTCCTCTGATCAGTGGTTGCGGTCGTTCGTCCGTCGCGACGAGCAACGGGCACGGATACCGACCGCGGACACCCACCGGGCCGCGTGGGGGCTCCGAGGAGACTGCGATGGTCGCGCCGATCACGGTGACTTGGTCACCCTCGCCGAGACAACGGGAGCAAGGATAGTCGATGACCTGCCGAGATGTCACATCGCGTCCCGCAGCGAGCATCGTCCCGGCATACTGGGCAGCCATGACCTCACAGACCCCGATCGAGATCGTGACGGCCCTGCTCGACGCATTCGCGCGCGAGGACATCGCAGGTGCGCTGGACACCATCGACGACGACATCGCGTACACCAACGTCTCGCTGCCGACCATTCACGGCAAGCGCAAGGTGGCCGGTGTGCTCGGCGGTGTCGCGAAGAAGTCGTGGGTGGGGTTCAACTACCGGATGCTCAACGTGAGTTCCGACGACGCGGGTGTCGTGCTCACCGAACGCGTCGACGAACTGCGTTTCGGGCGGCTGCATCTGCAGTTCTGGGTGTGCGGTCGCTTCGAGGTCCGTGAGGGCCGGATCGTGGTGTGGCGCGACTACTTCGACTACTTCGACATGGCGAAGGGCCTGCTGCGCGGAATTGCCGCGCTTGCCCTGCCGTCGGTGCAGAAGCCGCTGCCGATACCCGCTCAGCGGTTGAGCGGGCTGTAGAACACGAGTCCGTTGCCCTGGTTGTCGTACACCACGGCACGGCGCTCGTGCGCGTCGTCGTACGGGCCCTTCACGATGGCGCCGCCGTCGGCCTCGATCGCCTTTGCCGCGGCGTCGACGTCGGAGGTCTTGATGCCGACGACGACCTTGCCGGGGATCGGGTGGTCGACCGCGGTGGCGAGCGCGATCGTCACCGGACCGCCGTCGAGCGCGGCGAAGTGGGCGCCGTCGCGGAACTTCAGCGCCATGCCCAGCGTCTCGGTGTAGAACTTGATCGACTCGTCCAGGTTTTCGGTGGACAGGATGATCATCTTCGCTTCGTAGCTCATGTAGCCGATGCTAACCGCGCCCGAGGGCCACCGGAACCCTCAATCGCGTTCTGGCACAGAGCTGTACACATCGGCCGCCCTTCCGCAGGCCGACGCGACCAAGGTCCCGTTCATCCGGGACCGACGCCCCTTCAGAGGATCTCGTCGAGCTTCTCGAACGGCCGCGGGATGCGGGTCCCCTTGTCTGTCACCACGATCGGGCGCTCGACGAGGATCGGGTGTTCGACCATCGCGTCGAGGATCGCCTCGTCGTCGGCCGACGCGAGATCG
The DNA here is from genome assembly GCF_000298235.1 of Gordonia namibiensis NBRC 108229. Classification (GTDB taxonomy): domain Bacteria; phylum Actinomycetota; class Actinomycetes; order Mycobacteriales; family Mycobacteriaceae; genus Gordonia; species Gordonia namibiensis. Next base: position 2,536 of record NZ_BAHE01000024.1, read on the forward strand.
AGCTCTTTGTAGAGGGCCTCGCGCTTACGCACGGCCTGCGCGGGGGTCAGCCCGGCGTCGGCGAGCAGCTGCACCAGTTGTTCGCGCGTGTAGGGATCGTCGAGGTACTTGACGACGGTCGGTTCGATACCGGCGTCGCGGAGTGCCTGCAGCGCCTTGCGCGAGGTCGAGCACTTCGGGTTGTGATAGATCGTCGCGTCCACGAAAGACACCGTACCCAGCGCAAAGCGGTCCGGGCTCCAGAGGGGGAGAACCCGGACCGCTCGCGCACCCGTTCTGCGGGTGGGATCGCTACTCGGGGTCGAGTGCGAAGTTGTACTGCACGACGTTCCGGCCGGCGGCGTCGGGCTTCGGGTCGAGCAGCAGTTCCGGCTTGGTCGCCGAGGCGACGTCGTCGTCGAGCCAGTCCCCACCCGTGAAGTACAGCTGGGTGATGATCGGATGCCGACCCTTGGCGGCCACCCGCAGGTGCAGGTGCGCAGGTCGCCACGGGTGCCAGCCGGCGGCCTCGATGAACTTGCCGGTCGGTCCGTCTGTCGGGATCTGGTACGGCGCGGGCTGGATAGTGGTGATCTCGTAGCGTCCCTCACCGTCGGTGACCACGGTGCCGCGCAGGTTCCAAGCCGGGAGATGCGGCGCGAACCCCGAGTAGTAGCCCTCGGCGTCGGCGTGCCAGATCTCGATGGTCGCACCGGCCATCGGGTTGCCGTCGAGGTCGGTGACTTGGCCGTGCATCACCAACGGCGTCTCACGGGCGTCGACACTGCGCATGGGGAGGGTGCAGCGAGCGGGCAGCAGCGGGGCGTCGGGGAGGTAGTACGGACCCTCGATGCTTCCCTTGGTGCCCGAGTACTTCCGCGAGTTGACCTCTTCGATGTCGTGTTCGACGAACACGTCGAGCAGTAGCGGCCACTCACCACCCTCGCCGACGTCGATGAGCCACTGCTTGAGGACCCGGTACTCGTCGTAGGTGATCTCGTACTTGTCGATCAACGCGCTGAAACCGGCGAAGGCCTCGGATGCGATGGCCGACAAGCGTTCCGGCGAGGTGTCGGCGGTGAACCGGTGGCCGGCGAAGGCTGCGGTGGCGGCGCTGCCGGAACCGGCGGCGGTCGGCGAGTCGACGCTGGGGGACTCGACGGGGGCCGGGGGTCGTTCGATGGTGGTCATGGTGTCTCCTGGTTCGAAAGCTGTGTATTCGAGAAGAGCTGTGCGAGAAAGCCTCAGCGGTTGCCGAAGTAGCTGACGTCGTCGTTGCCGATGAGGTCCGGGACCGTCCAGCCGTCGAGGTCGTACTCGGACAGGCACTGCTCGGCGAGACCCTTCATCTCCCCGACTGTGCCGCGGGCGTCGGCGAACATGAGCAGCTCGGCCTTCACGCCCTCGTGGTTGCCGGCGTAGTTGCGCTCGTAGAGTTCGTGGCGGCCGCCGAACTCGCTGCCGATCGAATCCCACAGTGCCTTCATGACCTTCACGCGATCGACGGCGAGGATGCCGTCGGAACCGCGGACGTACTTGTCCAGGTACGGACGGACGTCGGGGCTCTTGAAGTCCGCCGAGCTCGACGGCAGGTAGATCAGACCGGAGGCGACGTCCTGTTCGATGATCTCCTTCACGCGCGGGTAGCCCTGCTGGGCGAACATCCGGTAGGTCAGGCCGTACTCGAGCTTGGGGATGACCGTGTCGCCGATCCACGGCTCGGGGTTGTTGACCATGGCATCGCTCAACGACCAGAACAGGTTTCGCCAGCCGATGACCTCTCCGACGCGGGTCTGCACGCCGCGGAACCCACCCGCGCCGGTGCAGTCGAGCGCCTTGAGGAGCAGCCCGGCGATGAAGTCGAGCTTGACCGCGAGACGGGTGCAACCCTGCAGGGTGAAGCGGGGGAGGAAGCCGGACTGCGGGAAGAAGGCGTTGATCTTGTCGACGTCGCCGTACATGAAGACGTTCTCCCAGGGCACGAGCACCTTGTCGAAGACGAAGATGGTGTCGTTCTCGTCCATGCGGCTCGAGAGTGGGTAGTCGAACGGGGTGCCCATGACGGCAGCCTGCTGGGTGTACGACGAGCGGCAGATGAGCTTGACGCCCGGGGCATCCATCGGGACGGTGCAGATGAGGGCGAACTGCTTCTTCTTGATCGGCAGGCCGTAGTGGGAGATGAAGTTGTAGTTGGTGATCGCCGAACCGGTCGCGACCACCTTGGCACCGGAGACGATGAGGCCGGCGTCGGTCTCTTTCTCGACCTTCATGAACACGTCGCCGACCTCGTCCGGCGGCAGCTGGCGGTCGACCGGCGGGTTGATGATCGCGTGATTCCAGTACAGGACCTTCTCCTGCGACTCCTTGTACCAGCGCTCGGCGTTGGCCTGGAACGGCGCGTACAGCTCGGAGTTGGCGTGCAGGGTGCCGAGGAAGCTGGCCTTGTAGTCGGGGCTGCGGCCCATCCAGCCGTAGGTCATCCGCGCCCAGGTGGCGATCGCGTCGCGGTCGGCGCGCAGGTCGTCGGCCGACTTCGGTGCGCGGAAGAACGGCATGGTCACGCCGCCGTTGCCGGTGTCGGTGGGCGCGGTGACCTTGTCCTTCGTCGCCGGGTCGTGCATCGCGTCGTAGAGGCGCGCCGTCATCCGGATCGGGTTGCGGAAGGCCTCGTGGGTGGTCACGTCCTTGACGCGCTCACCGTTGAGCCAGATCTCGCGGTCGTCGCGCAGCGACTCGATGTACTCGTCGCCGGTCATCGGCTTGGAGGCGAAGTTCTCGGTGCGGTTGGCCTCGCTGTCGGCGGCGACGTTCACCTTCGAGCGGTCGACAGTCGTCGCCTCGGTGGTCTCGGTGTCGGGAGCGATGTCGATTGCGGTCATGGTGGTCCTCACTTCTGTTGTACGGCTGTGGTGCGGTCGGTGGGCGGGATCAGGAAACGGCAGAGAGCGGCACGCAGGTCGGCGTGAACCGGGCGGTCGCGTCGAACCAGCGGCTGTGCGGGTCGTCGAGGCTGCCGCAGTACGCGGCGGCACCGGAGGTCTCGCCGAGGTCGTGGAACTTGCTGCGGTAGAACAGGAGTGGCTCGGCGTCGGTGTCGACGTGGGCGTCGACGATCTCGCCGACGTAGATGACGTGGTCGCCGCCGTCGTAGGACGCCCAGGGGTTGCAGATCAGGGTCGCGGCGTTGTCGGCCAGCGCGGGGACGAGCCAGTCCGAGCTCCATTCCGGCCCGTGTTCCTGCGGCTTGCCGGCGAAGTGCATGGCGGTGTCGAGCTGATCCGACTTGAGGATGTTCACCGCGAACGGCGCGGCGTCGAGGTAGCCGCAGGCCTTCGACTTACGGGTCAGCGTGACCTGGCAGAGGCGGGGCTCGATCGAGATCGGGGTGAACGCGGTGACGGTCGCGCCGTGCGGTGTGCCCTCGTCGTTCGCGCAGGTGATGACGGTGACGCCGGTGGCGAACTGTCCGAAGATGTTGCGCATCGTGCGTTGGTCCATGGGGATCAGCTCCTTTGCTCTGGCAGTGGCTGGTGGGGTGTCTGGTGTGGCGGTGCGACCAAACGTATGACCGCGGTCACATCCCGTCGATCCGCATTGCGAAGGGCTGATCCGATGTGCGCAACGATGCGAGTTGGATCGCTCCAGGCCGCTGGAAGTGATGGCAGTCACAGTTACGCTGGAGCTCGTGAGGGCAGAGCCACTTGCTTCGGGGACCGACCGCGCCGGGGGATCGATGTCGCAGCAGACACCGACACCTCGTCGCGTCGTGGGGTCGGGGATCGCGGACTGGGACGAGGTCCATGAGGTCGTCGCGGATGCGTATTTTCCGCATGAGCTGCGCCCGCTGTCCCGTGACGACGCCTCGCACTATCGACTGGAATCCACGGCCATCGGCTCGACGGTGATCGCGCGGATAGGCTTCGGCGCGGATGTCTCGATCGATTCCGACCATCCAGGGGCGTGGGCGATCAACATCCCGTTGTCCGGCAGCATCGCCTCGGTCACCGACGGCCGGTCGATCGTCTCCGAACCGGGTCAGGCAACGCTCAACCCGCCCGACACCCCCACGGTGATCACCAACTGGAGCAAGACGTGCGAGATCATCGGCTTCAAGGTCGAACGCGACTATCTGCAGCGCGAGATCGACCGGATCGCGGGTCGCCCCGGCCGGTCGCTGAGCAGCCAACTCGATCTCCGCCGCGGCGCCGGCGCGGAGTGGCTTGGGTTGTTGCGGTCGGCGCGCCAACAGGTCGCGCAGTGTGACAGCATCCTGCTGCGCAACCCGCGCATGGCCGAGCAGCTCGGCGGAATGCTCACCACCGCACTGGTTCTCGCGGCACTACCCGACACCGACGATCCGCTGGCCGGTACCCGGCCGCGCATGGTCAAGCGCGTCATCGACGCCATCCACGCCGACCCGGCACGGCCGTGGACGGTGGGTGAACTGGCTGAGATCGGCGCGGTCAGCGCTCGCCGCCTGCAGCAGGGTTTCCGCGAATGCGTGGGGATGAGCCCGATGGAGTACGTGCTCGACGTCCGGCTCGAAAGCATCCACAACGACCTGCTGACCTGCGGCGGGACCTCGACCGTCACCGACATCGCCACCCGCTGGGGCGTCATGCACACCGGCCGCTTCGCCGCCGCCTACCGACGTAAGTACGGGGTCGCGCCGTCGGAGACCCGGCGGATGGCCGGGGCCTAGGGCGGCGCACAGTCGAAAACACCGCGCCCGGATGTCCGTGGGGACATCCGGGCGCGGTGTGGGTGAAACCGTGAAGGCTAGGCGATGCCGTCGAACAGGCTTGTGACGGAACCGTTTTCGAAGACCTCGCGGATCGTCTGCGCGAGCAGCGGGGCGATCGACAGGACGGTCAGGTTCTCGAAATGCTTCTCGGGCGGGATGGGCAGCGTGTCGGTCGCGATGACCTCCTTGGCGCCGCAGCCGGCGAGACGCTCGGCGGCCGGATCGGAGAAGACGCCGTGGGTGGTGGCGATGATGACGTCGCCGGCACCGGCCTCCTTCAGGACGCGGACCGCGCCGGCGATGGTGCCGCCGGTGTCGATCATGTCGTCGATCAGGACACAGGTGCGTCCCTCGACCTCACCGACCACGCGGTTCGACTTGACCTGGTTGGGAACCAGCGGGTCACGGGTCTTGTGGATGAAGGCCAGGGGAGCGCCGCTGAGGGCGTCGGCCCACTTCTCGGCGACGCGCACACGACCGGAGTCCGGCGACACGACGGTGACGTTGTCGGTGCCGTAGTTGTCGCAGACGTAGCCGGCGAGCTGGCCGAGGGCGTGCATGTGGTCGACCGGACCGTCGAAGAAGCCCTGGATCTGATCGGTGTGCAGGTCGACCGTGATGATGCGGTCGGCGCCCGCGGTCTTGAGCAGATCGGCGATGAGGCGGGCCGAGATGGGCTCGCGTCCGCGGTGCTTCTTGTCCTGGCGGGCGTAGGGGTAGAACGGCAGGATCACGCTGATGCGCTTGGCCGAACCGCGCTTGAGCGCGTCGATCATGATCAGGGCTTCCATGACCCACTGGTTCAGCGGGTAGGGGCAGCTCTGCAGCACGAACGCGTCCGAGCCGCGGACGGACTCCTCGAAACGGACGAACAGCTCGCCATTGGCGAAGTCGCGTGCCGTCTGGGGGGTCACCTTGATGCCCAGTTCGTCGGCGACCGCTTCAGCCAGTTCGGGGTGGGCACGACCAGAGAACAGCATCAGGTTCTTCTGGTTGTCGGTGGTCCAGGTCATGAAAACTCTTCTGTCCGTTTCGGTTTCGATCGGTTGGGCTCCCCGCCGCGAACGGCGGGGTTCTCGGGTCCGCTAGGCGGGCCCGGGGTCCTTGTCGCGTGCCGCAGAGGCGTTGCCGAGTGCCTCGATGGCTGCCTGTGCCGCCGCCGTGTCGGGCCGCTTGCGCACGACCCAGTCCTCGATGACACGTTGTGTTCCCGCCGAGACCGCGAGGGCTCCCGGCGGTACATTTTGCCGCACGACGGTTCCGGCGCCGGTATATGCCCCGTCGCCGATGCTCACCGGGGCGACGAACATGTTGTCCGAGCCGGTGCGGCAGTGGTCGCCGATCACCGTGCGGTGCTTGTTCACGCCGTCGTAGTTGACGAAGACGCTCGACGCCCCGATGTTCGTGTGCTCACCGATGGTGGCGTCGCCGACGTAGGTGAGGTGCGGCACCTTGGAGCCGTCGCCGATCGTCGAGTTCTTGGTCTCCACGAAGGTGCCGATCTTGCCCGCGACGCCGAGCACGGTGCCCGGGCGCAAGTAGGCGAACGGGCCGACCGAGGCGTCGCCGCCGATGACGGCCTCGCTGCCGTGGGTGCGGATGACGTGGGCGCCCTCGCCGATCGTGACGTCGGTGAGCGTGGTGTCGGGTCCGACGACCGCGTCGGCGGCGATGTGGGTACGGCCGTGGAGCTGTGTGCCGGGTTCGATCCGCACATCCGGTTCGATCGTCACGTCGACGTCGATCCAGGTGGTGGCCGGGTCGACGACGGTGACGCCGTCGACCTGATGGCGTCGGATGATCCGGCGGTTGAGCTCGGCACCGAGGTCGGCGAGCTGCGCGCGGTCGTTGCATCCCGCGACCAGGACGGGATCGGCGACGGTGAACCCGCGAACGGCCTGGCCTGCGTCACGCGCGATCTCGACGATGTCGGTGAGATAGAACTCGCCCTGGACGTTGTCGGTCGACAGCTTCGAGAGCCCGTCCCGCAGTGCGGTGGCGTCGACGGCGTAGACACCGGCGTTGACCTCGGTGATGGCGCGCTGTTCGGGGGTTGCGTCCTTGTGTTCGACGATCGCGCGCACCGAGTCGTCGTCGGCGCGGATGATGCGCCCGTAACCCGTCGGGTCGTCGGCGATGAAGCTGGTGAGGGTGACCGCGGCGCCGCCGTCGGCGGTGTGGGTCTCGATGAGGCCGCGGAGGGTGTCGGCGTCGAGGAGTGGGACGTCGGCGGCGGTGACGATGACGGTTCCGTCGAAGTCGTCGGGGAGTGCGGTGAGTCCGACGCGCGCGGCGTCGCCGGTGCCGCGCGGCTCGTCCTGCTCGGCGATCGCGATCTCGCGGCCCAGTGCGGTGGCGAGGTCGGCGACCGCTGCGGAGACCCGCTCACGCTCATGGCTGACCACGACGACGAGATGCTCGGGATCGATGCCCGAGGTGCCGTGCAGCGAGTGACCCAAGAGGGATCGGCCGGCAATCGTATGGAGGATTTTGGGGGTCTTGGACTTCATCCGGGTACCGGCACCCGCGGCCAGCACGATCACGGCCACAGATGACGACGTTCCCGACATCGAATGCCCACCCTCTTCCTTCATCGGTGTTCACGTCGGGTGCGATCCTACGCACCGGTACTGCGGTTCTGATAACGCGCCGCTCCGATTCCCGCTGAATGCGGCGCTGTCACGTGATGCAACACACGTCCTCGGACGTCACCTGATAGAACACAGGGGACCGCGTTTCCCCGAGCGTTCGATCGGCGCGCCTCGGGCGTTCGGTGTCGACGCGCAGACGGGGAGCGGACCAGCGCGGGCCGGTCGACCGGCCCGCACACCTGACCAACGGAGGTATGAATGAGCACGCAGAAGACCGCGATCGTCACCGGTGCGGCACGGGGTATCGGTGCTGCCGTGGCCAAGCGACTCGCTGACGACGGCCTGGCCGTGGCCGTCCTGGACCTCGACGCCGACGCCTGCGCGGACACCGTCAAGGCCATCACCGACAAGGGTGGCAAGGCCATCGCCGTCGGCGCGAACGTCGCCGACGACGCGTCGGTCCAGGCCGCCGTCGAGAAGGTCGCCGCCGAGCTCGGTGGACCGACCGTCGTGGTCAACAACGCCGGCATCACCCGCGACAACCTGCTGTTCAAGATGACCGTCGAGGACTGGGACGCCGTCATGGCCGTCCACCTGCGCGGTGCCTTCAACGTCACCAAGGCGGCCCAGAAGTACATGGTCGACGCCGGCTGGGGTCGCATCGTCAACCTGTCGAGCACGTCGGCTCTCGGCAACCGCGGCCAGGTCAACTACTCGGCCGCCAAGGCCGGCATGCAGGGCTTCACCAAGACCCTGGCCATCGAGCTGGGCAAGTTCGGCGTCACCGCCAACGCCATCGCCCCCGGTTTCATCGAGACCGAGATGACCGCCGCCACCGCCGAGCGCGTCGGCGTGCCCTTCGAGGACTTCAAGAAGGCCGCCGCCGCTCAGATCCCGGTGAACCGCGTCGGCGTCCCCGAGGACATCGCCCACACGGCGTCGTTCTTCATCAGCGAGGGTGCGGGCTTCGTCTCCGGTCAGGTCGTCTACGTCGCCGGCGGTCCGAAGGACTGATCTCCAGACGTCGTCTCGACGTCGCGACCTCGATCGAAGTCGCGGCGTCGAGACGAGGTCTTGCTGACGAGAGTGCCCGGGTCGCCGCGCCGCTGGCCTGTGGCACAATCGTCAGCGCAGTATTCCCCCATGGTGTAATCGGCAACACTTCTGATTTTGGTTCAGGCATTCCAGGTTCGAGTCCTGGTGGGGGAGCCACCATATGTCCCAGGGGGGAGCCACCACATGTGCCAGTGGGGGAGCTCTTCAGCGCTCAGGCCGGCCGCGCCAATCCCAGGTTGTCCCGAAGCGTCGTCCCTTCGTACTCCGTGCGATGCACGCCCAGCTCCTGCAGCACCGGCACCACCTCGTCGACGAAGCGGTCGAGTCCGCCGGGAACGATGTGCGGGACCAGGATGAATCCGTCGGCGACGTCGTTCTGGACGAAGTCGTTGATGGTGTGCGCGATGGTGTCCGGTGCTCCGACGAAGGACTGACGTCCGGTGACCTCGATGATGAGTTCGCGGGTGGTGAGGTTCTTGGCCTCGGCGAGGTCGCGCCATTCGCGGGCGGTGGCGACGGGGTCGCGATGCATGCGGACGCTCGCCCGGCCCTTGGCGACGGTGTTCTCACCGGGGACCGGATCCACCTGTGGCAGTGGACCGTCGGGGTCGTGATCGGAGAGGTCGCGATTCCACAGCTGCTCGAGGAACTTGATCGCCGTCTGCCCGCTCACCTGTTGTAGCCGGACCTCGTGGGCGAGTTCGGCTGCCTGCGAGTCGGTGTCGCCGACGACGAAGGTCGCGGCGGGCAGCACGAGCAACTCCTCCGGTTCACGCCCATAGGCTGACAGCCGACGCTTGACGTCGTTATAGAACGAGCGGCCGGCGTCGTAGGTGGCATGGCGCGAGAAGATCGCGTCGGCAGTGGCAGCCGCGAACTCGCGACCCTCGTCGGAGTCGCCGGCCTGGAAGATGACCGGTCGGCCCTGTGGCGGTCGCGGTGCGGCGAAGTGCCCGCGGATGTCGAATTGCGGACTCCGGAACTCGAATTCACCGGCATCATCACGCGCAAGGAACCGGCCGGACTCTTTGTCGGCGACGATGTCGTCGTCGCGCCACGAATCCCACAGCACCGCAGCGGCGTCGAGAAATTCCTTGGCGCGGGCGTAGCGCTGGTCTTCCGGCAGGTAGCCGCCGCGGCGGAAGTTCTCGCCGGTGAACTCGTCCCACGAGGTCACCACGTTCCAGGCGGCACGACCTCCGGACAGGTGGTCGAGAGTCGCGAATTGCCGTGCGACGTCGACGGGTTCGTTGAAGGTGGAGTTGATGGTACCGGTGAGGCCGAGGTGTTCGGTGACCGCGGCGAGCGCTGAGAGCACGCTGAACGTGTCGGGGCGGCCGACGACGTCCAGGTCGTAGATCAACCCGTTCTGCTCCCGCAACCGGAGTCCCTCGGCGAGGAAGAAGAAGTCGAACCTCCCGCGCTCGGCGGTCTGTGCGAGACGGACGAAGGAGTCGAACTCGATCTGACTGCCGGACGCGGGATCGCTCCAGACCGTGGTGTTGTTGACGCCGGGGAAGTGGACGGCGAGGTGAACCTGCTTGCTCATGCGACTCCGGCCTTTCCGGTGGTGAAACGGTTGATCGGGCGGGGCAGGCCGAAGCGGCCGCGGAGGCTGCGACCGTCGTAGGCCTCTCGGAACAGGTTGCGACGCTGCAGTTCCGGCACCACATCCCGGGCGATCGCGTGCAGGTCGTCGGGCAGGACCGCCGGATGCAGCCGGACCCCGCCGATGCCGTCGACCGACAACCACTGTTCGATCTCGTCGGCCAGGTCCGTCGGGGTTCCGACGACGGGGACGATGTCGGGTGTGAACGGCGAACCGGCCCACTCGTCGAGCTGTGCGAGTCGTTCACACGCTTCGCGACGAGAGTCGCCGAGGACGACGAACAGATCCACCAGCGCGATGGCGGGATCGTCGTTCCTGCGTCCGGCGGCGCGGTGCGCCTCGGTGATTGCGGTGACGGCGCGCGCGGCGTCGTCGACGTCACGAGGGGCGATGAACCCGAGGTCCGCGACGCGACCGATGACCGGTAGATCGGCGGCATGTGCGGCGGTCGTGGCGATGATCGGCTGCCCCTGGGGCGGGCGCGGCGTGATCGACGGGCCACGGACGGAGAACTGCGTGCCGCGGAAGTCGATGTAGTACAGCTTGTCCCGGTCGACGAACCGTCCGGTGGTGACGTCACGGATCTCGGCGTCGTCCTCCCACGAATCCCACAGCAGGCGGAGAACCGTCGCGAAGTCGGACGCCTCATCGGCCAGTTCGGCGAGCACGGCCGGGTCGTCGGGGAACCGGCGCCGGCCGAACAGCGCGGCTTCGTCGGGATCGGGCGTCGTGCGCAGTACGACACCGGCGCGGCCTCCGCTGACGAAGTCGAGGGTGGCGACCGCTTTCGACACGTGGAACGGCTCGGTGTGCGTCGCCGTGGCGGTGGGGAGGAGACCGATGCGCCCGGTCGTCGGTGCGAGCCGGGAGGCCAGCAGCAGCGAATCCAGCCGGCCGGCGGCCCGGTCGGTCCGCGGCGGCCCCGGATGCAGTTCGAACGCGTCGGTGAACGTGACCAGATCGAGGAGCCCGGTCTCGGCGACGGCGATCAGTGACTGCCAATAGGCCGCTGTCGTCAGTTCGCCCGGCCGTGCGCCGGGTGCCCGCCACGAACCGGGATGGGACCCGGTCTGGTCCAGGGCGACTGCCACGTGCAGGGGGTCGCTCATCGGTCCTCCGTCTCGTCGGTGTGCTCGGGCGCGATACAACCCGTCCTCGCCACGAACGCCCCGGTCGACGACGAGGATTCCGATGCGATGCCCATCCGATCGGGTTGGGCCAAACCCTTCCGCAGACGGCGATGAGCAGGCTTCCTGGTGGGGTCAGCGTCACGCCACCGGAGGAGCGTCATGTCATCAGCCGCGGCGATCCCACTGTCGGTGCTGGATCTCGCGCCCGTGGTCGACGGTTCGGACGCACCCACCGCCGTTCGACGCGCGGTGGAACTCGCTCGGCACGCCGAACAGCTCGCCTACCGGCGGTTCTGGCTGGCCGAACACCATTTCGTCGAGGTCGCGAGTTCGTCGACGACGACGCTCATCGGCTTGGTCGCGGCGGCCACGGACACGATCCGGGTCGGGTCGGCGGCGGTGCAGAGCGGACTGCACACGCCGGTCTCGATCGTCGAGGCCTTCGGCACCATCGACGCGTTGTACCCGGGTCGCCTCGATCTCGGGCTCGGACGATCGGCACAGCGCCGCGCCGAGGTCACGTCTGGGAGCCGCCCGGTCACCACACCGCAGCCCGACCAGGTCGTCGACGGCCTGCTGATCCCGTCGCCGTTCCCGGTGGAGAAGCTCCTCGGATCGCCGCGGGTCGTCGCCGCGTACGAGGCCTCCCAGTTCGAGGGCGCGCAGCCACCGGACTTCGACGACGCCGTCGGCGACGTGATCTCGTTGCTCGACGGACAGTTCCGCCTCGGTGACGTCGCCCTGACAGCGGTCCCGGGACGTGGCGCGGATGTGCAGGTCTGGATCTTCGGCAGCAGCAAGGGCCAGAGCGCACAGACCGCCGGCGCACGCGGACTGCCGTTCGTCGCCAACTATCACGTCAGCCCCAGCACCGTCCTCGAGGCGGTCGAGGCCTACCGCAGCGCCTTCCGTCCGTCGGCCGCACTCGCCGAACCCTACGTGGTCGTGTCCGCGGATGTGGTTGTCGCCGAGGACGATGCGACCGCACGACACCGCGCGTCGACGTACGGGCACTGGGTCCACAGCATCCGCAGCGGTGCGGGTGCCGCCCCGTATCTCGACCCCGACACCGCGCCCCCGCTCGACGACGAACAGCGCGCGATCGTCGACGACCGGATACGCACCCAGTTCGTCGGGTCGCCCGACACCGTCGTCGACGGGCTGCGCACGTTGGCCCGGGTCACCGAGGCCGACGAACTCCTCGTCACCAGCGTCACCCACGACTTCGACCATCGCCTGCAATCGCACGAACTACTCGCCCGCGCATGGGATCTGGAAGGTGCATCGCATGACTGATCACGCCGCCTGGTATGCCGGTGCCTCCCGGGGCAGACTCCGGTACTCGCTCGCCGAGGTGTTCGGGAACCTCTGGAGCCGGCTCGACGCCGACACCCTCGCCGCGGCAGCCGCGCTACATCCTGAAGCGCCGCGGACGCCGATGCCGCTGAGCGACAACCAACCTAGGCGATAGTGAACCGGGGCCGCTTGTCGTCGGCGGTTGCGTAGTTCGGGCCACCGGCCCTTCGAGGCTCGTCGCTTGCGGTCCTCGCACCTCAGGGAGCGAAGGGGGCTCGGCGTTGCGCTGCTCGCACCTCAGTACCCGCGGCCGGTGAGCCGGCCGTCGTGAGGGTCGAAAGGGTCCGCTCCCTGAGGAGGCGCCCGGCTCCCGACTGCCGAACCTCAACTCGACCGGCAGACGTCGATCGAAGTCTGCCTGTCGGGTTGACGTCGACCGGTAGTTAGGTGGCGACGGTGTCTCACCAGGCCTTCGAGGCTCGTCGCTTGCGCTCCTCACACCTCAGGCAGCAGAGCTGGGTGCGTCGCGTTCTTTCGGATCAGGCAGCAGAGCTCGGTGCGTCGCGTTCTTTCGGATCAGGGAGCGAAAGGGGGCTCGTCGCATGCGCTCTTCGCTCCTCAGGGAGCGAAAGGGTTAGGCGATGAACCCCTCGGCCTTCAGCCAGTCGTAGGCGACGTCGGCGGGGTCCTCACCGTCGATGTCGATGCGGCCGTTGAGTTCCTGCATCACCGCGTCGGTCAGCTTGGCCGACACCGGCGCCATCAGTTCGGCGATCTCCGGCGCCTCCTCGTTGAGCTTGGTGCTGACGACCACGCATCCGCTGTACGGCAGGAAGAACTTCCGGTCGTCCTCGAGGACGGTGAGATCGAGGTTCTTGATCCGGCCGTCGGTGGAGTACACCATGCCGAAGTTGCAGGGCTCGCTCTTCGCCGTCGAGGTGTACACGACGCCGGAGTCCATGGTGGTCACGTTGTTCTTCGGCACACCGTCGGGCGTGCCGAGCGGCATGTCGTAGGCCTCGAGCATCGGGATCATCCCGTCGGCGCGGCTCAGGAACTCGTCGTTGATGCAGAACGTCCGCTCGGCCACAGGGAGCTTCGTGATGTCCGTCATGGTCTTGACGTTGAGGCGCTTCGCCGTGGGCGCCGACGCCGCGAACGCGTAGGTGTTGTTGAACGACGCCGGCGGCAACCACTCGGCGCCGTTGGCGCGGTCGGCGTCGCGGACCCGCTGCCACAACTCGTTCGGGTCGGAGATGGTCTCCGTCTCGCCCAGATAGGTCTGCCAGGCGGTGCCGGTGTACTCCCAGAGGATGTCGGCGTCACCGTTGAGCAGCGCCTGCCGTGAGGACATGGAACCCGGTGCGTTGGTGAGGTCCTCGACCGCCGCACCCGCCGCACCCAAATAGGTCGCGGTGATCTTGCCCAACAGGACGGACTCGGTGAAGTTCTTCGACGTCACCCGGATCTTGGTGCCCTCCAGGGGCGTCGACCCGTCGGTCAGGAAGGCCTCACGAAAGGTGCCCGATGAGCTCACCAGCCCGCAGCCGGCGACCACCACCATGAGCATCGCCGTGACGACGGCCAGGACGGACTTTCTCATGAGATCCCTCGCGGTGTCGCGGCCAGTTCGACGAGCCGTCCGAGCCAGTCGATCGTCATCGCCAGGAGCGCGACCAGGATCGCGCCGGCGACGAGCAGTTTCGGCAAGAACAGGGTGATGCCGGTGGTGATGAGCGTGCCGAGGCTCGTCGCACCGATGAACGTGCTCAGGGTCGCGGTACCGACCAGGATGACCAGCGCCGTGCGCACACCGTTCAGGATCACCGGAACGGCGAGCGGCAGCTCGACCTGGAAAAGCGTTCGCACCGCGGACAATCCGATGCCGCGGGAGGCCTCGACCGTCCGCTGGTCGACCTGGCGCAGGCCGACGATCGTGTTCTGCAGGATCGGCAGCACGGCGTAGACGACGAGACCGACGACCGCGGTGTTGAAACCGGTGCCGAGCCAGAACGTGAACAACACCAGCAGACCGATGGCGGGGGCCGCCTGCCCGATGTTGGCGATGTTGACCGCAATCGGGTTGAGCCACTTCAGGGATGGCCGGGTCAAGGCGATTCCGAGCGGGATCGCGATGCACACCACGATCACGGTCGCGGTGAGAGTGAGCTGGATGTGGTCGAGGATCGTCGATCGTAGGGCCGGCCACGACATCGAGGCGGACTCGGTCTCGGTGAACGTGGTGCGCTGGTACCAGATCAGGAACCCGACGCCGATCACGATGATCACCAGCGGCTCGAACCAGACGTCGATGGGCACCTTCGCGAACCGGCGTCGGAAACCGTTCCGAGGTGGTTGGACCGGGGCCTCTGATGCCGCGGTGACCCGCGCGGACTCGTCGGCGACGGCGGTCATCGCTCGGCGCTCGGTTCGGCGGGGGAGGACTCGTCGTCGGCCGCGACGACCGGGGTCTCGGCAGGCGCGGTTCCCTCGGTGTGATCGAGGTAGCCGACGTGGTCGTCGTCGCGGACGTCCGCGAGCTGGCCACGGATCGCCTCCATCACCGACGCGATGTTCAGCGCGCCGATGGCCGCGCCGCGTCCGTCGGTGACGAGGACGCCGCCCTGGCTGGTCGCGAGCATCGAGTCGAGCGCGTCGTTGAGCGTCGACGACTGTGCGACGACGGGCAGCCGCGGGTCGAGGTAGTCCGACACCTCGGGTTTCGCCGCGACCTCGGCGACGCTGGGCCAGGCCCGAGGCCGGCCGTGATCGTCGACGACGACCAACCAGTCCTCGCCGGCGGCCCGGGCGCGGGCGACGACGCCGCCGGACGATTCCCCGACACGGGCGGTGACCACCTGCTTGATGTCGACGTCGCGCACGCGGGTGAGGGTCAGATGGGCCAGTGTTGCGCCGGAACCGACGAACTCCTCGACGAACGGGCTGGCGGGGTTGGCGAGGATCTCCTCCGGCGGGGCGAACTGTTCGATGTGTCCGCCCTCGGAGAGGATCAGGACCTTGTCGCCGAGTTTGGTGGCCTCTTCGAAATCGTGGGTGACGATGACGATCGTCTTTCCCAGCTCGTGTTGGATGGCGATGAGCTTGTCCTGCAGGCGGGCTCGTGTGATGGGATCGACGGCACCGAACGGTTCGTCCATCAGCAGGACGGGCGGATCGGCAGCCAGGGCACGGGCCACGCCGACGCGCTGCTGCTGGCCGCCGGACATGTCCTTGGGCAGGCGGTCGGCGAAGGTCGCGGCGTCGAGTCCGACCAGGTCCATCAGGTATTCGGTGCGTTCGGCGATGCGTTTCTTGTCCCACTTGAGAATTCGCGGGATGGTGCCGATGTTCTTGCTGACCGACCAGTGGGGGAAGAGTCCGCCGGACTGGATGACGTAACCGATGGACTGGCGGAGCTTGTCCGGATTCTCCTCGGTCACATCGCGTCCACCGATGTAGATGCGACCCTCGGTGGGCTCGATGAGCCGGTTGATCATCTTGAGGGTCGTGGTCTTGCCGCAACCCGACGGGCCGACGAAGGCGACGATGTCGCCGGCGTCGATCTCGAGGTCGAGTTGTGCGACCGCGGGCTTGGACTGGCCCCGGTAGCGCTTGACGACGCCTTCGAGCCGGATCGATTCGCCGGTGACGACGCGACCGTTGGCGCCGGAGGTCGGTTGGCCGGTCGATGATTTCGACGACGGGGCGGTGGTGGAGTCGGTCATGAGAGTCCCTTGGAGATGGTGAGTCGGCCGAGCAGAACCAGAAGAGCGTCGAAGACGAGCGCGATGATGACGATGAGAAGTGTTCCGGCGAGCGCTGATTCGAGGGCGTTCGCGCCGCCGAGTCGTGCGAGGCCGTTGAAGATCAATGATCCCAGGCCGGGGCCGAGGACGTAGGCGACGATCGCCGCGACGCCGACGATCATCTGCGTGGACACCCGGATTCCGGTCAAGATCACCGGCCATGCGATCGGTAGTTCGACCGTCAGCAGGATGCGCCAGCGCGAAAGCCCGATGCCGCGGGCGGATTCGACGACCGAGGGCGGCACCGAACGCAAGCCGACCACCGCGTTGCCGATCACCGGGAGCATCGCGAAGAACGCGAGCATCAGGAACGACGGTGTCACGCCGAGCCCGAACGGGACGATCAGCAGCGCGAGCAGGGCGAGCGACGGAATCGTCAGCGCCACACGACTGGACGTCAAGGTGAGTGCCGATGCCAGTGGAAGCCGATAGACCAGCGCGGCGACCGCGATGGCGACGAGGGTGCCGACCAGCACGGTCTGGAAGGACAGCGACGCATGTTGATACGTCAAGAACGTGAGGGAGCGAGCGTTGTCGCCGATGTAATCCCACAATTGCACGGTTGTGTTCCCATCCCCTTTTGGTGAATGCGACATTACGCATCTGCGTGGGCCGGTGCCGACATTTGTCGGATCACGCGTGCCTTTACCCTCACCGTGAGCGGATAACCCTCCACTGGTTGCGGGCGGTCACAATCGGCACGATTCCGTGCACGCCGAAGGTCGGTGACCACGTCGGACGGTGTCATCCTGGATGGGTGAGTGAGAGCGCCCCCGCCGAAGCGACACCGACCACGACAGAGCTCGATCCGGACGACGACCGGGCCCTTCTCGCCGAAGCCGTCCGTTCCTGGACGCGGATCGTCGCCTGGGTCCTGGCCGTCGGCGGCGCGATCGGGTTCGTGGCGTCCTTCGTGCTGACCGTCGAACGCATCGAGCTCTTCAAAAACCCCGATTATGTGCCGTCATGCAACTTCAACCCGGTCCTGAGCTGCGGGTCGGTGATGGGCAAACCACAGGCCGCCCTGTTCGGGTTCCCGAACCCGTTGCTGGGCATCGCCGGTTTCGCGGTGGTGGTCACCACCGGGGTGGCGATCCTCGCGGGTGCACGTCTCGCGGGCTGGTACTGGGCGGGACTGCAGGTCGGCGTGACCGCGGCGATGACCTTCATCTGTTGGCTGATCTATTCGAGCCTCTACTCGATCGGCGCGCTGTGCCCGTACTGCATGGTCGTGTGGGCGGTGACCCTGCCGATCTTCGTGTTCGTCAGCGTGCGCAACCTCCACGCGAGCGGCCTGACCTCGCGATCCGGGGTGGCACTCGCGGTCGCCCGCAGTCACGCCCTGATCCTGGTGCTCTTCGTGGCGGTCGTGATCGTGCTCATCGCGGTGCGCTTCTGGTCGTACTGGTCGAGTCTGTACTGAGGAAGCGCCCGGATCCCGACTGTCGAACCTCAACTCGACCGGCAGACTTCGATCGAAGTCTGCCGGTCGGGTTGACGTCGACCGGTAGTCAGGTGAGCGACGGTGTCTCACCAGGCCTTCGTGGCTCGTCGACTTCGATACGCTCCTTCGTCGCTTCTCAGCCCGGCGGCTTGCGCTCCTCGCACCTCAGGCATCGGACCTGGGTGCGTCACGCTCTTTCGGATCACGGAGCAGAGACGCTCGCACCTCAGGAGCGAGAATGGCGCAACATTCGTGATTCCGCGGCGTCTCGTCCTAGGCTTGGCGCATGGCGATCGGACGTCCGGCGGAGGGTGCGGCCGAGGTGCAGCGCGCACCCCGGGCGCGGATGACCGGTGCGCAGCGTCGGTTACAGCTGATCGAGGTGGCGCGCGGACTGTTCGCCGAACGCGGTTACGAGGGGACCTCCATCGAGGAGATCGCGCAGCGCGCAGGTGTTTCCAAGCCGATCGTGTACGAACACTTCGGTGGCAAGGAAGGTCTCTACGCGGTCGTCGTCGATCGTGAGATGGAGACGCTGCTCGAGATGGTGACCGCGTCGCTGTCGAAGAACCGGTCGCTGTACCGCATTCAACAGGTCGCGCTCGCGTTGCTCACCTACATGGAGGAGCGCACGGACGGGTTCCGCATCCTCGTCCGCGGCGACAGCACCGCGTCGACCGGTGAAACGGCCACCTACTCAAGCCTTCTCAACGATGCCGTGAGCCAGGTCGAACACATCCTGGCCGGCGACTTCGAACGCCGCGGCTTCGACCCGGCCCTCGCCCCGCTGTACGCGCAGGCCCTCGTGGGCATGGTGTCGTCGACTGCCCAGTGGTGGCTCGACGTCCGTGAACCGTCGAAGGAGGTCGTCGCCGCCCACCTGGTGAACCTCTGCTGGAACGGGCTGACCCGCCTCGACCCGTCACCGGATCTCGTCGGCCCCGACTACGTCGAACCCCTCGAGCGGACGACGGCCGAGGACGGTTAGGCGAGCACCAGGCTTCGCTTGGAGAGTCCCATCCAGAACCCGTCGATGACCTGATCCGGGCGCTGTTCGGCGTCGTCGCTCGCGCCGAGCGCGACGAACAGCGGCGCGAAGTGTTCGATCGTCGGATGTGCGTACGGCATGCCGGGTGCGGTCTGCCGAAAGCGGATGAGCGACTCCACATCTCCGGCGGCGAATCGTTCGGCGGCCCAGGCGTCGAATTCGGCCGACCAGCTCGGCGGAGCCGCCTCGGGCCGCCAGTCGCGCAGGAACGGCAGGCCGTGGGTGGTGAAGCCGGATCCGATGATCAGCACGCCCTCGTCACGCAACGGCTTGAGGCGTCGACCCAGTTCGAGCAACCGCTCGGGGTCGAGGGTCGGCAGGGAGATCTGCAGGACCGGGATGTCCGCCTCGGGATACATGACGGTCATCGGCACGTAGGCGCCGTGGTCGAGGCGACGGTCGGGGTCATGGGCGATCGGCTCGCCGTCGGGCATCATCGCGGCGACGCGTCGGGCCAGGTCCGGGGCGCCCGGCGACCGGTACTGGACGCGGTAGTACTTCTCCGGAAAGCCGCCGAAGTCGTAGGTCAGCGGGGTCCGGGGGTCGGTGGAGCCGATGGTCAGGGGCGCCGCCTCCCAGTGTGCGGACACGATGAGGATCGCCGTCGGACGGGCGAGCTCGCCGGCGAGGTTCTCCAGCTGGTGCACCCAGGTGGGACTGTCGACGAGCGGCGGTGCGCCGTGGGACAGGAAGAGCGCGGGCGGCCGGGCGGGGGAGTTCGAGCTGAGCACGCCCAATCATAACCGGACTGTGGTCCGTTTTGTTTCCGAGGGCCGCGAAGGGGACGTGATCGGCGTGGCCGCCCACGTCGTCCAGCGTGCGGCGATAACGTTCCAGACATCCCCGGCGGCGGCTCGCGGCCCAGAGCGGAAGGGACTCCCGGCACGTGGAGACAGTCGGCATCTATCTCGTCGTCATCTTCGGATGCGGCTTCCTGGCGCGACTGGTCCGGCTGCCGACGCTGGTCGGATATCTGGCGGCAGGCTTCATCCTGCACGCGCCGGGCATCGACGACCTGCCGATCATCGACACCCTCGCGGATCTGGGCGTGACGATCCTGCTGTTCACCATCGGTCTCAAACTCGACCTGCGGATGCTCTACCGGCGCGAGGTCTTCCTCACCACCGGACTCAATCTCGCGGTGCTCCTCGGCCTCACCACCGGCTTTCTCGGACTGCTGTCGACGCTCGGCGTGCAGATGCTGATGGGTGAGAGTTGGAAGACGCTCGCCCTTCTCGGTTTCGCACTGTCGTTCTCGAGCACCGTCTTCGTGGTCCAGGTCCTCGACGAGCGCTCGGAGTCCCACTCCCTCTACGGCCGAATCGCCATCGGCATCCTGGTTCTCCAGGACGTCGTCGCGGTCGTCTACCTCACCGCGATGAGTGGGGAACCGCCCAGTCCGTGGGCATTCGCACTGCTACTCCTCGTCCCCGGCGCGTACATCGTCCGTCGACTCTGGAACCGCCTCGGGCACGGCGAACTCCAGACTCTCTTCGGCGTCACCATGGCGCTCGTGCCGGGGTACTGGCTGTTCGAATCCGTCGGCATCAAAGGCGACTTCGGCGCGATGGTGATCGGCGTGCTGCTGGCCTCGCATCCGCGTGCCGGCGAGTTGTCCCGCACCCTGTTCGGACTCCGTGAACTGCTTCTGGTGGGCTTCTTCGTCTCGATCGGTCTCCACGTCACGCCGACCCTCGACACGGTGATCCTCGGCCTGGTCCTCGTGGTCCTCCTGCCGCTCGAGGCGGCGCTGTTCACCTTCGTGCTGGCCATGTTCGGCCTGCGCCGGCGCACCTCGATCCTGGCCGGTCTCGCGCTGGCGAACTTCTCCGAGTTCGGGCTCATCGTCATCTCCAACGGGGTGAGCAACGACCTGGTCGACGACGACTGGCTGGTGGTCACCTCCGTCGCGGTCGCCGCGAGCTTCGTGTTCTCGACCCTCGTCAACCGTCGCGGCTCCAACCTGGTGGCCCGGCTCTCGGCATACGTCCCGAGAACGGCGGCCGCGAGCGCCCATCCCGATGACGCGGCGATCGACCTGTCGCCCGCCCGTGCGGTCGTCTTCGGTCTCGGCCGGGTCGGCAGTTCGGTCTACAACCGTCTGGTCGACGAGTACGGGCTGGACGTCGTCGGCGTCGAGAACGACCCGCTCAAGGTGGCGAACCTGCGCGGGCGAGGATTTCGCGTGATCGAGGCGGACGCGACCGAGACGGGCTTCTGGGAACGGTGCGAAGGAGTCTCCGACCTCGACATCCTCGTGATGGCCATGCCGTTCCACGGGTCCAATCTGGTGGCCCTCGACCGGGTGGAGGAACGGGACTTCGACGGCACCATCGCCGTCGTCGCCCAGTACGACGACGAACGCGACGAACTGCTCGGCCGCGGCGCCGACGTCGCCTTCCACATCTACGAGGGCACCGGCGTCGGTCTGGCCGACGCCGCCGCCGAGGCCGCGGGACTCGACCGCTGAGACCTGACTACGAGGAGTGTTCCCAGAGGTCTTTCTGCATGTACACGCAGTCGATCCACTGGTCGGCCTTGAGGCCGATCGACCGCAGGCGCCCGACCTCGGTGAACCCGAACCGCGAGTGCAGGGCGATGGATCCCGCCCCACCGGTGGCCGCGATGACCGCGACGATCTGACGCACGTTGTCGCGGTTCGCGCGGTCGAGCATCCCGGCCATCAGTGCCGACCCGACACCGCGACCGCCGTAGCCCGGACGGACGTAGATCGAGTCCTCGGTGGACCGGTCGTACGCCGGCATCCCGCGGAACGTGCCGAGGTAGGCGTAACCGACGATCCGTTCGGTGCTCGTCTCGTCGAGTGTTCGTGCCACCACGAACGGCCGCCCGGCGCCGGTGATCGCCGCGTACTTGGCGTGCCACTGGTCGAGCGTGGGCGCGACGTAGTCGAAGGTCGCGACGGTGTTCTGCACGTAGTGCGCATAGATCTCGGCGACCGCCTCGAGATCGTCGATGGTGGCGTCGGACACCTGGACCCCGGCGGCGTCGACCACGGATTCGGGCTCGGTCATGCGGATGAGATTAGGCGAGCGTGGTCGCCCGACTCCACTGCTGTCATCGGGGCCCAATACAATCGAGCGAGTGTCGACGCCCCGTGCCCTGTCCGGTCTGGCCGCGCTCGCGTGTGCGGACAAATCCTTCCGCGAGGTGCACGAACGCCGTGCCGAACGTCGCCTCGACATCACCGCGCCCGACGCGGCCCGGCCGTTCCTCGTCTCCTGTCTGGCCGCCGGCTCCGACGCCCCGCTGCTGGTCGTCTCGGCCAACGGTCGTGAGGCCGACGACCTGACGGCCGAGCTGGCCGAACTTCTCGACGATCCCGATGCGGTGGCGCAGTTCCCCTCGTGGGAGACCCTTCCGCACGAGCGGCTGTCGCCGAGCGCGGACACCGTCGGCCAGCGCCTCGCGGTTCTGCACCGTCTCGCCAATCCCGGTGACAACCCGCTGCGAGTCGTGGTCACCACGGTCCGCTCGCTCGTACAGCCGATGGCCCCGGGCCTCGGCGAGGTCGCCACCGTCACCCTGCGCGAGGGCATCGAGGTCGACTTCGACGGTCTGCTCGCCCAGCTCGTCGAGATGGCGTACGAACGCGTGGACATGGTCGGACGTCGTGGCGAGTTCGCGGTCCGCGGCGGCATCCTCGACGTCTTCCCGACGACCGCCGACCATCCGGTCCGCGTCGAGTTCTGGGGCGACGAGATCACCGAGATCCGGGCGTTCTCGGTCGCCGATCAGCGCAGCCAGCCCGAGGTCGACGCCTCCGAGGTTCGCATCCACCCGGGTCGCGAACTGCTGCTGACAGAGAAGGTACGTACGCGCGCAAGCGATCTCGCGGCGGAGAACCCTGACGACACCGCCCTCAACGAGATGCTCGGCAAACTGGCCGAGGGCATTCCCGTGGAGGGGATGGAAGCACTCATCCCGGCGCTCGTGGACGGCGAGATGCAACTCCTCACCGAAGTCGTCCCCGACGGGACGCGGGTGCTCATCCTCGACCCCGAGAAGGTCCGGACCCGGGCCGCGGACCTGTCCAAGACCGGTGCGGAGTTCCTCGAGGCGTCCTGGTCGGCCGCGGCGATGGGTGCGAACGCACCGATCGACCCGCGATCGGGGACCGGCATCGACCTGCAGGCCAGCGCCTACCGCTCGCTCGGCGACGTGCGCGAGGCGACGCTTCAGGCCAAGCGACCCTGGTGGACGCTGTCACCGCTGTCCACCGGCAGCGGGAACGAACTCGAACTCGACCTCGCCCCCGGACCCGCGCCGCGCGGCGACGAGCGCGAGATCGCGGCCACCTTCGCCCAGCTGCGGGCCCACGTGTCCGACGGCAAGACCGCCGCCATCGTCGTCACCGGCAAGGGCACCGCCCAGCGCGTCGGCGAACGACTGTCCGAGGCCGAGGTCCCGTATGTCATCGCCGAGCCGGGGCATCGTCCCGAGCCGGGCGAGGTCGCGGTCTTCGGTGCCACGCTGCGTAACGGAATCGTCTGTGCCGATGCCGGACTCGTGGTGGTCACCGAGGCAGATCTCACCGGTACCCGCGTCGCGAACGTCCGAGACGGTCGCAAACTCCCGGCCAAGCGCCGCAACCAGGTCGACCCGCTGGCCCTGACCGCCGGCGACCTCGTCGTGCACGACCAGCACGGCATCGGCAAGTTCGTCGAGATGATCGAACGCACCGTCTCGGGTGCACGGCGCGAGTACCTGGTCCTCGAATATGCGTCGAGCAAACGCGGTCAGCCGGCCGACCGGTTGTACGTGCCGATGGACGCACTCGACCAGCTGTCCCGGTACGTCGGCGGCGAACAACCGTCGTTGTCCAAGCTCGGCGGGTCGGACTGGCAGAACACCAAGCGCAAGGCGCGCAAGGCCGTTCGCGAGATCGCCGGTGAGCTCGTGCAGCTCTACGCCGCGCGCCACGCCGCCCCGGGACACGCCTTCGGGCCGGACACCCCGTGGCAGCAGGAGATGGAAGACGCCTTCGACTTCACCGAGACGATCGATCAGCTGACCGTCATCGCCGAGGTCAAGGCCGATATGGAACGTCCGGTCCCGATGGACCGCGTCATCGTCGGCGATGTCGGCTACGGCAAGACCGAGATCGCCGTGCGCGCCGCGTTCAAGGCCGTGCAGGACGGCAAGCAGGTCGCCGTCCTCGTGCCGACGACCATTCTCGCGCAACAGCATCTGCAGACGTTCACCGAGCGGATGAGTGGTTTCCCGGTGCGGGTGCGCGGGCTGTCGCGCTTCACCGACCCCAAGGAATCCCGCGAGATCACCGAGGCCATGGCCAAGGGTGAGGTCGACATCGTCATCGGCACCCACCGCCTTCTGCAGACCGGTGTCACCTGGAAAGACCTCGGTCTCGTGATCGTCGACGAGGAACAGCGTTTCGGCGTCGAACACAAAGAGCACATCAAGTCGCTGCGTACGCACGTCGACGTGCTGACGATGTCGGCGACGCCGATCCCGCGCACCCTGGAGATGTCGATGGCCGGCATCCGCGAGATGTCGACGATCCTCACCCCGCCGGAGGAGCGCCACCCGGTGCTCACCTACGTCGGCGCCTACGCGCCGAAACAGGTCGCCGCCGCGATCCGCCGTGAGTTGCTCCGCGACGGCCAGGTGTTCTACGTGCACAACCGGGTCTCGACCATCGACAAGACGGCCAAGGACATCGCCGCGATGGTCCCCGAGGCGAGAGTCGTTGTCGCCCATGGCCAGATGGGTGAGGATCAGCTGGAGCGCACGGTCTCGGGATTCTGGAACCGCGAATACGACGTGCTCGTCTGTACGACCATCATCGAGACCGGTCTCGACATCTCCAACGCCAACACCCTCATCGTCGACCGCGCCGAGAACCTCGGTCTCTCACAGCTCCATCAGCTGCGCGGACGCGTCGGCCGTAGTCGCGAACGCGGTTACGCCTACCTGCTCTACAGTCCGGACCGGCCGCTGACCGAGACCGCCTACGACCGGCTTGCGACGATCGCCCAGAACAACGAGCTCGGCGCCGGTATGGCCGTGGCACTCAAGGATCTCGAATTGCGCGGCGCCGGAAACGTTCTCGGTGCCGAACAGTCCGGCCACGTCGCGGGCGTCGGTTTCGACCTCTACGTGCGGCTCGTCGGCGAGGCCGTCGAGGCGTATCGCGCTGCCGCCGACGGCAAACCCGTTGAGACCCAGGAGACCGGGGAAGTGCGGATCGACCTTCCGGTGGACGCGCACATCCCGGTCGAGTACGTCGACTCCGACCGTCTCCGTCTGGAGGCGTACCGCAAGCTGGCGTCGGCCACCGACGACGCCGCGGTCGACGCCGTGCTCGTCGAGCTCAACGACCGCTATGGTCCGCCGCCGGTCGAGACGACGCGTCTGGCGTCGATCGCCCGTCTGCGTCTGCGGTGCCGCGAACGCGGCATCACCGAGATCGGACTCGCCGGGCAGGGAGTCAAGATCTCGCCGCTGCCGCTCCTCGACAGCGAGCAGGTGCGTCTCCGCAGGCTCTACTCCTCGGCGACCTACCGCGCGACGACGTCGCTGGTCACGCTCCCGATCCCGCGGACCGGGGGAGTGGGATCGGCCCGTCTACGCGACGACGAGCTCATCGAGTACCTCACGACGTTCTTGACGCAGCTGAAGCCGGAGCCGAACGGCTGAACCGGTTGTCGGCGATGCGGGCGGGCGTCGACGGGTTCGGGGGTTAGGTTGATGGACAACAGGGGGGTCGAGAAAGGGCGTACGACGCATGACGGTGGTGCTGCTGGACCCGGCACGGCCCGACCTGATCCCCATCCGGGCCCGCGCGTGGCTCACGGGACCGGTGAAGGTCACCGAGGACGTGCCCGCCAGTCTCCTGTGGGAGTTCGACCATGTCGACGCGGTGTTCGACGAGGTGCTCGCTGAGACGCCCGTCGACTCCGTACTGGTGAGCACCGACGCCGATCACCCACTCGTCCGCGCCCGCCTCGCGCGCGGTGAGCAGGTCATCACCGCGGCGAAGGTCTCGGGGATGGCCCTGCTCGACTCCGTCGCCCTCATGGACACCTTGCGCCGCAACGGCCCGTGGGAGAGCACCCAGACCCATCACTCGCTGCGTCGCTACCTCCTCGAGGAGGTCTACGAGCTGCTCGACGCCATCGAGGCCGGCGACCAGATCGAGCTGAAGGAAGAGCTCGGCGACCTGTTGCTGCAGGTGCTCTTCCACGCGCGCATCGCCGCCGACGATCCCGAGGCGCCGTTCGACATCGACGACGTCGCCCGCAGCTTCAACTCCAAGGTGATGGGCCGTACCCCCGGCGTGCTGTCCGGTGCCCACGCCGACCTCGAGACCCAGATCCGCGAGTGGGAGGAACGCAAGGCCGCGGAGAAGAAGCGCGGCTCCGTCCTCGACGGCGTCGCGACGACGCAGCCGTCGCTGGCCCTGCTGCAGAAGATCCTCGAACGACTCACCGCCGCGTCGTATCCGGTGGACACCATCCCGGCCGAGACGTGGACCGTCACCGTCACGGCCGGCGACGACAGCATCGAGGCGCAGGCCCGGGACAAGGCCCTTGCCCTCATGGCGTCGGTCCGCGAGGCCGAGGGTCGCGCGAAAGAGCGTGGCATCGAACTGAATTCGCGCGAGGCCTGGGAGAGTGTGCTCGCGGACTGATGGTTTTCGCTCACCGAATCCGTTCCCGCTCACGTAAATTGGGTGAGCGCGAACGGATTTCGTGAGCGCCGCGCGTGGCGTACTACCGGGACGTCACTGCGGTGCGCATGACCCGCAGGGCCTCGGCCTCCTCGACGCCTCCGATGGCTCGCGTCAGGAACCCTTGCTGTGATGCGTTCTCGCTCATGCGCTCATCTCTACTCTGGTTCCGATGTCGGACGCGAGGGCGGCGTCGACGAGGAGGCGGGCGGTCACGAGATCCTGCAGGCCGATGCCCACGGAGTTGAACAGGGTGATGTCGTCGTCGCTGCGTCGGCCGAGTCGGGGATCGACGATCACGTCCCCCAACTCGACGGTGACGGCGTCCTCGGCCAGGTGTCCTTCGGAGACCGCGAGCAGGACGTCTCCCGACTTGGCCAGCGCGGTGGCGCGACCGTCGACGACGAGTCGGCCCGTGCCCATGCCGGGCCCGTCGATCTCACGGGTGTGCTCGACGGCGAGGGTGCCCGCCCCGACGAGGCCGAGGGTCGAACTCGTCGGTGCACCTCACCAAAAGCCGCCGACGGGGTGGGGCCTGAGGGCGGACCCGACTTCCCGCTTGCCGATTTTCTTCCCGCGGGCCGGTTTCCTTCCAGCGTGTCAGGTCTGGCCAGCGGGAAGGAGTTGTGCGGGCGGGAAGGAAACCCGCACGCGGGAACTCACTCGAAGAGCCGCTGCCCCCACCACTCGCCGGGCTGGAGGCCGGGCGGGATCGCGAAGTTCGCCGAGCCGTTGGGGATCAGGTACTCGGTCATGGCGTCCTGGCGGGACAGGACCTGCTGCATGGGCACGAACTGTTTGCCGGTGTCGCGGTTGAAGGCGATGAAGAACAGGCCGGCGTCGAGGTGGCCGAAACCGTCGGTGCCGTCGGTGAAGTTGTAGCCGCGGCGGAGGATTCGCACCCCGCCGAGGTTGTCCGGATGTGCCAGCCGGACATGGGCGTTGCGCGCGATGATCGGGGTGCCACCGGAGGTGATCGCGAAGTCGGGGTCGTCGAACTCGCCGGACTTGCCCAGTGGGGCGCCGGATCTCTTGGTGCGTCCGACGATCTGTTCCTGCTCGAAGAGGTTGGCGCGGTCCCACGGTTCGATGTCCATCCGGATCCGCCGGGCGACGAGGTAGGTGCCGCCGGTCATCCACTGCGCCCCCAGGGGATTGTCCTCCGGGGCAACCCAGACCCAGCGATCGAGGAGGTCGGTGTCCTCGGCGCGCAGGTTCGCGGTGCCGTCCTTGAAACCGAACAGGTTTCGAGGGGTGTCCTGGGACTGTGTCGTCGACGACGTGCGGCCGAACCCGAGTTGCGACCAGCGGATGGCCATGACGCCCACCGCCATCCGCGCGAGGTTGCGGATGGCGTGGACGGCGACCTGTGGGTCGTCGGCGCAGGCCTGCACGCAGATGTCCCCGTACGATTTCGAAGGATCGATCTTCTCCGCCGCGAACATCGGCAGATCGACGAGGGCTGGTGGGCGACGGTCGGCGAGACCGAAACGGTCGGGCCGGTCAGGGGCAGACGCGCTGGGGCCGAACAACCCCGGACCGAAGCCGATCGTCAGCGTGAGGTGGGCGGCACTCAGCCCCAACGCTTCTCCGGTGTCGCCGGGCGGGGTGTACTCACCGAGGCCGGTGGCGCCGTCGGGGACGGTCTCCTCACCGCGGGTCATGCGTTCGGCCGCGTCGGTCCAACGCTGCAGCACGGCGATGAGTTCGTCGCGGTTGTCGGTGACGACGTCGAAGCTCGCGAAATGGAGTCGATCCTGTGCGGCGGTGATGATTCCGGCCTGTCGTGGGCCTCGGAACTCGACGACGTGGTCGGCCGCCGGCGCCGGCGTGGTGGCACGGCCGACGGCCACCCCGCCCGCGGCGACGAGCAGACCGGCGCCGGTTCCGCCGAGGATCGCACGACGCGACAGACCACGTCGCTTCTTCGTGTGGCCTACGGGTTCGGTGGGCTGCGCGTCGTCGGGGCGGGGGGCCGGATCACTCATTGCTGCAGCACGATTCCCGGGACCTGGGACAGGGTGGCCGAGAGCGCATCGATCTGATTCGACAGTTCCTTGCGCTGCTCGGGGGTGACCTCGGTGTACGACACGTAGCCGTCACCGTCGCGGTAGGAGTTCACCGAGTCGCGCACCGTCGCGAACTGGGCGGTGATCTTGTCCATCAGCGCCGGGTTCTTGGCGGCGATGATCGGCTGCATCGTCGCGATCGCGGTCTCCGAGCCGTCGAGGTTGCCGGCGAAATCCCAGAGGTCGGTGTGCGAGTAGCGGTCTTCCTCACCGTCGACCTTGGTGGCGGCGACCTCGTCGATCAGCGCCTGCGGGCCCTTCACGAACGACAGTGTCTCGAAGTCGAAGTCGGGGGAGTTGACCTCGTCGCGCAGCTTCGTGACGTTGGCGAGCAGGCCGTCGGCGATCTCGGCGATGGCCTGCGGATTGTCGGTCTCCTTGGCGTTCGCGGCATCCGACGGCGTGATCTGGCCCGGTGCGTCGCCGATTTCGTCGGCCTGCGGCGGCCACAGGAACCGCTCGATGCGGTGGAATCCGGTGAACGGCTGGGTGCCGTCCTCGGTGTCGTCCCACCGCATGTCGATGGCGGGGTCGAGATCGGGGAAGGACTCGGCGACCGGTTCGATCCGTTCGTAAGGGGTACGCGCGAGACCGAATTGCGCACGCGCCGCGTCGAGATCGCCCTTCTTGACGCTGTCGACGAACGATGTCGTTTGGGCGTGCAGGGTGTTCAGCTGGTTGCGGACGTACTCGAGGTATTGCGCCTTGGCGGCCGTCACGTCGGCGGGGACGTCGGCCTTCTCCTTGCGCTCGCCGCCGACGTTGAGCTCGGTCCGGATGCCGGTGCCGACCATGCCGGGTTTGCAGGCCACCGTGTAGGTGCCGGGTTCGACGATCTCGACGGTCAGATTGCCGGAGAGTCCGGGCCCGATGTTCTCGACCTCGCCGAGGACGCGGTTGTTGTTCCCGTAGACGTAGAACTCGGTGACCTTGTCGCCGGAGTTGGTGACCGTGAAGTCCACGTTGCCGGTCGTCGCGTCGGTGGTCGCGAGATCACAGGCGTCGGCGGTCGAGGTCACGGCGATCGCGCCCTCGGAGTTGCTCTTCTCGGTACAGCCGGCGAGGAGCACGGGGGCGATCACCACCGCGGCCGCAGCTGCGGCCACCACGGGTCTACGAGTCACTGAGCATTCCTTTCGGGGGTGGGCTCCGCGGGTGCGGTGCTCTCGTCGGGGGTTGTGGTCTTCTGCGCGACGGCCCGATGGCTCGCGCGTTGGCGTCGGAAGAAGATCGTGGTCACGACGACGACGTAGACGATCCAGGCGATCACCTGAAGGACAGTCGGATCGGGTCGCACGTTGAAGATGCCGCCGAGGACGGTTCCGTACCAGGACGAGGCGTCGTAGGATCCGGAGACGTCGAAGGCGATGTTGTCGTGGCCGGGCAGCCAGCCCACCGTCTGCAGCGCGCGGACGCCGTAGGTGAGGATTCCGGCGGCGACGATGATCAGGAACAGGCCTGTGTAAGTGAAGAACACCGAGAGGTTCAGGCGGATGGCGCCGCGGTAGATCAGCACGGTCAACACGATCGCGGCAACGATTCCGACGACGAGGCCGAGCAGCGGCCACAATCCACCGGAGACGCTCTCGGCATACCCGACCATCAGCAGGGCGGTCTCGAAACCCTCACGGCCGACGGCCAGGAACGACAGACCCAGCACCGACGCACCACCGGCGAGGAGCGCCTTCGACATCCCGCTCTTGAGGTCTGCGGAGATGTGGGAGGAGGCCTCGCTCATCCACAGCACCATGAACGTCACGATCGCGACGGCCACCAGCGACGCGACGCCGGCGATCGTCTCGGCCGCGAGCGGCGTCATCGTCGAGGTGCCGAAGTGGATCACGAGGAACACCACGAGCGTCATCGCCACTGCCGCGGCCACGCCCGCCCAGATCCACTTCAGGGCGTCCCGGCGGTCGGTCTTGACGACGAAGGCGACGAGGACCATGACGACGATCCCGGTTTCGAGTCCTTCGCGGAGTCCGATGAGCGCGCTACCGAACATCTGCGTCCAGACCGACGGTCCGTCGGCGGCGGCCAGCACGTGTACGCCACTCGAGGCGAGTGCCGTGAGGTGATCCATTCAGTTCGTCCGTCTCTCGGCGCGGCCGGCGCCGATGGTTCTGTAAGGCTAGCCATACAGAGACTAGACCTCGGGCGGGAGGCTGCGTAGGGCACATCGCCCTAGCGGGGGCCTGCGCCGAACCCGACCCCGGATTCGGCGCACGGTGATTTCAACTCCTAGGTCACTGCCGTGCGCGGTATGTCGGGATCGCGGGCAGTTGTGACGACGGCGCGGGCGGCGACCTGCGTCATCATGGGGGCATGCCACGCGAGAACGTCATCCTGATCCACTGGCACGACCTGGGACGTCACCTGACGTGTTACGGCGCCGACGGTGTCGAGTCGCCGACCCTCGATCAGCTCGCCGCGGACGGCATCCGCTTCGACGACGCCCATGCCACCGCGCCGCTGTGCTCGCCGGCCCGCGGTTCGTTGTTCACCGGGCGCTACCCCCATTCCAACGGGCTCGTCGGTCTCGCGCACCACGGCTTCGAGTACCACGCCGACGTGCGGACGCTGCCGTCGCTGCTGGCCGACGCCGGGTACCGGTCGGCGCTGTTCGGGATGCAACACGAGAGCGCGGACCCGCAACGCCTCGGCTTCGACTCGGTCGACGTCTCCGACTCGCGATGCGACTACGTCGTCGAGCAGTCCCAGGACTGGCTCCGGCGCCACGCCGACGAGGATCGGCCCTTCTTCCTGACCGCGGGCTTCTTCGAGACCCATCGGCCGTATCCGGCCGACGAGTACAAGCCGTCCGACACCACCGGCATCGCCGTCCCGGGGTTCCTGCCCGACACCGACGACGTCCGCGACGACCTCGCGGGTCTGCACGGTTCGATCACCAAGGCCGACGCCGCGGTCGGTCGTCTGCTCGACACCGTCGCCGAACTGGGACTGGACTCCTCGACGTGGATCGTGTTCATCACCGACCACGGGCTGGCGTTCCCGCGGGCGAAGTCGACCCTGTACGCGGAGGGCACCGGCGTCGCGCTCATCATGCGACCGCCGACGCAGCGGCACATCGAGTCGCAGGTCTACGACGATCTGTTCTCCGGGGTCGACCTGACCCCGACGCTGCTGGACCTGCTGGGCGTCGACATCCCCGACGACGTGGACGGCGACTCCCACGCGTCGGCGCTCGTCGAATCGCTCGGCGAGCCGGCGGTACGCACCGAGGTCTTCACCGAGAAGACCTACCACGACGCCTTCGATCCGATCCGTGCCGTGCGCACCAAGGAGTACAGCTACATCGAGAACTTCGCGGCCCGGCCGGCGCTCCTGCTGCCACTCGACATAGCCGACAGCCTGTCCGCGCGATCGCTGGATTCCGAAGCGATCCAACAGGACCGGCCGCGGATCGAGCTCTACGACCTGAGTTCCGATCCGTATGAGCGCAACAATGTCGCCGACGACCCGTCGTATGCAGAGGTCCGCGCGACGCTCGCCGCGACGCTGTCTGCATGGCGCAGCGAGACCGGTGACGAGCTACCCGACGAGGCCACCGGCACGGCCATCGCGGAACGCTTCATGGAGGCCTTCCACGCCAAGGCGGCGCAGGTCGAACCCCAGGAGGAGGCGCTGCCGTCCCGTCGTCCGCAGGGGTCCAAACGCGAGTTGGCCGGGGAGATCACCTCCGGGGGCCGCTGAACCGAAACCGGCGCCGGCCGGGGACACTCACGACCGGTGTCCGGTGTCAAGAGTTTTCGCCTCGCTGCGCCTAAAAACCCAGGTTGCGAGGGGTTTTCGGATCTATAGACTCTGCTGCATGTCAGCAACGCCCGCTGCGGGGCCGTCGAACTACCTCGTCTGCGCGAGCCAGCGCAGCGGCAGCACACTGCTCGTCGAGTCCCTGTCGGCGACCGGCGTCGCAGGCACGCCGGAGGAGTTCTTCCAGTACTTCGCCTCCTCGTCGCAATCGCCTCAGCCGCGTGAGTGGTTCGCCGGCGTCACCGACCCGACGATCCTGGAACTCCTGGATCCGATCGATCCCGGCACCGTCGACACCCGCGACGCCGAGACCTGGCGTGCCGACATCTTGGCGGCCGGTCGCAGCGCCAACGGGGTGTGGGGCGGCAAGCTCATGTGGAATCAGACACCGCTGCTCATCGCCCGCGGTCGTGTGGGTTCGGGATCGTTGCGGACCGCGATCCGGTGGATCTTCGACGGCGCCGACCCGGTATACGTGCACGTGTATCGCGATGACGTGGTGCCGCAGGCGGTTTCGATGTGGCGCGCGGTGCAGACCCGGGTGTGGCGCAACGACGGTTCCGACGGCGAGGACGAGGACGCGGCGGTGTATCACGCCGAGGGCATCGCGCATCTCGCCGGCATCCTGATCGAACAGGAACGGCAGTGGCGCAACTGGTTCGCCGCCGAGGGGATCGAGCCGCTCGACATCGAGTTCCGCGATCTGGTGAACGATCCCACCAAGGCGGCTGCGCGGGTGCTCGAGAAGATCGGCCAGGATCCGGCGCTGGCGCCGCCGCCACCGCTCAAACCACAGTCGAACTCGCGGTCCAAGGAATGGGCTCAGCGTTACCGAGAAGACGCCGAACGGAACGGATACCCGCTGTGACCACAGCTCCACAGACCGCAGCCCCGCAGGCTGCAGCCCCCCAGACGACCGACGACATCGATCACGTCACCGCGATCAGGGTCCTGGAGGCTGAATCGGTGCACATCATCCGCGAGGTGGTGGCCGAACTCGAACGCCCGGTGCTCCTGTTCTCCGGCGGCAAGGACTCGATCGTGCTGCTCCGCCTGGCGGAGAAGGCTTTCCGTCCGGCACCCTTGCCCTTCCCAATCATGCACGTCGACACCGGGCACAATTTCGGCGAGGTCATCGAGTTCCGTGATCGACGCGTCGCGCCCACCGCCGACAACCCCGACGGCATCGAACTGATCGTCGCCTCGGTCCAGGAGTCCATCGACTCCGGGCGCGTCGCGGAGTCCACCGATCCCTCGGGGTCGCGCAACCGGCTGCAGACCCGCACGCTGCTCGACGCACTCGAAAAGGGTGGTTTCGACGCGGCTTTCGGCGGTGCCCGCCGCGACGAGGAACGCGCCCGGGCCAAAGAACGGATCTTCAGCTTCCGTGACGAGTTCGGGCAGTGGGACCCGCGTGCGCAGCGTCCCGAACCGTGGTCGCTGTACAACGGGCGCATCCGCCGCGGAGAGTCCGTCCGCGTGTTCCCGTTGTCGAACTGGACCGAGACCGACATCTGGCGCTACATCGAACTCGAGAACCTCGAACTGCCGTCGATCTACTTCGCCGGCGAGCGTGAGGTCTTCGAACGGGACGGCATCCTGTTGTCGGTCTCGGAGTTCTCGCAGCCCCGGGACGGGGAAGAGGTGACCACCGAGTGGGTGCGCTATCGCACGGTCGGGGACCTGACGATCACCGGTGCGGTCCGCTCGAGGGCAACCACGATCCCCGAGATCATCGCCGAGATCAGCGAGGCGACGGTCTCCGAGCGCGGTGAGACCCGCGCCGACGACCGCACGTCGAGCGCTGCCATGGAAGACCGCAAGCGCGAAGGGTATTTCTGATGACCACCACCTCTCCGCAGACGGTCGACCCCAGCGATCCGACCGTCGGCGCGACAAGGCAATTCCTCCGCATCGCGACCGCGGGCAGCGTCGACGACGGCAAGTCCACGCTGATCGGTCGCATCCTGCACGACACCGGCAGCCTGCCCACCGACCACCTCGAAGCGGTCACCGACGGGGACGGCGACGTCGACCTCGCGGCGCTCTCCGACGGCCTGCGCGCCGAGCGTGAACAGGGCATCACCATCGACGTCGCGTACCGCTTCTTCTCCACGCCCACACGCAGTTACGTCCTGGCCGACACCCCCGGACACGAGCGCTACACCCGCAACATGTTCACCGGGGCCTCGAACGCCCACGTGGCGGTGCTGCTGGTCGACGCCCGCCACGGCTTGCTCCGGCAGACCCGACGCCATGCGCGCATCGCGACCCTCGTCGGTGTTCCCCACGTGGTCGCGGCGATCAACAAGATCGACCTCGTCGACTTCTCGCAGCACCGGTTCGACGAGATCCGCGCCGACCTCGCCGAACTCGCGGTGCAACTCGGCATCGACGAGATCGTCGCCGTGCCGGTGGCCGCCAAGCACGGCGACAACGTGGTGCACCGCTCGACGAACACCCCGTGGTACGACGGCCCGACGCTCCTCGACTACCTCGAGACCGTCGAACTGCATGCGCCCGCACCGGTTACCGAGGAATTACGCCTGCCGATCCAGTGGGTGTCGCGGCCGAGTGAATCCCACCGGCGTACCTACACCGGACGACTCGCGTCGGGCACCCTGCAGGTGGGTGACGAGATCGTGGTGCTGCCGTCGGGCAGCAGGTCCTCGGTCACCGCCCTCGACACCCTCGACGAGACGAGAAAGGTTGCAGTAGCGCCACTCTCGGTCGCCATCCAGATCGCCGACGACATCGACATCGGTCGCGGAGACATCGTCGTCAGCGGAGCCGAGGGCGCGCACGTTCCGGTACTCGCCCGTGAGATCGACGCCCACGTGTGCTGGCTGTCGACGTCGCCGTTGCGCGCCGGCGATCGCGTCGCGCTCAAACACGGGCCCTCGACGGTGCGTGCCACCGTCCAGTCGCTCGAACGTCGCCTCGACCCCGACACCCTGATCGAACACGTGGGCCCGAGTGAGTTGGTGCTCAACGACATCGGGACGATCACGCTGCGGACGTCGTCGGTGGTGCCGGCCGATCCATACGACCAGAACCGCGACACCGGCGCCTTCATCCTCATCGACGAGGCGTCCAACGACACCGTCGGCGCGGGCACGATCCTGGAGCCGCGAGAGGTCGTGCCCGGCAAGGCGACCCGCAACGACATCAAGTGGCATCCGAGTTCGCTCGCGCGCGCCGAACGCTGGGCGCACACCGGTCAGCGCGGGGCGACGGTGTGGCTCACCGGCTTACCGGCATCGGGCAAGTCGACCGTCGCGGTGGCACTCGAACGCGCCATCGTCAGCCGCGGCCGTGTGGCCTACCTCCTCGACGGCGACAACATCCGGCACGGCATCTCCGACGACCTCGGGTTCTCGGCCGGCGACCGCGCGGAGAACATCCGCCGTGTCGGCCATGTCGCGCGACTCTTCGCCGATGCCGGGGTCATCTCGATCGCGTCGATGGTGTCGCCGCTGCGGTCGGATCGGGAGATCGCACGGGAACTCCACCGCGCGGCGGACCTGGAGTTCATCGAGGTGCACATCTCGACCCCGGTCAGCGAATGCGAACGCCGCGACCCCAAGGGGTTGTACGAACGGGCGCGTCGCGGCGAACTGCGCGGCCTGACCGGCATCGACGCTCCCTACGAGAGCCCGGAGCAGCCGGATCTGCGGTTCGACACCACCGGTGCCGACATCGACCGGCTCGCCTCGCTGATCCTCGGTGCCCTGATGGATCGCGGCATCATGGACGGGTGAGTTGCTGTCACCCGCCCGGACACGCGGGATCCCACGCTGACGGGGGGAGCCGGCCGTCGGTGGGGGAGCGCGGACAGCACCGTGTGGCGACAGTCGACGTGCCCGCAGGGCGTTTCCGGATGGGCGATGCGCACGACGAGGGCTATCGCACCGACGGGGAGGTCCCGGTGCACGGCGTCGAACTCAGGGCGTTTTCGGTGGACGTCACGTCGGTGACGAATGCCGCCTTCACCGCCTTCGTCGAGGCGACCGGGTACGTCACCGACGCCGAACGGGCCGGTATTTCGGCGGTCTTCCACAGCTATGCCACCGCGCCCGGCGAGCCCGTTCCCGAGACCCCGTGGTGGCTCGCGACACCCGGTGCATCGTGGCGGCATCCCGGGGGACCGGGCAGCGACCTGACCGGCAAGGACACTCATCCCGTTGTGCATGTCAGCCACGACGACGCGCTCGCGTACTGCTCCTGGGCCGGCCGGCGGCTGCCCACCGAGGCGCAGTGGGAGTACGCCGCACGCGGTGGCCGCGACGGTGCGCGGTATCCCTGGGGCGACACGCGCCCGAGTCCGGAGGATCCGCGCTGCAACATCTTTCGCGGCGAGTTCCCCGACCGTCCGACCGGACACGTCGGCACCGTCGACGTGCGCACCTTCGAACCCAACGGATACGGCCTCTACCAGTGCGTGGGCAACGTGTGGGAGTGGTGCGCCGACCGGTTCAGCGCGCGGTACTACCGGACCTCCGCCACCGTCGACCCCACCGGACCGACCCGGGGCACCCTGCGCGTCCTCCGCGGTGGCAGCCATCTCTGTCACGACTCGTACTGCAACCGCTACCGCGTCGCGGCGAGATCGTCGAACACCCCGAACTCGACGACGAGCAATATCGGATTCCGCACGGTGGGCGACGCCGCGTCGGAGGGCTGACGGGGCGTCGGGAACCGAAGCCGGCCGCCGACAGTTGTCCCCTGTGACCGGGTCGCTGTGTGTTGCGGAGGAGAGCATGCGGCGACATGTGCGATCGTGGTCGCTCGGACGGGCGTCGGCTCGCCGGGAGATCCGAGACAGGAGTGGAACGGGGAATGCGTGTGTTGGGCCGGGGGCGGAACCGTCGCTCGTGGAGGAACGGGCTGGTCGCGGGCGGGGTGGCGATCGCCTCATCGGTGTTGCTCTCCGCGTGCATCGATCTCCCGTCGCTGAACAGGCCCGACATCCCCGAGGGCATCCCGCCCGGCGCGGGTGTGCCGCAGCCCTACATCGACATCAACGCGCCCGGCCGCACCGCCGACAAGATGCACGCGTGGGCCGAACCCATCTCGGAGTCGACCGGCATCCCCATCGTGTCCCTGCAGGCCTACGGCAACGCCGCGGAGATCCAGCGGCAGCAGCACCCCGAATGCGGCATCGCGTGGACGACACTGGCCGGCATCGCGGGCGTCGAGAGCAAGCACGGGCGCTACCGGGGCTCGAGCGTGGCCGAGAACGGCGACGTGAGCCCGCCGATCCGCGGCGCGCAGCTCGACGGCACCAAGGGCAACATGGAGATCCGCGACACCGACGGGGGCAGCCTCGACGGTGACCCCACCCACGATCGCGCGATGGGCCCCTTCCAGTTCATCCCGGAGACGTGGAAGCGCTACGGCGTGGACGCCAACGGCGACGGCGTCCCCGACCCGGACAACATCGACGACGCGGCGCTGTCCGCCGCCCGCTACCTGTGCGTCTCGTCGGGCAACGACATGACCGTCGCCGAGGGCTGGGAGAAGGCGGTCCGCACGTACAACAACTCGATGGCCTATGTCCTCGACGTGCGCGATCACGCCAACGCCTACTCGATCAACGTCCGTTTCTGAGCCCGGGGCCGGGCGGCTGCAGCCGTACCACGAGACCTTGTCTCGTGGACCGTGGATGCAGCCACTACTCTTTGACCTACCGACCGGCATCACAGCCGGCACGTCCACCGAGATTGGGGTTCAGCCGTGGCAATCATCGAGCAGGTAGGTGCGCGCGAGATTCTCGATTCGCGGGGAAACCCGACGGTCGAGGTCGAGGTCGTCCTGGACGACGGCACCTTCACCCGCGCCGCCGTTCCGTCGGGCGCTTCCACCGGCGAACACGAGGCCGTCGAGCTCCGTGACGGCGGCGAGCGGTACCTGGGCAAGGGCGTCACCAAGGCCGTCGAGGGCGTCCTCGGCGAGCTGGCACCCGCGGTGATCGGCATCGAGGCCGAGGAACAGCGTCTCGTCGACCAGGCACTGCTGGACTGCGACGGCACCCCCGACAAGAGCCGCATCGGCGCCAACGCACTGCTCGGTGTGTCGCTCGCGGTGGCCAAGGGCGCGGCCGAGTCGGCCGGTCTGCCCCTGTTCCGCTACATCGGCGGCCCCAACGCCCACATCCTGCCGGTCCCGATGATGAACATCATCAACGGCGGTGAGCACGCGGACAACGGCATCGACTTCCAGGAGTTCATGATCGCTCCGGTCGGTGCTCCCACCTTCAAGGAAGCCCTCCGCTGCGGTGCCGAGGTCTACCACGCGCTGAAGTCGGTGCTGCACAAGCAGGGCCTGAACACCGCGCTCGGCGATGAGGGCGGCTTCGCCCCCGACCTGCCGAACACCGAGGCCGCCATCGCCGTGATCGGCGAGGCCGTCGGCAAGGCCGGCTACAACTTCGGCCGTGACGTCGTCATCGCGCTCGACGCCGCGTCGACCGAGTTCTACTCCAACGGCGTCTACAAGCTCGAGGGCAAGGAGTTCGACGCCGACGCCATGGTGTCGTTCTACGAGAAGCTCATCAGCGACTACCCGATCGTGTCGATCGAGGACGGCCTGTCCGAGGACGACTGGACCGGTTGGGCCAAGCTGACCGAGTCGATCGGCGACAAGGTGCAGCTCGTCGGCGACGACCTGTTCGTCACCAACCCCGAGCGTCTCGAAGAGGGCATCTCGAAGGGCATCGCCAACGCACTGCTGGTCAAGGTGAACCAGATCGGCACGCTGACCGAGACCCTCGACGCCGTCGCCCTCGCGCACAACAACGGCTACAAGTCGATGATGAGCCACCGGTCCGGTGAGACCGAGGACACCACCATCGCCGACCTCGCCGTCGCCTGCAGCTGCGGCCAGATCAAGACCGGTGCGCCCGCACGTTCCGAGCGTGTCGCCAAGTACAACCAGCTGCTGCGCATCGAAGAGGGTCTCGGCGATGCGGCACGCTACGCGGGGGACCTCGCCTTCCCGCGTTTCTCGTTTGGTTCGTGATTAGCTGTCTTCATGGGTTCGGAGCGACGTCACCGCGGTGACGGGCGTCAGCGTGCGCGTGATCGGAAGGCCGATCCGCGCGCACGCGACGCCCGTCGCACGCGACGGCACGATCGGTCCGGACGTCCGGCTCGGCCTGTCGCGCCGGTCTCGGTCGTCGAGACCGGTGAACAGGAGCTGATCGGCGACGCCGCTGCGGACACCGCAGCCGAAGCCCAGGCGTCCGCGGCCGACACCGCCGCACCGTCGGCCGAGCGGGTGCGTCGCTCCCGGGCGAACGCGTCCCGGAACGGGATGCGGTCCGGACTGAGTGCTCGTCTGCGACGCTTCGAGATGACCCCGGGCACCGTGGCGACACTCGTCATCACGGTCGTCGTGGTCTGCGTCGTCGCCCTGACGCTGGCGATGCCGCTGCGGACGTACTTCAGTCAGCGGTCGGAGTTCCGGCAGCTGACCGCGTCGAACGAACAGCTGCGGCGCGAGGTCGCCGACTACCAGCAGAAGGTCAACGAGCAGAACGACCCCGCCTACATCGAGGCTCAGGCGCGGACGCGTCTGCAGTTCGTCAAGCCAGGAGAGATCCCGCTCGTGATGTTGTTCCCCGCCGACCAGGCCCGCCGTGAGGCCGCTGAACGTGCCGAGGAGCGCGCCCGCGCACCCTGGTACGGCAACCTCTGGGACACCCTGTCGACTCCGCCCGCCGCGCAGTGAGGTCAGTGACCGTGAGCGTGTCAGAAGAAGACCTCGCCACCGTCGCAGCGCAGCTGGGACGCGAGCCGCGGGGCGTCATCGAGATCAGCTATCGCACACCGGACGGCCAGCCGGCCGTCGTCAAGACCGCGCCGCGGCTGCCCGACGGCACGCCGTTCCCGACGCTGTACTACCTGACCGATCCGCGGCTCACCGCCGAGGCCAGCCGTCAGGAATCGGCGGGCGTCATGCGGGGGATGACCGCGCGGTTGTCGTCCGATCCGGAGCTCGCGGCCGCCTATCGTCGTGCCCACGAGGACTACCTCGCCGAGCGCGACGCCATCGAGTCGTTGGGCACCGACTTCACCGGCGGCGGCATGCCCGACCGGGTGAAGTGCCTGCACGTGCTCATCGCGCACTCGCTCGCCAAGGGGCCGGGTCTCAACCCGTTCGGCGACGAGGCGGTGGCACTTGCTGCCGCAAATGGCTTGCGGGGCACCGCGATCCCGGCCGACTGGCCCGACACACTCCCGCCGACGCAGACCGCCGGAGACGACGCGTGACGATCGTCGGCGCCGTCGACTGCGGAACCAACTCGATCCGTCTCCTCGTGGCCCGGGCCGGTGACGACGGCCGCCTCGTCGACCTGCATCGCGAGATGCGCGTCGTACGACTGGGTTACGGCGTCGACGCGACCGGACAGTTCGCCCCGGAATCGATCGAACGCACCCGGGTCGCGCTCGCCGACTACGTCACCACGATGGAATCGCTCGGCGTCGAGAAGGTCAGGATGGTGGCGACGTCGGCGACACGCGATGCGTCGAATCGCGACGAATTCTTCGCGATGACCGCCGACCTGCTGAGCTGCGTCTCCGACGGCGCCATCGCTGAGGTCATCTCGGGCGATGAGGAAGCGCGGCTGTCCTTCCGCGGAGCCGTCGGCGAATTGGACCCCGCCAGTGGGCCTTTCGTGGTCACCGACCTCGGGGGAGGCTCGACCGAGGTGGTGCTCGGCGACACCGATGGCGTCCACGCCGCGTACTCGGCGGACATCGGGTGCGTGCGTCTGACCGAACGCACCCTGCCATCCGATCCGCCGACAACCGAGGAGATCGCCGCCGCCCAGGTGTTCGCCGCCGAGCGACTCGCCGAGGCCTTCGCGCGGGTGCCCGTCGAGCCCGCACGGACGTGGGTCGGCGTCGCCGGGACGATGACGACGCTCGCCGCACTCGGCGCCGGATTGACCGAGTACGACTCGGAGAAGATCCACCTCTCCCGCATCTCGCTGGCCGACCTCGACCGCGTGTGCTGGGATCTCGTACACATGACCCGCGCCGACCGTGCTGCGCTGGGGCCGATGCACCCCGGTCGCGTCGATGTCATCGGCGGGGGATCGCTAGTCACGCTCGAACTGGCGAAGGTGCTGGCCGAACGGGCGGGCATCACCGAACTCGTCGTCAGCGAGCACGACATCCTCGACGGGATCGCACTCGGCATCCTGGACTGAAGGACCGGTCCCGATAGGATGTGACGCATGGCATACAACCTGCGTTGCCCCTGTGGCGAGTCCATCACCGCCCTCGAAGACGACTTCGTCCCCAAGGTCCAGGCCCACCTCGCGGCCGAACATCCCGGCCGGGACTACAGCGAGACCGAGATCATGATGATGGCGATGACCGTGCCCGATCGCGCGGTGAAATCCGACTGACCCTTCGAGACGCCCTCCGCACGCTCCGGGCTCCTCAGGGAGCAGCGGAAACCCACCACTTTTCGCCAGATCCACCACCCGAGCGGGTGGTGGATCTGGCGATAAAAGGTGGGTTTGCGGCTAGGCCGCGGCTGCGGGGTTGCGCAGCGAGATGTTGTTGCAGGCCTCGCACACCGACTCGGGGATGATGCCCGCGCGCTGCAGGAAGCCGAAGATGGTGCAGCCCAGGCAGAATCCGAAGACCGACTCGAGCGTCGCGGCGAGGATCAGGACGCCGGTGGTGATCTGCGCGGCCAAGCCGAAACCGAAGAGGCTCAGCACGAACGCCGTACCGCTGACCACCAGGCCGATGGTCTGGGCGAAGCGCTTCGGAGGTCCGGGGACCAGCTTCTCCTTGCGGACGACCTTAGGGACGATGAACTTCACCGAGAGCTGTCCGAAGGGGGAGAGCGTCGGGCCAGACGCCACGCGCAGCGCGAAGCCGAGAGCGAGGATGCCGTAGAGGATCGGGTTGTCGACCGCGACCGCGATGACGGCCAGCACGACGACCAGGCCGGCGGTCGTGCGGGCCGCGTAGTCGTTCACGGGGTTGGGAAAGGTGAGAACCTCACGCACCGACATCGACAGAACCTCCATGAACTAGGAAAACCAGGACCAAGCTACGGGTGCGTCGGTCGTTTGGCAAAGGTTCTATCCACCCAGATCTCAAGAGGGTGAGCGTCGTCTCACAAGTGATCGGTGTCAGGTGCGATCCGGGGCTCCTCCGCGGCGATCTCCCGCGGGTCGTCGACGTCGGGCTCGTCCTGGTCGGTCACGCCGCCGTCGTTGGGGAGTTCGGCCTCCCGGGAGACCTCTCCCTCCTGGTCGATGCCGGCCTGCTCACCGACGTCGATGCGATCGGGGATCTCGTCCATGTCCACTCCTGTGACTCTTCGTGCCTGCTCGGACTCGGAAAACGGTTCGGACAGGTCGGCGTCGTTGATCGTCTCTGCGTAGGCGAACTCGGCGTCGATGATCCCCCACTCACGGTCCTGGGCGAGGTCGGCCTTGGCCTTGCGTGCGGCCTCCCGCATCTCGAACCCGTCGGTGACGATCTCGCCGATCTCGCGGGTCACCCCGGCGACGGCGCCGGTGATGATGGTGGCGATGCGACCCACGTGGGTTGCCGTGGACTCGATCAGCTCCTGCATCAGGTCCTTGTTCCGTTCGATGCTGTCGACCATCTGTGACCCCCTGGGTTCTTAAGGGTTTTGCCCCCGGCGTGTGCCTGTCCGTGCGCGCCTGTGAAACGCGACTGGTCCCGAGGTTACCCCCGGGACCAGTCGGTCAAACGGTTCTCAAATGCGCAGGTCAGGCGGCCGACGCAGGCTTCTCGCGTTCGACGATGACGGTGAGGTCGTCATCGTCGCGGGTCATCCAGTTCGGCAGCGACAACTTCGCGATCTTCTTCCAGGTCGACGCCAGCTGGTGGCTGAGCGAGCCGGTGTTGTACGGCAGGCCGTAGCGCTCGCAGATCTCCTGCACCTCGCCGGACATCGTCGGGTAGCGGCTTGCCGGGATGTCCGGGAACAGGTGGTGTTCGATCTGGTGCGACAGGTTGCCGCTCATGATGTGGAACAGCGGGCTGCCGGTGATGTTGGCCGAGCCGA
The DNA here is from genome assembly GCF_000298235.1 of Gordonia namibiensis NBRC 108229. Taxonomy (GTDB): domain Bacteria; phylum Actinomycetota; class Actinomycetes; order Mycobacteriales; family Mycobacteriaceae; genus Gordonia; species Gordonia namibiensis. The sequence continues at coordinate 45,863 of NZ_BAHE01000024.1, forward strand.
GCATCTGGCGCAGGTACCACTGGCCGCGGGTCTCGTTCTGGCACTCCTCCGGGGTGAAAGTCTGTGCACCGGTGGGGAAGTGGCCGCAGAAGATGATCGAGTAGGTCCACACGTTGCGCACCAGGTTGGCGGTGGCGTTGCCGATGAGGGTCGGGACGAACAGCGGGCCGGTCAGCGCCGGGAAGACGACGTAGTCCTTGAGGACCTGTCGACCTGCCTTGCGCCACATGCCCTTCACCAGGCCCTTGATGTCGCTCCACTTGCGCTTGCCCTGGATCACGTTCTCCGCCTCCAGGTCGTGGAGCATGACGCCCCACTCGAAGAGGAGCATGAGGGCGGTCGCGTAGCCGAGGTTGCCCAGGTAGTAGGGATTCCACTTCTGGTCGCGCGCCATCCGCAGGATGCCGTAACCGATGTCGCGGTCCTCGCCGAGGATGTTGGTGAACGTGTGGTGCAGGTAGTTGTGGCTGTGCTTCCACTGGTCGGCCGGACACACGGTGTCCCACTCGAATTCGCGGGAGTTGTAGGTGTCCTCGCGCATCCAGTCGTACTGGCCGTGCATCACGTTGTGGCCGATCTCCATGTTGTCGAGGATCTTCGACACGGAGAGAGCGCCGACGGCGGCGATCCAGGCCGGCGGGAAGAACCCGAGGTACATGAGTGCGCGGCCGCCGATCTCGAACCCGCGCTGGGCGCGGATGACCGAGTACAGGTAGTCGCGGTCCTTCTGACCGAGGTCGGCGACGATCCGCGAGCGAAGCTCGTCCAGGTCGCGTCCCAGCGCCTCGACCTGTTCATAGGACAGGACGACGGTGTTGGGGTCGGAGTTCTCGGCGGTGATGTTCTCGGCCTCGACGACGGCCGGCAGGTTCTCGGTGGGTGCGGGACGGGTGTCCTGTGCGATGTCGATGGTCATGGTGTGCCTCCTGCTGGGTAGGAGTGGAATGGGTGGAGGTCGGCGAGGTGGCCGACCGTCAGATCTCGATGTCGACGGAACCGACCGGGGCGTTGATGCACAGCTGGATCTGGGTGTCGGACTCGGTGTCGGTCTCGCCGGTGAGCACGTTTCGGGTGCAGCCCGACTTCTTCACGGCGGTGCAGGAGAAGCAGATCCCCATGCGGCAACCGGATTCCGGGGTGAGCCCGGCGGCTTCGGCCTGGTCGAGGATCGGACGACCGTCGTTGGTCGCCGTTGCACCCGACCGTGAGAACGTCAGTTCGCCCTCGACCGAATCGGGGTCGACGACCGTCGGTGCGGCCAGGGTGAACGCCTCGCTGTGCAACGGCTGCGAGATGCCGAGTTCGGCATGCGCCTCGGCGACGGCATTCATCAGGGCCCGGGGTCCGCAGACGAACACATCGGCGTCGGCCAGGCCGGGGATGTCGTCGAGGTGCGCGGCGGTGAAGTGGCCGTTGTCTTCCTCGCGGGTGTGGTGCATCCGGAGATCGAGGTTGGGATGCTCGACCGCCAGGGCGGCGAGCTCGGTGCGGTACGCGACCTCCGACGCCGTGCGCGCGTAGTGCACGAAGGTGATCGGTCCGGCGTAGTCTCGGGCCACGAGTGTCCTCAACATTGAGAGCACAGGTGTAACGCCGCTGCCGCCGCTGATGAAGACGGCCGAGGTCGGGTCGGTCTCCGGCAGCGCGAACTCGCCGTCGGCCTGGGACAGTCCGACCACATCGCCGGTCCGGGCCTCGGCGGCCAGGTGCTTGGAGACGAGGCCGTCGTCGTTGGCGGTGATGGTGAGTTCGATGTCGCCGTCCGGGCCGGCGGCGGCATTGGCCGGCGAGAAGCACCGGGTGTGCCGGACGCCGTCGATCACGACGCTGAGCTGCACGAACTGTCCAGCCTGATGGCCGCGCCACTGACGTGTCGGACGGATGGTGAGACGCACTGTGCGGGGTGTCGGATGCTCGACCCGGACGATCTCGCCGCGCAGGTCGCGCCAGGTGAGCATCGGATCGAGCAGTTCGAGATAACGGTCGACCGGATGCGGGGACAGTGCCGCCTCGACGATCGAGCCGACCAGGCGGTTCCAGCGGCCGGGGCTGCCGGCTGCGGTGCCCGGGGTCGGGTTCTGGGAGGTGCGGATGCTCATGGATGGGCTCCGTTCACATGATTTCGGTGTACAGGTGTACACAAACGAGTGTGACATGTTGACGCCTGTACCCGTCAAGCGGAGATTCCTGTGATGGCCGTCACGATCGTCGGGAGGTCGAGGCCGGGGTAGGAGGTCGCGGCGAATACACTCGGCTGTGTGACACGCACGCGGAGTTCGGACCAGCGCGATGCGCAGACGCGTGCGGACAAGAAGAACCAGACGCGCCAGGCGCTCCTCGACGCCACGAGGTCCCTCGTCGGCGACCGCAGCTTCGGCAGCATCAGCCTGCGCGAGGTGGCCCGCGGTGCGGGCATCGTGCCCACGGCCTTCTACCGGCACTTCGCCTCGATGGAGGATCTCGGGGTCACCGTCGTCGAGGACTCGATGCGGGTCCTGCGTCGAGCTCTGCGTGAAGGGCGGCGTGATCTCGCCGCACGTCAGGCGATGCCGACCGCGAAGAACTCACTCGACATCCTCTTGCGTCACGTTCGCGAGAACGAATCGCAGTTCCGCTTCCTGATCCGCGAGCAGCACGGCGGTATCGCGGAGATCCGCCGCGCCATCGACACCGAACTCCGGCTCTTCGCCAAGGAACTGACGATCGACCTCGCCCGGATCCCCGACCTCGCCCCGTGGCAGCCGGAAGACCTCGAGATCGCCGCCGAACTCATCGTCACGATCATGCTGACCGCCGTGGCCGATCTGCTCGACGGCGAGTACCGCGGACGCGGCGCCGAGAAGCAGATCGTCGAGCGCACCGAACGCCAATTGGTGATGGTGTTCCTCGGAATGGGGCAGTGGCGACCGTCGGAGTGAAGCCCACCGCCGGTGGGCATGACCTGACCGGACCCCTCCGAAGAGTGGGGCGCTGTTTCGGTATTCGGGACCTGCTGGCGGACTTCGTCGGTGGCGGGTGTGGTCAGTCGACGGGCTCCCGTCCCCGAACGCGCCTCTGACCTGCGAAGACGCTGCCTCTACAGAACCGGGCGGACCGTTGTCCACTTGGCGTCACGCAGATTTCAATTGTGGCCTCGCGTCCAACCGGTGTCCGACACTTGGACTCGACATGTGTGTCGCAGCGCGGGTCTTCGGTCCCAGCTGCCGGTCACGCCTGCCGCTCCACCCCCGACGCTCTACGACGAAAGGTGCCCTCGCGGTGTCTCTGCATTTCCACTGGTTCCTGCCCACCTACGGTGACTCCCGCAATCTGATCGCGGGCGGGCACGGCAGCCAGATGAACGGGGACCGGCCGGCCGACCTTCGTTACCTCAAGCAGCTCGCGGGCGCAGCCGAGGTCAACGGCTTCGAAGCCGTCCTGACCCCGGCCGGACTCTGGTGTGAGGACGCGTGGCTGACCACCGCGGCACTCATCGACTCGACCGAGAGCCTCAAGTTCCTGATCGCCTTCCGTCCCGGCCTCATCTCGCCGCTGCTCGCAGCGCAGATGTCGGCGACCTTCCAGTGGCATTCCGAGGGCCGCCTGCTGATCAACGTCGTCACCGGCGGCGAGTCGAGCGAACAGCGTGCCTTCGGCGACTTCCTGGCCAAGAACGCCCGCTACGAGCGCTGCGGCGAATACCTGGAGATCATCCGCCGCCTGTGGACCCAGGACGAGCCCGTCGACTTCGTCGGCAAGCACCTGCGCGTGGAGAACGCCCTCCTCGGCCGCCGCCCCACCCCGACCCCGCCGGTCTTCTTCGGTGGGTCGTCGCCTGCCGCGGGTGACGTGGCCGCCAAGTACGCCGACACCTACCTCACCTGGGGGGAGCGTCCCGAGGCCGTCGCCCAGAAGATCGCCTGGATCAACGGACTCGCCGCAGCCCAGGGCCGGACCCTCGACCACGGCATCCGGTTCCACGTGATCGCCCGCGAAACCTCTGAGCAGGCCTGGGCCGAGGCCGAACGTCTCCTCAACAACCTCGATCCCGAACAGGTCGCCGCCGCGCAGCGGAACCTCGCCCAGTCGGAGTCCGAGGGCCAGCGCCGCATGTCCGAATTGCACGGCCGCGGAGCCGCATTCGAGGTTTCGCCCGACCCGCGCTCGCTGGAGATCCACCCGGGCGTCTGGTCCGGCGTCGGTCTGGTGCGCGGCGGTGCCGGCACCGCACTCGTCGGCTCCTACGACGAGGTCGCGGAGCTCATCGGTGAGTACGCAGCCCTCGGTCTCGACCACTTCATCCTGTCCGGTTACCCGCACCTCGAGGAGGCCTACCACTTCGGTGAGGGTGTCCGACCGGCTCTCGCCCGCCGCGGCCTGCTCGACGCGGCCGATGCGCGTCCGAGCGAAGAGGTTCGCACCGCGTTCCTGCCCCGGCTCCAGGCCGCCTCGTCGTGATCGCACCGTCCTGACCGATCCAATCTCCACCTGAGAACCCACCTCCGGAGGTAACACCATGTCCACCGACTCCATCGCGGACGAGATCAAGTTCGCCTACTGGGTGCCCAACGTCAGCGGCGGCCTGGTCACCAGCACCATCGAGCAGCGCACCGACTGGGGCTACGACTACAACATCAAGCTCGCCCAGACCGCCGAGAACAACGGCTTCGAGTACGCGCTCTCGCAGGTCCGTTACGAAGCCAGCTACGGCGCCGAATACCAGCACGAGTCGACGAGTTTCAGCCTGGCACTGCTCCTCGCGACGCAGCGGCTGAAGGTCATCGCCGCGGTGCACCCCGGCCTGTGGCACCCGGCGGTCCTCGCCAAGCTCGGCGCCACCGCCGACCACCTGTCCAAGGGTCGTTTCGCCATCAACGTGGTCAGCGGCTGGTTCAAGGACGAGTTCACCCACCTCGGTGAGCCCTGGCTCGAGCACGACGAGCGCTACCGCCGCAGCGGCGAGTTCCTCGAGGTCATTCGCAAGATCTGGACCGAGGACAACGTCGACTACCGTGGCGACTTCTACCGCATCCACGACTTCACCCTGAAGCCGAAGCCGCTCAACACCCCCGAGCGTCCGAACCCGGAGCTCTTCCAGGGCGGCAACTCGACCGCGGCGCGCAACAACGGCGGCCGCTTCGCCGACTGGTACTTCTCCAACGGCAAGGACTTCGACGGCGTGACCGAGCAGATCGACGATCTGCGTGCTGTCGCCCAGGCGCACAACCGTTCGGTGAAGTTCGGCCTGAACGGCTTCATCATCGCCCGTGACACCGAGAAGGAAGCCCGCGACACCCTGCGCGAGATCGTCGAGAAGGCGAATCGTCCTGCGGTGGAAGGATTCCGAGATGCCGTGCAGCAGGCCGGCAATTCGACCGGTGACAAGAAGGGCATGTGGGCGGACTCGAAGTTCGAGGATCTCGTCCAGTACAACGACGGCTTCAAGACGCAGCTGATCGGCACGCCGGAGCAGATCGCCGAGCGCATCGTGGCCTACAAGCGCCTCGGCGTCGACCTCATCCTCGGTGGCTTCCTGCACTTCCAGGAGGAGATCGAGTACTTCGGCGAGAAGGTGCTCCCGCTCGTGCGCGAACTCGAGGCATCGCAGACACCCGCAGCAGTGCTGTGACCGCTGTCAGTCAGGTCCGACCCGATTCGGCGAGCCGGATCGGGTCGACCGCCGAAGCCCTGTCCGTGGCACGGGAGCTGGCCGCGGCGTTCGCGACCGGTGCCGCCGAGCGCGACCGCGATCGGCGGTTGCCGCACGCGGAGATCGACCGCCTCTCGGAGTCGGGACTTCTCGCTCTGACCGTGCCCGCACGGTTCGGTGGACTCGACGTCGCGCCGAGCGTGCTCGCCGAGGTCGTCTCGATCCTCGCCGCCGCCGACCCGAGCATCGCGCAGATCCCGCACAGCCACTTCGTCTACCTCAACCTGGTACGGCTCTCCGCGGGAGAAGCGTTGGCCGAACGCATCTTCACCGACGTCTTGGCCGGCGGCCGGGTGGCCAACGCCCAGTCGGAGCGCGGCGGCAAGACCATCGCCGACATCTCGACCCGGTTGACCCCGGTCGACGGCGACGCCGGCCGGTTCGTCCTGGACGGTGAGAAGTTCTACTGCACGGGTTCGCTGTTCGCGCACACTCTTGCCGTCCTGGCGAAGCTCGAAGCGCCTGCCGGCGACCTCGCACCCGGCGAGTACGTGGCGTTCATCCCGGCGGACTCGGCGGGCGTCGAGATCGTCGACGACTGGGATGCCGTGGGGCAGCGGACGACCGGCTCGGGAACCGTCCGGTTCTCCGGTGTCGAGGTGACCGCAAACGACCTCGTGGCCCGGGCATCGGCGACGTCGGCACCCACCGCCTACGGTGCTTACGCACAGTTGCTGCACGTTGCGATCGACGTCGGCATCGCCCGCGGCGCGCTGACCGAGGCAGTCGAGTTCGTGCGCACCAAGGCCCGTCCGTGGTTCGAGGCGGGCGTCGACCGTGCCGTCGACGATCCGCTGGTGGTCCAGCGCTTCGGCGAACTCGAGGTCGACGTCGCGACCGCCGAGGCGATGCTCGCCGCGGCCGGTCGCAGGGTCGACGAGGCCGTGGCCGGTTCCGCCGGTTCGCCTCGGGAGCTCGTCGCCGAGGCGTCGATCGCGGTGGCGCGTGCCAAGGCCGTGGCCGACCGGGTCGCGACGCCGGTGGCGTCGGCACTGTTCGAGGTGAGCGGAACCCGCAGCGCCGCAGCCGGAACCAGGCTCGACCGCTATTGGCGCGATGCGCGGACCCACACACTGCACGATCCGGTTCGATGGAAGTACCAGCACATCGGTCGCTGGCTTCTCCGCGGAGAGGACCCGCCGCTGCACGGCGTGATCTGAATCCTCTTGTATGCCAATCGCGTTGCGTTCGATCCCGGCTCCCGGGGCCGAACGCAACGCGATGTGCGTCCTACAGGTACCTGCCCACGTGGGGCAGTGCCTTCTTCGGGGTCTTGGCGTTGAAGCCGTCGCCGATCGCGCGCAGCTTCCACTCGCCGCCCTCGCGGCTGATGACGGCCATCGCGACCGCAGTGAACGGCATGCCGCCCTTGAGGGTGTAGCGCGCCAGCTCGGCCGAGGTCGTGTTGTCGACGAGCCGGCAGAAGGCGTTGTCGATCTCTTCGAAGGTTTGCCCGCGATACGACGTCACGATGAACATCAGGGCGTCGATGTGCGCCGGAACCGATTGCAGCGCAACGTTGATGACCTCGTCGTCGCCTTCACCCTCGCCGGTGAGGTTGTCGCCGGAGTGCATGATCGACCGGTCGTCGCTCGTGAGGTGGCCGTAGTAGACCGTCTCGACGCACCGGCCCCCGGAGAACATCAGCACCGACGCGTCGAGGTCGATGGCGCTCGACCGTCCGAACCGGCGGGTCACCGGGTCCCAGCCGAGGCCCATCCGGATGTTGGTGAGGCGGACCCCGCCCTCCTTGCGGAGCGTGACCTTCTGACCCTTGGTCAGACTGACCGGGCGGTCCTTGCTCAGGCTGATCTCCGGTGCCCGGGGCGGAGCCGGCGGCGGTGTGGGTGCCGGCGGGGGAGTCGGAGCGGGCGGGGCCGGCGGGGGAGTGACCGGCGGTGCGTATGTCGGCGCGGCCTGGACAGGCGCGGGAGTGGGCTCGTCGTCGACGCTGACACCGTGATCGCGGACGAGGTCGGCGAAGCCGCCGGCATAACCCTGCCCGACGGCGCGCACCTTCCAGTCCAGATTGCGGCGGTAGATCTCGAGGGCGATGACGACCGACTCGGAGGTGAGGCCGGTGACGGTGTAGTCGTAGAGTTCGCGGCCCCCGGCATCGGTGACGCGCGCGACCGGCGGCGCGAACCGGCCGAAGGTCGAGCTCGGGTCGTCGAGTGTGATGACGGCCCGGACGGAGTCGATGTCCGCCGGGATCTGGTTGGTTGAGATGTGCAAGCGCGCAGGGCCGTTGGGTGACTGCTGCAGCGAGACACCGGGGCCGGTGGGCTGGTTGTAGAACACGAAGTCGTTGTCACTGCGGACGACGCCGCGGTCGGTCACCAGCAGAGCCGACACGTCCGCGGCGGTCGAGAGGTCGACGGTGACGACGATCTGGGAGGTCGACAGCGGGCCGTTCTGGCCTTTGGTCAGCGAGGGCATGGTGCTCAGGGTAGTCACCGGCTCAGACGGCCTCCGAACGTGATCATCCGGGCGACAGATGCGGTCGACCAGGCGACAGAGAAGTGTCAGTCGGGCAGCTTATGCTGCTCGTCATGACAGGAAGCCGGGTCGGCACGCAGTTCGGGCCATATCGTCTCGACGCGTTGCTCGGCCGGGGCGGCATGGGTGAGGTCTATCGCGCCTACGACACCACCAAGGAACGCACCGTCGCGGTGAAACTGCTCAACCCGGGTCTCGCCGACGACGCCATGTACCAGGAGCGGTTCCGCCGGGAGTCGCATGCCGCCGCGCGTCTCGGCGAACCGCACGTCATCCCCATTCATGACTGGGGCGAGATCGACGGCGTGCTCTTCATCGACATGCGCCTGGTCAACGGCGAAGACCTCCGGGCATTGCTCGCCCGCGAGACGAGACTGGAACCGGCGCGTGCGGTCTCGGTCGTCGAGCAGGTGGCGGCTGCGCTCGACGCCGCGCACGCCGACGGACTGACACACCGGGACATCAAGCCGGAGAACATCCTCGTCGACGCCAACGACTTCGCCTATCTCGTCGACTTCGGAATCGCCTATGGCGCCGACGACACCCATCTCACCCAGACCGGTACCGCTGTCGGCTCGATCGCGTACATGGCGCCCGAGTTGTTCGACGCGGCATCACCGGGACCCGGGACCGACATCTACGGGCTCACCTGTGTGCTGTTCGAATGCCTCACCGGCCAGGTGCCCCATCCGGCGAAGACCGTGAGTGCCGCGATCAAGGCGGCGGTGCTGTCGCCTCCGCCCGCGCCCAGTTCGGTCAACGCCGAAGTCCCTCCGGCGATGGACGCGGTCATCCGCAAGGGCCTCGCCGCCGACCCGTCCGAGCGCTACCGGTCGGCGCGGGAACTGGCCGCGGCCGCCCGTGCAGCACTGACCGGTGTCTCGCTCGAGAAGGCGCCCGCTGACCCGGCGACCAGCATCATCAAGGCGCCCCACACCGTCATCGCTCCCGCCGACTCGGCCCACGAACCGACCCAGGTGCGCCAGACGACCGGTCCCGAGAACGCCCCCGGAACCCGGCAGATGTCCGGTCCGCAGACCTTCGGCGAGTCGCAGCAGATCGCGGCTCCGCCGTATTATTCAGGGCCCCAGCAGTATTCGGGACCCCAGCAGTATCCGTCCGCCTACGGGCCACCGCCCGGTTATCCGCCTTATCCGCAACCGGGGCGCCGGCGTTCGGCCGCCATACCGATCCTCCTCGGGCTGATCGCGATCGTCCTGGTGGGCATCGCTGTCGTCGTCGGCATCCTGCTCGCCGACTCGGGTGGCGGCAGTTCGGAGCAGGCCGCCGAGCCGACCACCCCGACCGTCACCGAGACGGTCGCCCCGCCGACCGTCGAGAACGCACCCCAGGGGCCCCGCGCTCCGGCGGCGCCGCCGCCGGGATCCGCGCCATGCGACGGGACGGTCGGAGTGGGGACGTCGGTGACCAGCTGCCCGTTCGCCTTCGCGGTCCGCGACGCATACTTCCGCGCGGGACAGGACCGGTCCCCGCGGGTGGTGACCGCGGCGAGTCCGGTCACCGGTCAGTCGTATGCGATGAGCTGCGTCCCCGAGGGTGCGATCGTCACGTGCCGCGGCGGGAACGACGCGGTGGTGCACATCTACTGATGACGACTCCACAGCGGATGAAGTCCGTGGCGATGGCCCTCGGTTGTGTCGTGGCCGTCGCCGCCGGGTGCACGACCCCCGCCGATCCGGCTCCGATCAGCCCTGTCACCGTGACCGTGACCTCCACACCGTCGGTGCCGCAGACACCGTCGACCTCCGTCGGGGCTCCCGGGGCGCCGTCGGGTTCTGCGTCGTACGGCGCGCTCGCCGCGAGCTTCCGGAAGGTCGCGTCGTCGACCGGGCTGACCGTCGGCATTGCGGTCGCGCCGGTAGGTGGCGATGCGGTCCCCGCGCTGACCCTGGGGGACATCACCCCTCGGGTTGCGTGGTCGACCATCAAGGTGCCGCTCGCGGTCGCCGCCGAACGTCAGAACGGGCCGATCCCCGCCGCCTCTGCAGCGATCATCAACTCCGACAACGGCTCCGCCGAGGCGCTGTGGTCCTCGCTGGGCGGCGGCCAGGCGGCAGCCGACGCGGTCACCGCTGTTCTGCGGGACGCTGGTGACACCACCACGGTCGTCCCCGCGACGCCACGCCGGCCGGGATACACGATCTTCGGGCAGACGGTCTGGGCACTGCCCGACGCCGCGACCTTCACCGCACACCTCCCATGCCTCGACGGTGCGCGGTCGGTGGTCGCCCTCATGGGGGAGGTTGCCGGAAACCAGCAATGGGGTGTCGAGGTCATGCAGGCGCCTCGGGCCACCGCCGTGAAGGGCGGCTGGGGCCCGGGGATGTCGGAGGGTTACCTCGTGCGACAGATCGGTCTGTTCACCTACCGCGACGGTCAGCGGACCGCGGTGGCGATGAGCGCGGTCGGCGGATCGATGACCGCGGGGATCGCGGCACTGAATGCGGTGGCCGGCTGGCTCGACGCCAACATGACCCGGCTGCCGCGCGGCCGCTGCGCCGCCTGACGACGGTTCCCGGTCGCGACAAGGTCCCGATTGGGTATACGAGCTGGTCACCCGTCCAACGGTCGCAGTAGTCTTCTGTTTCTAAAGTGACTCAGGAGAATATTGTGAAAGTTGTGACTCGGTGCGCGTTGGTCATCGGAGCTTTGATGATGTCCGTCGTCGTCGGAACCGGGAGCGCGAACGCGGTGCCGCTCCCAGCGCTCCCGCCGCTGCCCGAACCGTTTGCATCCTGGTTCACCCCGCCGGAGCCCGTCGAGAAGAAGCTGGCCAAGAGCTACGCCGCACTCCAGAAGTCGATGAAGAAGTCGCTGCCCGGACAGCTCGGCGTCGCGATCGCGCCGATCGGCGGCGACCAGGTCATCTCGCTGGGATCGCTCAAGGCGGGGCGGGCGTGGTCGACGATGAAGGTGCCGGTCTCGCTGGCGGCCCAACGCAAGCGGGGGCCGGCCGTCGCGGTGATGGAGAGCAAGGCGATCACCTTCTCCGACAACGACGCCGCGGGTGAGCTGTGGGGTGCGCTCGGCGGTGGTCACGCCTCCGTCGACGCCGTGACCGCGGTGCTCCGCGAAGGGCACGACACCCGGACGCACGTCTCGTCGGAGGTAGACACCCCGGCGTCGTTCCCGGGTTACACCTCGTGGGCGCTGCGTGATCAAGCGCTGTTCGGTGCGCACCTGCCGTGTCTTCCCGATAGCGAGAACATCATCCGCCTCATGAGTGACGTCGCCCCGAATCAGCAGTGGGGCATCGCCAAGGTCGGCCGGAACAAGGGAGCGGTGACCGCAGTCAAGGGTGGCTGGGGACCGGCCACGTCGAAATCCGGCGGCCACCTGGTGCGTCAGCTCGGCATCATCAGTACGGTCGACGGCCAGGTCGCGGTGTCGATGGCGGCGATCCCGCGGAGCGGATCGTTCACCGACGGCACCAAGATGCTCACTCGATTGGGCAACTGGCTCGGCAAGAACCTGGCCGAGCTGCCCAAGGGGCGGTGCTGACCCGACCCGGGGAATGGGAACCCGGGCTCAGCTCACCGCGGGTGCGGGCGCGGCTGACGGTGCACCCGCGGGCCGGCACAGGGCTGCGGCGATCGCCGTGGTCAGCGGAACCGACAGGGCGATCGCGATGCCGCCGACGAAAGATCGGGCCAGTTCGACGGCCACCACGTCGGTGGTGAGCAGACCGCCGAGCGGTTGCTGGGCCACCGAGAAGAGCAACATGAGCGGCAGGGCGCTGCCGGCGTAGGCGAAGACCAGTGTGTAGACGGTGCTCGCGATGTGGTCGCGGCCGACGCGCATCGCGGCCTTGAACGTCGCGAGACGGGTGGGTTCACCGGCGGCGGCCAACTCGAAGGCCGCTGACGCCTGCGTGATGGTCACGTCGTTGAGCACGCCGAGCGTTCCGATGATGAACCCGGCCAGCAGGAGGCCGCTGACCGAGATGTTGCCCTGATAGACCTGCAGGTTGGTGGTCTGGTCGCCGGACAGGCCGGTCAGGTTCATCGTCTCGATCGCGAGCCAGCTCAGCAGGCCGGCCATCACCAGCGAGGTCAGCGTGCCCAGCAGGGCTGAACTCGTGCGGAGACTGACGCCGTGCGCGAGGTAGAGCACGACGAACAGGATCACCGCCGACGACACCACCGCGACGGCGACCGGGGACGAACCGTCGAGGATGGCCGGCAGGGTGAACCCACCGAGGACGAAGAAGGCGAACGCGAGGCCGATGATCGACCGGAAGCCGCGCCATGCCGCGACGAGCACGATCGCTGCGATGAACAGGATCGCCCAGATGATCGTGGCGGTACCCCGCTGGAAGTCGAAGAACGTGTACCGGTTGCCCTCCGGGCCGGGGACCGTGGACAGTCGGATCGCGTCGCCGACGTGCAGCGTGGGCTGACCGGCCTGGGGTTCGGCGAGCGATCCCGGTACGGGCGCGCCCTCGGGGCCCGGTTCGGCACCGGACTGCGCGCCCTTGGTTGGGATCTCCAACACCGTGTACCGACCCTCGACCTCGCCGGAGTCGAAGCGCACCGCGTTGAGGATGCAGGGACCGCCGGCGACCGGGTTGACGGGGATGTCGGCGGTCTCGAGGACCGAGCCCGCCGCCGGGTTCAGGCAGTTGGCGCGGAACTGGTCGACGACCTCGCCGTTGACCGTCTGGATCGACCCGCCGTCGGCCGACCGGAACTGGGTGGGCACCGGATGCTCGGAATCCGACGGCCACAGGACGACCATGCCGATGGCCACGGCCACCGCGGTGACCGCCAGTGTCCCGATGACCAGCCACCGGGCGAACGGGGACAGCGTGTGGGAGATGTCGGTCAGCGAGTGCGGGTGACCATGATGTTTGCGCTCCACGCCGGTGAGCCTATGCGGAAGCGCCCGGATCGCGGAATGCGACCCGGGCGCCCGGCGGTGGTGCCTGGAAACGCGTCACAGATCGTGACCTACAGCGGCAGGAGGATGTTCTTCACCTGCGGATCGGTGGCCAGGAACTCCTGCACAGCGGGATCTTTGAACGCGGCGACGAGGTTCTTGATGTTGTCGGTGTTCTCCCACTCGGTGCCGATGGTCAGCTGTCCGGCGAACTCGTCGGGGGCCGGGGGAGCGTAGATCTGCTTCTCGATCGGGATGTTCGCGGCCAGGTAGTACTCGGTGTAGCCGACGGTGGCATCGAGGTCGGCCAGCGACCGTGACTGTGCGGCGAAGTCGAGCAGCACGAACTGCAGGTTGCGCGGGTTGGTGGCGATGTCCTTCTGGGTCGCCTTCCACTTGTCGATGCCGGGCTTGAGGGTGATCAGGCCGGCGCGCTCCAGCAGCCAGAGACCCTGGGCCTCGTTCGCGGGATCGGAGTAGAGCGAGACCTTTGCGTTCTGCGGGAGATCCTGGGGGGTCTTGTACTTGTCCGACCAGATGCCGAAGCCCCAACGGAAGACGGGGGTGGCGGCGACTTCCTTGAAGTCAGGGTTGGCCTCGAGAACCTGCGACAGCCACAGCTTGTGCTGATAGATGGTGCCGGCGACCTCGCCGTCACTGACCGCGCGGTTCAGGGTCGTCGAGTCGGCGAGGCCCTTGAACGCGACCTTGATGTCGTACTTCGGTGCGACCTCCTCGGCGATGAACTCGACGAGGGCCTGCTCGGCGGCGTTGCCCTCGGCGGTGACCACGGTCAGCGTCGCGCCCGGGGTCTCGTTGGGGGAGGCCTCATCCGAGCCGAGGAAACGCCAGCCGAGCACACCGGCGAGTACGGCGACGACGACCAGGGCGCCGGCGATCAGCGGCCAGCGCCGCCGCTTGGAGATCTCGATGTCGGAGTTGCCTGCGGGCGGCGGTGTTTCGGACGATGTGCCCGACACGCCGGTGGCGGAACCGGTGTCTTGAGACATGGTTGGACCTTTCAAGTGTGTGGTGAAGGTGATGCGAGGTGTACGTGCGGGGGAGCCCCGGGGTCAGTGGTTGACGCGCTTGGAGGTCACCGGGTTGAGGCTGCGTGCGAGCGCGTCGCCGGCCAGCTGGATGAGCGCGACGGTGATCACGAGGACGATGATCGTCGCGACCATGACGCCCTGGTCGAATCGCTGGTAGCCGTAGGTGACCGCCACGTAGCCGAGGCCGCCGGCGCCGATCGTGCCGGCGATGGTCGAGTACTCGATCATCGCGATGGTGTTGATGGTCAGGCCGCCCACGATGCTCGGCAGCGCCTCGGGAACCTGTGCCTTCCAGATGATCTGGGCGTTCGAGCCACCTGAGGCCCGGGCGACGTCGATGGTCGACGCCGGCACCGACCGCAGCGAGTTCTCCACGATGCGGGTGAAGAAGGCGATACCGGCGATCGACATCGGGACGACCGCCGCGGCGATGCCGATGTTGGTGCCCGTGACGAGGCGGGTGAACGGGATGATCGCCGTCATCAGCACCAGGAACGGCAGCGAGCGGCCGATGCTGATGACCCACGACAGCGGCGTGTGTAGCGCCCGGTTTTCGAAAAGCCCACCGGGCGCGAGGTTGTGGACCAGCGCGCCGAGCGGGACGCCGACGACGAGGACGACGACCATCACGATGCTGACCATGAGGACGGTGTCGATGAACGCCGGCCACAGCAGATCGGGGATCTCGTCGAGCGGCACGGTGATGGCCGCCAGGTTGATCGTGCTCATGCTGCCACCTCCGCCTTTTTCTTCTCGAGCGCGTCGCCGTCGGCCCGGTGCTCGAGACCGCCGACGGGATCGGTGTCCGGTTCAGGTGCTTCTCCGACGCGCGCGGCGAGTCCGAGTTCGCTTGCCGCACCGACGAATGCAGACGCATGGCCGGCAGGGACGGAGACGGTGAGATCGCCGAAGGCGGTGCCGTCGATGGTCTGGACGTTGGCTCCGAGGACCGAGATCGGGATGCCCAGGCTCCCGCCGAGGCGGGTGAGCCAGTCGGCCGGCACGGTCGTCGAGTTGTAGACGACGTTGACCGCGGTCTGGTCGCCGGTCGCGGACGCGCTGGGGCCACGGGGCCGGAGAGCCCGTCCGAGAACGGAATCCGGGTCCAGCACGAGCTCTTCGAGACGTCCGTGTTCGACGATCCGGCCGTGGTCGAGTCGACCGACGGTGTCGGCGACACGCACGATGGTGTCCATCTCGTGCGTGATGAAGACGACCGCGAGGCCCAACTCGTCCCGGACCTCGGTCAACAGCCGGAGGAAGGTGTCGGTGGCGGCCGGGTCGAGCCCGGAGGTGGCCTCGTCGGACAGCAGCACCGACGGCTTCAGCGCCAGAGCACGTGCGATGCCCACACGTTGACGCTGGCCGCCGGAGAGCTGATGCGGGTAGAGATTCGCCTTGTCGGCCAGCCCCACGAGGTCGAGTAGGTCGGCGACCCGTGACCGGGTGGACGCCTTCGTCGCCCCCAGATACTCCAGCGGGAGGGCAACGTTCTGGGCGGCGGTCCGCCGCGAGAGGAGGCTCGCCGACTGGAAGACCGTGCCGATCCGGCGGCGGGCGTCGCGCAGTCCGGAGGTGCCGAGGGCGGTGAGGTCCTCACCGTTGACGACGACCTTGCCCGAAGTGGGGCGTTCCAGGAGGTTGAGGCAGCGCGCGAGCGTGCTCTTGCCTGCGCCGGACGGTCCGACGACGGCGAAGATCTCGCCGGAGTCGACGGTGAACTCCACTTCGTCGAGAACAGTGGTCGGGTTCGGCGATCCGACCCCGAAAACCTTGGTGAGTCCAACGACTTCGATCATCGTGCGGTCCCGATCACTTCGTTCCGGCGGCGGCGAGGCGGTTGCGCTCACGGATCGAGTCGTCGATCGTGGAGTTCACGCCGCCGACCCGGTAGGTCGAACCGCGGTGGTTCTCGGGCAGGTGGTCGCCACGACCGAAGAGCTTGTGCCGCAACGTGCCCGGGACGTATTCACGGTCGTAGACGCCGCGGCGCTCGAGCGCGGGGATCACGTGGGTGACGATGTCCTCGAAGGAACCCGGGGTGACGGCGTAGGCGACGTTGAAGCCGTCCACGTCGGTCTCGGCGACCCAGTCCTGCAACTGTTCGGCGACCTCGTCGCCAGAGCCGATCAGGACGGGGCCCATGCCGCCGATGCCGCCCCAGGCCGCGATGTCGCGGACACGCCATTCCTCGCCGCTCTCCGAGGCCTGCTGGAACGCGGCGACCGCCGACTGGATGGCGTTGCTCTCCACGTTGCCGATCGGCTCGTCGATGTTGTAGCTCGCGAGGTCGATGCCCATCCATCCGGACATGAACACCAGTGCGCCCTCTTCGCTCGCATAGGACTGGTACTCGGCGGCTTTCGCGCGCGCCGCCTCGGGCGTCGAGTCGGTGATGATGGTGAGCAGCGTGTAGATCTTGGCGTCGTAGGCGTCGCGCCCGGCGAGGACGAGTTCCTCGCGGATCTTGCTCACGACGTCGCGCAGGATGGCCTTGGTCGGCGCGGCGACGAAGATGGCCTCGGCGTTCTCTGCCGCGAAGCGGCGCCCGCGAGGAGAGGCACCGGCCTGGTAGATGACCGGCGAGCCCTGCGGCGACGGCTCGGACAGATGAATGCCCGGGACCTTGAAGTGCTTGCCCTCGTGTCCGATGTGGTGGACCTTGGCCGGGTCGGCGAAGATGCCCGCCTCGCGGTCGCGCCGGACCGCGTCCCGCTCCCAAGAACCCTCCCAGAGCTTGTAGAGCACGGTCAGGTACTCGTCGGCGTGGTCGTAGCGGTCGTCGTGCGCGAGCTGGTCGTCGTCGCCCATGTTGCGCGCACCCGACGGCAGGTAGCCGGTCACGACGTTCCAGCCGACACGGCCCCGGGTGAGGTGGTCGAGCGTCGACATGCGGCGCGCGAACGGATAGGGATGCTCGAAACCGGTCGCGGTGGTGACGCCGAATCCGAGGTTCTTGGTCGCGTGCGCCATCGCCGAGACCAGCAGAAGCGGGTCGTTGACGGGGATCTGGGCGCCCTGGCGGATCGCGGCTTCATCGGTGCCGGACAGGACGTCGTAAGTCCCGAGGACGTCGGCGATGAACAGGCCGTCGAAGCCGCCGGTCTCCAACAGGCGGGCGAGATCGACCCAGTAGTCGATGGTGTTGTAGTTCCACGAGCGGTCGCTCGGATGGCGCCACAGGCCTGGGGACTGGTGCGCAACGCAATTCATGTCGAAGGCGTTGAAGCGGATCTTTCGGGTGGAGCGCGCGCCGCTGTCGGGGGTCACGGCAGGCTGGTTCTGTTCAGACACCGGAAGAATGATGCTGACGGATCTGCAGACCCGCCATCTTTGCGCGCACGGCGAACTAAAATTGCCGCATGCGCGCCACAGATGTGCTAATCGATGGTCTCGGACGCATCTCCGAGAATGTTCACGCGGTGCTCGACGACGTGGATTCGGAGGTCCTGAACCGGGCGCCGGCCCCGGGCTCCAATACCATCGCCTGGCTGGTGTGGCATCTCTCGCGTGTTCAGGACTCTCACATCGCCGATGTCGCCGGCACCGACGAGGTGTGGGTGACCGGCGGATGGGCCGACCGGTTCGGTCTGCCGATCCCGCCGGCCGACATCGGATACGGGCATTCGGCCGACGAGGTGGCCCGAGTGGTGGTCCACGATCCCGGTCTGCTCCGGGACTACTACGACGCCACCCACGCGGTCAGTGTCGACTACATTGCGTCACTGGCAGATTCAGATCTGGACCGGGTCGTCGACACCAACTGGGACCCGCCGGTGACGCTCGGAGTCCGGCTGGTCAGTGTCGTCGACGACGACGCGCAGCACATCGGGCAGGCCGCCTATCTGCGAGGCCTGTTCTCCTGAACGACTTCGGCGTCAGTCGCGAAGGGTCTGTGACGGCAGTCTTCCGTAGCGTCCGCGGTACATCTGGGAGAAGCGGCCGAGGTTGCCGAAACCCCACGAGTGGGCGATCTCCGCGACGGTGACGGTGGACGGGTTCTCCCGGAGAAGCTGGTGGTGGGCGCGTTCGAGACGCGTCTGCCGTAGATACTCCGTCGGGCTCATCTGCAGATGCTGCCGGAATCCCTGCTGCAGTGCGCGGACGCCGACCCCTGCGGCGACGGCGAGCCGTGTGACGGTGAGGTCCTCGTCGGGCGAGCGTTCGATCAGTTCGACGGCCTTGCGGATCTGGCGCGGCACAGCCGGCCGGTCGTCGCCGGGGATGGCCAGTAGCGGATGGGTTGCCACGAGGGTGGTCGCGGTCATTCGCGACATCTGTTCGCTCAGTAGTGGTGAACGGCTCAGTTCGCCGGCCATCCGGGCATCCCGTTCAGCGACTGCGACGACGGACTGCCAGCTGCGCGCCGAGGCCGTTGTCGCGGGGTCGCCGAGTCCGAATCGCACCGGGCGAGTGGTGTCGGCGCCCGCGAGTTGGGCGGCCTCGACGACGGAGGTGAGAGGTAGTCGGAGAGTTCGGAGTTGGCAGTTCTGCCGCCAGGTGAGTTCGAACGCGCGATAGGAGTCGATGGCGACGGATTCGCCCGGCCCGAGGGTGCGCGATTCGGCGCCCGATCGGATCGTGAGCCGGCCCCGCATCGGTGTGGACACGAGCACCCAGGCCCCCAGCGGGTCCGGGTCGATGCGTACGTCCGTGCCGTAACGGAGAGTGTGGATGGCGACGTCGGATACCGTGACCTCGGTTTGGATGGCTCGAAAATCCCGTGAGGAGCCGTATACGTTGTCCGTATGACTACGTTTGTCCTGATTCACGGTTCCTGGCACGACGGTCCGCTGTGGGAGCCGGTGATCACCGAACTCGAGGCTCTCGGCCACACCGCATACGGTCCCACCGTTGCGGGTCACGGGAGGGGGGCCGACAAGAACGTGACCCACGATGACTGTGTGAAATCGATCGTCGATTATGTGGAGAGCAACGATCTGGCGGACTTCGTGCTCCTCGGTCACAGTTACGGCGGTACCGTGATCGCCCGTCTCGCCGAGGAGATCCCCGAGCGGATTCAGCGGTTGATCTTCTGGAATGCCTTTGTGCCGCAGCCGGGCAACAGCCTGATGGACGAGGCTCCGCCTCACTACCGGGAACTGTTCACGAGCCTGGCAGCCGCCACCGATGACAACACCGTCATGTTGCCGTTCCCGGTGTGGCGGGAGGCCTTCATCCAGGACGCTGATCTGGAGACCGCGACGCGGACCTACGAGCTGTTGTCGCCGGAACCGCTGCAGCCGATGGCCGACAAACTCGACCTCACGCGGTTCTACCAGAGTGAGATCCCGAAGAGTTACATCAACGCGACGGAGGACATCGCGCTGCCGCCGGGTGAGTGGGGCTGGCACCCGCGGATGTCGTCGCGGCTGGGTATGTACCGGCTCGTGCAGCTGCCGGGTTCGCATGAGGTGATGTTCACCAATCCGAAGCTGCTGGCAGCGAAGATCGTGGAAGCGGGCCGACCCTAGGGCTCCAGGCCGGTCGCCTCATTCGCACCCGTGGGTGCGAAGGATCAGGACCTGCAGCCCTTGAAGGTCTGGAAATCGCCGGCAAACGCGGGGCCGCCCTTGCAGGTCGGGGCGTTCTTGCCGTCGACGACGACCTCGGCGCCCGGTCCGGCGATGCCGATGGCCAGGCCGCCGCGCACACCGGTCATGGTCACGGTCGCACCGGGGCCGAGTGCGATGGCCGCGGGTCCGGCGAAGTTGTCCGCAGTCGAGGTGGCCTTGCCGCCGTTGTCGGTGATGGCGAGCGCGAGACCGTTGGGGCCCGACTCGGCGCTGCAGGAGGTCGTGGAGGAGCTTTGACCGGGCAGGGCCGGACACACCGACGGTGCTGCACCGGCCGACGGGGCGGCGGCGAGCGATACCGCGGTGGCACCTGCCGCCGCGACGACAAAACCGAGGGCTGTACGCGCAACTGTCTTCATTTTCGGACTCCTTTGTCGAGTACTCGGCGAGTACCGGGTTGGGGTGTCGTGCATATGCGATTCGGATTCGCCGCGGGGCCGGATGGGCGGCCGGGGAAATCGTCCCGCACGAGGTGGATGCCCATTGCGCGTAAGTTGAAACTGTGCAATTGCGAATTTTCACCGAACCCCAGCAAGGTGCGACCTACGATCAGCTGCTCGCCGTGGCGAAGGCGACCGAGGATCTCGGCTACGACGCCTTCTTCCGTTCCGACCACTACAGCGGCATGGGTGGCGACGGGTTGCCGGGCCCGTCCGACGCGTGGATCACGCTGGCGGGTCTCGCGCGTGAGACCTCGCGCATCCGCCTGGGCACGCTGGTCTCGTCGGCCACCTTCCGTCTCCCGGGCCCGTTCGCGATTGCGGTCGCCAACGTCGACCAGATGAGTGGCGGCCGAATCGAACTGGGGCTCGGGGCCGGCTGGTACGAGCCCGAGCACAAGGCCTACGGGATCCCGTTCCCGTCGATCAAGGAACGGTTCGATCGTCTCGAGGAAAGCTTCGAGATCATCACCGGCCTGTGGGGCACGCCTGAGGGCAGTCAGTTCGATTACCGCGGTGAGCATTTCCAGATCAGCAACTCCCCGGCACTCCCGAAGCCGGTGCAGAACCCGCGTCCGCCGATCATCGTCGGTGGCAGCGGAAAGAAGCGCACGCCGGCGTTGGCGGCGCGGTTCGCCGATGAGTTCAACGTGGTGTTCCAGCCCGTCGACGTCGCTCGCGAGTTGATCGGCAACGTGCGCGCGGCCTGTGCCGCAGCAGGACGTCGTCCCGAGACGATGACGTACTCGGGAGCTCTCGTCTTGTGTTGCGGCAGTACCGAAGCCGAGTTCCGGCGTCGCGCCGAGGCGATCGGCCGGGAACCGGACGAACTGCGTGAGAACGGCGCCGCGGGCACGCCGGACGAGGTCGCGGCCAAGATCGAGAGCTACCGCGAACTCGGTATCACCCGGATGTATCTCCAGACACTGGATCTCGACGACCTCGACCACCTCGACCTGGTTGCGTCGAAGGTGGCACCGCAGCTCGGCGGTTGACCCGGCAGGAAGGCTCAGGCGACGCCGGCGTGCATCTCCCAGAACAGGATCTCGGCTCCGCCGGGACTGTGCACGGAGATCTCGCCGGCGTTTCTGGTGCGTACGGCATCACCCTCGCCGAGGGCCGTGCCGTCGAGTTCGACGCTCCCTCGTGCGACGTACAGGTGACCGTAGGGTGCGTCGGGCAGCGTCACCGTCTTTCCGGCCGGCATCCGCGCGACATGCAGGGCGGCGGCGGAGTTGTTGATCGTCACCGGCGTCGTCGTCGCGTGGCGGGACAGTCCGGAGACGACGACCACGAGTTCGCCGGTCGCCAGGGCACCGGAGACGTCGGCCTCGGCGTATCCGGGTTCGAGGTCGGCCTCGTCGGGTGCGACCCACATCTGGACGACGCGAAGGTCGGTGCCGTCGAGGCGGCCGGTGGCGTTGCCCTCGCTGTGGGCGATCCCTCGACCGGCCGTCATGCGTTGCACCACTCCGGGTTTCAGGATTCCGTGCCCGTTGAATCGCGGTGGCGCAGTGCGCCTTCGAGAACCCATGTGACGATCTCGGCATCGCGGTGCTGATGGCGGTCGAGCCCCTCGCCCGCGTCGACCCGATCGTCGTTGTGCACGAGCAGGACTCCGTGGGCGTTGGCCGCAAGGTCGAAGTTGCCCGTCGCCGGGAAGGACTGCCAGGACTCGAGCCACTCGTTGCGCCAGTGGTGACGCTCGTCAGCCCGGATGATGGTGAGCGACATCAGGTCTCCTGATCTCTCGGGTGGGTGGCGTCGAGATGGGTGGCGAGTTTGTCCATCACCGCACGCAGTTCGCGTCCATCGGAGGGTCGCAATGCGGAGAAGAACAACTCGTCGACGCATCGACCGTGGTCGTGAGCGGCCTCGCGGAAGGCGGTACGCCCCGCCTCGGTGAGCACCGCATAACTACCGCGCCGGTCCTCGACGGCGCGTTCGCGTTGCAGCCAACCGCGTTTGACCATCGCGTCGACCTGGTAGGACAGACGCGACGTGGAGAACACCATGCGATGCGACAGGTCTCGCATCCGCAGTCGGCCGCCCTCGCTCTCGTGCAGGATGAGCAACACGCTGTAGCCGGCGAGACTCATTCCGGCGGTGGCACGCAGGTCGTCGTCGAGCATGGTCTGCAGCCGCGCGGCGGTCTCGATGAAGACGCGCCACGCGGCCTGCAGATCGTCGGAGTCGCCGGCTGAGTCTGGGGACATCGATCAGCGAATGGTGTGCGGCATCAAGGCGTTCGGCGGGACGACGCCGAGTCGGCCGGCCTGGTAGTCCTCGACGGCCTCGATGAGTTGCTGCTTGGTGTTCATGACGAACGGACCGTACTGGAACACTCGTTCGCGGATCGGCTGACCTCCGAGCAGCAGGACCTCCAACGCGGGACGGTTGCTGTCCTGCGAACCGTCGGCGGCCACGGTGATCCGGTCGCCCTTGCCGAGGACTGCGAGTGATCCCTGTTCGATCGGGCGGCCCTCGGCGCCGACCCGTCCGCGCCCGGACAACACGTAGACCAGCGCGTTGAACTCGGGATGCCACGGGATCGACACCGCCGCACCCGGTTGCACGGTGGCGTGGGCCAGGGTGATCGGCGTGTGCGTGGAACCCGGCCCGCGGTGGCCTTCGATCTCGCCGGCGATGATCCGGATCAGCGACCCGGCGTCCGGGGAGGTCACCAGACCCACCTGACCGCCCTCGAGATTCTGGTAATTGGGCGGGAGGAACTTGTCCTTGGCGGGCAGGTTCACCCACAGCTGGATGCCGTGGAACAGCCCGCCCGACTCGACCAGTTCGGCCGGTGGCGTCTCGATGTGCAGGATGCCGGACCCGGCCGTCATCCATTGCGTCGCCCCGTCTTCGATGAGGCCGCCGCCCCCGGCGGAATCCTGGTGGGCGAACCGCCCGTCGATCATGTAGGTCACGGTCTCGAAACCGCGGTGCGGATGCCATGAGGTGCCCCGCGGTTCGCCGGGTTCGTAGTCGACCTCGCCCATCTGGTCCATGTGGATGAAGGGATCGAGGTCAGCGGCGGAGACACCGGCGAAGGCACGCACCACCGGGAACCCTTCTCCCTCGTACCCCCGCGGTCCGCGCGTGACCGAGCGGACGGGACGTTCGAGGGCGTCGACCCCGGGGGAGGACAGGCGCGTCAGGGTCAAGGTGTCGGCGGAGACGGCAGGCATGGGGTGCTCCTTCGTTCGGTAGTCGCTCAAATTTGAGCAACTCGTGTGGCTCAACCGTCGGGGGCACCGGACTATTCCTCACGCGTTCGCTCTCCCGGCGGGCGACCGGTGGGCGATAATCCAGCCCATGGTCGACACCTCGTCATCGAAGCCGCCCGAGCGCCAACGCATCAAGAAGCTGGCGCAGGCGGCATTCAACGCCGACGTGACGGTCGAGCAGCTCGAGGGGATCATCGCCGACATGGGTGAGACCCTGGAGGGCCTCGGCCCGACCATGGGCAATCTCGATGCGACGATCGAGAAGCTGGATGCGACGCTCGTGCGGATGTCGGGAACACTCGACAACGTGGATGCCACCGTCGGTCGGATGTCCGATGTCGTGGCGCGGCTCGAGCGGGTCGTCGCCCGGGTCGAGGTGCTGGTCGGCATCGGGGAGGCGGCGCTTCGTCCGCTCGGAGCGCTCGAGTCCGCGGGCAGGTCGGTCGCGGCACGGTTCGGCCTCCACTGATCCGGGTTCGGACGAGCAGGGCATACGAGCAGGCAACGAGAGAGCAGGGAATGACACCGGAAGAGCACAGTTTCCGCGGACCGCACGGCCAGACCATCGTCTACGACGTGCACCGGCCCGAGGGCGATCCGCGCGGCGTCGTGGTGATCGCCCACGGACTCGCCGAACACGGTCGACGGTACGGTCACGTCGCCCAGCGCCTCGTGGACGCGGGTTATCTGGTGGCGATCCCCGACCACATCGGTCACGGACGGTCCGGCGGCAAGCGGATGCGCCTGCGCCGCTTCGGCGAGTTCACCGGCGACCTCGACACCGTCATCGCCCACGTCTCCGACGACGCTCTCCCGACGTTCCTCATCGGCCACAGCATGGGCGGCTGTATCGCGCTCGACTACGCACTCGACCATCAGGAGAAGCTCGACGGTCTCATCCTGTCGGGTGCCGCGGTGCTGCCGGGGAACGACCTGTCTCCGCTCGCGGTCAAGGTCGCGCCGGTCCTCGGGCGGATCGCACCGGGACTGCCGACCACCGCGCTGAGTTCGTCGAGCATCTCCCGCGATCCGGCCGTCGTCTCGGCCTACGACGCCGATCCGCTCGTCTCGCGCGGAAAGATCCCGGCCGGGCTGGGCGGGGCGATGATCGCCACGATGCAGTCGTTCCCCTCGCGACTGCCGTCACTGCAGCTGCCGGTGCTCGTGATGCACGGCGGCGCCGACGCCCTCACCGATCCCAAGGGCAGCGAACTGGTCGAACGGCTCGCGGGTTCGGAGGACAAGACGCTGGTCATCTACGACGATCTGTTCCACGAGATCTTCAACGAACCCGAGCAGGACGTGGTCCTCGACGAGGTCGTGAGCTGGTTGGAGCGGCACTCGCCCGCTGCGTCGTAGAGCTTCCGCCGGTCAGGTCAGGTCAGGCGGACGACGACGCCGGCGAGAAGCACCAGCACGCCGCCGATCTCACCCACGATCAGCGCGAGCATGAACAGATACGTCCCCGGCATCGGCTTCTCGAACTGATTTGTGGTGTCGCGCAGAGCGCCGTGGATGCAGTAAGCGGCGATCGCGGCAACGAAAAACACGATCGGCACCGCGGCGGCCACGAGGTTGACCACCGCTCCGAACGCGCTCAGCTCAACGAGTGCGGCGAGGACGAGGGTCGCGAACGAATACATCAGCGCCGCACGATGAGCGATGTCGACGTAGATGTGCGCGGCGTGCTCGGGCGACGTGCGGATTCCGTGGTACTTCCACACGCCCAGCGCCAGACCGCAGACCAGGATCAGCCCGGACGCGATCACCACGGCGATGGTGTCGGTGCCGACGAGGTCGGCGAGATCGGAGGAGTTCACCTCGTAAACCTAACCGCTGCGGTCGGTATCGACGCGGACTGACAGATGAGTCAGCAACAGGTATCGCTCAGCGATACCTATTGCTGATCCTCTTGCCGGAGCAGGCTTACCGAACCTGCGTGGTGGTGGTGGTGGTCGTCGTCGACGATGCGGGCTGCTCCGAGACCGGCGGCGCCGACGGAGCGAGCTGCGGTGCGGAGGGGTCCGTCGTGGTCGCGGCCGATTCCTCTGCAGCGGAGGCGGATTCGGCCGCTGCCGACTCGGGTGCGGCGGGCACGGAGGCTGACACGTCCTCGCTCGACGGCGCAGCAGACTCCGATGCCTCGGACGGGGCAGCCGATTCCGACGACGACGGGGTCTCCGACGACGCGGACGCGGCGTCGGTCGATTCCATGGCGGCCAGGACCGAGGCGTCGAGGGCGGGGGAGGCCGCGGCGGCCTGCTTCACGGCCATGGTGACCTTCGCGGGTGCCTCGGGATCGGGGCTGCCCGCGGCCGACACGACCGTCGTCTTCGCGGTGACCGGCGGGTTGTTGCGCAGCGCCTCGAGGACGTGACCCTTGCCGTCGCCGAGAGCGCGGCCCCAGTTCTCCCAGGTGTGGCCGCCGTAGTTGGGCAGCGAGATCACCGACGCACCGGACTGCTTGGCCTGCAGCTGCATCAGCACGGTCGACACCGCGGACAGGATCTCCAGCGCGATCGCCGAGATCTGGTCCTGCGGGGCGAGCTTCGCCAGTTCGGACGGGGTCAGGAAACCGTTGCCCGACGAGATGACCAGTACCTGGCCGTTCTCCGCGAGCTTGCTGACGTTCTTCGACGGGTCGTTGTCGGTCCAGCGGGTTCCGCCCGGCTTTCCCCACATGTTGACGATGCCGCTGACGTAGTTCGACACCAGGCTCTGCGTCGCGAAGACGCCGAGGGCGCCGATGGGGTTGTCGGTCTGGTAGTAACCCGACATCGCCTGGACGACCTTGAACTGCTCGGGATGCCGTTCGGCGAGGGTCACCGCGGGACCGCCCGACATCGACAGACCGACGATCGCGTTGTTGTTGCGGGCGACGCCGAATTCCTTCTCCAGGTAGGCGGGGAGCTCGGAGGTCAGGAAGGTCTCCTGCTTGATGATGGTGTTGTCGCTGCCCGCACCGCCGTCCCAGTCGGTGTAGAACGACGACGCGCCGCCGACCGGCATGACCAGCGTCGTGTCGGCCTTGGCGTCGTAGACACGGGCGGCCTGGACATCGGTGGTCCACGCCGAGCGGGTCTCGCTGGCCCGCATGCCGTCGAGCAGATAGACACCGCTGTCACTGCCGCTCGATGCGCGGATCTGGACGATCACCTCGCGCTTCTGGGACTCCGACCACACCTTGCAGTTCTGCACGAAGTAACCGGACTTGTCCCAGGTGCAGCCCGGACGCAGCACCTCCGGGTGACCGCGCAGGGCGCTGGCCGTGTTCGACGAGTTCAGCAACGTGCTCGCCCCGAACAGACCGAGCGTGAGGATGGCGACGACCGAGATGCCGGTCAGTACCCGCCTGCGAGGCGAGAGACGACGGCGCTTCGGGCTGTTGGCCTCTGAACCGGGGGCCTCGGAAGGGTGGGCCTGCGATGAGTGCGACATAGAGCTCCTGACGTACGCGGCCACCCGAGGATCGCGTCGGTGCCGATGTCAAGAATGTCGTTCGACGACCCGACCGGCGTTACGCCGCTCTGTTCAGCCTGCCGCCTTCGCTGTTCGGATGGCGATCTCGGCGGTCTGTTCGGGGCGCTCCCACCAGAACATGTGACCGACGCCGGCCCACTTCTCGAGGGACGCGCCGGGGATGGCGGCGGCCAGACGTTCGCCCTCGGCGACGCCGATGACCTGGTCGACGTCGCCGTGGATGACGGTGGTGGGGACGCTGATGTCGGCCAGCCGGTCGCGGGTGTCGTGGCCGGCACAAGCGGCCGCCTGGGCCGCGACCACCGCCGACGGCACCTTGCGCAGGGTGGAGAACTTGGTGAACTTCTCGAATGCGCCATCACCGGAACAGAACTCCGGGGACAGGTTGACCTCGAACGCGGTGCGGGCGACGCGCGCTGCGTCGCGGGAGGCGATGGCCTCGACCAGTCGTAGCGCGCCGGAGGTACCGATTGCGCCCGGACCTCCCGCGGTGGTGCACCCGAGGACGACACTACGCACGCGGTCGGCGTGGTCGAGAGTCAACTCCTGGGCGATCATGCCGCCCATCGACGTGCCCAGGACGTGCGTGGCGTCCCATCCGAGGCCGTCGAGGACGCCACGCGCGTCGTCGGCGAGATCGGCGATCGTGAACGAACCCTCGGCGCGGCTGCTCCCGCCGATGCCGCGGTGGTCGTAGACGGCGACCTCGAAGTGCGGGGTGAGTCGGTCGAGGAGTTCGGCGGTCCACATCTCCCGATGTGCGGACATGCCGGCGATGAGGAGAAGCGGCTCGCCGGTGCCGGTCACCTCGACATCGAGGACGGTCGACGAGTCGGGGCCGGTGGGTATCAGCATGAAGGCCGATCGTAGTCACGGTCCCTGCAACGCGTGGGCGTCGTGCGATAAACACCGGCGATCAATCCCGGGAATATGTGTCCTTGTCCTCGCCGAATGCGTCACTAGCCTCAGCCGAGAGACCTGACACGAGGAGACGCATGTACGCAACCGGCTTCGAACGGCCGACCGCCACCCGGCCGAGCCCATCGTCGATGCTGCGCGACGCGGGTGGGACCTACCTGGCGAACGGACTGATCGGACTGATCTTCGCCGCGTCGGGACCGGTGGCGGTGATCCTCGCGGCAGGTGCGGCGGGCGACCTCACCACCGCGCAGCTGACGTCGTGGATCTTCGGGGTCTTCGTGCTCAACGGGATCCTCACGGTGGTCGCCAGCTGGGTGTACCAGGTGCCGCTGGGCTTCGCCTGGACGATCCCCGGCACGGTGCTCGTCGGTTCGGCGTTGGCGCACCTGAGGTGGGCCGAGGTCGTCGGTGCGTTTCTCCTGACCGGCCTGCTGATCGTCCTGGTGGGTCTGACCGGCCGTGTGCGACAGGCGATGTCGGCGATACCGATGCCCATCGTGATGGGCATGGTCGCCGGTGTGTTCCTGCAGTTCGGCCTCGACATCGTGGGCGCGGTGGGAGCCGACCCGTGGGTTGCGGTTCCGATCGTCGTCGCCTTCTTCGCGCTCCAGTGTCATCGGACGGTGAGCCGGCGGGTGCCGCCGATCATCGGCGCGTTCGTGGTGGGCGCGATAGCGGTCGTCGCGACCGGGTCATTCCACATCGATGCCCCGGCGTCGTCGATCGTGGCGGTGCCGGTCTTCACCGTCCCGGAGTTCACCGTCCGGGCGGCGATGGAACTGGTGGTGCCGCTGGCCATCACCGTGATCGTCGTGCAGAACGGACAGGGCGTCGCGGTGCTGCGTGGTGCCGGACACCATCCGCCGGTCAACGTGATCACCGTGGCGAGCGGGTTGTGGTCGGCACTCGCGGCATCGGTCGGCGCCATCTCGTCGTGCCTGACCGGTCCCACCAACGCGTTGCTGGTCGCCGGTGGCCGCCGCGACCGCCACTACATCGCGGCGTTGACCTTCGGGGTCCTCGCGATCGCGATCGGCGTGTTCGCGCCGGTGTTCGTGACGCTCATGCAGGCGATGCCGTCGGCATTCATCGCCACGGTCGGCGGTCTGGCGCTTCTCGGTGCGCTGCAGGGAGCGTTCCGCGGAGCGTTCGGCTCCCGGTTCACGATGGGCGCGCTGGTGACCTTCCTGGTCTCGGTGTCGGACCTGACGGTCCTGAACATCGGGTCGGCGTTCTGGGGCCTCGTCGCCGGGATGGCGGTGTCGTGGGTGGTCGAACGCGACGACTTCCGCGCCGACGACCCGGCCTGAGCACTGACAGACGGGGCGCAGACAGAAACCGGCGGGCACATCCAGAGTGGATGTGCCCGCCGACTTCTCGAGAGAGGGTGGCGTCAGACGCCGTAGCCGAGCAGCGACTTGACCTCGAGGAACTCGTCGAAGGCGTAGTCGCCCCATTCGCGGCCGTTGCCGCTCTTCTTGTAGCCACCGAACGGTGCGACCGGGTCGACCGTGGCGCCGTTGAGGCCGATCGAACCCGCGCGGATGCGCGAACCGATGCGGCGGACCTCGTCGATGTCCTTGCCGGAGACATAACCGGCGAGGCCGTACTCGGTGTCGTTGCCGATCTTGATCGCCTCGTCGATCGAGTCGTAGGCGATCACGACGAGGACCGGGCCGAAGACCTCGGTTCGGGCGATCTCCATGTCGTTGGTGACGTTGGTGAACACCGTCGGCTTCACGTAGTAGCCCGTCTCGAGGCCCTCCGGTCGTCCGGCTCCACCGATGACCGGGGTGGCGCCGTCGGCGATCGCCCGCTCGATGAGGCCCTGGATCTTGTCGAACTGTGCCTCGGAGACCACCGGGCCGAGCTGCACGTCGGTCGTCGGATCGCCGACGGTGATGTTCGGCTCGACCGACTTCGCGATCTCGGCGACCTCGTCGAGGCGGGAGGACGGCACGAGCATGCGGCTCGGGGCGTTGCACGACTGGCCGGAGTTCATCATCATCGCCGCGATGCCGCCGGCGACGTTCTTCGCGAAGTCCTCGTCGTCGAGGATGATGTTCGGGCTCTTGCCGCCGAGTTCCTGGGCGACGCGCTTGACCGACGGTGCCGCGGTCTTGGCGACCTCGATGCCTGCGCGGGTGGAGCCGGTGAACGAGATCATGTCGATGTCGGGGTGGGCGGCCAGTGCGGCGCCGACGCCCGGCCCGTCACCGTTGACGAGGTTGAACACGCCGGCGGGAACGCCTGCGGCGTCGAAGATCTCGGCCACGATGGCGGCGGAGAACGGTGCCACCTCGGAGGGCTTGAGCACCATGGTGCAGCCGGTGGCCAGCGCCGGGGCGACCTTGCACATGACCTGGTTGAGCGGCCAGTTCCACGGCGTGATGAAGCCGCAGACGCCGATCGGCTCCTTGACGATGCGGTGTCCGCCGCGGTCCTCGCTGAAGGAGAAGCCGGGCAGCTGGGCGGCGGCGGTCATCAGGTGGCCGAGGCCGATCGGCACCTGCGCGGCGTTGGTGAGGCCGACGGGGGAGCCCATCTCCTCGGTGACCGCGGCGGCGAGGTCACCCATGCGGTTCTGATACTCGGCGATGACCCGGTTGATGACCTCGAGGCGCTCCTCGACGGTGGTCTGACCCCAGGTCTCGAAGGCGCGTCGGGCGGCTTCCACTGCGGCGTCGACATCGGCAGCGCTTCCGATCGCGACCTGCCCGGCGGCCTTCTCCGTGGCCGGGTTGATCACGTCGATGACGTTGAGCTCGGCGGGTTCCACCCACTGGCCGTCGATGTAGAACTTGGTGATGTCCGGCATATCGCCTCCGTTGTCGCACTGATGTGAGGACATTTGTTGTCGATTTCACACTCTATGCCGTGAGGCGTCGGAGGTCTCGTGAATCCGGCAGCCGGAGCAGGCCGTCGGGCGAGACGTTTTGGGACAGCCGTCCCAGTCGCATTTTGCGACAGTTCGTCAGGAGGTTCGGGGACTAAGGTCGAGGCATGATTCTCATCGTTGTGAAATGGCCCATCAAGCCCGAGTATGCCGACGAATGGCCGGAGCTGTCACGTGAGTTCACCGAGGCGACGCGCGCCGAGCCGGGCAACAAGTGGTTCGACTGGTCGCGTTCGCTGGACGACCCGCACACCTACGTGCTGGTCGAGGCATTCGACGACGACGCGGCCGAGGCGCACGTGACCTCACCGCATTTCAAGCAGGCGCAGCAGGAGCTGCCCAAATACCTGCAGCGGACCCCGGACGTCATCAACACCACGATCGAGGGCGACAGCTGGTTCGAGCTGGGCGAGTTCCGGGTCGAGTAGCGGGGCTCAGCCCCCGTGCACGCTGCTGAGGATCGCGATGATCACGCCCGCGATCGTCAGCACGCCGACCACCCACGCCATCGTGATCGCGAGGCGACGGCGACGGAACCGTGCCGCATTGATCGCGACGCCGAGGCACACGAGGATCGCGATCGAGTAGAGCGAGATGCCGAGGGTGAGCAGCGCGGCCGAGGAATCGGCGGCTACAGAGTCGGCGGCTGTGGGGTCGGCGGCCAGAACCCGGGTGGACATGCCCACGAGTACATCACCACGGCTGCATCACCCCGGCGCTGACCCGAGCCAACCGCGTCGTGAACTCCCGGGCGGACGCAGCAACCAAGCGCTTGCTAGGGTTCCCGCATCGGCTCGGTCGAGGAGGATGCGTGGACGTCGACGGCAAGGATCTGACGGGCAAGGTCTTCGTGGTGACCGGTGCGGGCAACGGGATCGGCCGTTGCGTCGCACTGGATTTGATCGCCCGCGGTGCGACGGTGGTCGGCGCGGACATCAACGAGGTCGGTCTCGCGGAGACCGGGCGGCTCGTGGGGGACTCCCGGTTCCACGCCCACAAGCTCGACATCGGCGATCGCGAAGCGGTGCAACGGTTTCCGGACGCGGTGCTCGCTGACGTCGAGCACGTCGACGGGCTGTTCAACATCGCCGGCATTCCGCAGGACACCCAACCGATCGCCGACGTCGACGACGACCGCATCGACCTGCTCATGCGCGTCAACTACTACGGCACCGTGTGGCTCACGCGGGCCTTCCTGCCGCATCTCGAACAGCGTCCCGGCGGCGGGTTGATCCTCATCACGTCCAGCCTGTCCGGGCTCGCGCCGTTCCCCGGTGCGGCGTTCTACGGAGCCAGCAAGGCGGCGGTCGCGTTCTTCGGTTACGGACTCGCGCAGGATCAGCGTGGAAAGAAGTCGAAGGTCACCGTCACGACGGTCCTTCCGGGGACCATCTGGACCGACCTGGTCCGCAACACCTCCAAGGCTCTCGGCACCCCCGAAGCCCTCGCGAGGAACTTCGCGATGGCCCCGGAGAAGGCTGCACGCCTGATCGTCGACGCCGCCCTCGCCGGGCGGGTCCGTGTGGTGGTCGGCAAGGACGCCCACGTGTTCAACGGGGCACGCAGGCTCAGTTCGCGGTTGAGCGAGCGCATGGCATATGCGCAGGTGGGCCGATTCGTGTATCGGCCGGCGCGTCGTCGGAACGGATGACACCGAGCCGGGAGCCGGACCTACTGGTTGAATTCGATCATGCGATCTCCCGGATCATCCTCTGCGCGCACCGTCGTGGCCCGTGTCGTGACTGCTGTGGCCGCCCTGTCCGTCGTCGTGGGACTCGGTGCCGCTCCGGCGCTCGCCGCGCCGTCGGACGGCGACCGGACGTCGCTCAGCTACGTCGCGCTGGGTGATTCGCGGGCGGCCAGCCCCACCACGCTCACCCAGTTCCAGGGATGCTCACGGTCGGATACCGCCTACCCCGATCTGCTGGCGAAGACCATCGGCGCGACATCGTTCCGCACGGTTGCCTGTGTCGGCGCTCGCGGAGAGAACATCACCTCGGCGCCGCAGTTGCGCTTCGACGGATTCCATCCGCCGCAAATCCAGGCGGTGCGTCCGGACACGGACCTGATCACGATCTCGATCGGCGCCAACGATGCCAACTGGGGCAACCTCTCGCGCTGGTGTATCGCGCCGATCCAGGGCATGGACTCGCAGTGCCGGACCAACCCCTTCTACGTGAACGGGGTCAACGACGGGCTGCGTGCGCTCGAGGCCTCGGTCGATTCGTCGCTGAAGGCGGTCCGTGCGCGGGCGCCCAGGGCGGTCATCGCCGTGGTCGGCCAGGGCGGGTACTTCGGGAACCGCGGATGCTATCCCGCCAACCCGGCGAGCGACGCCGACATCTCGTTCATCCGGAACAGCTTCCTCGGTCGGTACAACACGATTCTGAAGAAGGTGTCCGAACGGCACCGCGCCATCTTCGTCGACATCCAGAACCAGGTCGTCGGACATGACGCCTGCTCGCGGGACAAGTGGTTCGAAGGCTTCGTGCCGACCAGCATCTACCTCGGATTCCACCAGAACCTCAAGGGGAACCAGGCCATGGCCCGACTGATCGCCGAGGCGTTGCCGCAGGACCTCCGTACCTCGCGCTGAGTCCGGAATCCCGGTGCCCCCAGTCGGACTCGAACCGACACTGTGCCGATTTTAAGTCGGCTGCCTCTGCCAATTGGGCTATGGGGGCTTCGGAGTGAGCATAGTCAGGCTCCGTGACCTGCCTGTTCCTCGACCCGCTCTTCCTTGACCCGTCCACCTGACCGGGTGATCATCGGAGACATGGACGCGGCAGCGGTGACCGGCGCACGGAACTGGGAGGCTGTCCGAACGCGGCATCCCGAACTCGTCGACCGTCTGGAGGTCGGCCTGACACAGGGCGATCCGCTTGCCGATGCGGTGGTCGTCGAGGCCCGGGAACGAGGCATGTCGTTCTCGACACTCGTCGATCTGCTCGAGTCCCATGCGGATTCGGAGACGGTGGATGATCCCGACCGGATCGAGATGCCGGCGTCGATGCGCCGCCTGCTGCAGGTGACGAGCACCCCGCCGACCTGGTTCGACGCGGCGTTCGCGGCGTCGGGGGCACGCGCGTGGTGGCGATTCGGCACGTTGCAGTCCTCGACGCTCTATCAATCGCTGATCTACGGGTACAAGGCACAAGGGTTCGTTCGACCCCTGGTCGCGACCGGGCGCCTCGGGTTGGGGACCCGCGACCGGGTGCAGTCGACCGCGCGCTGGGTCGCGGAGGCGACCACGCCCGGCGCGATGCTGCCGGGTAACCCCGGTTGGATTGCGACGCTGCGTATCCGACTTCTCCATGCCTACATCCGCGATGCCCTCACCCATCCCCGTGATGCAGACGGGGAGGATCAGGGCTGGGACGAGGCCGCGTGGGGCGTGCCGATCAACCAGACCTACTCGGTCATGACCATCTCGTGCGGGTTCCTCGCGCTGCCCCTGCTGGTCGCGCGCGACCTCGGCATCCACTACAGCAGCGCCGAGCGGGAGGCGATCACCCACCTGTGGCGGTGGATCGGCTGGGTCATCGGCGTCGACGACGACCTGCTGCCGGCCAACCACGGTGAGGCGGCCGATCTCTTCCGGGTCGCCGCGGAGTTCGAACTCGAACCCGACGACTCGTCGAAGGTGCTCATCAAGGCGTTGCTCCACGAGGGTTACGACTTGCCCGGTGTCGTCCACGGTGCTGCGCCGATCCCGGTGCCCTCGGTCCTGGTGTCCGCGCTCGATGCGGTCACCGGTCCCATCCTCCGGTCGTCGTTCGCCGCGATCTCGACGCGGTGGGTGGAACGACCGGTCGCGCGGCGCATGGGCTTACGTCGTTCGCCGTTGCATCACCTCGTCGACGTTGCGCGCCCGGCGATCCGGTTGCGGGAGATCGTCCGCACGACCGGGCTGCTCGGCTCGGAGTCCGCCGTCATCGAACGTGAACTCCGCACCGTGCGCCGCGGGCTCGGGATGGAAGTTCACGCAGGGCAAACATCGTTGACCCGCTAACTTACTGCTGATAACTTAACGCCGTAAAGTCGACCGACGCGAGGGGGACGCACGGTGGTTCGATTGACACGGCTGATCATCGCGATGCCGAAGAGGGTGCTGCTCGGCGCCTTCGTCCTGATCGTGGTCTGCGGCGCGTACGGTGCGACCGCCGCCGAACATCTCCTGGCAGGTGGCTACAGCGCTCCGAACGCCGAATCCGCGCGAGCCGACAAGGTGCTCGACGAGACCTTCAACCGGGGCGGCATCCAGGTCGTCCTCAAGCTCGACGGCCCCGACGGCGTGGACATCTCGCGCGATCCGACCGCGAAAGCCGTGGCCGACAACATCATCCGTGACCTCGATACCAACGAGCACGTGCAGGACCAGATCCTGTCGGTCTGGACCCACCCGGCCCTCGACTCGGCGCTGGTCAGCCGCGACCGGACGTCGACTCTGATCATCGTCGCCCTCGAGGGTGGCGAGGACCTAGCACCGGCCCGGGCGGCCGAGATCGACGAGGAGTTCACCGGCGAGCGAGATGGGATCTCGATCCGGGTCGGCGGCCAGGCGCTCGTCTACTCGCAGGTCAACGAGCAGACCGCGTCCGACCTGCTGATGGCAGAGGCGATCGCCATCCCCATCACCTTCATCGTGCTGATCTTCGTCTTCGGCGGACTGATCGCGGCAGCATTGCCCGTCGGCATCGGCATCATCTCGATCATCCTGACGTTCGCGCTGCTGCGGGCGATCGGATCGGTCACCGACGTCTCGGTGTTCGCGCTGAACCTGACCACCGCACTCGGTCTCGCGCTGGCCATCGACTACACGTTGCTGCTGCTCACGCGCTACCGGGAAGAGGTCGATCGGGGACTCGAACGTCCCGACGCGATCGTCGCGACCCTCGCGACAGCCGGTCGGACCGTGGCGTTCTCGGCGGTGACCGTGGCGCTCTCGCTCAGTGCACTGGTGCTGTTCCCGCAGTACTTCCTGCGTTCCTTCGCCTTCGCCGGCCTGGGCGTCGTGGCGGTGGCGGCGTTCTCCGCGCTCATCATCACCCCGGCCGTGCTGATGGTCCTCGGGGATCGGATCGACGCCCTCGACGCACGCAAACCCATGCGTCGACTGTTGCGTCTGCCGCCACCGCAGCCCCGCGAGCCGGAGGACACCCGGTGGTACCGGCTCGTCCAGTGGGTACTCCGCCGTGCACTGCCGGTTGCCGCGGTGGTCACCATCTTCTTGCTGGTCCTCGGCGCACCGTTCCTGTCCCTCCGGATGGGCTTCCCCGACGACCGCGTGCTCCCGGGGTCCGCGAGTTCCCACGCCATCCAGCAGGAGATCCGCGACGGCTACGAGGACGATCTCTCCTCGGCGATCACCATCGTCGTGCAGGGACCGGCGGGACCGGAGTCGCTCGCCGCGTACACGAAGGCGCTGTCGCAGGTCGACGACGTCAACTCGGCCGGCTCGTCGGCGGGGACCTTCGTCCGCGGCGAGGCGCTCGCGCCCGGCAGTCCCGACGACAGTCGCGGCGACGTGCACGTCGTCAACGTGTCCACCGATCGCGACCCGACGAGCGATGCCGGTATGCAGCAGCTCGACGCCTTGCGCGCGGTGCCCGCACCCGAGGGAACGGACACCCTGTTCACCGGTCTGGCGGCGACCACCGACGACACCGTCAGTTCGATCTTCGCCCACACCCCCTGGGTGCTGGCCATCATCGCCGTGGCCACGTTCGTCCTGCTGTTCCTCTTCACCGGCAGCGTCGTCCTCCCGCTGAAGGCCCTCGTCCTCAACATCCTGTCGCTGTCGGCGACCTTCGGTGCGATGGTCTGGTTCTTCCAGGAGGGCCACCTCGACGGCCTGGGCACGACGGCGACCGGAACGCTCAACGCGACCGTGCCGGTGCTGCTGTTCTGCGTGGCGTTCGGCCTGTCCATGGACTACGAGATGTTCCTCCTCGGACGTGTGCGGGAGGAATGGCTGAAGTCCGACCGCACCCGCGAGGCGAACGACCATGCGGTGGCGTTGGGCCTCGCGCGCACCGGCCGGGTGATCACGGCGGCTGCCCTGTTGATGAGCATCGTGTTCGCTGCGATCGCGGCCTCCCAGGTGTCGTTCATGCGTATGTTCGGGGTTGGGCTGGCGCTGGCAGTGGTGATGGACGCGACCCTGGTCAGGATGTTCCTGGTGCCCGCGTTCATGCGCCTCGTCGGACGCGCCAACTGGTGGGCGCCGCCGCCGCTGCGGAAGCTCCACGACCGCTTCGGGTTGTCCGAGGAGGTCGCCGAAGGCCTCCCTGGGGACGGCCCACCCGGACCCCAGCGAACTCACGAGAAGGATCGAGCGCAGGAGAGCAGTGACGACACGCAGACGGGCGAGGTCGCCTCGCGGGGCAGGTGAGATCCTCGCCGAGGAGATCATCGAGGCCGCGGGTGAGCTCCTGGTCGAGCACGGAGACGACACCGCCATGTCGATCCGGGCGGTCGCCACTCGCGTCGGGGTGACCCCGCCGTCGATCTATCTGCACTTCGCCGACAAGGACGCGCTGCTCGACGCCGTGTGCGCCCGGTACTTCGAGCGGCTCGACGCCCAGCTCGCCACCGCCACCGAGGGCATCACCGACCCGCTGGACCGTGCGCTGCAACTCGGGCTGGCCTACATCCGTTTCGCGGTCGCGACCCCGGTGCTCTACCGGGTGGCCTTCGGCAAGCCCGCCGATGCGGCACATCCCTCCAAGGTCGATCAGGTGCTGACCGCCAGCGCCTACGCGCAATTCGCGGATACGGTGGCCGAACTCGCCGACGAGGGCATGTTCGGTCGTGACGAGGTGAACGACGTCGTCCTCGAACTCTGGGCCGCCGCGCACGGCGTCGCCTCGCTGATGCTCGCCAAGCCCGGCCTGGGGTGGGGGGACCAGTTCGAGCGGGCCGAGTCGATGCTGAAGGCCGTGTGCCTCGGACGTGCGGTGATGACCGTGAACGCGGCCGATCGGGACTCCGAATCCGCCCGCGCATGGCTGGCGACGCTCCGCTCCGGGCAGGACGGGGAGCGGGCGTGAACGACAGAATGGTCAAGGGCCGGTAAAGTCGCATTCGACACGGTCGTCTTGTGATCCCGTCAGGGAACTCACAGGAATGACCCGACGTTGAGACGGTATACATCCGTACCGATTAAGGAGCGCTTCGTGCGAGAGAGCAGCAATCCGGTGATGCGCGGCGTGGTCCGCGACAATCAATCCGGATACGCGGGATTCGGGGCCGGCATGGCCGGCGCCGGCGTCTCGATGAACAAATACGGTCAGGCCACTGATCCGTACACCCCGCAGGCACCGTCGGCCACCCGGCAGCTCACGATCGACGACGTGGTCACCAAGACCGCGATCACCCTGGGTGTCCTCACGGTTGTCGCGATCGCGACCTACTTCGGCATCTCCAGCCGGGCCACCGAGGCCGCTCAGACGAGCCTCGCGCTGCCGCTGATGATGGTCGGCGCGATCGGCGGCCTCGTCCTCGTCCTGGTCGCGACCTTCGGTCGCAAGCAGGACAACCCGGCCATCGTGCTCGCCTACGCGGCGTTCGAGGGTCTGTTCGTCGGTTCGATCTCGTTCGTCTTCGCGAACCTGGTCGTCGGCGGTGACATCTCGGCCGGAGCCCTGATCGGACAGGCCGTCCTCGGTACGTTCGGCGTGTTCTTCGGCATGCTGTTCGTCTACAAGATCGGCGCCATCCGCGTCACGCCGCGCTTCACCCGCATGCTGTTCGCCGGCATGATCGGCGTGCTCGTGCTGATGCTCGGCAACCTGGTCATCGGCCTGTTCACCGGTGAGGCCGGCATCCTGCGCGACGGCGGCCCGATCGCGATCATCTTCTCGCTGGTCTGCATCGCGCTGGCGGCGTTCAGCTTCCTGCTCGACTTCGACTCTGCCGACCGCCTGATCCGCGCGGGCGCACCCGACCGCGCCGCCTGGGGCGTCGCTCTCGGTCTGACCGTCACCCTGGTCTGGCTGTACGTCGAGATCCTGCGCCTGCTGAGCTACTTCAACTCGGACTAGTTCCCGACGCGGCCGACCGCCGCACCGGACCCGACGACGAACCCCGCACTCTCGGAGTGCGGGGTTCGTTGTCGTCTGTCCGGGGGAAATCGGCGTCAAGCGCACATCGGAAAATCGAGATTATGCCGACCATCGAGCATGGTGTGGTTCCTGTTTCAGCTGGCGCTGATGATCGTCGGCGCGATCGTGCACATATTGGTGGACCGGTCGGCGCGCAGGCGCACCACCGGCCGCGTGGCAGAGCTCGTGATGCTGTGGATTCTCGTACCCGGCGGGGTCTTCGGGATCCTGGCCGGCATCGGACATGTCGGTCCGAACGCGGCGGAGGTCGCCAAGGACATCGGACCCGACTTCCACCCCGGCATGTTCCAGTGGGAACTCGGGTGGAACGACATCGCAGTGGGGCTGCTGTGCGTGCTGACCTTCCGGGTGCGTAACCGCGGCGGATGGCTCGACGCCGCGGTCTGGGCGCTGGCGATCAGCTACGGCGGCGACCTCGCCGGCCACATCTCGCAGTACTACATCCACGACAACCACGCGACCAACAACGCGTGGGCGATCCCGGCCGAGATCTACATCGTCGGCGTCGTGGTGATCGCGTGGGTGATCTACCGACGAACAACCCCTCGCAGCGTTGCGATCCTGGGACCGAACGCGGCGAGGGGCGTCGACGAAGGGGTCGAGGCTCGGGTCAGCTGAGGCGCTCGAGCACCATGGCCATACCCTGACCGCCGCCGACACACATCGACTCGATGCCGAAGGTCTTGTCGTGGGTGCGGAGGTTGTTGAGCAGGGTCGTGGTGATCCGCGCGCCGGTCATGCCGAACGGGTGGCCGAGAGCGATGGCGCCGCCCGACACGTTCAGCTTGTCGTGGTCGATGCCGAGCTCGTTGGCCGAGCCGAGCACCTGGACGGCGAAGGCCTCGTTGATCTCCACGAGGTCGATGTCGGACAGCGACATCCCGGAGACCTTGAGCACCTTGCGGATCGCTTCGATCGGACCCAGGCCCATGATCTCCGGCGAGAGGCCGGTGGCGGCGGTCGCGACGACCCGGGCGAGCGGGGTCAGACCGAGTTCCTTGGCCTTGGTGTCGCTCATGATGACCAGTGCGGCGGCACCGTCGTTGAGCGGGCAGGCGTTGCCGGCGGTGATGGTGCCGTCGGGGCGGAAGACCGGCTTCAGCTGCGAGATCTTCTCGTAGGTCGTACCCGCGCGCGGGCCGTCGTCGGTGGTGACCTGCGTGCCGTCGGGCAGGGTGACCGGGTCGATCTCCCGCTCGAAGAAGCCGGACTTGATGGCTTCCTCCGCACGGTTCTGGCTGAGGACGCCCCAGCGGTCCTGGTCCTCACGCGAGATGCCGGTGAAGGAGGCGACGTTCTCGGCGGTCTGGCCCATCGCGATGTAGACGTCCGGGATGAGTCCGTCCTGGCGGGGGTCGTGCCAGATCCCGGCGTCGCCCGCGGCGGAGAGTTCGGTGCGCGCCATCGCGTCGTCGAACAGCGGGTTCTTGGAGTTCGGGGCGCCGTCGGCACCGCCGGAGATGCCGAAGCTCGACACGCTCTCGACGCCGCCGGAGATGATGACGTCGGCCTCGCCGGCCTTGATGGCGTGCAGCGCCATGCGGGTGGTCTGCAGCGACGACGAGCAGTAGCGGTTGACCGTCACGCCGGGGATGTGGTCGTGGCCGAGTTCTACGGCGATCACGCGGGCGATGTTGTAGCCGCCCTGTCCGCCGGGCTGACCGATGCCCCAGTGGATGTCCTCGATGTCGGCCGGGTCGAGTTCGGGCACCTTCGCGAGGGCCGCTTCGACCATCTGACGGGACAGTTCGTCGGGACGGACGTCTTTGAGGGATCCCTTGGCGGCGCGGCCGATCGGGGAGCGGGCGGTGGATACGATAACTGCTTCAGCCATGCGCTCACGCTACCCCAACCAAGCAGATGCTTGGTTGCATTGGGTGGGTGATCACACCTGCTTGAGTAGGCGGCGGAGTCCGGTGGCCACTCGCGTCTCCTCCACCGCGGGAGATTCTTCCGGGGGCTCGGGCAGCGGGGCCGAACCCCATTCGCCGATGGCGTCGAGGACCGGCGGCAACAGGATGTCGGCGGCGAGCGCATATCCCGCCGCCGACGGGTGGTACTGATCCGGTGACAGCATGAAATCGTGCTGGGCCCGGAATTCCTTGGCCATGAGGTCGGCGAGTGGAACCGGGTGTCCGCCTGCGGCGCGCACCGCCGATCGCTGCGCCGCTGCGAGTCGAAGACCCCACTGCCGCAACACGGTTCGCAACGGTTGCGGGATGGCGGTGATCACCCCGAAGTCGGGACAGGTGCCGACGACGACCTTCGCGCCGCCGCCGATGAGCAGGCGTACCGCGTCGCCGAGCCGACGGGCCGACGCGCGGATGCCGTTGCGGGAGGTCACATCGTTCGCGCCGATCAAGATGATCGCGACATCCGGTCGTTCGCGGGCGATGAACATCGCGTCGATCTGGGCGGCCAGGCCCTTCGACGTCGCACCGACGATGGCCTTGTTGGCGTAGCGGACCGTCTTGCCGGTCTCGGCCGCGACGCGACGCGCGACCTGCACGCCGGGCGTCTCGTCGGCCGTCTCGACGCCGAGCCCGGCCGCGGTGGAATCGCCGAAGACCGTCAGGAACAGATCGGTCGGGGTGTCGCGGGTGTAGCGCGTGACCCGGCCGTCCGGGTGGTAGACGCCGTCGCCGTCGGGCGCGTTGTCGGTGCGGTGGGGGATCACCGTGCGGGCGGTCGCGGCCTGGTCGTTGAGGAAGTTCCACACCGCCCATCCCGCCCCGGCCCCGGCCGCGGTGGCTGCCGCCGTGGCCCCGACGTCGCGGGCGACCCGACCCCAGAATCGACCGTCGGTACCGACCCTGCGACTCAAACCGGACACGGCCGCCAGTCTAGAGGGGTCGGCCGGGTGTCGAAGGGACCCGCGGGTTGACGACGGCCGGGTGACAGGGGCGACGACGGTTCTGGGACCATGGAGGCATGCGCATCGCCAATCACGTTGTGGACCTGGTGGGCAACACCCCTCTGGTCAAGCTGAACTCCGTCACCGCGCCCGGATCCGGGCTGGTCGCGGCCAAGGTGGAATACCTCAATCCCGGCGGGAGCAGCAAGGACCGCATCGCGGTTCGGATGATCGACGCCGCGGAGGCCTCCGGCGAACTCAAGCCCGGCGGCACCATCATCGAACCGACGTCCGGCAATACCGGCGTCGGTCTCGCGCTCGTCGCGCAGCAGCGCGGTTACAAGTGCGTGTTCGTCTGCCCCGACAAGGTCGGCGAGGACAAGCGCAACGTGCTGCGCGCCTACGGGGCCGAGGTCGTCGTGTGCCCGACCGCCGTGCCGCCGGAGCACCCGGACAGCTACTACAGCGTGTCCGACCGCCTGGTGCGCGAGATCGAGGGTGGGTGGAAGCCCAACCAGTACGCCAACCCTGCCGGCCCGCAGAGCCACTACGAGACCACCGGTCCGGAGATCTGGGCCGACACCGACGGCAAGGTCACCCACTTCGTCGCCGGCGTCGGAACCGGCGGCACCATCACCGGCACCGGGCGTTACCTCAAGGAGGTCTCCAACGGTGCGGTGAAGGTCGTCGGCGTCGACCCCGAGGGTTCGGTCTACTCCGGCGGAACCGGACGCCCGTACCTCGTCGAGGGTGTCGGCGAGGACTTCTGGCCGGCCGCCTACGACCCGGACATCCCGGACGAGATCATCGCCGTCTCCGACGCCGACTCGTTCGACATGACGCGCCGCCTCGCCCGCGAGGAAGGTCTTCTCGTCGGCGGTTCCTGCGGTATGGCCGTGGTGGCCGCCCTCCAGGTCGCCGAGCGTGAGGGACCCGACGCCGTCGTCGTCGTGCTCCTCCCGGACGGTGGACGCGGTTACATGGCCAAGATCTTCAACGACGAGTGGATGAGCAGCTACGGCTTCCTCCGCACGCCGTTGGACGCCAACACCAAGGAGTCGCTGGTCGGCGACGTGCTGCGCGGCAAGACCGGCGCCCTGCCCGACCTCGTCCACACCCACCCGCAGGAGACGCTGCGCGACGCCATCGAGATCCTCCGTGAATACGGGGTGTCCCAGATGCCGGTCGTCGGCGCCGAACCGCCGGTCATGGCCGGCGAGGTCGCGGGTGCGGTCACCGAGCGCGATCTGCTCAGCGCGGTCTTCGAGGGTCGCGCCAGCCTGGCCGATCCCGTCTCGGCCCACATGGGAGATCCGTTCCCGCTCATCGGTTCCGGTGAGCCGGTCAGTGCCGCCACCAAGGCCCTCGGCGACAGCGATGCCCTGATGGTCGTCCAGGACGGCAAGCCCATCGGCGTCATCACGCGCCACGACCTGCTCGCGTTCGTCTCGAGCCACCCCATCGTCGGATAGGAGCACCACACTGTGAGTGAACGACGCAGCGCCGCGGATTCGGTTCGCTGGCAGGGTTTCTCGACCCGCGCCATCCATGCCGGATACGACCCGGATCCCCAGACCGGTGCGGTGAACGTGCCGATCTACGCCAGCTCGACCTTCGCCCAGGACGGCGTCGGCGGACTGCGCGACGGCTTCGAGTACGCGCGCACCGGCAACCCGACGCGACGCGCGCTGGAGGCCAATCTCGCCGCACTCGAGCACGGAACCTACGGTCGCGCCTTCGCCTCCGGCATGGCGGCCACCGACTGTCTGCTGCGTTCGACGCTGCGTCCGGGCGACCACCTGGTGATCCCCAACGACGCCTACGGCGGCACCTTCCGTCTCATCGACAAGGTGTTCACCCAGTGGGGCATCACCTACTCGGTGGCGCCGGTGTCCGACGTCGCCGCGGTGCGTGACGCCATCCGTCCGGAGACCAAGCTCGTCTGGACCGAGACGCCCACCAACCCGCTGCTCAACGTCGGCGACATCGAGACGATCGCCTCCATCGCGCACGAGGCCGGTGCGAAGCTCGTGGTGGACAACACCTTTGCCTCGCCTTACCTGCAGCAGCCGCTGACGCTCGGCGCCGACGTCGTGCTGCACTCGACCACCAAGTACCTCGGCGGCCACTCCGACGTCGTCGGCGGTGCGCTGGTCACCGACAGCGAAGAACTCGACGAGGCCTTCGCCTTCCTGCAGAACGGCGCGGGCGCGGTTCCCGGACCGTTCGACGGCTACCTGACGATGCGCGGCACCAAGACGCTCGCCGTCCGCATGGACCGCCACTGCGACAACGCCGAGAAGGTCGTCGAGTTCCTGAACTCGCACGACAAGATCGAGGCCGTCCTGTACCCGGGACTCGAGAACCACCCGGGTCACGAGGTCGCGGCGAAGCAGATGAAGCGCTTCGGCGGCATGGTGTCGGTCCTGGTCAAGGGTGGCATCGAAGAGGCCAAGGCCTTCTGCGCCCGCACCGAGGTCTTCACGCTCGCCGAATCGCTGGGCGGCATCGAGTCGCTGATCGAACATCCCGGCGCGATGACCCACGCGTCGACGGCCGGTTCGCTGCTGGAGGTCCCCGCCAACCTGGTCCGACTGTCGGTGGGTATCGAGGACATCGACGACATCCTGGGTGACCTGGAGAACGCGCTGCGCTGAGCGCCATGCTGCTGACCCCGGCCGACATCGAGAAGGCGACCACCGAGCTGTCCGGTGTCGTCCGCCGGACGCCGATGGTGGCATCCCGCGTGCTGTCCGAGCGGAGCGGGGCCGACGTCTGGCTCAAGTGCGAGAACCTGCAGCGGACCGGCTCGTTCAAGCCCCGCGGTGCATATCTGCGGATCTCTCGACTGACCGCCGAGGAGCGCGTCCGCGGCGTCGTCGCGGCGAGCGCGGGCAACCACGCGCAAGGTGTCGCCTGGTCGGCGACCGAGCTGGGCCTCACCGCACGCGTGTACATGCCGACAGGTGCGTCGTTGCCCAAGATCGCGGCGACGAAAGCCTATGGCGC
Organism: Gordonia namibiensis NBRC 108229; assembly: GCF_000298235.1. Lineage (GTDB taxonomy): Bacteria > Actinomycetota > Actinomycetes > Mycobacteriales > Mycobacteriaceae > Gordonia > Gordonia namibiensis. Next base: position 90,534 of record NZ_BAHE01000024.1, read on the forward strand.
CGAAGTGGTTCTGGCCGGCGAGACGGTGGACGACGCGCTCGTCGAGGCCCAGCGGTACGCGGATCAGACCGGGGCCGTGCTGATCCATCCGTTCGACCACCTCGACATCGTCGCCGGCCAGGCGACGGTCGGGATCGAGATCCTCGAGCAGATGCCCGACGTCACGACGATCGTCGTACCACTCGGCGGCGGCGGTCTGCTCGCCGGAGTCGCCGCGGCAGTACAGGCGTCGAGGCCGGACGTCCGAGTGATCGGTGTGCAAGCGGCGCAGGCCGCGGCCTGGCCGACGTCTCTGGCGGCGACACGTCCGGTTCCCGCGGCGTCGATGAACACCATGGCCGACGGCATTGCCGTGGCCCGGCCGGGTGACGTTCCGTTCGCGCACGTCACCGAGTACGTCGACGAGGTCGTCACGGTCAGCGAGGAAGAGCTGAGCACGGCGCTCCTGCTGATGCTCGAGCGGGCGAAGATGGTCGTCGAACCCGCCGGTGCCGCAGGCGTTGCCGCGGCGGTCGGCGGCACCCTCGACCTGTCGGGGAAGGTCTGCGTCGTGTTGTCCGGCGGCAACATCGACCCCTTGCTTCTGCGCCACGTCACCACCCACGGCCTCACCGCCGCGGGCCGGTTCCTGACGTTCACCGCCACCGTCTCCGACCGCCCGGGCGGACTCCTCGCACTACTCGAACTGCTCCGCGATCTCGGCGCGAGCGTCATCGACATCGTGCACTCACGCGTCGCCGACGACCTGTACCTCGGCGAGGTACAGGTGACGGTCAGCGTGGAGACCCGCGGGCCCGACCACCAGCAGGACGTGCGCCGAGCACTGAGTGAGGCTGGATTTCTACGGGCGGGTTGACCGTCGGGTTGTGGATGGAGCGGTCACCTGTGCAGTCATCTGGTCGTCGGGCGTCGGTACGCACATACCTTGCCGTGCATGGGAAGACGTTCACACTCAACCGAGTCGGCCTGGGGACCTGAGCATGCGGAGCGGATCCGGCAGGATCTGCACGAGAGCTGGCGATGGCTTCGGCGTACCTGCGAGACGCTGCTCGAAGAACTCGAGTCGCTCAACGGACCGGTCTGCGGGGAGCACCATGCGCGTCGGGCACGGTTGGCGAAGGCGAAGCCGCGATTGGAGACGACACGGGATGCAGGGGAGTATGCCGTGCGGACACTGCCGAACCTGCCTCTGACGTGGATCGAGAGGTCAGCGGTACCGGTGTTGACGGGAGCCGGCGAGTCCTACGATGCCGGGGACCTCTGGGACATTCTCGAATGTGTGGAGCGGAACGAAGCGGGCTTGGTGCTCTTCGAGACATCGGCCGGACGTCATCGTCTCGACGACACCATTACCGGACGGGTGCTCGATGTGTCGATTGACGGGCTCTACTGGCACCACGTCGACGTGATCTTCCAAGAGTTGCCCGACAAGAAGCTCGACGGGATGGTCATCCACATTCTGACCAGGGACCGGGGTCTCCGCCGCGACCATGCCTCGACCCGGCGTCGTCCATCGGTGGTCGAGGCCGAGGTCGACGTCATGCTGTTGGCGCCGATAGGTATTGCGCCGAAGGTTGATTCGGTTCCGGTCCGCTTGGTGGCCGCACTGCACGACGAGGTCGGAATCGACGAGTCGGTACCCCTTCACCTGGAAGTGCTGGACGAGCAGACCCGGGCCGTCTTCGCCGCGTGAACCCGTGTGGGCCTAGGTCGCCGGTGGCAGATGCGCGAAGTGCTTGAGCGTGTCCGCTTCGATCGACTTGTACACCGTCGACGACGCCGGACCGGAGAACGCGGTGACTGCCTTCGACTTGGTGGGCAGTTCCAATGCGAAGGTCCACCGTAGGCGGCAGCCGACGTCGGCGGGATCGATCTGAGTTGCCTCGCCGAACCGTCGGATACCGGGGACGTTGGCGCTCTTGACCCGGAATGCGTTGTGGTACCTGCCCGCTTCGGGCTCCTCGGCCCAGTGGAAGAAGTCTTCCTCAAGCGTCACGTAGCCCGGGCCGAGCACCGCCTTCCGTGTCGCCCCGGCACCGTAGGGCGGGGGAGAGGTGAACTCGATCTTCTTGATCGCGCGGCACCAGTCCAGGGTGTTCTGGCGGGTGAACTCCGCCCACGCGCGCTGCGGGGTGACCGGCAGCCGAACGTCGATCACGTGGCGCACGGGCGCGTCGTCGAAGAAGTCGAGGTCGAAGGTCTCCAGCGAGTAGGAACGTCCCATGCGGCCCATTCAAGCATCGACCAGTCGGTCACACAGGCGCTTCCGCGACGGGACCGGCGAATACGAGTGAACCGATTGCGGCTGTGCTGCGTCCAAGACATATGACTCTTTTCCCGACCGACCGACACGGACTCATCCGACGCGAAACCACGCTCAGTCTCGGCATATCCGACGACGTCGTCGCACGTGCGCTCCGGCGAGGTGAACTCGTCCGGCTTGCGCCGGGCGTCTGTGTCGTGCCGGTACCCGAATCCGACACTGCCGAGGACGAGCTGTACCGCCTGAAGTCGATCGCCGTCGCCACCTCGGCGCGCGACGGAGACACGTCGACGCTCAGTCATGACTCGGCGGCAGCCGTACTCGGACTGTCACAGCTCCATCCGGAGCGCGACCTCGTCCATCTCACGAAGACACGAAAGCGCGGTGGTTTCGTGCGCGGCCACCGCATCGTCCACGCCGGCCCGTTGTCACCCGAAGACATCGCCGACGTCGACGGAGTTCCGGTCACCACTCTCGAACGCACCGCCGTCGATGTCGCGATGGCCGGTGACTTCGAACGAGCTCTCGTCGTGTTCGACCGCGCTCTCGCACTCAAAGCAGACGTGGAACGGATGAAAACCATCCTCGAATCACGCGGCCGATGGCGCGGTGTGGGTACAGCGCGTCGGGCGCTTTCACTTGCCGACGCCGCGTCGGAGAGCGTCGGTGAATCGTGGAGTCGGGCCCAGATGATCGCGGCCGGGTTGCCGATTCCCCGTCTGCAGCACACATTTCAGACGAGCGATGGACCTGCGCGTGCCGATTTCGATTGGGAGGGAAAGCTTGTCGGCGAGTTCGACGGGCTGCAGAAGTATGGACGTCTGTTGCGTCCGGGAGAGACCGCCCGCGACGCGCTCATCCGCGAGAAGCGACGCGAGGATGCCCTACGCGCGCAGGGGATCATGGTGGTCCGCTGGACGTGGGCGACGCTCGAACGCCGGGAGCTGGTCGGTGTGCTCGCTCCGTGGCTGGACATGCTCGCGGCCGCCTGACCGGCGAAACGAAGTCGACTTGATTGCCGGTCCGGACCGGAATCATCCGATCGGATGACACTGTGCGCCAACGTTTTTGTCATACCTCCGTGACACCTTGCTCTCAGACGCGGTTCCGCTTCCCAGAACCGTGAGCAGAGAGGAAAGAACGATGAGCAACCCCCAGACGAAGAGATGGCCGTGGGCGGCAGGCGTCCTGGCGGCATTCGTGATGATGATCGGGGGCGTGGCCGGCGTCGGCGCGAGCGTCTCCTCGCAGGCGTCACCGAGCGTGCAGGCTCCCATGATCAAGCTCGTGTCGGAGAAGTCGAACGCAGTCGCCATGGCGAGGGACTACCTCGCGTACAGCAGTTTCTCGAAGTCGGGGCTGATCGGCCAACTCGAGTTCGAGGGCTTCTCATACTCGGACTCGTCCGCCGCCGTCGATCAACTCGAGGCTGATGGCGAGGTGGATTGGTATGTACAGGCAGCAAAGTCGGCCCGGCAGTACCGCGAGTACTCGCCGTTCTCTCGACAGGGGTTGATCGAGCAGCTGGAGTTCGAGGGTTTCACCCACGAACAGGCCGTGTACGGGGCCGACCACAGCTAGCCAGAAGTATCTGGTCTTGCGCCTCCGCCGTTACCGAAATGTCTCGGGAATGACTGTGATCGTCGCGATTCAGCGCTCGATTCGTCTCGGTAAACGACACGTCGGAAGCGTCAGACCTGTTGTGCAGAATGACATTTGAGCGGCCCGCTTCCCGGGACCGCAGTGAAGAAGGAACATGATGACCGACCCCCAGAATCCTCAGCCCGGCCAGCCCTACCCGGGACAGCCCCAGCCCGGACAGCCGTACGGGCAGCAGCCCCCGCCCGGACAGCCTTACGGGCAGCAGCCCCAGTACGCCCCCGGGCCGTACGGCGCTCCGCCGGCGTACCAGGCGCCGATCCAGCCGCCGAAGAAGAAAAAGAAGTGGCCGTGGATCGTGGGTATCCTGGTCGTGCTCATCGTGATCATCGCGGCAGTGTCCGGCGGTGGGGACGATTCGTCCGACAACACTGCATCGTCGGGCGGCTCGAACTCCGGCGATCAGGCCGGATCGGGTACCGACAACGGCGACGAGAAGACCGACGAGCAGGCCGCCGGGCTCAACACGCCGGTGCGCGACGGCAAGTTCGAGTTCGTCGTGAAGAACGTCGAGGCAGGGCTGTCGTCGGTCGGCGACAACCAGTTCCTCACCGAGGAAGCACAGGGCCAGTTCGTGATCGTCACCATGACGGTGAGCAACACCAGCAAGGAGCCGAAGAGCTTCTCGCCCAGCGACCAGAAGCTCTTCGACACCGAAGGCCGCAGCTTCGAGCCCGACACCTCGGCGCAGATCTCGCTGGGCGCGGGCGACATCCCTGTCTGGGACAACATCAACCCGGGTAACACCGTCGAGGTCAAGGTTGTCTACGACATGCCCACCGACGCCAAGCCGGCCAGCATCGAGCTTCACGACTCGATGTTCTCCGACGGCGTGAAGGTGAATCTGGGCTGATCGGGCAACCCGACTGAGAAACCCACCACAAATGGACAATCCCACCACCCCGA
>NZ_BAHE01000023.1 GCF_000298235.1 Gordonia namibiensis NBRC 108229
CCGACGGGTGGTGATTCTGCCGAATAAGGGTGGGTTTGCAGGTGGTCAGGCGACGCCGAGCGCCCGTAGGCCGGCGGCGGTCGCCGCGGCGAGGATGACCACGATCGCGATCGGGGCGCGAAAGATCGCCGCGAGGATGCCGACGGCGACCCCTGCCGGTCGTGCCCATCCGGCGAAGTCGTGGTCGACGAAGAATGCGCCGGTCAGGGCCACTGCAACCAGCAGTACCACGGTGGCGCGGTCCATCAGCTTCTCCGCATTCGCCGACACGGACAGGCGGTTACGGAGCAACGGTCCGGCCAGCCGGATCACGTAGGTGCCGACGGCGAGAACGGCGATTCCGATGCCGAGGGACAGTCCGGAGGTCATCGAAGTACCTCGCTGTCGACGAGAGTGTGGGCTGGGGCAGGGGTCCGACGTGGCAGAAGGCTCCGAACGACTTCGACAGCGGCGAAACCCGCCAGCGCGCAGAGAATCGGCAACCCGGCCGGTAGAAATGGTGTCGACGCCAACGCGATGGCACCGCCGACGGCGACCGCTGCCCAGGTCGCGCGCGTTTTCAGCGCCGGAATGGCAAGTGCGGCAAGCAGAGCGGGGAATGCGGCGTCGAGCCCGAGGATCTCAGGGCTCGCGACGCTGCTGCCGAGCAGGGCGCCCAGTCCGGCGCCGGCCGGCCAGCAGATGAGGATTCCCAAGCCGCACAGCAGAAATGCGGCGCGCGCACGACGCGGCTCGGATTCCGCGGTGGTCATCGCCGCCGTCTCGTCGTTGATCAGGTGCGCACCGAAGAGGATCTCCGGGAGTCCGCGTAAGTGCTTGCCCACCGCGAGTCCGTAACCGAAGTTCCTCGTGTTGACCAGAAGTCCGGCGAGGGCTGCGACGACGGGTACGCCACCGGCGGCGAGCACCCCGACGAAGACGAACTCCGACGACCCGGCGAGCACGACGGTCGCGATCAGCACGATCTGCCACAGGGCCAGCCCCGCGCTGTGGGCCGCGACGCCGTACGACGCGCCGATCACGAGTACCGACAGGCACATCACGATCACGGCGCGCAGGGTCGCCGAATCGAGTGTTCTCCATGCCGAACGCATGACTATCATAGTGAACACACGACGAGTGTTCGTCAAGATGGACGATCGGACGGTTCAATGAACAATGCTGGGCAGGCGAACCCGAAAGAGCTGGTCGCGGCGTCGCTGAAGCGCGAACGGAACCGCGCCGGACTATCGCTCACCGAGCTGGCCCGACGAGCGGGGATCGGTAAGTCGACGCTGTCCCAGCTCGAGTCGGGGGAGGGAAACCCCAGCGTGGAGACGTTGTGGGCGCTCTCGACGGCCCTCGGCGTGCAGTTCTCGGCGTTACTGGACTCGCCGGCGCCGACCGTCGAGGTGATCAGATTCGGGGAGGGGCGGGTGATCCCGGCCGCCGATGCTGACTATTCGGCGACGCTGCTGTCGACCGCCGCACCCGGTTCCCGCCGCGACATGTACGTCATCCGGGCAGAGCCCGGCAAGCCGCGGGTGTCCGCGCCGCATGCGCGCGGGGTCCTCGAACATGTCGTCATCAGTGCAGGTCGCGCCCGTCTCGGACCCATCGACGCCGCCGAGATCCTCGGCCCCGGTGACTACATCTGTTACCCCGGCGATGTCGAGCACGTCTTCGACGCCGTGGAACCCGGCACGGTCGCGGTCATGCTGAGTGAGGCGTTCTAGCGGGACGTCCCGGGTCGCGACCTCCGTCACAACAATTCGCTTCTTTCGCTACCGGCGCGTAGTGTCGGTCGCAGTGATGCACCTTGATGGATGCATCTCCGCGTCGTAGAACGCCTCTCTCGCAGGTCGGGGCCCACTGAAGGTGGTCGCCGAGGTAGGACACTTCAGATGTCCACCGCCTGCCATTGACTTCATACGGCGAACGAGCCCGCGTACCCGCGTGTTCGCCATCGGCACCGACCTTCGGCAGTGATCTGCCGTCCTGCTCGCGTGCCACGCACAGGAAGAGCTCCGCTCACACAATGACTGCTGTCCTCGAGACCCCCTCGGCCACTGCAACCCAGATGGTCGAGACCATTCCCGCCGGCACCACCGCACCCCAGGTTTCCTTCGAATCTCTCGGCGTGCCAAGCAAATTGGTCGAGGTCCTGACCTCGCAGGGCAAGGCCAACGCCTTCCCGATCCAGGCCGACACCCTCCCCGACACCCTCGACGGCAAGGACGTCCTCGGCCGCGGCAAGACCGGCTCGGGTAAGACCCTCGCCTTCTCCATCCCGCTGGTCGCCGGACTCGCCGAGATGGAGGTCAAGCGCTACGTCGGTGCCCCCACCGGCCTGATCCTGGCTCCGACCCGCGAGCTGGCCACCCAGATCGCAGCTGTCGTCGAGCCGCTCGCGGCCGCCGTCGGGCTCACCGTCACCACCGTCTTCGGCGGCGTCAAGCAGATGCGTCAGGAACAGGCCTTCCGCCGCGGCGTCGACATCGTCGTCGCCTGCCCGGGACGCCTCGAAGACCTGATGCGCCAGGGCATCGTGAAGCTCGACGAGGTCGAGGTCACCGTCATCGACGAGGCCGACCACATGGCCGACCTCGGCTTCCTCCCGGTCGTCACCAAGCTTCTCGCCGCCACCCCGTCCGACGGTCAGCGCCTGCTGTTCTCGGCGACCCTCGACAACGGGGTCGACAAGCTGGCCAAGCGCTTCCTCGACAACCCGGTCCTGCACTCGGTCGACTCCGCCGAGTCCCCGGTGGCCGCCATGACCCACCACGTCTTCGAGGTCTCCTCGGCAGGCAAGGCCGACCTGGTCGCCGAACTCGCCTCCGGTACCGGTCGTCGAATCCTGTTCATGCGCACCAAGCATCAGGCCAAGAAGCTCGCGAAGAAGCTGACCGAGCAGGGCATCCCGGCAGTCGACCTGCACGGCAACCTGAGCCAGGCCCAGCGCGACCGCAACCTCGCCGCCTTCGGTGAGGGAGACGTCCGCGTCCTCGTGGCCACCGACGTCGCCGCCCGCGGTGTGCACGTCGACGGCATCGAGTTGGTCGTCCACGTCGATCCGCCCGCCGAGCACAAGGCATACCTGCACCGCTCGGGCCGCACCGCGCGTGCCGGCAGCTCCGGTGACGTCGTCACCGTGTGCCTGCCCGAGCAGCGTCGTGAGGTCTCGCAGCTGCTGCGGAAGGCCAAGATCAAGGTCACCCCGAAGCAGGTCGACGCCAAGGCCGACGCCGTCGACGAGCTCGTCGGCGAGCGCGCACCCCGCGTCTCCGCTGCCGAGCGTGCGGCCGCCGAGGCCGCTCGTGGCGGTCAGCGCGGTGGTTCGCAGGGCGGTCGCTCGCAGGGTGGCCGTTCGCAAGGTGGTCGTCGTGGCGGCGGACGCCCGGGACGCGCTCGCGGTGAAGGGCGTGGCAACGGTGCCGCTCGCGGGGAGAGCCGTGGCGGCGCACGCGGTCAGGGCGGAGAGTCGCGCTCCGGTGGGCAGCGTTCCACCGACGGTCGCTCGGCCGGCCAATCCCGTTCGGCGGGTCAGTCGCGTTCGGCAGGGCAGGGTCGCTCGGCGGGTCAGCCCCGCACCGGCGACCAGCATCGTGCCGGTGGACGCGCACAGGGCGGACGCCGTTCCTCCAGCCGTCCGGCCGGCTCACCGACCAACCGCTGAACCAACGCAGTACATAACTGAATCAAGCCCGCCGAACTAGGCGGGTAGGAACTTCGAAGCAAGCCGTGGCGCAAGCCACGGCTTGCTTCCCCATGCGAAGGCCCTTCCGGTCAGCGCGGCCCAGGTGGGGGAGAGCCGCCCGTAGCCGGTCAGCAGTGCGGCAGTCGGGTCGACGCTGATGTGGACATCGGGGCGTCGGGGCTCGTCGGGGTTGATGACCAGCTCGCCGTCGGTGAACTCGTAGACGTAGCGTTCCGAACATCCGCGCAGCCGGATGTCGTAGGTGGCCTGGTGTCCCGCCGCCGTCGTCGTGTCCACCCAGCTGGGCAGGATCTGCTGTCGTCCGCGGACGATCATCAGCACCACCTCGGGCTCGACCCACCAACGGGCGCCGATCGCTCGCGCGACGTCGAAGCCGTGCACCACGAACTCGCCGATGAGGATGCCCAGTGCGGCATCGGCGCGGATCAGCCGGTCACCGTCGAACCGCATCTTGGGGACCTGCGCGTTGAAGTGTGAGACGGCGTCGACCAACGTGTCGAGGTCTTCCCTCAGCTGGCGGGCCAGAACCGACACCTCACGGGTCGGCAGGTTCGCGATCTGCTTCGCATTGAAGTCCGGGACGTCTACCGCCTGGCGACACCATTCCCCCTCACCGCGCGCGAGTTCGAGAAATCGGGTCGGCGCCAGGGCAACGTGCCCCAGACAGTCGACCAGCGTCCATCCCGGTGTGTCCGGCACACGCGTCTCCGGCTCGTCGACCCCCTCGACGAGTTCCAGAAAGCGTTCCCCGGTGGTCAGCGCGGCGTCGGTGTAGTCAAACCTCGAGAACATCCCCGTCACGCGTGGTTCCTCCCCCACATGGGGCGCAAGACTACTCGTGCGTAATGCGACGTGCGACACATACTTTGGAACCGGCCGGGTTCCGGTGCCGATAGGGAACGCGCACAACGGCATCCGATGTGGCGTCGCGCTGATCCGAGGTCTGGAGTCCAGGTTCAGGGTGCCTCGCCCAATCGGACGAACACGACACCCGCGACGATCAGCAGGCCACCGAGAAGCTGGATCGGCGCCGGGAGTTCGTCGAGGGCGAGCCAGGCGAACAACACCGCGAACAACACCTCGGACAGGGCGACGAACGACATCACCCGGGCGCCGAGTACCCGGCCGGCCGCGATGCCGAAGGCATAGGCCATCGCGGCTGACACGACACCCAGCATCAGCAGGGGAGCCCACCAGGGCAGCGAGAGGTCGCCGATGCGGACCTGCGAGGTCGACGCGGTCATCGGCAGCGCCCCGACGAGCCCGGCCGCGGCGAGCGTGATCGCACCGATCACGAGACCGCCGGCCGCGAGCGCGAGGGGCGGCAGGCCGGTTCGTTCGTCGGCGGAGATCACGAAATAGGCAGCAGCACCCACCATCGCGGCCAGAGCCCACAGAACGCCCACGACGCTGATCGAGACCTCCCCGGTCAGGTCGAGGACCAGGGCGAGTCCGGCGATCGCAAGAGCGGCCCCGAACACGGTGACGCGGGTGGGTCGCTGGGCGTGCCGCAGCCACATCCACACCAGGACCGCGACCGGTGCGGTGTACTCGATCAGCAGCGCCACCCCGACCTGCAGGTAGGTGACGGCATAGAAGTAGGCCAGCTGACATCCCGCGACGGCCAGTAGTCCGTAGGCGATCAGCACCCACCAGGATCGCGCGGCGGATTGCGGAGGCACCGGCGGAGGCAGCAGGGGCTGCCGGTCACGGAAGGCCAGGAACCCGGGAATCGCCAGTACGGCAGCGCCCACCGCGATGCGCACGGTCACAGTCGCGCCCGCCGACCACCCGGAGTCGATCATCGCCCGGGCCAGGACACCGGAGATGGCGAAGCAAGCCGACGAGATCAGCGCCAGCGCGATACCGACCGACGGCCGGTGGCCACGCGTCCGGACCGGACCGCTCACGGGTTCTTCGCGGCCACGATCGCCGCACGTACCGCTTCCCGGCATTCCTCGCCGTGTGGTTCCCCGACGCCCAGGTAGTAGCTGCCCGGACGGCCGCTCTCGCCGGCGAAGCCGACCACTGCGAACCCGTCCGGGGATTCCGGTGTCTCGATCGAGGCGATCGCCAGCGGCACCGACAGCGCCGAGATCCCGCGCTTCGCCCCGGAGTTGGCGATCAGAAGGTGCGTCGGATGCAGGACGACGAGCGTCTGGTTCTCGGAGTCGGGGTCGACGGGGTTCGCGCGCCGGCCGAGCAATCTGCCGATCGTGGAGGAAGCGGGCGGGTTGATGCTCCGGGTGCTCCAGGCCGGCAGGTCGTCGGTGACGGTCAGTTGCCGCGACTCGGCATGGTCACGCAACGCCGCCGCGACGTCGGCCGGAAGAGCGGACAAATCGGCGCGCACGGTGGTGCGCTGGTACGCGGGCCCCATGGTCGATCAATCTATCCGAGAGTGCGCCGGTTTCGAGATCGGTGAGCAACGACGCCACCGTCTCCGCGGAGTCGGTCTTGTTGGTCCCGATGAAGCCCGACGGTCCACGCTTGATCCAACCGGTCACGTAGACGCCCGGAACCGGTTGCTCGCCGTCCATGACCCGGCCGGCGCGGTGCGGGATGACGCCGGTCGCGTCGTCGAAGGGCAGACCTGGCACGGCGACCCCGCGGTAACCGACCGAGGTCAGCACGAGTCCGGCGTCGACGGTGGTGGTCTCACCGGTCGGTTCGATCCCGGTCACGACACCCGCATCGTCGACCGTCAGCCGATTGCGGCCCACGACGACGCCGGTCGCGCGTCCGTGGTCGCCCGTCACCTCGAGCGGAGAACCGAAGAACGCCAAGCGGATTCGACGACCCTTCGGTTCGGCGGCGGCGCACTCGGCCAGGATGTCGAGCTTGGCGCGGATGGTGGCGTCGAGTTCGCCGTCCACCTGGGCGGATTCGAGATCGGCGGGATCCACGGTCACCGCGACACCCGAATCGACGAGCCCGATCAGCTCGGGCAGGGTGAACGCGGCGTGGGCGGGTCCGCGTCGTCCCAGCACGACCACCTCGCGCACCGACGATTCGGCCAGCGCGGCCAGCGCGGCCGGCGAGATGGACGTGTCGGCGAGTGCCGCCGGGTCGGCGACGAGGATACGAGCGACGTCGAGCGCGACGTTGCCGTTGCCGATGACCACCACGCGGTCGGTGGACAGGTCGACGTCGAGGTCGGTGAAGTCCGGATGGCCGTTGTACCAACCGACGAACGACGTGGCAGAGGTGACAGCCGCCTGATCGATCCCCGGCAGGTCCAGCGTCTTGTCGGTGGGGGCGCCGCCGGCCCAGATGACGCCCTGGTGGCGGGACCGCAGGTCGTCGAGTGTGATGTCGCGTCCCACCTCGGTGTCGAGCAGGATTTCCAGGTTCGGGTTGCGTGCGATGTCGTCGAACAGGCGCATCACCTTGCGGGTGTGCAGGTGATCCGGGGCGACGCCGAAGCGTGCGAGGCCGAACGGCCGGTCGAGGCGCTCGTACATGGTCACCGACACCTGGGGCTGCCGCAGTAGTTCGTCGGCGGCGTACATCGCCGACGGACCCGACCCGACGATGCCGATCGACACCTTTGCGTCGACCGCGAGCTGACGTGGCCGGTCGATCGGGGCGAGCGGAAGCCGGCGCGCGGGGTCAACCGGGAAACGTGCTGCCCCGTCGACGGTTTCGCGGTACTGCGCGGCGTTGACCTCCGCGAACCGCTCCTGGCCCTCGGGCAGCCGGTGGCCGGGAACGATGGCGCCGACGGGGCAGGCGCTGACGCAGGCGCCGCAGTCGACGCAGGTGGCCGGGTCGATGTAGAGCATCTCGGCGATGCCGAAATCCGGCTCTTCCGGGGTGGGGTGGATGCAGTTGACGGGGCATGCGTAGACGCACGACGCGTCGCCGCAGCACGCCTGGGTGACGACGTGAGGCATGAGGGTCGGTTCGCTACCTGTGGGTGAGAGGGGAGATCAGGCGGCCGTGTAGGTGGGCTCGCTGCGGAAACGCGAAGGGCGGCCGTAGATTCCGAGCGCACGCCAGAGCAGGCGCGACACCGGGTTCATCAGACCGCTCTGGTCGGCGAGCATCCGGACGTCGCCGAAGACGTTGCGCAGGAAGCGCTTCGACTCCTCGGACCGCCAGAAGATGTCCTTCATGACCTCGCGCGGGACGTCGAACTCCTTGGCGAAGGAGCGCGGCGGCACCACGATCGCGCTGCACAGGGTACGCATGGTCAGCGGGAGCATGAGCGACAGCAGAAAACGCTGGAAGCGGTTGCGCTGCGGGACCTGCTCGCGGATGAAGTGGTGGGCGAAGGAGATGTGCCGCGCCTCTTCGGCCACGTGAAGCTGCATGACCGCGGCCATCGTCGGGTGCAGGCGGGCGCGGGTCCGCAGGAAGTCTTTCTGGATGTGGTCGATCGGCTCTTCGCCGCCGAGGACGCCGAAGAAGAACACGATCGGGAAGACCGTCGAGACCAGCGGGACGAACGGCGAGATCAGGCGGTATCCGATCTTCGCGCCGGGAACGTCCATGCCCACCCGGTTCACGAACTCCTGGAACATCAGGGTGTGGTTGCACTCCTCCTTGGATTCGTGCGTGGTGTACCGGAATTCGCGTGCACCATTGGGCAGTTTGAAGCTGTACTGCATCAGGCCGCGGATCAGGACGGACTCGAACTGCAGGCCGACCTTGGCGACGTTGGCCTGACGCCACATGCCGATCTCGATCTGCTTGCTCTCCGGAAGCTGCTGGTACCAGGGATGGCGGCCGATCGGGTCGACCTCGTAGGAGAGGATCCAGCGCGGATCGTTCTCGGTGATCGCCATGTGCGGCGCATCCCAGTCGATGTCCACGTAGGGATCGAAGTTGCGGTGAACCGAGGCCGAGGACAGGTCGTCGAGCACCTGTCCGTAGTCCTGCTGGCCGCCCGTTTTGTCGTGTTCGGGAACGTAGCGGGCCGGGCCGTCGCCGGCGGTGTGCAGGGAGTTCGGATTTGTCAATGCTTTGGTCATCGTCGCGTCCTTCGAGGTGGGCCGGGCTGCGTGAGGGCGGCCACAGCGGATGACTCGAACGTATTTCGACGCTCCGCTATTTGTCAACAGTCAATGTCACGTTCCGCGGCCGAGGTGCCTGCGCGGGCTGCGCCCGATCGTGTCCGGTTCACCCGCTGACCTGCCGAGACGGCCGTAATTCGATCGGCTGGTTTCACCCTGTTCCGGACCACTTCGCGCGTTAGAGTGACCGCACCGTCCCGTGCCACCCGACCTCATCGGAGGAAGCGATGTCCCGTCGTGTCCCGTACGCGCCGGGACCGTTCCCGCCGCGTCGGCCGGAGCAGTTCCCGGCACGTCCCGCCGCGCGACCCGGCCCCGGCGGCCTCGGTGATCTCACGCCGCAACTGGTCGCCACCGACGTCTGGACCGAGGCGATGGTGGAGGCGGCGGGTATCCCGATCGTCGACGTCCCGTTCGTCACCGTCGGTTCGGGGATCGGTTCCTTCGTCACGGTCGACTATCTCCGGATCTGCGGTGTCCCGCTCGAGCAGATCGCGGTCCTCGGGCCGCAGGACGTGCCGTGGCACAGCTACGAGTACCTGACCCGGGTGTCACAGATCCCGCGCGGCGAACGACTCCGATCGGATTCGGCCTCGACCCCCGACAACATCTGGGGGTTCCCGTCCTACGCCGTCCGCGAGGCGTGGGCCGACAAGACGATCAAGCCGCTGTGGAACGTCCTGGTGGAGCCGATCTTCGCGAACTACTACACCCCGAAGGCGGGACAGGCGTTCGAGTCGATGGAGAAGGAGTGTCAGCGCATCGGCTACCTGAAGTGCCTGCACCGTGGGCAGGTCCGCATGATCCGACGCCGCGCGGGCGGCGGCTACTTCACGATCCTCACACCGCCACAAGGAAGTTCACCGACCAAGCGGGTGGCGTTCCGCAGTCGCTGGGTGCACGTGGCCATCGGGTACCCGGGGATCAAACTGTTGCCGGACCTGCAGGCGTTCCGTGAGACCTATCGCGACGCCAGCAAGGTCGTCAACGCCTACGAATCCCACGAACACGTCTACCAGTCCCTGCAGCGCAAACCGGGCACCGTCCTGATCCGCGGCGCCGGGATCGTCGCATCCCGTGTGCTGCAACGCCTCATCGACGACCGGGATGCGCTCGGCCTGCAGACGCAGATCGTGCACCTGTTCCGCACGTACTACGACAAGCCGCACGGCCCGCACATCTTCATGCGGCGCAAGGGCAAGGACGGTTGGGCCTACCAGGGCTTCAACTATCCGAAATCGGTGTGGGGCGGCCAGCTCAAGGCGCGCATGCGCAAACTCGAGGGTCACGACCGCGCCGAGGCCTACAAACAGATGGGCGGCACCAACACCCCGATCCGTGACGACTGGCAGGAACAGCTCGCTCGTGGACGCCGCGAAGGCTGGTACCGCGCCGCGGTCGGCAAGGCCGAGAGCCTGGTTCCCGGGCCGGGCGGCCAGGGCGTGGTGACGACGGTTCGCGTAGACCCCCACGCCCCGATCAGGCAGGAGCACCGTCCGGACGGCACCTTCGAGCTGTACGCCGACTACGTCATCGACTGCACCGGGCTCGAGGCCGACGTGCGCGAACACCGGTTGCTGCGCGATCTTCTCGACCACACCGGGGCGGGGATCAACCCGGTCGGCCGGATGGACGTCGAACGCGACTTCGAGCTGAAGGGCACCCGAAACGGCGACGGGAAGCTGTACGCATCGGGTAGTGCGACGCTCGGCGGGTACTTCCCGGGTGTCGACACCTTTCTCGGTCTGCAGATCGCCGCTCTCGAGATCGTCGACGACCTCGCGCGGCAGGGCTTCTGCAAGCGACTGACCCCGTGGCGTTCGACTGCCCAGTGGTGGCGATGGATGAACAACAAGGGAGTCGACTGATGCTGCCCACCCTGTGGGGACGTATCCAGACCCGCGTGCTGGTGCTGGGCGTCCTCGGCGGGGCGTGGACCGTCGTGTTGGCTCCGTTCCTGTGGCTGATCTCGTCGGGTGACCCCACCGTCTTCGAGGTCTACCGCGTCGCGTTCACGGTGTTGTTCACCGTCATCGTGCTCGGTGTCGCCTGGGAGTTCGTCTACCACTTCCTGCAGCAGTTCCGCTGGGAGAAGGACTGGCCCATCCTGCTCGGTCTGCTCACCGCGATCAACGAGGGCATCGTGGTGTGGCTCGTCGTCGACAAGACAGGTCTGCTGCCGGCGGAGCTGCGACCGTCGCCGTTGGTGTTCACCGTCCAGTTCCTCACCACCTGGCTGCTGGTGTGGGTCGCGGTCAACGGTCCGCTGCGAGTGATCTTCCCGCACTGGCGATTCCAAGGAGGCCGGTTCCTGTGACCATCCCGGGTGACATCCCCAGCGTGACCCCGACGGTGACGCTGATCCCCGGTGCGGGGATGGTGATCCGCAAACCGGCGTTCCTCTGCCTGATCTCCGACACCGTGCCCGCGGCGTTCATCACCGACCTGCTCGACGTCGAATCCGCGGTGTCCGTCCCGGATTCGGCACCCCGGCGTGGTCGTCATCTCGTCCGCGCGCTGGCGCAGCTCGTGCTCACCGCCGATGAACAGATCGACATCGCGTTCGCCGCGCCCGACAACGTCGGGATCGCGATCTTCATGTCGGGGCGGGTCTACGGCGAGACCGACGGAAAGCGGATCGGACCGCCCCCCGGCGACACCTACGACAAGGCCATTCCGTGGCCGTTCGAGGGACTCGGTCTCTACCTCGAGGGCACCGTCCCGGCGGAGGTCGGCGAGGAGCGTTTCGACCTGGTCGACGGTGTCGTGCCCGCCGCAGGGGCGTTGCTGCACACACCGCTCGGGTTGCGCGGCACCGAATTCCACCCGCTGCCCGCGTCGACGCAGACCCCGGCGACCGAGCCGGAGCCGGAGCCGGAGCCCGAACCCGAACCCGAACCCGAACCGAAGCCAGAACCGGAACCCGTTGCCGGCGACCCCGATCCGATGGGGACGACCGAGCGGATGCGACCGGAGGTCGCCGAGCCACTGCCGTTCACGTCGACCCCGCTCGGCGGGACGCCGGTCGGGCAACCGGACCCGGTCGAACCTCTCCCGACGGATCCGATGCCGGCCGCACCCGTTGTCCGACCGAGCCCGTTCGCCGAGCCCCTCGAACCGCGCGCCCCGCTGCCGAAGGAAGAGCATCAGCGTCCCGCGACCGAGGTCGTGAAGATCGAGGCGTCGCGGGCCAAGGTGCACGGGATCCGTTGCTCGCGAGGGCACCTCAACCACCCACAGTCATGGCTGTGCGGCGTTTGCGGCATCCGGATGGATCAGCTGACGACCTTCCTGGTGGAAGGGGAGCGGCCGCCGTTGGGTTGGCTGCTGCTCGACAACGGCTTCACCTTCCTGCTCGACGAGGACCTGGTCATCGGGCGCGAACCCGGGTCGTCCGGCGGTGGACGGGCGGGTTCGCCGAAACCGATTCGCGTGCAGGACGAGACCGGCCAGCTGTCACGCCGGCACGTCGAGATCCGGTTGGTGGAGTGGACCGTCCAGCTCGTCGACCTCGGCTCGGCGAACGGCACCTTCGTCGCCGACCCGAGCAGTGGGAACCGCGAGGTGCGCCTGCTCCCGCACCGTCCACACGTCCTGGTCCCGGGGTCGCATGTACGAATCGGAGGGCGCCACTTCATCTTCGAGTCGCACCATGCGCGGATCTGAGACGGCCGGGACCTGAGATGGACAAGCACACGGTCGCATTCCTCCTCCTGGACGTCGCGGTCATCATCGCGGTCGCCCGCGTCGGCGGGATGATCGCGCGTGCGGTGCGGCAACCGGCCGTCGTCGGCGAGATCGCGGCCGGGATCGCCCTCGGGCCGAGCCTTCTGGGGCTCCTCCCCGGAAACCCCGACCAGTGGCTGTTCCCCGAAGAGGTACGGCCACTCCTCGGTGGCCTCGCCCAGATCGGGCTCGTGCTGTTCATGTTCATCGTCGGGCTCGAACTCGACATGCGACTGACCCGCGGCCGTGAGCGGGCGGCGGCGAGCATCTCCGCATGCTCGATCGTGCTTCCGTTCGGACTCGGTGCGGCACTCGGGCTTCTGCTGTACCCGTCGCATGACACCGTCGGCGGAGTCGAGATCGAACGGCTCGGCATGGTCCTGTTCATGGGCGTCGCGATGTCGATCACCGCGTTCCCCGTGCTGGCGCGCATCCTCGCCGACCGCGGGATGATGCGGACCGTCCCCGGCGTCTTCAGCCTGGCAGCGGCCGCGGTCGACGACATCCTCGCCTGGACGTTGCTCGCGTTCATCATCGCGATCATCGAGGGCGGCAGTCCGCTGGAAGTCGCGAAGATCGTCGGGATGACCCTGGTGTACGCGGTCATCATGTTCGGGATCGTGCGTCCGCTGCTGGCCAAGCTGGTCGAGTGGCGCGACGCGGCGGGACGCCTGACCCCGGACATCCTGGCGGTCATCCTCATCGGTGTGTTCCTGTCCTCGGCTGCCACCGACGTCATCGGCATCCACCAGATCTTCGGTGCCTTCATGTTCGGTGCGGTGATGCCCAAGGTCGGTGCCGAGCAGCTGCACCGCGAGATCCTGGAGCGGCTCGAACAGGTCAGCGTGCTGCTGTTGTTGCCGATGTTCTTCGTCGTCACCGGCCTGAGCGTCGATCTCGCGGGGATCGGACTGTCCGGGCTCTGGCAACTGGGCCTGGTGCTCGTCGTCGCGATCGCCGGCAAGTTCCTCGGCGCCTACGCGGGCGCCCGGGTCTCGGCGATCCCCACACGTCAGAGCGCGGCCATCGCCGTGCTGATGAACACCCGCGGTCTCACCGAGCTGGTGATCCTCTCGGCGGGACGCGATCTCGGTGTCCTCAGCGACGACCTCTTCGCGATGCTCGTGGTGATGGCACTGGTGACGACGGTGCTGACCGAACCCCTGCTGCGGCTCGTCTACCCGGACACGGTGGTGGCCAACGACATCGCCGCGGCCGAACGTCGGGCCCTGGCCGCGGCGACCGCCCCGCGGGTGCTGGTGGTGTTACGCGACCCCGACGGCACGGTCGAGGACCTCCGCGCACGACACCGTCGATTGCTGGACTGCGCAACGGGTTACGACGTCGTGCTGGCCGGACTGCTCACCATGACGGACAAACCGGCCCGACGTCTCGAGGTCGGCGTGCCGGTGGTACCCGATTTCGCGGCCATGGCCTCCGCCGTCGAGAAGCTGAACCTGCTCGGTGCCTCGCTGACCGGAGCCGGATCGGTGTCGGTCCTGTGCCGCTTCGGATCCGACCCGGCCGCCGACCTCGACGCGATGGCCCGCAACGCCAACGCCGACGTGATCGTCATCGACGCCGCCGACCGCGCCCTCGGCGAGATGTTGCGCGCGGCACCGGTGGCGATCGTCGACGAGAACGCCGCAGCCGGTGCGGCACCCAGCCGCAGCGTCATCACCTGCGAGGTCGCGGACAGTCGCAGCGGTCGGACCGCCGCCGTGGTGGGCGCCGGACTGGCGTTGTTCGGGTCTCGTTCCCTCACGATCGTGTCCACCGGTTCACGGCGGCGCTGGCTCGCCGACCTGCGGCCCGTGATCGAGCGCGGTGTCCGGGTCTCCCTCGTCGAGCCGAAGCGTCACCGCGGCGAGGACGCCGCCTTCACCGTCGCCGCCGCTGCCGACGACCCCACTCACATGCGTGGTCCGGACATCCCGGTGACCGTCGTCGACAACACCGAGACCAGCGAAGAAGCACTGGGTGACCGGATGACCACGCTGTACGCCGAGGCGACGGCACCGACCGACCCCACGCCGAGCGCCGGCACCGGTTCCACCACGTCATCACCAGAGAGGCACTGACATGGCCACAGTCGAGATTCCGCAGCAGCTCGCGGATTTCACCGTGCTCCAGAAGCTCGGAGTCGGCGGCAACGGAACGTTCTATCTCGCCGTGCCGCCCGCGCGCCTCGGGCTGGCCACCGACCGCGTGGTGGTCAAGGTGTTCAGCGGGGTGTGCAGCGACGACGCCTACCGTCGCGGCGTCCGGGAACTGCGTGCGTTCGCCGCGGTCGCCTCGCCCTACCTGGCCGGTCTTTACGACGCGGTGCTACAGGGCCAGTTCATGTACGCGATGGAGTTCTTCCCGATGGGATCGCTCGGCACACCTGCACGTCCCCTCAGCCGGGACGAACGTCTGGCCGCGGTCGCCGACGCGGCGCGCGGTGTCGATGCCCTGCACGAGGCCGGCATCGCCCATGCCAACATCACCCCGTCGAGCATCATGGTGACCGAGACGGGCGGGAAGATCTCCGATCTCGGGCTCGCCCGCGTGCTCGCGGCCGACGAACCGATCACCAGCTTCGCCCAGCCCGGAGCCGTGCAGTACATGGACCCGGCACTGCTGGCCGGTGACGTGCCGTCCCGCGCGACCGACATCTGGTCTCTCGGAGCATGTCTGCACCGTGCACTCACCGACGAAGGGGTGTATGGAGAGGTGCCCGACGCCCAGCCGCTGCTGGCGATCCGGGCCGCCCTGTCGACGCCACCCGCCCTGTCGGAGAAGCTCGACCGCGACGAGCGCACGCTGATCGCCAACTGTCTGGCGCTGGCCGGGACCCGGCCGTCGACCGCGCTGCAGGTGGCCGAACGGATCGACGCCCTGCGGGGTCGTTGACATCGTTGCCGGTCATCCGAGGGGCGCGGTGCGCCACCAGCCGTCGAGGATCTGCCGGCCGGAATGGCCCGGCCACGTGGTGATCACCGTGAACGGCTCGCGCACCGGTTCGACGAAGTTGGTGACCACCCAGCCGTCGGCGAGGCTGTCGCGGCTCGACGATGCGGGGCCGTCCCGCCACTGGATCTTGTCACCCGGATAACCCTCGAGCGGTGCAGTGACGCTGTCCCGGGCGCCAGGGGTGGCGGTGTGCCAGACGACGTAGGTGACCTCCTCGGCGTCGGAGCAGGCGATGGCGTCGAGACCGTCGCGGAACATGGCCTGACAGGACGCATCCCGCCATCCCTGCTGATCGGGGGAGTCGGGCAGCAGTCGTGGGAAGGCATCGGCGATCGGTGCGACCGTCGACGGCCACGGCGGTGGCGCGTTGCGCGCGCCGAGGACGACCACCGCGCCCACACAGACCGCGACCACGACGAGCGCCACCAGGACCGGTGCGATGTTCTGGCGTCGTCGCGCGGCAGCAGAACCGGAAGTCGGCCGGCCAGAACGGGACTCGACATCCCGGTGGTGACCCCCGGGGTGTGCGACGACGACCTCGGTCGGCCGATCGGGATGCCCGGCGGGGTGGAAGACCCGCGGTGCGGGATCGATGTTCTCGGTCGGTGGCTCCCCGTCGGTGTGGGTGAGGTGGAGAGCGAGGTCGGCGGCCCGGACGAACTCGGCGCAGGTCCGATACCGGTGATCGGGGTCCGGATCGAGAGCCCGTGCCAGGACAGAATGGAAAGCGGGTGAGACGTCGCCGGAAACACGGTGCCGGGCAACCGATGTGGTCCCGGTCAGGAGTTCGACGAGTGTGCGTCCGAGGGCGGCCACGTCGGAGTCCGGGTGCGGGGTGTCCTCTCCGGCGGCGGGTGGCGACAGGCCGAACCCGCGCAGCGTGACCGCACCCGGGTCGGTGATGTCGGATGCGGTGATCTCGGCGGCGGGATCTCGGCCGGTCGTGATCAGGATGTCGGCGGTGGTGACACCGCCGTGCACCAACCGTCGACGATGGGCGGCGTCGAGTGCCTCCCCGACCGCGGCCACGATCCGCACGGCCAGATCGATGTCGATGCCGTCGGGGTGGCGTCGGAGGAGTTCGGCCGCGTCGGTGGTGGGCACCGGCACAGTGGCGACCCACAACCGGCCATCGGTGAGGCCGTGTCCGGCGATCCGGGCGATCGCGGGATTCCTGATGCCCGAGGCCAATTCATTGGAGTGGGCGAACCAGCTGCGGAACCGGGCATCGGCGGAACGCGCGGGGTCAACGACGGTGAGCACGACCGGGTCGGGTGCCGACCGACCCGGGGGAGTGGGAGTCGGCGGCACCGGGACCGCGCGACAGGTCGTGCCGAAGTCGGATCTCCGGAGCACCCACTCGATGCGATGCGCGGCGATGATCGACCCCGGAACGACCGAGCCGCGCACGGGCGAAGCGCCGCGGGTGACGTCGAAGGACACGCTTGGCTCCCTGTGGTGTGAGAGCTCGGATTCTACCGGCCGCCCGCGGCGCTATTCGGTGTTCGACTCGAACAGCACGGGTGCGGAATTGAACAGCATCACGATGAAGAACACCAGCAGGAACCAGGCCCCGCCCTGCCACATCTGCCACCGTCCACCGGATTTCCAGACCCGGTAGGCACGCACCAGCATCGCGATCGCGCCGATCAGTACGACGACAGGTGAGGCGATGACGAGGACGTTCTGCACCGAGTCCGACGCCCCGAGTCCGACGAGGAGGAGGCCGAGTCCCAACACGACGGTGATGGCGACGTGGATCACGATCGCACGAAAGTCGTTGGAGTTCTGTGGAGTCGGGGAGGTCATGGTGACCACCACGCTACACGCCACGGCGTGAAGGACTTAGTGCTCATTGATGCCGCCGGTTCCCGGGAGCAGGATGGAGGTCGAGGACCCGGCCTCCATCAGGCGGTCGTGGCCAGAGGAGATGAGCCCAGAGGAGATGACCGACATGAACGCGATACTCGTCGGCGTGGACGGTTCGGACGCGGCCACCGGCGCGGTGCGATGGGCGGCCAAGGCCGCGGCGGCGGAAGGCCTCGACCTCAAGATCGTCGGCGCCTACGACGCGAGCACCAGCGACTACGCGCCCGGCCTGATCATCCCGCAGGACGTCGTCGACGCCATCCGGCAGGACGCCTCGGATGCCGTACATGCCGCGAACGACGTCGCCAAGGCGGCAGCACCGAACGTCAGCGTGACCACGTCGATCGTCGACGGCGACGCGGCGCGCGTGCTCCTCGAACTCGGCAAAGACGCCGCGATGATCGTGATCGGAACCCGCCGGCTGGGAAGTGTGAAGGGCCTGTTCCTCGGTTCGGTGAGCATCAACGTGGCGGCCCACGCACACGGCCGCGTGGCCGTCGTCGCCGCGGAGGGCTCCGACACCGGCCCGGTCGTGGTCGGCGTGGACGGTTCGCCGATCAGCGACGTGGCCGTCGCCGAGGCGTTCCGGCAGGCGTCGCTCCGCAACGCCCCGCTCGTCGCGGTCCACACCTGGACCCCGCTCGACGCCGACGCCCTGCACGGGTACGGGATCGGGCACGACGAGGTCGAACGGATGACCCAGGACGCGGTCGAAGTGCTCGCCGAGCGGCTGGCCGGGTACGCGCAGGACTACCCGGACGTCCGGGTGGAACGCCGCGTACTGCCCGAGGAGCCGGCCAAGGCGCTGCTCGACGCGGCCGGAACCGATGCCCAGCTCGTCGTCGTGGGCAGCCGCGGACGCGGCGGATTCCGCGGACTCATGCTCGGCTCGACCAGCCAGAAGGTCATGCACAACGCCGAATGCCCGGTGCTGGTGGTGCGCAACTGAGCACTCCGGTGCCTACCATCGACGCATGACGCTGAAGAGACTCGAGCTCTCGGTCGGGGAGCTCGCGCAGCGGGCGGGCATCGCGCCGTCGGCGGTCCGGTTCTACGAGGAGCAGGGCCTGATCTTCAGCCGTCGGACAGCCGGCAACCAGCGGCGCTACCACCGGGCGATGTTGCGCCGGGTCGCGTTCATCCGGGCCTCGCAGGTCGCGGGCATCCCGCTGTCGGTGATCGGCGAGGTGCTCGCCGAACTCGGTGACCACGAATCCCCGTCGAAGTCGATGTGGGAGGCGGCGTCGAAGCGCTGGGTGGACGACATCAACCACCGCATCGCACTGCTGGAGAACATGCGCGACATGATGGGGTCGTGCGTCGGGTGCGGATGCCTGTCGCTCGGCGAATGCCACCTGCTGAACCCCGGAGACGAGTTGAACAAACTCGGTCCCGGTCCCCGTCGCCTCATGGGCGAGTGATCGGCGTCCCGCGATCTCGGCGGGACAACCTGCGGCGGTAGGGTTGCGGCATGGCTCGACCGTCGCGCGTGGCGCTGGCTCTGGGAAGTGGCGGCGCTCGCGGGTACGCGCACATCGGCGTGATCGCCGAGCTCGAGGCACGCGGATTCGAGATCGTCACCGTCGCGGGATCATCCATGGGTGCACTGGTCGGGGGCCTGTACTGCGCGGGCAAACTCGACGACTACGTCGACTGGATCTCGGGCCTGTCCCAGCTCGACGTCGTGCGGCTGCTCGACGTCTCCCTCACCAAACCGGGGGTCATCGGTGCCGAACGCATCCTCACCCGGGTGCGGGAGATCCTCGGCGACACCGTGATCGAGGACCTGCCGATCCCGTTCACGGCCATCGCCACCGACCTGTCCGCCGGTCGTGCGGTGTGGTTCCAGCGCGGCAATCTCGCCGACGCGTTGCGTGCGTCGATCGCGATCCCCGGAGTGATCAGCCCACACGAACACAAGGGGCGGCTCCTCGCCGACGGCGGCATCCTCGACCCGCTGCCCGTCGCGCCGACCTCGGGCGTCCCGAGTGACGTGACGATCGGCGTGATCGTCGGCTCCGACGGTGGGCCCGAGACGGGTGCCAGTCGGCAGCCCAAAGCGAGAGGCCTGCTCCGACGCAACGTCGCGCCCATCCTCGACAACGAGTTCGTGCGCTCGGTGCGTGACCGCTTCGGCTCGGAGGCCGGCGACCTGGCGGGTTCGGAGTCCGCGAACACCCAGCAGGTGAGCACCGAGGCCGCCGCCGACGGCGCCGACCAGGTGGCTCCGGCTGCCGCCCCCCACGAGGAGGGCGCGGTCGTGGTCGACACCGCGGCGGTGTCGACGGACACCGCCGACGAGCCCCAGCGGATGGGTCGCGTCGAGGTGCTCAGCCGGTCGCTCGACATCATGCAGGATGCGCTCACCCGCTACCAGGTCGCCGGCTATCCGCCCGACGTCCTGATCCGGGTGCCTCGCCGCACGGTGCGCACCCTCGACTTCCACAAGGCCACCGAGATGATCGATCTCGGCCGCGAACTCACCGCGAAGGCCCTCGACGATCTGCCCGAGCTGCCATGAGGCAGATCCCCCGCGGCATCTGGGTGCTGCTGTCGGCCAACGTCGTCATCGCACTCGGTTACGGCTTCATCGCGCCTGCCCTGCCGAGTTTCGCTCGCGCGTTCAACGTCTCGTTCACCGCGGCCACCGCGGTGGTGTCTGCTTTCGCGATCATGCGGCTGCTGTTCGCGCCCGCGGGCGGACGGCTCGTGTCGGTGTTCGGCGAACGGCGCATCTACCTGACCGGGTTGCTCATCGTCGCGGCCAGCACGCTGGCTTGTGCCTTCGCACAGTCGTATTGGCAGCTGCTGGTGTTCCGCGGTCTGGGTGGCATCGGGTCGACGATGTTCAGCATCTCGGCGATGGCGTTGCTGATCCGGATGGCGCCCAGCGACATTCGCGGCCGGGTATCGGGCCTGTTCTCCGCGGGATTCCTGATCGGTTCCATCACCGGACCGCTGATCGGCGCCGCGCTGGTGGGCTTCGGTCTGCGCGTGCCGTTCGTCGTGTACGCCGTCGCCCTCCTGGTGGCGTCGGCGGTCGTGGCCACCCAGCTGCGCGAGGTCATCGCCCCGGACCAGGCCGAGGGGCCGACAGCCGGACTCATCGGCTTCCGTACCGCCCTGCGGGACAGCGCCTACCGGGCCATCCTCGCGTCGAACTTCACGCAGGGTTGGGCGTCGATGGGCGTGCGCGTGGCGGTGGTCCCGCTGTTCATCACCGAGGGGCTCGGTGCGGGCGCGGGGATGGCCGGGATCGTGCTGGCGGTCTACGCGGCGGGCAACGTCCTCGCGATCCTCGTCGCCGGCAGGCTCTCCGACCGGTTCGGTCGTCGGCCGATCATGCTGCCGGGCCTGACGATCACCGTCGTCGCCACCATCGCGCTCGGTTTCTCGCCCAACGTCCCCGTCGCGCTGGCATTGTCGGTGCTCGCGGGTGTCGGGTCCGGATTGTTCGCGCCCACCCATCAGGCCGCGCTGGCCGACGTCCTGGGCAACCGCCAGCAGGGTGGGTCGGCGCTCGCCGCGTTCGGCATGTCCTCCGACCTCGGTGCGGTGACCGGGCCGGTGATCGTCGGGTTCGTGGCCGATCGGGTCGGCTTCGGTCCCGCGTTCGTGCTGACCGGTGTGGTCGCATCGATTGCCCTGGTCACCTGGTTGTTCGCCCGGGAGACCGCGCCGGCGATCGTCGGTCAGGGTCCGACGTTGACCCACGATGAGGCGACCGATCGTGACGGAACGAATTACGGTTGAGCGATGATGCGTGACGGGCAGCAGGATGCTGCACAGGGGTCAGACGCAGCAGGGTCTGGCGCAGCGGGGTCTGCCGCAACCGGGTGGGACTATGCGCTGGGAGCGAATTCCGAGGTCGGCACGCTGCGTGCGGTGATGCTGCACCGTCCCGGTGACGAATTGCGACGCCTCACGCCCCGCAACAACGATCAACTGCTCTTCGACGGTCTGCCCTGGGTCGACCGTGCGCAGGAGGAACACGACGCGTTCGCCGCGGTGCTGCGGGATCGCGGGGTCGACGTCTACCTGCTCGGTGACCTGCTCACCGAGACGATCGCGCACAGCGGGGCCGCCCGCATCCAGGGCATCGCGGCGGCCGTCAGCGCACGCCGTCTGGGGACACACCTCGCCGAGGACCTCGCGAGGCACCTCCGCGGACTCGCGCCCGCGGATCTGTCGCACGTCCTGACGGCCGGGATGACGTTCGACGAACTGCCGATCACGCCGTCCGCGGAGCGGTCGTCGCTGGTGCGCCGGATGCATCACGGCCCTGAGTTCGCCATCGAGCCGCTGCCGAATCTGCTGTTCACCCGCGACAGCTCGTTCTGGATCGGTTCGCGGTTCGCGATCACCTCCCTGGCACTCCACGCGCGGACACGCGAGACGTCGCTGACCGATCTCATCTACGCGCATCACCCCCGTTTCACCGGTGCCCGGCGCGCCTACGAGTCGCAGGTCGCGCCGGTCGAGGGCGGTGACGTGCTGCTCCTCGCGCCGGGTGTGGTGGCCGTCGGGGTGGGGGAGCGCACCACGCCGGCCGGTGCGGAAGCTCTGGCGCGCAGCCTCTTCGACGATCATCTCGCCCACACCGTGCTCGCCGTACCCATCGAACAGGCGCGGGCGTTCATGCACCTCGACACCGTGTGCACCATGGTCGACACCGATGCGGTGGTGATGTACCCCAACATCCGCGACCACATGTCGGCGTTCACCCTCGTCCACGACCCGGACACCGACGCCGTACACGTCACCGGGGAGCGGCCGTTCGTCGAAGCGGCCGCCGAGGCAATGGGTATCGGCAAGCTCAGGGTGATCGACACCGGTCTCGACCCGGTGACCGCCGAGCGCGAGCAGTGGGACGACGGCAACAACACCCTCGCCCTGTCGCCGGGGGTCGTCGTGTCCTACAACCGCAACGTGGAAACCAATCGTCGCCTGCGTGATTCGGGCATCGAGGTCATCGAGATCGAGGGCCGCGAACTCGGCTCGGGTCGTGGTGGGCCCCGGTGCATGTCGTGTCCGCTGGCGCGGGATCTGTTGTGAGGGGCCGACCATGAGCTCATCGCTGTTGGACCATCTGACGGTGGACCCGGCATCCGACCGGCCACCCTTCGAGCAGGTGCGGCTCCGGGTCATCGAACTGATCGCCGACGGCACGCTGCTCACCGGTGATCGCCTGCCCACCGTCCGGGCACTCGCCGCCCACCTCGACCTCGCCCCCAACACGGTGGCGAAGACCTACCGCGAACTCGAGGCGGCCGGCGTCATCGAGACGCGCGGACGGTCGGGTTCGTTCGTCAAGGCGGGTCGGCACGATGCGCACGACGCCGGCTTCACCGCTGCGTCGACCTACGTCGAGACCGCCCGTGACCTGGGTCTCGACGACGAAACGATCGTCGCTCTGGTGCAGCGCGCAGTGCGCGCGACTTGAAATAGCGGCACCGACGTTGCTTTGGTGGACTCATGACAAGTGAACAGAACGTGCCGTCTGGCCGTGCGCAGGACTCCTCGCGCGGACCTGGTGGGGGGAGTCGGCCCGCACGACCACGCTTGGATCCCGTGGTCTTCTCGGTCACTGCCCTCATCGTCATCGCCTTCGTCGCCTGGGGTCTTGCCGACAAGGACGGCCTCAACTCGACCAGTTCCGACGTCCTGGGGTGGATCACCACCAACCTCGGTTGGCTGTTCATCCTGTCCGCGACCGGCTTCGTCATCTTCGCGGTGTTCCTGGCGGTGTCCAAGTACGGCCGCATACCTCTCGGCCGTGACGACGAGGCACCCGAGTTCCGCACCGTCAGCTGGATCGCGATGATGTTCAGCGCCGGAATGGGTATCGGCCTGATGTTCTTCGGCGCCTACGAACCGCTCTTCCACTTCGTCAGTCCGCCACCGGAGATCGCCGCCGAGGACGTTCGCGCCGCGATGGCCACCACGATGTTCCACTGGGGATTCCATCCCTGGGCGATGTACGCGGTCGTCGGATTGGCGCTGGCGTACAGCACATTCCGCCTCGGTCGTACGCAGCTGATCAGCTCGGTGTTCGAGCGCCTGTTCGGCCCGAAGGTGTCCACCGGCCCGGCCGGCAAGGTCATCGACATCCTCGCCATCTTCGCGACGCTGTTCGGTACGGTCGCGTCGCTGGGTCTCGGTGCGCTGCAGATCGGTTCGGGTCTGGACAAGGTCGGCTGGGTCCACGAACCCACGAAGCTCCTCCTGGTCGGGATCATCGCGATCCTCACCGCCGCCTTCGTCGCGTCCGCGGTCTCGGGCATCGCCCGCGGTATCCAGTGGCTGTCGAACATCAACATGGTGCTCGCCGTCGTACTCGCGGCCTTCGTCTTCGTCGTCGGCCCGACCATCTTCATCCTCAACCTGCTGCCGACCACGCTCGGTGCCTACTTCACCGACCTGACGACCTTCGCCGCGCGTTCGGATGCGACGGTCGCGACCGAGGCCGGGGAGCAGTGGCTGGCCGACTGGACGATCTTCTATTGGGCGTGGTGGGTTTCGTGGACCCCGTTCGTCGGCCTGTTCCTGGCCAAGATCAGTCGTGGGCGGACCATCCGCGAGTTCGTGATCGGCGTGATGGTGGTCCCGACGACGGTGTCGCTGGTCTGGTTCTGCGTGTTCGGTGGTACCGCGATCCGGGAGCAGATGACCGGCGTGCTGAACTTCGACGCGGCGAACGACGCCAGCGAGGACACCCTGTTCGACGTGCTGGCGAACCTGCCGTGGACCGGTGTCGCCTCAGCGCTGGTGATGATCCTGGTGGCGATCTTCTTCGTCTCGGGTGCCGATTCCGCTTCGCTGGTGATGGGGACGCTGTCCCAGCGCGGAGCGGAGGAACCGTCACGCCTGATCACGGTGTTCTGGGGTGTGCTCACCGGCGTGGTGGCCGCACTGCTGCTGGCGATCAGCGGTGACGACGCCCTCGACGGGATCAAGACGATGGCGATCATCGCGGCCCTGCCCTTCGTCCTGGTCATGATCGGCATGTGCCTGTCGCTGTACCTGGATCTCCGGCACGATCCGCTCATCGTCTCCCGCACCGTCCTGTCCGCACGCGTCGACGAGCATGTCCGGGAGCAGGCCGAGGCGATCGCCACCGGTGAGCTCGACTCGATCCACGCCGACGCCGTGCGGCACCTGGAGATCATCGAGCCCGACATCGTCGAACAGGCCGGGCTCAACGGCGACGGGACGACGCCGGCCGCCGACAAGGACGGTTCACCGGCCTGACGGGTCGGTCACCGGCCCTTCGTGGCTCGTCGACTTCGATACGCTCCTCCGTCGCTACTCAGCCCGGCGGCTTGCGCTCTTCGCACCTCAGGCATCGGACCTGGGGGCGTCACGCTCTTTCGGATCAGGGAGCAACGGGTTGCCGAGGACTCTGGCGGCGCGCTCAGCCCCAGCTGGGTAGCCAGATCTGCTGCCGCCAGAGTCCCGGCGAGATCGGGGACGCGGTGAGGATCGGCCACAGCCACACGAAGTTGGTGACCACCAGCGCCACGTAGACGGCGACCACGATGATCGACAGCACCCGTCGTTCGGGCCGGGCGCGGGCCGTGGCCGCCGTCGAGCGCAACAGATCACCGCAACACAGGGCGAGGCCCATCACCAGGAACGGGGCCAGCGCCGTCGCGTAGAAGAAGTACATCTGGCGGTCGAGGGCCAGGAACCACGGCAGGATGCCGGCGCAGTAGCCGACGACGACCGCGGCGTAGCGCCAGTTGCGGCGGACGATCCACGACCACAGGCCCCACAGCAACATCGGCAGGGTGAGCCACCACAGGGCCGGGGTCCCGATCAGCATCTGGGCGCGGACGCACTCGCCCGTGCCGCACTGGTCGGGCCCGTTCTCGAGGGCGTAGAGCATCGGCCGCAGGCTCATCGGCCAGGTCCAGGGCTTGGACTCCCAGGGATGTTGGTTTCCCGCGGAGTTGGTCAGCCCCGAATGGAACTGGAGGATGCCGGACTCGTAGTACCAGAGCGAACGCCACGCCCCGGGTACCCACGAGAAGGTTCCGCCGGTCCCGATCGCATTGCCTTCCGAATAGCGGTAGACGGCGGTCTCGCTGTTGAACCACGGGATGTAGGTCAGGAAGTAGATGACCACCGGCATCACCGCGAGGCTCGCGCCGGCGGGCACGACGTCGCGGACGAGCGTGCCGACCCACGGTCGCCGCACGTGATACGCCCGGCGGGCCGCGACGTCGAAGCCGATGGCGAGCGCCGTGAAGAAGATGACGTAGTAGACGCCCGACCACTTGGTCCCGCAGTTGAGCCCGAGCATCACACCGGCGGTGAAGCGGTACCAGCGGAAACCGAGGCGCGGTCCGAACGGACTGTCGTCGATCCGGCCCTCGAGGTAGACGCGGTACATCCGTTCACGGACCTGGTCACGGTCGGCGACGAGCGCGGCGAAGGCGGCGACGATGAACAGGGCCTGGAAGATGTCGAGCATCCCCATCCGGGACTGCACGAAGAGCACGCCGTCGCAGATCGCGAAGATGCCGGCGATCGCACCGACGAGTGTGGACCGCGTCAACCGCCGCACGACGCAGTAGACCAGGACGACGATGAGGACGCCGGAGATCGCCGGTGCGACCCGCCAGCCGAGCGGCCCGTATCCGAAGACGGCCTCCGACGCGGCGAGCATCCACTTGCCGACCGGGGGATGCACCACGAGCCCGTAGGCCGGGTTGTCCTCGATCCAGTTGCCGCCGGTGAGCACCTGCCAGCCCTGCGGCACGTAGTGCTTCTCGTCGAAGACCGGGGTGCCCTTGTCGGTGGGATGGCTCAGGTTCCAGAACCGGGTCAGGGCGGCGATGAGCGTGATGACGACACCGACCAGACGGCCGCGACCCCGATCCGGGGCGCCGAACAGCGGGGCCGGGACCTCCGGTCCGAGGCGGGTCGGCGGGACCACGGCGGGGACCGGGACACCGGCGGGCACAGAGGTGTCACGCGCGGCGGTGATGGTCACCCGCTCGATCCTAGTGGGCCCTCGTAAGCTGGCTGACGATGAATGCCGCCGAGCCCGACACGCACCCCACCGACGACGCCGCACTCGACCTGTCCGCACCCGACACCGGGACGACCGGACGACTGGTGCTGGCCGCCACACCCATGGGGCAGGTCGGCGACGCGTCGCCGCGGTTGCGCGAGGCCCTGCAGACGGCCGACATCGTCGCCGCCGAGGACACCCGCCGCACCCGTGCACTGGCCGCCGCACTCGGCGTCGAGATCGGCGGCCGCGTGGTCAGCTACTACGACCAGGTGGAGGCCGCGCGTACCCCGGGGCTCGTCGAGGCGATCGCCCGCGGTGAGACCGTCCTGCTGGTCACCGACGCCGGAATGCCGTCGGTCAGCGACCCCGGCTATCGGATCGTGGTGGCCTGCGCAGAGGCCGGTCTGCCGGTGACGGCATTGCCCGGCCCGTCGGCGGTGACGACGGCACTCGCGGTGTCGGCACTGCCGTCGGAGCGGTTCTGCTTCGAGGGATTCGCGCCGCGGAAGCCCGGGGCACGCGCGGACTGGCTGCGCGAACTCGTTGCACAGCCGCGCACGGCCGTGTTCTTCGAGTCGCCGCACCGGCTGGCCGACACCCTGGCGGCAGCGGCCGAGATCCTCGGACCCGACCGTCGTGCCGCCGTGTGCCGGGAGATGACGAAGACCTACGAGGAGGTCCGCCGCGGCGGACTCGCCGAACTGGCCGAATGGGCCGCCGAGGGCGTGAGGGGTGAGATCACGGTCGTCATCGCCGGTGCCGTGGCCGCCGAACCCGACATCGAGGAGCTGGCCGACCGCGCCGAGGAGCTGGTGGCCGGCGGGATGCGCCTCAAAGACGCCTGCGCAGAGGTCACGCAGGGTTCGGGTGCCTCGCGGCGCGACGTCTACCAGTCGGTTCTCGATAGGCGTCGAGCTGATCCGAGCTGACCCGCAGCTCGACGCGCGGCGCCAACCGGTAGGGCCGGCTCGAGACGAGCGCCCCCACGACGCGGCGTAGCCGCGACAGCTCGGCGCGCACGCTGACGGTGTGGTTCTGGTCGCCGAAGAGCAACTGGCTCAACTGCTGTGAGGTGAGACCCTGGTCGCCAGCATCGGCGAGCAGCAGCAGGATCTGCGCGTGGCGCCGCGTGAGGACCGTCCGCCACGGGGCGTCGTCGCCGGTGACCGTGATCGTCGGCTCGCCGTCGAGGTCGAGTTCGGCGATGACCGGGCCCGAGGGCCCTGCCGGGCGCACCAGCCAGCCCGTCCCGAGCCGTTCGACGACGCACATCCCGAGTCCGGGTACGAACTGACGCATGTCCTCGGTGGGCGCGGCCACCCGCACCGGCGGCGTGCACCCGCGGCCCTCGGCCACCCAGCCGTTGTCGTCGATGAGCAGACCGGGCCCGTGCAGGCCGGCCAGCTGGGCGGCCCCGTGATAGCGGAGGTCGGCGAGAGTGCGCTGGTGGGCGAGCGTCACCTCGTGCTCGCTCAGCATGGCCAGGGCAGCCGTGAACGCCGAGACCGCGGGCTGCATCTGCATCGCCGGGCCGGCGAGTCCGGCGACCGCGATCATCTCGCCGGTGCGCGGGTCGTGGACCGGCGTCGCGGTGCAGTACAACCCGTGCAGGGATCGGCTGTAGTGCTCGGGGCCGAAGAGCCGACTGGGTCGCCGGTTGCGGATCGCCAGGCCCACCGCGGTGGTCGCGGCGGAATCCTCGTCCCACCGGCTCCCCTCCACGAGTCCGAGACGGTTCGCCTCGGGGATCACCGCGCGTGAGCCGCCGCGCCACAGCATCACGCCGTCGGCGTCGAAGATGCCCAGGGCCATCAGCGGGTCGTCGGTCGACTGCGCGAACACCCGCTTGAGGGAGTCCACCGCGTGACGGAGCGGATGGGCCTCCCGACGGGCTTCGAGCTCGTCGCGACCGATGCGTCCGCGATGGTGGTCGTCGAGCGTCGAGGGATGGTCTCCAGCCTGTACGCGGCTCCAGGACTCGGCGACCTCACCCGCGAATCCGGGAGGCGGCGTCGCACCGGACATGATGGCCTCGCGGTCGCGATTGATCTCCCGGACGAGCTCCGAGAGATCGGTCGTCGCCTGGATGGACAGAGTCATGTACGAAATATTACCGAAATCAACGATCAAGTCCGGTATTTGGGATGGCGCAGCGTATGCAGTCAAATGTTAGCGACGATGCTGGCCGCCTTGTCGAGACATTCCTGCCACTCGTTCTCCGGGACGGAGTCGATGGTGATGCCGCCCCCGACGCCGAGCCCGAGACTGCCGTCCGGCGCGATCTCGACCGTTCGGATGGCCACGTTCAGATCGAGGGCCCGGCCGGGTCCGGCGATGCCGATCGCCCCGCAGTAGACGCCGCGGGCGTCGCGCTCCCAGCCGGCGAGCAGTTCCATCGCGCGCAGCTTCGGGGTGCCGGTCACCGATGCGGGCGGGAAGGTGGCGTCGAGTACGGCGTCGTTGCCCGTGCCGGGCCGCACGATCGCCTCGACCCGCGAGACCAGATGCCAGACGCCGGGCGCGGGCACCACCGACAGGAGTTCCGGAACCCGCACGCTGCCGGTCACGGCGATGCGGCCCAGGTCGTTGCGGGCGAGGTCGACGATCATGATGTTCTCGGCGACGTCCTTCGCGGAGGCGGACAGTGCGTCGGGGTCGGCGTGGGCGGGGAGTGTCCCCTTGATCGGTGAGGAACTGATGATGTTGCCGGTACGACGCAGGAAGGTCTCCGGCGAGAGGCTCGCCACCGCGCCCCAATCACCTTGCAGGAAAGCGGCTTTCGCAGGTGCTGTGGCGGCGGCGAGGTCGGCGAAGAAGTCCACCGGGGCTCCCGACAGCGTGCCGGTGAAGCGGGTGCACACGCATGCCTGGTACACCTCGCCGGCGCGGATCGCGTCGAGACAGTGCTCGATCGCGGTCAGATGCGGGGCATGCGCCGGGGGGCGCCACCGCGTCGTCGTGGGTTGGCCGGCAACCGTGTCCGGGGCGTCGAGCACCGCGTACGCCCAGTCCGGGACGCCGGTGCCGAGAGTCGACCACTCGCCGTCGCGAAGGACGAGGACACCGTCGGTGAGACCGCCGGCATTCGTCGGCAACACCGACTCCTCCGCGCGCACCGGAAAGCCGAGGTGGCCCAGCCAGAAGCGGTCCGGGTCATCGGGCGGGGTGCAACCCGGCACGATCTCGATACTCGGCGCCACCACCGCGTCGGCGTCGAGCCAGTCGCCGATCAGCGCCGCGGGCGGCGGGAGTCCGCGGGTGAGGGTCTCGGCGTGGAGAGCCCGGAGTGCATCGAGCGCGGACGCGGCCATGTGTGGCGGGATCGGTCAGTTCTCGTAACGCGGGAACACGGGGGACGGCTTCGGCAGCGCGGTTCCCGCCGCGAGGCGGGTGGCAACGGCGCTGAACTGACGGTCGTCGCCGACCGCGAGCAGGTCGAGGATCTTGTTCGACGACTCCGGCATCACCGGCTGGCTCAGCACCGCGACGATGCGCACTACCTCGGCGCACACGTAGAGCACGGTGCCGGTGCGGTCGAGGTCGGTCTTCGCGAGCTTCCACGGCTCCTGCGAGGAGATGTACCGGTTCGTCTCGGCCAGCGTCGACCACAGTGCCTCGAGCCCGAGGTGGATGGCCTGGTTGTCGAAGTGCTCGCGGACGGTCCCGAGCAGCGAGTCGGCTCGGTCCAGCAGGGCCTTGTCGGTGTCGGTGAGGTCGGCGGTCGCCGGCACCACGCCGTCGAAGTACTTGCCGATCATCGACAGGGTGCGCTGGGCGAGGTTGCCGAACTCGTTGGAGAGGTCGGCGTTGATGCGGGACACGATCGCCTCGGCGGAGTACGAGCCGTCCTGGCCGTAGGACACCTCGCGCAGGAAGAAGTAGCGCACCGGGTCGAGGCCGAACTCGTCGATGAGGTTCTCCGGGTCGACGACGTTGCCGACCGACTTGGACATCTTCTCGCCCTTGTTGAACAGGAAGCCGTGCGCGAAGACCCGCTTGGGCAGTGCGACGCCCGCGCTCATCAGGAAGGCCGGCCAGTAGACGCAGTGGAACCGGATGATGTCCTTGCCGATGATGTGCAGGTCGGCGGGCCAGAAACGCTCGAAGGTCGCTGCGTCGTCGGGGAAGCCGACACCGGTCAGGTAGTTGGTCAGCGCGTCGACCCACACGTACATGACGTGCTCGGGATGGTCGGGGACCGGGACACCCCAGTCGAACGTCGTGCGCGACACCGACAGGTCGGTGAGCCCACCCTTGACGAAGCTGATGACCTCGTTGCGGCGGACGTCGGGACCGATGAAGTCGGGCTGCGCCTCGTACAGCTCGAGGAGCTTGTCCTGGTAGGCCGAGAGCCGGAAGAAGTAGGTCTCCTCCTCGGTCCAGGTCACCACGTGCCCGGTGTCGGAGGCGACGCGCTCGCCGGCGTCGTTGACCTCGGTGTCGGACTCGGCGTAGAAGGTCTCGTCGCGGACGTCGTACCAGCCGGAGTACTTGTCGAGGTAGATGTCACCGCGGTCGCTCATCCGCTTCCACAGTTCCTCCGACGCCCGCTTGTGGTCCTCGTCGGAGGTGCGGATGAAGCGGTCGAAGCTCGAGCCGAGACGCTCCTGCAGCGACTGGAATCGGTCGGAGTTCCGGTTGGCGAGTTCGGCGGTGGGGATGCCCTCGGCCTGCGCGGTCTGCTGCATCTTCTGCCCGTGGACGTCGGTGCCGGTCAGGAACCGGACGTCGAAACCGTCGAGGCGCTTGAACCGCGCGAGAGCATCGGCGGAGATGTACTCGTAGGCGTGCCCGATGTGCGGCGCGCCGTTGGGATACGCGATCGCGGTGGTGAGGTAGTACGGCCGCCCCGCACCGTACGAGGTGCCGTCCTCGGTCGTGCTGGACAGATCAGGGCTGGTCAGATCGGGTGCCATAGTGCTCCACAGAGTACCGACCGGCAGCCGCCGACAGCCAATCGCGGGTCGGCTCCGTTCAGCGGGATCGCAACGACCCGATCGCCCGCGCGGTACGGGCGACCGTCACGTCGGCGTCGTCGCCGAGCTCGGTCAGGGCCTTCGACGCAGCGCCGCCGGTGATCTCCGCCAGGGCCTGGACCAGCCGCAGCCGCACCGACGGGTCCGGATCGGCGCCCAGGCGGTAGACGAGCCGCCCGACGATCCCGTCGTCGTCGTACTGCGTAGCCAGGATCTCGGCGGCCTCGACATCGCGGTCACCGGCGGCGACGAGTTCGACGAGGACGTCCACCGCGGCCTCGACACCGCGACGGCCGAGGGTGAGGGCGACCGTTCGCCGGACTTCGGGGTCGGGGTCGGTCAGCGACGCCTCGAGCACCGCGGTGGTCCGGGCGTCGTGAAGCGCGGAGAGTGCGGTGGCCGCGCGTCGCCGGACCGTCGCGTCGCCGTCGGTGACCCGGGGGGCGAGCTGGTCGAGGGCACCCGGGGTCTGCGCGAGCGCCCAGCGGAGCGCGCCGGCGACGTTCTCGTCGGATTCGGCGACCAGGGCATCGGTCAGCGCCCCGGCGGACAACCCGGCGTCTCCCGCCCGCAGCGCCGCGCGCTGGCGGTGGGCGGGGTGTTCGGAGTGCACCGCACGGAGCAGGCCGACCACGTCGAGCACGGCCGGCCAGTCCCCGGCGCCGGCCACCTGGATCTGTTCCAGTCGATCGAGTAACCGGGCGTCGGCGGCCATTCGGTCCCGCGTGTCCTGGATCAGCTTCTCCATCAACGTATCCGGGGCGAAGTCCGGGTCGTCGAGGGCGCGGCCGACGTCGCGCAGCGACAACCCCAGCGACCGTAGACTTTCCACGTGCAACAGACGCTCGATGTCGGCATCGGAGTACTCCCGGTAGCCGCCCGTCGTGCGGCCGGTCGGGCGGACGAGACCGAGCGTGTCGTAGTGGCGCAGCATCCGGGAGCTGACACCCGAACGCCGCGCCACCTCGCCGATCAGCACGGCGGACTCGAATCCTGAACGGATACAACAGTGTTCGTCATCCGAGTGGCTTGCTCGAGCTCGTAGGCGAAGTCGTTGTCCGGGTCGTCGATGATCCGGGCGGTCGCCTCGGCATGCGCGCGGACCGGGGGATCCCGATGTCGACGAGCCGTGGCGAGCGCATCGACGGCTGCCTCGCCCAGTGCGGCCAGCGCCCGACTCAGGCTGCGCTGCACGTCGATCGGGCCTCGCCCGAGTTCCCGGGCGAGTTCGCCGGCGAGTGCAGTCTCCTCGCCCGGCGGGACGAGGGCCACCGCGGCGCGCCATGCGGTCCGCGCGACCTCGGGATCGGCGTCGTGCAGCAGATCAGCGGTGACGGCCGGCCATGCCGACCGGTCGCCGACCTTCGACAGCGTGTGCAGTGCCTGGCTGCGGGCCTGCGGCAGCTCCGAGACCAGCTCGCCGACGAGCCGCGGCACCGTCACCTGCGCGGGCAGCCTGGTCAGCGCCCACGTCAGCATGTCCCGGACGAAGAAATCTTCTTCGACGCGGCAGCGCGCGATCAGCTCGTCGGTCAGGAGCGGGTCCGGTTGGGTACCCGCCGCCATCGCCGCACGCAGACGCGTCGACGGGTCGGGTGCATGCAGTGCGGCCGTGATCGCCTGGGTCATGGTCAACACCTCCTCGGGCACCCACTACAGACCCTGTCACAGTGTCAAGGTCAAGAGGCGTGTTGCCGAGGTGTCGGTGTTGCAGAGGTATCGGGGCCCGCTCAGATCTCGCGCCGGTAGGGCTCGCAGCCCGGAGGCGCCTTGGGCGGTTCCCGGTACTCGAGGTCGGGGATCTTCATGCTCACCGGTGCCGACGTGAGGGTGAACTTCTCGCCGTGATGCGAGAGATCGATCGGAGGTCCGGACAACAGCCGGTAGGTGGCGTGTTCCTTGTCCACCGCGACCACGAACTTCGACTCCCGCACGATCATGCGGAAGGACATGTACGTCAACCGGCTCGGCAACCGCGGCGCGAAGGTGATCTGCCCGCCGAAGTCGCGCATCCCGCCGAAGCCGGCGACACAGTCGGTCCACGCGCCGGCGAGCGCGGCGATGTGGAGACCGCTGCTGACGTTGTTGTGCAGGTCGTGCAGATCGGTGAACACCGACTCGGCGAGCAGGTCGTAGGCGAGGTCGAGATAACCGACCTCGGCGGCCGTCACCGCCTCGCAGCACGCCGAGAGCGAGGAGTCGCGCACGGTGATCGGGTAGTAGTAGTCGAAGTTGCGGAGCTTCTGCTCCGCGGTGAACGAGTCGCCGAACAGGTAGGTCGCGAACACCAGGTCGGCCTGTTTGACCACCTGTTTCCGGTAGAGGTCGTAGTACGGGTAGTTGAGCAACAGCGGATAGCGACCGACGGACGATTCGAAGTCCCAGGCACCGAGCAGCGTGAACGACTCGCACTGCTGGTGCACGCCGAGCGCGTCGTCGTAGGGGATCGACATGTCGTCGGCGCACGACTCCCAGTGCGCCGCTTCGGCTGTCGTCACCCCG
This sequence comes from Gordonia namibiensis NBRC 108229, assembly GCF_000298235.1. Classification (GTDB taxonomy): domain Bacteria; phylum Actinomycetota; class Actinomycetes; order Mycobacteriales; family Mycobacteriaceae; genus Gordonia; species Gordonia namibiensis. The sequence continues at coordinate 33,766 of NZ_BAHE01000023.1, forward strand.
AATTGCTCGGCGAGGTCGGGACGCCGATGGACGGCGGCCACCGCGTCGCGCAGGTTCTGCTGCGCGGCGAGATTGGTGAAGGTGTTGTTGTTGACCACCGCGGTGTACTCGTCGGGGCCGGTGACGCCGTCGATGCGGAACCTGCCGTTGACGTCGTGGTGTCCGAGGCCGGCGAACAACCGGGCGGTCTCCACGAGAAGTTCGACGCCGCACTCGGTTTCGAACTGTTCGTCGTCGGTGGCGCGCAGGTAGCGGGCGGTGGCGTTGGCGATGTCGGCGGACACGTGCACACCGGCCGTGCCCGCGGGCCAGTAGCCCGAACACTCGTCGCCGTTGATCGACCGCCACGGGAACATCGCGCCGCGCTGCCCGAGCTCGGCGGCGCGGGCCTTCGCCTTGTCCATGGTGGCGTGGCGCCAGCGGAGTTCCTCACCGGCCGCCGCGGGCACCGTGTAGGTGAGCATCGGCAGGATGAAACTCTCGGTGTCCCAGAAGGTGTGGCCGTCGTAGCCGGGACCGGTGAGTCCCTTGGCCGGGATCGCGCGCGACTGCCCGCGGGCACCGGCCTGCAGGACGTGGAACAGTGCGAACCGAACCGCCTGCTGGAGTTCGGGATCCCCGTCGAGCTCGATGTCGGCGTCGCGCCAGAAGTCCTCGAGGTAGCGGACCTGGTCGGCCTTGAGCGAGTCCCAACCGGTCTCCATCGCCATCGCCAGCGCGGCGTCGACCTGTGCGCGCAGCGCCGGGACCGAACGTCGTGCCGACCAGCCGTAACCCATGTACTTGGTGAGGGTCAGGCTCTTGCCCTTCGGCACGTTCGCCGCGATGGTGAGGCGGGCGAGGTCGCCGTCGGCACGGATGAAGGTGTCGGCCTTGTCCGGGAAGTAGATCTCGTGATCCATGCCGGCCGCGATGTGCAGGCCGGACTGCTTGGTGTGGTGGACCAGCATGCCCCAGTAGTTGCGGCAGGTCGCGAGGTCCGACACCAGCGGGGCGTCGAGCGCCGCCGCGAGACGCGGGTCGTTGCCGGGGGCGGGGACCGGCTCGTTGGCCAGCAGGTCGGACTGCAGGACGAGCTTCATGTCCTCGTCGACGGGCTCCACCTCGTAGCGGATGGCCGCGATGGTGCGCTTGGTGAACGAGACGAGTCGTTCGGATTTGATGCGCACGGTCCGGCCCGTCGGCGACGTCCACAGCGTGTGTCGACGCAGCGTGCCGGTGCGGAAGTCCAGGGTCCGTTCGTGCTCTTCGGTACGGCCGTACCGAAGATCCATCGGCTCGTCCTCGACGAGCAGACGGATGATCTTGCCGTCGGTCACGTTGACGACGGTCTGGCCCGATTCGGGATAGCCGTAGCCGCTCTCCGCGTAGGGGAGGCCGCGCAATTCGTAGAAGCCGTTGAGGTAGGTGCCCGGGTGGTCGACCGGTTCACCCTCCTCGAAGGTGCCGCGTAAACCGATGTGTCCGTTCGACAACGCGAACAACGTCTCGGTGCGGCCGAGCATGTCGAGATCGACTCCGCCGCTCCACTTCAGCTGCCACGGGTGGATCTCGAACCCGTGTGGCTTGTCCGCGCTCATGCGGGCAGCAATTCGTCGAGATCGTTGACGACGATGTCGGCGCCGGCGGCGCGCATCGCCTCGGCCTGTCCGCCGCCGACCCGATCGACCCCCACGACGTAGCCGAACTTGCCTGCGCTACCGGCCTGTACGCCGGAGATGGCGTCCTCGAACACCGCGGCCGCCGTCGGCTCGACACCCATGAGTTCGGCCCCGAGGAGATAGGAGTCGGGGGCGGGTTTGCCGTTGAGTCCACGCGCGGCGATCTCGAGACCGTCGACGCGGACCTCCACGAATTCCGACAGGTCGGCAGCTTCGAGCACTGGTCCTCCATTCTTCGACGACGTCACCACCGCGATGCGCAGACCCGCCTCGCGTGCCGCATTGAGGTATCGCACCGAACCCGGATAGGCATGACCACCGTCTTCGGCGAGGCTGACGAGGAACATGTCGTTCTTGCCGTTCCCGATCGCGGTCACGGTCGCGGGATCGACGTCGGTGATCCCGCGCGACGCCAGAAAGGCCCGCACACCGTCCTCCCGGGGGCGTCCGTCGACATAGTCGAGGTAGTCCTGGTCGGTGAACTCCGCGAAACCGGGCGCGTCGACGCCGCCCGCCCGTTCGGCGAGGAAGGCGTCGAACGTCTTCTTCCATGCCTTGCGGTGGAGCACCGCGGTTTCGGTGAGGACCCCGTCGAGATCGAAGAGCGCGACAGTGATCACTTCTGGCAATCCCAACACGATTCGCAACGCTACCCGCCCGAGTCGGGTAAGTCGCGGTGAAGCGCGATAGCGCGCGTCAGGCGGAGCCGACGGTGTGTGCTTCGGTTGTCGGTGAACGGCCTTCATCCCAGAAACCGATCGATTCCAGTTGCGCGATCAGGCGGTCGCGCGCGTCCTCGAAGGCGGCGACGATCTCGGCCTTGATGCCCGCGGTGTCGCCCGTGCGCAGCAGCTCGATGAGGCGTCGGTGGCTGGCCGCCGCGGACCGGCCCCACTCCGTGTCGCTCGAATACAGCTGTAGCGGATTGTATTTGCTGGCGGAGTACTGGAACCAGGCGAGTTTTCTGCTCTCGGCCATCAGGTGCACCTTGCGGTGGAAGGCGAATTCCGCGGACAGCACCTCCTCGGCGCGTCCGGAGTCGACGGCTGCGTCGAGGTCGTCGGCGAGTGCGGCCAGTTCGCCCAGATGCTGCTCCAGGTCTGGGTTCTCGGCGGCATGACTCGCGAGGCGCGCGGAGAGTTCGGCCTGTATCCAGAAGATGTCGACGATGTCGCCTCGGGTGAGCGTCTCGACGATGAAGCCGCGGTGCAGGGCCTGCTTCACCAGTCCCTCACCACGGAGGGTCGCGAGCGCCTCGCGGACCGGGGTGACACTGCACCCGAGTGCCGACGCCGTCTCGTCGAGCCGGACGAAGTCTCCCGGTCGCAGGATTCCGGTCATGATCCGGGTGCGCAGGTAGTCGGCCACCTCGACGGCCAGCTGTGTCCTGTGTAGTGGTCCGGGCGTCATCGACTCTTCCGTCCGTGTGCGTCGGTCAATCGACCTTAACCGCCGCAGGGCCCTACCGGCCGGTATCCGTTCACCCGGGAAACTCCGTGGCCGATGCGTGAACCCCTTTGAGACGATGGCGCCATGACTCGTCGTTTCGCTCAGGTCGATGTGTTCTCCTCCACCGGCACCGAGGGCAATCCCGTGGCGGTGGTCGTCGACGGCGGTGGGCCCGGCGCTCCCATCGCCGAGGACCGGATGGCGGCGTTCGCCCGCTGGACCAATCTCTCGGAGACCACGTTCGTGCTGCCGCCCACTGATCCGGCCGCCGACTACAAGCTGCGGATCTTCACCCCGGACGGGGAGCTGCCGTTCGCCGGTCACCCGACCCTGGGATCGGCGCACGCCTGGCTGACCTCGGGCGGCCGGCCGAAGGGGGAGGACGTCGTGCAGGAGTGCGGCGTCGGACTGGTCCGCATCCGCCGATCGGGTCCACGACTCGCCTTCGCCGCGCCGCCGCTGCGCCGGTCGGGTCCGGTCGCCCCGGAGACCGTCGACGAGGTCGTCGCCGCACTCGGCGTCGATCGGGATGAGGTGCTCGCGGCGGAATGGGTCGACAACGGTCCCGGGTGGATGGTGATCCAGCTGGGATCGGGGGAGCGGGTGCTCGAGGTCCGCCCCGACATCCCGGCCCTCGGCGGCCACGAGGTCGGCCTGCTCGGTCTCTACTCGTCCGGCGACGTCTTCGCCGAGGTCCGCGCCTTCGTCCCGGGCATCGGCGTGCCCGAGGACCCGGTCACCGGCAGCCTCAACGCGGGGATCGCGACCTGGCTGCGGGCGACGGGGCAGGCGCCGGAGAGTTATGTCGCCGCCCAGGGTGGGGCCATCGGTCGCGCCGGTCGCGTCCACGTCCACGACGACGGGGAGAACATCTGGGTCGGTGGCGACACCGCTACCGTGATCGAGGGCACAGTCGCGCTGTAGTCGGGCACGAGACGTCGCGTATCTGTGCCAAGGTGTTTGCCATGAGCGACGCCAGCGACGCCGCAGACGGAGCCCCCACCGGCGCCCCCACCGACGCGGCTGCCGAGACCCTGAGCAACAAGGCGGCAAAGAAGCGTCGTCGGCGCGAGCCGCCGCCGGACCCGACGCCGTTGCCGGGGCTCGTCGACGCCCACACCCACCTCGCGGCGTGCGGTGGGCGGGACGCCGACTCGGTCCGCGCCATCCTCGACCACGCCCAGGGGGTCGGCGTGGACCAGGTGGTGACGGTCGCCGACGACATGGTCGACGCCCGCTGGGCGGTCGCCGCGGCGGAGTGGGACGACCGGGTCTACGCGGCCGTCGCGCTGCATCCGATGCATGCGGGCGATCTGAACGACGAGACCGCCGCCGAACTCGAGCAGATGGTCCGTCATCCGCGGGTGGTCGCGGTGGGTGAGACGGGTCTGGACTACTACTGGCCGGGTAAGTCCGACGACTGCGCGTCGCCGGAGGTGCAGCACGAGACGTTCCGGTGGCACATCGACCTCGCCAAGCGGGTCGGCAAGCCGCTGATGATCCACAACCGGGAGGCGGATCGGGATCTGCTCGACATCCTGGCCGCCGAGGGCGCTCCCGACACCGTGATCATGCATTGCTTCTCCGGTGACCGAAATGTGGCCCGTGAATGCGTCGACCGCGGGTACGTCCTGAGCTTTGCCGGGACTGTGAGCTTCGCCAATGCCGAGGAGTTGCGCGTCGCCGCCGAACTCGTACCCGACGAACAGATCCTCGTCGAGACCGACGCGCCGTTCCTGACCCCGCATCCCTACCGTGGCCAGCCGAATCAGTCGTACTGCCTGCCGTACACGGCACGGGCGATCGCTGAGGTCAGAAGAGTGTCCGAGGACGAGATGGCGCTTCTGTTAGGCGCCAATGCGCGGCGCGTCTACAACATCCCTTTGCCATAATCTGGCCGGTTCGTTATCGTACTGTGATCCCGCTCGGCCAGAGCGACACATCCGGCTCTCAGCGGTTCAGTCTTGTGATGCGCACGCATCCCGAACAGCTCGGATGGGTCTCCCGGTCGCGGCGGCGCCTTGTTCCCGACCAGATTGTTGTGCCTTGCCTTCTCTGCCTCCCTCAGTGTCGCCCAAGTCGGTCTTCTCCAAGATCAACGGGACCGATTCCCTGCGTGCCCGCCTGGCGGTGGGAGCCGTCTGCGCGACCGTTGCCGCCGGTGGTGTCATGGGCGTCGCGATGCACAAGACCGTCACCATCGACGTCGACGGGCAGACCCGTCAGGTGTCCACGATGGCGATGTCGGTGGAGAGCCTGCTCGAGTCCGAGGGTCTCGCCCCGGCCGACGGCGACAAGGTCAGCCCGTCGCTCGACTCCGGTTTCGGCGAGGGTCAGACCATCAAGGTCAACCGTCTGAAGAAGCTCACCCTCGACATCGAGGGCAAGCGCGAGACCATCATCACCAACGCCTCCACCGTGGACCAGCTGCTCGAGGAGCGGGGCCTGGAGCACGCCGCCGAGGAAGCCGACTTCGGCACCGACGAACTGCCCGTCGACGGCGGCAAGATCGACGTCGCCCTCCCCAAGCCGGTGCACCTGGTGGACGGTTCGGCCAAGAAGCGCCCGGTCGTCGCCGCCCACACCGTCAAGGACCTGCTGGAGGCCCTCGGCACGCCGCTCGGCGCCGAGGACAAGGTCGTGCCGGCCGCCGACACCGAGGTCACCCCCGACCTGAAGATCGTCGTCACACGCATCAAGACCGAGGACGTCACCGTCACCGAGCCGGTCGCCCCGCCGGAGATCAAGAAGGAAGATCCCACCCTCGTCCGCGACCGCAAGGTCGTCGAAAAGAAGGGCACCCCCGGTGAGGCGCGGGTGACGTATAAGGTCACCAAGGTGAACGGACGAGTCGTGAAGCGCGACAAGCTGACGAGCGAGGTGCTCAGCGAGCCCGTCGCCGCCACCGTCCGTATCGGCACCAAGCCGGGTGCTCCGTACGTCCCGCCGGGCTCCGTGTGGGACGCCCTCGCGCAGTGCGAGGCCACCGGCAACTGGGCCATCAACTCCGGCAACGGGTTCTACGGCGGCGTGCAGTTCGACCAGAATACCTGGGAGCGCTGGGGCGGCCTCGAGTACGCACCGCGCGCCGACCTCGCCACCCGCGAAGAGCAGATCGCGATCGCCAAGAAGACTCAGGCCGCCCAGGGCTGGGGCGCATGGCCGTCGTGCACGTCCAAGTTGGGTCTCCGCTGAACGACGACACGCCAGGCGACGCACCGCGGCTCCTCGGACCCGCGCAGATCCGCGAGCTCGCCGCCGAGGTCGGTGTCCGGCCGACCAAGACCCTCGGTCAGAACTTCGTCCACGACGCGAACACGGTGCGCCGGATCGTCACGGCCTCCGGCGTAGGTTCCGACGACGTCGTCCTCGAGGTCGGCCCCGGACTCGGTTCGCTGACCCTCGCCCTTCTCGGCACGGCGGGCCGGGTCGTCGCCATCGAGATCGATCCGATTCTGGCGCAACGGATTCCGCACACCGTCGCCGAATACGCGCCGGCGCAGAGCGGCAACTTCGACGTCGTGCTCGCCGACGCCCTGCAGGTGACCCGCGACGATCTGCCCGTCGTGCCGACGGCTCTCGTCGCCAACCTCCCGTACAACGTCTCGGTCCCGGTGCTGCTGCACCTGCTCGGACTGTTCCCCGAGATCACGACCGCCCTGGTGATGGTCCAGGCGGAGGTGGCCGACCGGCTCGCCGCGCCGCCCGGCAGCCGCACCTACGGCGTGCCGAGTGTGAAGGCTCGCTACCACGGCCGCGTGAGTCGCGCAGGTGCGGTGGGGCGCAACGTGTTCTGGCCCGAACCCAAGGTCGAGTCCGGACTCGTGCGCATCGAACGCACCGACGACTACCCGATCGACCCGGTCTTCCGACAGACGGTGTTCGCCGTGATCGACGCGGCATTCGCACAGCGCCGCAAGACGATGCGGTCGGCACTGGCCGGCTGGGCGGGCTCCCCGGCCGAGGCCGAGCGCCGGTTGCGCGCCGCCGACATCGATCCCGGCATCCGCGGCGAGAAACTCGACGTCGACGACTTCGTGCGCCTGGCCCGCACCGTCTGACGAAACCCGCTGGCCCGCCCCTCGAGTGCGGTCGTACCGTGGTAGGGACAACGAACGATCCCCGACCGAGGTCTGTCATGTCCGAAGCGCCCACCCTGACGACGCCGCGCCTGCGGTTGCGCCCACCCGAGGACCGTGACATCGACCCGATCGTCGAGGCCTGTCAGGACCCCGGAATCCAGCGGTTCACCCTGCTGCCGAGCCCCTTCACGCGTGCCGATGCCGAGAAGTTCGTACGCGAGATCTCGCGCGCGGAGGGCTCGCGCGTGTGGACGATCGAACTTCTCGACGGCGGATTCGTCGGCGTCACCGGACTCCATTCCCGCGGTGAAGGCGTTGCGTCACTGGGTTATTGGTGTGCCGCGTGGCAGCGTGGGCGCGGTTATCTGGGTGAGGCGCTGCGCGCGGTCCTCGACCACGCCTTCGACCCCGACGGCGCGGATGTGCGACGTGTGGAGTGGATGGCGCGCACCGACAACGTGGTATCGGCGCGCCTGGCGGCGTCGGCCGGATTCCGTTTCACGGGTACTCGATTCGAGGATTTCAGCCAGTACGGGCGGGAGGCGGTGGCAGAGGTCCACTCAGCCGTACTCCGCGTCGACGACGACCGCTCGCCGCAACGGTGGCGCTGTTCGATCTGGAAAACCACGGAGGCGTCTGAGTTCTCAGCTCGACGCCGCGCGTAACTTCTCCAACAGCTCCGGGGCGGCGTCCCGCAGGAAGTCGTCCTGCGTCTCGCCGCCGATCTGGACGAGTGCGACGTCGGTGAATCCGGCCTCCCAGTAGGGCTTCACGGCCTCGACGATCTTGTCGAGGTCGGGCCCGCACGGGATGTTGGCGGCCACGTCGTCGGGGGTGACGTACTGGGTCGCGGCCGCGAAGCCCGCGGTGGTGCGGAGGTCGGCGTTGACATCCCAGCCGCCGGCGAACCATCGGAACTGGTCGTGGGCCCTCTCGACGGCGGCATCGCGGTCCGGGCCCCAGCTGATCGGGATCTGCCCGATGGCGCGGGTGCCCTTGCCGTCGATCGTCCCCGTGGCCGCCTGCGCGTTCCAGGAGGAGATGAGGTCGGCGTTCGGTTCGACCGCGATCAGATGATCCGCCAGCGGACCGAAGGTCTCGATCCCGGCGTCGCCGGCCACCGCGACGCCGATCGGCACGGGCTGCTCGGGGAGATCCCAGATGCGCGCGGCGTCGACCTGGAAGAACTCGCCGCGGAAGTCCACGAGGTCGCCGGAGTGCAGTTTGCGGATGATCTCGATCGCCTCGGCGAGCATGTCCTGGCGGTCGGTGACCGCGGGCCAGCCCGCACCGACGACGTGCTCGTTGAGGTTCTCGCCCGAACCCAACCCGAGGGTGAAGCGGCCGTCGGCGAGGATCTGCAGGGTCGCGGCCTTCTGCGCGATGATCGCCGGGTGATAGCGGATCGTCGGGCAGGTCACGTAGGTCATCAGCTCGACGCGTTCGGTCGCGTGGGCCACCGCGCCCAGCACCGACCACGCGTACGGGGCGTGCCCCTGCGAGGACAGCCACGGGAAGTAGTGGTCGCTGGACACCTCGAAGTCGAAACCGGCGCCCTCGGCGCCGACGGCAAAGCGGACGAGGTCCTTGGGGCCGGCCTGCTCGGTCATCAGGGTGTACCCGAATCGGGTTGGCATGGGGACTCCTCTGGCGGTACGTCTCTACGATGATCGGTCGTTGCGGTGTAGCCCCCGAGCCGGTTGGGTAAACCGGATTCTCTCTATCCGGAAGGAAAGCGCAGATGCCAGACACCACCTCGAGTGATGTGGACACCGTGCTGCTCGACGTCGACGGGACGCTGATCGACACGACCTATCTTCACGCGCTCGCCTGGATGCAGGCCTTCACCGCGCGCGATCTCACGCCGCAGTGGTGGGAGGTCCACCGCGCCATCGGGATGGGTGGGGACCGGCTCGTCGGCGAGATCTGCGGCGATGATGTCGAGGAGTCGCTGGGCGACACCCTTCGTGACGACTGGGAGCGGCACTACCGCAAGCTGTTACCCGACGTCCGGCCGCTGCCTGGCGCCGTCGACTTCGTCCGGGGACTGCTCGACGCCGGCTACCGGGTCGCGCTCGCCTCGTCGGGCAAGGCCGAATTCACCGACGCCGCACTGGAAGTGATGGGTTTCGAGCGGGCCGATCTCGCGGCGGTCACGTCGTCGGACGACGCGGACGATTCGAAGCCGGCACCCGACATTCTCGAGGTGGCGTTGAAGGAGGCCGGCGGCGCGCGGGCGATCGTCGTCGGGGACACGGTGTGGGATGTCGCCTCTGCTCATCGGCTCCCCGCCGCGTGCGTCGCGGTCCGATCCGGGGGATTCGCCGAGGCCGAACTCCGCGATGCCGGTGCCGTCCTGGTCGTCGACCACGTCGGGGAACTCGCGCGACGTGGATGGCGGCCCTGAGTCGCCGCGCAGCAGCCCTGAGCGCGTATCCGCACCGGCCCGACTAGTCTGACTCACTGTGTCGCGAACGTCGCTGTCGGTGGTAACCGACTCGGTCACCGCGCGCGCCCCCTCGAAGGTGAACCTCCACCTCGGTGTCGGCCCGCGCCGCGATGACGGCTACCACGATCTGGTCACCGTGTTCCAAGCACTGTCGTTGCACGACGACATCCGGGTGGCCCGCGCTCACGAGCTGTCCGTGACGGTCCGGGGTGAGGGCGCCGGTTCGGTGCCCGCCGACGCCTCCAACCTCGCGGCCCGTGCGGCACAGGCCCTGGCCGGGTGGGCGGACCGTGCGGGGCACGTCGCCATCCAGATCGAGAAGACGATCCCGGTCGCCGGGGGTATGGCCGGCGGCAGCGCAGACGCGGCCGGTGCGCTCGTCGCGCTCGCGCACCTGTGGAAGCTCGACATCTCCCGTGACGAACTAGCCGAGATCGCCGCCGATCTCGGGAGCGACGTCCCGTTCGCCCTCCACGGCAACACCGCGCTGGGCACCGGCCGCGGTGAGCAACTGATGCACGTGCTCTCCCGCGGCGAATTCCACTGGGTGCTCGCCCTTGCACGCGAGGGTTTGTCGACCCCGGCGGTGTACAAGGAGCTGGACCGGCTGCGCGACAGCAGGTCCGGTGACGTCGACGACGACGGCGACTTCCTGCGTTCCCCCGACGACCTGATGCAGGCCCTCGCCTCCGGTGACCCCCGCGCGGTGGCACCGTTGCTGCACAACGACCTCCAGCCGGCCGCGCTGAGCCTCCAGCCGACGCTGCGTCGCACACTGCGGGCCGGTGTCGACGCAGGTGCCCTCAACGGGATCGTGTCGGGGTCGGGCCCGACGTGTGCGTTCCTCTGTGCGGACGAGCAGTCCGCGGTGAACGTGGCCGCCGAGCTGTCGGGAGCGGGTGTCGCCCGCGCGGTCCGCACCGCGAGTGGCCCCGCACCGGGAACCCGCGTCCTCGGCACGAACTGAGACCGCCGCGACTCCCTGACCTCGTCTTCTCGCGGGAGTCACTACAGTTGTCCGGGTGCTCCGCAGACTCCTGACCGCCGTGGTGACGTTCGTCGTCGCAGTGCTCGTCGGCGTCGGGTCGCTCGCGTCGACGCCGCCGTCGTCGGCCGCGGCCCCCGACAACGGATTCGTCTTCACCACCACCGACGTCCCTGACGACCAGCTCCCGTCGGCAGCGGCCGCCGGAACCCGTCTGACCTACGCCACGCGGGATCAGCGTGGCCGTCCGGCGATGGCGACCGGTGTCTACTGGGTCCCGCGCGGCACACCGCCGGCCGGGGGTTGGCCGGTGGTCTCCTGGGCACACGGCACCGTCGGTATCGCCGACGAGTGTGCGCCGACGAAGCACCGACTGGGGGACGGGGTCGAGGCACCCGTCCGGGCCGCGCTCGACGCGGGTTACGCGGTGACCGCCACCGATTACGCCGGACTCGGATCGGCCGGGGAAACCGACTATCTCGGCGGTGCCGCCGCGGCGTACTCGATCATCGACATGATCCGCGCCGCCCGTTCGGTGGACGCCGCGCTGGGCAGCTCCTGGGTGTCGGTCGGACATTCCCAGGGGGGTCACGCGGCACTGCATGCGGCGCACCGTCAACCGGCGTACGCCCCGGAGCTCCCGGTCAAGGGTGCGGTCGCGATCGCCCCGGTCTCGAACCTGGAGAATCTGTTCGGCCTGTTCGGACCCCGGATTCCCGGGCTCGGCGCCCTGAACGGCTTGAGTGCGCCGTTCCTGTACACCCTCGCGGGCCTCGACCATTCGCAGCCGGAGCTGAAGATCGGGGACTTCCTCACCGACAGCGGCAAGCGGTTCCTGGACCGGTCCCGCGCCCGCTGCAACGGCGACGTCGTCGCCGCGCTGAGGTCGGTATCGCCGGGATCGCTTGTCGCGTCGTCGTTCACGAAGGACCAGAAATTCCGCGACGCGCTACGGGCCTACGCCGAGGTCCCCACCGCCGGCTACCCGGCGAAGGTCACCATCGCCCACGGCATGCTCGATCCGATCCTGCCGTACCCGTTGAGCCGTTCGCTGCGGTCGTCGATGGAGCGCGGCGGCACGAACGTCGACCTGAAGACCTACGCCCGCGCAAACCACAGCAGCGTCGTCGACGGGTCGCTGCCCGATGTCATGACGGCGGTCCGGGAAGCTTTCGGGCGGTAGCGGTTTCGATACGCCTCGTCGCAGGCTCCTCGGCTCCTCGACCAGCGGGATCTGCTCGGTATCGAGGTCACTCGATGGCTTCGCCGAGCTCCATCCAGCGTTCCTCGATCTCGGCGAGCTCGGACTCCATCTCCCGGATGCGTTCGGTCTCGGCGGCCAGACCCTGATAGTCGGACTGGTCGTGGTCGGCGAGAGCGGTGCGGGCCTCGTCTATCTTGCTGTGCAGCTTGTCGATCCGACGTTCCAGTGACGCCAGCTCCTTGTTCGCCGCCCGTAGTTCCGCACCGCTGAGTGCAGAGGTGGGTTCGCTCGACGAGCCGCTCGAGCCGGACGCCGTCGCGGAAGCCGTTTCTTTCTGTTGTGCCGCACGGAGTTTCAGGAACTCGTCGACACCGTTGGGGAGGTGGCGCAACTTGCCGTTCATCACGGCGAACTGCTGGTCGGTGACACGCTCGAGGAAGTAGCGGTCGTGCGAGACGACGATGAGGGTGCCGGGCCAGGAGTCCAGGAGGTCCTCGAGGGCGGCCAGCATGTCGGTGTCGAGGTCGTTGGTCGGCTCGTCGAGGATCAGCACGTTGGGGGCGTCGAGCAGGATGAGCAGCAGCTGCAGACGACGCTTCTGCCCTCCGGACAGGTCCTTGACCGGAGTGGACAGCTGGGCACTGTCGAAGCCGAGGCGTTCGAGCAGCTGCGAGGGGGAGAGCTCCTGTGCCTTCGAGCCGGCGCCGAAGGTGTAGGTGGTCTGCAGGTCGGCGATCACCTTGCGGACCGGGTCGTCGAGGAAGCGGTTCAGGTCGTCGAGCCGCTGGGTGAGAGTGGCGACCTTGACGGTCTTGCCTCGCTTCACCTTTCCCGCGGTCGCCTCGACCGTGCCCGCGATGAGCCCGAGCAGCGTCGACTTGCCTGCACCGTTCACTCCGAGGATGCCGGTCCGTTCACCCGGGGCGAGACGCCATTCGACTCCGTCGAGGACGTCGCGGTCACCGTAGGAAACCGACACGTCGAGGAGGTCGACGACGTCTTTGCCGAGGCGCGCGGTGGCCAGTGACTGGAGTGCGACCTTGTCCCGGACGGGCGGGACGTCGGCGATGAGTGCGTTGGCCGCGTCGACGCGGAACTTCGGCTTGGAGGTACGGGCCGGAGCCCCGCGACGCAACCAGGCGAGTTCCTTCCGCGCGAGGTTCTGGCGGCGTGCCTCGATGGTCGCGGCCTGCCGGTCACGTTCGACGCGCTGCAGGATGTAGGCGGCGTATCCGCCCTCGAAGGGTTCGACGATCCGGTCGTGGACCTCCCAGGTCACCGTGCACACCTCGTCGAGGAACCAGCGGTCGTGGGTGACGACCAGCAGTCCGCCGGCGTTGGCGGGCCAGCGGCGCTTCAGGTGATCGGCCAGCCACGTGATGGCCTCGACGTCGAGGTGGTTGGTCGGCTCGTCGAGCGCGAGGACATCGTGTTCGCCGGCGAGAAGCCGGGCGAGCGAGACGCGTCGGCGCTGACCGCCGGACAGGGAGCTCGTCGTAGCGTTCCAGTCGACGTCGCCGAGCAGTCCGCCGATCACGTCGCGGACCTTCGCGTCGCCCGCCCACTCGTGTTCGGGACGGTCGCCGACGACGGCGTGGCCGACGGTCTCGTCGTCGTCGAAGCGGTCGACCTGGTCCAGGACGCCGACGCGCACCCCGCCGCGAACGGTGACGCGGCCGGAGTCGGGTTGCTTGCGGCCGGCGAGCATCGCCAGCAGGCTCGACTTACCGTCGCCGTTGCGCCCGACGATGCCGATCCGATCGCCCTCGTTGACGCCGAGGGAGACCGAGTCGAAGACCTTGGTCGTCGGGTATTCCAGACCTAGGGTTTCCGCGCCGAGAAGATGAGCCACGCCGACCAGGTTAGTGACCGGTCATGCGCGCGCTACCGGCGGATCGCGCCGTTGACCATCATGGCGATCGCCAATGCTCCCGCCTGGTTGACGTGATACGGCATCGCGATCCGGTTCGACAGCGCGCTCTCGTACCAGGGATTGATCAGATTGCACGGATCATGTCCGAGTGACCCGCGATTGGCGTCGACGAAACGGCCCTCGACCTTGGTCGTGGCGCGCAGGAGAGCGTCGTTGGCGCGATGGAAGACCTGTCGCATCCACCGGGCGTCGGGGTCGCTCAGCGGGATCAGCGGCCAGCATCCGCTGTTGCCGATGAAACCGCCGAGGCCGACGACGATGATCTGCGCGCGGGGCGCCTTCTTGCGGATCGCCCGGAGCGCCGGGGTGACGCGGTCCTCCATGCGCTGCACGCGCCACCGGACCTCGTTCTCGAGCTGCGGATTGTTCCGGCAGCGTCGGTCGGTGAGCGGCTGACGGATCTTGCACTGCGCGAGGATCGCGGCCCATTGCATGTCGTTGCCGCCGATGCTGACGGTGATGAGCTGGGCGTCGCGGGGGACCAGGTTCAGCTGCACCGCCTTCGCGCCACGCGGGGTGTGCTGCACGGTGCGATAGAGGTGCGTCGACTGCGCCCCGGCACACGAGATGTCGACGAAGCGCCGCGGCAGCGTCATCGCCGCCACGTACTTCGGGTAGTTGAGCGCCGACCGCTTGCAGCCGTCGAAGTAGTCCGGCGTCGGCGTGAAGAACCCGCCCGACGCACGTGAGTCGCCCATCGCGATGTACGGGCCGCCGGAGTAGCGGACGGGTGCCGCCTGCGCAGGGGATGCGGTCGCCGCCACCAGTGCCGTCACGAATGCGGTGATCAAGACCGCCGCCAGGACGCGTACCCCGCGCTTAGACTTCCGCACCAACTGTTTCCCGCACTTTCCCACGTCCCGACCCACTGCTTCGCTCAGCGAATATTAAGGCAAGCAGATCACGCGCGTGCGCAGAGTGCGTCATCGGTGCTGCTTCTCGGCACTGATTTCGCATTCGGGAGGGTCGGCGTTACGGCGCCGGGTGATCACGTTGCGTTTTGTCCCGGAAAGCGACACAAAACGCAACGTGATCGCTGAGCGGAAACCTAGAGTCCCAGATCCTTCGCGATGATCGTCTTCATGACCTCGCTGGTGCCGCCGTAGATGCGCGTGACGCGGGTGTCGGCGTAGAGACGGGCGATCGGGTACTCGAGGACATAGCCGTAGCCGCCGTGCAGCTGCAGGCACTTGTCGATGACCTTGCCCGCGGTCTCGGTCGCGAACAGCTTGGCGCGTGCGGCGTCGGGGACGGTCAGCTCGCCCTCGTTGTGCAGCTCGAGGGCACGGTCGACGATGGCGCGGATCGCCTCGACCTCGGCCGAGCACTCGGCGAGCACGAACTTGGTGTTCTGGAACGCCGCGACCGGCTTGCCGAAGACGTCGCGTTCCTTGGTGTAGGCGATGGCGTGCTGAACGGCTGCGGCGGCGGTGGCCGACGCGCCGATCGCGATGGTCAGACGCTCCTGGGCGAGATTGTGGCTGAGGTACTTGAAGCCGGCACCCTCCTCGCCGAGGAGATCCTCGACCGGCACCTTCACCGAGTCGAAGGACAGCTCGGCGGTGTCGGACGCCTTGAGGCCGATCTTCTCGATCTTGCGGCCGACCGCGAAACCCTCGGACTTGGTGTCCACCACCAGGATCGACAGACCCGCACGACGGTTCTCGGGATCGAAGGGGGTGGTGCGGGCGACGACGAGGATGCGGTCGGCGAGGGCGCCGCCGGTGATGAAGGTCTTCGCGCCGTCGAGCACGTAGTGGGAGCCGTCCTCGGACAGCTTCGCGGTGGTGGCGATGTTCGCGAGGTCCGAACCGGTGCCGGGCTCGGTCATCGCGATCGCGAACATGATGTCTCCGGAACAGAATCCGGGGATCCAGCGCTCCTTCTGCTCCTGGGTCCCGTACTCCATCAGGTAGGGGAGGATCAGGTTCGAGTGCACCGAGTAGCTGCCGAAGGTGACGCCGGCCGCGGAGGTCTCCTCGGCGATCACCAGGGAGTAGGTGAAGTCGCTGACCCCGCCGCCGCCGAACTCCTCAGGGGCCTCGATACCCAGGACGCCGAGATCGCCGAGCCGGTTGTAGAACTCGCGCGGGGGATGGCCCTGCTTCTCCCAGTCGTGGTAGACGGGCGTGACCTCCTTGGCGATGAAGTCCCGGATCGTCTTGCGGAAGGCCTCGTGGTCCTCGGTGAAGATGCGACGCTGCATATCGGTTCCTAAAGGTGTTGGTGAAGAGGAGGATTGGGTTACTGCTCGCGGTACTCGCGCAGGAGTCCCTTGGAGATGATCTGCTTCTGGATCTCGCTGGTGCCCTCGCCGATGAGCAGGAACGGCGCATCGCGCATCAGGCGTTCGATCTCGAATTCCTTGGAATAGCCGTAACCGCCGTGGATGCGGAACGACGCCTGGGTGACCTCCGCGCAGTACTCGCTGCACAGGTACTTGGCCATGCCGGCCGCGACGTCGTTACGCTCGCCGGAATCCTTCAGGCGGGCGGCGTTGACCATCATCAGGTGCGCGGCCTCGACCTTGGTCGCCATCTCGGCCAGCGAGAAGGCGATGGCCTGGTGCTCGGCGATGGGCTTGCCGAAGGTGGAGCGCTGCTGGGCGTACCTCACGCCGAGTTCGAAGGCGCGCTGGGCGATTCCGCACGCCCGGGCGGACACGTTGACGCGGCCGACCTCGACCCCGTCCATCATGTGCACGAAACCCTTGCCGGGCACGCCGCCGAGGATGTCGGTGGCGGGCGCGCGGTACCCGTCGAAGATGAGCTCGGTGGTGTCGATTCCCTTGTAGCCCATCTTGTCCAGCTTGCGGGGGATCGTCACGCCCGGGACCACCTCGCCGAAACCGGCGGGCTTCTCCACCAGGAAGGTGGTCAGGTTCTTGTGCGGGCGCTCCTCGCCCTCCTCGGTACGGACAAGGGCCGCAACAAGAGTCGACGACCCGCCGTTGGTCAGCCACATCTTCTGGCCGTTGATGACGTAGTTGTCCTCACCGTCGCGCTTGGCGGTCGTCTTGATGGCCGCGACGTCGGAGCCGAGTTCGGGCTCGGACATGGAGAACGCGCCGCGGACCTCGCCGGTGGCCATCCGCGGCAGGAAACGCTGCTTCTGCTCGTCGGTTCCGTGCTGGCGCAGCATGTACGCGACGATGAAGTGGGTGTTGATGACGCCCGAGACGCTCATCCAGCCGCGAGCCAGTTCCTCGACGCACAGTGCGTAGGTGAGCAGTGATTCGCCGAGGCCGCCGTACTCCTCGGGGATCATCAGGCCGAACAGGCCCATCTCGCTCATGCCGTCGACGATGGCCTGCGGGTATTCGTCCGCATGCTCGAGTTCCTGCGCATTCGGGATGATCTGTTTGTCGACGAAAGACCGCACGTTGGCGACGATCTCGGTCTGGATCTCGGTGAGGCCCAGGGTCTGCGCGAGACGGGTCATGGTGGTGTGTTCTCTCCCGTGAACGGGCGGTGCGGGGTCGCACCGACGGGTGGATGTGGGACGCAACGTAACCAAGCATGCCGTCCGGCGGCCGCCCGAAGTAGACGCGATGCGCTAAGGGTGCGATAGCGCGGGCCAATGACAGACGCCGTCTCCGAAGGCGGATCGAACAGTGTTCGCGCCTAACCCTCCGATAGGGCCGACCAATGAACGCTGCTCAGGGCGTTGTGATCGCTGACACATAGGCTGTGGCAGTCGGAGCGTTCACCGAGCGCCTGTTGCGGCGACGGGATCACGGCCCGTTCAATCAGGTGCAGATGTGATCCATCCCACTGGATCGGCATCGTCCTCAGACCCCCCGATTCCATTCCCCCTGGAAGAGGTAACCCTCATGACGGTCACGACCGCCTCCGGCTCCGGCTCCGGCAGGAAGCCCTCGGCGTCCGCTGCTGCCGACGCCCCCATCACCTCCGACTTCGAGAGTGTTCCCACCCCGCGCGGCGGCTACGGCCCGCTCGGCGAACGCCGCCTCACCGCTTGGGGGCTCACATCCCTGCTGGTGAGCCTGTACGTCATCAACTACGCCGACAAGGCCGTGCTGGGCATCATCGCCAAGCCGCTCCGTGTCGAGCTCGGCCTCACCGCAGCTCAGATCGGTCTCGTGGGCAGCCTGTTCTTCCTCACCTTCACCATCGGCGGCTTCTTCGCCGGTCTGCTCAACCGCTGGATGACGCTGCGCTGGTCGCTGGTCCTCCTCGGCCTGTGCTGGGCGGCGGCCATGCTGCCGATGATCGCGGTGGCGGGCTTCGCGGTCCTCCTCATCAGCCGGCTGTTCCTCGGCCTCGCCGAGGGGCCGTCGTCGGCGCTGCTGCACACCGCCGCCTACGCGTGGCATCCGCCTGCCCGCCGCGCACTGCCCGGTGCACTCCTCGCCGGTTCCGCATCGATCTCCAAAATCGCGATCGCCCCGCTGCTCACCGTGATCACGGTCAGCTTCGGCTGGCGCTGGGCGCTGTTCTCGCTGGCCGCCGCCGGTATGGTCTGGGCCGTCGCATGGCTCACGGTCTGGCGCCCGGGCCCGTACATCGCAAGCGGCAAGACCAAGAAGGTCGACGACACCGAGAAGGCCGAGGCCTCCCCGGCCGACGCCGAACCGGCCACCCCGTGGATCAAGATCTTCCTCGCGCCGACCTTCATCACCGGCGCCCTGCTGGTCATGAGCGTCTACGCACTGGTGTCCGTCGTGCTGACCTGGCTGCCGTCGTACTTCGAGGACGGCCTGGGATACAGCCAGCTGCAGTCCGGTTCGATGTTCGCCTTCCCGTCGATCGTCGGCCTCGCTCTCATGCTGCTGAGCTCGGTCACCAGCGACCGCATGATCACCAAGGGTGCATCCCCGCGGGTGCTCCGCATCGTCGTCCCGTCGGTCGGCGTCCTCATCTCCGGTGTCCTGCTCTTCCTGCTGCCCTCGATCAGCGCCCCGATCGTCTGCGTCCTGATCCTGTCGGTCGGCTATGGCTTCGCCGCCATGGTGTTCCCGCTGCTCAACGCCGCTGTCGCGGAGATCTGCCCGCCGCGTCAGACCGCAGGCACCCTCGGTGTGTTCCTGGCGATCATGGCCATCGGCGGCCTCGTCGCGCCGTACGCCACCGGCGTCATCGTCGACGCCGCGGCCACTCCGGCCGAGGGATATGCCACCGCGTTCCAGGTCCTCGGACTGGTCGCCTCGGTCTGTGCCGTGCTGGCGCTGGTCTTCGCCAACCCCGTGCGTGACCGCAAGCGTCTGCGCCCGAACGCGGTCCTGACCGCCTAGGCCCATAGGCAGCACCTCATCGTCCGTGAGCGGGAATCGACTTGTCCGCCAGACCTGTTCATGGTCGGCTCGATAGGACGGGTGATTTCCGCTCACGGACGTCCTCGGTTCCATCCACAACGCAATCCACTGCCCGACCTTCTTAGGAGACCTCATGCGCGATGCAGTGATCGTCGACGCCGTCCGCGCCCCGATCGGACGCCGCCGCGGAGCCCTGTCCGGAATCCACCCGGCCGACCTGTCCGCCCACGTCCTCGAGGCTCTCGTCGAGCGGACCGGGCTCGATCCCGCAGTCGTCGACGACGTCGTCTGGGGCTGTGTCAGCCAGTCGTCGGAGCAGGCCGGCAACATCGCCCGCACCGCGATCCTCGCGGCCGGATGGCCGGAATCGGTGCCCGGCACCACCGTCACCCGTGCCTGCGGTTCGAGCCAGCAGGCCGTCAGCCAGGCCGCCGCCGCGGTCATCTCGGGCCAGCAGGACATCGTCATCGCCGGTGGCGTCGAGTCGATGAGCCGCGTCGCGATGGGCAGCTCGGCCCCCAACGGCGAGCACCAGCCGGCCACCGTCCTCGACCGCTACGGCATCGACAAGTTCAGCCAGGGTCTCGGGGCGGAGACCATCGCCTCCAAGTGGGGCTTCGACCGCACCCGTCTCGACGAGTACTCCCTGCGCTCACATGAACTCGCGGCTGCTGCCGTCGACCGCGGTGCCTTCGACGGACAGCTCGCCCCGATCTCCGGTGTGCTCGAAGGTGACGAGGGCATCCGCCGTGGCGGCACCCTGGAGTCGCTCGGCAAACTCAAGCCGGCGTTCGCCGAGGACGGCGTCATCCACGCCGGCAACTCCTCGCAGATCTCCGACGGTTCGGGTGCACTGCTGATCATGTCGTCGGAGACGGCGAAGTCGCATGGGCTGACCCCGATCGCGCGCATCCACACCGCTGTCGTCGCCGCCGACGACCCGGTCGTCATGCTGACCGGCCCCATCCCGTCGACGGCCAAGGCTCTCAAGCGTTCCGGTCTGTCGATCGACGACATCGGCGCCTTCGAGATCAACGAGGCCTTCGCACCGGTGCCGCTGGCCTGGCAGGCCGAGACCGGCGCCGACATCGAACGGCTCAACCCGCTCGGCGGCGCGATCGCCGTCGGCCACCCGCTCGGTGGTTCGGGCGCCATCCTGATGACCCGCCTCGTGCACCACATGCGCGACAACGGGATCCGCTACGGACTCCAGTCGATGTGTGAGGCCGGCGGCATGGCCAACACCACCATCCTCGAACTCCTCTGACCCCTCTGCTCGAAGCCGGCCGGCTCCACGCCGGCCGGCCAGAAGTCAGCCAGCACTGAAAGGCACATCAGCACAATGGAACTCAAGGGACTCTCGGTCGCCATCACCGGCGGCGCCTCCGGTCTGGGCCTCGCCACCGCCAAGCGTGTCCTCGACGCCGGCGGCCTCGTCACCCTGATCGACCTCCCGACCTCCGACGGCCAAGCCGTCGCCGACGGTCTCGGCGCGTCGGCGAGCTTCGCCGCCGCCGACATCACCGACGCCGAACAGTTCGCGGCCGCCCTCGACGTCGCCGACGAGCGCGGTGGCCTGCGCGGCCTCGTGCACTGCGCCGGCGCGGGCCGTCGTATGCGCATCCTCGACAAGGAGGGCAAGGCCGGGTCGGCGGAGGACTTCGAGTTCGTCATCAAGCTGAATCTCGTCGGCTCGTTCCATGCACTGTCGCTGGGTGCCGAGCGCATCGCGCGCCTCGAGCCCATCGACGGCGAGCGTGGCGCCATCGTCATGACCGCCTCCGTCGCCGCGTTCGAGGGCCAGATCGGCCAGATCAACTACTCGGCCTCGAAGGCCGGCATCGTCGGGATGACCCTCGTGGCCGCCCGCGATCTGGCCAGCAAGCTGATCCGCGTCAACACCATCGCGCCCGGCACCATGGACACCCCGCTGCTGGCCCGCCTGCGTGACGACGTGCGCGAGTCGCTTGCGGCGAGCATCCCCAACCCGTCGCGCCTCGGCCGCCCCGAGGAGTTCGGGCAGCTCGCGGCGAACATCCTGGAGAACGCCTACCTCAACGGCGAGACCATCCGCCTCGACGGCGCGATCCGCATGGCACCGCGATGAGCGCCGGGGCGCCGACGACGCTCAACTACCCGGACACGAGCATGGCGGTGCTGCCGGCCAGCATGGCCGCGCTGTACGGCGATCGTGCCGCGGTGGTCGACGGGGACACGACGCTGACCTACGCCGAACTCGACGCGCGTTCGGCGGCGGTGGCTTCTGCGCTCCGTTCGGCGGGTGTCGCCGAACGTGACGTCGTGCTGATCTACCTCACCAACAGCATCGAATTCGTTGTCTCCTACTACGGTTCGCTGCGGGCCGGTGCCACGGTCACCCTCGTCAACCCGTTGCAGCCGATTCCCGGCCTGCATCGCCAGATCGTCGAGACGGGCGCGGTGGCCGGTTTCACGCAGGTCGAGCAGTCCGATCGGCTCCTGTCGGCCGCCGCCGACTCGCCACTCTCCACCGTGGTGGTCGTCGACGGTTCGGCCGCGGCGGTCGAGGGCGTGCAGGTCGAGGGCGTGCGGGTCACCTCGCTCGACGAGTTCGTCGTCGGACACAGTGAGGCGCCCGCCGTCACCGTGACCACCGAGGACGTCGCGCACCTGGCGTTCACCGGCGGGACGACCGGTGTGTCGAAAGGTGTTCGGGTACTTCATCGCAACGTTCTCGGCAACGCCACCCAGATGATCGGCTGGCGTGCCGGGCATGCGGTCGAGGTCGGCGACGACGGCCTGCTGCGGTTGACTCCGCGCCCGGGCTCCGATCGCGGAGTGGTTCCGGGTGACGCCGCGACCGTCGTCGTGTCACCACTGTTCCACGCCCACGCGCTGATCAACATGACGTTCCTGTTGCTGTGTGGTGCAACGCATGTGCTCGCCGGACGATTCGAACCCGGCCGGATGCTCGCGCTGATCGAGCAGTACCGGGCGTCGTATGTGACCGGTAGCCCGGCGATGTGGCATGCGCTGGCCGTCCACCCCGATGTCGAGTCACGCGACCTCACCTCGGTGCGGGTCGTGTCCTCGGGCGCCGCGCCGATCGACCTGGTGACGCTCGAACAGCTCGAGAAGGCATTCCCCGCCGCGGCGATCATCGAGGGCTACGGCCTCACCGAGGCGACCTGCCTGGTGTCCTCGGCGCCGCTGACCGCCGAAGGTCAGTACCGGCTCGGCAGCGTCGGACTCCCGACCTTCGACACCGAGGTCGAGATCCGCGCCGCACACGACCCGACCGTCGTCCTGCCGGCGGGGGAACGGGGACAGCTCTGGGTCCGTGGACCGCAGGTCACCGACGGTTACCTCGGACATCCCGAGAAGACCGCGGAACAGTTCGTCGACGGCTGGCTCGACACCGGCGACATCGCCTTCCGCGACGAAGACGGTTACATCTACATCTGCGACCGCGCCAAGGACATGCTGATCTACAAGGGCTACAACGTGTATCCGCGTGAGCTCGAGGAGATCCTGGTGACCCACCCCGATGTCGCGGCCGCCGCGGTGGTCGGACGCGAGGCCGGACCCATCGGCCAGGAACCGGTGGCGTTCCTGGTCCCCAAGGACGGCCACGTTGTCGACGAAGATGCGGTAGCCGCGTTCGTCGCCGAACAGGTGTTGCCGTACAAGAAGATCCGCGACGTCGTCGTCGTGGACGAACTGCCGACCTCGGCAGCCGGCAAGATCCAGAAGGTCGCCCTGCGCGAGCGTCTGACGCACGCCTGACCCTCTTCGCCGGTTGAGCCCTCGCGGTTCCGCCGGTTGAGCCCTCGCGGTTCCGCCGGTTGAGCCCCGTCGAAACCTCATAGCCCGAAACCGCGCTCAGCGCGGTTTCGGGCTATATCTTTCTCCGGACCTGCACAGACAAAGCGGCCGGCCCACCTCTGAGGAGGATGGGCCGGCCGCTTTGTCATGAGCTCAGCGCTGGGCGTTCTTGGTGCCCTGCTTGTAGAGGTTGCGTCCGATGATGAGGCGCTGGATCTCACTGGTGCCCTCGTAGAGGCGCAGCAGGCGGACCTCGCGGTAGATGCGCTCCACCGGGACGTCGCGCATGTAGCCGCTGCCGCCGTGGATCTGGACGGCGAGGTCGGCGACCTTGCCCACCATCTCGGTGCAGTACAGCTTGGCGGCCGACGGTGCGACGCGCCGGTCGGTGTTGTCGACCCAGGCCCGGGCGGCCTCGCGCACCAGGGCGCGACCGGCCATCACGCCGGTCTGCTGGTCGGCCAGCATGGCCTGGACCAGCTGGAACTCGCCGATCGGGTTGCCGCCCTGGGTGGCGGTCGCGGCCCAGGCGATCGACTCGTCGAGCGCGCGCTGGGCGGTACCGACCGACAGTGCGGCGATGTGCACGCGACCGCGGGCGAGGGACATCATCGCGGCCTTGTAGCCGACGTCCTCGCTGCCTCCGATGAGTGCGGCGTTCGGGACGCGCACACCGTCGAAGTGGACGTCGGCGGTCCAGGCGCCCTCCTGGCCCATCTTGCGGTCCTTGGCGCCGACAGTGAGTCCGGCCGAGTCGGCCGGGACGAGGAACACCGCAATGCCGGTGCCGTTCTCGTCGGCCGGGCGGGTGCGGGCGAACACGACGAACAGGTCGGCCAGCGGCGCGTTGGTGATGAAGCGCTTCTCGCCGGAGATGACCCAGTCGTCGCCGTCGCGAACGGCCTTGGTGCGCAGGCCCGCGGGGTCCGAGCCGGCGCCCGGTTCGGTCAGTGCGAAGGATGCGACGACCTCACCGGAGGCGATCTTCTCCAGCCAGGCGGCCTTCTGCTCGTCGGTGCCGAAGTTCACCAGCACCTGGCCGGCGATGCCGTTGTTGGTGCCGAACATCGAGCGCAGTGCCAGTGAGGTGTAGCCGAGCTCCATCGCCAGTTCGGCGTCCTGGGTCAGGTCGAGTCCGAGCCCGCCCCACTCCTGCGGGATCGCGTAGCCGAAAAGGCCCATGTCCTTTGCGGTTTGGCGGATGTCCTCGGGAATCGCATCGGTGTCGAGGATTTCCTGTTCGCGGGGCACGACGACCTCGCGCACGAATTCTCGAGTCGCCGCCAGGATGTCGGCGAAGTCTTCCGCGCTCACCTGCGAGGTGGCGGTCGGTTGTTGCATCACTCCGGTCATGGTGCCACTCTTGCGCGTCCACGGTGAGGGGTCCAATACGAAACCGGGATCGCTCCGATAGCCGTTGCGTATGAAACGAACGCGTTCGACACCGGATTCGCGGGTTAGATTACTGACATCACCCGGCGCCTCCAGCCGCTGGTGTCTGCACCAGAACCCCCCATGGGAAGGACCCGAAGATGTCATCCACCACCGCCCAGCCGCTCCTCGAGGGACGTACCGCCGTCGTGACCGGTGGCGCCCAGGGCATCGGCTTCGAGATCGCCCGGTCCTTCGTGGACGCGGGCGCCAAGGTGGTCCTGGGTGATCTCAACCTCGACGCCGCGCAGGCCGCCGCCGACAAGCTCGGCGGCCGCGACGTCGCCCGCGCCGTGAAATGCAATGTGGTCAACGGTGACGAGGTCGACGCGCTGCTCGCCGAGGCGGTCGACGGCTTCGGCTCGCTCGACGTCCTGGTGAACAACGCCGGCATCACCCGCGACGCCACCATGCGCACCATGACCGAAGAGGACTTCGACCTGGTCATCTCGGTCCACCTCAAGGGCACCTGGAACGGCACCCGCAAGGCCGCCGCCATCATGCGCGAGGCCAAACGCGGAGCGATCGTCAACATCTCGTCGCTGTCGGGCAAGGTCGGCATGGTCGGCCAGACCAACTACTCCGCCGCCAAGGCGGGCATCGTTGGCATGACCAAGGCGGCGGCCAAGGAGATGGCCCACCACGGCGTGCGCGTCAACGCGATCCAGCCCGGCCTGATCCGCTCGGCGATGACCGAGGCGATGCCGCAGAAGGCCTGGGACCAGAAGATGTCGGAGATCCCCATGCACCGTGCAGGCGAGGTCGGCGAGGTCGCCAGCGTCGCACTGTTCCTCGCCTCGGACATGTCGTCGTACATGACCGGCACCGTGCTCGAGGTGACCGGCGGCCGCTTCATGTGAGACCTGTTCTCACCCAAACTCTTCCACCCCGAATTCCGCGAAAGGTCAACCATGCGAGACGTCGTCATCTGTGAGCCGGTACGTACCCCGATCGGCCGCTACGGCGGGATGTTCAAGAGCCTCACCGCAGTCGACCTGGGTGTCACCGCGCTCAAGGGACTGCTCGAGCGCACCGGCATCGACCCGGAGAAGGTCGAGGACGTGATCCTCGGGCACTGCAACGGCAACAGTGAGGCGCCGGCCCTCGGCCGCGTCATCGCACTCGACGCCGGGTTGCCGATCACAGTGGGCGGCATGCACATCGACCGTCGCTGCGGCTCGGGTCTGCAGGCCGTCATCCAGGCCGCTTACCAGGTGTCCTCGGGCGACAACGATCTCGTCGTCGCCGGCGGTGCCGAGTCGATGAGCAACGCCTCCTTCTACTCCGTCGACATGCGCTGGGGCGGTGCGCGCACCGGAATCGCCATGCACGACAGCCTCGTCCGCGCCCGCTCGACCGCAGGCGGCAAGAACTACCCGGTGCCCGGCGGCATGATCGAGACCGCCGAGAACCTCCGCAAGGAGTACGAGATCTCGCGCGAGGAGCAGGACGAGCTCGCCGTCGAATCCCACACGCGCGCAGTGCGTGCCCAGAAGGACGGAGTCCTCGCCGAGGAGATCATCCCGGTGACCGTTCCCGGCCGCGGCGGCGACCAGATCATCGACACCGACGAGCATCCCCGCCCGGACGTCTCGCTGGAGTCGCTGGCCAAGCTCAAGCCGATCATGGGCAAGGCCGATCCGGAGGCCACCGTGACCGCCGGCAACGCCAGCGGACAGAACGACGCCGCATCGATGGCGATCGTCACCACCACCGAGGTCGCCGAGAAGCTGGGCCTGCGCCCGCTCGTCAAGCTCGTGTCCTGGGGTCTCGCCGGCGTCCCGCCGCGCACCATGGGTATCGGTCCGGTGCCGGCCACCGAGAAGGCACTGGCCAAGGCCGGTCTGACCCTCGCCGACATCGACCTCATCGAACTCAACGAGGCCTTCGCGGCCCAGGCGCTCGCCGTCACCCGCGAATGGGGTTTCGGGCGGTTCGGTTCCGGAGGCGACTTCGACCGCACCAACGTCCACGGCTCGGGCATCTCGCTGGGCCATCCGGTCGGCGCGACCGGCGGTCGCATGCTGGCCTCACTGGCCCGTGAACTGCAGCGCCGCGAGGGTCGCTACGGCCTCGAGACGATGTGCATCGGCGGCGGCCAGGGACTCGCCGCGGTCTTCGAGCGGGTTGCCTGACGGACCTCGATACGCGGCGCCCTCGCTCCGCTCGGTCGACGCTACTCGGCCGGCGGGGTGGGGGCGTCGTGTTGCTCTGCTGGGGCGCCGCTACTCGGCCGGCGGGGTGGGGGCGTCGTGTTGCTCTGCTGGGGCGCCGCTGCTCGGTCGGTGGGGTGGGGGCGCCGCTACTCGGCCGGGGCGGGCGTACCTTCTGCTGGTTGAGTAGGCGAGGAGCTTGCGATGAGCCGTATCGAAACCGCTAACCCACCTGTGCGCGAATGAGTTCCACGAAGGCCTGGCCCACCGGGGGCGTACCTTCTGCTGGTTGAGTAGGCGAGGAGCTTGCGATGAGCCGTATCGAAACCGCTAACCCACCTGCGCGCGAATGAGTTCTACGAAGGCCTGGCCCACCGGGGACAGGGATGCGGGGTCGAAGGCGATCGCGAACGGTCGTACGAAGCGGGGTTCGGTCTCGCGGATGACGACGCGGTCGACGGCGGTGTCGGCCATCGAACGTTCCAGCAGGGTGCCGCCGATTCCCGCCAGCACCATGGGGAGTCGCTCCTCGCGATGTTCGGACAATACGGCGAGGGGCGGTCGGATCCCGCCCACGCGGATGGCCTCCTCGAGTTCGTCGGCCACCGACTGTCCGCGCGGCACGAACACCATCGGGTACGTCGGGAGATTGCCCAGCGGGATCGGCCCCTCGGGGACCTCGGCTCCCTCGGGGTAGACGAGGACGTACTCGTGTTCGCCGAGTTCGATGACCTCGAGCGCGTCACCGGCGATCGGCAGGTGGGCGACGGCGAACTCGCAGTGTCCGTCCTCGATGGTGGACGCGGCCCGGGTCTCGTCGCGTAAGTCGCCGAGCCGCACCGACACTCGCGGATAGATGTCGCGGAAGCGGGCGATGAGGTCGACGACCGGGCCGACGGCCGTGGCCGGGGACGCGAGCAGATCGAGGTGTCCGGTCAGTTCGTCCTCCTCGGCGGCGAGGAGATCGCCGACGGCATCGACGTCGCGGATGATCTGGCGGGCCGGACCCACCATCGTGCGGCCGGCCGCCGACAGCACCATGCCGCGGCCGATGCGGTGGAACAGCTGCACGCCGAGTTCGCGTTCGAGCGCCCGCAACGCCTGCGAGACCGTCGGCTGCGCGACGCCCAGCGCGGTGGCAGCACCGCCGATGCCCTGGTTCTCGACGACGGCGAGGAAGTACTCGACCTGGCGTAATTCCATGGTGGCCTACCAGTCCGCTGTCTCGGTCGGCTCCTGGCTCAGACCGGAGTGGGCCCGGGCCGCGGAGATGAAGGCGAGTGCCGCCGGGGAGGGAAGACCCGAACGCAGCACGAGTCCCCACGGTCGCGTCAACGGCGGATCGAGTACGAGCTGCCGGGTGCCGGCGAGCTGCTTGCCGGCCACGGTGCGCGGGACAACCGTTGCGGCCGTTCCACGTTCGACGAGATTCCAGACGGCCGCGGGTAACGGGCAGTCGACGACCACGTTGCCGGCGGCGTCGTCGAGCAGATCGGCGAGCAGGGCCGCGGTGTGCTGATCGCTGTGGTCGATGACCAGCGGGACCGACCGAATCGCACTGCGCGGCACGGTGTCCGGAAGCCCGGCGACCAGGGCGTCGGGCGCCGCCACCACGAGCTCCTGCTCCGTCATCGGGATGGCCGAGAACGTCGCGTGTTCGGCCGAGGAGTCGATGACCCCGATCTCCGCGTCGCCGGAACGCAATGCGGAGAGGACGCCGGCCGGGCCGTCGGCGGCGAGGACGCGAACCGCGAGCCGGGGGAAGCGCTCCCGGAACAGTCGGACGACGTCGACGAGCGGGTCGATGCTGAAGGCCGCGTAGGTCACCACGTCGACGCGTCCGGACCGCAGCTCCCGGACCGCGTCGACCTTGCGCTTGGCGCGCTCGACGTCGGCGAGGATGCGTCGCGCCGCGTCGTCGAGCTTGCGGCCCGCCTCGGTCAGTTCGAGGCGGCGTCCGGTCCGGTCGAACAACGTGACGCCGAGACGCTTCTCGAGGGTCCGGATGGCCTGCGACAGGGAGGGCTGAGAGATGTAGAGCGACTGGGCGGCCTTCGTGATCCCACCGTGGTCGACGACTGCGACGAAGTAGGTCACGAGGTGCAGGTCCACACCGGTCACTCTAGTGATCGCCCTTTCCCACAGTCAGCGGCCCGTCCGCAGTGATGGTCAGCGGCCCCGCCACTGGGGTGCGCGCTTCTCGGCGAACGCCTTGGCACCCTCCTGCGCGTCCTCCGAGGAGAAAACCGGGGTGAGGTACTCCCACTGCTTCTTGATCAGGTCTTTGTCGGTGTAGTTGATCGCCATCGAGGTGACCTGCTTGGTGGCCTTGACCGCGAGCGGACCGTTGGCGGCGATCGTCGCGGCGAGCTCACGGGCACCGGCGAGCGCCTCACCGGGCGCTGTGACCTTGTTGACCAAGCCGAACTGGTGGGCGCGCTCGGCGGTGAGCGGATCACCGGTCAGGGCCATCTCCATCGCGACCTGGTAGGGGAGGATCTTCGGCAGGCGCAGGAGGCCGCCCGCTGCCGCGGCGAGACCGCGCTTGACCTCGGGGATGCCGAACTTGGAGTTGTCGGCGGCGACGACGAGGTCGGCGGACAGTGCGAGCTCACAGCCTCCGGCCAGGGCCCAACCCTCGACCGCGGCGATCAGGGGCTTGCTCGGCGGGGCCTCGGTGAGGCCGCCGAAACCGCGGTCCTTCAGCGAGACCTGCTCGCCGCGCGAGAACGCCTTGAGGTCCATGCCTGCACAGAACGTGCCGCCGGCGCCGGTGAGGATGCCGATCGTGAGATCGTCGCGCGACTCGAGCTCGTCGATGGCGGCCGCGATGCCCTCGGATACTTCGAGATTGACGGCGTTCTTCGCCTCGGGACGGTTGATCGTGATGACGGCGACTCCGTCGGCGAACTCGGTGAGCACGGCGCTCATGGGGGATCTCCTCTGTTGATCGGTGGGGCAGCCGGTGAGACGTTCACCGGCGGAGTCTCGTTCGGGGTCAGTCCGGCAGCGACAGGGTCGACGCCGCGGTGCGGTGTTCGGACACCGTCGCCAGCGACCATCGGACGGGTTCGATCGTGGTGTCGGCGAGGTCGGTCACGGTCGGGGCTGGTGTCGAGGTGAGGATGCCGCGCTCGCTGAGGACCAGCAGATGCGCGTCGGTCTCGCGCAGTGCGAGACGCTTCATCGTCAGGTTGAGGTCGCTGAACGGGCGGGACCAGCCGACGTTCTGGGTGATCTCCCATGCCGTGGACTCCGGGCGCGCGGCGACCGCCTCGGTGATCTCGGTGAGACGCTCCTCGTGATGCGACAGGAGCCCGGTGACCCGAGCGCCCAGACCGCGGAACCGGTACTCGTGCGACGGCAGGGCCTCGTGTTCCCGCATCTTCTCGGTGTTGGCCAGCGAGACCAGATAATCGGCGAGCGGGCTCTCCGTCTGCATCGGACTGGTGGACACATTCGGACTGATCCGCGGCAGCAGGTGATCGCCGGTGAAGATGATCCCCGCATCGTCGTCGGCGAAGCACAGGTGGCCCGGGGTGTGACCGGGCGTCCAGATGGCACGCAGATTCCAGCCCGGGATGTCGAGCGGGGCATCGGCGGTCAGCTCCGTGTCGATGGTCCGACCGTCGGGGAGACGGACGAAGTCGACGAGCCCCAGGCCCGCGACGTCGGCCGGGGCGCCGAGAACCCGCAACTCCCACCGCGCCTCGTCGAGCTGGCTCTCGACCTCGTCGTCGGAGTGGTAGCGCAGGTGGCTGGCATCATCACGGTGCATCAGCAGCTCGACATCGGTGTGCTCGAGCAGCCTCGGGACGAGACCGAAGTGATCCGGGTGGAAGTGGGTGATGGCCGCCGACCGGACGTCGGTGACATCGTGACCGGTGCTGCGGAGGCCGTCGACGAGAGCACGCCACGACTCGTCGGACGGCCACCCCACGTCGATCAGCGCCAGCCCGCCGTCGGGCAGCGCGAGGGCGTAGACCAGGACGTAGCGCAACGGGTTGGCGCCCATCGGCACCGGGATCGACCACAGACCCGGCCGCACCTCTTCGACGGGCGGGAGGACCTTGTCGGCCCAGGCCTGCTGCTGGCGGCGACCGGTCACCTCGATCGTGGCCATCCGACCTCCTGGCTGTCATCGTCGCGACGCACCGCGGGGGGAGTTGCGGTGCGCAACAATCATCCGATCACGAGACCCCCGTCACGCTCAATGTGGGGGCGGCTCAGGCGCCCTGAGGAACTGCCTATGTGTCGGAGTTCTGCGCTGGTGACAACGCACTCACCACGACGCGACGGTCGATCCCGATGCGATCCAGGAACCCGGCGTCGTGGGAGACGACGAGCAGCGCGCCATTCCAGCTATCGAGCGCGTTGACCAACTGGGTGACCGTGTCGAGGTCCAGGTTGTTGGTCGGCTCGTCGAGGATCAGCAGCTTCGGGGTCGGGTTGCCGAGGAGTGCGTCAGCGAGGCCGACGCGCAATCGCTCGCCGCCGGAGAGCTCCTCGAGCGCGCGGTCGGCGCGTGCACCGCGGAACAAGAACCGTGCCAGATGCGAACGCACCTCCTGAGTGCCGATGTCCGGATGATGCGCCGACACCAGGCCGGCGATCGACATCGACGGGTCGTCGAAGACGATCTGTTGCGGCACATACGCATACGGCACGACGACGGCCTCGCGCGCGATGAGGTCGGCGATGAGTGTCGACTTCCCGGAACCGTTGGGCCCCACCAGCGCGATGCGTTCCGGTCCGTCGATCCGGAGTCGGTCGTCGGTGACGACCTGGGCCCGCGACGGTACGTCGGCCTCCGGCACCACGATTCGGGCGGTGCGATCCTTGCGGACCTCTTCGCGCGCCTCGTCGAGCCGGGAGGCGGCCGCCGCCACGTCGTCCTGATGGGCGTTGCGCAGCTTCCCGGCCGACACCTGCGCTTCACCGCGACGCAGGTGCGAGATGATCTTCGGCACCCGCTTCTCGCGTTCGGCGGTCGCGGCGGTGCGGGCGCGGCGATCGAGTTTGATCTGTGTGTCGACCAGCTCCCGACGCTGCTTGCGCAGGTCGCCGGTCGCGGTCGCCACGGCCGCCTCGGCCGCCTCCTGTTCGGCGTCCACGATCTCGCGGTAGTGCGAGTACGGGCCGCCGAACACACGCACCCGACCCCGGTACAACTCGAGCGTCGCGTCGACACGCTCGAGCAGTTCGAGGTCGTGACTCACCACGATCACCGTGCCGGAGAAGGCATCGATGGCGTCGAAAAGCCTTGTCCGTGAACTGGTGTCGAGGTTGTTCGTCGGCTCGTCGAGAAGCAGGACCGAGGGTCGGCGCATGAGTGCCGCGACGATCGACAGCAGCGTCGCCTCGCCGCCGGACATGGCGCCGACCCGACGGTCGAGATCGGTGGGCAGCCCCATCTGGGCGAGGAGCCCGATCGCTCGCTCCTCGACATCCCAGTCGTCACCGACGGCGTCGAAGTCGTCGGCGTCGACCGAACCGCCCTCGATGCGACGGATCGCGCTGCGGATGGAGTCGATGCCGAGTGCTGCGGACACGGTCGACTCCGGATCCGACTGGGGGTCCTGCGGAACGACCCCCACCTCCGGCGGGGACGTGATCCCGGCGATGCTCACACTGCCCGAGGCCGGGCGGAGACGCTGCGAGATCAGGCCGAGCAAGGTCGATTTACCTGCGCCGTTGGCACCGATCAGCGAGTACGTGGACGCGCCCAGCGTCAGATTGAGGTGATCGAAGACCGCGGTGCCGTCGGGCCAGATGACCGAGACATCGGACAGCACGATCGACGGCTGGGAGGAAAAGGACAGGGGAGTGGACACGAGAACTCCTGAAGTGGTTCGGATTCACCGACGGGTGTCTGTACGACATCGCGCATCGGCCGGGGCCACTTCAGTTCTTCATCGTGTGGGATCACTCCTCGGGTCGGCAGCGGTTGCGGGCTCCACGGTAATGGATGCGTCCGGGTCTGCCAACGGGTTTTCTCCGGCTTTTCTTCCCTCACCGCTACGGTTGAGGGCATGTCCTTCATTCGCACCTCGGTGTCCAACGGCGTCGGTGAGATCGTCCTCGACCGACCGAAAGCCCTGAACGCGCTGGACCAGACCATGATCGACGACATGTACGCCACGCTCGGCGAGTGGGGCGACGACGACTCGATCGAGACCGTCCTCGTCACCTCCGCGAGCGACCGCGCCTTCTGCGCAGGCGGCGACATCCGGGCGATCCGCGAGCACTCGCTCGACGGCGACACCAAGGCGATCACCCGTTACTTCAGCAGTGAGTACCGGCTGGACCAGATGGTCGCCGACTACCCCAAGCCGTACGTGAGCCTCATCGACGGCGCGGCCATGGGTGGCGGACTCGGCATCAGCGTGCACGGTGAGATCCGCGTGGTCACCGAGAAGGCGATGATCGCGATGCCCGAGACCGCGATCGGCTTCTTCCCCGACATCGGTTCCACCTACTTCCTCCCGCGGCTGCCCGAGGGCGTCGGCATGTGGCTCGGTCTCACCGGCGCGCGCATCCGCGGCGTCGACGCGGTGGCCGTCGGCCTGGCAACACATTTCGTGGCCTCGGCCGATATCGCCGGCGTCGCCGAGTCGATCCGTTCCGGGGATCCGCTGGCCGACGCGCTGGCGACTTCGGGGACCACGGAGACCAGCGATGTCCCGCTCCGCAAGATCGGTGAGTATTTCGCCGATGACAACATCAACGCCATCGTCGGTGGTCTGCGCGGAGCGATCGGCGATGAGTGGGCCGAGGAGATGATCGGCCTGCTCGAGAAGGCCTCACCCACCAGCCTTTGGGTGACGGCCGCGATGATCAACGCCGGCGCGCAGTCCGGGATCGACGAGTGCTTCGACCGTGAACTGCATGCGGCAGAACAGATCACGGCCACGAACGACTTCCGCGAGGGAGTGCGGGCGGTGCTGGTCGACAAGGACCGCAACCCGGCCTTCGACCCTGCCGCGATCGACGATGTCGACCCGGCGGTCGTCGCGCGGATCGTGGGTGCGTGAGCTGTGTCCGCTGGTTGAGTAGGCGAGGAGCCTGCGATGAGTCCGGTCTTCTCGCTGGTTGAGTAGGCGAGGAGCCTGCGATGAGTCCGGTCTTCTCGCTGGTTGAGTAGGCGAGGAGCCTGCGACGAGCCCGGCCTTCTCGCTGGTTGAGTAGGTGAGGAGCCTGCGACGAGCCCGGCCTTCTCGCTGGTTGAGTAGGTGAGGAGCCTGCGACGAGCCGTATCGAAACCCCCTACGGCCTGAGCTGGAACCGTCCGGACAGCACGACGGTCGGCGGGGTGCCGGCGTCGGGCTTCGGGCTGGCCGACGACTCGTCGGCGTCGTAGGCCACGTCGTCGTTGGGTGCGAACGGATTCGCGTCGACGCGGGAGGCCTCCGGGCAGGTGAACGACCCGGCCGCGAGTTTGCCCGACATCCCGGTGATGCTGAGCTGGCACGCCGACGACTGGTGGTAGACACCGTCGATCGAGACGCCGATCTGCGCGTTGATCGGTTTGGTCAGCGGCCCCGCGGTGGGGCGCGGTCCGCCGCCGGCGGGTGGGACCGTGCCGCCGGTCAATTCGCTGATGGGGAACTCGATCTGGGCGCCGTCGGTCCCGATTCCCTTGAACACGAACAACAGTGAGTCCGGCGGGACGTCGGGCTGCTCGGGACCCCAGCGCTTGAACTCGTAACAACTGATCGCCTCGTCGGCGCTATTGCCGCTTCCGGTGGCCGGCGGCCCGCTCGTCGTGGCGGCCGGCTCGGTGATCGCGATCCGGAGGTCGCCGGAACGGAAGGTCAGGCCGTGCCCGCCGCGGTCGACCTTGCCCTGCGGCGGTTTCTCCGCGCATTTCGCCGGATCGATCGGGCGCGCGGTCGGCGTGGGGGCCGCGCTCGTCGACGTGGGAGCCGGTGCCGGGTTGCCGGCGCATCCCGACATCAGGAGCGTTGCCGCGGACACCACGGCGAGCGCGCCGACACCGGAGTTGCGCACGAGGGAACGCCTCATCGGCTCAATCCGCCGCGGCGACAAGGGGTTGCAGCGTCAGATCGGGGTGTTCCTTCTCGATGTACTGCAGGCGCCACTTGTCGCTGAAGAGGGCGAGGACCGCGCCGTCGGTGCGGGTGAACACCTCGACGCCGCGCTGCCGGTCGAGCTCGGGCGCGCTCTCGGCGTCGGTGCGTCGGGCGAGCGTGTAGCCGAGCGGTTCGATGATGGTGTCGACGTTGAACTCGGCCTTCATGCGGGCGGTGACGACCTCGAACTGCATCGGACCGACCGCGGCCAGCACCGGCGACATGTCGCCGCGGGTGTCGTTGCGCAGCACCTGCACCACACCCTCGCTGTCGAGCTGATCCATCGCCTTGCGGAACTGCTTGTACTTGTCGGCGGTGGTCGCACGCAGCGTCGAGAAGTGCTCGGGCGCGAACGACGGGATCGGCGGGAACTGCACCTTCGGGCCGTCGAAGAGGGTGTCGCCGGGGGCCAGTGCGGTCGCGTTCACGAGGCCGACGACGTCGCCCGGGTAGGCGGTGTCGACAGTGGAACGGTCCCGGCCGAAGACGGCCTGAGCGTACTTGGTGGCGAACGGTTTCCCGGTCTGCGCGTGGGTGACGACCATGCCGCGTTCGAACTCGCCGGACACGATCCGCATGTACGCCAAGCGATCTCGGTGGCTCGAGTCCATGCCGGCCTGCACCTTGAACACGACGGCGCTGAACGGGTCGGTGACCGGACGTTCGTTGCCCTCGATGTCGACGCGGCCGGCGGGCGGGGGAGCGAGCTCGACGAGCACCTCGAGCAGTTGCCGCACACCGAAGTTCAGCATCGCCGAGGCGAAGATCATCGGCGAGGTCTGGCCGGCGAGGAACATCTCCTGGTCGTGGTCCTGGCCCATCTCGGAGAGCAGTTCGCTCTCCTCGACGGCCGCGGTCCACTCGTCGCCCTCGCGTGCCGCCGCGTCGTCGGCGCTCATGATCTCTTCCGGGGCGATCTTGGCGCCGCCGGCGGTGCGGGTGAAGTGCACGTACTCGCCGGTGCGGCGGTCGAGCAGACCGCGGAAGTCGCCGGCGATGCCGACCGGGAAGAACAGCGGGGTCGGGGTGAGGCCGATGCGCTCGCTGATCTCGTCGATCAGTTCGAGCGGCGTCTGACCTGGGCGGTCCCACTTGTTGATGACCGTGATCACCGGGATGCCGCGATGGCGACACACCTGGAACAGCTTCAGGGTCTGCGGCTCGAGGCCTTTCGCCGCGTCGATGAGCATCACCGCGGCGTCGACCGCGGTCAGGACGCGGTAGGTGTCCTCGGAGAAGTCTGCGTGACCGGGGGTGTCGACCAGGTTGATGACGCTCGGGATGCCCGGCTCGCTGTGCTCGGCGAGATAGTTGAACTGCAGGGCGGTCGAGCTGACCGAGATGCCGCGGGCCTTCTCCATCTCCATCCAGTCGGAGACGGTGGACTTGCGTCCTGCCTTGCCGTGGATCGCACCCGCCTCGCTGATCATGCGCGCATGCAGCGCCAAGGCCTCGGTCATGGTCGACTTACCGGCGTCCGGATGGGAGATGATCGCGAAGGTACGTCGGCGCTTGACCTCGGTTGCGACGTCAGAACTCACGAGATTCGAGGCTACTCGGCTGGTGGGAGGGCTCCAAACTCACCATCAATGATGTTGCGGCAGTTGGTGCCGGTATACGGGACCAATTGCCGCAATCCCAGATTCTGGGAACCGATGTGAGGGTCGGTGCGTCCAATCGTCGTGCAGACGCCTTCCCGCCTCCGACGTCACGCGCTCGCCCGCGACGGCGTCGTGACGATCACCGAAGCCCTCGAGTTCGGGATGACGAAGTCGGGTGTCCATCGACGTGTGGACTCCGGGCTGTGGACACCTCAGTCGCGTGGGGTCTATACGCTCGCCGACCACCCGGTCACGGCCAGGACGCGTGCTCGGCTCGCGGTCGCCGAAGTCGGTCGCGGTGCCGCCCTGTCCGGTCTGGGCGCTGCATGGTGGCACGGGATCGTCGACGATCCACCGAAGAAGCTGACGGTGACCGCACCGCGGTCGAGGCACGCGAAGTCGGTCGACGGCGTTCGTATCCGGTATCGGAAGCTCGAGGACGCCGAGACGGTCACCCGGGATGATCTGCTGGTCACCTCGCTGCCGCTGTCTGTGCTGGAGGCCTCGGTCGAGAAGGACAGCACGGTCCTCGATGCCGCACTGTTGTTGCGCCGCGTGTCGATCGAGCAGTTGCGAACCGCAGCGAAGCGCCGTCGTAGGAGGGCCGATGCACCGGGTATCGCGTCTCTCATCGCCGGGGTCGAGGAGGGCGCTCGCTCTGAGGCCGAGCGCCTCGCAGTCGATCTGCTTCGACAGGGAGGGGTCGAGGGATTCGTGTCCAACCATCCCGTCGAGGGCTACTTCGTGGACGTCGCTTTCCCGGAGCAGATGCTCGCCGTCGAGATCGACGGGATGGCGTACCACCGCGACGCCGAGACGTTCCAGCGCGACCGGCGTCGTCGAAACGACCTGATCGCTCAGGGCTGGACGGTCTTGAACTTCACGTGGGCTGACCTCAGGGAACGTCCTGGGTACGTCGTCGACCGCGTCCGCCAGGCACTCGCCGCCTGAAACAGATGCGGCAGTTGGTCCCGGAATCCGGGACCAACTGCCGCAACTGGTAGGAGGTGTCTTACTCGAACGGCACCGGGGGAAGCTTGACGACCTGCGAGGCGTAGGAGAGTCCGGCACCGAAGCCGAGGAGGAGCGCGGTCTGGCCGGGCTGTGCCTTGCCGGTGGACAGCAGGTCCTCCATGGCGAGCGGGATCGAAGCGGCGGAGGTGTTGCCGGTGTACTCGATGTCGTTGGCGACGACGGCGTCGTCGCGCAGCTTCAGGTTCTTGGCAAGCAGTTCGTTGATGCGCGCGTTGGCCTGGTGGGGGACGAAGACGTCGAGGTCCTCGGAACCGATCTTGGCGGCCTCGAGGGCGCGGACGGCGACCTTGCCCATCTCGAAGGCGGCCCACCGGAACACCGCGGTGCCCTCCATGCGGAGGTAGGGACGCTGGACGCGGTCACCGTCGAGGAAGGTCACCCAGTCGAAGTCCTGGCGGATGGCGTTGAACTGCGAGCCGTCCGAACCCCAGACCACCGGGCCGAGTTCCTGTTCCTCGGTGGGTCCGACGACCACGGCACCGGCGCCGTCCCCGAAGATGAAGCAGTTGGTGCGGTCGGTCATGTCGAGGGCCACCGAGAGCTGCTCGGCGCCGATGACCAGCACATTGGTGGCGCTGCCGCCGCGGATCATGTCCGAGGCGAGGGCCATGCCGTAGCCGAAGCCGGCGCAGCCGACGGTGACGTCGAAGGCGGGAACGCCGTTGCAACCGAGCTCGGTGGCCACCTTGGTCGCGCCGGCCGGGGTCAGGAGCAGGTGCGTGTTGGTGGCGAGGATGACCGCGTCGATGTCGGAACCGTGCAGCAGGGCGTTGGCGATGGCCTTGCGTCCGGCGTTGACCGACATCTCCATGACGCTCTCGTCGCGGCGGGCGAAGCGGCGGGTCTTGATGCCGGTGCGGGTGTAGATCCACTCGTCGGAGGAATCGATGTGCTCGCAGATCTCGTCGTTGGTGACCACACGCTCGGGGCGATAGGCGCCGATCCCGAGCATGCCGATGTTGTTGATCCCTGAGGTGTCCGCGATGACTGCCATGGTCTTCCTTCCGAATATGTGACCCGACATATGACGGTACTCACCCGGCCACTTACTAGGAAGTACCGCATCCCCCTCGCACATCGTTACCGACCGATTTCGGTATCCGCCGCCGAAGCGGACCGAATGTGTCCTCTTTGCGATGAAAACTGGGCCCCAGATCGGTCGACACATCACGTCGGCGTCGAAAAGAAGGGGAGTCCGCATGATCCATGCTCGTGGTCTGGTCCAGGTGTTCACCACCGGGAAGGGAAAGAAGAAGCGCGAGGTGCGAGCCGTCGACGGCGTCGACCTCGACGTCGCCGAAGGGGAAGTGGTCGGCTTCCTCGGGCCCAACGGCGCCGGCAAGACGACGACGCTGAGGATGCTGACCACGCTGTTGCGGCCGACCGCGGGGACCGCGACGGTCAACGGGTTCGACGTCGTCGCCGATCCGGTGTCGGTGCGCCGCAGCATCGGTTACGTGTCCCAGGCCGGGGGCACGTTCAGCCAGGCCCAAGCCGGCGACGAGATCGTCGACCACGGGATGCTCTACGGACTGTCGCGGGCCGAGGCGACGCGTCGCGGGCAGGCGTTGTTCTCCGAACTGCAGCTCGACGGCCTGTGGGAACGCATGCCCAAGAACATGTCCGGGGGCCAGAAGCGGCGCCTCGACATCGTGATGGGACTGGTCCACCAACCGTCGCTGGTCTTCCTCGACGAGCCGACCACGGGCCTCGACCCGCAGGCCCGCGCCAACCTCTGGGAACACATCCGCCGGTTGCGGACCGAGCGCGGCGCGACGATCTTCCTCACGACGCACTATCTGGACGAGGCGGATGAACTCTCGGACCGGATTCTCATCATCGACAACGGGCGGATCGTCGCGGCGGACACCCCGGACAACCTCAAGGCGCAGGTCTCCGGCGATCTGGTGGCGCTCGAGGTCGCCGACGCCGCCGCGGTCACGACGGCCGCGGAGAAGCTCGCCTCGGTCAGCGGCGTCAACGGTGGTGGCCGGATCGAGGTGGACGGCCGCCACGTCCGGGGGCGGGTGCCGCGTGCCGGCCGGGCGGTGCCGGGACTCCTCCGCGACCTCGACGCCTCGGGTATCTCACTCGATTCGATCGAGGTCATCCGTCCGACGCTCGACGACGTCTTCCTCACCCTCACCGGCCGGTCCCTGCGCGACGCCGAAACCGAACGAGATCCTGGCGGGGACCCGACCGAGATCGAATCCGGCTTTGCCGCACCCACTTCCGACGAGTCTTCTCGACGCACCGAGCAGGAGGTCGCCCGATGAACAGCTTCTTCCGCGACAGCACCATCGTCTTCCGGCGTCAGATCCGGATGAACCTTCGCAATCCCGCCTGGGTACTGATCGGCGTCATGCAGCCGATCCTCTATCTGCTGCTGTTCGGGCCGCTGCTCAAACCGCTGGTCTCCCAATTCCCGGGTGGTGCGGACAACCCGTACACCTTCCTGGTGCCTGGCCTCCTCGTGCAGCTCGGGTTGTTCGGGGCGCTGTTCGCCGGCTTCAGCCTGATCGGCGAATGGCGGGAGGGGGTCATCGAGGCCGAGCGGGTCACCCCGGCGAGCCGGACGGCACTGCTCACCGGTCGCCTGATGCGCGACATGTTGCAGCTGCTGGTGCAGGCGTTGATCCTGGTGGCCCTCGGATTCGCCATGGGGATGCGCGGATCGATCGTCGGCGTGGTCCTCGGAATCGTCATCACACTGCTGATCGGCGGTGCGTGCGCCGCGGCGTCGAATGCGCTGGCACTGACCACGAAGAGCGAGGACGTGATGGCCCCGCTCATCAACATGGTGATGATGCCGGTGCTGTTGCTGTCGGGAATCCTGCTGCCCATGACACTCGGGCCGACGTGGCTGCAGGGGCTCAGCGACTTCATGCCGTTCCGCTGGATCGTCGACGCCGTGCGCGACACCTTCGGCGGCGACCTCGCCAGCGCTCAGGTCCTGTGGGGAGTGATCGCCGCACTCATCCTGGCCGCACTCGGAACCTGGTGGGGCACATCGGTGTTCCGCAAGGAGAACGCATAGCTTCTGGTGGTGCCTGAGGTGTGAGGAGCGATAGCGACGAGCCACGAAGGCCTGGTGAGATGACGTCGGCGGCCCTTCGTGGCTCGCTTCGCTCGCACCTCAGGGAGCGGGGGGGCGCTGGGCTCGCACC
>NZ_BAHE01000022.1 GCF_000298235.1 Gordonia namibiensis NBRC 108229
GAAACCAGCCCTAGAGGATCGGGGCAGGCGTGTAGGCGGCGGCCTCCGGGTACTGGCCGATGATCTTCTCCGCGGCGGCGATGACGTCGGCGACCTGCTGTTCGGCGGCACCGACGAAGACCGACTTGTCGGCGAGCAGCTCCTCGAGCTGGGCCCGGTCGAGCGGGATGCGGTCGTCGGCGGCGAGACGGTCGAGCAGGTCGGGCTCACGGCCCTCCTCGCGCATGGCCAGCGCCACCGCGACGGCGTTCTCCTTGATCGCCTCGTGCGCGGTCTCGCGACCCACACCCGCGCGCACCGACGCCATCAGCACCTTGGTGGTAGCGAGGAACGGCAGGTAGCGGTCGAGCTCGTTGGCGATCACTGCGGGGTACGCGCCGAACTCGGCGAGAACGGTCAGGAAGGTCTCCATCAGGCCGTCGATGGCGAAGAAGGCATCGGGCAGTGCGACGCGGCGGACCACCGAGCAGAAGACGTCGCCCTCGTTCCACTGGGCGCCGGCGAGTTCGGCGGCCATCGAGCCGTAGCCGCGCAGGACCACGGCGAGACCGTTGACCCGTTCGCAGCTGCGGGTGTTCATCTTGTGCGGCATCGCCGAGCTGCCGACCTGGCCGGGCTGGAAGCCCTCGGTCACCAGCTCGTGGCCGGCCATCAGCCGGATGGTGTGGGCCAGCGACGACGGTGCGGCGGCGACCTGCACGAGCGCGGACACGACGTCGTGGTCCAGCGACCGCGGGTAGATCTGGCCGACCGAGGTGAACGACCGCGCGAAACCGAGGTGGTCGGCGACGCGGGCCTCGAGGTCGGCGAGCTTGGTGGCGTCGCCGCCGAGGAGGTCGAGCATGTCCTGCGAGGTGCCCATCGGGCCCTTGATGCCGCGCAGCGGGTAGCGGTCGATCAGCTCGCGGAGCCGGGTGAGCGCGATCATCAGTTCGTCGGCGGCCGACGCGAAACGCTTGCCGAGGGTCGTGGCCTGCGCGGCGACGTTGTGGCTGCGGCCGGCCATGACGACCGAGGAGTACTGGGCGGCACGTTCGACGATGCGGGCCAGGACGGCGACACCGTGGGCGTGCACGTGCTCGAGAGAACGGAGGATCTGCAGCTGCTCGACGTTCTCGGTGAGGTCACGGCTGGTCATGCCCTTGTGGATCTGCTCGTGACCGGCGAGGGCGTTGAACTCCTCGATGCGGGCCTTCACGTCGTGGCGGGTGACGCGCTCACGATCGGCGATCGAGGCGAGATCGACCTGGTCGACGACGCGCTCGTAGTCGGCGATGGCGCCGGCAGGGATATCGATCCCGAGGTCGGCCTGTGCCTTCAGCACCGCGATCCACAGTCGCCGTTCGAGGGCGATCTTGGTGGTGGCCGACCACAGCTCGGCAAGGTCGGTGGAGGCATAGCGGCTGGCCAGGACGTTGGCAATGGCGGGCTTCGACACCCGCTCAGTGTAGGTCGATCGCGAGCGGATCCCGAATTCTCGGTGCCTGCCCTCGCGCCCGCTCAGAACGCGAAGCAGGTCCCGTTGGACCCGTAGCCCTGGCGCACCTTCACGAGAGTGGGCTGCGAGGCCTTGCCGTTCTGCACGGCGTAGAGGTACTTGTCTCCGATGCGACGGGGCACCCAGGTGACCGA
The DNA here is from genome assembly GCF_000298235.1 of Gordonia namibiensis NBRC 108229. Lineage (GTDB taxonomy): Bacteria > Actinomycetota > Actinomycetes > Mycobacteriales > Mycobacteriaceae > Gordonia > Gordonia namibiensis. Next base: position 1,633 of record NZ_BAHE01000022.1, read on the forward strand.
GGCGAGGGCACCCGAGGGGAGATCGCGGCCGATGAACCGGGCCGGAAGACCCGGCTTGACCTCCCAGAACTCGACCCAGCCGGACGAGTTGACCGGGACGGTCACCGGATAGGTGCACCCGGTTCCGTAGACCACCGACGACAACGGAACGCCCGCGTCGACGCGACCGGCCGGAGCGGCCTGCGCACCGGGGGCGACGAGCATCGTGACCCCGAAGACCATGGACAGGAATGCGGCGGCCATACCCGCGCGGGTACGGCGCCTGCTCATCGAATCCCCCGACATCCGATCCCTTCTCTCTGTTCCGCTGCGATCACGCCCGCGGTGCCAGGACGTCGATCACCTCGAGCAGGGCGTCGCGCACCGCGTCGAGGGGCCGGACGCCGTTCTGTCCGAGGGCGCCGACGATGGCGCCGTCCTCGATCCCGATCAGCTGGGCGATGTGGGCGGGGTCGGCGACCCGGCCGGATTTGGCAAGGACGTCGAGATGGCACATCGACAGCGCCTGCCATCGTTCGCTGACCACCTCGCGAAGCATCGGGTACCGAGCCGACAACGCGATCATCTCGTAGCGGGCGGACAGCTGCTGCATCGTCGTGTCCTCCCCGACGATCACCTCGGCGAGGGCGGTCGACGTCGCGGTCTTTCCGCGGCGTCGACGCGGAAGTGTGTTGCAGCGCTCGGTGACCGCCTCCGCGTCGTGGCTGCAGAGACTGGCCGCCGCCTCGGCCATCAGATCGTCGAGGGAGGCGAAGTAGTACGTCGTAGACGCCAGTGGCAACTGGGCACGTTCGGCGACCGCACGATGACGGACGGCGTCGAAGCCGCCTTCGAGCAGCAGCTCGCCGGCGGCCTCGATCAAGCGAGACCGCCGTCGCGCACCCTTGGGGGTCGCCGCCGACGTCATCATATGGTTCATGCTGCCAAAGCCGTCCGTACCGCCGTATTGCTTTTGACCAAAGCGGTACAAGCACAGTCGAATTCCCGTATAAGAGGAGGACAACGGCGGTGAGCGCCCGGTTCACGTCGACGGCGGTCGATCATCGGACGGCAGGATCTCCTCCGCTCAAGGCCCACTACCGTGATCGCACGCAGTTCGACGGCCTCCACGCTGTCGCCGATTACGCGGCGCTCTACACCTCGTGAGACAGTCCGCGTTCGTCGGCTTCCTGTGTTAAAGGCTGGGCGCCCGTCTCAGCATCGACGTCCTCACCTCCCCGCGAATGTCACTGCCGCCCAAGCCGTCCACGGCGACCGACCGCGAGTGATTCGACTCCTGCATCACGAGACCAGACCTGATACCCCTAGGGGTATAGTCGAACTGGTCGGGTGAATCCTCGCGTTCGAACACAAGGAGGTCGTCATGGTTGGTGACGAAGAATCGATCGGCGTCGTACTCAACCGGCTGCGCCGCGCCCACGGGCAGCTCGCCGGCGTGATCTCGATGATCGAACAGGGACGTGACTGCAAGGACGTCGTGACCCAACTCGCCGCGGTGTCGAGTGCACTGGACCGTGCCGGCTTCAAGATCGTCGCGACCGGCTTCCGCGAATGCATGACCGGCGAACAGTCGAAGGACTCGGAGCCGATGACGATCGACCAACTGGAAAAGCTGTTCTTGGCGCTCGCCTGACGCAGCGGGAACACCCACGAGAGGAATGATCATGAAACTCGGTTACCGGACGACCCTGCAGACCGACTTCGACGACGCGGTTGCGCGGACGCGGGAAGCCCTCGGCGATGTCGGCTTCGGCGTGCTCACCGAGATCGACGTGAAGGCGACGCTCAAGAAGAAGCTCGACGAGGACATGGAGAACTACCTCATCCTCGGCGCCTGCAATCCGCAGTTCGCCCATCGCGCACTCGGGATCGAGCGGCAGATCGGTCTGCTGCTCCCCTGCAACGTCGTGGTGCGCGACGACACCGACAACCCGGGGACCGTCATCGTCGAGGCGATGAACCCCGACATCATGGTCGCGGTGACCGACGCCCCCGGCCTCCCCGAAGTGGCATCCGGCGCGGCCGAACTCCTGCAGAAGGCCATCGCGGCGCTCGACTGAGCGTCAAGTCAGAGACAGATTTCTCACAGCGTCGGCGCGTCGGCCGATTCGACGTTGCACCGGGCCCGGGTTCCCCGATTACCCTGTTGCTTCGATGACCAGCCTGCGATCCCGATTCTCCGACGACGCCGACCGCGACCTCCCGCGCGTGGGCCGTCGTGCCGTGCTCGCCGCCGGCGTCGGGGCCGCCGCCCTCGGACTGGCCGCATGCTCGGACAAGACGCCGTCGGCATCGGTGCAGCCGCGCAACCTCGAAGGCCGCGCAGCCGACGACGAACTGCCGGTCGAGACCTCACCGCCGCCGGTCACCAGCGGTCCCCCGCTGATCACCGGCAGCTTCAAGTCCGCCCGCATGGGCGGTCGCGACACCCGCTGGGCGGTCGCCCGACCCAACGGGGTGACCGGCAAGCTGCCCGTCGTCGTCGTGCTGCACGCGCTGAACACGAACGAGAAGACCATCTTCGGGTCGAAGCTCGAGATGCAGACCGTGATGCAGCAGTACGTGGACGCCGGCAACACCCCGTTCGCGCTCGCCGCTGCCGACGTGGGTCGCAACTACTACCACCGGCGGACCGACGGCACCGACGGTGGCGCGATGATCCTCGACGAGTTCCTACCGATGCTCGCGAACAACCCGCAGCTCAACCTGTCCACCGAGCGCATCGGCCTCTTCGGCTGGTCGATGGGCGGATACGGCGCGTTGCGTCTGGCATCGATGCTCGGCGCGCCGCGCGTAGCCGCTGTGGCCGTCAGCTCGCCGGCGATGTGGGCCGACCCGCGCAACTTCCCGCCGCGCGCCTTCGACGGCCTCGCCGACTACCAGGCCAACTCGCTGTTCGGCGCGCAGCCGAGTTTCGCGAAGATCCCGCTGCTGATCAACATCGGTTCGAGCGATCAGTTCTACACCTACACCCGCCAGTGGGCCGCGGGTCTTCACCCGCCGGCCGCCTTCGGCACCGCCGCCGGTGGTCACACCAACCGGTACTGGCGCAGCGTGCTCCCCGAGCAGATCGAGTTCCTCGGCCGCAACCTCGCGGACTGAACCCGGTTCCGCGAATTTCGCTCACTCATTCCGTTCCCGCTCACGCAAATCCGGTGAGCGGGAACGGAGAATGTGAGCGATGGTTCGCTAGATGCTGATCTTGCCCTCGAGGGCGTTGCGTCCGATGTCGGTGCGGAAGTGCGAGCCCGGCAGCTTGATCTTCTCGATCCGGGCGTAGGCCTGCGCGCGGGCCTCGGCGAGGTCGGCGCCGGTACCCACCACGGCCAGCACACGACCTCCGGCAGACACGATCGCACCGTCGGCGTTCTTGGACGTACCCGCGTGCAGCACACCCTCGGCGTCGGCGCCGGTGATGATGTCACCGGTGCGCGGCTTGCCGGGGTAGTTCTCGGCGGCGACGACCACGGTGACCGCGGCGCCGTCGTGCCATTCGAGCGCCGGCAGGTCGGCGAGCGTCCCGGTGGCGGTCGCGTTGAGCGCCGCGCCGAGCGGCGACTTCAGCAGCGCGAGGACCGCCTGGGTCTCGGGATCGCCGAAGCGGCAGTTGAATTCGACGACCGCGGGGCCGTCCGCGCCGATCGCGAGCCCGGCGTACAGGAGACCTGAGAACGGGATTCCGCGCTTGACCATCTCGGCCGCAACGGGTTTGACGACCTCGTCGACGATGCGTTCGGTCATCTCGGCGGGCAGCCACGGCAGCGGGGTGTAGGCGCCCATGCCGCCGGTGTTGGGTCCGGCGTCGTTGTCGCCGACCCGCTTGTGGTCCTGCGCGGGCAGCAGCGGCACCACGGTCTCGCCGTCGACGAGGCAGAACAGGGACACCTCGGGGCCGTCGAGGAAACTCTCCAACAGGACGGGGTGTCCGCTCTCCAGACACTCCGCGGCGTGATCGCGGGCGACGTCACGGTCGGGCGTGACGACGACGCCCTTACCCGCGGCGAGACCGTCGTCCTTGACCACCCAAGTGGGTCCGAAACGGTCGAGGGCGGCGTCGAGATGGGCCGGGTTGTCGACGATCTCCGCATGCGCGGTCTTCACGCCCGCAGCGGCCATCACGTCCTTGGCGAAGGCCTTGGAACCCTCGATCTGCGCGGCCTGCGCACCGGGTCCGAAAGTCGCGATACCGGCCTCGCGCAGCGCATCGGCGACACCGAGGACCAGGGGCACCTCAGGTCCGATGACCACGAGGTCGGCTTCCAGCTTCTGCGCCAGGGCCACGACCGCCTCACCGGAGACCACGTCGACGGCATGGTTGGTGGCGATCGCCGAGGTTCCGGCGTTGCCGGGAGCGACATGCAGGTCGGTGACCGACGGATCGTTCTTGAGGCCGATGAGAAGGGCATGTTCGCGGCCGCCCGAGCCGATCACGAGTACTCGCACGACCATGACTCTAAACGACCGCGCACACGGCCCGCGTCACGCGCCGGTGAGCTCCCGGACGGCCCGCTCTCGACGCGCGGTCCCGAACGCCTCGTCGACGATCACCATCACCACCGGCGCCAGCGAGGCGACCACGATCGTCGTGATCACCAACAGACCCGCCAGACACAGGAGCATGGCCGCGGCAACCGTCGCCACGACCGCGAGCGCCTGTACGAGCGAAAACCCGTCGAAGCCGAGGAGGTACCCCTCCATCGCGACCACGCCCAGACAGAACACCACGAGCGGGATGGCGAGACTCGCGACGACGAGCGCGTCGTCGAGCACGGCGTGGTGCTCCAGATAGAGGGCCGCGACATGGAGGCCGACGCCGACACCCACAGCGGCCATGAACAAGACGATGTGGCCGTAACCCCACGCGAAAGACTTCTCCCGGCGGGCGTGCAGGACGTCGCCGGTGGGCACCGCGCTGTAGATCCACCACATGGCGAAGGTCGTGGTCATCGTCGCGAAGCCGAGGATCGCGGTGTCCAGGGTCCACCCGTCGACGGCTACCTGGGCGCCGAGCAGCGCGACCACACCGACGACACCCTCGCCGAGGGTCACGATCGTGAGGAGGGAGTACCGCTCGGCGATGTGGTGGGCATGCCACGGCGTGCCGGCGGTCCGGGTCTCGGCGATCACCGGACCCGTCAACTCGATCAGGACGCCGATGAGCATCGCCACGACGGTCATCACCAGCGGCAGGTGGGCGATCAGGACTGCCACCCACCAGATCTGGGCCACGACGGTCGCGACGGCGTAGATCAGGCACGCGCGCCGGCAGCGTTCGCTCTGCGACGCCGCACGTAGCCACTGGATGACCATGCCGACGCGCATCACGATGTAGCCCAGGATCAGGATGCGGTTGTCGATGTCACCGCCGCCGGCCACCGAGTCGAACACCGGCGGCATACCGACGGCGATGATCGCGACGCCGATCATCTGGACGAGCGTGACGACGCGGAAGACCCAGTCGTCGGTGTCGAAGGCCGACGCGAACCAGGCGAAGTTGATCCACGCCCAGATCGCCGAGAACGTACAGAGGAAGAAGCCGATGAAGGCCGCCGTGTAGTGCGCCTCGGCGAACTGATGACCGGCCAGGGTCGTCGCCACGGAGAAGCCGACGACGAAGACGAGGTCGTAGAACAACTCGAGACCGGTCGCGACCCGCCCGTCCTGGTGCGGGTCGCGACCGGTCATCCGAGTCAGTCGCGATCGTGAGCGAGTCGTGGTCGCATCACTCGTGCTGGTGCCGTCCCCCGGTTTCACAGGGTGAACTCTAGATCGCCAGGGGAGGCCCGGCTGCTCTACCGGGTCAGGTCGTACATCGTGACCCCGTCGACCGTCACCGCGGTGAAGTTCTCCTCAACCCACGCGCTGATCTGCGACGCCGGGCGTTCGGAGTCCGTACCCATGCCTGGTCCGCCCATCCCCGGTCCTCCGCCGCCGAGGAAGTAGTGGATCTTCTTCTCGGCGACCAGCTTCTGGAACTCGGCGAGGGTCGGTGACGGATCGCTGCCGTTGAACCCGCCGATCGGCATCACCGAGTGGCCGGTCTCGAGCTGGTAGCCCGACGCCGAGTTGGACCCGATCGCCGCAGCGACCCACGTGTACCGGTCGGCGTCGGCGTTCAGCTTCTCGACAACGGCAGCCGTCGGCGTCGAACCGCGCAGCAGGCCACCGGGGCCGTCGCCGCCGCGTCCACCGGGCATGCCCAGGCCGCCGGGCATGCCCTGGCCGGGCGCGCCTGGCATCGCCTGCCCGGGCGCGCCTGGCATGCGCTGACCCGGCCCACCGGGCATGCCCCGACCGTCGGGACCGCCGCGTCCACCGGGGCCGCCGCGTCCGCCCGGACCACCGAACTCACCCTCGACCCGCGGGCCGGCGGTGATGATCGATCCGCTCTTCTCGGTTGCCACCGTGTCGATCGTGTACGCAACCGGTCCCGCGAGACCGGCGAGAATCGCACCGGTGATCGCTGCCGCCGCTACGCTGCGCACGTTTGCGAAGATCATCGCCGCACCGGCGACCAGGCCGACGACGAGGACCGCGAAGCGCAGCCACGGCACGAAGTCGGGCGTCCGGTTCAGCAGGACGAAGCCCCAGACGGCCGCGATCCACACGGATGCGCCGAGCGCGATCCGGACCCACAACCGATCGCGGTGCGTCCAGCAGACCGCCGCACCACCGGCCACGAGAGCAGCGACCGCCGGGGCGAGGGCTGCGGTGTAGTACTGGTGGAAGATCCCGGCCATGAAGCTGAAGACACCCATCGTGACCAGGAGCCACAGTCCCCAGACCGCCAGATATGCGCGACGCGGATCGGTCCGTCGGGCCCTGCCGATCAGGACTGCCGCCACGACCGCGAGCAGCAGACCGGTCGGGATGAGCCAGGCGATCTGACCGCCCTGCGCGGGTTCGAACATCCGCAGCCATCCGGTCTCACCCCACGCGCCACCACCAGGCCTGCCAGGTCCGCCGGGACCGCCGGCGCCACCCATCTCGCCCATTCCGGAACGGCCGGGCACGACCGCTCCGGTCTCGTTGCCGTTGAGACGACCGAAGCCGTTGTAGCCGAGAGTCAGCTCGAGGATCGAATTGTTCTGCGAGCCACCGATGTACGGCCGCGAGGACGCCGGCCAGAGTTCGACGGCGAGAATCCACCAGCCGGCACTGACGATCATCGCGCCGAGTGCGGCGAACAGCTGGCCCAACCGCCGCAGCCAGCCATGCGGACCGAAGGCCAGGTAGGTGACCGACAGCGCGGGCACGATCATCATCACCTGCAGTTGCTTGGTGAGGAATCCGAACCCGACGAAGACGCCGGTGAGGATCAGCCACCGCCACCGACCGTCGTCGATGGCCTTCATCAACGACCAGACGGCCGCGATCATCAGCAGGATGAGCAGGGCTTCGGGGTTGTCGAAGCGGAACATCAACGCCGCGACCGGCGTCAGCGCCAGCACCGTACCGGCGAGGATTCCGGCCCGGTGGCCGAAGTACTTTCGCGTGATCAGATAGAGCAGTGCGACCGACGCCACGCCCATCAGGACCTCAGGTACCAGGATGGACCACGAGTTGACGCCGAAGATGCGCGCACTGAGTCCTGGAATCCACAGCGAGGCAGGCGGTTTGTCGACGGTGATCGAGTTCGCCATGTCCGACGATCCGAAGAACCACGCCTTCCACGATTCCGAACCGGCCTGGATGGCCGCCGAGTAGAAGGAGTTGGCCCAACCGTTGATCGAGAGATTCCAGAGATAGAGGACGCCGGTGCCGATCAGCAGCGCGGCCAGCGAGAGACGCTGCCACAGAGGGTTCTTCGACGGGGTTGACGCTGCGATGGGTTCCGTCGGGGTGGCGGGCGGGTCGATGATCGTTGTCGTCATGCGGCAATCTCCGGTGTCTTGCGGAACACCCAGCGGAGACCGACGAATCGGGTGAGTGTGGCCACCAGATTCGCGATCACCAGGATGATCAGTTCGATGTGTTTGGTCGCCTCCGGGGCGACGGTGTGCAGCAACAGCAGCGCGCCGGCGGTGACCAGCCAACCGAACAGGAACACGGCGAGGCCGAACAGTTGGTGTCTCAGCGCATTGTCGCGTCCGCGGACCCCGAAGCTGAACCGGCGGTTGGCCGCGGTGTTGAGGACAGCGGTGATCGCGAGGGCGACCAGGTTCGAAACCTGCGCCCCCAGGAACGAGTGAAGCGCCAGGAACAACACCGCGAAAGCGAGCGTCGATGCCACGCCCACCACGCAGAACCGGGCGAGCTGCCCGACCAGTCCCTTGGGCACGCCGTCGATCTGGGGTCCGGCCGCACGGTCGCGACCGATGGAGGCTCGGAGCTGGGCGATCGGCAGCCGGCCCATGGCCAGCGCGAGACCGACTCGCGCACAACCCTTCAAGTCGGCGAGGGCGGTGGGCACGATGTCGACGGTGCTGTCCGGGTCGTCGACCCAGTCGACCGGGATCTCCGCGATCCGCAGCCCGATCTGTTCGGCGAGCACGAGCAGCTCGGTGTCGAAGAACCAGCCGGTGTCGACCACGAAGGGCAGCAATTGGCGGGCGATGTCGGTGCGCATGGCCTTGAATCCGCACTGCGCGTCGGAGAACCTGGCGCCCATGGCCGTTCGGAGTATGAGGTTGTACGAGCGGGAGATGAACTCCCGCTTGGGTCCGCGGACCACACGCGAGGAGCGGCTGAGCCGGGTGCCGATCGCGATGTCGGAATGCTTCGACACCAGCGGGGCGATCAGCGGCATCAGCGCGTTGAGGTCGGTGGACAGATCGACGTCGCAGTAGGCGACGATCTCGGCGTCGCTGCGCTGCCAGACCGCGTTCAGCGCACGACCACGCCCCTTTTCTTCGAGGTGAACGACGCGGACGCCCTCGAGCCCGTCGACCAATCCGATGGCGATCGCGAGCGTGTCGTCGGTGCTGGCGTTGTCGGCGACGGTGATGCGCGCCGAATACGGCACGTGCCGCCGCAGATGGTCGGCGAGGCGGCGTACCGACGACGCGAGGTCGGCCTGTTCGTTGTAGACGGGGACGACGATGTCGAGGACCGGGGTAGACACCGAGCTGTCGGCGAGCGTGTACACCTGCGCCGTCCGGCCCGGCGGTGCTTGCGGGATCATGAGGACCACGATCGGTCCGTACCCTCGAACCTCTCTGGAACCCCGCTGCGAGGTTCCTGTGAACGGATCGGACCGGGTCGTCGCCGCTGTGCACCGCCGACCGGTGGTGTCGGGCGTCGCCACTACATTGGGCTCATGGCTCCCACCCTCTCCCCTGACCAGCTGACCGCCGCCAATCGGGTCATCACCAGCCTGGCCGGTGAGGGTGCCCAGCTGCGCGAGGACCAGCTGCGCGCCGTGACCGCACTGGCCGGTGGCGAGCCCGGTAGTCCCGGCGCGCGGGTCCTGGTGGTTCAGGCGACCGGGTGGGGCAAGTCGGCGGTCTACTGGTCGGCCACCGCGATCATCCGCGCGGGTGGCGGCGGACCCACGCTGATCGTGTCCCCGCTGCTGTCGCTCATGCGCGACCAGGTGGCCGCAGCGGCTCGCGGCGGCCTGTCCGCGGCGACGCTGAACTCGTCGAACGTCGACGAGTGGTCGGCCATCGAGGCGCAGCTGCGGGCCGGCGACCTCGACGTCCTGCTCGTCTCACCGGAACGCCTGGCGAATCCCGGCTTCGGCCGCCGCGTGCTCGACGCGCTGGCCGGCAATCTCGGGCTGCTGGTGATCGACGAGGCGCATGCCGTCTCCGACTGGGGCCACGACTTCCGGCCCGACTACCGTCGTGTCGCCGATGTACTGCGCTCGGTCAACCCGACGACGCCGGTCCTGGCGACCACCGCGACCGCCAACGCGCGCGTCACCGAGGACGTTGCCGCGCAGCTCGACTCCGGTTCCGACGCGCCCACACTCGTCCTCCGCGGGCCGCTCGCCCGAAAGTCGTTGCACCTCAACGTCCTCGACGGACTCTCGCCCGTGCAGCGATACGGCTGGGTGGCGCAGGCCCTGCCCCACCTCCCGGGTTCGGGCATCGTCTACGTCCTCACCGTCGCCGACGCCGACCGGCTCGTCGAGGCCATCCGGGCGGTACACGGGGATTCGGTGGACGTCGCCGCCTACACCGGCCAGCTCGATGCCGACCGCCGGCATGAGCTCGAAGACGCGTTGCTGCACAACAAGGTGAAGGCGCTCGTCGCGACCTCCGCCCTCGGGATGGGTTACGACAAACCAGACCTCGGTTTCGTCGTGCACGTCGGTTCGCCGCCCTCGCCGGTCTCCTACTACCAGCAGGTGGGTCGTGCCGGGCGCGCCCTCGACGACGCTGTCGTGATGTTGCTGGCCTCGCAGACCGACGACCGGATCTGGGATCACTTCGCCACCGCGACCATCCCCGATCCCGACAAGATGCGCGACCTGCTGGCGGCGCTGGAGGCCGCCGACGAACCGCAGTCGCCCATCCAGCTCGAGGCCGCCACCCGCTTCCGTCGTACGCGGATCGAGTTGATGCTCAAGCAGCTCGCCGTCGACGGCATCACCGACCGCACCCCGGACGGCTGGGTCGCCACCGGCAAGCCCTGGACCTACGACGCCGCACACTACGACGGGGTACTCGCCGTTCGTCGTCGCGAGGCCGACATCATGCGCTCCTACATCGCCGGCCGCACCTGCCTGATGCGGCTGCTGACCGAATCGCTCGACGACCCGCAAGCCGCCGACTGCGGCCGCTGCTCGGTCTGCCGCGGCAAACTGAGCGAGGGACTCCCCGACACCGTCGATGCCGAGGTGGTCCGCACCGTCACGTCGACGCTGCGCCGCAAGGCATCTACGCTCGATCCTCGGAAGATGTGGCCGGGCGGCGAATTCGGCCGCCGCGGAAGGATTCCCGCTGACCTCCTCGCCCAACCGGGCCGCGTCCTGGCGCACGCCGACGCACCCGAATGGGTGGAGGTGCTGGCGGCCGCCCGCAACGGCGACGAGCGTGCACTGGCCGAACTCGGCGACGCCGCCGTCGCGACACTCTCATCCTGGGTCCGCGAGACGGGTGTCCGCGCCGACGTCATCGTGTCTCTCCGCCTCACCGGCACCAACCTGGCCGAGACGCTCGCCGAGCACCTGCGCACAGTCGGGAAAAGGGGCGGCGGAACCTTCCCCGTCCGCATGGGCGACCCGCCGACCGACGCGACCGGCGCGGTCGAGGCCGCCTACTGGCGCGACCACCTCGGCGACCCGCCCGACGTCGCCGGACAGAACGTGATGCTCGTCGTCGACGCCAACAGCTCCGGCTGGCCGATCACCCTGGCGGCCGCGGCACTCCGCGAAGCCGGGGCGGGCGCGGTCCTACCGCTGCTGATCCACCGAACGGTCTGACCCTTCGAGACGCTCGCAAGCTCGCTCCTCAGGGAGCACGAGAGGGGTCAGTCGGCGACGTACTCGCCGTAGCCCAGCGAGCGCAGACTGGCGCGGATCTTCTCGGCCGCGGCGTCGAGGTCCTCGGGCTTGGCGTTCTTGTTCGCGTTGGCGAGGTCGAAGGTCTCGAGCGAGAGTCCCTGGAAGACGTGGATGTGCACGTGGGGAACCTCGAGGCCGGCGATGAGCAGACCGATGCGCGGTGCGTCGAAGGCGTCCTTGACGGCCTGGCCGACCTTCTGGGCGACGCCGCTGAGGTGGGCGAACAGCGAGCTGTCGATCTGCTCCCAGTGGTCGACCTCGTTGCGCGGCACCACCAGTACGTGGCCGGGGGTGACCGGCTCGATGGTCAGGAAAGCGACGGCCTCGCCGTCCTTCCAGACGAATCGACCCGGGATGTCGCCGTTGATGATCATGCTGAAGACCGATGCCATGCGCCCGAGTCTAGATGTTGTGGGGTTCGGCACCACCTGCCGCAACCGTGTTCTCCACGGCGCTGTCGGGGGTCCATGACATTCTTTTCGGTGTGAGTGGGCCAGAATCCTCCCGATCGGGACGCAGCACCGGCAGACCTGTCGGATCCAGTGACGTCCTGGCCCGCGCACAGCGGTTCCCGCGGCTGCGGTACATGGGATCGAAGTACCGGCTCCTCCCCCACCTCGAGCGCACCTTCGCCGAGATCGGCGGGTCGACCGCGGTCGACGCGTTCTCCGGGTCGGGCGTGGTGTCCTACCTGCTGAAGGCCCAGGGTTTCGAAGTCCTCAGCAACGACTTCCTCCACTTCCCGCACGTCATCACGCGTGCCTCGGTGGCGAATTCGAGCGTCCGCCTCGAACCGGACCTCGTCGAGCAGATCTGCGGGCCGGCCGCCGACGACCGCGACTACATCTCCAGCACCTTCGACGGCTTGTACTTCACCGCAGAGGACCGCGCATTCCTCGACTCGGCCTGGTCGCATATCGATGCGTTGCGTGGATACCGCCGCGACCTGGCCATCTCCGCGCTCGTTCTCTCCGCTGCCCGCAAGCAGCCGCGCGGGGTGTTCACCTTCACCGACTCCACCCGCTATGCCGACGGGCGCCGCGACCTCACGATGTCCCTGCGCGACCACTTCCGGCTGCGCGCGGCGGCCGACTACAACGGCACTGTGTTCAGCAACGGCTGCAGCAACCGAAGCGTCCAGGGCGACATCTTCGACCTCGACCTGCCGTGGTCGGCGCCGCCGGACCTCGTCTACCTCGACCCTCCGTACGCGCCGCCCACCGACGACAACGACTACATCAAGCGCTATCACTTCCTCGAGGGCCTCTCCGCGTACTGGCGCGGCATGACCATCATGGAGAACACCAAAACCAAGAAGCTGCCCAAGCGTTTCACGCCGTTCGCCTACAAACGGACCATCGAGGACGCACTGCTGCGGACGTTCGAACATTTCGAGGACGCAGGCGCGATCGTGTTGTCGTATTCGTCGAATGCGTTGCCGGGCAAGGACCGCATCGTCGACCTGCTCGGCAAGGTCAAGCCCTCGGTCGAGGTGATCGCCATCGACCACAAGTACAGCTTCGGCACGCACGCTGCCGCCACCCGTCGTGACGTCAGCGAGTTCCTGTTCATCGGACGGGACTGACGCCGAACACATGAGTGACGCAGTTGACTTCGAGGACTACCTGAAGTCGTTGGGACGGTTGACCTCTCACGTCGACCCCACCGCCTCCACCCCGGAGGCCGAGCGGATCGTCGAGGCCACCGCCAGCCTCGGCGGACTCCTCGACACCGACATCACCGGTCTCGCCGCGTGGGTGCGCGACAACCCCAACGACGTCCCGGTGCTCGGGCTCGCGGTCGGGTTGTCGCAGGAGAAACTCAAGAACGCATTGCGCGACCGGTTCGACACCAGCGGATGGCACGGACTGGCGCGCACCCAGCCCGTCGACCTGGTGACCTGGCTCGACGCGGAGTTCGACCTCGTCCGGATGCTGCGGGCCCAGATGGAACGCACCTACACCTTCGCCGACATCCTCGTGGCGCGCGCCGGGACCCGGGCCACCGCGACCCGGGCCGGCGCATCGGGCCGTCGCATCGAGGACGAGATCGAGGACATCGCACGCGATCTCGGATTGGACTACACGACGCGATCGCGGTTCGTCGGCCGCAACGGGCGCACCGCCCCCGCCGACCTCATCGTGGGCGACCCCAACTCCGCCGACATCGTGGTGGCAGCCAAGGGTTTCGACTCGACCGGCTCGAAGCTCACCGACGCCGTGCGCGAGATCGAGGAGATGGCCGAGGTCCGCCTCCCCACCCAGCTCGTACTCGCGGTGATCGACGGGATCGGCTGGAAGTCACGGCAATCCGATCTCCGACGCATCCACCAGCTGTGGGCCACCCGCCAGATCGACGGCATGTACACCCTCGTCACCCTCGACCAGTTCCGCACCGACGTGGCCGAGTTCGCCAGGTTGCGGCGCCTGATCTGACCCTTCGATACGCCCCTCCGCAAGCTCCGGGGCTACTCAGGGAGCAGGAACTGACGACCTGCGCAAGCTCCGGGGCTACTCAGGGAGCAGGAACCGACGCCCTCCGCAAGCTCCGGGGCTACTCAGGGAGCAGGAACCGACGCCCTCCGCAAGCTCCGGGGCTACTCAGGGAGCAGGAACTGACGCCCTCCGCAAGCTCCGGGGCTACTCAGGGAGCGATGGACAGCGGCAGTCGTACCCAGAAGGTTGCGCCCTCACCGGGTGTCGAATCGACACCGACCCGGCCGCCGTGCGCTTCGACCAGCGCGGCGACGATGGACAGTCCCAAGCCGTTTCCGCCGCCCGACCCCCGGTGGCGTGACTGGTCGCCGCGGTAGAACCGCTCGAAGACGTGATCCGCGTCCTCCGGGGTCAGGCCCTGTCCGGTGTCGGCGACCGTGAGCACCGCCTCGGAGGTGCCGTTCGCGCCGGTGTCGACCGAGACCCCGACCGTGATCGATGCCTCCGCCGGCGTGTGGTTGATCGCGTTGCCGATGAGGTTGCGCAGCACCTGCAGGAGTCGCGGCCCGTCTCCGGAGACCAGCGGCGGCTGGTCGCCGGTCGTCACCTCGAGCTCGATGTCGCGCTCGGGGGCGGCGACGCGCGCTGACTGGACGGCATCTGCGGCCAGGCTCAGCAGGTCGACGGGCGCGGTGGCGATGGGGCGTTGCACGTCGAGACGCGCCAGCATCAGCAGGTCTTCGACGAGCACGTTCATCCGGCCGGCCTCGTCGTTGATCCGGCGCATCGCGTCGGTGACGTCGGGAACGCCGCCCTGCGAATAGAGTTCGGCGAATCCCTTGATCGACGTCAGCGGGGTGCGCAGTTCGTGGCTGGCGTCGGCGATGAAGCGTCGCATCTCCTCCTCGGAGGCGCGGGCCTGCCGTTCAGAGGCCGCCGTGGTGGCAAAGGCGTGCTGGATCTGGCCGAGCATCGTGTTCAGCGAATCCGACAGGCTACCGACCTCGGTGTTGGGTGCGGCCAGCGGAACCCGTCGAGTGAGGTCGCCCGCCGCGATCGCATGTGCCGTCTCCTCGACCCTGCGGAGGGGACGGAGACTCGTCCGCACCAGCAGGTAGCTGAGCACCCCGATGAGCACCACGACCACGGCACCGATCGCGAACTGCAACCAGATCAGCCGGCTGATCGTGGCGTCGATGTCGGACATCGGTGTGGCGACGATCGACGTGCCGAATTGGTTGCTGCGCTTGATCACCCGCCACTGCGGGCCGCCGGACTCCACCGATCCGACCGTGACCGGGCCGACATTGTCACCGGTGAGTCCGTCGAGGTCCGGGGCGTGGTCGAACTGGTTGTAGACGTTGACCGTGGACAGACCGGCCGGCCCGTGGAGAATCGACTCCACGTAGTACGGCGACGGCGGACGACGCGGCCCCGGCGGACCGGGGCGCGGCTCGTTGGCCGGCGAGCGCGGATCGGCCCAGGTGCGGGTGGCGTTGACCAGTCCCTCGTCGGCGCGGGAGATGAGGTCCTGGCGCATCGACGAGGTGACCGCGACCCCGGAGGCCAGCAACCCGACGACCACGAGCGCGAGCGTGAGAGCAACCAGGGAGAACCGGAGTGGCACACCGCGTCTGCGGGCCTCGGACGCGGTCATCAGTCGCGCGGCTCGCGCATCACATAGCCGACGCCGCGCAGGGTGTGGATGAGACGCTTCTCGCCATTGTCGAGTTTCCGACGCAGGTAGGAGACATAGGACTCGACGACGTTGACCTCGCCGCCGAAGTCGTAGTTCCAGACATGGTCGAGGATGCGGGGTTTGGACAGCACCGTGCCGGCGTTGACCATGAAGTAACGCAGCAGGGTGAACTCGGTCGGCGAGAGCTGTACCGGCTTGCCGGCCTTGAAGACCTCGTGGGTCTCGTCGTCGAGTTCGATGTCGGCGAAGGTGATCCGGGACGAGGCCTGCTGCTCCTCACCGAAACCGCTGCGGCGCAGCAACACCTGCAGGCGGGCGACGACCTCTTCGAGGCTGAACGGCTTGGTGACGTAGTCGTCGCCGCCGATCGTCAAACCGTTGACCTTGTCCTCCACCGAGTCGCGCGCCGACAGGAACAGGGCGGGCGCCTCGACCCCGTCCGCGCGCAGACGACGCAACAGTCCGAAGCCGTCCATGCCCGGCATCATCACGTCGAGGATCAGGATGTCGGGTTTGCTGCTGCGGCACTTGTCGATCGCGGCCGGTCCGTCCGCGGCCGTGTCGACGTCGTATCCCTGGAACTTCAGCGACACCGACAGCAGCTGGCGGATGTTCTCCTCGTCGTCGACGACGAGAACCTTCGCGCCGCGCGCGTCGTCGTTTCTGGCTGGTCCGGTCACCCTCCTACTGTCGCAGAACCCGCTGGCACGTCACTGGTCGGATGCTGGGAGGTTGCTGTGAGCCCTGACCTGGGGAGGCGTCGCCCGCGGATCACGCGCCGGGGTCACCGTAGGCGGCGGCGATGGTCTCCGATTCACGCCACCGTGAATATGTGGGGCTCTGGGGCCAGCCGTCGGGCGAGTCCTGCCACTCTTCCTGCCTTCCCCATGGGAGAACATCGATGAGCGAGAAGGTGTAGCCGAGCTGCTCGACCCCCCGGCCGGTTGTGTGCCACGTGCGGTAGACCTTGTCGCCGTCGCGGAGGAAGACGTTGACGGCGAATCCCTCGCCCGGCCCCGCGCCGACGTCGGCGGAGAACGTCGTGCCCTCCGACGAGTACCAGTCCATGCGGTTGCCGACGCGCTTCTGGTAGGCGAGGGCCTCGTCGAAGGGACCGTGGGTGATGATGACGAACCGGGCGTCGTAGTCACCGAGGAAGTCGAGCCGGTCGAACTGCATGGTGAATCCGGTGCATCCCGAACACTGGTAGGTCTCACCGGGAAACCACATGTGGTTGTAGACGATCAACTGGGATCGACCGTCGAAGACGTCGACGAGACGGATCGGCCCGTCGGGCCCGGTCAGGGTGTACTCGGGCATCTCGACCATCGGCAGCCGCCGCCGCTGTGCTGCAATCGCGTCGAGTTCGCGCGTGGCCGCCTTCTCGCGGACCCGCAGTTCGTCGAGGGCCTTCGCCCAGGTGTCATGGTCGGTCACAGGTGGGAGTCGATCGCTCATCGCGGTGCCTTTCGCTCGACGCGGGGTTTTCCGCAGAGGCAGACCGCGGCTCGGGGCTCAACTCATCGCCCTCAACTCATCGTTTCCGCATGTACGGCGCGGCGTATCCGATCTTCATCGATCCGTCGCCGAGCCATGCCGCGAGCTCCTCGGCCCGCTCGTCGAGTTTCCTCCGGGCGTCGGCGGGCAGGGGCTCGAGCGGGTGGATCGCGATCGAATTGTCGTCGCGGCGATACCAGCCGCCGACGATCCGGCCGTCCCACCATGCGGTCTGTCCGCCGTTGCCGACGGAGTCGAAGATGTCCGGACCGTGGTCGCCGAGATAGAAGGCCCGCTCCTTGAAGCCCATCGTCGTGGGGTCGAGTTCGGGTAACAGCACGGCCTGTGGCTCGCAGTCCTCGTCGGTGCCCAGGTCGTCGGGCAGCACATGTCCGATGCCGCCCCCGTCCAGATCGACCTCGACGGTGCCGAGATCGGCGAGCGCGGCCCGCACCGCGGTCTTGGTGGAGCCGAGCCACCACACGAGATCGGTCTCGGTCCCCGGCCCATAGGTGCGCAGCCAGCGTTCGACGAGCGCCCGGTGACCGTCATGCACACTCGGCGCATCCAGGGTCTCGCCGAGCCACACCTTCATCGACGTCCACGCCGGGCGGGAGAGATGCCAGTCGAGTCGGTTGGGTCCGCGGACGATGTCTCCGGATGCGTCGAGCATGTTGAGCACCCGCGGGCCGAAGTGACTCTTCCCCGCCCACGACCTGCCCTCACCGAAGGTGATCGAGCCCTCCAGGACGGGCAACCGGGCACGCAGTTCGGTCGACGTGAGCGACTCACCGCCGGCGAGTTCGGTGAGGACCGCGTCCCGCGCGGTGTCGATCCAACCCTCGGGGTCGTCGACGTCGGGACTGCGACGCAGATCGCGAAGCATGTTGGTGCGCTCGGAGGCGGTGATCCGGGGCCCGAGCGCGCCGATCGCCTCGGCGAGGACGTCACGAGGGAAGGCGAAGAGAGTTCGCCGCATCGCGAGATGTTTGACGAGGCTCCGGTCGTCGTAGAGCGCGGTGTCGATATCGGCACGGGTCAGACCGTCGACCCGCGCCCACGCGGACAGATAGACCGTCGACGGGGTGGTGGCGTGGAGACCGACCATCGTCGCGGCCGCCTCGACGACGGACCCGGCCCGCGACGCGGCGTCGAGGTGCATGCGGCGCATCAACCGGGATCGGCGCGCGGTGTCGGTGATGCGGGGGCGCACTGGCATGCCGCGATCCTAGTGAGCCGACGCGAGGATCCGGGAACAGCGGCGAGCCCGGAGAAGAAGAGGGGAAGCGGGTGCCGGAGACCGGCCGACCCCCATCGACCCGGTGCCCGGCACCCGCCCGGTTGCGTGGGCCGGACGACACACAGCCCCCGACGGGCAGTGCCTGAGAACACCTCCGTGTGTCCTGCGACCAACGCATCCTTGCGCTCCCGACCCCCGTCAGGAACGCCCACCAAGGAGACCCCACCCCGCGACCGGAGTACAGCGCCGGTCCGGAACGAGAGACGAACACCGAGGTCAGCGGGCAAACGGACTATCCGGTCCGGACACGGCCGAACCCAGTTCCGGAGGCGTTCAGGTCAGATGACCTGATGACTCGATCCCGACGTGGCCGTCGCCACCATCGCCCCGCCGGCAGTGGCGCACCGGGGTCGCGTGTCGCATGATGGACCGGTCGATCAGTCGGACGGTCAGAGCGTGGAGTCGGGTGAGTGGATTTTGGTGAAGCGCTCGCGCGCCTTTTCGTGCAAGCGGGACGCCCTACCCTCCGAGCGGCGGCGGCCCGGGCCAAGGTCTCCGCGCAGCGGATCAGCGACTGGCGGAACGGCCGACACCTCCCCCGCGACTTCGCGACCGTCGAACCTCTCCTCGTCTGGCTGACGTCCCGCGCGGTGGCGGCGGGCGTCGTCGAGGTCCTCACGATCCCCCAGTGGAGAGACCTGTGGGACCGACACCTGAATCAGGAGGCGCCGGGTACCCCGGAGCCGCCCGCCCAGCACTCCCGCCCCTACGCCGGACTGGCGCCCCTCACCGCCGCCGACAGCGAGCTGTACTTCGGACGCGACGACCTCGTCGGCACGCTCGTCGACACGATTCTCACCGCCGGCTCGGAGCCCGCACCGCTGTCCCCGGCCTCCCGGCTGGTCGTCGTCACCGGGGTGTCGGGCTCGGGGAAGTCGTCGTTGCTGCGTGCCGGCCTGGCCCGCGACCCGCGGATCTCGACCCCGCGCCTCGCCGAGGTCACCCCGGACGGTCTCTCCATCGCCCCACCCGTCGACGGCGAGATCGACGCAGTGGTCGTCATCGACCAGTTCGAGAACGTCTTCTCGCTCCCCGACGAGCTGCGCTCGACCACGATGCGCGAGGTCGAGGAACTCTCCGCCGACACCGTCGTGGTGGTCGGCATCCGCGCGGACTTCTTCAGCCAGTGCGTGGAGTACCCCGTGCTGGCCGATGCCTGGCAGCACCGCTGCGTGATCGTCTCGGAGATGACGCGCACGCAGCTCCGCGAGGTCATCACCGCCCCGGTCCGCCTCGCCGGCGGGCGCATCGAGGCAGGCCTTGCCGACGTGATGATCACCGACCTCTACGAGGCGTCGACGGTCGGGGATCGCGCCGGTCGGCTTCCGTTGCTGGCCCACGTCCTGCAGGCCACCTGGGCACGACGCTCCGGCAACCGCATGACGCTGTCCGGTTATCGCGCGACCGGCGGCATCGCACGCGCCGTCGCCGACACGGCGGAGGCCGCCTGGGAGGCCATCGCCCCCGAACATCGCGACCTCGCCCGCGCGGTCCTGCTGTCGATGGTCCACGTCGGTCCGGCCGGGATCGCGCTGCGCGTGCCGCTGTCCACCTCGACCCTCAGCAGCCGCTTCCCGCCGGAGGTCTCGACCGTCATCGACGAGTTCGCGCAGGCCCGCCTGCTGACGGTGTCCGCGGAGTCGGTGATGCTCGTGCACGACGTGGTGCTGACCGCGTGGCCGCGTCTCGCCACCTGGATCGCCGACGACTCCGACACCCACGTCTGGTGGCAACAACTCGACGCCGACACCCAGTCGTGGGTGGCCAACGGCCGCAGCCGCTCATTCCTCTACACCGGCTCGCGACTCGACGACGCCAAGAGCCACCGCGAAGCGCTGCGCAGCAACTACGTACACCTGCTGAGCAGGGAGAACGACGAGTTCCTCGACTCCGCGGTCGCGATGCAACGACGCCGCCGGCTGTTGCAGCTGGGTGCCGTCGCGGTGATCGTGATCCTTGCGATCTCGGCGTCGATCATCGCGGTGTTCGGGTTCCGGCAGGCGCACGACCTCCGGCAACAGCGCAACGCCGCGGAACGGGCGGCCCTGCTGTCCCACATCGACAGCACGGAGCACTCCAACCCGTCGCTGGCCGCGCGCCTGCTGCTCGTCGCCCATCAGCTCTACCCCGACGACCCGACGATCGCCGGTCATCTGCGCGGCGCGGCCACCAGCCCGCTCGCGACGCAGGTCACCGGCCACACCGGACCGGTCTACGACCTGGCCTTCGACCGGACCGGCCGCCACCTCGCCTCGGCGAGCGGCGACCGCACGGTCCGCATCTGGGAGAGCACCGACGCCACCCCGAGGTATCGCGAGGTGGCAATTCTGCGCGGCTTCGGCAACTACGTCACCTCCACCGCCTTCCACCCCACCCGACCGTTGTTGGTCACCTCGAGCGGCGACGGCGCGGTCCGGATGTGGGACCTCGCCGACCCCGGTCGCCCAGTGCTGCGCGACACGGCATCGCTCGGTCGCGGCACCGTCTACATGGCCCGCTTCTCCGCGGACGGCCGGACGCTCGCCGCCTCGTCGGACGACGGTTCCATCACCGTTTTCGCGGTGCCTCCGACAGGAACCCTGCGCGAAACCGCCGTGCTCCGGGGCCACGGCGCCGCCGCACGCACACTGTCCTTCAGCCCCGACGGGCAGCTGCTGGCGAGCGGCGGGGACGACCGCGTCGTACGGCTGTGGACCACCGGCGAGAAACCCACACCCGTCGGCGAGCCGATCACCGGCTTCCCCAGCATCACGCACGCGGTCGCATTCAGCCCGGACAGCCGTTCCCTGGCCGTCACCGGCGACAGCCCGAACGCTCAACTCTGGGATGTGACCGAACCGGAGTCCCCGCTGCCGCTCAGCACCTCGCTCCCGACCGCGACCGCGGGTTCCTGGTCCATCGCCTTCGACCCGAACGGTTCGCAGGTCGCCTCGGCCCGCGCCGACGGCATGGTGCGGGTGTGGAACACGACAAACCGGGCTTCACCGACGGCCCAGTGGGCGCTGCAGACCGCGTCGGAGCAGGGTTCGGTCCGTACCTTCTCGGCCACCTTCGACCCGACCGGTGAGCACCTGGTGTCCGGGCGTTCCGACGGGACGATCGACGTCTGGTCTCTGCCCGACCGTTCGGTCCCCGACCGCGGCGGCACGATCAGCGGGGTCGCCACCGACCCGGCGCAGCGCATCCTCGCGACCGTCGGCTCGGACACCACCCTGAACGTGTGGACCCTGGACGACGGCGAGATGTCGTTGCGTTCACGCACTCCCATCCAGCGGCGGGTCAACGACCACCCGCGCGTCTCGGTCAACGAACGCGGCACCCTCGCGGCGACGGCCAACAACAATGGCGGTCTCGTCGAACTGTGGGACATCCGCGACCCGGACACCCCACGGGCCGCGGCCCGGTTGCCCGTCTCGACGCGGTACTCGTTCCCGGTCGCCTTCGCCCCCACCGGCGACGTCCTCGCGACCGGTGACACCGACACCACGATCGCACTGTGGGACACATCCGATCCCACCTCGCCGAGTCGGATCGGCGCTCCCCTGCGCGGCCCCGCCGACCTCATCCGCAGCGTCGCCTTCAGTCCCGACGGCACCCGCGCCGCGGTGACCTCCGACGACAAGCGGATCTACCTCTACGACCTGGGGTCCGGCAACCCCGACCCGGTGACGGTGATCTCCGACGACACCCCCGTCACCCAGGCGGCCTTCGACGATGACGGGGAGGTCCTCGTCGTCGCGGCCCGCGACCTGTCCACCTGGCGACTACCGACGACGGACACCGCCGGCGAGCCCGAACTGATCGATCGCCACGAGGACATGTTCGCCAACACGCTGTCCATGTCGCCCAACCGGATCGCAGTCGGCACATCCACGCACGAGCTGATCAGCTTCGCGCTCGGCGACGACGGCACACTCGACGATCGACAGTCGGTGGGGACGCTGCTCAATTCGACCGACACCACCACGACGTGGCAGGTCCCGGTCCGGTTGCCCGCGGACGACGAGATCCTCGCCGGCGGCGACACGACCGGCAGCGTCTATGTGCACACCCTCGACGTTCCCGACGCCCGCGAATGGGTCTGTGCGAACACGGTTCCCATGACCGAGGCGCAACGGGCGGCGTACCTGCCCCACGCCTACCTCAAGGGCGATTGCGACTGACGCTCAGCGGAAGCTGAGCACCTCATCACCCCAGGCCTCCCAGAGATCGCCGTCGAGGTTCTGCACCACCCGGTCCTCGGCGTCGATGCGCAACACGGGACGGCGGCCGGTGTCGTAGGTGGGCCACTCGTCGCCGGGCGACCCGGTGTCGGGTGCGCGACCGTGTGCGAAGGACGTCCAGCGGCGGATCAGTCTCTGCGACACGGCTTCTCCGTGTTTGCGGCCGCCCAGGAGGAAGGTGATGTCCCGCGGACCCGCACCCAGGTTCCCCCACACATAGGGCACCTCGGTGGCGTGTGCGGCACCGAGGCCCAGCAGCCGGAACATCCTGGTGGTCCAGTCATAGCGGTACACGTAGACGGGAGCCCGGCGCGCGTGGGCGTCGGCGAGCCACAGCGTCGGCATGCGGAAGGCGACGTCGCGGGCCACGCCCAGCCCGGTGACCTTCGGCCGCAGACCCGAGTACGCCGAGAGCACCTGCGCGCGTTCGGGTAACACGATGTCGGGATACTCCTCGCGCATGCCGGCGAACATCCGCTCGATCTCCTCGGCGGTGATCGGCATGAGCGGCGACTTCATGTACTTGAAGAGATTCGCCTCGTCGCGGTTGGTCCCGATGATCAGCGGCACGGGCAGTGCCCGACCGTCCCGGTAGGCGTCGAGGGGATGGTCGGGCAGCAGGTCGCCGTCGACGACCGGGGCGAAGGCGATGGTGCCGGGCGATTCGGTGGGCACCTTCGCGAACAGTTCGGTGGTGAGCGTCGAACACCTTGTGGCTTCCAGGGATTCGAGCTGACCCACCACCGCCGCCGAGTCACCCGTGTCCTCGATCCCGGCGGCGTCGAGCAGCATGCGCGCGACGCGGGCGGCCCGGTCGGCGCCGTACATCGACGTCACCGGCGAACTCTGGGCGATGGCCCGGCCGAACAACCCCTCGGCGGCGGGCATCGTCAGCAGCGCGGTGACGAGGCCGGCGCCCGCCGACTCGCCGAACACGGTCACCTTGTCGGGGTCCCCGCCGAAGGCCGCGATGTGGTCGCGGACCCACGCCAGCGCGGTGAGGACGTCGCTGAGCCCGACGTTGGACTCGAAGCGCGGATCGATCGACGACAGGTCGGCGAACCCCAGGACGCCCAGCCGGTAGTTCAGCGTCACGATCACCACGTCACCGGTGGACGCGAGCGCCGCACCGTCGTAGTACGGCTGGCTACCCGACCCGAGGACGTACGCCCCGCCGTGCAGCCAGACCATGACCGGCAGCGCGACGGCGTCGTGGGCATGGGTCGAGGCACCCGGCGGCGTCCACACGTTGAGGTAGAGGCAGTCCTCGTCCATCACGACATCCGGGCCGAGCCGGACCGCGGGATTGAGTTCCTGCGGGCAGACGGCCCCGAACGAGAAAGCGTCGACGACGGTATCCCGACTCCCGTCCTCGTCGGGCGTGAGTGGCCGGGCGCGACGCCATCTCAGTTCGCCCAGCGGAGGTCTCGCATACCGGATTCCGCGCCAGACGTCGGCGCGGTCGCCGGCGACCCCGCGGTAGGTACCGAGTGCGGTACGCGCGAGCGGCTCCGCGCCGGTGGGAGTCGGGGTCGTCTCGGCCACGGCAGAGGTACCCGGTTCATCGTGCTCCATCCGTACATCCTGCACCGACAGTTCGTTTCCGGGCACACGTTCCCGCGTGACGGGAATGTCGAGGACCTGCTGGGTAGAGTACGAGCATGGATGTACTACGCCACGTCGTAATTCTTTTCCACATCGTCGGCTTCGCCGTGACCTTCGGTGCCTGGTTCTCACAGGTGGCCGCCCGCGAGTTCCGCTTCACCCGGGTCATGGACTACGGCATCGGGCTGTCGCTGCTCACCGGTCTGGCACTGGCCGCACCGTGGCCCGCCGGAATCGAACTCAACTACCCGAAGATCGCCATCAAGCTGGTGATCCTGCTCGTGCTGGGCGCGATCCTGGGTATCGGCAGCGCTCGTCAGAAGCGCACCGGCGAACCCGTTCCGCGGGCGCTGTTCTGGACGGCGGGCGCACTGTCGCTGCTCGCCGCCGGACTCGCCGTCATCTGGTGACCATCTCCAGGCGATAGACACACATCGTCGGTTCGGGCCGGACGGTGACCAGATCGTGGTTCGTCTTCTCCGCGGGACGGCCGAACGCACCGACATGGGTGATGATCCGGAAGGACACCACCCGGTCACCGTCCGGAGTGTGCGCGACGATCTGACCGATCGACGATTCCCTGACCTCGGACCCGGCGCCAGAGTTCCGCAGCTGCTCGACGAGCCCCGCTGCGGAACCGGCGTCGGGCGAGTCGTCGCACAACCGGTCCAGCGCCGATTCGACGCGCGTGGTGTCGGTGGGCGAATAGCTCAGGAGATCGACGATCATCCGGCGGGCGTACTCGACGACGGCCGCGTCGTCGACCGGCGTCTCCTCCTCCGGCTCGTCCGAACGCACCGCGAAGACGACCATCTCGGCGACCAGCAGGGCCACTGCCGCGGCGAAACCCACCAGCCACCACGGTGTGCGGCCGCGGTGTCGCGACGGGGACGGAACGGGCCCGGAGACAGGAGAGGCCCCGGGCCGCGGCGAGGACCATCGACTCTCTGGTCTGGTGTGACCGTTCGTCATCTGGCTCCCCCCGCGGGCCGAGGCCCTCGTGGAGCCCCCTGTCAGGATTGAACTGACGACCGCTCGCTTACAAGGCGAGTGCTCTACCACTGAGCTAAGGAGGCGTGCGTGCGCGAGTATATCCACCGCGCATGCGACGGTCCCAGCGGACCCGGTCAGCCCGGGATCGCGGCGACCGCCTCGATCTCCACCAACTGGTCGTCGTAGGCCAATACCGAGACCCCGAGCAGGCTGCCGGCCGGCTTGTGCTCGCCGAAGGCCGCCGTCACCGCATCCCAGGCGACCACGAGGTCGGCCTGGAGGTGTTCGGCGACGAAGACGGTCACCTTGGCGACGTCGGACAGCGATGCACCGGCCTCGGCCAGCGCCGCCTCGAGGTTCGCCATGCACTGCCGTGCCTGTTCGCTGACGTTCCCCGGGGCGACGGTGACGCCCTGCTCGTCGATCGGCGCGGCGCCCGCGGTGAAGACGAGACTGCCGGGGGCCACTGTCGCACTGCGGGTGTGACCTTCGAGGGGACCGTTGATCTGCACTGATGACATGCCGCGATCCTAGAGGGCGGTGGAGTACCTACAACTCCGCGTGACATCGGCCGTGTCTGGGTAGTTCACATGTGAGATCGATTCGGTGCCAAGATCGAAGCGGCAGTCACCGATGACCCACGACTTCCGACCGAACGCGAATGCTCGACTGACACAAGGAGGCTTGCGTGCGCGAACAGATCGGCCGTGCGCTTCGTCGACTCACCGGAACCCGGCAGGCGACGATCGACACGATCGAACCCGGCAGCATCATGGTGTCGCCGCGCAAGCCGATCGAACCGTTCGACGTCGCGGCGATCACCGAGGTCCTCGACCTCGCCACCAAGATCGGCGCGGTCCTGCTCGACTCGGGTACCGGCGCGATCGACACGCAGACCCAGATCAAGTTCGTCGCAGGTGTTTACGGCCTCGAGGACGTGGACGTCGACGTCACCTACAACACGATCGTCGTCAGCGCGCGACGCGGCGCGACGCTCCCGCCGATCACCACGATGGAGCAGGTCTACTACCGCTCGATGGACTTCACCCGGCTCGCCCAGGTGGACCGCCTCGTCCGGCGCATCCGCGACTCCGGTATCACGCCGGCGACCGCTCACCGCATGGTCGACGAGATCATCACGGCCCCACACCCGTACCCGCACTGGGTCGCGACGGTCGCCTGGGGCGCGATGGCGTCGGGCATCTCCGTCCTGCTCGGCGGCCAATACCTCGTCGCCGCACTGGCATTCCTGACCACGGTCGCGATCGTCGTCATCAACCGGAACCTGAACCGGATCGGTACGCCGATCTTCTTCCAGCAGCTCACCGGCGGGTTCATCGCCGTCGTCCCGGCGGCCCTCGTCTTCGGCGCGGCCGAGACACTCGGTGTCCAGATCGCGCCCTCACAAGTCATCGCGGCAGGCATCGTCGTCCTGCTCTCGGGACTGTCGCTGGTCGGTTCGGTGCAGGACGCCATCACCGGCGCCCCGATCACCGGCGTCGCCCGCTTCTTCGAACTCCTGCTCATGACCGGCGGCATCATCGCCGGCGTCGGTGTCGCGATCCGACTGCTCGAGGCCGGCGGAATCTTCCTGCCCACGATCACCACCTCGACCAGCTTCGAGGCCGTCGAGTTGCCGGTACGGGTGGTCGCGGGCGCCTTCGCCGCCTGCGCCTACGCAGTTGCCAGTTATGCCGAGACCCGCGCGCTCGGAGTCGCCTTCCTCGGCGGCCTCATCGGCACCGCGGTCGCGGCGTCGGCGACCTTCACCACCGTCGGCGACGTGATCGCCAACGGACTCGCCGCGGCCTTCGTCGGCCTGGTCGGTGGCCTCCTGGCCCGTCGCGCGCTGACGCCGCCGCTCGTCGTCGCGGTCGCCGGCATCACCCCTTTGCTCCCGGGTCTCGCGGTCTACCGCGGCCTGTACGGAATCCTCAGCGAGCAGACGCTCAGCGGCTTCACCTGGATCGCCAACGCCCTCGCCATCGGCTGCGCGCTGGCCGCCGGCGTCACCCTCGGTGAGTTCGTCGCCCGGTCGCTGCGCCGCCCCCAGCTACCGCCGCGACCCGACTGGAGTCTGCGGCGCCGCCTCCTCGCACAGCGCGAGGCACGGGAGAGCCGCACGATCCGCCAGAACCGTCGGTGGCCGCCCCCACCGCGGCGGTTCTGAGCACCCCCGCGACCCGGGTAGAATGGCGAATCGGGCGCGCCACCCATCGGCCGCTCCAGCCCGCACGGCCTCGAGCCACACCGCGACACCGCACGCACTACGAGGGGACTCACATGCCCGCGAAGACCACCGACATCGCCGACGAAGAACTGGAACCGGTAGCCGACGAGACCGCCAATTCGGCGCGTCGCGTCGTGGCCGCCTACGCCACCGACGCCGACGAGTGCCGGATGCTGCTCGCAATGCTGGGGATCGCGCCGGGCGAGAACGCCTGATCCGGTGACGCCGCGACCGGCTGGAACCGGGACCGCCCCCTTCCACGACAACGAGTCCGGGGAGGGGCCGAACCGGGCTGCTCCGCACGACGGCGCCGAGTTCGTCGTCGTCGCCAACCGTCTGCCCGTCGACAAGGAGGTCCTGCCCGACGGCACGGTCAACTGGAAGCGGAGTCCCGGTGGCCTCGTGACCGCGCTCGAACCGATCCTGCGCGCCAACACCGGCGCCTGGGTCGGCTGGTCGGGTATCCCTGATTCCGACGACAATCCCCCGGACATCGAGGGCATCGACATCCATGCGGTGCCCCTGTCCACACAGGAGATCGCCGAATACTACGAGGGCTTTTCCAACGCCACGCTGTGGCCGCTCTACCACGACGTCATCGTCAAGCCGGAGTACCACCGCGAGTGGTGGAACACCTATGTCGAGGTGAACCGGCGGTTCGCCGAGGCCGCGTCGCGGGCGGCCGCCGAAGGTGCCGTGGTGTGGGTGCAGGACTACCAGCTCCAGCTGGTCCCGAAGATGCTGCGCATGCTGCGGCCCGACGTGAAGATCGGCTTCTTCCTGCACATCCCGTTCCCGCCGGTGGAACTGTTCATGCAGATGCCGTGGCGCACCGAGATCGTCGAAGGCCTGCTCGGCGCCGACCTGATCGGTTTCCATCTCCCCGGTGGTGCGCAGAACTTCCTGTTCCTCGCCCGCCGGCTCGCCGGCCAGGCCACCAGCAAGGGCACCGTCGGCGTCCGCTCGCGCTTCGGAGTGGTGCAGGTCGGCTTCCGCACCGTGCGGGTGGGCGCATTCCCGATCTCGATCGATTCCGGCGAGCTCGCCGCGAAGGCCAAGACCAAGAAGATCCGTGACCGGGCCGCGGAGATCCGCCGCGAACTCGGCAACCCCAAGACGATCATGCTCGGCATCGACCGGCTCGACTACACCAAGGGCATCGACGTCCGCCTCAAGGCGATCTCGGAGTTGCTCGACGAGGAGCGGCTCGACGCGTCCGAGACGGTGATGATCCAGCTCGCCACGCCGAGCCGGGAGCGCGTCGAGAGCTACAAGCGGATGCGGGCCGGGATCGAACAGCTGGTCGGCAACATCAACGGCAACCACAGCCACACGGTGAGCCGGCCGGTCGTCCAGTATCTGCACCGGCCGGTGCCGCGCGACGAGCTGATCGCCTTCTTCGTCGCCGCCGACGTCATGCTGGTGACACCGTTGCGCGACGGCATGAACCTCGTCGCCAAGGAGTACGTCGCCTGCCGCAGCGATCTGGGCGGTGCGCTGGTCCTCAGCGAGTTCACCGGCGCCGCAGCTGAATTGCGTTCGGCCTATCAGGCCAACCCCTACGATCTCGACGGCGTCAAGGACGCGATTGTGGCGGCGGTGAACCAGAGCGAACACGAAGGACGACGCCGCATGCGTGCGCTGCGCCGTCAGGTGCTCGCCCACGACGTCGACAAGTGGGCCCGGAGTTTCCTCGGCACGCTCGGGGAGAACTCGGAGACCGAGTTGGAACCGAACCGCGGTGTTCACCTGGTCGAAGACTCCCTCGACAATTCATGAGCGACACCGGGATTCCCGCAGATCTGCGTGAGGCTCTCGGCACGGCCGCGCGCGCACGACGCCTCCTCGTCGCGTCGGATTACGACGGCTGCGTGTCGCCGATCGTGTCACGCCCGGAGGACGCGATCCCGAATCCGGCATCGATCACCGCGCTCGAGGCGGCCGCAGCATTGTCCGACACCGAGGTCGCGGTCATCTCGGGCCGCGAACTCGCCGTCCTCGCAAGCCTGTCCGGCCTGGGCGCACCGGTGACGCTGGTCGGGAGCCACGGGAGCGAGTTCGACACCGGGTTCGCGGTCGAGGTGACCGACACCGCACGCGCCCTCCTCGTCCGGATCATCGGCGAATTGCGGGACATCTCAGCACGTTTCCCGGGTTCGACGGTGGAGACGAAGCCGGCGAGCACCGTGCTGCATGTACGCAACGCCGATCCCGATGACGCCGTGGCGGCACTCGAGGCCGCACGGTCGGGTCCCGGCTCCTGGGAGGGTGTGCACTCCACCGAGGGAAAGAGCGTGCTCGAACTCGCGGTCATCGAGACCAGCAAGGGACACGCGCTCGACACCCTGCGGGAGCAGCTCGGCTGCGATGTGGTCATCTACCTCGGCGACGACGTCACCGACGAGAAGGCCTTCGCGCACCTGCGGCCCGAGGTCGGAGACATCGGCATCAAGGTCGGCAAAGGTGCCACCGCAGCCGGATTCCGCATCGAGGACACCGACGACGTCGCCGCCGTCCTCGATCACGTGGCCACCGAACGCCGAGCCGCGCTCGACGCCTGAACCGGCTCAGCCGATCATGACCCGGGCGGTCGCGTCGTCGTAGGGCAGTTCACCGCGAACGGTCGCGGTCACCTCGTATTTGTTGAGCGTGATCGTGCCGCGGTGATTGTCGAGGAATGCGGTGTCCGCGGCGTCGCGCCCGGTGGCGATACGTACCAATGACTGCCGCGGGGCCAGGCGCGTGCTGTCGACGACCACCCATTCGCCGTCGATGATCGCCTCGGCAACAGCGTGGAAGTCCATCGGTGAACATCCGGGTGCATAGACGGCGACGAGCCGCGCCGGGATGTTCAGCGCACGCAACAGCGCCACGACGAGGTGTGCGTAGTCGCGGCACACGCCCGCCCCGGCGAGCAGGGTGTCGGCTGCTCCGTCGATGGGATCGCTGGCACCCGGGATGTAGTTGAGCCGCTGCTCGACGAACGTCGCCACCTGATTGAGGAGTTCCCCCTCCGGCAACGACAGGTCGAACTGACCGGCCACGAAGCCGAAGAACTTGTCGCACTCGGCATATCGGCTGGGACGCAGGTATCGCGACCGGTCGGTGCTCTCCACCGGGATCGGGTTCGCAGCCGTCAGGACCTCGGCGGTGTAGTCGATGGTCAGCAGTCCACGGCCGAGCTGCATCCGGTGGATGCGCGACCCGTGGTCGGCGACGAGCTCCTCGACGTCGACCGGGCTGCCGTCCAGCTCGATCTTGAGTTCCTCGGCCAGTTGCAGGCCGGGCAGCTTCGCCACCGTGATCTGCATCTCGAGTTCGGTCGGGTCGTCGATGCTCACCTCGAGGCGTGCGGAAACATCGCGGGGCAGGGTCATGCCCCCACCGTAGGTGATGAAGCCCAGCACGGCACACAGGGCGGTTCCCGCTCGGAGACGGTCTGCCCGTCAGAGGGTGGCGACGGCGGCGATCGGATCGGCGTAGATGACACTCAGCGCAACCACGACCGCGGCGCTCTCCTGTACGTGCACACCGAATCTCGACGGCGCGATCTCCAGCGGCCGGTCGAGTGTCGAGGCCTCGTCGAATGCTGCCTGCACCGGTGCGAGCCCGTGCGGATGCGCCGCGAACGCGTCGCCGGCGACGACGATCGTGTCCGGGTTGATCACGTCGCGGATCATCGCGACCGCCTCTCCGAGCACCCGCGCGCGTTCGTCGACGATGCGCGACGAGTCCGGATCGATGCCGAGGCGATGGGCTGCCGCCAGTGCGGCGTCGTCGCCGATGACGTTCTGCAACCGGACGCGGGTGTGTCCCGGGGCGAGCACCGGCGCGGAGACGGGCAGATGCGCGATTGTCCCGGCCCCTCGCTCCGGGACGTGCACCCGGCCCTCGAGAGTCATTGCCATGCCTGCGGTTTCGCGGGCGTAGAAGAACAGTCCGGTGCCGGTCGCGTCCCGCGGCCCGCCCAGCAACAGTTCTGCTGCGGCCATCGCCTCAACGTGTTCACACACCGACACCGGGGTGCCGAGTCGGCCCGCAAGGGTTTCGCCCACCGGGAGTTGATGCCACCCGAGAACTCGGTGATCCACCACACCCGTCTCCGCGTCGACCGCACCGCCGAGCGCCACCCCACCCCACAGCAGGCGGCGTCCGCTGAACCGGCCGGCGAGCTCGGCGAGTTGCGTGCACAGTTGCTCGATCGCCTCCTGCTGGTCACCCGACGGGGTGAGCACGGCGTGGCTGTGCAACGTGCGTCCACCGAGATCCGCGATGACCAGGACCGAGCGCCGCGCACCGATGTGCAGTCCGGCGACGCACAGCGAATCCCGGTCGATGGTCAGCGGGTTCTTGGGCCGGCCAATGGTTTTCGGTCCCGCGAGATCGGGCCGTTCGGCGACGAGACCGTGGGCGGCGAGCGCATGGACCTGCCGGTTGATCGTCGCGGCGGACAACCCGGTCGTCGAGGCGAGCTGATCCCTGGTCACCGGTCCACCGACCCGGATCGCGTGCAACACCGCGGCCGCCGGAGTGGACGTCAGTTGCAGCGCCGCCGGGATCACTCCCCCACGCATGCGACGAATGTAGCAGTGCGCGAGTGCACGCAGAGGCGCACGGCAGCCTCATGGGCGAGGTGCGGTAGGCGTCGTAAGGTGGGCCCATGAGCCCTGACACCGCCACCGCCCAGACCACCGACCAGCGACCGATCGCCGTCGTCACCGGCGCGAGTTCCGGGATCGGTGCCGCCACTGCTCGTCAACTCGCGAAGCAGGGTTACCACGTGGTGCTCGGCGCACGACGCGTCGATCGCGTCGAGGCGCTCGCCGCCGAGATCGGCGGAACCGGAAAGCAGCTCGACGTCACCGACGAGGACTCGGTCGCCGCGTTCGTCGAGGGCCTCGACCGCGTGAACGTGCTTGTGAACAACGCCGGCGGCGCCAAGGGCCTCGACCCGGTGTCCAACGCGAACTTCGACGACTGGCGCTGGATGTGGGAGACCAACGTCATGGGGAGCCTGCGGATCACCAAGGCCCTCATCCCCGCACTGATCGCATCCGGGGACGGACTGATCGTCGCCATCACCTCCGTCGCCGCACTCGAGGCCTACGACAACGGCGCCGGCTACACCTCGGCCAAGCATGCGCAGGCGATCACCCACCGCACCCTGCGCTACGAACTGCTCGGCGAGCCGGTGCGACTCACCGAGATCTGCCCGGGAATGGTCGAGACCGACTTCTCGCTCGTGCGTTTCGAGGGCGACCAGGAACGCGCCGACGCCGTCTACGAGGGCCTGACCCCGCTGACCGCCGACGACGTCGCCGAGGTCATCGGCTTCGTCGCGTCCCGCCCGCCGCACGTGAACCTCGACCAGATCGTGCTCAAGCCGCGCGATCAGGCGTCGGCACGACGGAACATCAAGACCGGCTAGCGGGGTGCGGGGACGTTGGAGGTCGGGGCGCCGCTCGGCGTCGCCGGCACCGACGACTCCGTCACCTCGCCCTTGATCGCCGACATGCCCTGCCAGGTCTCCCAGTCGAAGATCCAGTCGTAGATGTCACCGTCGGCCTCCGACAACGGGATTCGCGTACCCGAGACCTCGACCGGGTCGCCGTAGACGGCCACCCGGAAGTAGCGTTCGGCGTCGGCCTCGGACAGGTTGATGCACCCGTTGGTGACGTTCGCGGCACCCTGCACGTTGACCGTCTCCGGGTTGGCGTGGATGAACTCGCCGTTGTTGGAGATGCGCACGGCCCAGCGTTCCCGGAGGTTGAAGTAACCGGCGGCCGGGTTGCTCATGAAGAACTCTTCGTACTTCTCGGTGACCACGTGGATACCGGAACGGGTGACGTTGCGGTCGAGGTCGCCGCCGCCGTAGCTGCAGGGCAACGACATCAGTTCGGCGCCGTCGCGCACCACGACGATGCGGTGCGAGGACTCCACGGCCTTCACGACCTGCGCGCGGCCGATCGAGAAGTCGCTCGTCACGTCCGCGGCCCCATAGGCGCCGCCACCGTGGTCGAGGCCGTACAGCTTGGCGTCCATGTGCACCTTGGTGCCGGGAGCCCAGTACTCGCGGGGACGCCAGTGGACGCGTGAGCCGTTGTCCTCGCCGAGCCACGCCCACGATCCCTCGGTGGGCGGCGTCGTCGTGACGGTGAGCGCACGCTCCACCGCCTCCTTGTCCTCGACGGTGCCGTTGAACTTCAGGATGATCGGCGCGGCGATGCCGACCTCCTGGCCGTCGCCGATGTTGACCACGACGTTCAGCTGACTCGACGGTTCGAGGGTGGTGAAGCTGCCGGTGACCGGCACGGTCTTCCCGTCGGTCCCGAGAGCCGTTCCGCTCCAGGTGTATTCGGTGCCGTACCCCAGCGGCTCGGCGATGGTGTAGCTCGTGCGGTCCTCCGACAGCCGCCCGTTGACCACCCGCCCGCGGGGGTTCGTCAGCTTCACGTCGGGGTTGAGCGTGCCGTCCTCGGCCTGCACCGAGATCTCGGCGATCGGGCTGGGCGCCTCCCCGTCGAGCGGAGGGGTGAAGGTCAGACGGACCTTCGGTTCGTCTGGTTTGCCGCCGCGGCCGCCCGGGCCGGCATCGGAACCCGTACACGCCGCGATCGCGACACCGAGTACGCCGACCCCGGCCGCGGCGAGCACAGCGCGTCGGTTCACCGGGGCCTGAGAAGTCATCACCCGCACAAGCCTACCGATCTGCGGTGATCGTTCACGGAGCTGACGACTCACGGTTGCGGGTCGTCGCCTACGGCCGCCGCGGACGGCATGTGGGCGCGCTCGCCCGCATGGTCCATGATCGACAGCACCTCGGCGGGACCGTCGTGTGCGCAGATCGCATGCGGGATCATGGTCGAGAACTCCGCGGCGTCCCCCTCCGGGACGAGGATCGCGCGGTCGCCGAGGAGCAGCCGCACCGTGCCGGCGAGCACCGTGAACCACTCACGTCCGGGATGAACCCGCAGGTCACCGAGCGGCTGTTCGCGTTCGAAGCGCATCTTCGCGACCGTCACCCCTTGCGGGCTGTTCTCCCGGGAGAGCAGCCACATCGTCATCCCCTCGGCGGCGTGCGCCTGGGGACGGATCACGACGTCGGTGTCGTCGGCGGCTTCGACGAGCTGATCCAGCGTCGTCCCCAGGGCCCGCGCGATGGGGACCAACTGGTCCAGCGCGACCCGGCGATGCCCGGTCTCGATGCGGCTCAGCGTCGACGGGGACAGGTAGCACCGTGCGGCCAGCGCATCGAGAGTCCAACCCTTGGCGAGTCGGAGTCCACGAATGCGTTGCCGGACCACCGCATCGAGTTCTTGCGTCATAGGCAAGATGGTATGCCGTTTAGGCATAGGCGCGCTACCGTCGATCTCATGACCCATTCCCACGATCACAACGAGCACCACCACGACCAGGTGCACCTGGCTTCGGTGCTCGACCTGGACGCCAAGCTCCTCGGCGATCACGTCGACGACGCCGCCGCGGCCATCTCCCGCAGCCTCGGACGAGCACCGCAGCGGATCGTCGATCTCGGCGCGGGAACCGGCACCGGCACCGAGGCGCTCGCACGCAACTTCGCCGATGCGCAGCTCCTCGCGGTGGACAGTTCCACCGAGATGGCCGCGCTGGTCGAGCAACGGGCGGCCGCGGGCGGTTTCGCCGCACGGGTGGCCACGGTGGTCGCCGACCTCGACGACGGCCTGCCACCGTTGCACTCCCCGGACGTTCTCTGGGCCTCGATGTCGCTGCATCACCTCGCCGACCCCACGGCACTGTTGCGCGCGGCGGCCTCCGTGCTGGCCCCGGGCGGCGTCGTGGCGATCATCGAGATGGACGGCCTCCCGCGCTTCACGTCCGAGAACTCGGAGTTGCGCGGGATCGAGGACCGCTGCCACGCCGCGGCGGCCACCGCCGGATGGGAAGCGCTCGTAGACTGGACCGACGCGCTCGACCGAGCCGGTCACGACGTACTCGAACGTCGGACCATCCGCGTCGGGCCCGGCGGCCCGAGTCAGGCGGTCGCGCGCTATGCCCGGCACTGGTTCGGCCAGTTCCGGCACCGTCTGGCAGACGTTCTCGACCCCGCCGACCTCTCCGTCCTCGACGAACTGATCGATGAGCGCAGTCCCCGCTCAGTCCACCGACGTACCGACCTGACCTTCACGGCCGGCCGTCACCTCTGGATCACCCGGCCGCGCTCCGCCGGCCTCATGGACGCCCCGTCCGACACCCGACCCCTCGAGAGTGAGCTGTCATGACAGACCCCCGCACCGATCGAAATGACTCCGCGGCCACCGAATACGACGTCGCGATCGTCGGGGGTGGCGCCGGCGGCCTCAGCGCTGCCACGATCCTGGCACGTTCACTGCGCAAGGTCGTCGTCATCGACGCCGGAGTGCCCCGCAACGCCCCGGCCGCGGGCGCCCACAACGTTCTCGGCCAGGACGGGATCTCACCACTCGAATTGCTGGCTCGCGGGCGTGCCGAAGCCATCGGGTACGGCGCCGAAATCCGCTCGGGCACCGTCGTCGACGCGCGGCGCGACCCCGACGGCGACCGGTTCACCCTGGACGTCGACTCGGGAGACACGGTGACCGCGCGCCGCGTGATCCTCGCGACCGGCCTCGTCGACGAGCTGCCCGCCATCGACGGGGTATCGGAGCTCTGGGGGCGCGATGTCCTCCACTGCCCGTACTGCCACGGCTACGAGGTTCGCGGCAAGCGGATCGCCGTGATCGCCACCGCGCCCATGTCGGCCCATCAGGCCCTCATGTTCGGGCAGCTCAGCGATCAGGTCACGGTCATCGCCCATGCTCCCGACGCACTGTCGGAGGACGATCGGTCGCATCTGGTTGCGTCCGACATCGACATCATCGACCACACCGTCGAACGGGTTCTGGTTCGCGAGGATGCAGACTCCGAACGCCTCGGCGGCGTGCTGCTGTCGGAGGGCACCGTGCTCGACGTCGATGCGGTCGTGGTGTCTCCCCGGTTCGTGGTGCGCGGCGAGCTGTTCGAGCGTCTCGGCGGGACCCTCACCGACGGACCCGCGGGCGGGCTCGTGGAGACGGGGCCCATGGGTGAGACCGACGTTCCGGGTGTGTGGGCGGTGGGTAACACCACCACCATTCACGCGATGGTGACGGTCGCGATGGGCGAGGGTGTCTCCGCCGGCGCCGCGGCGAACGCAAGCCTGGTGATGGCCGATCTCGAACAGAAACCGGCACCGGTCGGCTGACCTACTCGGGGAAACCGTCCAGCACGGCCGCCGACGACGACAGCCCCAGACGGGTCGCGCCGGCCGCGATGAGTTCGGCGGCGAACTCGGCCGTCCGGATGCCACCGCTCGCCTTGACCCCGACGCGGGCGCCGACGGCGGCGCGCATCAGCCGCACCGCCTCGACACTCGCGCCGCCGGCGGGATGGAAACCGGTGGAGGTCTTCACCATTCCCGCGCCGGCCTGCTCGGCACGGCGGCACACCTCGGTGACCGTGTCGGGGCCGGCGAGCTGTAGGAGCGCCGCGGACTCGATGATCACCTTGAGCAGCGTCGAATCCCCGACCGCCTCACGCACGGTCAGGACGTCGGCGAACACCTCGTCGAACCGACCGTCGACTGCGGCACCGACGTCGATCACCATGTCGACCTCATTCGCCCCGGAGTCCACCGCAAGCCGGGCTTCGGCGGCCTTGACCAGGGAGTGGTGCTTACCCGATGGGAAGCCGGCGACCACGCAGGTCCGCTGGTCACCGGTGTCGATCGGGAGCATCGACGGCGACAGGCACACCGCGAAAACGCCGAGCCGGGCGGCCTCGGCGACCGCGGCCTCCGCGTCGGCGCGGGTGGCCTCGGGCTTGAGGAGTGTGTGGTCGATGATGGCGGCGACGTCGCTACGCCGCAGGTCCGTGTTCGTCACATCGACGAGCTTGGCACACTGAGGGTCGTGACAAGCGGACAGCTGACCCCCACCGACCAGACCGAGCATCGTTACGTGCTGACGCTCGGCTGCCCCGACCGCACGGGCATCGTCGCCCGCATCTCGACCTTCCTGACCGATGTCGGGGGCTGGATCACCGAGGCCGCGTACCACTCCGACGACGACACCGGCTGGTTCTTCACCCGGCAGGCCATCCGCGCCGACGAGGTGTCGTTCACCGCCGACGAACTCCGCGCGCGGTTCGCCGCCGAGGTCGCCGACGAACTCGGCCCCGAGACCGAGTGGCGCCTCACCGACACCCGTGACACCAAGTCCGTGGTGCTGCTGGTGAGCAAGGAAACCCACTGCCTCATCGACCTTCTGGGTCGTGCGCACCGTGGCGAGCTACCGGCGACGATCCGGGCCGTCGTCGGCAACCACCCCCAACTCGAAGAGCTGGCAACACGTTTCGAGATCCCGTTCCACCACATCCCGTTCGGTGAGCGCAAGGCCGAGGCCTTCGCCGAACTCGCCCGGATCGTCGACGGCTACCAGCCCGATGCCGTGGTCCTCGCACGGTTCATGCAGATCCTGCCGCCGAAACTGTGCGAAGCCTGGGCCGGCCGCGCGATCAACATCCACCACAGCTTCCTGCCGAGCTTCATCGGTGCCCGCCCGTACCACCAGGCCTTCGCCCGGGGCGTCAAGCTGATCGGCGCGACGTGCCACTACGTCACCGCCGATCTCGACGCCGGACCGATCATCGAACAGGACGTGATCCGGGTCGATCACAGCGACTCGGTGACCGACATGGTGCGTCAGGGGCGCGACATCGAGACGCTGGTCCTGTCGCGCGGACTGCGCTGGCACCTCGAGGACCGCGTCCTCGTGCACGGCCGGAAGACCGTGATCTTCAACTAGTTCAGCGCGCGCTCGTAGAACGACCACGAGCGGTGCAGCTGGTCTTCCCAGTAACCCCAGGAATGGGTGCCGGTGGCCGGCAGATCGACCGTCGCCGGGATGTTCAACTGCCGCAGCCGGTTCACCAGCTGGAGGGTGCAGGTCATGGTGCTGCCCTCGATGATGCCGCCGACCACGATCTGATCGGCGAGCTTGTCGACCTTCTTGACGTACGCCGGGTTGTCGTACTCACCGGGCAGACCGGTTGCGTTGGAGATGTACAGCTTGGTGCCACGGAGCTTGTGGGCGTTGATCACCGGATCGTGCTTGCGCCATCCGGGCCCGTTGTACGGCCCCCACATGTTCCTGGCGTCGCCGCCGCCGCGCGCCTCTACCACCAGCCGGATGTTGTTCTGCCCGAACGGGTCGGCGGTCGTCGGGCACCCGCTGTAGGCACCGACGGCCTTGTACAGGCCGGGATGTTCGATCGCGAGGTTGAGCACCGAGGTTCCCGACGAGGAGATCCCGCCGATCGCGTTGCGCCCGGAGGTGTTGAAGTTGGCGTCGAAGACCGGCGGCAATTCCTTGCCGAGGAAGGTCGACCACTTGAACAGACCGAGCTCGGGATCGGGCTTCTCCCAGTCGGTGTAGTAGCTGAACCGGCCCTGGTTCGGGATGACCACGTAGAGGTTCTTGTTCTTGGTGAACTCGACGATGTCGGTCTTAGCGAGCCAGTTCGCGCCGTCCTCACCGCCGCCCGCACCGTTGAGGAGATAGAGGACACCGCGCGGCTTGGACTCGTCGGCCGGCTTGATCACCGTCAGCGGGATGTCTCTTTTCATCGCATCCGAGTGCACGACGATGTCGGTGACCCGCTCGGTGGGCGAACCCGCGCTCACGAGACTCGGTGCCGCCGCTGCAACGCCTGTCGTACCGGTGGCCGACATCGTGAGCCCGATGCCCAGAGCGACCGCGATCGCGGCGCCGCACCTGCGCAGACGCTGGTTCATACATTCCTCCTCGTCGAGTCCCGCTTGGCCCCGGGCGGGCGTGGTTCTGTCAGATGGACCGTATCGTGTCGAGCCACCGGGCGGACCCGCACGGCGGATCATTCACCTGCCCGGACTCCCTAACGGCGCCAATCCTGCCGGCGCCACCGCCCCGTCAACGCGAATCGCCTCACAGCCGGGGCCGTGAGGCGATTCGAGAAGACCGTCGAACTACGACTCGGAGGAACCCTCGATCGAGCCGGTGAACACGCCGAGGATCGCCTCGGTGATCGCGTCGGTGACGGCACCTTCGATTGCATCGCCAATTCCAAAGCTCATGGGGGAACTCCTTCGTTCATGGGGGAAAGTGTCGATTCGAGCGCCTGCTCCCACCAGTGCGGCGACTCGCGACAGAGATTACATATCCGTCTCGACAATGTCTCCATTATTTCCGAGGACTTGTCACGAATATTCCTTTCTGCCATCAGCCGATGTCACAAAAGTCCAGCTCAAACGCCTGCACTAATACGAACAATGGAATCTAGTGGGACGATCGTCCATTAAACTCCGCAAAAGAATCAGCATTAGCAACGTCGATGCAACGTTTCGGTGGCGTATCGACAAAAATGTGCCCCAACCTCCGTTACCGTAACTTTCCGCTCGGTAAGTTTCGATTCCACCCATTCCGACGAGTGGGTCAAGCGTTTGTTCAAACGAGACGAATTCGGCAATTCGTTTCAGAAAAGCGATCATTACGCACGCAAAAGGTCCCTGACCTGTGGTGATTGTTCAGGCACGCGATGCCGAATCGACGCCGCAGCGCCGCGCATAGACCCCGCCGGCACCGATCAGGTCATGATGCGTTCCCGATTCGACGATCGTCCCCTCCTCGAGGACGACGATCTGGTCCGCGAGCGCGGCCGTCGCCATCCGGTGGGTGATCAGCAGGGTCGTCGTATCGGCACGCAGACGTTGCAGCGCCCGCTGCACGAGCAACTCGGTGCGGGGATCTGCGGCGCTGGTCGCCTCGTCGAGGATGAGGATGCGGGGCGAGACCGCGATGGCCCGGGCGACGGTGACGAGTTGCTTCTCGCCCGCGCTGAGGTTCTCGGATTCCTGGCCGATGACGGTATCGAGGCCCTGGGGCAGCGCCGCGACGATCTGGTCGAGGTGACCGTCGTGGACCGCACGGTCCACCGCGTCGTCTTCGGACATCCCGTAGGCGATGTTCTCGCGTACGGTCCCGGTGAACAGCCACGGCTCCTGGGTCACGACCGCCATCCTGTCGCGCACCCGTTGGGGTCCGAGGTCGAGCGTGTCGTCGCCGTCGATGATGATCGAACCGCCGGTCGGACGGTAGAAGCCCTGCAGCAGGTTGGTGATGGTCGTCTTGCCCGCCCCGGTCGAGCCGACGATCGCCGTCGTCGTCCCCGGCTCCATCCGGAAACTCACCGAGCCGAGCACCGGCGTGCTTTCGTCGTAGGCGAAGGCGACTTCGTCGAAGACGATCTCCGGCGGTCGACGGTGACGCCCGGCGCGGTCCGGTTCCACCTCGCCGGTCTCCGACGCACCGTCCTCCGGCTCGTCGAGCACCTCGCGCACCTTTCCCGCCGAGACCGTGCCCGACTGCACCTTGGTGACGAATCCGGCCAGTTCACGCACGGCCGACGACAACTGCTGCGCGAAGATCACCGCCACCTGGGCGGCGCCGAGACTCAGGGTGCCGTCGACGACCATGATCCCGCCGAGGACCGCCAGGATCAGGAACACCACGGCGTTGATCGCGGTCAGGATCGGTCCGAGGGTGCCGGCGGCCCACTGAGCAGAGCGCGTCGACACGAACAGCTTCTCGTTGAGGGCATCGAAGCGGCGTCGGGCCAAGGGTTCGGCGTTGTACGCCTGCAGCATGCGCCGCGTGCTCAACTCCTCCTCGATGTGGCCGGTGAGCGCCGCCGTGGTGGTCCACCGGGTCTCCAGGAACGGCCGTGCCCGACGCGCGATGACGATCGACACCGCCGCCGACACCGGCGCCGCGACGAGCGCGATGACCGCCAGCAGCGGCGAGACGACGAACAGCACGACGGTGACCACGAGAAGGGTCAGCACATTGGTCGGGACGGTGACCAGCACGGGAGCGATCACCGTGGCGGCGTTGTCGGTGTGCGCGGTGAGCTTGCTGACGAGCACACCGCGGTTGTTCGATTCGAAGTAGCGCAGCGGGAGCCGATGGATCTTGTCCTCGATGCGTGCACGCAGTCCGGCCACGGATCGCTGCACCGCGATGGTCAGCATCTGACCTTGCGCGAACGTGAGGCCGGCGACGACCACATAGATGGCCGCCTGCACGCCGAGCACCGTCCAGAGTCGTCGCCAGTCCATGCCGTCGGCGCCGGTGGTCCCGTCGACGATCACGTTCGTGACCACACCGAACAGGATCGGTCCGACGACCGCTCCCAGCGACGCCACGATCGCGCACAGCGAGATCGTCACGGCGCGTCCCCGACCCAGGTGGAGCTGCCGCAGCAGCCACCGAAGCGAGCCGTCTCGCCGGACGTCAGACATTGGTCACCGCCTGTGCGTAGGCGATCTCGCGGTAGATCTCGCTCTCGACACGGAGGGTCTCGTCGGTGCCGACGGCAACGAGACGGCCGTCCTCGAGCACGCCGATGGTGTCGGCGTGCCGGACCGCCGAGACCCGCTGGGCCGCGATCAGCACCGTCGCCCCCGGGTGGGCTCGTCGCAGATTGGCGATGACCTCGCGCTCGGTGTCGACATCAAGGGCGCTGAAGGGATCGTCGAGTACGTACAGCGCGGGACGTCGGAGGATCGCGCGGGCCAGCGCCAGACGCTGTCGCTGGCCCCCCGAGAAGTTGCGGCCCTCCTGCGCGACGCGAGCCTCGAGACCCTCGGGCCGCGCCTCGACAAAATCACGCGCCGCGGCCACCTCGAGCGCTTCCCACAGTTGGCCGTCCGTGGCGTCGGGACGACCGATCCGCAGGTTGTCGGCGATCGTGCCGGTCACCAGCGCTGCACCCTGTCCGACGAACGCGGTCCGCGCGCGCACCCACGCCGGTGCCAGCCCGGTCACGTCCGCGCCATCCCACCTGACGACGCCCGAGTCGGGGTCGGCGAACCGCAGCGGCAAGGACAGCAACGTCGATTTCCCGCTGCCGGTTCCGCCGAGGAGTCCGGTGACCGTTCCGGGGGCACACGTCAGCGAGACGGCGTCGACAGCGGGGGCATCAGCGCCGGGAAAGCCGACGGAGACGGAGTCGAAGACCACCGCAGGTGCAGTCGACGCCGCCCCGGCCACGGCGTCACCGGGTTCGAGGACCTCGGTGTCGAGGACCTCGACGATGCGGCCCGCGCTGGTGACCGCGCGCGGGATGACGCCGGCGATCACGGTCAGCAACGACACGGCGAGCAGAATCTGGCTGAGATATCCGACCGCGGCCGCGATCTGGCCGATCTGCATCTGGCCGCGGTCGACGAAGATCGCGCCCAGTGCGGCCACCGCGACCCCGGCGAGATTGGACACCACGGTGACGGTCGGGAGCAGCAGTACCTGAGTCCGTCCCAGCCTCAATGCGACGTCAGTGAGTTCGTCGTTCTCCACCGAGAATCGCGCGCGCTCGCGGGTCTCCTGCCGGAACGTCCTGATCACCGCTATCCCGCGCAGCTGTTCGCGCAGCACGCGGTTGATGACGTCGACTCGACGCTGCAGGCGTGCGGCCCACGGGACGATGCGGCGCACAAGCACCCCGACCAGCGCGACGAGGATCAGCCCGGCCACGAAGATCACCGGGGCCATCTGCCACGCCTGCGACAGGGAGAGCACCAACGCACCGAAGAGCATGAGCGGCGCGGTCACGACGATCGTGAGGAAGATGAACAGGAAGCCCTGGATCTGTCCCACGTCGCCGGTGGATCTGGTCAAGAGGCTGGACAAGCCCAACCGCGCGACCTGATGGTCGGAAAACGAGCCGATCCGGCCGTTGACCCGGCAGCGCAGATCTCGTGCAGACCTCGCCGACAGGTGGGAGGCAAGGTAGGTGGCACCGAGCGAGACCGCGAGGTTGACCACGGCCACCGCGACCATCAGCACACCCACGACTTTGATGGTCCCCACGTCCCCGCGCAGGATTCCGTCGTCGATGATCGCAGCGTTCAGCGCCGGCTGGGCCAACGACGTGAACACGCTGGCGAGTTGGAAGACGACGAATCCCGCGACCACCCACGGTGACGCCTTCAGCGCGGTGCCGACGAGACCGACGAGCGCTCGCACCTGACCTCTTTTCAACGACGGTGCGACGGGCATCGGGCGAGACCAACTCCGGACTTCGACGGGAACAGGAAGAAATCGGCGTCGGATATGGTCGCCGATCCATTGCTGCCTCACATACCGGAAAGGTTCGCCAGGCGGTTGTGAAGTCTACATATCGTCGTCTCGCCCACCGACCGAACGCGGCGGAAGAACACCGCACCGGTTTCGCCGGTGTGCTGATATGTAGCGGTGACGCAAGGCATCCAGGCATCCCGGAACGGCTCTCGCCCGCTGACGGAGTCCGATCGGGAAAGTGCACTCGACCTGCTCGAGAACGGTCTGCGCGAAACCCCGATGTATCAATGGTTACTCGGTGACGATGCACCGACCGAGGCCTATCGGTGGTACGGCGAAGTCCTCGTCGCCGAGAACTTTCACGGACTCCGAGGTGTATTCGACGAGACCGGCACTCTGATCGCCCTGATCGCTCTCGCCTATCCGACCCGCCCGGCCGGAGGTGTCGACGACGAACTCATGGCACGAATTCGTCATTTCGTCAGAGCACTCGACGGGTTCGCGGAGCGATTCACCGAATTGCGCCGGACTCAGAAAGACGCCGTGACCGACGATCGCGCGGTCGAGATCCTCTTCGCGCTCGTGCATCCCGATCACCGACGCGGCGGCACCCTGGCCTGCCTCATCGACGAGGTCGTCGAGATGGGGCGCCGGGACGATCTACCGGTGGTCGCCGGGACCGCCGACGCCACCATGTCGAAGGTCTACGTCCGCAGGTGGGACGCACCGATTCGCGGCGAATTCACACTCACCGGCGGGCCGACGATCTGGATTCACCGCATCGCCCCGCCGGGAGAACGCCGATAGTCGAACGGACGCCGATCAG
Source organism: Gordonia namibiensis NBRC 108229 (assembly GCF_000298235.1). Classification (GTDB taxonomy): domain Bacteria; phylum Actinomycetota; class Actinomycetes; order Mycobacteriales; family Mycobacteriaceae; genus Gordonia; species Gordonia namibiensis. The sequence goes on from NZ_BAHE01000022.1 coordinate 46,038, forward strand.
ACCGAGCAGCCCGATTGCTGGTCGTTGCCGGTCATCTCGTTGGTCAGCTGGACATCCGAGCCGCTGATCGCGAACTCCAGACCCGTGTCGGTGACCCGGAGCTGATCGACCTGGACCTCGTCGAAGAACGGTCCGAGTGCCGACGTGGTGACCTGGTCGACGATCTGCTGTGCGAAGTCCGGCGGGATGCCGAACACCAGCGCGCTGGCCTTGACGACCTCGAACTCGACCCGGCCGCCCTTGAGAACGGGCTTGATCGTCGCCGAGACCGGGACGGAGAAGAACATGACCGGGAAACCGGCCTGGACCTCGAAGGTGCCGTCGGCCGCGTTGCCGGTGATCTCCTCGACCGAACCGACCGGGCTCGCGCCGTTGCCGGTGCTCTGGCCGCCGGCCCCGGCGGGAGCACCCTCCTTGCTGAGTTCGACGATCCGCTCGAAGGGGATGAAGCCGTCGCCCCTGAGGCTGCGGATGTCGGTGGTGCTGCTGTCACCGGAGATGCCGTCGGCGCGCATGTGGAGTCGCACGCCCTGCGGATCGGAGCCGTCCTTGGTGTCGACCTGGACGTACGGGACGTCGCCACTGCCCTGCAGGATGATCGGCTTGCGGCTCAGCGACACCGAGGTGGGTACGCCGGTGAGACCGCTGAACGACTCCTCGAGGCAGTTCGTCACCTTGTGGCGGAGGTAGAGCTCGCTGCCGACCGCACCGATGACCACCAGTAGCAGCACGGCGATGGTGCTGAGCGCCACGATCTTCTTGGTGCTGCGTCGCTTTCGCGGCGACGTCAGCACCGGACCGCTGCCCGGCGTCTGAAGGGGTTCGCTCGAGTCGTCGCCGTAGGGCGTCTCCCCCGGCGCGAACTGCGCGGTGCCCGGCTGACCGAGCCCACCGCTCAGGTCAGTGGTGTCGGCCTCCGAGGGCGGCACGCTCGAATACGCCTGTGCCCCGGGCGCGATCGGGGTCGTCGGGAACTGTTCGGTCTCCCCCGACTCGGGAACGCCCGTCTCGGGCACACCTGTACCCACCCCGGCGGGGTCGGCGTCCTCCACCGGGCGCCAGTCGTCGCCGGCCGGTTCGGTGGCTCCGGTGTTGTCGGTGGACTCTGGGGGTCCTGCGGTTCCGGTGGGATCGTGCGACTCGCCCTGGTCGCGGGGGTCATCACCGGGAGTCTTGTTGTCGCTCATGGATTCCGTCCTCGGTCGTCGGACTCTCGAAGCCGTTCGCCGGTGGGTGCGACCTTGCTGGGCACCGCACCGCCGGCAGGCAGCTCTCGCTCGTTGGCGAGGACCGCCAGTTGTTTACGAGCCTTCTCGACCAGGTCCAGGTCGAGGTCGTGGACATCGACACCGACCGTCTCCGGGTACGCGGCGACCACGGTACCGAAGGGGTCTGTGATTTGGCTGTGTCCGATCCCGGTGGGCGCACCCGAGGCGGCGACCGCCTCGTCCGGAGGGAGTGCCTGCCCCACGGCGACGACGAACGTCGTCGAATCCAGGGCCCTGGCCGTCGCCAGCACCTGCCACTGTTGGATCTTTCCGGGGCCGGCGCCCCAGGACGTCGGCACGACGACGATCTGCGCGCCGCGTCGTGCCAGATTCGTGAACAGGGCGGGGAACCTGATGTCGTAGCAGGTGGCCACCCCCACGGTGACGCCGTCGACCTCGAAGGTCAACGGTTCAGAACCGGCCGCGACGGTCTTGGACTCCCGGAACCCGAAGGCGTCGTACAGGTGCAGCTTGTCGTAACCCTGCCGCGACCCGTCAGGGTGAGCGACGAGCACCGTGTTGAACACGCGCCCGTCGTCCGACGGGGTGAACATCCCGGCCACGACGGTCACACCCGCCGACGCCGCGACCTCCGACACCGCACTCGCCCACGGCCCGTTGAGATCCTCCGCCACCGGCTTCAGCGGAACGCCGAAGCGGCACATGGTCGCCTCCGGGAACACGACCAGGCGTGCCCCGCGCGACGCAGCGTCCTGCGTCGCCGCACGTAGGGTCTCCAGGTTCTCGCCCGGATCGTCGGTCGAGCTGATCTGAGCCATCGCCACACGCATAGCCGCCACAGTAGTGCCCGCCACCGGCGATACCGCCGACTTCCTCCGCGGTTACTCCGACGGGGCGACGGCCTCCCACGGGACGGTCAGCACGTTGTCCGACGTCCGACGGCGGGTGACGACGCAGTCGACGCCACGCTCGCGCAGCAGGTCCAGTGCACGACGCCAGCGGACACGCGGCCCGTACGGCGCCAGCGGGGCGGCGAAATCCCAGCACTGGTCTGCGAGGACGAGCAGGTCGTGGATCTTCTCACCGGGCACGTTGCGGTGGATGAGCGCCTTGGGCAGACGCTCGGCGAGATCGGAGGGACGTTCGGAATGCTCCGGCGCCCAGCAGAGCGTCAGGCTGACCGGCCCCGCATCGTCGAGCAGCACCCACGTACAGCGCCGCCCGATCTCGTCGCAGGTGCCCTCGACGATCACCCCGCCCGGCGACAGGGCCGCCCGCAGCCGCGACCATGCGGCGTCGACCTCGGTCTCGTCGTACTGGCGTAGGACGTTGAAGGCGCGCACCACCCGGGGACGCAGACCCGCCATCTCGAAGCCGCCGACCGCGAACCGGACACCGTCGCGCGGGTCGACGACGCGTGCCGGGTCGATCTCGAGTCCGACCATCTCCAGATCGGGGGCGACGCGGCGGAGCCGGCCGGCCATCTCGACGGTGGTGTCGGGGCGTGCGCCGTAACCGAGGTCGACAACCAGCGGGTGCGCGACGTCGAGCGCGGCGATCACGGCCGGTTCATGCGTCATCCATCGATCCACCCGGCGCAGACGGTTGATGTTGGTCGTCCCGCGCGTCACCCGGCCGATCGGGCTGTTCGACAGTCGTCGCCCGGACTGCTGCCCGGGGGTTCGACTCACAAGTTCTTGTCGATCCAGTCCTTGGCGTACTCGGCCTCGGCTCGGAACAGATCGACCAGGTTGATGAGGATCATCTGCTCGAGCTTGCCGTTGACGAACGGGACGAAGACCTTCGCCTCACTGGTCCGGCGGATCGTGCAGCCGTCGTCGGTGGGAAACAGTTCCTGCCAGCCGTTGAGGCTGCCCGGACCCGCGGGGATCGACGCGTTGTAGGTGCCCTTGGTGTTGTCCGGGTCGAACGGACCGAGGGTCTCCTCACGCGTGATGACCATGTCCTTCATCATCACCGTCTGCGCGAGCGGAGGCAGCTGGTCGCGACCGATCGTCTGCTTGAGAACGACCTTGATCCCGGTCTCGTCAGAGGTGAAGGAGGCGACCTCGCAGTGTGGCGAGATCATCTGGAATCCCGCCATCATGTCGTCCCAGTACTGCTTGATGCTCTGCGCTTGGTAGAGCTTCTCCGCGGGGTGGGTGTAGCGAGCGGAGTAGCTGAGCCGTCGTGCCATGACGACCAGGCTACGTCAGCGGATTTTCCGACTCCCAATCGACGGTGTGCCCACGCTCGTGATCGAGCAGTCCGGCCAGCTCGCTGACCACGGCCTTCTCGATCTTCCCGCCGAACATCGGCAGGTTCACCGACACCTCGGCAGAGCAGTCGCTCGCGGCCGGATCACCGGCGGTGGTGATGGTCCCGTTCACGTTCACCGGCACCGGGGCACCCTCGACCGTGGCGTGGATCTCGCCCTCGATCCGGCCCCCGACCAGCCGATATGTGTTCTTCCGCGGAATCCGCAGATCGCCGGGCATGATCTTGGTGACCGCCGACGGGAGCTTCTCCGCGGGGATGCCCTGATTCATCTCGACGGTCACGGTGTCGCCCGCGATGTCCACCTTCTCGACGTGGCCGTGCCCGGAGTTCATCCGCTCCACCAGATCGTGCCAGTACTGCTCGGTGGTGTAGAGCGCCCAGAGCCGTTCGGTGGAGAACGGATAGGACACCGAGTGCTGCAGCTTGCTCGCCATGAAGAGAACGCTACCGGTCGCCGGTTAACGTTTAACGCGTGACCGACACGCAGACGCCGCTGAGCGCACCCCTCGCCGAGCTGACCACCCTGCGTCTGGGCGGCCCCGCCCGCGAGATCGTGCGTTGCCCGGACACGCGCAGCATCGTCGAGACCATCCAGGAGCTCGACGAACGGTCCGAACCCGTGCTGGTGATCGGCGGCGGGTCCAACCTCGTCATCGGCGATGCCGGCTTCGACGGCACCGCCGTCGTGTTGGCGAGCAGCCGCATCGAGTTCGGCTCGGGCCGCGAGTCAGGCCGTTCCCACGTCGTCGCCGACGCCGGCGTGGGTTGGGACGACCTGGTCGCCGCGACCGTCGAGGCCGGCTTCGGCGGGCTGGAGTGCCTGTCGGGGATTCCCGGCGCGGCCGGAGCTACGCCGGTGCAGAACGTCGGGGCCTACGGGGTCGAGGTCGCCGACATCCTGCGGTCGGTCCAGGTCCTCGACCGCCGGTCGGGCAACCTGCGCTGGGTCTCCCCCACCGAGCTGGGACTCGGCTACCGCACCAGTAACCTCAAGCACCGCAACGACTTCGTGGTGGTCGCGGTGTCCTTCTGGCTCAACGAGGATCGCGCGAGCCAGCCGATCCGGTACCGCGAGCTGGCCACGACGGTCGGCGTCGAACCCGGCGATCGCGTCGACGCCGCCGCCGCCCGCGCGGCGGTCCTCGGCCTGCGTCGCGGCAAGGGCATGGTCCTCGACGCCGACGACTTCGACACCTGGAGTGCCGGTTCGTTCTTCACCAACCCGATCGTCGACGGTGGGGACGCCCCCGCTGTTCTCGAACGGATCGCGGCGAGGGTCGGCGCCGATGTGGCGATCCCGTCCTACCCCGCCGGCCCGCAACCGAACACCTCGGACGCCGACGCCCCCACCGCGATCAAACTGTCGGCGGGCTGGCTGATCGAACGGGCCGGCTTCGGTCGCGGCTACCCATCGGCCGACGCCCCGGTCCGCTTGTCGACGAAACACACTCTGGCGCTGACCAATCGGGGTTCGGCCACCACCGAGCAGCTGCTCACACTGGCGCGCGAGGTCCGTGACGGCGTTCTCGACGCCTTCGGCGTCACACTGCGACCCGAGCCGGTCTTCGTCAACTGCGCGCTCTGATGACCGGTCGGGCGCCGTGATTCAGCCGGCCCGCTGCGCGGTCCGTGACACGTCGGCGACCAACTCGTCGAGCATCTCGTTGAAGCGTTCCGCCGCCTCGATGCTCGACATGTGCCCGACACCCTCGTAGACGACCAGATCGCGCAGAGAACCGTTGCGGCGCAGCACCTCTGCCATCTGCTCGGCGTGCCGTGGCGGGGTGAGCCGGTCCTCGGTGCCGACGACCACCACCGTGGGCACCGTCAGCGCCTCGAGTCCTGCGGTCACATCCAGTTTGCCCATCGCCGAACCCCATCCGGCCCGCGCACGCGGCGGACATGAACCGACCATCTCGTCGACGAAGTCGACATGCGACTTGCGCGCGTTGGGACCGAGGGCGATGTAGTGCGAGAACTTCACGCCGTACTGGGTTTTCGGGATCGGAACCGGTACCGAGGTGATCGCCTTGGTGACGACCGGGGTGAACGGCCGCGCGTACGCGGGCAGATCAACGGGTACGAGTCCGTGGTTCTCCATCACGGCGTTGGCCGCCGTCGACACGAGCACCGCGGCGGACACCTTGGCGCCCACTTTCTCCGGGAACTGAGCGGCCCACGACATGATGGTCATGCCACCCATGCTGTGCCCCACCAGGATTGCCCGACGACCACTCGGGACGGCGGCCTCGAGCACCGCGTCGAGATCCTGTCCGAGCATCGCCACCGTCGGCCGGGCACGCCCCCGTTCAGAGCGTCCGTGCCCGCGCTGGTCGTAGACGACGACGCGACGGTCACCGGCGTCGGGCGTGATGAGGTGGTTGATCTGCGGGTACCAGTAGGCCGTGTTACAGGTCCAGCCGTGGACCATCACGATGACGTCGCCCGCGGGATCGTCGTCGTCGGCACCGTAGACCTCGACGTTCAGCGCCGTGCCGTCGGCCGTCCGGACAGTCTGCCGCAGCGGGGCGATCTCGGGCTCGCAGAGCAGATCGTCAGGGCCGTCGTCGACCGCGGTCGAGGTCCGCAGCGCATCCCGGGTGATCCCCGCGAGCACCGTACCGACCCCGAGGCCGATCACGCCCGCACCCACGGCGGTCGCGACCCCGCCGACACTCACCAATGACTTCCGCTTCACCGGCACTCCTCGCTACGTGGAACCCCTCAGATCGGGACTCCGTGCGGGGGCGCCTCGTTCAGCGCCCCGTCTCGGTGTTCAATGTACCAATATTCGTTGTCTCATAGCCGGCGCCCGGCTGGTCACCGGCCGAATCCGGCGTCGTGGAGTCCGGTTCTTCGTCTCCGGTGGCGGCATCGAAGTAGGTCGCCGCCCGCCCGATCGCCTGGGAGATCTGCTCGTCGAGAGCCCGGCGGAACGTCGTCTCGACGATCTCGTGGGCCATCGGCCGAACGGTCTGGATGAGGTCCGCCATCTTGCTGACACCCTGCTCACCGAGGTCGGGCAGGTTCTCGTCGAAGTAGGTGTCGGTGATGATCGAGACGAAGCTCTTCGCGACGTCCTCGAGGTCGTCCTGGACCCGAACCCAGCGGTCGAGCAGGAACTCCAGGTCGACACCGGCCTTCACCAGGACCTCGGCCCCCTCGAGCAGCTCGGGGTTGCGGATCGCGTAATGCGTGCCGTCCTTGGCCAACAGACCCAGTTTCTGGCTGAGCGCGATGGACCGATCCGAGGCATTGAGCGTCTTCTTCAGCTCGGCGATGGTGATCGTCGCGGCACGCTTGAAGTTGCGGAACCGGCCGCCCTTCGGCGACCCGCGCAGGATCTGTTCGACGCGCATGCCGTGGTGGGCGGCATGCAGCAGCTCGCTGATCGTCGCGAAGGTGTACCCGCGTTCGAGCATGCGGGAGATGAGGTTCAGCCGCACCAGGTGCTGGTCGGAGTACCAGCCCGCACGGCCGCGGATGGTGGGTGGCGGAAGCAGTCCGCGGTCCTGATAGACCCGGATGTTGCGAACGCTGACCCCCGACGCCTCGGCGAGGTCGTTGATCCGATACTCCGCCACGATGCATCAGGCCTTTTTGCTGAACCAGGATTTGCCCTGGATGTCGTCCACACGTTTGCGCACGTCGACCAGGTACACGAGCATCGCGACCACGCCGATGATGCCCAGGAAGCTCACCGCACCGAAGAACCAGATGAACAGCGATGCGGCGGCCAGGATCGCCACCCAGATCACCTTGCTCTGCCGGTCGACCGCCGGGAACGCATCGGGCCGCTGAATGGCCGCGTGGATCAGCGCGACGACCGCCGCGATCCCTGCGACCACAGTCAGGACCAACATGATCAGACTCTGCCCATAGGCCAACACGCTGAAGACGTCCACGCCGAACACTCTAGTCCCGTGCGCCCCGATTGCCGCAGCAGCCCACGACGCCACGCACGAGCGGAACGTGCGCGCAGCGATCAGTCGGCGCGCGGAGTGGCCTTCTTGGCGGGCGTTTTCTTGGCGGGGGCCTTCTTCGCAGTCGTCTTCTTGGCTGCGGTCGCCTTGTTCGCCGCGGCGGCCTTCTTCGCGGCCGGAGTCTTCTTGGCGGCCGCCTTGGTCGGCGTGGCCTTCGTCGCCTTGGCGGGGGCGGCCTTACGGGCCGGGGCCTTCTTGGCCGCAGCTCGTTCCGCGGCACCCTTCACCGCAGCTGCCTTCTTCGCCGGTGCCGTCTTCGCAGGGGCCTTCTTGGCCGGGGTCGTCTTGGCCGGGGTCGTCTTGGCTGGGGCCTTCTTCGCCGCCGACTGCTTGGTCGGTGCCTTCTCTGCGGGGGCCTTCGCGGCCGGGGCCTTCTTCGCAGGCGCCTTCTTCGCGGGAGCCTTGTTCGCCGGGGCCTTGTCCGCAGGAGCCTTGGTGGCCGGGGTCGCCTCGGCGGGGGCCTTGGTCGCCGGGGCCGGAGCCGGCGCCGCAACGGCTCGCACCGGTGCGTCGGCGCTGGCGTCGCGGACCGTCCCGTCGGGAGCGCTGCCGTCGGCCAGCCCGGCCAGCCGGAGCGCACGCTCACCCACCGCGCGCGTCTGCTCGGAAATCGTCCCCAGCGCCTCTTCGGTGAGACCGACGGCGTCGCTGTAGACCTTTTCCAGCTTCGGCAGATTCTCCCCGACGACCGGCTGCGACAACAGCTTTCCGACGGCCTCGTCGCGCCGCTCCGACAGCGACGTCAGCAGCCCGGCCGCGACGGCGAGATAGGCCTCGGCGACCTTACGGAGTTCGTCCGGCGAGAACCGGGTGCGCAATTCCTCGATCTCGGTGGGCAATTCGACCGGCAGCGTCGACAGCTTCGACTTGGCCTCCTCGAAGAGCGCCAGCGCGGTCGCGAGCGCCTCGTCGATCCTCGCCTGCGCGTCGTCCCGGGAACCCGAGATCCTCGCCTGCGTCGAGCCGACCGTCTCGACCAACTTCGACTGGGTGTTCTCGACGGTCTCCGCGAGCTTCGACTGGGTGTTCTCGACAGTCTCCGCGAGCTTCGACTGGGCCTGTTCGCTCGCCGCCTCCCCGCGCTCCCGGACCTCGGCCAGCAAGGCGGCCACCTGTCCCACGGCTGTCGTCAACGGGTTCTCGCTCATTCAGGTCTCCTGCCTCAGTTTTCTCGGAACTCGTCTTTCTCGGAACCAGTCGAGGAGATCGCGTTCTCCTTGCGAAAGGACTCGTAGATCTCCAGCAACATCTGTTTCTGACGCTCGTTGATCGAGTCATCTGCGATGAGAGCATCACGGACCGGGCTCGCGGGGCGTTCTTCGAGAATTCCTGCGCGCACGTACAACACTTCCGCGGACACCCGCAGACCCTTGGCGATCTGGGCGAGGACGTCCGCAGAGGGTTTCCGGAGTCCTCGCTCGATCTGACTGAGGTACGGATTGCTGACCCCGGCACGTTCGGCGAGCTGCCGGAGCGACACCTTGGCGGCCACCCGCTGGGACCGGATGAAGGCGCCGATGTCCTGCGCCGCATTCGCCACCGCGTCCTGCGCAGCCGTCGCGACGGCCTCCACGGCCTCGACCGCCATCGTCGTGGTGCCGTCACCGTCGTCGGACACCTGATCCGCGGAGTCGCCGGACTCGGCCTCACCGTCCACGACGGCGTCGAGGGCAGCCTCGTCCTTGTCGCGCTTCATCACGCTCCGTTCCAGGGTCGATCGTCTTTCCCAAGTATCGGCTTCACTGCTAGCACGTGCAAGCACACAGCTAATACAGGATGTCGGATCACAGACGGATCACCGGGATTCGGCGTCAATGGAAGATCAGCACCGACGTCGTGTGGATGGCCAGACCGGCGAGCGCACCCACCACGGTGCCGTTGATCCGGATGAACTGGAGGTCGCGTCCCACCTGGAGTTCGATCTTGCGACTCGTGTCGTCGGCGTCCCAACCGCGCACGGTCTCGGTGATGACGGAGATGATCTCCTGCGAGTAGTTCGCGGCGATGTGGTGCGCGACCCGCGCGACCCAGCCGTTCATCTTCTCCTGCAGCGGACGATCGTCGCGAATCCTCGTCGCGAGCTGGATGATCGAGTCCGACAACGTGTTGCGCAGTGTGCTGTTCGGGTCGTCGAGCATCTGCTCGATGACGGCCTTGCCGGTCTTCCAGGCGGTCGACGCCGCGCCGGTGACCTCGTCGCGACCCACCAGTTCCAACTTGATGGCCTCGAACTTGGCGATCATCTCGGGATCGTTCTGCAGGTCGTTCGCGAACTTCTCCACGAATTCGTGCATCGCCCGGCGCATTTCATGGTCGGGGTCGGAGCGCACCTTGTAGGTGAACTCGACGAGTTCGCGGTGGATCTTGTCGCCGACGAGAGTGTTGACGAACTTCGGCGTCCACTGCGGGCCGTCCCGGTCGAGCACGCGGTCGATGAGGTCCTGGCTGCCGATCGCCCATTCGTGCGCGCGATCGCAGAGCATCTGGAAGACCGGTTCGAGACGGTCCTCGGCGATGAGCTGTTCCAGGATGCGGCCGGTCGGCGGCGCCCACTGCGGCTCGGCGACCCACTTCAGTGCAGCCTGGATGAGCTGCTCGACGTCCTCGTCGCGCAGCATCTCCGACGCGAGTTGGATCGCCCGGGCCGCTTCGCCGGAGATCCGCGGGGCGTTGCGGGGGTCGGCCACCCACGTCGACAGCCGTCGTGGCAGATCGATCTGCTGCGCGCGGTAGACGACGACCTCGGGCGTCATGAAGTTCTCTTCGATGAAGCCGCCGAGTTGGTCGCCGATGTCGTCTTTCTTCTTGCGGATCAGCGCGGTGTGCGGGATCGGGATGCCGAGCGGATGCCGGAAGAGCGCGGTCACCGCGAACCAGTCGGCCAGCGCGCCGACCATGCCGGCCTCGGACGCGGCCTGCACGAAGCCGACCCAAGCGGCGACGTCTTCGCCGTCGCGGTGCTCGAGATAACGGGTGAAGAGGTAGACGACCGCCGCGAAGATCAGGAAGCCGGTCGCGACCGCCTTCATCCTGCGGAGATCCCTGCGCCGGCCGGCGTCTCCGGCGCTGTCCGCACCGAATCCGGGGGCAGACGGCGCCGAGGGCTTGCCCTCGGGCTGCCCGGCGACTCCTTCGATGACTGTCGATGCCATGGCACCAGTGTCACCCATCAACCGACTACGCTGGCGTCGTGATGGCCAACCGCCCCAATCCCGCAGCTGCGGCGCGTGCAGCGATGGCGGCTGCGGCCAACGTGACGCGCGGACTCGAACAGGTCCTGACCACCGTCACCGAGACCGGCGCCAAGCCGGACGGTCGCAAGCAGCGCTGGGAGAAGCACAAACTCGCCCGCCGCACCGAACTGACCGACGGTGTCATCGCCGCGGTCCGCGAGCTCGGCGCCGATGTCGGCATGGACGAGATCGCCGCCCACATCGGGGTGTCCAAGACCGTCCTCTACCGGTACTTCACCGACAAGAGCGACCTCGGCGTCGCGACCACGGTGCGCTTCTTCGAGAACACGATCTGGCCGCGGCTGACGGAGGCGATCTCCGACGACGTCGACGAGTACACGCTGACCCACACGATCATCGGGGTGTACGTCCATGCGGTCGACGACGAACCCAACCTGTACCGCTTCGCACTCGCCAGCTCGCCCACGTCGTCGCCGGCTCCCGCTGACTCGGTCCGTCTGGTCGCGCAACTGGTCATGAGCAGCATCGTGATGCGCATGACCGAGCGCGGTGCGGACACCACCGGCGCCGAACTGTGGTCGCACGCCCTCGTCGGCGGCATCCAGCACGTCGTCGACTGGTGGATGACCAGCCGCACGCTCGACGCCGACCAGGTCGTCGACTACCTGACCATGATGGTGTGGAGCGCGGTCGTGGGCGTCGCCGCCGTCGATGGCTCGCGTGAGGCCTTCCTCGCCTCTCCCCCGCCGCTGACCGAACCCGCGCGTGAGACACCGTCCGACGCGGCAGGCGGCTCATGAGTCGGGTCGCGCTGGTGACCGGGGGCAGCCGGGGCGTTGGCCAGGGGGTCGCCCGCGCGCTCGTCGAGGACGGCTGGACCACCTACGTCACCTCACGCCACGGCACCGGACCCGACGGGGCCATCGCCCTCGCGTGTGACCACACCGACGATGCCGCGGTGGCCGCGGTGTTCGTCGAGATCGCCTCCTCCGGTGGGCAACTCGACCTCCTCGTCAACAACGCGTGGGCGGCGCCGAAGGGCTTCGGCGGGTTCTCGGACCCGTTCTGGAAGCGCCCGGTCGACGACTGGGACACCCTGATCGGCGTGGGTCTGCGCGCGCACTACGTCGCGTCGGTATACGCGGCCCGAATGATGACCGAGGCCGGACGGGGGCTGATCACGAACATCTCGTCGTTCGGTTCCCGCGGCCACCTGCATTCGGTGCTGTACGGGATGAGCAAGGCCGCGCTGGACAAGATGGCCGCGGACATGGCCGTCGAGCTGAAAGGCACCGGGGTCAGCGCGATCTCGTTGTGGCTGGGCCTGATCCGCACCGAGCTGCTGCTGTCGCTGGGGATCGACGAGTTCGCCGGTTTCTCGCTGCAGCGAGCCGAGGATCCGGAATTCGTGGGTCGCGTGATCTCCCGCCTCGCGCAGGACCCCGACCTCGCCGCGCACAACGGCCACACCCTCGTCACCGCCGAACTGGGCGCCCGCTACGGGATCGTCAACAACGATGGCACACCACCGGATTCGCATCGCAGCGCATTCGGCGGCGGGCCGCTGTTCCCGCCGCACACCGACCCGGATGTCGTCGATCGAGCAGAGTCGCGAGAGGACGTGTCATGAGCAAAGGCTGGTTCACTCCCGCCGCCGAGGCCCTGCGCGCGAGCGCGGTCGGACCGGTCGCCTCCTTCGACCCCGAGTCGACGCCGGGATTCGACGGCGACAAGGAGTCCGGCTCCGAGCTCCTCGCCTCTCGCGGACAGGATCTTGCCGACCTCCAGGAGCTGTTGTACGCCAACGGTCGCTCCGGTGACCACCGCTCGGTTCTGCTGGTTCTGCAGGGTATGGACACGGCCGGCAAGGGCGGCATCGTCCGGCACGTGGGTGGTCTCGTCGACCCACAGGGGTTGAGCATCAAGGGCTTCGGCAAACCGACCCCTGAGGAACTGCAGCACGACTTCCTGTGGCGCATCCACAAGGCCCTCCCACCCGCGGGACGGATCGGGATCTTCGACCGGTCGCACTACGAAGATGTCCTGCCCGTTCGGGTGCACAACCTCGTCCCGAAGGCGGAGTGGGAGAAGCGCTACGACATCATCAACCAGTTCGAATCCGAACTGGTCGCCGGCGGCACCACGATCATCAAGTGCTGCCTGGTGGTGTCGAAGGACGAGCAGAAGGCGCGTCTCGCCGAACGTCTCGACCGTCCGGACAAGTACTGGAAGTACAACCCGGGCGACATCGACGAGCGCGCCCACTGGGACGCTTACCTCGAGGCGTACCAGGACATCTTCGAGCTGACCGACAAGGACTCGGCCCCCTGGTTCGTGATCCCCGCCAACCGGAAATGGTTTGCCCGGCTCGCCGTCTGCGAATTGCTCACCACCACCCTCGCCGGCCTCGAACTCGATTGGCCGGAAGCCGATTTCGACGTCGAGGCCGAGAAGAAGCGGCTCGCCGCGAGCGACTGACCTCGATACGCGGCGCCCTCGCTACGCTCGGTCGGCGCTACTCGGCCATCGAAACTGGTGGTTGAGTAGGTGAGGAGCGCCGGCGACGAGCCGGAACTGGTGGTTGAGTAGGCGAGGAGCGCTAGCGACGAGCCGGAACTGCCGGTTGAGTAGGTGAGGAGCGCCGGCGACGAGCCGGAACTGGTGGTTGAGTAGGTGAGGAGCGCTGGCGACGAGCCGGAACTGGTGGTTGAGTAGGTGAGGAGCGCCGGCGACGAGCCGGAACTGGTGGTTGAGTAGGTGAGGAGCGCCGGCGACGAGCCGGAACTGGTGGTTGAGTAGGTGAGGAGCGTTAGCGACGAGCCGTATCGAAACCACCCAGCCGCAGCACTCCCCACGACACCAGGCCCACGACGAGCGCCCAGAATGCGCCGCCGATCCCGGCGAAGGTCACACCCGATGCGGCCGTGACGAACGTGAGCGCGGCCGGTATCCGGAACTCGACCTGTTCGAACGCGCCCATGATCGCTGCCACGAAGGTCGCGAGAAGTGCCAGTCCGGCAACTGCTTCCAGCAATCCCTCCGGCGAGATGGCGGTGATGACCACCAGCGCGCCGGACAGCGCTGCGAGGACGAGGCTCGTCGACCCGGTGGCGACTCCGGCGATCCAGCGTCGTGAGCGATCGGAACCCGCTTCGGGCCCCGCGGCGAGCGCGGCCGACAGCGCGGCCAGGTTGATCGCGTGCCCGCCGAACGGTGCGCCGATGACCGTCCCTGCGCCGGTCACGAACATCGCCGGGCGCCAGGGCGTTTCGTAACCGAAGGACTTGAGCACGGCGACGCCGGGCACGTTCTGCGAGGCCATCGTGACGATGTAGAGCGGGATCGCGATGCCGATGACGGCGGCGGCGTCGAAGGTCGGGGTGGTCCAGGCCAACCGCGGCCACCACGTCTCGGCTGCCCACCCGTCGTAGCCGTCGACGGCGAGGTTCACGCCGATCACGATCAATGCGGTCACCAATGCCAGCGGGAGCGCCCACCGCGGCAGCCAGCGCATCGCGAGCAACCACACCACGAGGATCGGGATCGTCGACCAGGGTTGATCCCCGAGCGACTGCATGGGCGCGAGACACAGCGTGAGGAGTACACCGGCGAGCATCGCCTGGGCGAGCGGCGTCGGGATCCGCCCGATCAGATCGCCGAGCGCCGGCACCAATCCCGTTGCCAGGACCAGTAGACCGACGATCAGGAACGCACCCACCGCCGATGACCAGCTGCCCTCATAGGAGGCGGCCATCGAGGCGAGAAGCGCCGCGCCCGGCGTCGACCACGCGAGGGTGACCGGCCGCCGGGTCCGCCAGGACAGCAGGATCGTCCCGGCCGCGAACATCACGGTCAGCACGAGCAGACCGGAGGCCGCCTGCACCGGCGTCGCGCCGACAGCACGCAGACCGGTGACCACCACCACGAACGACGAGGTGAATCCGACCAGCGAGGTCACGACACCGGCGATGACCGGCTCGGTACGAGTCGACGGCGCGGTACTGGTCATGGGGCGAGCATAGCGGTATCGTTCCGTAAACAGAACACCACCGACCATGGAAGGCCGACCGGGATGACGGCAGGCGACGAGCGTCGACGCATGGTCGGCACCCGGATCTCGACGTTGCGCGAGCAGCGCGGCATGAGCCTGTCCGCGCTGGCCCGCGAAGCCGGCATCGGCAAGGGATCGCTGTCGGAACTCGAAGCCGGACAGCGCAATCCGACACTCGACACCCTCTACGCGGTGGCCGGACCGCTCGGCGTGCCGCTCACCGCGCTACTCGGCGAGGAGACCGGGGTCGAGGGTACGAGCCCACACCTCGCCGCCCGACTCCTCCACGTCGAGCATCACGCCGACGGCACCACCACCGAGGTGTTCTGGCTGCACGTCACACCCGGTGGCGTCCGCGAATCCCCCGCCCACGGCCCCGGCGTCGTCGAGCACATCCTCGTCGCCAGTGGACATCTCGTCGCCGGACGCGTCGGCGAGGAGCGCTCTGCCGGCCCCGGCGAGTCCATCGAGTGGATCTCCGACGTCTCCCACACCTACCGCTCCGACGACGGCGCCCTCGCGGTCCTGACGATCCGCTCCCCCTCCCGCTGAGCTCTTTCCCTCCCGCCTGATGAATTCGCTCCCGCGGGCGCTAGCCGATAAGCGGAAGGGAAGGCGTCCCGCGGGACGGAAAGGCTCACGCGGGAAGGCGATGAAATCGACGGGAGCCTAGAGGCGCTCCAGTGCGTCAAAGAAGGGTGATGGTCTATCCACTCGATCAGTACGGTCTCCTCAGGAGGGCCGCCGCGCTCGACGCCGCTATCTCCGACAACGAGCTCGCGGCCGCCGTCCGCCGCCGCGATCTCATACGTCTCGTCCCGGGCGTGTTCGTACCGGCGTCGGCGCAGTTCGACGGGCATGAGGGTGCCCAACGGCTGCACCGGCTCAAAGCGATCGCGGTCGCGACCGTCGGCGATGCCGATACGCAGACGATGCCGCTGAGTCATGCGTCGGCTGCCGCCGTCCACGGTCTGCCGCTCCTCAAACCGGACATCGAGTACGTACATGTGGTGAGCGGAAAGAAGTCGGGTGGCTCGATACAAGGGCATCGCCACGTCCACGCGGCTCCGGCCGGCGAGGACGACATCGTCGAGGTCGACGGCATTCTGGTGACGACCCTCGAACGCACTGCGGTCGACGTCGCGACGAGCGGTACCTTCGCACAGGCACTGGCCGCGTTCGATCAGGCACTACGATCCGATGCGAGCCCCGAGAAGATCGCACAGATCCTGGCGGATCGTCGACGCCGCGGTGTGCGCGTTGCGCGGCGGGCATTGAAGCTCGGCGATCCCCTGGCCGAGACCGTGGCCGAATCCTGGAGTCGCGCACAGATGATCGAAGCGGGTCTGCCGATACCGCGACTCCAGCACGAGTTCCGCGGACGCCGCGGCACCTACTATTCCGACTTCGACTGGGACGAGCGGCTCATCGGCGAGTTCGACGGAATGGTCAAGTACGGGCGTCTGCGCAAACCGGGGACCACCATCGAAGACTGTGTGATGCAGGAGAAGCGCCGTGAGGATGACCTGCGCGCTCTCGGCGCCATCGTCGTCAGATGGACGTGGACGGATCTCGAGAAGGGCGCCGTCGTGGGGCTGTTGCGACCCTGGCTCGAGAAGCTGAATCTGGTGCCGTCGAGGCCCATTCCCGCGTGACGGTTTCTCTGTGGCGGGACCGATTCCTTCGCGCTTATCGGCTGGCACCCGCGGGAGGGAATCGGATAAGCGCGAAGGAGCCACCTGAGCAAGAACACAACGACGCCCCCGCCGGGTAGCGGGGGCGTCGTATCGACTTGCGCGAGTGCTTACTTCGCGGTGGTCGCCTTCTTGGCCGGAGCCTTCTTGGCGGGCGACTTCTTGGCCGGAGCCTTCTTCACGGCGGGAACCGGCTCGTCCTTGGCCTCGGCGACCTTCTTGGCCGGCGATGCCTCGGCGGTGCGGGTCTTGGCCTCGACAGTGCCTGCGGCGCCGTCGATCTCCTTGGCCGCGTCGTCGGCCTGCTCCTTGATGTCGCCGCCGATCTCCTCGATGGCAACGGCGACGTCCTCGACCTCTTCGCTCACGCGACCGGCCAGCTTGGCGGCGCGCTCACCGACGAGGCGGGTCTGCGAGGACACGACACCGAGTGCGTCTTCGGTCAGGTCGACAGCGTCGTTGTAGACCTTCTCCACCCGGGTCAGGTTCTCCTGGACGACCGGCTTCTTGCGCAGGCGCTCGAGGGTGGCCTCGCCACGCTCGGCGAGCGTGTTGTAGAAGTCGGTGGCCTTCTCGACATACGGGTCGGCGAGCTTCTTGAGCTCGTCGGCGGTGAGCTTGCCGCGGAGTTCGTCGATCTCGGACGGAACTTCCTCGGAGAGCGTCTCGATGCGGGTCTTGGCCGTCTCGGGCAGCTCGGTGATGAGGGCCTTGGTCTCGGTGTAGCGAGCCTCGAGACGCGTCTGAGCGGTCTCGGCGGCGGCCTCGGTGCGCTCACGGAGCTCGGTGAGCTTCTCGGTGACCTGCGCGAAGGCGTAGTCGCCGGCGCCGACTGCGGCGTAGAGCGGGGCGTAATTACGGGTGGTGGTCACTGGTGACTCCTTCTGTTGGCACCAATCGCGCTGCAGCACATGCGGTCTCGCTGATCTCGGCATCATCGCCGGGCGCATGTCGGTTTGTCGTCGGTTCGACGCGATGTCGCAAGCCGCCATGATCTTCCAGCTCGTCACCGCGCGAGATTAGGGAACCGCGGCGCCATCGGTATTGGTGTTTCCGTAGTCCAGTATCCACGCCGTGCTAGCAAATGCAAGCATTCTGCTAACACCTGTGGCCCAGCTCACCTCTTGCCGGCGAGAACTCGCTCGTACTCGTAGAAGCCGCGCCCGGCCTTCTTGCCGAGGCGACCCGACGTGACCATCTGCACCAGCAACGGGGGCGGCGCGTAGAGCGGCTCGTCGAACTCCTCGACCATCTTGTCGGCGATGGCCTTGACGGTGTCCAGTCCCACCAGGTCGGCGAGTTTCAGCGGCCCCATCGGATGGGCGCAACCGAGCATCATGGCCTTGTCGATGTCCTCGACCGTCGAGAAACCGCTCTCCACCATGCGGATCGCGGAGAGCAGATAGGGGACGAGCAGGGCGTTGACGACGAAACCCGAGCGGTCGGCGGAACGGATCACCTGTTTGCCCAGAACGTCATGCGCGAACGTCTCTGCCCGAGCGGTCACCTCGGGAGCGGTCACCGGGGTGGTGACGAGCTCGACCAGAGGGAGCACGGGTACGGGATTGAAGAAGTGGAGACCGATCACGCGGCCGGCGTTCTGAGTCGCCACGGCCAGCTTCATGATCGCGATGGAGGAGGTGTTCGACGCGAGGACGGCGTGCGGATCGTCGACGATCTTGTCGAGGTCGGCGAAGATCGCGGTCTTGACGGCCTCGTCCTCGACGACGGCCTCACAGACGAGCTGCCGGTCGGCGAAGTCGTTGAGATCGGAGGTGAACGAGAGGCGGTCGGCCGCCTGATCGCGTTCGCGCTCGGTGAGTTTGCCACTCGACACGCCGCGGTCGAGTGAACTGAGGATGCGGGTGCGTCCCGCCGACAGAAGATCCCTGGTCGATTCGTAGACCAGGACGTCGGCCTGGGCCCGGGCGCACACCTCGGCGATCCCGGCACCCATCTGTCCGGCTCCCACGACGCCGACTCGGCAGGTCTTCTCGGCGGTCCGATGGACCTCCGGGGTTCGGCTCGTTGGCATGGTCGGCTCCTGAAAACGCGCGGCACCGGAAAGGTGTGGGTATGACGAGCCCGGGGTGAGCGGGTCGGGAGACCTGCTCACCCCGGGTCATCTGTCAGCCACTGATCGAAGTCACACCGTGGTGCGACCGATGTCGGTTCCTAGTGGAACTGGCCCTCTTCGGTCGAGCCCTTGAGAGCTGCGGTCGAGGTGTTCGGGTCGACGGTGGTGGCGATGCTGTCGAAGTAGCCGGCGCCGACCTCACGCTGGTGCTTGACGGCGGTGAAGCCACGCTCGTCGGCTGCCTTGAACTCGCGGTTCTGTAGGTCGACGAAGGCGGTCATCTGCTCGCGGGCGTAACCGTAGGCAAGGTCGAACATGCCGTAGTTGAGCGAGTGGAAGCCGGCCAGGGTGATGAACTGGAAGGTGAAGCCCATGGCGCCCAGCTCGTTCTGGAACTTGGCGATGGTGCTGTCGTCGAGGTGCTTGCTCCAGTTGAACGACGGGCTGCAGTTGTAGGACAGCAGCTGGTCCGGGAACTCGGCCTTGACCGACTCGGCGAACTTGCGAGCCAGCTCGAGATCCGGGGTACCGGTCTCCATCCAGATCATGTCGGCGTAGGGAGCGTAGGACTTCGCACGCTCGATGCACGGCTCGATGCCGTTCTTCACGTGGTAGTAGCCCTCTGCGGTGCGCTCACCGGTGATGAACTGCTTGTCGCGGTCGTCCACATCGGAGGTGATGAGGGTCGCGGCCTCGGCGTCGGTACGCGCGATGACGACGGTGGGGACACCGGCGACGTCGGCGGCCAGGCGAGCCGAGTTCAGGGTGCGGATGTGCTGCTGGGTCGGGATCAGCACCTTGCCACCGAGGTGGCCACACTTCTTCTCCGAGGCGAGCTGATCCTCCCAGTGGGTACCGGCGGCACCAGCGGCGATCATGGCCTTCTGCAGCTCGTAGACGTTGAGGGCGCCACCGAAGCCGGCCTCACCGTCGGCGACGATCGGGACGAGCCAGTTGTCGACCGAGTCGTCACCCTCGACGCGGGCGATCTCGTCGGCGCGGAGCAGCGCGTTGTTGATACGACGAACGACGTTCGGAACCGAGTTCGCCGGGTACAGCGACTGGTCGGGGTAGGTGTGGCCGGACAGGTTGGCGTCACCGGCGACCTGCCAACCCGACAGGTACACGGCCTTCAGGCCGGCGCGGACCTGCTGCACGGCCTGGTTACCGGTGAGGGCGCCCAGAGCGTTGATGTAGGAGCCGTCACCCTTGGTCACGCCCTCCCACAGGATCTCGGCGCCACGGCGGGCGAGGGTGTGCTCCTCGACGACCGAACCCTGGAGCTGAGCTACCTGCTCGGCGGTGTAGTCGCGCTTGATGCCCTTCCAGCGGGGGTTGGTGTCCCAGTCCTGCTGGATTTCCGCGGCGGTGCGGGGCTTTCCGACGTTGCTCATTGGCTGCTTCGCTTTCGTTGTCCTGCTCGTCTCGACCGGGTCGGATCGGGACGACCGGCCCGGCGCGCCGCCGAGGCCTGGAGTGCTGACAGACATCCGACTCGTTCCCGAGAGCGTCGTACTCGCGTGTCCGGCATCGGTGTCGGCCGAACTTTGCGAACCCTTGGGCTTTCGTCTGTGGTGCCTGAAGCAAGAGTGCCACAGGACAAACCTGCAGGTCCAACCCTCGACGACTGTAAATCCGGGCTATTTTTTGACGACGCTTTGCAAAGTTTGCAAATCTTCACGTGTGAAGACTGGGGTCGTTCATCGTAAAAAGTACGCGCGTACTGGGATTTCCTACTGCCGAGTACAGCACACTTCTGCGCAGCGGCGCGCGAATTTCCGGGTACCTCGCCTGGCGGAGACGGAGCACATAGTGACGACACTCACACCGAGTAGGCGGTCGGTCGGGTCCGCTCGAGTACCGGATCAGGGAGCGGTGACCCGACCGACGGCCGCGTCGAAGAGTTCCGCGAAGGCCGCGGAGTCGACCGGTTCGGTCGGTTCGGGAGGTGGATCAGCGGCCGGGGTCGCAGCTCCCGACACCGTCAACTGGACGGTGACCGGACCGGACGACGGACGGTCCACGGCGGCGTATCCGGCGAAGCCGATCTGGCGTCGCACACCACCGTCGGGCAGCGTCGTGGTGACCTCGGACCGCGTCAGCAGCATCTGCTCGCCGGCCCCGGGGCCGCCGTCGACCTCCGGTGGCGGGATCTCGGTGTACTCGGTGACCACACGACTGCCGGCGAGGTTGCCGGTGGTGATCTCGGTGGTGGTGCGCGCACAGCGCCCAGTGGTGGCGAGTCGGTCGGCGTCGATGTCGCGTCGCGCCTTGGTGACCAGTTCGACGAGCACCCCGCTGCCACCTCGAGCGGCGAGCACCGCTGAGTTGTCCGCGGTCAGCTCCCCGTTGAGGTCCGCGTCGGCCGTGGGGGCGCAGTACTCGGGGGCGACGCGGGTGGTGCGCGCGGCGTCGATGCCGGCGCGGTTCCCCGCGACCAGGTCGTCGATGGAGAGCGTCTCGGCGGTGAATCCCGGAGGCAGGTCGGATGCCGGGAGCAACAGGTCGGCCGGGGTGCGCGGGGCAGGCGCCTCGGCGGACCCGGTCGAGCACCCGGTGACCGCGATCATCCCGGTCACCAGCGCGAACGCCCCGACCGTCACCCGCATCGGGGTGCGGAGTCGGCCGTCGGGTGAGCGCACGCGGTCACCGTACCCTGTAGAGGATCATCGATCCGGCATCACCTGTTCTGGAGGTGGCAAGTGAGCAGGACCTACGTCGGATCCCGGCTGCGCCAGTTGCGCTCCGAACGCGGACTGTCGCAGGTGGCCCTTGCACAGACGCTGTCGATCTCCGCGTCGTACCTCAACCAGATCGAGCACGACGCCCGACCGCTGACACCCTCGGTGTTGCGCAAGATCACCGAGGCGTTCGGCGTCGACGCCGGGTTCTTCGACTCCCAGGACGATCTCCGACTCGTCGCCGAACTGCGTGAGGTGCTGCTCGACGACGACATCGAGGCCGCGCCGGGCGCGCACGACGCCTCGCAGATCAGCACGATGGTCGCGGCACATCCGGAGATCGCGCAGGCGATGGTCAACCTGCACCGGCGCTACCGGATCGCGACCGATCAGCTCGCCGCGGCCACCGACGAACGCGGCGACCGCAGCATGCGCGGCACGATCAGCGCGCCGCACGAAGAAGTGCGCGACTACTTCTACCAGCGCCGCAACTACATCCATGAGCTCGACATCGCCGCCGAGGAGATGACGAACCGGATGCGTATGCACTCGGCGGACATCCGCCGCGAGATCATGAACCGCATCGAGAACGTGCACGGCATCAGCATCGTGCGTCGCGTCGACCTCGGCGACTACACCCTCCACCGCCTGAACGCCGAGGAGCGCAGGCTCGAGTTCTCCGCCGCGCTCTCCGCCGGACAGCGGACCTTCAAGCTCGCCAGCGAGCTCTGCTACCTCGAGTACCACGACCTGCTCGACGAACTCGTCGACCAGGGCAACTTCACCAGCGAGGACGCCCGGTCGCTGGCGCTGCTCGGACTGGCGAACTACTTCGCGGCGGCGGTCGTCCTCCCGTACAGCCAGTTCCACGGCGCCGCTGAGGATTTCCGCTACGACATCGAGCGACTGTCTGCGTTCTACGCGGTGTCCTACGAGACGATCTGCCACCGGCTCTCGACACTGCAGCGCCCCAACCTGCGGGGCATCCCCTGGTCGTTCGTTCGCGTCGACCGCGCCGGGAACATGTCGAAACGCCAGTCCGCCACCGGTTTCCACTTCTCCTCCAGCGGCGGCACCTGCCCGCTGTGGAACGTCTACGAGACGTTCGCCTCGCCGGGCAAGATCCTCACCCAAATCGCCGAGATGCCCGACGGCCGCAACTACTTCTGGGTCGCGCGGACCGTCGAACGACGTGCGGCGCGCTACGGGCAACCCGGCAAGACCTTCGCCATCGGCATGGGATGCGAGCTCCGCCATGCCGGCCGGGTGATCTACTCCGACGGCCTCGAGATCGGCCCGCAGGCGCACGTGACCCCGATCGGTGCG
Organism: Gordonia namibiensis NBRC 108229; assembly: GCF_000298235.1. GTDB lineage: Bacteria > Actinomycetota > Actinomycetes > Mycobacteriales > Mycobacteriaceae > Gordonia > Gordonia namibiensis. Next base: position 68,553 of record NZ_BAHE01000022.1, read on the forward strand.
GGTTGCCGGGTCTGCGAGCGCACCAACTGCGCACAGCGTGCGTTCCCGGCACTGGGCGCGACCCTGCGCGTCAACGAGCACTCCTCCACGGTGTCGCCGTACATGGCGATCACCGAGAATCGTTGATGCTCAGCGACACTCGTTCGGGGCAGGGATTCCCTGGAGTCGACGGTCGAGCCAGGTCGCCACGTCACCGAACGAGGTGAACACCGCGGTGATGTGCTCGGCCGGGTACTCCCGGTAGATCGCGGTCGCACCGAGCTTGCACTGTTCGGCGAACAGGGCCCGCGCCTGGGATGCGGGAATCCACCATTCGTAGGTCCCGTGGTAGATCAGCAGCGGCATCGTCGCCTTCATCCCCGACATCGAGGTGACGTCGAAGATGTGTTCGGCGACCGGCGAATGGAACGGGTCCGGGTCAGCCGAGAGCAATTGCGTGGGCACGTGGGAGACGCCGAGTATGCCCATGTCACCCGTGCACAGATCGCGCAGGGGCGACGTCGCGAGCCAACGGGCGGCATGGTTGGACATCTCCAGGATCTCGGGACGCTCCCGGGCCACACCCAGCATCGCGGAGTGGTAGACCCCGGAGGCCAGGTTGGCGTTCATCGCGCCGGCCAGGGCCCGATAGTCCGCCGGCACTCCACCGATGGCCGCGCCGACGAACCGCCCGGCCTGATCGGGTGCATACGACGAGGCGAGTCTCGACGCCGCGTTGGTCGCGATGGCGCCACCGGAGTATCCGTTCATGACGATCGGTCCCCGGCCGAACTCCTTCGGGTCCAGTTTCGCGGACGCCCGGACGGAATCGAGGACGACATGGGCGCCCACATACGGTTCGGCGTAGGCCATTCGGGCGCCGGTGTGGTCGGGCACGATCACCGCGTATCCGCGGTCGAGCGCCAGCTGCGTCAACGGCGGGAACAGGTCGGTGCTGTTGGTGTCGTCGTTGTAGCCGTGGGAGAACGTGTAGCCCGGCGTGCAGGTGGTTCCCAGTGCGACGATCGGTGTGTTGTTGATGACGACCGGCCGCGGTCCCGGGCCCGTCCACTGCTTGCGCGGGACGAACAGGGTCGCGGTGCCGAACAGCGGTCCGCCGGTGGCATCGGTGGTGCGGAACTTGACCTGCCTCGCCGAACGCAGGGGCACCGTGACGAGGAAGCCGGCCACCGGCGTCACGTCCCGGGTCGCGATCAGGTCGCCGGGCTTGCGTCCGGCGAGGTCGGCGGGCCAGTGATCGAAGAACCGGTCACCCACCGGCGACGGCATGACGGCCTCACGCAGTTCCTGGAGCTCGCGAGAACCACCCTCGATCCTCGACCTCTGCGGGATGCGCTCGAGCTTCTTGACCGGGGGCGGCGGCACGACCGCATCGATCTCGCCCGGGATGTTCGGCGGGATGGCGGTCAGGTTCGGGGGCTCGGCACTTGCCACGGGGTTCGACCCGATCCCCCCGAGACCGGAGACCAGCACGGCCGCGGCGACGCCGACGACCACCGTCGCGCGCAGCGTCAGGGGTCGCCACCTGCCCATCGAATGCATCGCCAACACTCCTGTCATGCGGGCGATTCCGGGTGAGCTCACCCCCAGTGGTCAGCCCGACTCGCTCCTCCGGTCCGGATTCCGTCATGCTAAACGGCCTCACGGGCATCGGCAGGACACACCCCGATCATCGCCGGAGAATCCATCGTCCGGCCCAATTCGGATCACGGTTCGATCTCGAAGAAACGACCATCGGGGCGCCGGACATCGACACCTGGTCGCTTGTCCTAGTGTCGACCGCAGTGAGGCGACGAGGCACTCACACGCTGCGGAGGCACCCGATGGCGACAACCGCGAACGGTCGACGACACCGGACCGGTCGCCGGACGCTGATCTCGGGGATCGCCACCGGACTCGTGGTTGTCTGGTGCGCGGTGGCGCCGGGGTCCGCTCCCGGTGAACCGCCGAACATGATGCCCGTCCCGCCGCCGGTCGCCGAGGCCGTCGACGCGGCCGTGCCACCGCCGCCGGTCCCGCGACTGCGAGACATCCCGCCGCGGGCACGGGCCGCCGGATTCGACCACCGCACACTGGAGTTGCGGGAGGCGCTGTTGCCCTCGCCCACCGGTGATCCGTTGTTCGACCGTTGGCCTGCGGACCTGTCGACGATGCGACCGGGTCGGGTCATCGCGGTCCGCGACGTCAGGGCCACCGCGGGTCCGGTCGTCACCGTCCCCCTCCGGTCGGCCACCCTGATCAAGTTCGCCACCACCGATGCGACCGGCGCCCCGATCTTCGGCACCGCGACACTGCTGATCCCGAACCGTCCCGCCCGCGGACCCCGCCCCCTGCTGGTCAACAATCTCCCCATCGACTCGCTCGGCGCCGCCTGCACCCCCGGATACACGCTGGCGCACGGCTTCTCGATCGCGACGAACCCCACCGACCTGATCCCGCCCGCCACCCAGCTCGCCCTGAACGACGGCCATGCAGTCCTCGTCCCCGACCATCAGGGGCCGCGGATGGCGTACGCCGAACCCGTGGTGGCCGGGCATGTCATCCTCGACGCCATCCGCGCCGGCCTGACCGTACGCCCGGAAACGTTGCGGCACAGTCGCATCGCCCTGGCGGGCTACTCGGGAGGTGCAATCGCGACGCACGGGGCGTCGAACCTGGCCGGCGACTACGCCCCCGAACTGTCCGACCGGATCGTCGGCGCCGCACTCGGCGGGGTTCCCGCGGACTTCCGCATGCTGGTCGGGAGCATGAACGCGAACCTGGCCACCGGGCTGTTCCACGCGGCGACCTTCGGCATCGCCCGCGAACGCACCGAGATCCTCGCGCTGGCCAACCGCCCCGCGCGATGGCTGGCCACCTCACCGCTGAAGAACGTCTGCGTCATCCCCGAGGCACTGGGCGGCGGGACCTTCATGCCGATGCAGCTGATGTCGAGCGACCCGGACCCGTTCCACTCGCCTGTCGCCGAACGCATCTATCGGCTCACCGCGATGGCGGACCGGAAGTCGTTGGTGCCCTTGCTGATCTACCACGGCACCCACGAGTGGTGGATTCCCGCGGCGGGCGCACGCGCGCTCTACCGACAGCAGTGCGGCTACGGCGCCACCGCCGCCTACCGGGAGATCTTCGGTGAACACCTGACCGGCGCCCTCCTCGGATTCCCGGTCGCGCTCGACTGGCTGAACAACCGACTGGCCGGCCGCCCGGCCCCGAACGAATGCACGCGGCGCCCGGCCGGTTGAGGCCGAGCGCCGCGAGACGGTCAGGGGTGGATCAGTAGACGAGGACGCGCAGGTTCTCGGCGACGCATGCAGGCTTGGACTCGCCCTCGATCTCGACCGTGTTGGTCACGACCATGTTGACGCCCTTGGGGGTCTCCTCGATCGAGGTGATCACCGCGTTGGAGCGGATACGCGCGCCCACCTTCACCGGGTTCGGGAAGCGCAGCTTGTTCATGCCGTAATTGAGGAAGAGCTTGGGGCCCTCGATGGTGAAGATCTGGCCGGCGAGCATCGGTAGCAGCGACACGGTGAGGTAGCCATGCGCGATCGTGGTACCGAACGGACCCGACTTCGCGCGTTCGGGATCGGTGTGGATCCACTGGTGGTCACCGGTGGCGTCGGCGAATGCATCGATCCGCTCCTGCGTGATCTCCAGCCACTCGCCCGATCCGAGGTCTTCGCCGATCGCCGCCTTGAGCTCCTCGACACTTGTGAACGTTCGTGTGCTGTTAGTCATAGTGGCCGTAGTCTACCGTGGCCCCATGAGCGCACCGCGAGTCTCACCGGGTGGTCTCCGAGATCTCGGACCCTTCAATTTCGCCTTCGCGCGTGGAGCCGCGCGCGTCATCGGCGTCGACGACGCACACATCTTCTCCACGCTCGGCCGGACGAAGGGACTGTTCCGCGGCTGGCTGCACTACAGCGGCCGGCTGATGCCCTTCGGGACGTTGCCGCGCAAGGACTCCGAGATGATCATCATCCGGGTCGCACATCTCCGCGGTTGTGAGTACGAGCTCGATCATCACCGACGACTGGGACGCCGGGCGGGCATCGGTGACGCCGAGTTCGAGCGCATCCTCGAAGGTCCCGACGCCGGATGGGGCGACCGTGAGCGGGCCATCCTCCGCGCGGTCGACGAACTGGTCGAGAGCAAGGACGTCTCCGACATCGCCTGGGCCGCACTGTCACGGCATCTCGACGATCGCCGGCTGATCGAGTTCACCTTGCTCGTCGGCCAATACGACAGCCTGGCCACGACGATCCACACGCTGCGCATCCAGCGCGACCACCACACCTGACGACGGATGAGTGATGGAGTCGATCAGCCAGCGCCTGATGCGCAACGCCGCGTTCGCCGAGATCTACGAGAACCTCTGGCGGCCGACGTTCACGAGGTTGTTCAGTCTCGGTGGGCGTGCCACCGAGGACTACGACCGCGCACTCCGCGCCTACCTGTCCCGCCCCGGTGACCGACTCGTCCTCGACGTTGCCTGTGGCCCAGGCAATTACACGCGTCTCATCGCGGAAGGACTGACCGGCGACGGACGCTGCATCGGGATCGACTTCTCCGCCCCGATGCTGGCCCGTGCGGCCCGCACCAACGTCGTCGAGCGCGCCGCCTTCCTCCGCGCCGACGCCCACGCGATCCCGTTCGACGACAACACCTTCGACGTCGTGACCTGCCTGGCAGCTCTGTACCTCATCCCCGATCCACTCCCCGTCGTCGACGAGCTGGTGCGGGTCACCAGACCAGGCGGCGAGATCGTCATCTTCACCTCCGTCACGACCGAGGTGACATCACTGCCCGGCGTCCAGCGGGTCGTCGGACTGACCGGCTTTCGTATCTTCGACGAGCACTCCATCACCGACCGCCTGCGCGCCGCGGGCGCGGCCAACGTCGAGCAGACGATCACCGGTCACGGACAGTACGTCCTGGGCGTGAAACCGGGGCCGGTGAGCACTGCCGGGGATTTGCAGTAAAGTCCTCCTCGAAATAGGGAGGTTAGGTATGACTAACGAAACCACGTCCGGGGATCAGCTGCCGTTCGGCCAGCGCAAGACCGAGGACATGCCGGGCCACTGGCTCCTCGCCCGACTCGGCAAACGCGTCCTGCGTCCGGGCGGACTCGAGCTCACCGAGAGCCTGCTCGACGACGCCCGCATCAGCGGCTCCGATGTCCTCGAGATCGCACCGGGCCTGGGCAAGACGGCCACCGCGATCCTCGAGCGATCGCCGAAGAGCTACGTCGGCGTCGACGACGATCCGGACGCCGTCGTCCTCACCAAGGGCGTCATCGGTGAGCGCGGCCGGGTCGTCGCAGGTGACGCGTCGGCCACCGGACTCGATGACTCGAGTACCGACGTCGCCGTCGGCGAGGCGATGCTGACGATGCAGTCCGACCGCAACAAGGCCAAGATCGTCGAGGAGGCGTTCCGTGTGCTGCGCCCCGGCGGCCGGTACGCGATCCATGAGCTCGCGATCAATCCCGACACCCTTCCGGACGAGGAGAAGACCGAGATCCGCAAGTCGCTGGCGCGATCGATCAAGGTCAACGCCCGTCCGCTGACCGAAGCCGAGTGGCGCAAGCTGCTGACCGACGCCGGCTTCGAGGTCACGACGGTCAAGTTCGCCAAGATGGCACTGCTCGAGCCGCGTCGCGTGATCGCCGACGAGGGACTCGTCGGGGCATTGAAGTTCGTCGGCAACGTGATCCGCGACGGCGATGCACGCAAGCGCGTCCTCGCCATGCGTGCGACGTTCACCAAGTACAAGTCGCACATGGCCGCCATCGAAGTCATCGCCACCAAGCCGGAGACCGCGAGATGAGCGACTCTACCGTGATCACCGGCCTCGCCGACAACACCGGCAAGGCAGGCGATCGTCCCGACATCTCCGTTCTCGCCCGCAACGACGGCGGCAACGTCATCCGCCTGTCGTTCCTGGCCGGTCAGACGATGCCCGACCATTGCGCCGGCCGCCCGATCCTGGTCATCGGCCAGACCGGCGAGATCGACTTCACCGTCGAGGAATCCACCACCCGCCTCGAGACGGGCGTGGCGATCCACGTGAACGCCAACATCCCCCACGCGCTCGTGGCACGGACCGATGCGGTCGTCACACTGGTGGTGTTGGAGAATCCCACTGGGGAGCAACCCTCCGGGAGCTGAAGCACGCGGGGCGCGTCGAGATCGAGAGGACCAGCCATGGCGACCAAGCAGCGCGACAAGATCATGGCCCTGCTGTCCGAATCGGTCGAACCGATGGTCGCCGGGGAGATCTCGACGCGCCTCGACCTGCACGTGACCACGGCCCGTTTCCACCTCGCCAAGCTGGTCGAGGAGGGGCGGGTCGAGACCACGACCGTTCCGACGCCGGGCGTCGGCCGTCCCCGCGTCGGCTATCAGCTCGTCCGCCGGGCGCCCACCGGCGCACTGCTGGGCCATCTCCTGGGCCAGTTGGGCAGCACGCGGGCCGCTCGTGAACATGCCGGCGCCGAGGCCGGCCGCCTGTGGGCCGAGGAGCATGCGCGCCCGGCGCCGACCGCCGATCTGCCCGACCCGGTGACCGTCGCCTCGGACACTCTCGGCGCGCTGGGATTCCAGGTCTCGAACGTCATGAGCGCGTTCGGCTCTCACGAACTACGACTCTGCTCGTGCCCGCTGCAGGACATCGCCCGGACGCACCCCGAGGTCGCCCGAGGAGTCGCCCGCGGCGTCATCGAGCAGGCACTCGCCGCCAGCTCCCCCGCCCTCAGTTCGCAATATGCCGTCACCGTCGCCCCGGACCCGGCAGGCGGCGACTGCGAGATCGTGCTGCGGCTGGCGCCGTTGCGGCGCACCGCAAACCACTTCGAGACCCCACTCAGGTGAGGCTTGCCTTAATTAATTTGAAGGATTAAGTTTCTCCAAAGGCGGTGGCGAACGACCATCGTCGAACAGGAGGGACTCTCGTCATGCATCTCATCCGCAGGATGACCATCACGCTGCTCGCGACGCTCGTGGCCGTCGTCGGGCTCGTCGCGGCGACCGGCGGTGCTTCGGCCGCCAAGACCTTCCCGCCGAACTTCAAGGTCACCACCGACCGCCCGACGCTCGCCGATCTCAACGACATCGTCGAGTTCCTGGTCGAGACCCCGGCGTCGGACCAGGCCAAGGCCGCCAACGTGGAGGGTGGGATGAACGCCGTGATCGTCCCCAAGACGGTGTACTCGCTCGGTCTCTTCCGTGCGCCCCGCGGCTGGAACGAGGTGACCGGTCCGCTGGTCCAGAAGGGCAACAGCGTCACCGCCACGCTCAACAGCGGCTCGGCCGGACGCCCCACGATCCGCATGACCATCGAGTTCAAGAAGCTCGACGGCAACTGGAAGCTCGCGGCGAGCTCGCTGTGCCAGGGCGTCAAGACCGTCGGCCTGAACATCTACTGCAACTCCTAGTAGCCGTGCTCGACATCAGCGGCCTGTCCGTCCGAATGGGCGGGCAGGCCGTTCTCGACGACATCACCACCCGCGTCGACGACGGTGAGCTGGTCTATCTGCTCGGACGCAACGGCACCGGCAAGACGACGCTGCTCCGGACCATCTGCGGCGTCATACATCCTGCGGCGGGCCGAATCCTGATCGACGGCAAGCGATTCAGCGAACTCGATGCGCCACCCACGGTGATCGGCATGCATCTGGGCACCGACGCCGCCCACCCCGGCCACAGCGCACGGCGCCACCTGACCTGGCTGGCCCGGGCCGGCGGAATCCCGACCGGTCGAGTCGCCGAGGTCCTCGACCTCGTCGGACTCACCGACGTGGCCGGCCGCCGGGTCGTCGACTACTCCCTCGGCATGCGTCAGCGGCTCGGAATCGCCTCCGCCCTCCTGGGCGATGCGCGCACCCTCGTCCTCGACGAGCCGGTCAACGGCCTGGACATCAACGGCATCCGTTGGCTACGCGGGCTTCTCCGAGATCTCGCCGACGACGGCCGGCGTCTGCTCATCGCCTCACACCACCTCGACGAGGTGGCCCGCACCGCCGACCGCGTCGTCGTGCTGAACTCCGGCCGTATCGCCGCCGACGCGCCGCTGGCCGAATTCGTCGGTGTTTCAGCCGATCTCGAGGAGGCCTACCTCGCCACAGTCGGTGGTCAGACCCCCGCAGGAGTCACCGCATGACCGCCACCCTCACGGCCGTCGCGGGACAGATCGGACGCGGCGCACGCGCCGAACTCACCCGCGTCGGCGGTGCACGCAGCATCCTGCTCTACGGGTTGATCCCGGGGGCGGTCCTGCTTCCCCTCGTCATCACCCTCGGCGTCGCCACCGTCGCCGAACGGTTCGCGTCGATCTCGGGGAGCATCCAGGTCACCTCGGTCACCACGACCAACTCGGTTTACTGGGTCATCACCTTCACCGTGATGATCTGGGCCGTCGTCGCGGCCTACGCCCAGGCGACCGCCGAGCGCGGCGCGCTGGGGGAACTCACCCGCCACCTCTACCCGCGCCGCTGGACCGGCCTGGTGTCCCGGTGGATCGCCTACGGCGTCGGTGCCGCGTTGTGCAGCGCCGCCCTGGTCGCGCTGGTGATGGCGAGCCTGCCCACCTTCTTCCCGAAGGTGTACAGCGGCGTCGACATCGGTTCGCCCGAGGGTGTCCGCTTCCTGGTCACGGTGCCGGTCTTCGCGGTGTTCGCGGTCGGGATCGGCATCGGACTCGCGGCGATCATCGGGCATCCGGCGGGAACCGTTGTGGCACTGCTCGGTTGGACGTATGTCATCGAGAACGCGATCAGCCTGGTGCCCGACGGTTACACGCTGCAGCAGTACATGCCCTTCCTCAACGGAACCTTCGGCACCGGACAGGAACTCGCCTTCATGCCTCCGTGGGGGCCCACCGGCGGGCTGCTCTACTGCGGCGCGGTCGCGCTGGTCATCTTCGCGCTCGGTGGTCTCGCACTGTCGTTCCGGTTCAGAAGGACCGGTAGTCGCGCACCGTCATCCGCGGTCCGCGCCGTTCTCGCCGGACGCCGTGCAGCTCGACCATCCTGATGATCCGACGCCGCTGCCCGGCATAGGGTTCCAGTAGTTCGAGCATGCCCGCGTCGTCGACCGGTTCACCGATGAGGGTCAGGCCCACCAGCGTCGGGATGTGATAGTCGCCGACCGACACCGCATCGGTGTCACCGACGGCCCGGGCCCGCGTCTCCGCCTCGGTCCACCGCCCCACTCCCCGAAGGAGCCGGAGACGATCGTGGTGACGTTCGACGTCCATAGCGGTCGCCCCGCGGATCGTGCGCATCCGCACCGGTTCGATGCCGCTGCGATGCCATTCCCACGAGGGGATGTCTGCCCACGCGGCACGCGGCGGCGGAACACGCATCGTGCCGGGTACCGGGCCCGGTGCAGGCTCGCCGAAGCGCCGCACCAGGTACCGCCACGCACGGAAGGCCTCCGCCCCGACCACCTTCTGCTCGAGGATCGCCGGTACCAGCGCCTCCCACACCCGGTCGGTGCGGCCGATCCGCAGGCCCGCCGACCGACGGACGAGTCCGGCGACCACATCGTCGTGCACCGCCATCGCCTCCGGCTCGTCGGACGCGCCGAGGAAGTCCGGCAACTGCTCGAGCAGCCAGTCGCCGCCGGGTCCCCACGCGCGTCCCAGCACCCGCGAACCGTCGATGCGCAGAGTCACGGTGCCGGGACCGTCGGGGGTCTGCACGGCGCGCCAGATCGACCCGTCGTTGCCGTAGACGAACGTGGGGTCACCGGCGCCGCGCCGGAGATGGCCGACCGTGCCCCGGACGTCGAGTTGCCACGGCAACTCCCATTCCCGGACCCGCTCGACGGCACTCACCGTTCCGAGCGTAGCCCGCTCGGCAGTGTTCGTTTCTCGTCGAATTCGCCGAGAATGACCGGAACAAAGCGTCGAACCATTCCCCGGAGCATTCCGATCGTCGGCGAACAAATCGGAACGAGCCCCCATCGGATACGGCAAGAGCCGGTGACCAACAGGTCACCGGCTCTTGCCGAGGTGTCCGGCGAGGGTTGATCAGACTGCGTATCCGCCACGGTTGGAGGCGGTCTTGCCCTCCTTGAGGACGAGCAGGATGTTGTCGTGGTCGGCCAGCGAATCGATGTCGGCGAGCGGATCGCCCTTGACGACGACGACGTCGGCGAGCTTGCCGGCCTCGAGGGTGCCCAGCTTGTCGGCGACATCGCAGAGCTCGGCCGAGGTCTTGGTGCCGGCGACGATCGCCTGCATCGGGGTCATGCCGCCGAACTTGACCAGACAGCCGAGCTCGCCGAGGGTGGCGCCGTGATCGGGGACCAGACCGGCGTCGGTGCCGACGGCGACCTTGATACCGGCCTCGATCGACGCCGCGATGGACTCGTGGGCCAGCTTGTGCCACTTCTCGGACTTCGCCACCGCCTGCGGCGTCGCGGTGTCCGGCTTCAGGGTCTCGATCAAGGTGGGGACCAGGAACTGGCCGCGTTCGACCATCTCCGTACGAAGTTCATCGGTGAGCGCGTAACCATGCTCGATGGAGTGCGCGCCGCCCTGGACGGCGGCCTGGATACCGAGGAAACCGATCGCGTGCGCGGCGACCTTGCGTCCGCCGTAGTTCTCGGCCTCCTCGACCAGCGCGGCGACGATCTCGGTGCGGGCGCCCAGCCAGTCCGGATCGTCACTCGGCGAGGACACACCGCCGCTGGAGGCGACCTTGATGACATCGACGCCGCTGCGGAGCAACTCGCGGACGGCCTTGCGCGCCTCGTCGACGGTGTCGACCAGCTCGCCGCCGATCAGGCTGGTTCCGCTGAGGCCCGACGGGATGTGGAAATCGGCGTGGCCACCGGTCTGGCTCAGCATCTTGTCGGCGACCAGCAGGCGCGGGCCGGCGACCAGACCGTGGGCGACGGCATCGCGAACGCCCACGTCGATGCCCATGAGGTCACGGACGGTGGTGACACCGGCTTCGATGGTGGTCTTGAGCCGGTCGATGAGCTCGAAGAAGCGGTATGAGGGCGGCACCATCGCGGCCATGATCGGCGAGCCCTTGGTTCCGGGCAGGGAGAGGTGCACGTGGCAGTCGAAGAATCCGGGGGTCACGGTGTTGCCACCGACATCCACCTTCACGGGCTTCGTCGACTCGTCGATCTGCGGGGCGCCGTCGGCTGCTCCGGCGTAGGTGATCTTGCCGTCGTCGATCACGACGACAGCGTCGGCGATCGGATCGGCACCCGTCCCGTCGATCAGGCGAGCATTGTGAAGGATGGTTGTCGTCATAGTCTTTGTTTATACCGTGTATTCATTGTTTTCCTGACATTAGACAGCGAACGTCACAGCAGGTCGCGGGGTCGTGCGCAGATTTGCGCCGCGGAATTGGCACGAAATTGTCACCCGCCGGATAGGCCCAAAGAAAATGAGGGATTCGTACCGGAATACGGTACGAATCCCTCACTTCGAGAACATGGCCTACAGGTTGATCATGTGCCCGATCGCGCCGTGGAACGTTTCTTGCAGTGCCTCCGACATCGTCGGGTGGGTGTGCACGTTGCGGGCCAGTTCCTTGGCGGTGAGGTCCCACTTGTGGGCGAGGGTCATCTCCGGGAGCATCTCGGAGACGTTGTCACCCACCAGGTGTCCGCCGAGCAGTTCGTCGGTGTCGGCGTTGGTGACCAGCTTGGCGAAGCCGGCGGTCTCGCCGAGGCCCTGCGCCTTGCCGTTGGCGCTGAACGGGAACGTGGTGGCCTTCACGTTGTAGCCCTCGTCCTTGGCCTGCGCCTCGGTGAGGCCGAACGAGGCGACCTGCGGCTGGCAGAACGTGGCGCGCGGCATGAAGCGGTAATCGCCGAGCGTCATGGTCTCTTCACCCGCAATGGTCTCCGCGGCGACGACACCCTGAGCCTCGGCGACGTGCGCGAGCTGCAGCTTGGCGGTCACGTCACCGATGGCATAGATGCCCTCGACGTTGGTCCGCATGTAATCGTCGATCGCGATGGCGCCGCGGTCGGTGAGCTCGACACCGGTCTTCTCGAGACCGAAGCCCTCGACGCGCGGGGCGAAGCCCACGGACATGAGGACCTTGTCGACGGTCAGCTCGCCTTCTTTGTCCTTGGCGTCCTTGTAGGTAACGGTGACGCTGTCGCCGTTGTCGGTGACCGACTGGACCTTGGTGGAGGTCAGCAGCTTCACGCCGAGCTTCTTGTATTCCTTGGCGACGGCCTTCGACGAGTCGGCGTCCTCGTTGGGCAGGACGCGGTCGAGGAACTCGACGATGGTGACGTCGACTCCGTAGTTGGCGAGCACGTAGCCGAACTCCATGCCGATGGCGCCCGCGCCGACGATCACGATGGACTCGGGCAGCTCACGGGTGAGGATCTGGGTCTCGTAGGTGACCACGTTCTCCGACAGTTCGACGCCCGGGAGCAGCTTCACGGTCGAGCCGGTGTCGATGATGACGTTGTCGAAGGTGATCTCGCGATCGCCGACCTTGATGGTCTTGGCGTCGGTGAACACGCCATAGCCGTCGATCTCGGTGATCTTGTTCTTCTTCATGAGGTAGTGGACGCCCTTGACGATGCCGTCCGACACCTTGCGGCTGCGGTCGAACGCCGCGCCGAAGTCGAAGGACACGTCACCACTCATGCCGAAGGTCTTGGCCTGGTGGTTGAAGATGTGCGCGAGTTCCGCGTTCCGCAGCAACGCCTTGGACGGGATACATCCGACGTTGAGACACACACCGCCCCAGTACTTCTCCTCGATGACGGCGGTTTTCATGCCCAGTTGAGCCGACCGGATCGCGGCTACGTACCCACCTGGACCTGCACCCAATACAACTGTTTGAAAGTGTTCAGCCACGACAGCCACCCTACGTCTCCTCTGTTGATCGCCGCAGTCCGTCCCACTACTCTCCGGTAACTTCTCGGCGGATTCAATCACTGTTTGAAACGCTGTTTGATCTGTGGTTTCATCCCACCTGTGACCCAGACCACCGACTCGACGCCGTCCGGGGCCGGGTCGACCGGCACCCGAGAGGCCCTGCTCGCCGTCGCCGAGCGCCTCTTCCTGGCCGACGGCTACGACAAGGTGTCCGTCCGCGCGATCTGCGCCGCCGCCGACGCCAACCCCGCCGCCGTCCACTATCACTTCGGGACCAAGGACGATCTGACCATCGCTCTGCTGGAGTCACGGCTGGCCCCGTGCTGGTCCGACGCCATGTCGTCGATCGATCCCGGGTCCGACTCCGTGCGGCACATCGTGGACGTGCTGCTCGCGCCCTTCGTCGAACTCCAGACCGATCCGACCGGCCACCTGCACCTGCGCCTGCTGTCGCGGTTCGTGCTCAGCCATCCCAACGTCAACTGGACCGCCCGCTGGTTCGGGCTCGACCCGTTCGCCGACATCCTGCTCGACGCCATCCCCGGACTCCCCGCCCGCGCGGCACGCCGTCGCTGGGCACTCGCCTTCCAGCTGATCCTCCTGCGCTTCGGCAGCACCGAGCCGCTCGACGCACAGGCCGTCGACGCCCTCGCGGGGTTCGTCACCGCGGGATTGTCTGCACCACCAGATCCCAGCCCGTCCGAGAAAGAAAACGAATGAGAGGAACCGACGTGGACAGCCCCGACGCCGGACCGTTCAGCCCGGCCAAGCTCGGCCCACTCACCCTGCGGAACCGACTGATCAAGTGCGCCACCTTCGAGGGAATGACGCCCGACGCACTCGTCACCGACGAACTCGTCGAGTTCCACCGCGAGGTCGCGGCCGGTGGGGTCGCGATGAGCACAGTCGCCTACTGCGCCGTCTCACCGGAGGGTCGCACCGACCGCCACCAGATCTGGATGCGCCCCGAGGCGATGCCCGGTCTGCGCAAGCTGACCGACGCCATCCACTCCGAGGGCGCACTCGCCGCCGCGCAGCTCGGCCATGCCGGCGCGGTCGCGAACTCGGTGTCGAACCGGGCGAAGGCCTGGGGGCCGGGCCGTATCCCCGCACCGATGGGGATGTCCCTGACGCACAAGGCGAGTGTCTCCGACATCGCCGAACTGCGGGTGAAGTTCCGGCAGGCCGCCCGCATCGCCGTCGACTCCGGCTTCGACGGACTCGAGATCCACTGCGGCCACAACTATCTCATCTCCAGCTTCCTGTCTCCCCTGCTCAACCACCGCCGCGACGCTTACGGCGGCAGCCTCGTCAACCGCGCCCGCATGGCACGCGAGGTCGTCGAGAGTGTGCGAGAGGAAGTCGGCGACGAGGCCGCGATCTGGGTGAAGCTCAACACCTACGACGGCGTCGGCAAGCCCGACATCGAACGGTCGCCGGAAGCACGTGCGAAAGGCCGCGCCAAGCTGAGCAGCTTCAACGTCGACGAGGCATGCCAGGTGGCGCAGCTGCTGGAGTCCGACGGCCATCTCGACGCCATCGAACCCACTGCGGGCAGCTCGCTGCTCAACCCGATGTACCTGTTCCACGGCGAGGCCCCGCGCAAGGAGTTCGCCGCCGCCTTCTCGGGTCCGATGAAATACGGACTCAAGGCTTTCGCACCGATCTTCCTCAAGCGCTACCAGTACCACGACGGCTATCTGCTACCGCTCGCGCGCGAACTGCGGAAGGCCGTCGACCTGCCGATGATCCTGCTCGGCGGCGTCACCGACCGGGCCTCGATGGACACCGCGATGGCCGAGGGCTTCGAGTTCATGGCGATGGGCCGCGCGATCCTGCGGGAGCCGGATCTGCCGCTGCGGATTGCCGCGGACCCGACGACGACGTCGAAGTGCGTGCACTGCAACCTCTGCATGCCGACGATCTACTCGCACACGCGCTGCCCGATCCGCACCGGCGAGGTGCCCGATCCGCTGGCGATCTCACCGACGGTGAGCGGTTCGGCGAGCTGACGCCCGCGGTAGCTGTCGCGTGTCGTGGCGCTCACCGCCCCGATACGCGACAGCTGCCTCAGCTACGTAGGAAGACCCCGTCGCTCTCTTCGTCGTCGTAGTACTCGATCGTCATCTTCGGTCCATCGAAGGTGACCTTCGAAACGGTGCCGATCTGGGCGTTCTCGTTGTGCAGCGGGAACGTGAAGGTGTTGGCATCCCAGTGCGTCAGTTCGTGTTTGCGGACGCCGCCGGGCCCCATCTCGAGGACGAGTTTGCCGTCGCGCTCGACGATCTCGGTCGGCCCGTAGACGGTGTTGGCGTAGGTTCCCACGAAGGTCGGTAGAGGCTGTGGCGGTGCCGCATTCGCCGGCGCTTGCTTGCCGACGAGTTCACCGTCGGGCTGGCTCATCTCGGCGTAGGCCTTCCCGTAGAGCTCACGCCAGTCACTGCGGATCTCGCCGTACTGCACCAGATCCATGAACTCCGCCGCCAGCGCGTCGGCCGCACCGATCGGGGCGGCGTTGGTGAGCACGATGATCGCGGTGTCCGCCGACGGCAGGATCGAGAAGGCGGTGCCGGCTCCCGACGCGAACGCGCCGGCGTGACTGAACTGGGTACGCGCGTCGGTGGTCACGCCGACGTTGAACCCGTAACCGTAGAAACCGGCGCGAACGTTCGGGCTCGCCGGCGGGTTCGACACGATCTGCGGCGAGGTCGCAGGCAGCAGCGCATCCGGGGCGACGATCTCCGCGCCTTCGTGCTTGCCCTGCGCCAGAACCATCTTCAGCCAGGTGGCCATGTCGTTGACCGTCGAACTGACACCGCCGGCAGGCGTCTGCGCGTCGGGATCACGGGGGATGTCGGTCTTGGCCCACTTCCCGTCGATCTTGATGTGCCCGACGGCCCGGTCGGCGCGCTTCTCGAAGTCGGCGTAGCGGGAACTGGTGCTGGTCATGCCCAGCGGCCCGTAGATGAGGTCCTGAGACAGCGTCGGCCAGTCCTTGCCCACCTTCGCGGCGACGGCCTCACCGCCGGTGGTCACACCGAAGTTGGTGTAGGCGTAACTGATCCGGAACGGATCGAGGGGCATGAAGCGGAGCCGCTGGAGGATCTCGGTTCGCGAGTAACCCATGTCCTCGAGTTTGTCGCCGGCGTGATCGGGCAAACCGGATCGGTGCGAGTACATGTCCGCGACGGTCACCGTGCGGGTGACGTACGGGTCGGACAGGGCGAACCACGGCAGCCCCTCGACGATCGGCATGTCCCAGGCGACGGTCTTGTCGGTCACGGCCGCCCCGACCACCGTGGACCCGACCGACTTCGACACGGACGCCAGCTGGAACACCGTGTTGGGGTCGACCTTCTGACCGGTGGTCAGATCCTTGACCCCGAACCCCTTCGCGTACTTGGTCTCTCCGCCCGACACCACGGCCACCGCCATACCGGGCAGCCCCGTCGACGACATCAACGACCCGACGAGTCCGTCGAGTTGTCCGACGGCCTTGTCCACCGAGCCCTCGGGCAACGGCACCGCGTCCACGGCATTGGGGTTCGCCAGCGCCGATGCCCCGGACGGTTCGGTCGGCGGGTTGCCGGTACCCGACGAGGCGGTGTCGCAGGCCGCGACGAGGGCGACGATCGAGAGGGCCGAGCAGGCCGCGAGTGACACGCGCCCCCATCTCGGACCGTGGTGTCGTGGGCGTCGTCCTGCGGTGGAGCCGGCGGAGCGTCGGACAGGGACCGAATCGAAAGTGGGCATGCGGATCTCCTCATCCTCGCGGGAGAAAGATACCGCGAAGGACGCCCTGACATGCACGTTCCGTGGTTCACCGGCACGATTTCGGCCAGGACGGGCACAGACGTGACGTGAGCGGGGCCTGCATCCTCGGTGACCGGCAGCCGTCCCGCGTAAGTTGGACGCCATGACCGAGCAGGCCGACGGCATCTCCACCAGCACCGACACCGACGATCCGTTCCTCTGGCTCGAGGACGTCACCGGCGACGATGCGCTGGCCTGGGTACGCTCCCACAACGAACCGACCGTCGAGACGCTGTCGTCGGACCGCTTCCGCGACATGGAGGCATCAGCTCTGGCGATCCTCGACACCGACGACCGGATCCCGTTCGTCCGACGCCGCGGCGGGTTCCTCTACAACTTCTGGCGCGATGCGGCCAATCCCCGCGGGCTCTGGCGGCGGACGACGCTGGAGTCCTACGTGACCGATACACCCGATTGGGAGATCATCCTCGACGTCGACGAACTCGCGCACACCGAGGACGAGAACTGGGTGTGGTCGGGGGCCACGGTGCTCCGTCCCGAGTACGAACGAGCGCTGGTCTCGCTGTCCCGGGGCGGCGCCGACGCGAGTGTGATCCGCGAGTTCGACATCCCGACACGGCAGTGGATCACCGACGGTTTCACGCTGCCGGAGAACAAGTCGAGCGTGCGCTGGATCGACCGCGACACCGTCTATGTCGGAACCGATTTCGGCGAACAACCGGACGGTGTCGGATCGTTGACCGACTCCGGTTACCCCCGCGTGGTGAAACGCTGGTCGAGGGGCACCCCGCTGGAGGCCGCGACCACCGTCTTCGCCGGTGAGAAGAGCGATGTCTCGGTGCACGCGATCTACGACGACACCCCCGGGTTCGAGCGACACTTCATCTCGCGCTCGACGGATTTCTTCAACTCGCTGATGTACGAATTGCGCGACGGCGAACCGGAACTCGTCGACGTCCCGACCGATGCCCATGCGGGTGTGCGGATGAATTGGCTGCTGGTGATGACGCGGTCGGAGTGGACGGTCGGCGGCACGACCCACGAACCGGGCACCCTGCTGGCCTTCGACTACGACGACTACCGCGCCGGCGGCCGCGATGCGACCGTGCTGTTCACCCCGGACGCCCACACGAGCCTCGTCGACTATGCCTACACGCGTTCGCAACTGATCATCGTGACGCTGCACGACGTCCACACCAGGGTCGAGGTGCGCGAGCTGGGCAGTTGGAACGTCATCGACTTTCCCGGGCTCCCCGACCTCGCCACCGTGTCGGTGCTGGACACCGACCCGGACGAGAGCGATGAGGTGTTCTGGATGGCCACCTCGTTCACCGACCCGCCGAGCCTGCTGCACAGCAACGGCTCCACGCCGCAGGTCATCAAGCGGAGCCCGACGTACTTCGACTCCGAATCGGTCGTCGCCGAGCAGCATTTCGCGACCTCGGACGACGGGACACAGATCCCCTATTTCGTGATCCGCCGTCGGGACGTGACCAGCGGCCCCACCCTGCTCTACGGCTACGGCGGATTCGAGAACTCGCTGACCCCCGGTTACCTGTCGTTGTCGGGCAAGAACTGGATCGAACGCGGCGGCATCTACGTCATCGCCAACATCCGCGGCGGCGGAGAGTACGGTCCGTCGTGGCACACCCAGGCGCAGAAGGCCGGACGCCACAAGGTGTACGAGGACTTCGCCGCCGTGGCCCGTGCCCTCGTCGATGCCGGACTCACCACCCCGGAACAGTTGGGCGCACAAGGCGGTTCGAACGGCGGCCTCCTCATGGGTGTCATGCTCACCCGCTACCCGGAGTTGTTCGGCGCGTTGGTGTGTCAGGTCCCGCTGATCGACATGAAGCGCTATCACCTGCTCCTCGCCGGCGCGTCGTGGGTGGCCGAGTACGGCGACCCCGACGATCCCGAACAGTGGGAGTTCATGAAGCCGTTCTCGCCGTACCAGAACATCGAACCCGACGCCGCGTACCCGCCGATCCTGGTCACCACCTCCACCCGCGACGACCGCGTCCATCCCGGCCACGCCCGCAAACTCGTTGCGCGGCTGGAGGAAACGGGCCACGACGTTCTCTATTACGAGAACATCGAGGGTGGTCACGGCGGTGCCGCGGACAACAAGCAGGCCGCGTTCAAGTCCGCGCTCGCATTCGAGTTCCTGTGGCGGACGCTCGCTCCCGAGACGGATTGAGGACGCTGCTCTACTACCCTGGACAGCAGATCACGCGACCGACGACGATGCCGCGCACGACGAGATGAGGAAACCCGATGGGGATCGACTACACCAAGCGCCCGAAAGCCCAACCGCCGCAACCTCCGACCCCGCCTGCATCCACCCCGCCGGCCCAGCCGGTGTCACTCTCCAAGATCACGCTGACAAAGTCGGCGCCGAGCATCTCGCTGAGCAAGCAGGGCGCGGCGACCGGCCAGGTGCGCGTGAACCTCAGCTGGACCGCGAACTCCTCCGGCGGCGGCTTCTTCCGCAAGCCCAAGGGCATCGACCTCGACCTCGCCTGCCTGTGGGAGTTCACCGACGGCAGCAAGGGAATTGTCCAGGCGCTGGGCAATTCGTTCCAGGCTCCCCGCGACGGACAGCCGATCATCTACCTCGACGGCGATGACCGTAGCGGCTCCGGCGGCGAGAACATGTACATCGACCTCGCCGCGACCAACCGGATCCGTCGAATCCTGATCTTCGCCTACATCTACGAGGGCACGCCGAACTGGGCCAGTGCCAACGGCGTCGTCACGTTGTCACCGGTCAGCGGCCCGCAGATCGAGGTCCGCCTCGACGAGGCCGACCAGTCCGCCATCTCGTGCGCCATCGCGCTGCTGGAGAACCGCGGCGGCGAACTCGTCATCAACCGCGAGGTGCGCTACATCCGCGGTGCGCAGGACAAGGTCGACGAGGCCTACGGCTGGGGCATGAACTGGCGGGGTGCCCGCAAGTAGCGCCACGGCGGTCGTAGCATCAGTCGCAGTCCGTGAAAAGGACAATCGCGAAAGGACCCCCGCCATGACCGCCACCGCTCTGTCCGGTTTCCTCACCGGCCTCGCCGACGGATCCCTCCGGGTGATCGACCTGACCACCCCGCTGTCCAGCTCGACCCCGGCCCTGCGGTTGCCGGCCCCGTTCGCGAATCTGATCGACTTCAGCCTCGAAGAGGTCAGCGCCTACAACGAACCCGGACCGTACTGGCGGCACAACAACATCCACACCGGTGAGCACATCGGTACCCACCTCGACGCGCCGATCCACTGGATCAGCGGTCGCGACGGTGACGACGTCTCGCAGATCCCGGTGCAGCGGCTGATCGGTCCGGCAGCCGTCCTCGACCTGACCGCGAAGGTCGCCGACAACCCCGACTACCTCCTCGAGGTCTCCGACGTCGAGGCCTGGGAGGCCGAGCACGGTGAACTGTTGCCGGGGGCCTGGCTGCTGCTGCGCACCGGTTGGGAGTCACGCGGCGGGTCGGAGGCCGAGTTCCTCAACACCGACGAGACCGGTTCGCACACCCCCGGCGTCTCGGTCGAATGCGCCGAGTGGCTGGCCACGCAGCGGCAGATCACCGGGCTCGGTGTCGAGACCGTCGGCGTCGACGCCGGTCTCGCAGGCGGTTTCGACCCTGCCTTCCCCGTCCACTACCACTTCCTCGGCAACGACAAGTACGGCCTGACCTCGCTGCGAAACCTCGGTTCGCTGCCCGCCACCGGCGCCGTGGTCGTCGTCAGCCCGCTCCCGATCGTCGGCGGCACCGGCAGCCCGTCGCGGGTCCTCGCCATCGTCGAGAGCTGACCGGCGTGACGAACACAGCGACCACGTACGGTCCCACGGTCGCCGACGTCGTGGGCCGTGTTCTCGCCGACCTGGGGGTCGGCCATGCCTTCGGGGTTGTCGGAAGCGGCAACTTCGTGATGACCAACGCGCTGCGTGCCGGCGGGGTCGGGTTCACCGCAGCACGTCACGAGGGTGGCGCGGCATCCATGGCGGACGCCTACTCCCGCATGTCGGGACGGGTCGGCGTCCTCACCGTGCATCAGGGCTGCGGTCTGACCAACGCGGTCACCGGTATCGGCGAGGCGGCGAAGAGTCGTACTCCGATGATCGTGCTGAGCGCCGACGCCCCGGCTTCCGCACTGCAGTCGAACTTCCGGATCAACCAGGAAGCGCTGGCGACCAGCGTCGGCGCGGTCAGCGACCGCGTCTACGGTCCGACCACCGTCGTCGCGGATGTGACCCGGGCCTACCGGACCGCGGTGACCCGGCGCCGGACCGTCGTCCTCAACGTCGCGATCGACGTGGCCGCGGCGCCCGCCGAGATCACCGGTCCGATCGTCGCTTCGACTGCGGCGCCGCGTGTCCGGCCGGACGCCGCGTCGGTGGCGGCGCTCGTCGACGCCATCCGCGCGGCCCGCCGACCGGTGTTCGTCGCGGGGCGAGGTGGCCGCGATGCGGGTCGGCAGATCGCGGAGCTAGCCGAAGCGAGCGGTGCACTCCTCGCCACGTCGGCCGTGGCCAACGGACTGTTCGAAGGAAAGCCCTTCTCGCTGGGCATCTCCGGCGGTTTCTCGTCGCCGACGGTCGCCGAGCTCATCGGCGATGCGGACCTCATCGTCGGCTGGGGTTGCGCACTCAACATGTGGACCATGCGGCACGGCCGGCTCATCGGCGATCAGACCGTGGTGGCCCAGGTCGATGTAGAGGTCGAGGCGATCGGCGCGCATCGCCCGGCCGACGTCGGCGTGGTCGGTGACTGTGCGGCCACCGCCGCCGATGCCCTCACTGCCCTCTCGTCAAACCCACTGCCGCACAACGGATACCGCACCGCCGAGGTGGCCGACCGGATCGCCCGGTCGGCGCGGTGGCAGGACGTCCCGGTCACCGCCGACCCCGTCGACGGACGGATCGACCCGCGAGCGTTGAGCATCGCCCTCGACGAGATCCTGCCCGCAGACCGCGTCTTGTCGATCGATTCGGGCAACTTCATGGGTTATCCGTCGACGCATCTGTCGGTGCCCGACGAGTTCGGCTTCTGCTTCACGCAGGCCTTCCAGTCGGTCGGCCTCGGACTGGGCACGGCCATCGGCGCGGCGATCGCCCAACCCACCCGGTTACCCGTCCTCGGTACCGGCGACGGCGGGTTCCTCATGGCGATCTCCGAACTGGAAACCGCTGTCCGCCTGGCGCTCCCGCTCGTCGTCATCGTCTACAACGACTCCGCGTACGGCGCCGAGGTGCACCACTTCGGCGATGCCGACATGACGACCGTGACCTTCCCGGAGGTCGACATCGCCGCCATCGCCCGTGGTCACGGCGCGACCGGGGTGACCGTCGCCGGGTTCGACGACCTCGACGAGGTCCGACGCTGGGTCGCCTCACTGGACTCCCCCGAACCGTCCGGGCCGCTCGTCATCGATGCCAAGATCACCAACGACGGCGGATCCTGGTGGCTCGCCGAGGCGTTCGCGGGGCACTGACCCCTCGGGGCTCAGGGAGCGGGGGTGTTCACCCGGATGCCGCGGCTCTCGAGTCGCGGCATCACCTCGGCGGCGAAGTACTCCAGTTCACCTGCGTAGTCGACGAAAGACATGGTGATGCCGTCGAATCCGGCGGCGGCGAACTTGGCGATCTCGTCGGCGACGTCGTCGGGTGTGCCGATCATGGGGCAGGTGCCGTGGCCCGCGGCGAAGCGACTGCGGAAGGTCGCGAGCATCTCCTTGGTGAACGACTGGGCGTGCATGCCCTGCAAGGTCATCAGGTTGTCGACGGCTTCCCAGTCGGCGTTCTCCTCGGCGTAGTAGTGCAGGAATTCCTGCGCCTCCGCGCGAGTCGGGCGGCACACCACATGGGTGGGTGAGACGACGCCGGCGGTGCGGCCGAGTGCCGCGGAGTCCGCGCGGATCGCCTTGACGACGTCGGCGCCCTCTTCCGGACTACCGACGATGGTGAACACCAGGTCCGCGTTGCGGGCCGCGAAAGCCTTTCCCTGCGCACTGGAACCGGCATTGAGAACCGGGACCCGGCCACCGCCCGGCTTGGGCGCCCCCTCGAGCCCACGCAAATTCCAGAACCTGCCCTCGTGGTCCCAGCGTCCCTCACGCGACCAGAGGTCGGCGACGATGTCGAACCACTCCTGGGCCATCTCGTATCGCGCGTCGTGGTCGGTGGGCAACTCCGAACCCATCGCCTCGTACTCGGGCTGGTTCCAGCCCGCCACCACGTTGAGGCCGGCGCGCCCGGGGGCCACCTGGTCCATCGTCGCGATCTGCTTGGCGGTCACGACCGGATGGTTGAACGCGGTGTGCACGGTGGCGAAGGCCCGCAGCCGCGTCGTCGTCGCAAGGATGGCGGTGGCCCACGGGATCGGCTCCAGCACGCTCTCGTGGAAGTTCGTCTCCCCGCCGTAACCGATCCACCGGGCGATCGGCAGCACGAAGTCGATACCGACCTCGTCGGCGATCCGCGCGAGCCGCAGGTTGTCCTCCCAGGACGCCGACCATCGCTCGGGGATCTTGGTGACGGCGAGACCGCCGGAACAGTTGGCGGAGAACAGTCCCAGCTGGAAACGCTCGGTACCGGTCGTCGACATGGGGAGCACTCTTTCTTGTTCGAGGAGTTGCGAGATCGGCGTCTATCGCCGACCCGCGAAGATCATCCGGCCGATGAACCCCACGACGATCATCGCGACGCCCACCCCGCCGACGATCAGCGCGACCTGGGTGAGATCGGAGTAGGCCCCGTCGATGATCAGTTCGGCCACCTGCCGACCGGAGGATTCGGCGCCGGCGACCTCCTGCTTGGCGCGGTCGGCGAAGAACAGGCCGATGGCCCAGCTCGCCACCGCGGCCGCGACGGCGCCAAACCCGAGCCAGGCGAAGACCGTGCCACGGCGGTGGGCGAGCAGGAGGGCGAGGAGTCCCGTGATGACCGCGACCGCTGCCGAAATCCGGGCGAGCACGGTGATCTGGTTGCCGACCTCGGCGTATCTACCGGCCTCCAGACCCGAAGCGCCGTTGGTCAATTCGACGACGACCGGGCCCGAGATCGCGTTCGGGGTGCCGGTCAGGTTGAGGGCCCGGTTGATCATCGCGGTGATGTCGAGTTGCATGACCGACGTGTCCTCGCCCGGTGCGGGTTCGGTGAACAGCCAGGCGTGCTGCTGTCCGACGACGTCGGCGAAGTCGAGGCGGAACTGCTCGCTGTCGGTGTACTGCGCGGCCAGGGGACGCACCAGCGCACCCGCGATCGGGAGATCGGTGCGAGCGGTGGCCTGGGCGGCGATCTCGTCGGCGAGGTAGTCCTTCACCTTCTGGTTCTCGGCCATCGGCGCGACGGTCGAGACGAATCCGTCCTGGTCGACGATGCGCAGGTCCAGCCACAGGGCCGGGACCGCGAGCACGGTCGCCGCCATCGCGACAAGCGTCATCAGAGCACTGAGAAAGCTTCGCACCCCACGAGGCTACCGAGCCCCCGACCGCTGCTTCCTGCCCGCTACTCCCCGACGACGTCGGCGGCACGTCCGACGATCAGCGGGTCCGGCCGGCCGACGAAGTCGTGGTTCTTGCCGTCGTACTCGAAGAGGCTGAGCACGTGTCGCATCGCGTTGATGCGGGCGCGCTTCTTGTCGTTGGACTTCACCACCGTCCACGGCGCGTGGTCGGTGTCGGTGGCGGCGAACATCGCCTCCTTGGCCTCGGTGTAGGAGTCCCACTTGTCGAGCGAGGCGAGGTCCATCGGCGAGAGCTTCCACTGCCGGACGGGATCGATCTGGCGGATGGCGAACCGGGTGCGCTGTTCGAGCGGGGTCACCGAGAACCAGAACTTGACCAGGTTGATGCCGTCGTCGACGAGCATCTTCTCGAAGGCCGGGACCTGCGACATGAACTGCGTGTACTGCTGCGGATTGCAGAAACCCATGACGCGTTCGACGCCGGCCCGGTTGTACCAGGAGCGGTCGAAGAAGACCATCTCGCCGCCGGCCGGGAGGTGCTGGACGTAGCGCTGGAAGTACCACTCGGTCGCCTCGCGCTCGCTCGGCTTCTCCAGGGCGACCACGCGTGCTCCGCGCGGGTTGAGGTGTTCGTTGAAGCGTTTGATCGTGCCGCCCTTGCCGGCGGCGTCGCGACCCTCGAAGACCAGCAGATGCCGTTGCCCGGTCTGCTTGGACCACTTCTGGAGCTTGAGCAACTCGATCTGAAGGCGACGTTTGGTGACCTCGTACTCGCGCCGGCTCATGCGCTCTTCGTACGGATAGTCCTGACGCCACGTGTCGACCACGTTGCGATGCGGCAGCGTCAGCAGGACCGGGTCGTCGTCATCGTCGTCGTTCACGGTGAACTGCGTGACGTCGTGCAGGTCGACGAGTTGCTGGAGCGCCTCTCGTCCGTTCAGGACACTGAAGTCCGGGCCGACGTGGGAGTCTGCGTCGTGGAGGTCGGTCACGATCCCCACGATAGGACGGCCGGGTGGACCACGCCCGACGCGCCGGTGAACGACGCGCCGCGTCGGGCGGGATCGGTCTCAGATCGGCGGACGAACCGACCGGTCAGTTGCGCAGATCGATGGAACCCGAGTGCAGGCAGGCTTTTCCGGTGGTCGAATCGACAGCCGCCGCGAAGCCGCCGCTGCACACCGCGCCGTCGGGTCCGGCGTAGGCCTGACCTCCCCAGCCGCCGATCGCGACGGTGGTACCGCCACGCCGTGCCTGCGCGATCGACAGCGCCTTGGGACCGGTGGTCACCGAGTACGCCACGCCGCGCGAGTTGGCTCCCGCCAGGGCCGACGATCCCGGCTGGAGGTTGTACGACGAGGCGTTGCCGCCGTTGTCCGACACGGAGATCGCGGTGCCGTTGCCACTGCGGTCCTCAGCGGTCGCCCGGCTACCCGGTCCGGCCTTGGCGCCACAACCGCTCGCACCCACGACCCGTTCGATCTGGTGCCCGTTCGACACCGTGCACTGAACAGCCGACGCAACCCCTTCACCGGACAACCCGGCGAATGCGACACAACCGGCGCCGCCCGCCAGGAAGACCAACGCCCGGACGGCAAATTTGTTCATTTTCAAGGGATTTGGCCTCCATGATGCAACGGCTCGGCTGATGACGATCCCAGGGTACCCGCGGCCTGCGCGGGCCACCCGCGGGATCGGCGGGTCTACACGTTCGGATGACGCCGGCCCGGTTCTAACGCGGTTCGGATCAGCCGGCAGCGCGCTTCTCCGCCTCGGCGGTGAGCCCCTTGCGGGCGGTGTCGACGGCCATCTTCTGCGCCCGCTTCACGATCAGCCCGGGGAGTTTGATCTTGAGGTCCACGGCCAGGTCGAAATGCACACGCGAGCCCTTGTCGGTGGCGGTGACGGTGTACTTCCCGTGTTGTTCGCTGAGCTGATTCGATTCGAGCAGGTGCCACTCGCAGGTCGTGTCGGTCCACTCGTAGGTGCAGGTCTGCTCGTCGGAGATGCCGGCCGCGGTGACCACCATGCGCACCGTCTTCGGAGTGCCGTCGTCGTACTCGTCGACGATCTCGGCCTCCTTGTGGGGGCCCGACCAATCCGGGAGGGACTCGATGTCCATGAGTACTTCCATCACCACCGAGGCCGGGGCGGATACGTCGAATTCGATGTTCGCGGAGACTGCCATGGGGGTGAACCTACCGTCCGGCTTCCGCGGGCACACACCGAACCGCGCTCCGGCGAGATCCGTGCTGGTCGGGCGACCCGGGACGCCCCCACAGGGACGCGGAGGGGAGTCAGCCCTCCCGGGACGCCCCCACAGGGACGCGGAGGGGAGTCAGCCCTCCCGGTCGACGAGATTCACCGGCCACGCCTCGTCGGGGATGTCGCGCAGTGTGCACGCCTGGTCCACGGCGGTGAACCATCCACGGAAATGCATGATCTCGCCGATGACCGGGTTCCGTACCGTCATGTCGCAACGGAAGCGTTCGCGCTTTTCGTCCCATCCCTCGATGTACTTCATCTGCGCGGTGAAGAGGCCCTTCATGCCCACCTTCGGTCCACGTCCCAGCCACCGCATCGGCCCGCTCTCGAGGAGCAGCTCGCCGGCCGGGGTCACCGACGGCTGGATCGGATAGAGGAACTCGGGTCCGTCGCCGAAGTAGTCGACGAGGCCGGTGTGTCCCGCGACGAGGAGGGAGTTGAGCTTGCGCGGACCGGTCGTGTACTGGAAGGTCCGCAGCACCGCCAGGGATTCGCGCTCGAGTTCGTCGACGTAGCAGTAGTAGGCCTGGGTGAACGGGACCATCCGACTGGTTTTGGACGGCAGGGCGTTCCGCTTGGCGTAATGCCAGAGAGCCGGCGGGGGCATCGCCGACGACACGTACACCGACTCGTACATCCCGTGGCAGATCTGGGCGACTCCGGAGGTGGAGTCGATGCCGTAACGCCAGGCGACGTTGGGATGGAGGCGGTCGAAGTCCGAGCCCAGCACATGCCGGAAGACCGGCGTCATCGCGTCCCCTCCCGAACTCGGCCCAGCGTCGTTTTCACGGCGTACTGCCACCGAGGTGGCGCCACCGTGAACCTACTACGGAGCTCGCCACAAGCCAACGGCGTAAGGGCGACAAGCGCCTACCGGTAGACCGCCGCATCGCAGAGCGCGGCCAGTTCGGCGATCACACGATCGAGCGGGTCGACGCTGCGTTGCGTCTGGCACAGTGCAACCGCTCCCTCGATGGCGGCCACGATCAGATTCGCCAGCGAATCGGCGCGTTCACTGTCCACGCCGTCGACGACGAGCCGGGCGGTGATGAGATCGGACCAGCGACGGAGGATCTCGGCTGCGGCGTCGGCCACCTGGGGCTCGCCCCTCCGTGCCAGGCCGCCGGCGATGACCGGGCAGCCGAACTGAAAGTCGGTGTTGACCAGCATGCGCCGCCAGACGCCGCCTATCTCGCGAACCGTCTCAGCAGGGGTGAGGGTGGCCCGCCGCGCGAGCCGCTCGGCGATGAAGTCTCCCGCGTACTGGACCGCCTCGGTCATGAGCTGCGTCTTGCCGCCGGGGAAATGGTGGTAGATGGACCCGCGGGGCGCGGCACTCGCGGAGATGACGTCGCCGATAGAGGTCGCGGCGACGCCGTCGCGGCCGATCAGATCAGCGGCGTGGACGATCATCCGTTCCCGGGGGCCACGCTCATCCGATCCGGAGATGACGGATTCGGCGGAATGCGGCGCCATGACCTGCTCCTTCATCTCGTTCCGGGTGGTCTATGCAACTATACATAGCCGCGCGGCTCCGAACGCGCGACCAAGCAAGTATGCAGGTCTTCATAAGTGTCGGCTTCTATGCAACCATGCATAGTCATGACGACTTCCACCGAATCCACCGATCCGACCGCCATGTCCGGTCTGGAACTGCTGCGCGCCTGGCAGGAGGGCGGGGCCGGTACCGACAGGCCGAGCATCGGCCGACTCCTGGGCATGGTTCCCAAACAGATCGAGGAGGGCACGGTGACCTTCGCGGTGACCCCGCAGCCCGATTTCGCCAATCCGCTCGGCACCGTCCACGGCGGAATCTGCGCGACCCTGCTCGACTCGGTCATGGGCTGTGCGGTCCACACGACGCTTCCGGCCGGCGTCGGCTACACCACGCTCGAACTGAAGGTGAACTACATCCGTACCGTCGCCGTCGACGCCGGTGAGCTGACCGGCGTCGGCACCGTCATCCACGCCGGACGCACCACGGCCACGGCCGAGGGAAAGGTGTACTCCGACGACGGGAAACTGGTCGCGCACGGCACGACCACATGCATCGTCTTCCGGTAGACCCGATCAGCCCTCGACGAGGAAACGCTCGCGGATCTTGTCCTGCTCGCGGGTACCGATGCCGAGCGCCTCGCTGAAATACCCCTCGATGCCCCCGAACCGGGTCCGGACCTCGTCGAAGGCCGCGTCGAGGTAACCCGCGTCGACACCGAGCACCCCGACGAGGAGCTGCGGGTCGCCGCCCGCAGCCGCGAAACCGTCGAAGATGTGTTTCAGCGCCGGGATGAGCCGCTCGTTGGTGAGCAGGTAGTCGCGGTAGACGTCCTCCTTCCCCACGCCGACGAGGGTGAGGAATGCGGCGGCGGCCCAGCCGGTGCGGTCTTTGCCGGTCGTGCAGTGGAAGAGGATCGGGCTCGGTGCGTCGCCGAGAAGTCCGCGATAGAACTCCGAATAGGCGGCCGTCGCGCTCGGCAGGGTGATCATCTCGCGGTAGGTGCCCGAGATCATCTCCCGCGCCTTACCACCGGCCAGGACCTTGTCGGCCTGGGCGACCACGGCCGGATCCGCGAGTACGGCACCGATGTTGGCCGGGATCGACATCTGCGCATCGGCCAGCACATCGAGCCCGATCTCGGTGACATCGGGCAGGGACGGGTCCGGGATGGCCTCCCTTTCGTGCACCGACCGGAGGTCGTACACCGTGCGGAGGCCGAGCGCCTCGAGCGCGGCGACGTCGGAGTCGGCGAGCGACGAGAAGTCCGTCGACCGGAACAGCAGCCCGGACCGCACCACTCGCCCGTCGGCGGTCCGCCAGCCGCCGAGGTCACGCAGATTCGGGAGGCTGCCGATCGGGCTCGGCGCACCGGGTGTCACAGTCACGCGACACATCGTTGCAGATGAACACGCCTCATCAGAGCCCAGCCGGCCGATCAGCGGGTCAGAGCCCGCTCGAGCATCGGCCACGACTTTGCCAGCTGGTCCTGCCAATACGGCCAGGAATGCGTCCCGGGCTCGTAGTCGAAGGTGGCAGGGATGCGCAGTTGCTTGAGCCTCTTGTCGAGGTTCTGCGTGCAGTAATAGGTCGCCGCCTCGAGTGGGCCGCCCACACCGACGATCCTGGCGTACTCGGCCACGTCGCCGTCGATCGCCTCGTTCGCCAAGCGATCGTGCCTCCCGGGCAGGCCGGTGCCGCTGCTGACATAGATCGCCTTGCCACGGAGTTTGTGAGCGTTGATCACGGGGTCGTGATCACGCCAGCCCGGACCACCGACCGGCCCCCACATGTTCCTGACGTCTCCCCTTTCGCCGACCACCGCCTGGACGGCCAACTGACCGAGCCGGGTGGAAGTCTCGGCGCATCCGCTGTACGCAGCCACCGTGCGGTAGAGATCCGGCGCACTCTCGGCCAGAGCGAGCACCGATGTTCCTGCCATGGAGATCCCGGCAATGCCGTTGGCCCCGCTACCGTTCACCTTCTGGTCGATGACCGGAGGCAGCTCCCTGGTGAGGAACGTCGTCCATTTGTTGATACCGAAGTTGGGATCGACCTTCACCCAATCCGTGTAATAGCTGTAGCCGCCGCTCATCGGCACCACGATGTTCACGTTCTTGTCGGCCGCGAACTTGACGATGTCGGTCTGTACGAACCAGTGCGCGTCACCCTCCCCGCCACCGGAGCCGTTGAGCAGGTAGAGCGTCGGACGGGGCACCGACGTGTCCGCCGCGACGAGCACGCGAACCGGCACATCACGGTTCATCGACGGTGAGTGCACGGTCAGGTCAAGGGCCCGTCCTTCCGCCATCGCTCGGGCGAGCAGGTCGGCCCGCTCCGCTTTCACCCCGGTATCTGCCACCGCGGTGGCAGAAATCGCCAGCGAGAGAACGACTACGATGACTGCGGCAAAAGCCCGAACCGTTCGCCGCTGGAGGTTTCCGCGCGTCACGGACATCTCCGTCCCTTCATATGTCGTAAAACGTCGTATCTGCCCGACAACAGATTCCCAACGCTCAGGTATCGATCCGAATACTTCGCGACGATACTCACCCGCAACGACAACAACGGTTTCTTCCGCGTTTTCGACACGATTCGCCGGTCTGTCATCGCGAAATAACGTTCGGCAATCATGAATTCGTGATCATTAGGACAATTGTCCATCTCCGACGAAATCGTTGTGACCGGGGATTCTGCTAATCAGTCAGTCAACGCTGAGATAGATTCCACAGAAATGTCTCACCGTTCCCTGCGCGTGCCGGCGAAGAAATTTCGACCGATCGGACGACCCCACGGTGTGTCGCCTTTCTAGGCGTTCACCTGGACCGGGAACATCCTTCGTGGATTCTGCAGGAGTGCAGGCGGGATCACCGACGACCGTGCCACCGTGCCGGTCCACCGAACACGCCGTCGATGGGGAGCGAGAGTCTTTCCACGCCTGGTGAACTCGTATTCGCTCTCGACGACCCCGAGCGGGAGCACCGTCGGGTCGTCGGCATCGACGACTGCCACCTCGTCGCCGGGAGTCAGGTCGTCGACGAAGGACGCCAGTACGCGGAGGTCCTTGCCCGGTCGCCGTCCCGGGCTGCACTCCTTGAGCAGGGCGCGCAGCCCGTCGGCAGTGGCCGTCGCGGCGTCGACGTCGACACCGGACTCGGTTCCGAGGCCGACGATGTCGCGCCGACGGAACTCGTCGAACTGCTCCTTCGATGACGGCCGGATGATCCACACCGTGCGATCACGGTCATTCCGGTCCGGCGCCGCTTCCGGCGGTTCGGGCCAGAAATACGGGAGGTCGTCGGCGACGTCGCCGAACTCAGCGACGTAGAAGTCGGGATCCTTGCGCAGCAACGCCGACCGATGGCTCCGATGGAGGCGGTCGTCGCCCAGCCACGGCGGCATCAGACCGGCGTCGGCGAGATCCGACTGGGAGGCGCCCACCACCTCCGGTGCGAACTCGGCGATCATCGCAGCGGTGGTGTCCGCGCGTCCCTCACGACGCCAGACGTCGACGAAGGCCAGGCCATAGGAGACGAGAGCGGGAGTGTGCCCGCGCCACATCGTGACCGCCGGGTGGTTGCCCCAGCCGTAGTCGAACAGCTCCAGGGCACGCAGGATCTGCAGGGTCTCCACCCGCTGCTTGCCCAGCCGCGCGGGATCGAGGGCCTCGGCGGACCGCCGGAAGTCCGGGTAGGGCAGGAACGTCTGCATCGAAGGTGCCTACCCAAACCCGGCAGTTCGCACACGAGGATCAGTCGGCGTGCACCTTTTCCAGGACCTGGGTGAAGGTCTCGGCGGGCTGCGCGCCGGACACGCCGTATCTGCCGTTGAAGACGAAGAACGGGACGCTGCTGATCCCGTAGGCGCGCGCCTGGTCGATGTCGGCGGCGACCGCCTCGGCATGGTCGCCGGATTCGAGCGCCGCGAGCACGGCGTCGCGGTCCAACCCGACCTCCGCGGCCAGGTCGGCGAGATCGGCGGGCCTGCCGACGTGCCGCCCCTGCTCGAAGTACGCCTGGAACAGCCGTTCCGCCAACTCCGACTGCTTGCCGTGGGCGCGCGCGAAGTGCAGCGCCTCGTGAGCCTTGAAGGTCTTGGTGTGCCGGAGGTTGTCGAAGTCGTAGTCGAGGCCGACGTCGGCCGCGATCCCGCGGACCTGCTCGAGCATCCCCTCGACCTGGGCGGCGGGCATTCCCTTGTGCCGGACCAGGAAGTCGATCTCCGAGCCCTCGAAGTCGACCGGCGTGTCCGGTGCGAGTTCGTAGCTGCGGTAGGTCACCTCGACGTCGTCACGTCCGGCGAACTCGGCGAGACCCGCCTCGAAGCGGCGCTTCCCGATGAAGCACCAGGGGCAGGCGATGTCGGACCAGATGTCGACGGTGATGGGAGAAGCCATGTGGTCTTCAACCCCCTTCTGTCGCGCGCCATTCCGGCCGACGACTCGAACACGGACAGACGAAACCGGCCCACTCCGCAAGGGAGTGGGCCGGTTCGTGTGCTGTAGAGCTGGTGGAGCTAGAGGTTCTGGATCAGAAGCCCATGCCGCCCATCTCGTCGGCGCCCGGCATGGCCGGTGCGGCGTTCTTCTCCGGCTTGTCGGCGACGACGGCCTCGGTGGTGAGGAACAGAGCCGCGATCGAGGCTGCGTTCTGCAGCGCCGAGCGGGTGACCTTCACCGGGTCGTTGATGCCGGCGGCCAGCAGGTCCTCGTACTCACCGGTGGCGGCGTTGAGGCCGGTGCCGGTGGGCGAGTTCAGGACCTTGTCGGCGACGACGCCCGGCTCGAGGCCGGCGTTGACGGCGATCTGCTTGGCCGGAGCCGAGAGAGCGACGCGGACGATGTTGGCGCCGGTGGCCTCGTCACCCTCGAGCGAGAGTGCGTCGATGGCCGGCTCCGACTGGAGCAGGGCCACGCCACCACCGGCGACGATGCCCTCTTCGACGGCAGCCTTGGCGTTGCGCACGGCATCTTCGATGCGGTGCTTGCGCTCCTTGAGCTCGACCTCGGTGGCCGCGCCCGCCTTGATGACCGCAACACCGCCGGCCAGCTTGGCCAGGCGCTCCTGCAGCTTCTCACGGTCGTAGTCGGAGTCGCTGTTCTCGATCTCGCCACGGATCTGGGCCACGCGACCGGCGATGGCGTCGGGATCGCCCGCGCCCTCGACGATGGTGGTCTCGTCCTTGGTGACGACGACCTTGCGAGCGGTACCGAGCAGCTCGATGCCGGCGCCCTCGAGGGACAGGCCGACCTCTTCGCTGATGACCTCGCCACCGGTGAGGATGGCGATGTCGGCCAGCATGGCCTTGCGGCGGTCACCGAAGCCCGGAGCCTTGACGGCGACGGACTTGAAGGTGCCCTTGAGCTTGTTGACGACCAGGGTCGAGAGGGCTTCGCCCTCGACGTCCTCGGCGATGATCAGCAGCGGCTTGCCGGCCTGGATGACCTTCTCCAGCAGCGGCAGCAGGTCCTTGATGGTCGAGACCTTGCCCGAGACGAGCAGGATGTACGGGTCGTCGAGGACGGCTTCCTGACGGTCGGCGTCGGTGACGAAGTACCCCGAGATGTAGCCCTTGTCGAAGCGCATGCCCTCGGTGAGCTCGAGCTGCAGGCCGAAGGTGTTGGACTCCTCGACCGTGATGACGCCTTCCTTGCCGACCTTGTCCATCGCCTCGGCGATGAGCTCGCCGATCGAGGGGTCGCCGGCCGAGATGCCCGCGGTGGCAGCGATCTGCTCCTTGGTCTCGACCTCCTTGGCGCTCTTCAGCAGCGACTCGGTGACAGCCTCGACGGCCTTCTCGATGCCGCGCTTCAGACCCAGCGGGTTGGCGCCGGCAGCGACGTTGCGCAGACCCTCACGGACGAGAGCCTGTGCCAGGACGGTGGCGGTGGTGGTTCCGTCGCCCGCGACATCGTCGGTCTTCTTGGCGACTTCCTTGACCAGCTCGGCGCCGATCTTCTCGTAGGGATCCTCCAGCTCGATCTCCTTGGCGATGGAAACACCATCGTTGGTGATCGTGGGGGCGCCCCACTTCTTCTCCAGAACGACGTTGCGACCCTTGGGTCCCAACGTCACCTTGACGGCGTCGGCGAGGCTGTTGAGGCCCCGCTCGAGGCCGCGACGGGCCTCTTCGTCGAACGCGATTTGCTTGGCCATGGGTAAGTGATCCTCCGAAGGGGGTGACACTAGGTTCGTATGGCCGGAACTCGGTGCCCGCGACGGACGACCGGTGTGTCATTCGGTACCGATCTCACCGTCCCGACCTGGCACTCACAGCTCGCGAGTGCCAACGTCCGTTTTAGCACTCGCCCCTGGCGAGTGCAAGGTCGCACCGGCCCGGACTCCACCGCATCCACCTGGCCGGCCGCCGAGCCCCTGGCTAGGTTGTGGACATGTCTCTCGCGAACAGGCCGTTCCGGTTCGGGGTCAACATGCTCGCCGTGGACACCAGCTCGTCCTGGAAAGAGCGCGCGCGGCACGTCGAACAGCTCGGCTTCGACGTCCTGCTGGTCCCGGACCACCTCGGCATCCCGAGCCCCTGGCCTGCACTCGCGACGGCGGCCGCCGCGACCGAACGACTCCGCGTGGGCCCGTTCGTCCTCAACGCGGCGTTCACCAACCCGGCGCTGCTCGCCCGCGATGTGGCGACCGTCGACCAGCTCTCCGACGGTCGCGTCGAGCTCGGACTGGGCACCGGCTACGTCAAAGAGGAGTTCGAGTCGGCCGGAATCGAATTCCGGCCGGCGGGCCGCCGCGTCGATCACCTGGCCGAGACGGTGACCCGGGTTACGTCGCTGCTGAACGATCCCGGCCACACGCCGCGCCCCGTCCAGGAGCGCGTGCCGCTACTCCTCGGCGGGAACGGCGACCGGGTGCTCCGGATGGCCACCGAGCAGGCCGACATCGTCGGGTTCACCGCGGCGCGGACGGGACGTGACGGCGATCTGGAACCGTTGCCGGCGGCCGAGTTCGACGAACGGGTCGCCTTCGCCCGCGCCGCGGCCGGCGCCCGGGCAGACGACATCGAATGGAATCTGCTGATGCAGATCGTCGTGGTCACCGACGACCCGGGGACGGTCGTCGACGAGCTGATCGCGAAATACGGGCTGACGATGGAGCCCGACGAGTTCGCCGGACTCCCGTCGGTCCTGATCGGCTCGGCGTCGGACATCGCCGCACGGCTCGTGAGGCTGCGGGACCGCACCGGGATCAGCTACATCACGGTTCTCGAACCGGTACTCGAGCAGTTCGCACCGGTGATCGACCTGCTGCGCGACGTCGATGCCCGCGCGGACTGGTGACGTCGTCATTCACCTCGGCGTCATCGATTCCGGGGTCATTCACCTCGCCGAACCCGGCTGACGGCACCGGAGTATCCGGATAGTGTCGGCGAAGTGGAGTTCCTGCTGATCATCGTCGTGGCCCTGCTCGCGATCATCGCGGTGGTCGCCATCTTCAACTACCTGGGCAACCGCAAGGCCCGCCAAGCCGAGGCGGACGCCCTCCGCAACCGCACGTACCGGCCCGGGGACCCGTTCTCCTCTGCCGACGACGACTCCGTCTACGGCGACCCACGCCAACTCAAGCCCGGCGACCTCGTCGAGCTGCGCGGCGAGACCTATGCGGTCCGCGGCACCGTGCGGCTGACCCAGGACGGATACACCTGGACAGAGAACTTCCTCGACACGGGACTCGGCAGCAAGGCCTGGATCTCGGTCGAAGACGATCCCGACCTCGAGGTCGTGCTGTGGCATGAACTGTCCGGCGTCGTCGTCGAGCCCGGACCCGGCACGGTCGAGGTCGACGGCCGCCGCTACCACTCCGAGGAGGCCGGCACCGCCCGGTTCACCTCGGCGGGCACCACCGGCGTCGCAGCGTCGGGCCGGATGGCCTACCACGACTATCAGGCCGGCAACGAGCGGTTGTCGTTCGAGGACTACGGCAGCGGTTGGGAATGTGCGCGCGGCGAACTCCTCACCCGCGCCGACTACCGCATCTTCCCCAGCAACCCCTCCGACCAGAACATCTGAGCGGCGAAGGACTGCGAGACACATGTCAGAACAGCCCGGCGCAACTGTCGCCCACCTTCCCGTCGCATACGCGGACACGAGCGCCGACCAGCTCGGTTTCTCGCTCGACGCCCCGCTGCAGGAGCCGCTCGCCCGGGAGGACGGGGAGATCGACGGCATCACGGTGTCGGTCCGCCTACTGGGCGCGAGCCATCAGGTCGTCGTCGACGACGGCGCCCAGCGCATCTGCGAGACCGTCGCATGCCTGCCCGACGTGAGCTCGGCGCTGCCGGAGACCTTCCAGCAGAGCGGTTATCTCTTCAGCTCCCGCATCGAGCGTGCCACCGACGATCAGATGGCCGCGCTCGTCGAACAACTCGGAGTCCGCGTCACCGAACAGATGGCGTCGGGGAACCCGAGCGTGATGGGTGTGTTCCCCGGCAACCCCCACGCGGTGACCGCGATCGTCTCCGAATCGACGGCCGAACAGATCTCGTGGCACACCTGGCACACCTATCCGCAGGCCGGTGACGTGGTCATCACGACCAGCGTGATCCACCGCGGAGCGATGCGCGCATGACATATCCGCCCCCGCCCGGCCAACCGCAGCCCGACCCGCGCCGCCGGCTCAACCGCATCCGCAACATCATCATCGGCGTCATCGTGGTGATCACGATCTTCGCGCTGCTCGGCGCGTGCGGCGCCCGTGCCCTGCGTGGCGGGCTGGGCGGGTCGGCACGCGACTTCATCTCCCAGAACTACGAACGCAATACCGCCCTGGACGAGGGGGACGTGGACGCCTACGTCGCCGAGGGCACCCCCACCGAGGTCGCCGAGGACATCCGTGACGCCGAACGCCCCACCGATCAGCGCGCCGGCGCATCGGGGACGGGCAATGTCGCGGGCACCCAGTTCCTCCAGTACCGCGACTACATGGTCGCCCTGTTCCCCTACGCCGCCAACCAGACCCGCGTGATGCTGAGCCGTGACTACCGGTCGGGTTACAACCGGTACCACAACTACGTCGGCGCCTTCTGGGTTCCGACGCCGGGTTATTCCGGCAGCGGCAGCAGCAATCGCGGTGGCGGCAGTGGAGGTGGCGGCAAGTGACGCCCGGACCCCAGTTCTCGCGACCGATCCCCCAGACCGAAACCACGGCCCGAACCCACGGAGATGACCATGCTCGCTGACATGACCGAGAACGCCTACGCCGCAGGTGCCTACGCGGGTGTCGGGGTGATCGTGATGATCGTGTCGTTCGCGATCGTCGACCTGCTGACCCCGGGCAAGTTGCGTCACCAGCTCTGGGCCGAACGCAACCGCAACGCCGGAATCCTGGTGGGATCCAACCTCTTGGCGGTGGCGATCATCGTGACCGCCGCAATCGTCGCCAGCGAGGGTCGCCTGCTCGAGGGCCTCACCTACACGGTGGTCTACTCCGCGATCGGCCTGATCGTGATGGGCGTGACCTTCCTGGTCATCGACGCTCTGACCCCCGGCAAGCTCGGCGAGATCCTCGTCCACCCGGAAAGCCACCCGGCGGTATGGGTGCAGGGCATCGCCCACATCGGGGTCGCGGTCATCATCGCCGCCTCCATCCTGTGAGCACGCGCTCCTGTGAGAGCTGACTTTCCGTGACGCTCACCGACACCTCGACCGAACCGCTGTCCGCGCGACCACGTTTCGCGCGGTCCGCCCTGTTGACCGTGGTGTTCGTCTGCGCCGCCTGCGGTCTCGTGTACGAGTTGGCGCTGGTGTCGCTGGGTTCCTTCCTGATCGGCAACACCGCGACGCAGGCGTCGATCGTCCTCGCGGTGATGGTGTTCGCGATGGGTGTCGGATCCCTCGCCGCGAAACCGCTCCAACCGCACTCGGTGGCCGCATTCGCGGTCATCGAGTTGCTGCTCGCCCTCCTCGGCGGACTGTCGGTGATGGCCCTCTACGCCGCCTTCGCCTACCTGGAGCTGTACACGCCGGCGCTCATCGTGGTGGCCTTCGTCCTCGGCGTCCTGATCGGGGCCGAGATCCCGTTGTTGATGGTGCTGCTGCAACGGATTCGACGCCAGGAGCCGGGCGCGGCGGTCGCGGACATGTTCGCCGTCGACTACATCGGCGCGCTGATCGGCGGTCTCTGCTTCCCTTTCCTGTTGCTGCCGTTGTTCGGTCAGCTGCGCGGGGCGCTCGTGGTCGGACTCGTCAACGCGGCCGCGGGTTGCTTCCTGGTGTTGGTCATCTTCCGGAAGTCGTTGGGCCGCGGCCAACTCGCCCTGCTGTCCGCCGGGGCGCTGGCGGTGGTCGCGGCTCTCGTGGCCGGCCTGATGCTGTCCGCCCGGTTCGAGGTGACCGCCCGGCAGGCCCTCTACCGCGACCCGATCGTGGCCGCCGCCCGCAGCGCCTACCAGGACATCGTGATCACCGAGAGGTCCACCGGCGCAGGCCCGGACATCCGCCTCTTCCTGAACGGCGACCTCCAGTTCTCCTCGATCGACGAGCACCGGTATCACGAGGCACTCGTCCATCCGGCGATGTCGGGTGACCGGTCCTCGGTGCTCGTGCTCGGTGGCGGCGACGGTCTGGCGCTGCGTGAGGTGCTCCGCTACCCGGATGCGCAGGACGTGACGCTCGTCGAACTCGACCCGGAGATGATCCGGCTGGCACGCACCGACTCCCGCCTGACCTCGCTCAACCAGGGGTCGATGACCGATAGTCGGGCCGAGGTGGTGACCGCCGACGCCTTCAGCTGGTTGCGGCAGACGAACCGCCGTTTCGACGTGATCATCGTCGACATGCCCGATCCCGACGACTCCGCCACCGCCAAGTTGTACTCCACCGAGTTCTACGCACTCGTGCGCGCACACCTCGCAGCGCACGGCCGCGCCGTCGTGCAGGCAGGTTCGCCGTACTTCGCGCCGAAGTCGTTCTGGTGCATCGCCTCCACCATGAGGGAGGCCGGGCTCCCGGCCACCCCTTACCACGTCGACGTCCCGGCATTCGGCGACTGGGGTTTCCACCTCGCGGGTGCCGACGGGCCGATCAGCCCGACCGTCGACGCCCCCGGGCCGCTGCGGTTCCTGAGTGCGGAACAGCTCACCGCGGCGACCGTTTTCCCGCTCGACCGGCAACCACTCGACCTTCCCCCGTCGACCCTGATGGACCCGCGAATCCTGCGGTACGCGCAGGGCGAATGGGCCATCTACTGAACGAGTCCCGTCGCAGGAGTCGCGTATAGTCGCGCGCCCCAACACGATTCGCGACACCGGCCACACCGATGCACGGCGGCCGAACGCGCCGTCTCTGACCTGCGATGTCAACTAGGGTGACACCATGTCGAGCGAAGTGGCCATCGTCGGGTCGATCCTGCTGCTGATCATGGTGCTCGGCCTCGTCGCGCTGGTCCGGACGCGGCGTCAGGTCACCACACCGACCGAACGCGCCGTGCACATGGCGCTGCACACCGCGTCTCTGGCGGCGCGATCGCTACGCACCGGGCTCTCCGAGGAGTCGGCGGCCGAGGCACTCCCCCACCTGCGCACGCTGACCTCCGCCGAGGCCGTCGCCCTGTTCGACGACGAGCCGCGGCGCCTCGCCCACGAGCCGGACGACGACGAGATCTGGGACCCCGACATGCTGCACGAGGCCGCCAAGGCAGCGGCGTCGGCGACCGGTGACCAGCGACGTGTCCTGGTGTCCGACCCGTGCGGCGCGGAGTCGCCGGTACGGGCCCTCATCGCGCAGCCACTCGTCGCCAGCGACGTCAACGTCGGCGTTCTCGTCGTCGCCACGACCCGCCGTCCGGGGCCGGGCATGCTCGGCGCCGTCGCCGAGGTCGCCCGCTATGTGTCGAGCCAGATCGAGTTGGCCGAACTCGATGCCTCCCGCGCGCGCCTTGACCGTGCCGAGGTGCTCGCGCTCCGCGCGCAGATCAGTCCGCACTTCATCTACAACGCCCTCAACACGATCGCCTCGTTCGTCCGCACCGACCCCGACCGTGCCCGCGAACTCGTCCTCGACTTCGCCGATTTCACGCGCTACTCGTTCCGCGCGAGCGGCGAGTACACCGTGCTGGCCGACGAGCTGCGCAACATCGACCGCTACCTCACCCTCGAACGGGCCCGCTTCGGCAACTCCCTCGACGTGAAGCTGCACGTCGCGCCGGAGGTCCTGAACGTCGTCGTACCGTTCCTCGCATTGCAACCGCTCGTGGAGAACGCGGTCCGGCACGGACTCGCGTCGAAGGGCGGCGGCACCATCATCATCACCGCGGCCGACGAGGGCACCGACTGCGTCATCACCGTCGAGGACGACGGCGTCGGCATGGACCCCGAACTCCTGCGCAGCGGCGCACTCGACGCCCTCGACCACAGCGAGGGCGCTCACGTCGGGCTCACCAACGTCGACCATCGCCTCCGCGCGGCGTTCGGCAACGATTACGGGCTGGTGGTCGAGACCGCGGTGGGCGCCGGGACCAAGGTGGGCATGCGGGTGCCGAAGTTCCGGGCGGGTATCCGGGCGTGAGAGCTAGAAGACCATCTTCGCGAGCAGGAACGTGGCAGCGGCGAAAGCGGCGGCCGCGGGGAAGGTGGTCACCCACGCGGCGGCCATGTTGCCGGCGGTGCCCCACCGGACGGCGCTGGTGCGCTTGGTCGAACCCACGCCCATGATCGCCGAGGAGATCACGTGGGTGGTCGAGATGGGTGCACCCAGGCCGGCCGAGGCGACGTAGAGCACCGAGGCGGCGGTGGCCTCGGCGGCGAAGCCCTGCGGCGGGTCGAGCTCGATGATCTTGCGGCCGAGCGTGCGCATGATGCGCATGCCGCCGGTGGCCGTACCGACGGCCAGGACCACAGCCGTCAGCAGGAAGCACCACAGCGGGATCGAGTAGTCGTCCTGGTATCCGGCGACGACGAGTGCGAGCACCACGATGCCCATCGTCTTGGCCGCGTCCTGCATGCCGTGACCGAACGCCATCATCGCGGCCGAGACGGTCTGTGCGTGCCGGAAGCGCCGTCCGGTGATGGCCGGCGAGGCGTTGCGGAACAGCCACATGATCGCCAGCATCGCCGCGGCGCCCAGCACGAAGCCGGCGAGCGGCGAGAGCACCATCGGCAGCAGGATCTTCTCCACGACGCCGGCCCAGAGCACGGTGACCCCGGCGACCAGGGCCGCGCCCACCATGCCGCCGATCAGCGCGTGCGATGACGATGACGGCAGGCCGAACCACCAGGTGATGAGGTTCCAGGTGATGGCACCGACGAGGGCGCACCCGACGAGCATCAGCGCGTCCGGCCCCTCTTTGAGGTCGATGATGCCGGAGCCGACCGTGCTGGCCACCTTGGCGCCGAAGAAGGAACCGACCAGGTTGCCGACGGCGGCCATCGCCAGCGCCGCGCGGAGCGTCAGGGCGCGGGTCGACACCGAGGTCGCGATCGCGTTGGCAGAGTCGTGGAAACCGTTGGTGAACGTGAAGGCCATGGCAAGACCGATCACCACGAGAAGTGCGAACACGGGTGTGTCACGACTCCTTGAGGACGATGGTCTCGACGATGTTGGCGACCTTCTCGAAGGAATCGGCCGCATCCTCGAGTTCGTCGGCGACGTCCTTGAGCTTCATCACGCTCAGCGCATCGAGGTGGCCGTCGAACAGGTAGGCCAGGAAGGTCCGGTAGGTGTGGTCGGCGCGGTTCTCGAGGGCGTTGATCTCGATCCAGTACCGTTCGAGATCCTTCATGCCGGCCAGCCGCGGCATCGCGTCGGCGGTCACGCTCGCCGAGGTGTCGAGGATCTCGATCATCTCGCGCAGGTGCTGCGGGAGCTCGGTGACGCCGTAGAGGGCCATGAGGTGGGTCGCTGCCTCGATGTGGTCCATGACATCGTCCAGGCTCGATCCGAGGACGTAGATGTCGGAGCGGTCGAACGGCGTGATGAAGCTCGAGTTGACCGTGCGGAACATCTCGTGGGTGATGCGGTCGCAGTCGTGTTCGAGGTCGACCATCCGGCGCGCGATTTCCTCGAAGTCCGGTTCGGGTTCCAATAGGCCGGTGAGGGTCTTGGTCCCCTCGGCCAGGCACTGGGCCGAGGACGTGAACAACCCGTAGAAGAGATCGTTCTTGGGTTTGAACCGGGAGAACACAGTGACTTTCTTCCTATCTTGCGTCCAACGCATCGAGGCGACGCTGTGCAGCGAATTCCTCGGTGAGTCCGTCTGACGTCGGGATGGTCGTGGACAGGGTATCGAGACAGCCGACGGGCACACCCACCCGACCGGACTTTTTGCCTGTGAATCAGCTGTCAAAGGAGACGGCCGGTTCCGGTCTGTGACGCGGCCCACGCGGTACGATCCTCATGTCCGTCGTCGCGCGTCAGCGCAGCGGTCGGCGGGAGTCGCGCGTCAGCGCAGCAGTCGGGAGGAGATGGATGTCCGGGCTGGTGGTGCTCGCCGTCGACGACGAACCCCCTGCTCTCGACGAACTCCGCTACCTCCTGGACCGGCAGGAGGCCGTCACCGAGGTGTACGCCGCGACGGATGCGACCGGCGCCCTTCGCGAACTCAACTCCCGCCGGGTCGACGCGATCTTCCTCGACATCAACATGCCGGGCCTGTCCGGACTCGAACTCGCCGGCGTTCTCGCCAAGTACGCGCGGCCTCCCGCGATCGTCTTCGTCACCGCACACGAGGACAAGGCGGTCGACGCCTTCGAGGTCGGCGCCGTCGATTATCTGCTGAAGCCGCTCCGCGAGGAACGACTCGCCCAGGCGCTCGGCCGGGTCCGCGCCGGCCTCGACGCCCGTACCAAGCCCGCCGAGGGCAGTCCGACCCCGACGCCTCCGGGTGAGCCGCGAGCCGCCTCCGACGAGGTGATCCCGGTCGAGATGAGCGGGGTGACCTCGCTCGTCCGGCGTGATTCGATCTCGTGGGTCGAGGCCGTCGGCGACTACGCCCGACTCCATGCCGATTCCGGCGCCCACCTGGTCCGCATTCCGCTGTCGACCCTCGAGTCACGCTGGCAGGACAAGGGATTCGCCCGGGTTCACCGGTCCTATCTGGTGGCCCTGCCGATGGTCACCGGCCTGCGGACCACCGGGGGCGGGACCGTCGTCAGCGTGCGCGCGAACGGGGCGTCGGAAGCGGTGGAGCTGCCCGTCAGCCGTCGTCAGGTCCGCGACCTGAAGGACCGGCTCATCCGGGACCCGTTGCGCCAGTACCGTTCCCCCGCCGGTCGCGGCGATGTCTGAGAATCCGCAACGCGAGCGCGTCGTTCTCGCCTCTCGGCGTGGCGCCCGGATGGTGCGCACCCGGGTGGAGGTCCAGGAACAGACCGAGGTCGGCGACGCGCTGGTGCGCGGCCTGATGCGCGCACAACTCGGGTTGGCGTTGCGTCTCGGCGGGAGTCTGCTCGTCGTCGTGGTGGCGATCCCGCTGCTCGCCGTGCTGCTCCCGAACGTGGCCGAGACGACCGTCTTCGGCATCCGGATCACCTGGCTCGTCCTCGGACTCCTCGCCTATCCGGTGCTGTACCTGACCGGGCTGTTGTACGTACGGCTGGCCGAACACGCCGAACGTGACTTCATGAGTCTCGTCGACGACGACGCCGGCGATCCGGGTGGGACGTGAGCGGCGTCGACGTGCTGACCGCCGTGGGGTTGTTCACCGCGGCCGTCGCCACCATCGTGGTCGGGGCCTGGGGCGGCCGGTTCTCCCGCACGACGTCGGATTTCCTGGTGGCCTCACGCGCCGTCGGGTCGCGATGGAACGCCGCTGCGGTGTCGGGCGAGTACCTGTCGGCGGCGTCGTTCCTCGGTGTCGCCGGACTCGTCGCGAAGTACGGCGCCGACGCGCTCTGGTACCCGGTCGGGTTCACCGCCGGATATCTCGGCCTACTCCTGTTCGTCGCTGCACCACTGCGTCGTTCGGGCGCCTACACCGTGCCCGACTTCGCCGAGTTCCGGCTCTCCTCGACGGTCGTGCGAAAGACCGCGATGGTGGTCGTGGTCGTGGTCTGCGTGCTGTACCTCATCCCCCAGTTCCAGGGCGCGGGACTCACGCTCAACATCCTGCTCGGCGCACCCGTCTGGACGGGCGTGGTCGGCGTCGGGCTGATCGTGATCGTGAACGTGGTCGGCGGCGGGATGCGGTCGATCACGTTCGTGCAGGCATTCCAGTACTGGCTCAAGCTGACCGCCATCGCGATTCCCACCCTCGTGCTGATCGGGGTGTTCGCGAACGATCCGGCGCGTGTCGGCGAACCCGCACCGCCGCGGGTCACGACCGCCACCACCGTCGACGTCACCACCGACGTCTCGGTGACCGTCGCCGAGACCAAGGGAGTACGTGTCACCGGCACGCTCGACGGTTCGCCGGTGGTCGACGCCCCGATCCCGTCCCCCGGTGGTCATGTCATCTCCGCCGACTCCGTCATCTTCCTCGACGCCGGCGCGGCCACCCCGGTCGTGGCGGGAGCCCCGGTCCACGGGTCGGACTGGGTGGCGCCCGGGGGCGGTCTCGGCGGGCGCCATCCGCTGTTCGGGGTGCTCTCCCTGATCCTCGCGACGTTCCTCGGCGTGATGGGTCTGCCGCACGTCCTCGTGCGCTTCTACACCAATCCGGACGGCCGCACGGCGCGTCGAACGGCGCTCGCCGCGATCGCACTGCTGTCGCTGTTCTACCTGTTCCCCGTCCTCCTCGGGGTGTTCGCGCGTCTCTACGTGCCCGAGCTGCTGATCACCGGTACATCCGACGCCGCGGTCCTCCTGCTGCCGAGCGCCGCCATCGGGGGCCTGGCCGGGCAGATCCTGGCCGCGCTGGTGGCGGCCGGCGCGATCGCAGC
This sequence comes from Gordonia namibiensis NBRC 108229, assembly GCF_000298235.1. Taxonomy (GTDB): domain Bacteria; phylum Actinomycetota; class Actinomycetes; order Mycobacteriales; family Mycobacteriaceae; genus Gordonia; species Gordonia namibiensis. The sequence continues at coordinate 113,247 of NZ_BAHE01000022.1, forward strand.
GTTCCTGGCCACGTCGTCGGGTCTCCTGGTGTCCGTGGCGGGGGCGCTGGCGACCGATGTCTTCCGCGGACGCGTCCGCGACTTCCGTATCGCCGCGGTCATCGGCGGGGCCATCCCCATCGCGCTCTCGCTGGCGGCGGGATCACTGGAACTGTCCCGGACCGTCGGGCTGGTGTTCGCCGTCGCCGCGTCGACGCTGTGTCCTCTGCTCGTCCTCGGCATCTGGTGGCGGGGCCTGACGTCCGCCGGCGCGATCGCCGGGCTGATCGTCGGCGGGGTGTCGTCGGGTTCGGCCACCTCCCTGGCGATCGCCGGGGTGATCGACGACGACGTGTTGGGCGGCTGGCCGGCCGCACTGGTCGGTTATCCGGGCGCGGTCACCGTGCCGCTTGCCTTCGGCACGATGGTGCTGGTCAGCCTTGCGACCCGACGACGGCTGCCCGGCGATCTCGCCCGTACCTTCGCGCGGATGCACGTCCCCGAACGCGTCGGGATGGGCGTCGACCGGCTTCCCGGCGCCTGACCGTTCACCGTTCGTCGGATGTGATCGACCGCCCGTCGCACAGTCGACGACCTTCGGCGTGTGACCCACGACACCGATTGCGGTGTGATCTGCGCCTCAATCAGGCTGTTCCCCGAAGTGCCATCACAGCGGCCTCCGCCGCGTGGCCCCATCGACTTGGAGGACAGCGTGTCGAACATCGACCAACCAGCAGCGGCACCACCGCATGCGCCGTCGGGCGAACAGTTCATCGAGATGCAGAACAGCCCTCAGTTCCAGGAGCTGAAGGCGCGCCTGCGCAAGTTCATCTTCCCGATGACCGCGTTCTTCCTGATCTGGTACGCGATCTACGTGCTGCTCGGCGCCTTCGCGCATGACTTCATGGCAATCCAGGTGTGGGGCAACATCAACCTCGGCCTGATCCTCGGACTGCTCCAGTTCGTGACCACATTCGTCATCACCGGCCTGTACGTACGCTTCGCGAACCGCGAACTCGACCCGCGTGCCGAGGCCATCCGCAACGAGATGGAAGGCGGCCCGTCGCTGTGAACACCTCCGTCCACACCACCACGCTCGCCGCCACCGTCGGCAGCCCGGTCGCCAACATCGCGATCTTCGCCGCATTCGTGGCGATCACGATGTACATCGTCATCCGGGCCAGCAAGAACAACAATTCGGCCGCGGACTTCTTCACCGGAGGCCGTGGCTTCTCCGGCCCGCAGAACGGCATCGCCATCGCCGGCGACTACCTGTCGGCAGCCAGCTTCCTCGGCATCGCCGGCGCCATCGCGGTCTACGGCTACGACGGCTTCCTCTACTCCATCGGCTTCCTCGTCGCGTGGCTCGTCGCATTGCTGCTCGTCGCCGAATTGCTGCGCAACACCGGCAAGTTCACGATGGCCGACGTCCTCAGCTTCCGCCTGAAGCAGCGGCCGGTCCGTCTCGCGGCGGCCATCTCGACCCTTGCGGTCTCGCTGTTCTACCTCCTCGCCCAGATGGCCGGTGCCGGTGGCCTCGTCGCCCTCCTGCTCGACATCGAGGGCCGTCTCGGCCAGTCGATCGTGATCGCGGTCGTCGGCGCGCTGATGATCGTCTACGTCCTCATCGGCGGCATGAAGGGCACCACCTGGGTGCAGATCATCAAGGCGGTGCTGCTCATCAGCGGCGCGGCGATCATGACCTTCATCGTCCTCGCCAAGTTCGGCATGAACCTGTCGTCGATCCTCGGTGCCGCACAGGACGCCATCAGCAGCTCCGGCAGCGAAAAGGTCGCCTCGCGTGACGTTCTCGCACCCGGCGCCCAGTACGGCGGTTCGCTCGAGTCCAAGATCAACTTCCTCTCGCTGGCCATCGCCCTGGTCCTCGGCACCGCGGGCCTGCCGCACGTGCTGATGCGCTTCTACACCGTGCCGACCGCGAAAGAGGCTCGTAAGTCGGTGGTCTGGGCGATCGCGCTCATCGGCGCCTTCTACCTGTTCACCCTCATCCTGGGTTACGGCGCGGCCGCTCTGGTCGGACCGGACAAGATCCTCGCCGCCGCCGGCGGACAGAACGCCGCGGCACCGCTACTGGCCTTCGAACTCGGCGGTGTGGTACTCCTCGGCATCATCTCCGCGGTCGCTTTCGCCACGATTCTCGCTGTCGTCGCCGGCCTGGCGATCACCGCGTCGGCCTCGTTCGCCCACGACATCTACGCGTCGGTCATCAAGCGCAACAAGGTGAGTGAGGACGACCAGGTCCGCGTCTCGCGGTACACCGTCGTCGTGCTCGGTGTCCTCGGCATCGTGCTCGGCATCCTGGCCAACGGTCAGAACATCGCATTCCTGGTGGCCCTGGCCTTCGCCATCGCCGCGGCGGCGAACCTGCCGACGATCGTGTACTCGCTCTACTGGAAGCGCTTCAACACCCGCGGCGCCCTGTGGAGCATGTACGGCGGCCTGATCTCCACGATCCTGCTGATCGTCTTCTCGCCGGCCGTCTCCGGCTCGTCGACCGCGATGATCCCCGGCGCCGACTTCGCCTGGTTCCCGCTGGCCAACCCGGGCATCGTCTCGATCCCGCTGGCCTTCGTCCTCGGCATCATCGGCACCCTGACCTCGCCGAGCGACGCCGGAACCCCGGAACGCAACGCGGAGATGGAGGTTCGCTCCCTCACCGGCATCGGTGCGGAGAAGGCCGTGCAGCACTAGCCTTCGCAGCAAACCCACCCCTTATGGCCAGGTCCACCACCTCGAAAGGTGGTGGACCTGGCCATTCGTGGTGGGTTTGCGGAGGGCAGTCCGGAGCGACTGAGTTCCAGCGCTCAGGCGTCCTGGATCCGCGCGAACGGCCGGGCCGCCTCGAGTTCGAACGCGAGTTCCAGCAGGGTCCGCTCGTCACCGAGGTCGGCGGAGAACTGGATACCCACGGGCAGTCCCGACTTCGCCTGTCCCAGCGGCAGACTGATCGCCGGGGTGCCCGACGTGTTGTTCGCGGGCGTGAACGCGACGTAGCGCGTGAGACGGTCCATCGCCTCACCGAAGTCGATGCCCGGGTCGAGGTAACCGATCTCCGGCGGCAGGTGTGCGAGCGTCGGCGACAGGATCACGTCGAACTGCTCGTGGAGCGACCGGAACGCGGCGGTGGAGCGTCGGAGACCGCGGATCGACGACGGCATGCGGTAGAGGTGCCGCAGGGCGTTGCGCGACAGACCGCGGGTCAACGGGTCGATCTGCTTACGATCGAAGCCCTTGTCGTGCAACCGCTTACCGGTACGGTCCAGCGCGAAGGCCAGCAGCGACCAGTAGTCGATGAACTGCCGGATGTAGGCGCGGTCGACCGGTAGCGGCACCATCTCCGTTCGGTGACCGAGAGATTCGACGAGCTCGGCGACCTCGGTGACGCACCGCTGGGTGTCGCGGTCGAGCAGCTGGCCGGTTATCGGTTCGGTGATCAGCGCGATCCGCAGCCGCCTCTCCCCCGGCCCTTCCACCAGACCGACCGGCGGCAGGCCGGGACCGGGACGGAAGCCCTGCGAGTCGTCGAGGAAGCGAGCGGTGTCCCGCACCGACCGGCTCACGATCCCGTTGCACACCAGGTCGATCGGCGCATCCTCGGTCTGCTTCGCCGGCGCGGTTCGACCCCGGCTCGGTTTGAGTCCCACGAGACCGCATGCGGCAGCGGGGATCCGGATCGATCCGCCACCGTCGTTGGCATGCGCGATCGGCAGCGCGCCCGCCGCCACGAGGGCGGCCGAACCACCGGAGGAGCCACCGGCGGAGTAGTCGGTGTCCCACGGGTTGCGGGTCGGCTCCCGGTCGACGTACTCGGTCGTCGCGGTCAGCCCGAAAGCCGGCATGTTCGACGCCCCGACGAGGTTCACGCCGGTCGCCAGGAACTGGTTGGTGAAGGCCTCGTTCGCCGAGGCCGGGTTCGGCGCGACCGCAGCCGACCCGTGGCAGGTGGGCAGGCCCGCGAAGTCGGTGTTGTTCTTGATGATCGACGGCACGCCGACGAACGATCCGGACGGGAAGTCGTTGTCGACGGCGCGCTTGCGGGCACGCTCGCGGTCGTCGAAGGCGACCGCGTTCAGCTGGGGATTAACTGCGTCGATCCGGGCGAGAGCCGCTTCGACAGCCTCGGCGGCCGAGATCTCCCGGGCGGCGATGGCGTCGGCGATGCCGACGGCGTCGAGATCACCGAGTGCGTCGTCTGTGAACGCGTGAACCTTCTTCATGCCCGGACCCTATCGCCCTCCGGCGGACCCCGGGGCCGCTCCCAGCATCGCGGCGACATCGTCGACCAGCTCCGCGACGTAGGCGTCGTCGACCGCGAGACCGAAGACCGCGTGGTGGTAGAGGGGTGCGATCACATGGTCGAGGAGCTGCCGCACCGACGGCGTCGCCTCGCCGCGCTCGCGCGCCCGCGCGATCATCTCCTCGGCCTGCTCGCGGCGGATCTCCCAGCACGGGCACACCTCGACGACGTCGTCGCGCGCCGCGACCATCGCACGCAGGTAGGCCCGCCGCTTCGGCCGGCCGATGTCGGCGGCGATCACGCGCGCCCACTCGGCGATGTCGTCGCGGAGCACGCCCGTGTCGGGCAGCGGTTCACCCTGCGTCAGTGCGGCAACCGCCACCTCGCCCAGGAGCGCGTCGATCGAGCCCCACCTGCGGTAGATGCTGGTCGGGTTGACGCCGGCGAGGTCGGCGACCTCGGGGATCGTCATCGTGTCGCGCTGGCCGGCACCGACGAGTTGCCCGACGGCGGCGTACACCGCCGACTGGACGCGAGCGCTCCGACCGCCGGGCCTCTTCGCGCGCGTTGTCGCGTCCGCGGTGTCCGCCTGCGGTGTTGCGCTGCCCATAGCCATGCGGCCATTATTGCAAATCTGATTGCTTTTGGAAGGAATCCGGGGCTATCGTCGTTCTAAATGCAACTGCATTTGCGTTAAGGAGACGACATGGCGCCGCTACATCCCCACCGCGCGTTCTGGCTGATCGCGGCCACGTACGTGATGGTGCTCTTCGCCTCCGCAGCTCCGTCGCCGCTGTACCCCGTCTACCAGGAGCTCTGGGGTTTCTCGTCGCTCACCCTGACCCTGGTCTTCGCGGTCTACGTGGTCACGATGCTGTTGAGTCTGCTGACGGTGGGGTCGCTCTCCGACCACATCGGCCGTCGCCCGGTGCTTGCGGTCGCACTCGTCCTGCTGATCGTCAGCATGGTGCTCTTCGTCGTCGCCGGGGACGTGGGGACATTGCTCGCCGCACGCGCGCTGCAGGGCCTCGCCACCGGCGCGGCCATGGGCACGCTCACCGCGACGACCGTCGACCTCCAGCCCACTGCCCGACTCGGCTCGACGATCATCGGCGCCGCCCCGGCCTTCGGTCTCGCGACCGGTGTCGGTGTCGCCGGACTGCTCGTCGAGTACGCACCCGCGCCCCGAATTCTGGTCTACGAGGTCATTCTCGGACTGTTCGCGGCGCTGCTGATCGCACTCCTCGTGGTCCCGGAGACCCGCGAACGCGTGGGCTTCACCTCGCGCCGGCACCTGGCCACGACTCTCGCACCCCAGGTTCGGGTGCCCCGCGAGGTCCGCCCGGTGTTCTTCGCCGCGGTACCCACCCTGGTGGCCACCTGGTCACTCGGCGGGCTGTATCTGTCGCTCGGCTCCTCGGTCGTCGCACGGGTCTTCGGGGTCACCAACCACGGTGAGGCCGGGCTCATCCTCTTCACCTTCTTCGCCAGCGCGACGATCACCTCGCTGTTCATCACCGGACGACCGGCGACGTTCAAACAGGCCTACGGTTACCCGACCCTCGCCATCGGCGTCCTGATCTCGCTGTCCGGCGTCCTGACCGAGATCCTGCCGCTCTACATCCTCGGCTCGCTCGTGGCCGGCTCCGGCTGGGCGGCGACCTTCCTCAGCGCCATGGACAACATCACCGCCGCGACACCTCCCGCCCAGCGCGGACAGGTCTACTCCTCGGTGTTCGTCGCCAGCTACCTCGCGTTCAGCATGCCGGCCGTGATCGCGGGAATCGTCGTGTCCCACATCGGGCTACGCGCGACGGTCATCGGATACGTCGGCTACGTCCTCGCCGTCGCACTGTTCGGGGCGGGGCTGGCGGTCGTCATGCGGCGCGCCGCCGCCAGGACCGAGTCGGCAACTCCTGAACCGGAAGACGCGACGGAGCCGGTGGCGGTCGGCGAGTCCTGAACGGACGCCGAGATCAGCCCCGGTCCCGCAGCCCCACCATCCGGGTGGCCAGCTGCGCATAGAACTCGCCCATCTTCTCGGGCGGGAGTGAGTTCTCGGCGCGGTACCAGCGTGCGAGGTCGATGCCCATCGACAGCATCGCGTTGGTGGTGGCCTGGGAATCGGACACGTCGAAGTCGCCGTTCTCGATCCCGGCGTCGACGATGGCACGCACTCGCCGAGTGATCTCCCGACGCAGTTCCATGACCGGCTCGAGGTGTTCGGGGGCGAGCGATGCGAGTTCGTAGTTCACGACGCGGCCGCGCACGTGTTCGCGCGCATGGTGCTCGGTGAAGGCGCCGATGACCGTCTCGAGTCGTTCTCCGGGCGGGGCCGTCGGATCGTCGACCTCGTCGATCATGGCCAGGATGCGTCGATGCCCGGCGTCGGAGAGCTCGAAGAGCAGCTCCTCCTTGGACCGGAAGTGCACGTAGACCGCGGCCGAACTCATCTGCGCGCCGTTGGCGATGTCACGGGTCGTCGTGGCGTTGAAGCCCTTCGCTGCGAACGCCTCGACCGCGGCGAGCAACAACCGCTGTCGGGCAGCGACCGGTTGCGCACGGGTCGTCGGTTCCGTTGACGAGACCACGTCCACCCCCTCGTTCACTCGGCGACCTCGCGCCTGTTCCAGCCGATTGACACCGCCTCTGATGCGCGGCATAGTGCAAGATATCACTAAGCAAGCGCTTAGTCAGCGGCCGGTCTCTCAGGGTTCTCCCAGGTAGACGGTCCGTGATTGGTGTCGCCGAACACCCGGCAACCCCCGACAGGAGTAGAGAAGAACCCATGCACCTGAAGTTCAGTCCGGAGGAAGAGGCGTTCCGCGAGGAACTGCGCAGCATCTTCGCGAAGGTCCCCGAGGACCTCCGCAAGCGGAACGAAGAGGGGAAGCTCAACTACCCCGACGACATCATCACCTCGGCGCGCATCCTCAACGAGCACGGCGTGCACACCCCGAACTGGCCGGTCGAGTGGGGCGGCAAGGACTGGACCCCGATCCAGTTCCACATCTACCGCGAGGAGATGAGCCTGGCGTTCGTCCCCGACCCGCTGCCGTTCAACGCCGGCATGATCGGCCCGGTCATCGCCCAGTTCGGCTCGCAGGAGATGAAGGAACGCTTCCTGCCGAAGACCGCCAACCTCGACATCTGGTGGTGCCAGGGCTTCTCCGAGCCCGAGGCCGGCTCCGACCTCGCATCCCTCAAGACCCGCGCGGTCCGCGACGGCGACCACTACGTCATCAACGGTCAGAAGACCTGGACCACGCTGGGCCAGTACGCCGACTGGATCTTCCTGCTCGCCCGCACCAACCCGGACGTCAAGAAGCAGGCCGGCATCAGCATGTTCCTGATCCCGATGGACACCCCGGGCATCGAACTGCGCCCGATCCAGCTGATCGACGGTAGCTACGAGGTCAACGAGGTCTTCTTCAACGACGTCAAGGTGCCCGCCGAGAACATGGTCGGCGAGGAGAACAGCGGCTGGACCCAGGCCAAGTTCCTGCTGGGCAACGAGCGCAGCGGCATCGCCCGCGTCGGCTACACCAAGACCAACCTCGCCCGCGCGAAGCGTCTTGCCGCACAGACCAAGACCGCCCACGGGACCCTCCTCGACGACCCGCTGTTCGCCACGCGCCTCGCCGAGATCGAGAACGAACTGCTCGCCCTCGAGGTCACCCAGTTGCGCGTGGCCGCGTCGTCGGCCGACGGCAAGCCGAACCCCGCCTCGTCGCTGCTGAAGCTGAAGGGCAGCCAGCTGCAGCAGGCCGCCAAGGAGCTCCTCTCCGACATCGCCGGCCCGGACTCGCTCCCGGTCGCCGAGGTCGCCGCCGACGCGCCGAACGGCAGCGCCCAGGTCGACGCACCCGAGTGGGCCCAGCTGGCCACACCCGAGTACCTCAACTACCGCAAGGTCTCGATCTACGGCGGTTCCTCCGAGGTCCAGCGCCAGATCATCGACAAGGCGGTCCTCGGTCTCTGACCGCCGGCCCCTCCGACCTCACTTCGACTTCACAGACCAAGGACGACAATGGATTTCGAGCTTTCCGAAGAACAGGGGATGTTGCGCGACACCGTGCGCGAGGTCCTCACCAAGACCTACGACGTGGAGACCCTCCGCAAGGTGACCGACACCGATCTCGGCTACAGCGAGAAGGTGTGGAAGTCACTCGCGGAGATCGGCATCCTCGGCCTGACCTTCCCCGAGTCCGAGGGCGGCATGGACGCCGGACCGGTCGAGTTCACCAGCGTGATGACCGAACTCGGTCGCGCACTCGCCCCCGAGCCGTACCTGGACTCGGTGCTGGTCCCCGGCTCGCTGCTCGACGCCGCCGACGACGCGACCCGCGCCGAGCTGCGCGGCGGTCTCGCCTCCGGTGAGCTGCTGATGGCCTTCGCCCACAACGAGCCCGGCGACCGCTGGCCGCTGGCCGCGGTGGCCACCACCGCCACCGCCGAGGGCGTGCTCAACGGCACCAAGACGCTTGTCGGACACGGCGATTCCGCACACAAGCTGATCGTCTCGGCACGCGTGGGCGACGAGGTGGGTCTGTTCCTCATCGACGCCGACGCCGAGGGTGTCACCCGCACCGCGTACCGCACCCACGATCGTCGACGCGGCGCCGAGTTCACGTTCAACGACGCCAAGGCCACCCGCCTCGGCAGCGGCGACGCAACCGAGCTCATCGCCAACGCGGAGATCGGCATCCAGACCGCACTGTGCGCCGAGGCCCTCGGCGCCATGGAGCGCAGCCTCGAGCTGACCGTCGAATACTTGAAGTCGCGCAAGCAGTTCGGCGTTCCGCTGGCCACCTTCCAGTCGCTCACCCACCGCGCCGCGGACATGTACGTCCAGCTCGAGCTCGCCCGCAGCATGGTGCTGTACGCGACGGTCGCGCTCTCGGACGGTATCGCCGACGCGGCCATCGCCTCGCGCGTGAAGCTGCAGACCGTGCGTTCGGCACGCCTGATCGGCCAGGAGGCCATCCAGATGCACGGCGGTATCGGCATGACCGCCGAGTACCCGATCGCGCACTACGTCAGCCGCCTGACCGCGATCAGCCACACCCTCGGCGACGCGGACGCCCACGTCACCAAGCTGTCGAAGAACCTCGCGTCCTACGACATGCTCAGCGTCGGCTGACATAGCCAGCCGCCCCCCGCTGCCTGAGGTGCGAGGAGCGATAGCGACGAGCCACGAAGGCCTGGTGAGAAATCGTCACCAGCCCTTCGTGGCTCGCTTCGCTCGCACCTCAGGGAGCAAGGGATGAGCTTCGCCTCCCACCCCGTTGCCCTGCCCACCGATAGTGTTCATCTGCGAACGTCGGTGAGGAGAGAGGGACTCGGATGGAATTGCTGCGTGACAATCTGGCCGCTGGGGCGTCGTTCAGCCTGGTCGGGATCGCCCTGCTCGTCGTCGGCTTCGTGGCGCTCGACCTGGTGACCCCGGGCCGGCTGCGGCAGCTGGTGTGGATCGACCACAACCGCAACGCCGTCATCCTCACCACCTCGATGGTCATCGGCCTGTCGATCGTGCTGGTCTGCTCGGTCATCGACACCGAACTCCTCGAGCTGTGGCGGGCGCTGCTCTACACCGTCGCATATGTGGTCCTGACGATCGCGGTGATGATGTGGTCGTTCGTGCTCATCGACTGGCTGACCCCGGGCAAGCTCGGCACGCTGCTGCTGGAGAACGACGAGCATCCCGCCGGCTGGATCACCGCCGCGGTCTTCGTCGGCATCGGTGCCGTCATCGGTATGACACTGCTGGTCTGAGCCCGTTTCGGAGGCGCGACCCAGCCTTATTGACGGTCCGCCAACAACCTATTGACGGTGCGCCAACAAGCCCATAGTGTTGGCGACCATGACCGCATCACTCATCGAAGAGTCCATCGACATCGACGCATCCGCCGAGCAGGTGTGGTCGGTGATCTCCGATCTCCAGCGCATGGGCGAGTGGAGCCCGCAGTGCAAGAAGATGATCATCCGCGGGGGCACCGTCGGCCTGGGGACCAAGACCATCAACATCAACCGCCGTGGCCCGCTGGTGTGGCCCACCACCTCCAAGGTCGTGCGCTTCACGCCCAACCAGGAGATCGCCTTCCGCGTGGCCGAGAACCACACCGTCTGGAGCTACGCCATCACCCCGAACGGGTCGGGCGTGACCGTGACCGAGCGCCGCGAGGTGAACGGCTCCACCACCAAGGTGTCGTCGCTGCTCGTCGACAAGCTGTTCGGCGGTGCCGATTCCTTCGAGGCCGAACTCAAACTGGGGATGGCCGAGACCCTCGGCAAGATCAAGCGCGCCGCGGAGAGCCAGCTCGACCGCGTCTGAGAACCGGTGACGCCCGTCAGGTTCCGCTGATCTTGTCGATCAGCTCGGGGAGGTCGGCCACCGAGTCGATGACGTGGTCCGGGTAGGGCCCGAACTCGTCACGCGCGAGCGCATCGAGCGCCTCCTCGCGGAACTTGCCGGTGCGCACCAGCACACCGATCAGCGCCGACGCCTGCGCACCCAGGACGTCGTTGTGCATGTCGTCGCCGACCATCACCACCTGGGTGGGCTCGAGTCCCAGCATGTCGGTGGCGGCACGGAATCCGAGCGGCGACGGTTTGCCGATCGCCTTGATCTTCTTGCCCGACGCCTTCTCGAGCCCTTCGAGGTAGACCCCGGTGTCGATCGACAGCCCGTCGGCCGTCGACCACGTCATCGACCGGTGCATGGCGATCACGGGCACTCCGTCGAGCAGCATCTCGAGGACCTTCGACAACGCATCGTGGGTGAACACGGGGCCTGCCCCACCGAGCACCACGACCTCGGCGTCCGCCGGGTCGTCGGTCAGCTCGACGCCGGTCATGTCCTCGGCGATCGGGCCCTGGTTGAGAACCCACACCCGCTTACCCGGGAAGGTGGTCCCGACGTATTCGGCGGTCAGCTTCGCGGCCGTCAGGATCTCGTCGGCATCGACGAAGAACCCGCAGTCGTTCAACAACTCCGCGATCTCGTTGCGCGAGCGCGAGGTGGTGTTGGTGAGGAACATCCGCGGGATCTTGCGGTCGGCGAGTCGGGAGACGGCCTCCACTGCGCCGGGCAGAGCCTTCCACGAGGTGACCATCACCCCGTCGATGTCGAGAAGCAGACCCAATGCCATGCGCACGAATGTAGTCTGCGGTCCCCGGCGACGCAGTGCAGGCATCCCTCGAACCGGGTACCCCGACCGGACGCGTCGACTCACCTGGCATCCTGAGCGCATGCGTACCGTCGCAGAGCATCAGGCCGTCGTCTCCGCCTTGTTCGGCCCACCCGTTCCCGTCCGGTTGTCCCTGTCGGAGGCGCTGGGCAGGGCGACGTTCGACGACGTCGACGCGCCGCTGTCGTTGCCCGGTTTCGACAACTCGGCCATGGACGGATTCGCCGTCCTCGCCGACGATCTCGCGGGCGCCTCCCCTGACTCCCCCGTCACGCTGCCCGTCGCCGCGGACATCCCGGCCGGGCGCACCGACGCCCTCGCACTGACACCCGGAACCGCGCACCGCATCATGACCGGCGCCCCGTCGCCGGCCGGCGCCGACGCCATCGTCCCGGTGGAACTGACCGACGCGGTCGTCGGCCCGGTGGCGGCCGCGGAGACGGTCACCTTCACGGCACCGGTCGAATCCGGAAAACACCTCCGACGTGCGGGTTCCGACATCGCGCGGGGCGAGCGTGCACTACCTGCCGGCACTGTCATCGGAGCACCGCAGGTCGGGCTGCTCGCCGCGCTCGGGATCGCCGAGATCACCGTCGCCCGCCCACTGCACGTTGTTGTGCTGTCCACCGGCTCGGAACTCGTCGAACCCGGAAAACCGTTGCGGCACGGGCAGATCTACGAGTCGAATGGGGCGATGCTCACCGCCGCCGCCATCGAGGCCGGGGCGATCGGCCGGCACGTGCACTTCGTGCCGGACAACACCGGCGACTTCCTCGCACGGCTCGATCAGGTCGCCGGCGAGGCCGACCTGATCATCACCTCCGGGGGTGTCAGCGCGGGCGCCTTCGAGGTCGTGAAGGACGCGCTGTCGGCCACCGGTTCGGTGGAGTTCGTGAAGGTCGCGATGCAACCCGGCATGCCGCAGGGGTGCGGTCACCACACCGCATCCGACCGGCCCGACGGAACGCCCGGGCCCACCGTGCCGATCATCACACTCCCGGGCAACCCGGTCAGTGCCCTGGTGTCCTTCGAGGTCTTCATCCGGCCGGCACTCCGTGCCGCGATGGGGTTGCCGCCACAGCGACGTCGGGTGACCGCCCGACTGGGTGCCGACATCCGGTCACCGCAGGGCAAGCGGCAGTTCCTCCGTGGAGTCCTCCGGACCGACGAAGACGGATCGGGCGTCGTCGACCCGATCGGCCCGCCCGGCTCCCATCACCTCCGCTTCCTCGCCGAAGCCGATGCACTGATCGACGTGCCCACCGAGGTCGACGGTCTGGCCGTCGGATCCGCAGTCGACGTGCTCGTCCTGCGCTGAGCTCTAAGCTGGACCGGAGTCGTACCCGACCCGTGGTGCGCCACATTCATCGAGCGGCCCGCATCGGGCACAACAGGAGGTAGATCGTGGCCAGACGTCCGCGTCCGGACGAGGGCAACGTCGGTCGTGTCGCCCATTTCCTCGACCTGGCCCGTGAGACCGTCCCGCCGATCCATCCGGCCGGTATCCCGTTCGTCGCCGCCCCCGCGGCGGTCGCACTCCTCGGACGCCGCCACCGCTGGATCGCGCGACCCGCGGCTCTGACTGCAGGCGCATGTGCTGCGTTCTTCCGGCACCCGAGTCGTGTCCCGCCGACCGAGCCGGGCGTGGTCGTCGCACCTGCCGACGGCACGATCGCACTCGTCGACGAGGCCGTCCCACCGGCCGAAGCCGGTCTGGGCACCGATCCGCTGCCCCGCGTCTCGACCTTCCTGTCGATCTTCGACGTCCATGTACAGCGTGTGCCCATCGCCGGAACGGTCACCGCGGTCAAGCACACTCCGGGCGCGTTCCTGTCTGCGGACCTGCCCGAGGCCAGCCGTGACAACGAGCGCACCACCATGACCATCCGTACGACGAAGACCGGCGGCGACGCCGGACCCGACCTCGCAGTCGTGCAGATCGCGGGACTCATCGCGCGCCGTATCGTCTGCGACGCGAAGGTCGGCGACACCCTGCGGCTCGCCGACACCTACGGGTTGATCCGCTTCGGTTCCCGGGTCGACGTCTACTTCCCCAAGGGCACCACGCCCCGCGTCTCGGTGGGTCAGCGCGCCGTCGGCGGCGAGACCCCCTTCGCCCACCTCGACCTCTGATCCGGCCCGTGAACCCCCAAGCTGCGAACTCATCCGACGGCCCCGCCGGGCGCCGGGTCGGTGGCACCGGAATCCGCCGGCCCTCCAAGAACCCCACCGCACGGTCGGCGCGACGCCAGGCGCAGGCCCACGCCCCGACACCAGCGGAACCGCGCGAACCCGAGCGGCGTCGCCTCCGGAAGCAGGCTCAGGCCGGCCGCATCATCATCCCGTCGTCGCTGACGATCCTCGCGATCTGCGCGGGACTGACGGCGATGCGGTCGGCGACCACCGGCGACATCGACGCCGCCATGGGTCTGTTGGTGGCCGCGGCTTTTCTCGACGGGATCGACGGACGGGTCGCCCGCCTCATGGGTGCGACGAGTCGGATCGGTGCCGAGATCGACTCCCTCGCCGACGCCATCAACTTCGGCGTCGTACCGGCGATGATCGTCTATTTCTTCCTGCTTGACGGCCAGGATCTCGGCTGGGCACTCGCGCTCATCTATTGCTGTGCGATCGTGCTGCGGCTGGCGAGGTTCAACACCCTGCTCGACGACGACGAGGCGCCCGCGTACACGCGGGACTTCTTCGTGGGCATCCCCGCGCCCGCGGCCGCGATCTGTGCGCTGCTTCCGATCGGCCTGGCCCAGCAGTTCGGCGACGGCTGGTGGACCTCGCTGCCGGCCGTCGGCGGCTGGCTCGTCCTGGTTGCCTTCCTCGCGGTCAGCCGCGTCCCGACCGCGTCCTTCAAGACCGCGTCGATCCCGTCCCGCGCGATCGCCGGCCTCTTGGTCCTCGTCGCGGTCTGTGCCGCCCTCCTGCTCACCTACCCGTACGTGCTGATGATGATCGGCATCCTCGCCTACGCGATTCACATCCCGTTCGCCTGGCGGTCGCGGCGCTGGGTGGCCTCCCGACCGGAGTACTGGAACGAGAAGCCCTCCGAACGGCGTGCACAGCGCAAGGCGTCGAAGGCCGCGCCGGGTGGCCGCCGACGACGCCCGGTGTTGAAGTCGCAGCGCAGGTTGGGCCTCAACCGACCCACCGGCGCGCCGGTCGCCACGCAGTCCTCCGAGCCGGTTGCCGATCAGACCGAAAGCGAGACCGAATGAGCTCACAGGTGTCCCTGACGCTGACCGCGCGGCTCAACACCTCCGCCGCCGAGGCACGCCGAGGCATCATCCGGGTCCACCCCGAGGTGCTGACCGCGCTCTCCCTGCGCGAATGGGACGCCGTGTCGATCACCGGCGCCCGTGTGACCGCCGCGGTGGTCGCGGCGACCGAATCGTCGGCGCCGACCGGGGTCGCGCTGCTCGACGAGATCCTCTTCTCCAACGCCGGGGTCAAGGAGAACGCCTCGGTCGTCCTCGCGCCGGTCGTCGTGCACGGCGCGAGCCGGGTCGTCGTGAACGGTTCGGTGCTGGCCACGCAGTCGATCACCGAGTCCACGCTCCGACGCGCGCTGCTGGGCAAGGTGCTCTCGGTCGGCGACGCGGTGTCGCTGCTGCCCCGTGACCTCGGACCCGAACTCGCCGCGACCGAGGCGACGCGCGCCCTCGCCCGCTCGGTGGGCATCACCTGGACCACCGAGCTGCTCACCGTCACCGGCACCGATCCGGGCTCGCCCGTCAGCGTCCAGACCAACACCGCCGTGTTGTGGTCGACGACCGCCGGCGAGGTGCCCCCACTCGGCGACCGCGCCGGCTCCCCGCGTATCCCGGGCGCCCTCGGCATCGTGCCGGACGCGCCGGTCGGTTCACCGTCACCGACGACGACCGCAACGCCCGTCGGGGTGGTCCCGGTCGAGGAACCCGACGTCCCGGTCCGGCCGGTGTCGGAACTGGTCGGCGTCGACTCGCAGATCACCAAGCTCACCGAATGGCTGGCGATCACGCTCGACGAGCCCGATGTCCTGCGAACCCTGGGCGCCGCACCGCGCCTCGGCGTCCTGGTGACCGGGCCCGCGGGCGGCGGCAAGGCGACGCTGGTCCGATCGGTCTGCGCCAAGCGCACCCTCGTCACCGTCGACGGCCCGACGACCGGCGCCACCGAACCCAACACCCGCCTGCGCACGGTCGCCGACGCGGTGGCCCGCGCCCGGGCGACCGGTGGGGTCCTGCTCATCACCGACATCGACGCCCTGCTGCCGTCCGAACCGGAACCGGTCGCCACCCTCATCCTCGACGAGCTGCGCTCGGGCATCTCCGACGGCCGGATCGCGCTCGTCGCGACCACCGCCGAACCCGTTCGCCTCGACTCGCGCCTGCGCGACCCGTCGCTGTGCGACCGCGAACTGATCATCGGCCTGCCCGACGCCGCGACACGCGCACGACTGTTGTCGGCGATCCTGTCGACCGTGCCCACCGAGGGCGACCTCGACCTCGACTCGGTTGCCGCCCGCACCCCCGGTTTCGTCGCCGGCGACCTCGCCGCACTCACCCGTGAGGCTGCCCTGCGTGCCGCGACCCGCGCGAGTGCCGGCAAGTCCGAACCGGCCCTCCGCACCGAGGATCTCGTCGGCGCGCTCGACGTCATCCGGCCCGTGTCCCGGTCGGATTCTCCCGAGGTGGCACTCGGTTCGATCACCCTCGCCGACGTCGGCGACATGGTCGAGACCAAGCAGGCCCTGACCGAGGCGGTGCTGTGGCCGCTGCAGCATCCCGACACCTTCGCCCGGCTCGGCGTCGACCCGCCGCGCGGTGTGCTGCTCTTCGGTCCTCCCGGATGTGGCAAGACCTTCGTCGTCCGCGCGCTCGCCGCGTCCGGGCAGCTGTCGGTGCACACCGTCAAAGGTGCCGAGCTGATGGACAAGTGGGTCGGCTCGTCGGAGAAGGCGGTCCGCGACCTGTTCGCCCGCGCCCGCGAGTCGGCGCCGTCGCTGATCTTCCTCGACGAGGTCGACGCGCTCGCGCCGCGTCGTGGGCAGTCCACCGACTCCGGGGTGGCCGACCGTGTGGTCGCCTCGCTGCTCACCGAACTCGACGGCGTCGAACCACTGCAGGACGTCGTCGTACTCGGCGCGACCAACCGGCCCGACCTCATCGACCCGGCACTGCTGCGGCCCGGACGCCTCGAGCGCTTGGTCTTCGTGCCGCCGCCGGACGCCGCTGCCCGCGGGGACATCTTGCGGACCAGCGGCCGCGACGTCCCCCTCGCCGACATCGACCTCGACGAGCTCGCCGCCGACCTCGAGGGTTACTCCGCCGCCGACTGTTCGGCGTTGCTCCGCGAAGCCGCACTGTCGGCGATGCGTCGCGACATCAACGCCGCGGCAGTCACCGCCGACGACGTCGCCGAGGCAAGGAGCCGGGTCCGCCCGTCGCTCGACCCCGACCAGGTGGAGAACCTCCGGGCCTATGCCGAGCGTCGGTTGGACTGAGAGTCCCCACAGGCCCTGCGGTCAGGCCTCGACGCAAGCACCTACTCGGCGTTGACCAGATAGAACACCGACGCGCCGCCACCGGCAGCCTGTGGCGAGGCCCCGATCTGGACCCAGTAGGTCGATCCGCCCTTGGCCGCGGACAGCACGGCAACGGACTGTCCGCCCTCGGTCGAACGATGTGATTCGACGAAGCCGGCGTCGGTCAGCTTCTTCGTCGCCGCCTCGAGCTGGTTACCGGCGTTCGCCGGTCCCTGGACGGTGACCTCCCAGCCGTCGGCCCGGGTACCACTGGCGGAGAGCACGTGACCGTCGATCAGCGGCACCTGTGTGACCGGGAAGTCAGAAGGCAGCGGGACACCGTCCGGACCTGCTTGTTCCTCGTCGCCGCACCCCGCCAGGACGCCTCCGACCATGACGATCGATGCGAGTACCACAAGTAGGCGCCAGAGCCAGTCGAACCGGAACATACGGGCAACGGTAAAGTAGTCCCCGCGGGTGATCGCCCGTGACACCCCGCCGGGAGAAAGACGGAGTGCCCTTTTGATTTCTGTGTTGGCTGCGTTGGCAGTGTGCGCACTGATTGCGCCCGCAGTCATCCACTGGATCGGCACCCGAGGTTTCTACATCCTCGCGCTCGCGCCCCTCGGCGCCCTGATCTGGGTGATCTCCCACTGGCCCGCCCCCGAGGCCGACCACGCCGTCGTCGAGACGGTGAGCTGGGTTCCGTCGCTGCAGATGGACATCGTCACCCGGTTCGACACCCTCACAGCCATCCTGTCGGTCCTGATCCTCGGCGTCGGCGCCCTCGTACTCTGCTACTGCGCCCACTACTTCGACGACGCCCGCCCGCGCGTCGCACTGTTCGGCGGCGAGATGGTCGCCTTCGCCGGCGCCATGTTCGGCCTGGTCATCGCCGACAACATGCTCGTGCTCTACGTGTTCTGGGAGCTCACGACCGTCCTGTCGTTCATGCTCGTCGGCTTCTACAACGTCCGCGCGACGGCCCGCCGCTCGGCCACCCAGGCCCTGCTGGTCACCACGTTCGGCGGTCTGGCCATGCTCGTCGGCATCATCATGCTGGGCGAGCGGTCCGGGACCTACCTGCTCTCCGAGATCGTCTCGGCACCGCCGACCGGCGTCTACGTCGACATCGCGATCGTCCTGCTGCTCATCGGCGCGCTCAGCAAGTCGGCCATCGTCCCGTTCCACTTCTGGCTCCCGGGCGCCATGGCCGCCCCCACCCCGGTCAGCGCGTACCTGCATGCCGCGGCGATGGTGAAGGCCGGCATCTACCTGATCGCTCGCCTGGCCCCCGGGTTCTCGGCCACCGCCAGCTGGCAGATCGCCGTCGTCGGCCTCGGTGCGCTGACGATGGTCCTCGGCGGCTGGCGTTCACTGCGTGAACTCGACCTGAAGCTCATCCTCGCCTTCGGCACCGTGTCCCAGCTGGGATTCATGGCCGTACTCGTCGGCATCGGCGACGCGAACGTGGCCATGGCCGGTCTCGCCATGCTCGTCGCACACGCCATGTTCAAGGCGTCGCTGTTCATGGTCGTCGGCATCATCGACCACGCGACCGGTACCCGCGACATCCGCAAGCTCGCGCGCCTCGGACATCGCCTGCCGGTGCTCGCCGCCACCGCGGCGCTCGCCGGCGCCAGCATGGCCGGCATCCCGTTCACCTTCGGGTTCATCGGCAAGGAGACCGCCTTCGCGTCGGTCTGGGACACCGGGGCCCTCGACTCCTGGCAGGCCCACACCGTCGACATCGTCCTGCTGGTCGGATCGATCCTCACCTGCGCATACACGCTCCGCTTCCTGTGGGGTGCGTTCGGACGCAAGGTCCGCAACACCCCCAGCCCGGCCGTGGCGAAGATGCACGCCCCCGCCTGGGCCTTCTACATCTCCCCGGTCGTCCTCGCGGTCGCCGGTGTAATCGCCGGATTCGTCAGCGGGCCGATCGGCGGCCTCTTCGAGCCCTACGCCGAGACCCTGAACAGCTACGGGCACGAGCTCGAACACCTTGCTCTGTGGCACGGTTTCGGACTCCCGGTGATCTTCTCGATCATCGTGATCGTCGGCGGCGTCATCGCCTTCCTCGGCATCCGCAGGATCCGCGACCGCGTCTTCGGCTTCCGGCCGGTGCTCAACGCCGACCGCATCTACGACGCCGCGCTGCGGTCGGCCGACACCATCTCGCTGCTGCTCACGCGCAACACCCAGCGCGGCTCGCTGCCGGTCACCCAGGGCATCATCCTCTGCACGGCGATCCTGTTGCCGACGATCGTGCTGTTCGTCGGCGCCCGCGACCAACTGCAGATCGACTACGCCGCCACCGCGCCCCAGTTGGTTATCGGCGGCATCATGATCGCCGCGGCGATCGCGGCGGTCGTCCTGCGCAACCGCCTCGCCGCGACGCTGCTCGTCGGCATCACCGGTTACGGCTGCGGCATGCTCTTCGCCCTCTACGGTGCCCCCGACCTCGCGCTCACCCAGTTCCTGGTGGAGACGCTGACGCTGGTCATCTTCGTGCTCGTCCTGCGCAAACTGCCGGCCGAACCCGAGAAGCGGCACGCCACCGGCTTCAAGCCCCTGCGCGCGCTCATCGGTCTCGCCTTCGGCGCCATGCTCGTCGTGATCGGCCTGTACGCGGCCTCTGCACGCTCGACCGAACCGCTGCACGTCGACCTCCCCGAGGCCGCCTACAAGTACGGCCACGGCGCCAACGCGGTGAACGTCCTGCTGGTCGACATCCGCGCCTGGGACACGCTCGGCGAGGTGTCGGTGCTGATCGCCGCCGCGACCGGCGTCGCCTCGATGGTGTTCCGCAACCGACGCTTCGGCGCTGCTCCACGCGTCGCCGACGCGGCCCGCCTGCAGGCGGGTATCAGCGGCAGCGACCCGGATGACGACGAGGATCAGATCCCACCGGACCGCACGACCTGGCTGCTCGGCTCGGGTCTGCGCGATCCACGGCATCGGTCGATGGTCCTCGAGGCCACCACCCGACTGCTGTTCCCGACGATGGTGATCCTCTCGGTCTACTTCTTCTACGCCGGCCACAACTCGCCCGGCGGCGGCTTCGCAGGCGGTCTGACCATGGGTCTCGCCCTGGTGCTGCGCTACCTGGCGGGCGGCCGCTACGAACTGGGTGAGGCCCTGCCCATCGAACCGGGCCGCATCCTCGGTGCGGGTCTGGCTATCTCCGCGGCCACTGCCGTCACCTCGATGTTCTTCGGGGCACCCGCGCTCTCGTCGGCGGTCTTCGAGATCACCGTCCCGGTCCTCGGCGAGATCAAGCTGGTCACCGCGCTGTTCTTCGACCTCGGCATCTACCTCATCGTGATCGGCCTGGTGCTCGACGTGCTGCGCAGCCTCGGCGCCCGCCTCGACGTCGAGACGACGATGGCACGCACACCCGCCCGCATCCAGGACGACCCGACAGCGATCCCGGCCGAATCCGACGAACCGACCGCCGAGAACGTTCCGACCGGAGAGGAAGAGGTGGCCCGATGAGCACCAACCTCCCGCTCCTCCTCGTCGTCGGGATCATGGCCGCCTGCGGCGTGTACCTGCTGATGGAACGCAGCCTGGTCCGGATGCTGTTCGGTCTGCTCCTGGCCGGCAACTCGCTCAACCTGTTGATCATCGTGGTGTCCGGCGGGATGGGTAACCCGCCGATCCTGGGCCGATCGTCGGAGAACCGTGCCGCCGACGCCGACCCGCTCGCCCAGGGAATGGTCCTGACCGCGATCGTCATCACCATGGGCGTCGCGGCCTTCGTGCTCGCCCTGGTCTACCGGCTGTTCGTGATCAACCGCGACGACGACGACCTCGAGGACGACGTCGAGGACGTCAAGATCAAGACCGGCACCCTCGACACGGCCCCCGACCGCGACCGCAGCGACGACCCGGTCACCCTGTCCGACACCGCGAGCGGCGACTACTTCGACGACTCGGGCAACCCCCTCTCCCCCGAGGAGGTCGCCGAACGGCACGCGGCACTGCACGAGACCGACATCATGCCGACCGACTCCGACGTCATCGACGAGATCGGGTCCGACGACCTCGAGGACGACCCCGACCTCGTGGGCGACAAGATCCCCGAAGACGAGTCCGACGACCCGAAGGTCATCGGGAGCTCCGGGGAGCAGGTCGACACCGACGACGCCGAACACGATTCCGAAGGGGGTGACCGATGATTCCGCAGCCGTCCTGGATTCCCGTCCTGATCACGCTGCCGACGCTGGTCCCCCTCGGCGCCGCTGCGCTGTCGCTGCTGCTCGGCCGCAGCCCGCGGTTCCAGCGCGTGGTCGCCATCGCCGCGATCTCCGTGGCCTTCATCGCGTCGTGTCTGCTGCTCTTCCTGACCGACCGACACGGCACCTTCGCGGTCGCCATCGGCGGTTGGGGTGACAAGGGCTTCCCGAACGGTCCACTCGGTATCACGCTGGTCGTCGACCAGCTCGCCGCCCTGATGCTGGTCGTCTCGACGATCGTGCTGCTCTGCGTCATCGTGTACGCGATCGGTCAGGGTATCCGCGACGGCACAGCCCAGCAGCCGACATCGATCTTCCTGCCGACCTACCTCATCCTGACCGCGGGTGTCTGCAACGCCTTCCTCGCCGGCGACCTGTTCAACCTCTACGTCTCCTTCGAGGTGCTCCTCACCGCGAGCTTCGTGCTGCTCACGCTCGGCGCCAGCGAGGAACGCGTCCGAGCCGGTGCGTCGTACGTGATGGTGTCGATGGTGTCGTCGCTCATCTTCTTGGCCGGCATCGCCTTCGCCTATGCGACCACGGGCACGCTGAACCTCGCGGAGATGGCGGTCCGGCTCGACGACGTCTCCAGCGGCACCCGCAACGCGCTCTACGCCGTGCTGCTCGTGGCATTCGGCATCAAGGCCGCGGTCTTCCCGCTGTCGACGTGGCTGCCCGACTCGTACCCGACCGCACCGGCCCCGGTCACCGCCGTGTTCGCGGGCCTGCTCACCAAGGTCGGCGTGTACGCGATCGTCCGCGCCCACACCCTGTTGTTCCCTGGCGGGTCGATGGACACGGTGCTGATGGTCGCGGGTCTGCTGACGATGATCGTGGGCATCTTCGGTGCGATCGCCCAGTCCGACATCAAACGTCTGCTGTCGTTCACCCTCGTCAGCCACATCGGCTACATGGTCTTCGGCGTCGCCCTGTCGTCGGAACTGGGGATGTCGGCGGCGATCTACTACGTCGCCCACCACATCCTCGTCCAGACCACGTTGTTCCTCGTGGTGGGACTCATCGAACGCCAGGCGGGATCGGCGTCGCTGCGCCGTCTCGGCGGCCTCATCGCCAGCCCCGTCCTCGCCATCCTGTTCCTCGTCCCGGCGCTCAACCTGGGCGGCATCCCACCGTTCTCCGGGTTCATCGGCAAGGTCGCGCTCCTCGAGGCCGGCGCCCAGAACGGATCGGTGCTCGCCTGGATTCTGGTGGCCGGCTCGGTCGTCACCAGCCTCCTCACTTTGTACGTGGTGGCCCGCATCTGGACGAAGGGTTTCTGGCGGCCGCGTGCCGACGCCCCCGAGGGCGAGCTCGCCGACCAGGGACCGTCCGCACTGATCGACGAACGCGACGACGGCGCCTTCTCCGAACGCGAGGACGTCGGCCGCATGCCGGCGATGATGGTTCTCCCCACGTTCGCGATGGTCCTCGCGGGTCTGGTGCTCACCGTGTGGGCCGGACCGATCTTCGACTTCACCGACAGCGCCGCGACCGACGTCGTCCACCGCGGCGTGTATGTCGAGGCCGTATTGGGCGGAGGTGAATCACGATGACTTCCGGAGAACAGCCCACCGGGAAGCCCGAACAGAGTGCTCGGACCACGGCACCGAAACGACGCGCGCCGGTGGTGTCCACCAAGGGACCCGTCTTGTCGCTGGTGATCAACACCTGGCGGGTGTCACTGCTGTTCATCTTCTGGCATTTCGTCAGTGCGCTGGTGTGGTTGCGCAATCACACACGCCTGCCGAAGTGGCTCGGCAGCGACAGCCGTGAGGTCGGCGTCCGGCTGTGGACCATCGCCTGGCTGACCTTTGTCTGGGTGTTGTTGTGGGGCACCGTCTCCTGGGCCAACATCATCGGCGGAGTGGTCCTCGCGGTTGCCGTGCTCACTGTGCTGCCGCTACCGCGTGTCCCCGTCGAGGGTCGTATCCACCCGCTCTCGGTGGCCCAGCTCGTCGTCCGGCTCGTCGTCGACTTCTTCGTCTCGAGCCTGCAGATCGGCTGGATGGCCATCCGCCCCGGCCGGCCGCCGCTCGGGGCCGTCGTGCGCGTGCGGGTCGCGATCAAGTCCGACATGGTCCTCACCCTGGCCGTCGACTACCTGAACCTCGTGCCCGGCACGATGGTGCTCGAGATCGACCACCGCCGTCGCATGCTGTACGTCCACGTCTTCGACGTCCGGTCGGAGAAGAAGGTGCGCGCGTTCTACGACCAGGTCGCCTACGTCGAGCGCATGTTCATCAAGGCCTTCGAGCGCGACAGCGAATGGCATCCCAGCCCGTACCACGGCATCGACGAGGACTTCCATCACGTGCGGCCCATCCAACCGGTCACCGGCGCGCAGTCGGCGGACATCCCGGCCGCGACGACGGAGACCTCCCGCCCGGAACGAGGTGAATCATGAGCGTCGTGTGGACGATCGCGGCGACGATGCTTCTCGTCGCCGCCATCCTGACGATGGTCGCCATCCTGCGCGGACCGTCGACGCTGGACCGTCTGGTCTCGCTCGACGTCCTCATCGCGCTGTGCATGTGCGGTCTCGGTGTGTGGGCGGCCTACAGCCTCGATTCGACGGTCGTGCCGGCCATCGTCGCGCTGTCGCTGCTGAGCTTCGTGGGATCGGTGGCGATCGCCCGATTCCGAGTGCGGGATGACCAGACATGACGGTGCAGAAATGATTGTGGACATCATCAGCGGGACGCTGATCCTCACCGGCTGCCTCATGGCCGTCACCGCGGCCATCGGCCTGGTGCGGTTCCCGGACACGTTGAGCCGCATGCACGCCGCAACCAAGCCGCAGACCTTCGGTCTGTTGTGCATCCTGATCGGCGCGGTGGTCCGCCTCGGCGACAACGTCGACAGCGGCATGCTCATCCTGGCCGGACTCTTCGCCCTGATCACTGCGCCGGTGGTCGCACACCGGATCGGTCGCCTCGCCTACCAGGAGCAGCGCGCCCGCGACGGCCTCATGGAAGAGCGCGACCTGGAGTCACCCGACCGGGATTGACCCTGCTCCCTGAGTAGCCACGGAGCCTGCGGAGGGCTCTCACCCCCCCCCCGCTCCCTGAGTAGCCCCGGAGCTTGCGCAGGGCTCTCCCCCGCTCCCTGAGTAGCCACGGAGCCTGCCGAGGGCGCTTACCCCCCGCTCCCTGAGTAGCCCCGGAGCTTGCGCAGGGCTCCTCCCCCGCTCCCTGAGTAGCCACGGAGCCTGCCGAGGGCGCTTACCCTCTGCTCCCTGAGTAGCCCCGGAGCTTGCGGAGGGCGCTTACCCTCTGCTCCCTGAGTAGCCCCGAAGCTTGCGGAGGGGCGTATCGAAGGGTCAGTCCAGCTCGGACACAACCGATGCGACGACGTCACGCATCGAATGGGTGTCGCGGTACACCGCGCGTTGCCGCTGGTAGCTGGCGCCCTGCGCGATGATGCGCTCCACGCCGGCGAGTTCGTCGACGCATCCGAGGTCGCGAGCGATCGGCTGGAGGCGTTCGAGGAGCCGGTGCAGATCGTCGGTGACGAGTTCCTCCCGGCACTGCCCGTCGAGGATGACGATGGCGTCGAGGCCGTATCGCGCTGCGCGCCACTTGTTCTCCTGGACCAGCCATGGTGCCATCGTCGGCAGGGTCTCCCCCGCCGAGAACCGGCGGTCGAGATCGACGACGAGGCAGTGGATCAGCGCGACGATCGCGGAGAGCTCACCGAGGTTGGTCATGCCGTCGCAGACGCGGACCTCGATGGTGCCGAGATGCGGTGACGGGCGGATGTCCCAGCGGATCTCGTTGAGCTGGTCGATGATGCCGGTGGTCTTCTGGTCGGCGACGAAGGCCTCGAACTGGTCCCACGTCTCGAACTGGAAGGGCAGTCCCGCGGTGGGGAGCTGCTGGAACATCATCGCGCGGTTGCTGGCGTAGCCGGTGTCCTGGCCGGCCCACATCGGCGACGACGAGGACAGCGCCAGCAGGTGCGGATAGTAGTTCAGCAGGGAGTCGAGGATCGGGAGCACCTTGTCGCGGTGGCTGATCCCGACGTGGACGTGGACGCCCCAGATGAGCATCTGCCGACCCCACCACTGGGTGCGCTCGATGAGCTCGGCGTAGCGGTGACCCTCGGTCAACAGCTGCGTGGAGTACTCGGCGAAGGGGTGGGTGCCGGCGCCGTAGAGGTCGACGCCGAGTTCCTCGGTGAGCACGCGGACCACGCCGAGCGTGTCGGTGAGGTCCGCGACGGCCTCTCCGGTGGTCCGGCAGACGCCGGTCACCAGTTCGACGGTGTTGCGGAGCAACTCCTTGTGGATCTTCCCCAGACGTTCAGGGTGATGCTCCTCGACCGAGGCGAAGAGCGCTGCCGCCGAGTTCGACAGATCGCCGGTGACCTTGTCGGTCAGCGCGAATTCCCATTCGACCCCGAGTGTGGGGGTCGGCGATCCGTCGAACTCGATCGGTGACATGGACGGCCGCGATCGCTGCCGGACCGCGGGGCCTAGCTCTTCTCTTCGATGACGCCGCAGGCGATGCGGGAGCCGGCGTCACCGGTCTTCAGGGTGTCTTCCTTCGGTCCGCCCGGGTACTTGTCGGCCGGGATGTTGCCGAAGTTGTCGGCCTTCTCGTGAATCATGATGGCCTTGCCGAAGATCTGCTCCAGCTTCACCGCGTCGGTGGTGGTGACCGTACGACCGGTGTGGTCCTCGAGGATGTTGATCGAGACCAGGTCACCGCTCGACGGGTGGCTGGTGTTGCCGTCGACCTGCAGGTGTCCGCCCGCCGAGGTGAAGGCCTGTGCGCCACCGGAACCGGCGTCGCAGGTGCCGTTCTCGTGAATGTGCATGCCGTGGAAACCGGCGGGGAGGTCGCCGTCGGTGACGCGCACGCTGACCGTGACCGGACCGTCGCTCTGGGACTCGGCCGAGAAGGTGGCCTCGCCGACGACATCGCCGGAGGTGTCCTTGATCTCGGCGACCGCGATCTGACCGCTGGGCTCACCGTCGACGTCGTCGGCAGCGCCCGGGGGCAGCGGCTTGTCGGAGACCACCGGCGGCGTCGTGCCGGGGACATCCGTGGGGTTCTGGTCGGGGCTGCAACCGGCCAGGGCCAGCCCGATCAGGCCCGCGGAAGCCAGCGCGGCGAGCGCGCGCGACGCGGTGATGTTCGAACGTCCGGACATGTCACTCCTTGATCACTGTCACCGGGGCTGCGCCCGGTTCGGGGCGGTTCACTGGGCGTCGGCCCAACGGTGCGCGACGACTACACCGCGCGCGTTGAAGTTGTGTGATTGCTATGACGATAGTCCGGCCGCGTACGTCACGATCCACTGACCGCGGTCACCACGATCACCGGGACCCCGCCCTTGCACCGGGTGAACGAACTGGGACGTTCCTCGACGGAGACCGTGCCGCCCAATGCCTCCGCGAGTTCGTCGGCCTGGGCCTTGTCTGAGTCCGAGTCGTAGAAGATCGTGTTCTCGCTGAACCCGCCGGCGGTGTAGTTGCCGGGCTGGGCCATCGTGTAGCCCTTCTCCTTCAGCAGGTCGCTCACATCCGAGGCGAGTCCGGACACCTGGCCGGCGTTGATCACGCACACCCGCTTCGTCGTCGACGCCGCCGAGGTCGACGACGAGGTGGTTGAGGCGGGTGTCTGGGTGGCGGTCGCGGTGGTCTCCGTGGCCTGGGGTTCGCTTCCCGACGTTGCCGCGGAATGCCAGCCGAGCCCGATGAAGACGACGGCCACTGCGAAGAGCATCATCGCCCCCGCGCGCAGCGGCAGGCGATTGGGCTCACGGTCTGCATTCATCACCGACGACCTTAACGCACCTCGGGTGGCTGACCGGGGTCAGCGTCTCAGGTGATCTCGAAGCCGAGACGGCGCGCTGCGCGGGCCTTCTGGCGCGACGCACGCAGACGGCGGAGTCGCTTCACGAGCATGGGATCCGCTGCCAGCGCCTCCGGACGGTCGACCAGCGCGTTGAGCACCTGGTAGTACCGGGTCGCCGACAGACCGAACAATTCCTTGATGGCTTCTTCCTTGGCACCGGCGTACTTCCACCACTGCCGCTCGAAGGCCAGGATGTCGTGTTCCCTGCGCGTCAAGCCGTCTGCGCCGACCTCGTGTGGGTCGAGCTGGGCTCCGTTGTCGGGGGTGGGTTGATCGCCGTCGTTCTGGCTACGCGCGGTTGCGCCGTCCATCTCACTCCCTCACCGATAAACCTGATGACACTCACACCGCCGCTGATGTGCCGGACCGATTGTCCGAATCCGAATCGGACAACCGGGACACGACGACGAATCACAACGGTGTGGTTCGGAGACAATCTAACCACGGTCTCACCGTCCGATCGCGCTGTGACTCGCCACGACGCACGGTCGGTCGGAAGTGTGTGTGAGCTGTCGCTGTTAGCCTCGCCTCACCACGTTCGCGTCGATCCGGGGGAATCGGATGTTCGCAGTGCTCACACGCGGTCTCACCGCTCTGTCCGGTGGGGTCGGGATGACGGCCTTGGCACTCGCCGCGTCGACGGTACTCGCCGCCCCGACGACGGCTGAACCGGGCGGACCGAGCACCCGCGTGGTGGTGATCGTCCCCGGTCAGCAGCTGTACGCCGACGAGGGTCAGAACGAGGAGACCTTCCGCCCGCTCGCGGACGCGATCCGGGCCGCCGGACACCGTGTCGTGTACGCGCACGCCGGCGGGAAGAACGTGGCCGACGACGCCCGCCTGATCAAGGACGTCGTCGATCCGCTCGCCGCCGACGCCGAGTCGATCGACATCGTCGCGCACAGCGCGGGCGGTCTCGGCGCGCGCCACTATCTGAAGTTCCTCGGTGGCGCAGTCCTGGTCGGCGAGTACGTGGCGATCGGCACGGCCCAGTACGGCTCCCCCGGCGGATGCTCGCAGCCGCGCGACGCCGGCTACGACACCTGCATGTACGCCGACGCGATCAAGCGGCTCAACGCGGGCCCCGACGCCCCCGGGCCAACCCGGTACTCGGTGGTCCAGAGTGACGGCGAGTGGACCGACGGCCGGCTCGACGGCACCGCTCAATGCCGCGCCTACTCACCGGTTCCGCTGGCCAACACCGGTTTCGACCATGCCATCGAGATGCGTGACCCGACGATCGTCTCGCGGGTCGTCACGTCCCTGCGCGGCGGCTGCGCCGGTCGAGTCGTCAGCGACCCCGTCGACGGTTTCGACTGGCAGTCGACCCTCTTCCCGGGCATCCCCGGTCCGGCGGGCGATGCCGTCCGCGACGCCGTACCCGGAGTCGTTCCGGGGCCCTGAGCAGCGATAGGGTGATCGACATGGCGATTCTCCCGATCTGCATCGTGGGCGAGCCGGTGCTGCACCAGCCCACCTCCCCGGTCCCACTCGACGCGGACGGCCGTCCGTCACAGGAGGTCATCACCCTCCTCGACGACATGTTCGACACCATGGACGCCGCACACGGCGTCGGTCTGGCCGCGAACCAGGTCGGGGTCGGGTCCCGCATGTTCGTCTACGACTGCCCGGACGGTGACCGCATGGCGACCCGCCGCCGCGGCGAGGTGATCAACCCGGTCCTCGAGACCTCCGAGATCCCCGAGACCATGCCCGATCCCGACGACAACGACGAGGGTTGCCTGTCGGTGCCGGGTGAGCAGTTCCCCACCGGCCGCGCCGACTGGGCGCGCGTCACCGGGGTGGACCGCACCGGCGCCGAGGTCGTCATCGAGGGCAACGGCTTCTTCGCCCGGATGTTGCAGCACGAGGTCGGCCACCTCGACGGGTTCCTCTACGTCGACGTTCTCGTCGGCCGGAATGCGCGTGCCGCGAAGAAGGCCATCAAGCGCAACAAGTGGGGAGTCCCCGGACTGACCTGGCTGCCGGGCGCCGTCGCCGACCCGTTCGGGCACGACGACGAAGACGACGACTGACCGCCACTGATCAGGTCACACCGGACGACAGTGTCCCAACCGCACACGACGAAGTCGGGCGCCGTGATCGGCGACCGCGTCGTCGTGCGCTATCTGCTCGGTGAGGCGACTCCCGCCGACTGGCGCGGCAATCCCGATGCGGCGCAATCGGATGTGACCGGCATCCTGCTCGACGACACCGACCCGCTCCGCCTCGAACGCGACGGCGAGGTGGTCTCGATCCCGGCCACTGCCATCACCTCGGTGAAGCTCCTCTCGGCGACGCCGGTGCGTAACAAGGAGATCCGCACCCTGGAGGGTGTCGCGGCCCGATTCTGGCCGGGCGTGGAGACCGCGTGGATCGCCGGATGGTTCGTCCGCGCCGGACACGGGTTCACCCGTCGCGCGAACTCCGCCATCCCACTGGACATGTCGGCCCACCCGGATGCGACGACGCTCGCCCGGATCACGCAGTGGTACGCCGAAAGGGAACTCCCGCCCCTCCTCGCACTTCCCGAGCGGCTGCTGAAGGCCGCCACCGTCGGAGGCACCGAGGACATCGAGGTGCAGATGCTCACCTCCGCGATGGCGCCCTTGACGGAGCGGTTGACCGAATACCGTTCCGACACAGTCCATCTCGCCGACCATCCGGACACCGATTGGCTGACCGCCTACACCGGGCACCGTGCCGGCGACGACACCGACCTCGACCACACCGACGCTGTGCGGCAGGTGGTGACCGCAGGCGACGGGCCGCCGGTCTTCGCCACGATCCGTGACGCCGAGTCATCGGCGGCCGTCGCGATCGGTCGCGGCGTGGTCACCGAGTCCCCGGATGGTCGACGATGGCTCGGCCTGTCGGCGTTGTGGACCGATCCGGAGCGACGCCGGACGGGGTTGTCCTCGCAGGTCCTCGCCGAATTGGTCGCGTGGGGTGCCGAACACGGCGCCGATCACGCCTACCTGCAGGTCGAGACCACCAACCGCCTCGCCGGCGCCTGGTACCGGCGGCTCGGCTTCGGTCTGCACCACAGCTACCGCTACGTCACGCTCGACACCCCCTCCGCCGCCGCACCCCAGGAACCCTGATGCCAAGCCGTTCACGCTCGACGCCGACCGTCGCCCAACGCCGTCGGCAGGCCGCGATCACCGCCGTGGCATTCGTGGTCATCGCGCTCGTGTTCGCGATCACCTGGTTCATCAACAGCGGCGGCGACTCCGGGGCCGACGAATCCTCCAGTGCCGTCTCGTCGAAGAGTTCGACCGTCCGGACGTCTGCGGTCAAGACGACGACTCCCACGTCGACGGCCCGCAAGAGCACAGCTTCGAAGAGCACGACGCCCAAGCCCGCAGCACGGTCGAGCAAGAAGAAAACGTCCACGGCACCTGCAACTGCGGCCGTCCCCGCCCGCGTCACGCGCACGCTCGCCCTGATCGACGCCGGTGAATGGCCGGAGGCCGCCCGCGCTCCGGGAACAAAGGGCGGGATCACCTTCCGTAACAACGAGCGTCGTCTGCCGGTCACGGATGCCGACGGCCGCCGGGTCGCCTACCGGGAATGGGACGTCAACCCCAAGGAGCCCGGTCGCAGTCGCGACGCCGAGCGGATCGTCACCGGAAGCGACGGAACCGCCTGGTACACAGCCGATCACTACCGATCGTTCATCCTGATTCGAGGACCGTCATGACCTCGCACGACGATTCCGGCGCGCACCTCCGCCGCTTCCTCGACGCCGCCGGACACGACGGCCCGGCCGTCGGGCTCACGGTGGTCGCGGACCTGCCCGATCTCGGCCCCGACACCCGTCTGCGCACCATCAGCGGTACGGCGGCGACCACCACCGGCACGATGTACTCCACCTTTGCGCGCGTCTGGGATTTCCCGGATCACTTCGGCCGCAACCGAGATGCGTTCGACGACTGTATGCGCGATCTCGACACCCCTGACGCCGCCGGACGCACACCGGCGGCGATCATCACCCACATCACGCAGGCTCACCGCCTCCTCGAAGAGGACGACGCGACCTTCACCTGGTTCGCCGACTCGATCGACTTCTACCGCGATCACTATCGCGGGGTCGGCCGGAATTTTGCACTGATCCTGTCGACGTCGGCCTCGCAGGTCTCGGCTGTGCGAGCACGCTGGGACGGCGCCGGTGTGCCCGTCGCCGACCTCGACAACTTCGGGGAGCGCTGAATGCGGTTCGCCACGTGGAACGTCAACTCCATCCGCGCTCGCTCGGAAGCGGTGGTCGAGTGGATGGAGAACACCGACGTCGACGTCCTCGCCATGCAGGAGACGAAGTGCCACGACGACGCCTTCCCGCTGATGAGCTTCCTCGCGTCCGGTTACGACGTCGCCCATGTCGGGCAGGGCGCCTACAACGGTGTGGCAATTGCGTCGCGGATCGGACTCGACGCCGTCGAGATCGCCTTCGACGGGGTACCCACCTATCCGGTCGACAACCAACCGATCCGGGAGGCCCGCGCGATCTCCGCGGTGTGCGCGGGCATCCGGGTGTGGAGCCTGTACGTGCCCAACGGGCGGACACCCGAGGACCCGCACTACGAGTACAAGCTCCGCTGGCTCGACGCCCTCGCCGACCACATCGCGTTACGTCTGGCCCATGACCCGGCCGCGGAGATGATGCTGGCCGGTGACTGGAACGTCGCGCAGACCGACGACGACGTCTGGGACCGCGAGTGCTTCGACGGACGAACCCACGTCACACCACCGGAACGTGCTGCAGTGCAGCGCTTCCTGGACGTCGGGTTGGTCGACTCCGCCCTCCCCTACGCCTCGGGTTACACCTTCTGGGACTACACGCAGCTGCGGTTCCCCCGCAACGAGGGGATGCGCATCGACTACGCGTTCTGCTCACCCGCGCTCGACACCCGCGTTCTGGGCGCACACATCGACCGCGACGCGCGGAAACGCAAGGGCGCCAGCGATCATGCTCCGGTGGTGTTCGAAATCGGCTGACTCCCCTAGCTGCCTGAGGCGCGAGGAGCGCAACCCATCCGCTGCCTGAGGTGCGAGGAGCGCAAGCGACGAGCCACGAAGGCCTGGTGAGTCGAGTCGCGAGCCCTTCGTGGCTCGCTTCGCTCGCACCTCAGGGAACAGATTCGTGGCTCGCTTCGCTCGCACCTCAGGGAGCGGATTCGTGGCTCGCTTCCCACCCAAGCAGAGGATCAGGCGAAGGACTTGCCCGGAATCCAATAGGCCTGGGCCTTGACCGACTTCTTGGGGATGCCGTAGTCATTTCTCAGCGACGCCGCAACCGCGCGGGTACTCACCGAATCCAGTGCGACCCAACCGAAGTGGTCTGCCGCGGGGACCGCCGAGGAGCGCACCGCGTCGACGAGTGCGGCTCCGTCGTGCTCACGCGCGACCCAATGGACGGTGTCCTGTGCACGGGCCCGCAGGGGCAGCGTCTTGTCGCTCTCGTGCTGATACTCCAGCCACAGGGTCGCGGGAGTCTGCGGACAATCGGACGCCTCGATGGCATCGAGTAACGAGTTGATCGCCGGGAGCGAGGCGGGGTCGCCGGCGATGATCCAGCCACGGACCCCATCGCCGGGCATCGTGAACTTGGAACCCATGACGGTGGCGGTGATCGTGTCCCCGACCTCCGCATGCTGCGCCCAGCGGGCGGCGATACCGTCGTGGATCGCGAACTCGATACCAAAGGTGTCGGCGGCGGGATCGGCATCGACCAGGGTGTACCCGCGTTGATGGAGCTTCCCGGCGTCGTCGAACCACATCCGAATCCACATCGTCGGATGCAGCGCCCGCTTCGCCAAGAGGCCACCCCCGGTGAACTCCAGGCGCACATAGTGATCGGTGACGACCTCGGTGCCGGTCACGGTCAGCTCGAAGTCGTCGCCGCCGAGCAGCTTGAGGACAGCGCCCTGCCAGCCTCGACCTTTCGTCGCAACCTGACCCACTTACTTCTGTCCGATGATCTCGAACGCGCCGTCCTCGACCATCTGCCGGGTCTCGAGGCGACGGATCTTGCCCGAGGTGGTGCGCGGGACCGAGTCGGCCGCCACGAAGATCACGTCGGCGGGCATGATCCCGCACGCCGATGCCACCTCCGAGTTGACCTCGGCGCGAGCCTTTTCCGGATCCGCACCCTTGTACTCGGCAAGGATCACCAAACCCGGTCGCGACGAGCCCTCACCGCGGGCCATCGCGACCACGCCACCCCGGCGCACACCCGCGACCTCTGCGGCGGCACGCTCGATCTCGATCGGGAACAGGTTGCGTCCGGCGACGATGATGACCTCTTTGGCACGACCGCAGATGACCAGGCGGTCGTCGACCAGGTAACCGAGATCTCCGGTGGCGAACCATTCCCCTGCACCGAGGTCGGGGCCGCCAAGGTAACCGCGCATCATCGAGGTACCTCGGATCTCCACGTGCCCCACCGAACGCCCGTCGATGACCGGAACGTCCACATTCGGTTCGACGATCCGAACCTGCATGCCGCCCAGCGGCTTTCCGAGGATCGCGTACCGCCGGCGGATGGGCTCGCCACCGCCGGGCGGGGTCACGGTGACCTCGTCGTAGTGTGCGCCTTCGCCGACCGCGGGCATCGTCACAGCGCAGGCGGATTCGGCCATTCCGTAGGCGGGAGCCGCGGCCGAGCGCTCGAAGCCGAACGGCGCCGTGGCCTCCAGGAACTTGTCGAAGGCGTCGGCGTCGATGGGTTCGCCGCCGCTGATCGCGACACGGAGGTTCGACAGGTCGACGTCGCGCAGGAGTTTTCCGTAGCGGCCGAGGATGTCGTAGGCGAAGTTCGGGGCGGCGGTGACGGTGGCCTTCGTCTCGGTCAGCCACTGCATCCACTTGAATGGTGCGGCCGCGAATGCGGTGTTCGGCACGACGTAGGCGGAGATGCCCGTCGTCATGCCGGCGAGGAGGAACATCAGTCCCATGTCGTGGTAGAGCGGCAGCCAGGTGAAGCCGGTGTCGCGGGTGCGGTGGAGGCCGAGGCGGCTGACCAGTTCGATCGCGTTGGAGTAGACCGCCGATGCCGTGAGCACCGCGGTTTTCGGATCACCGGTCGACCCGGCGGTGCCCTGGAGAACGGCAACGGTGTTGGCGTTCACGTTGCGGGCGACGAAGCCGGTGGTGTCGGCGGCCATCCCGAATTCGGCGACTCGAGCGATACGAAGCTGCCCGTCGACCTTGGCGAGCAGATCGAGCTGGGAGCCGCTGCCGAGGACGGTGCCGACGCCGATCGAGACGAAGCGCGCGTAGGTGGTCTCCGCCCAACGGCTCTCGTCGGCTCCGCGGATGGGCCCGGGCAGGATGCTCACCGGGACGCCGGCGAGCCACGCGCCCTGGATCGCGGCGATGAGGTCGACGGTGGGATCGCCGATGAGGCCGACGGCCAGCGGCTCGTGCAGGTCACTGTCGGCGAGGAGTTGCACCGCGATCTGTTCGGCGCGTGCGTGGACCTCGCGCCAGGGCGCGGTCACCCATTCGCCGGATTCGGAGTCGAGCACGGACAGCGTGGTGTCCCCGGCCAGCATCGCCTCGCGGACGGTTGCTGCGAGGGTGTTGGTCGACCCTGTTTCCTCCAGGACCACGCTGCTCTGCGACATGTTCGTTCCCCGTTCTCTCCGACCCCAGGAGTCGGCCGTCGTGTTCGTGTGGATGCGTCCGGCCCGCTCGTCGATCACGGGTCGCTGGGACCGGACTCAGCTCGCAGCCCTTGGGTAGGTTAGCCTAATCTTCATAGCGCGCAAGGGGTCGGCAGCGGCCGAACTATGGCGTGACCCAGATCATCTAGCCAGTCGACGCTCACTAACTTAGGCTTACCTAAGTTTGAAGGCGATGCAGGCGTTTCAACCAGCAAGTAGTTAGTATAACCTACCCTAAATTGCGTATTTTGCTCGAGTAAAGACGTTCCCGAACCGCGAGAGGCAATCGGCTGTGGCCACGAATTCTGAGATGACTGACCCCATCGCGGACCTCGTCAGCCCCGCCGAGATCCGGAGCCAGGTCGCCGGCGCGCTCGGTGTCACGCCCGAGTCCCTCGACCCGAGCCAGGACCTCATCGCCCAGGGACTCGACTCCCTTCGCATGATGCGACTGGCAGGCACCTGGCGCAAGCGCGGCATCGACATCGACTTCGCCCGTCTCGCCGCCTCCCCCACCCTCGACGCCTGGACCGAGATGATCGCCGCCGACGCCGCGCCGGCTCCGTCGGTTCCCGAAGCCGCCTCCCCTCAGAGCGAAGCGCCCGAGTTGCCGGATATCCGTGGCGAGATCGCCGCCGCGCTCGGGGTCACACCCGAGTCCCTCGACCCGAGCCAGGACCTCATCGCCCAGGGACTCGACTCCCTGCGCATGATGCGACTGGCAGGCACCTGGCGCAAACGAGGCATCGACATCGACTTCGCCCGCCTCGCCGCCTCCCCCACCCTCGACGCCTGGACCGCCCTCCTCGGCGGATCGTCGACTCCCGCGGAGACGAGCACATCGCCGGAAATCGTCGATCCCAGTTCACCTTTCCCTCTGGCGCCGATGCAGCACGCCTATTGGATCGGGCGATCCGACAGCCATGCGTTCGGCAATGTGGCCGCGCACCTCTACATCGAGTTCGACGGCCACGACGTCGATCCCGACCGCTTCACCACCGCCATGGGTGAACTGCTCCAGCGTCATCCGATGCTCCGGATCCGCGTACTCCCCGACGGCACCCAGGTTGTCGGGCCGGCGCACCCGGACGCGATCGCCGTCCACGACCTGCGCAACCAGCCGCCCGAGATGATCGAGGCGATCCTCGCCGAAAAGCGTTCCCATGGAACACATCGCACACTCCCGGTCGAAGAGGGTGCGGTCATCCGCGCCGAACTGAGCCTGCTGCCCGACGACTCCACCCGGGTGCATCTCGACGTCGACATGATCGCGGCCGACGCCATGAGCTATCGCGTCCTCGTCGACGACCTCGCTCGCCTCTACCGCGGGGAGACGCTGCCCGAACTGGGTGTCACCTTCGCGACGATCACCGCCGACCGGACCTCCCGTGAGATCCGCGACGACGACCTCGCCTGGTGGCGCGAGCGGATCCCGCACCTGCCCGGGCCACCGGAGCTGCCGCTCGACGATCGCGCCGCCCGCGGCGAGGTCGAACCCCGCAGCGTCCGCCTGCACCATTCCGTCTCGGCCTCCGAGTGGAAGCGCCTCGAGGAACACGCCCATCGTCGAGGGGTGACCCCCGCGGCCGCGGTGGCGGCGGCCTTCGCCGAGTCGGTCGGCACCCATGCGGCGAATTCCCGCTTCCTGCTGACTGTTCCGCTGTTCGATCGTCCCCAGATCCACGCCGACGTCGAGCGCGTGGTCGGCGACTTCACGTCGTCGATCCTCGTCGACGTCGACCTGAGCCGCTCGGCGACCCTGGCCGACCGCGCACGCCAGATGCGTTCGGCGATGCACGACGCCGCCGCCCACGGATCGATGAGCGGTCTCGACGTGCTCCGCGAACTCGGCCGGGCCCGAGGCGAATCCGTGGTCTCCCCGGTCGTCTTCACCAGTGCGCTCGGACTCGGTGACCTGTTCTCTCCAGAGGCCACCGACGTCCTCGGCGACCCCGCTTGGATCGTGTCGCAGGGCCCGCAGGTGCTGCTCGACGCGCAGGTCACCGAGATCGCCGGCGGTCTCCTCCTCAACTGGGACGTCCGGGTGTCCGACCTCGACGAGACCACCGCCCGCGCGATGTTCGACTACTACGTCCGGCTCCTCGGACTGCTCGTCGACGGCGAATGGGATGTCCCGGCGCCCGATCCGGTCGACGATGACGTTCGCGCACAGCGGCTTTCGGTCGAAGAACCGTTGCCCGACTCCGACACCTTCGACGGGACCCTGCACGGCACCGTCTTCGCTCGCGCGGCGCAGCGATCCTCGACCCCGGCGGTCATCACCGACACTCGCACCTGGACGCACGGCGACCTCACCGACGAGGCCTTGCGTGTGGCGGGCGCGCTCACGGCTGCGGGCGTCCGCACCGGCGACACCGTCGTCGTCAACCTGCCCAAGGGCGGCGACCAGATCGTCGCCGCACTCGCCGTCCTCGCCGTCGGCGCCGCCTACGTACCGATCGCGCCGACACAGCCCGCGACCCGTCGGGATCGCATCGTCGCCATCGCCCGACCGCACGCCGTGCTCACCGCCGACGCCGACGCCTGGGCGGATTCCGACACCCCCGCCGTCATCGACCTCGAGACGGCACGCACCGCGGTACCGGTGGTCCCGGTGAAGGTCACCGGCGAGGAGTTGGCCTACATCTTGTTCACCTCCGGATCGACGGGGCTGCCCAAGGGCGTTCAGGTCCCTCATCGCGCCGCGGTGGCCACCATCACCGACCTCGTCGACCGCTACTCGATCAACACCCGTGACCGCAGCCTGCAGGTCTCCTCACTCGAGTTCGACCTCTCCGTCTTCGACATCTTCGGACTCCTCGCGGTCGGCGGCGCGGTCGTCGTACCCGGCGACGACGAGCGCACCAAGGTCGACGACTGGGTGCGCCTCCTCGCCGAACACTCGGTCTCCGTGCTCAAC
Source organism: Gordonia namibiensis NBRC 108229 (assembly GCF_000298235.1). GTDB lineage: Bacteria > Actinomycetota > Actinomycetes > Mycobacteriales > Mycobacteriaceae > Gordonia > Gordonia namibiensis. The sequence goes on from NZ_BAHE01000022.1 coordinate 150,878, forward strand.
TGCGTGCCGTCGATCCTCGGGATGATCCTCGATCTCGGTTCACTGCCGGCCTCGATGCGGATGATCATCATGGGCGGCGACAAGGTCGACGTCTCCCTGCTCGAACGTGTTGCCGCGCAACTCCCCGACTGCCGTGTCGCCGGCCTGGGCGGTACCACCGAGACCGCCATCCACTCCACCATCTGCGAGGCGGACGACGTCCCGGCCGGAATGGCGTTCGTGCCCTACGGTGTCCCGCTGCGCGGCGTCCGCTGCCGGGTCGTCGACGAGACCGGCCGCGATCGCCCCGACCTCGTACCCGGCGAGCTGTGGATCGGCGGCGCCGGTGTCGCCGACGGCTATCGCGGCGATCCCGAGCGCACGGCCGATCGCTTCGTCCACCACGACGGCGAGAAGTGGTATCGCACCGGAGATCTCGCCCGGTACCTGCCCGGCGGGTTCCTCGACTTCCTCGGCCGCGCCGACCACATGGTCAAGGTCCGCGGTTACCGCGTGGAGCTCGGCGAGGTCGAGGCCGGACTTCTCGCCCTCGACGAGGTCGCCTCGGCGGTCGCCTGGTCCGACGGCCGCGATCTTCATGCCGCCGTCGTCGCCGGAACCCAGGTCGACGAGAACACGATCCGCGCCGGTCTCGCCGAGTCCCTTCCGCCGCACATGGTCCCGCGGTCGATCGCCGTCCTCGACGCCCTCCCGCTGACCGCGAACGGCAAATACGACCGCAAGGCCCTGGCGGCTCTCGTCGACACCGCCGAGGGCGGCCCGCAGGTCGTCGAACCGCGCACCCCGCTCGAGGAGGCGCTCGTCGTGATCTTCTCCGAGGTCCTGCCCGTCCGGCCGATCGGCGTCACCGAGGACTTCATCTCGCTCGGCGGCGACTCGGTACAGGCCACCCGGCTCGTGGCCCTGTCCCGTACCTGGCTCGACGCACCGCGCCTGTCGGTGGCCGACATCTTCGGCCACCGGACGATCGCGGGCCTCGCCGAGCGGCTCACCGCCCTCGAAGGCCCCCGGGTCGCGCGGGTCGCCGAGATCCTCCTCGACGTCGTGGCCCTCTCCGACGAACAGGTGGATGTCGAACTCGCCGGCACCTGACGCAACCGGCCCGGCCGCATCCACCAGACACCCCGACAGCAAAGGCATCATGACCACTTCACCGGCACGCACGTACGACCTGCACTCGGTCGATCTCGACGACGAGTCGCACGCCGTCACGGTCCACGGGTGGCTGACCCATCCCAAGGCCAAGTATTGGGACATGCTGGAGAGCTCCGTCGCGGACGTGGAGAAGATGATCCGGGACACCGCAGCGGCGACCGCCGGCACGCCCTACGGCATGCGTCTGGGCTACCACGACGGCCGGCCGCAGTTCCTGTTCGAACTGTACGACCCGCAGACCAGCGAACTCGCCGACCCGGCAAGCGGTTACGTCCACGCCGAGGGCGACATCGGGATGCACCTCCTCGTGGCCCACTCCGAGCAGGCGCTGCCCGGTTTCACCGGCGCGGTGATGTTGCACATCATGCGGACGGCGATCCTCGAGGTCGGTGCCGCGCGGGTGGTCGTCGAACCCGATGTCCGCAACACCGCGGTCCACCGCCTCAACGCGAGCGTGGGCTTCCGGGTCGACGGCGACTACCCGGTCGGCAACAAGACCGCGCACCTGAGCTACTGCACCCGAGACGACTTCCTCCGCGTCACCGCCGACGGCACCAGCGTCGGCTCCGTCGAGGTGACGGACCTGGGGGCGTAGTTCCGTTGACCATCGAACAGATCCGCCCGGTACGGACCGCGCAGCAGTCCACCGTGTCGTATCGGCAGGTGTATCACCGCCGGATCGCGCGGAAGATCCTGGCCGAGTTCTCCCACGAACGCGCCTTGCGTCCGGTCGAGACCGGCCCGGGTCGCTACCTGGTCGGTTCCGCCGACGGCCGCACGGAGTACCACTTCCGTGCCGAAGTCCTCTCCCTGGAGAACTGGGCCATCGAGGAGACCTCGTTGCGCCGTGTGCGCGACGGGGAGGAACTGCCCGTCGACGCCGTCGCGCTGGTCGTCGACCTCGCCCCGATGCTCGGCATCGGTCCACAGGCATTGCCGGAGTACCTCGAGGAGTTCATCAACACTCTCGCGATCAGCGCCGACCGGCCTGACGAACGACGCATCACGGCAACCGATCTCGCGCATGCGGACTTTCAGACCATCGAGAAGACGATGACCGAGGGTCACCCGTGCATCGTGGCGAACGCCGGGCGCCTCGGCTTCAGCGCCGACGACATCGACCGTTACGCACCGGAGGTCGGCAACCACTTCCGGCTCGTCTGGGTCGCCGCCCGCCGCGAGGACTGCGATGTCGCGACGGTGACCGGCGTCGACTACGACGCCATGCTCGTCGACGAACTCGGCACCGAGACCCTGGCGGAGTTCGATGCCGTCCTCCGCGAATCCGGTTGTGAACCCGACGATTACCGTTATATGCCCGTTCATCCGTGGCAGTGGACGGAGAAGGTCCGGAAGCTCTACTCGGCGGATCTCGCCGACCGCCGCATCGTGTTCGTGGGCGAGAGCCCCGATCTCTACCAGGCGCAGCAGTCGATCCGCACGGTCTTCAACGCGACCACGCCCACCCGTCACTACGTGAAGGGCGCGCTGTCGATCGTGAACATGGGCTTCACCCGGGGCATGTCGGCGGACTACATGCGCACCACCCCGCTGATCAACAACTGGGTCCGCGGGCTCGTCGCCGACGACCCTTACCTGGCCGCCATCGGGTTCGAGATGATCTTCGAGGTCGCGGCCATCGGCTACCGCAGCCCCACCTTCACCCCGATCACCCAGCCGGGGTCGGAGTACCGCAAGATCCTCTCGGCGTTGTGGCGTCAGAGCCCCGTCGCGCTGGTACGTGGTGAGCAGCTCTCCACGATGGCCGCTCTCCTGCACCTCGACCACCACGGCGACCCGCTCGTCGGCGCATTCATCGCACGATCGGGTATTCCGGCCGCCGAGTGGGTCCGGCGCTACCTGCGGACGTATCTCCACCCGATCGCCTACCTGCTCTACCGGTATGAACTGAAGTTCTCCCCCCACGGCGAGAACCTGATCCTCGTCCTCGACAACGGGATCCCGGTCCGCGCGATCCTCAAGGACATCGGTGAGGAGGTGTCGGTCTTCGGTGAGCCGGCCGGTTTCCCGGAGAGTTGTGCCCGCGTCCTCACCACCGAACCCGACGAGATCCGCAACCTCGGGATCCTCTCGGACATCTTCGACGACTACCTGCGGCCGCTGGCCGAGGTCCTCCACACCCACCGTCTGGTGACCGACGAGGAGTTCTGGGACCTGGTGGCCGAGAGTCTGCGCGAGTTCGTCGCGGCCCACCCCGATCTCGACGACCAGTTCGCGAAATGGGATCTGTTCGCGCCGGAATTCGGCGCGGTACACATGAACGGTCTGCAGCTGCGGAACAACAAGCGCATGGTCGACATCGAGGACTCCTACGCCTCGCTCATCGACGCCGGACACATGCTCGTCAATCCCGTCGCCGATCGGGGACGACGATGACCGTCACGACCTCCGGAACGCCCACCCCCGAGATCCTGCGCGATGCGCACGGCATCCCGCACGTGCTGGCCGCCACGGCGACCGACGCACTGTACGGACAGGGTCGCGCCTGCGGGCAGGACCGCCGCTGGCAGATCGAGTTCATGCGGCTGCGCGCCGAGGGGCGTACCGCCGAGGTGTTCGGCGACTCCTGCGTCGAGTGGGACACCTTCGCGCGGCGCGCCCGTCTCGACGCGGTCGCCGAGCAGATGTACCACGCATCTTCGGACCGCACCCGCAGCCTGCTGCGCGCCTATGCCGGCGGCGTGAACAGCACTCTGTCCGACACCGAAACCGTGGCTTCGGCGCCGGAACTCGAGGCACTCCGACACCAGCCGGATCCGTGGCGGCCGTGGACGCCGATCTCGGTCTTCATCATGCACCACGTGCTGTTCGGCCGATTCACCACGAAACTGTTCCGGTTGCACGCCTGCCGGACCACGGGACCGGATGCGCTGCGGTTCTGGGCGTTCGAGGGCAGCGAGAACGATCCGACCGTGCCGCCGATGCCGGACGAGCAGTTCGTACGCGAGATCCTCGATCTCACCCGGCCCGCTCCGGCCGCCGACGCCCCCGTCGGCGAGACCGTCGACCTGGGTGATCCGATGTCCGGCAGCAACGCGTGGGGAGTGTCCGCCGCGCGCAGCACGACCGGATCCCCGATCGTGGCCGGTGATCCCCACCGATTCCTCGAGCTGCCCGGCATCTACGAGCAGTTCCATCTCGCCTCGACCGATCCGGCACAGCCCTTCGACGTCGTGGGCTTCGCCTTCGCCGGTGTCCCCGGCGTCCCACACTTCGCACAGGGCCCCGAGATCGCCTGGGGCATCACGAATGCGATGGCCGACTACCAGGACCTCTACGTCGAGCGGTTGACCCGTGACGGGGACGGAACGCTTCTGGTCGAGGCCCCCGGAGGCAACCACGTCCCGGCCACCGTCCACACCGAGCACATCGGCGTCCGCGACTCCGAACCCGTTGCAGTCGAGGTGATCACCACCCACAACGGTGCCGTCGTGTTCGGCGGCCCGGACGAGCCGTTCACGATCAGCCTCCGGTCGCCGCTGCTCTCCGAGGACGTCACCTTCGACGCCCCGCTCGACCTGCTGTTCGCCCGGACGATCGACGACGTCGAAGCCGCGCTCTCGACGTGGGTCGAACCGGTCAACCGCGCCGTCATCGCACATAGTGACGGGACCACGGTCACCCATGTGGCCGGCCGCGTTCCCGTCCGCGCCCCGGAGAACTATTGGCTCCCCGTTCCCGGTTGGGACGAGCGATACCAGTGGCGGGGCCACGAAACCGGTTCGCTCGGCGACCCGGACTTCGACGCGACGGTCGCCGACGGCGGTGTGAGCGTGACCGCGAACCAGCGGATCTCCGGAACGCCCGCGCTGCAACCGATCACAACCGAGTGCGTGGAGGCGTTCCGGGCCGACCGGATCACCGCCCGCCTCGATGCCCTCGACACTGTTGATCCCGAGGATTGCGCGGACATCCACCGCGACGTCGTCCTCGAGCAGGCCGCGGTGGTGCAGCAACTCCTCGCCCGCGTCGTGGGCAACACCCCTGCCGCCGAGGACATCCGGCAGCGCATCCTCGCCTGGGATCGCACCATGGCCGCCGACAGCCCCGACGCATATCTCTTCGCGGAGTTCCGCAGCCAGCTCGTGCTCGGTGTTGCGCGCACGGATGTCCTGGCGCCGCTGCGCGGCCCGCACGGCTTCCCCGCCGTGTTCCAGCCGTGGTTCGTACCGGAACCCCGCCTCGCGAGCGCGATCACCACGGTCATCGCCAACTGCGCGCTGATCGGCGTCGACATCGACGAGGTCGCAGTCGGTGCGCTCGACGCCGTCGTCACTCGCATCGAGACGATCGGGCACGTTCCGAACTGGGGCACCGTGCATGTGCTCGCCCCGATCCACGGGTTCGATCTCGTCGGTGCGTCGCCCCGCCACCCGGGGCTGTTCGCAACGCTGCGACCCACCCCGCTGCCCCTTGCCGGGGATTCGGAGTGCGTCTTCGCCAACGCATCCGCGGTCGGCACCCACGTCTGCATCACCGGCTCCGCAGCCCGCTACGTCTGGGACCTCGATGATCCACACGCAAGCCGCTGGGTGGTTCCGCTCGGCGCCTCCGGCGACCCGGCCTCCGAACATTTCCAGGACCAGGCCCCCCTGTGGGCCGACGGCCGGCTGATCCCCGTCGCCCGCGACTGGGAGGCCCTACGCGCACCGGACGACGACACCACCCACCAGGCCACTTCGCCTGCCATTCCGACGAAGGGGGAACCGTGCCCACGCTGACCGAAGCGCGACTCACACTGCTGCGCCGGCGGATCGCGGAGTCCGGTGCCACGCTGTCCGGGGCAGCCGGGTCCGGTACCGATTCGGCCCCCGAGACCTCGGCCTCGTTCGGACAGTTCGGCATCGCCGAGCGCCGGATGTGGAAGATCTACGAACTCGACCCCGAATCGGTCTCGCACAACATCGGTCTCGTCCTCGAGTTCGGTGGCGACCGCACCGTCGAGTCCGTCGTCGCCGCGGCCGAAGTGCTCGTAGAGCGTTTCGAGGTGTTGCAGTCGGTCGTCGAGGTCGATGACCAGGGCGTACCCCACCGCGTCCGGGTGCAACGCGAAGGGCATTGGGATGCAGCGCATTCGGTCTGGACCTGGGGCGTCGATGACGTCGAGGGGGAGTCGGCCGATACCGACACCGTGGCCACCCGGATGACTCGTACCCCGTTCGACCTACACGTCGACGCGCCGTTGCGGCTTCGGGTGTCGGGGTGCAACGGGCAGGTGACGGTGATCCTGGTGGTCCACCACCTCGCCGTCGACGACACCTCCTGGCCGTCACTGCTGGGCACGCTCGTGTCCGGCGAGTGGGTCGCCGACGCCGACGCCGAATCCCGGCCCACGACCCCGGATGCCACCCCAGCAACCGAGGCAGCGGACTCCGCAGTGCGGCATGCGCTGTCGACGTGGGCGGCCGAGGACGTCCGGTACCCGCTCTCGGGCCAACTGCCCACCGAGAGCGCCGCGGAGAGCTGGCTGTCCCCCATGGACGACCGCGCGGGCATCAAGGTGACCGCCCCGGTCGACGGCGGGTCGCTCACCGCCTTCAACCGAGTCGCCCAGACCGTCGGCGCAACCCCCAACGCGCTGCTCATCGGAGTGTGCTCGCTGGCCGCCTATGCGCTGACCGGCTCACCCGACCATGTGCTCGTCGTCCCGGCCGACAACCGACGACGACCACAGTCGCCGCAGCATATCGGTTACTGCGGCAACATCATCCCGATGCGGTTCCGCGTCGATCCGACCGGGACCGTCGAGCAGGCCCTGCGCGACGCGGGCACGGTGATCTATCGGGCGATGGAATATTCCGGCACCGACTTCGGGCCGATCCTGACCGCGCTCCGTCAGCAGGGTGGACGGTTCCCGATCATGGAGATCATGGCCTCGGTGCGGCCCGCTCCGCTACGCGGCATCGCCCAACGCGACGACGCCCCGGTCACCTGCCGTTCGGTCTTCAACGGGATCGCCAACTACCCGTTGTCGATCGCCTTCGAGGCCGACGACCACTTCACCCACGTGGAGGTCGATCACCAGCCGGGGGTCGTTCCCGATCACATCGCCGCACGCGCCACCGGGGTGCTGACCACACTCGTCGATCTCATCCCTTCCGCGTTGGGGACGACGGTCGCCGAACTCGTCGCCGAGCTCGACAGGCGGGTCCCGGCGTGACCGACCGACACCCACACGGCTCCTCACTCCACCACACGACCACCGCACGTCCAGGGGGTAGATCAGTGACCGAAGACCGCGACTCTGCGTGGACCGCTTCTCGTTTCGCGCGACCGGGTACGGGCTGGGCGGAGATCGGTCGTGGCCTGACCGAAGCAGCGGAATCGGTCGCCGACCACCACCACGGCGCACCGTTGCCAACCGGGGATCCGGTGTCGGTTCTCGCGGCGGTCACCGGATCGCTGGGCACGCCCGGAATCCCCGAATCCGGGATCGGCGAGTCCGAGGCCCTGTCGCGGATGGCGCGCCTGGTCGCCGAGTTCGGACTCGACCTCACCCACCCGCTGACCGCGGCTCATCTGCAGCCGGCACCCCTGTCGGTCGCGGTTGCCGCCGATGCACTGGCGAGCGCCACCAACGCCTCCCTGGACACCTACGATTCGGGTCCCGCGACCCTCGCCCTGGAGACCTGGACCGTTCAGTCTCTGGCCCGCATGGCCGGATTCGGCCCACGGGCCGGTGGCGTCTTCAGTCCGGGCGGCTCCATCTCGAACTTGTTGGCGCTCATGATCGCCCGCGATCACACCGCGGCCCGGCGGGGCATCGACGTCCGCCAGGACGGCGTCAGCGCACTGCGCCGGCCGGTGGTGTTCTGTTCGCGCGTTGCCCACTTCTCGGTGCATCGCGCCTGTGCCGCACTGGGACTCGGCGAGTCGGCGGTGGTCCCCGTCGAGGTCGACGCACATCACCGGATGATCCCGGAGGCGCTCGAGAGCGCGGTCCGCAAGGCCGGCGACGTGACCCCGCTCGCGATCGTCGCCACGGCCGGAACCACCGACTTCGGCACCGTCGACCCGCTGCCCGATATCGCCGACATCGCCGAACGTCACGAGATCTGGCTGCACGTGGACGCCGCCTACGGCTTCGGCACCCTGTTCTCCGACCGCCTGTCCGGGCTGTTGTCCGGCATCGACCGCGCCGACTCGGTGACCCTGGACCTGCACAAGGTGGGGTGGCAGCCTGCCGCGGCCAGCCTCATGCTGCTCTCCGACGCCGGTCGATTCGCGTCGCTGAACCGTTCAGTGGCCTACCTGAACCCCGACGACGACGTCGAGGCCGGTTACAGCGGGTTACTCGGGCAGACCCTGCAGACCACCCGTCGACCCGACGTCCTCAAGGTCGCCGCGACGTTGCTGGCGTACGGGCGCCGCGAACTCGGTGGGATGCTCGACCGGTGTAACGACCTCGCCGTGTACGCCGAACAGCGAGTTGCCACCGAGCTGCAGCTCGAGCTGATCGCACCGGTCACGTTGACCACCATCGTCTTCCGCTACCGCTGCGCCGACCTCGACGCCGTCAACGGTGAACTGCGCCGCCGCCTCATCACCGACGGCAAGGCGCTCATCGGACGCACCCAGGTGCGGGTCCCCGGTGAGGACGAACCCCGGACCTGCCTCAAGCTGACCCTTCTGAACCCGGAGACCGCCGAGAGTGACATCGACGAACTGTTCGACGAACTTCTCCGTCTCGCAATCGAAGTGGAATCAGAGAGCACCTCGGTCGCGAGCGACCAGGCCCACAGTGAAGAAATGGTGAAGGTGTCGGAATGACCCGTGTAGAGAACGTGGATGTCCTTGCGATCGGTTGCGGTCCGTTCAACCTGGGGCTCGCCGCGCTGGCATCGACCGTCGACGACCTCGACGTGCTCGTCGTGGACTCCCGCGACGAGTTCCGCTGGCATCCGGGCCTCATGTTCGACGAGGCCCGGTTGCAGGTCGGCTTCCTGTCCGACCTGGTGACCCTGGTCGACCCGACGCATCCGATGTCGTTCCTGAACTACATGGCCGACACCGACCGGATGTACCGGTTCCTGGTGCGGGAGAACTTCTATCCCACACGCGTCGAGTACGAGGCGTACCTGCGCTGGTGTATCGACCGGCTCGACACCCTGAGATGGGGCACCACCGTCACCGAGGTCACCTGGGATGACGCCGCCGACGCCTTCGCCGTCACGATCGTCTCCGGCGGCATCACCTCGACCGTGACCGCGCGCCACGTCGTCGTCGGCGTCGGTACCGAACCCTTTGTGCCCGATTCGTTGTCGTCGGACTCCTCGGCGGTCGTCCACAGTTCCGACTACCTGTACCACCAGGACAAGGCCCATGCCGCGGACACGGTGACCGTCATCGGATCGGGACAGTCGGGCGCCGAGATCGTCATCGACCTACTCGAGGCCAATCTCCGCGGCGGTCCGTCCGTCCGCTGGTGGACCCGCACGCCGTGGTTCGCCCCGCTCGACTTCACCAAGATGTCGCTCGAGATGACCACCCCGGCGTACATGGACTACTTCCAGAGTCTGCCGGAGGAGGCCCGTGATCGGATCCGCCCGCAGCACTGGCAGTTCCACAAGGGCGTCTCCAGCGACACCCTCGAGCGGGTGCACGAGCTGATGTACCAGCGCCAGCTGCGCGAGAAGCTCAATCCGGTCCAGTTGCGCATCTCCACCGAGGTCGACGCCATCGACACCCTCGCCGACGGCAAGCTCAGGGTCCGCGGACGCCACCTCGACACCGGCACCCAGCTCGCTCACACCACCGACATGGTCATCGCCTGCACCGGTTACCAGCCCCGGCCCACGCCGTTCCTGGACCCCATCGATTCACGGCTGCACCGTGACTCGCGCGGCCGGCTCGTCATCGGAGCCGCTCACCAGGTGGAAGCCGAACCCGCACTGGCCAACCGATTGTTCGTCGCGAACGCCGAGGAGCACGCCGTCGGCGTCTCGGCCCCCAACCTCGACATCGGCGCGGTGCGCAACGCCCGAATCCTCAACGCCGTCACGGGCCGCGAGGTGTACCGCCTCCCGAAGGACACCGCGTTCACCGCCTTCGGCGCTGACGACCTCGACGACGTCGTCAGCTAGACGCTGAACCCTTGCTGTCGCTGCAGATGTCGCGCTTCGTGTCGCGCACCGATACGAAGCGCGACATCTGCGCCGGCCGAGATCACCGAACACAAAACGGCCCGACCCACAGCAGTGGGTCGGGCCGAATCGTGTTGCGTGTCAGCTGGTCGCGGCTGCGAAGCTCGGCTTGAGCAGGTCCAGCACGTACGGCACCGAATTCGGCGTCGGCGCGTTGAGGCCGGTGATCTGCGACTGGGTCATGAAGGTCACGGCACCGTTCTTGACCGCCTTCAGATTCTTGTAACCCGGGAGCTTCTTGAGGGTCTCGGCCTGTTCCGGCGTCGCGGTGGCGACGACCAGCACGTCGGCGTCGAGCATCGGGATGTTCTCGGTGCTCAGCCCGAACCGGGGATTGCGGGTGCGGTGGTACTCGGCGACGAGCTTCGGCGCCATCTGCATCTTCAACTCGGTGAACAGCTTTGCCGCACCGTCGTTCGGGTCGCCGAGGACCGACAGCTGGTCGTTGCCGTACATGAAGGCCAACGCGTAGGTCTTGCCGGCCAGCTTCGGGAACTCCTTGCCGACGGCGGCGACCTTCGCGTTGGTGTCGTCGATGATCTCGGTCGCCTTGTCGGGCTGGTGCAGCACGGTGCCCATGACGGTGACCATGTCCTGCCAGGGGTCGATCTCCTGGCCGCTGATCGCGTTGACCGTCGGCGCGAGCTTGGAGATCTGCTCGAATTCCGGGCTGTCGGAGGCGAATCCGGGAGCGAAGATCAGGTCCGGGTCGAGTTTGGCGATCGACGTCGCGTCGTCGCCCTTGGTGGGGTCGATGAACGTCGAGTCGGCGAGCTTCTGGCCGTACCAGGGCTGCAGTTCGCCGGTGGCCGACTTCGAGTAGTCGTAGTAACCGACCGGGGTCACACCGAACGAGAGCGCCACGTCGGTCCACTGGTCACCCAGGGTCACGATGCGCTTCGGCGTCTCCGGGATCGTCACCGAGCGCCCGTCGGGCAGATTCAGCTGCACCGAACCACCGGTCGACTCATCCGAACTCGAGCATCCGGCAAGGAGGCCGGCGGACATCAGCGCACCCGCGAGGAGCGCACCCAGACGAAGTCGTGTTTTCACGTCAGTTCTCCAGAACGGTCGAGGTCAGAGCGAGCAGGGCAGCAGGACGAAGCTGGCGATGAGGCAGACGCTGCTGTTCGACAGCTTCCACTTGTCGCCGCTCCACACCCAGGTCATCGCACGGTTCTGGCTGCCCCGGCCGACGACGCTGATCTGCAGGGGGGCGGTCATCTTGGTGCCGCTGACCTGCACCGGACCGACCATCTGGTAGCTGAGTCCGACGTTGCCGTAGGTGGTGATCGCCTGGGCGACGGCGTCGAGCTGACGCAGGGCGCGCTCGCCGCCCTGGAGCTCGGCGGCACGCGCGGCACGGTTGCCGCGCGAGTTCATGACCGTCTTCACCTTGGTGTTGAGCTGGCCGGGCGTGAGCGCGGTCGGGGCCGCGACAGCCTGCTGGGTCGGCGCGGCCGAGGTACCCGGCGCGGGAGCCGGTGCAGGTGCGGGCGCCACGGCGTC
>NZ_BAHE01000021.1 GCF_000298235.1 Gordonia namibiensis NBRC 108229
TCAGCTCACGAGCACTATCGGCACCGAGTCCTATGGTCACGACCGTTGGAGTCACCCGCACCGCCTGCAGAAGGCCCCTATAGACCTGCAGTAGGCCCCTATAGAACAGTGCACCTCGCGGGACGCCGAAACGCCCATGGTTCACTCTTACCCATGTCCTCACGCTCCCGCGCCCGGGCGCTCTCCGCGCGCCTGCCGTTCGGTATCGGGACGGTCGTACTGATCCTCTGCGCAGCAATGCTCGTGACCGTCGGAGTGGTGCTCTCCGGCGGGAAGTACCAGGTGGACAACGCCGAGTACGCCTACGGGGAACTGCGCGATTACCACCGTGCGCCGTCCATCGCCTGGACCATCGTCGGCCACGAGGATCTCCCCGATTATCGCGACGAGGTCACCATCCAGGTCGTCGACACCTCCGACGAGGGCTGGCTGATCGCCTACCCGTCCGGCCTGGGCCGCTCGTTCACGATGGTCGACCGCCGCAACGGCCGGCTCCTCTGGGACTCCCCCGTCAACGCCGGCCAGGGCGACTGCGCCTTCAACGAGGCCGGACAGGTCGGTTGTGCGGTTCAGCTCGGCACTCCTCTCGACGACGGCTTCTATCTCGTCGACGACGCCGGGGTGCCGACGCAGACGGCCGAGTACCTCGACACCAAGAAGGTAGTGGGACTCGGCAACAACTTCCTGCGGGTCAACCGGGTCGGTCACCAGCTGTCGTTGAACACGCCGGGCGGGAAGACCCTCTGGGCGCGTACCTTCGCAGCACCGGTCGTCGATCTCGAGGTCACCGGCGACATCGTCGTCGTCAAGACCGCCGACGCCAGCCAGTTCCTGGTCAACCCGACGAATGGCGACAACCGCATCGCCTGCGACCAGTGCAACATCGCCCTCTACCCGACGGGCGTGGCCGTCGAGCACCAGGATTACAACGCCGAGCGCGTGACCACCTACGCCACGGTCAACGGACGCGTCGACCCCGATCCCGTCGACGACTCGGAGGGGCTGCAGGTGGAGTCGGGACCGTCGAAGCTGCCACTGCTGACCGCCTCCAACCGCATCTTGGCCGACCGCGGCACCTACGAGGTACGCGATCCGGCTCGTCGGGGCGCGCTCTGGCGAATCAGCGACCGGGAGCTCTCGAAGTCGGGCGCCATCGCCTGTGGCTCACTGGTCAATTTCGGACGTCTCGACGGGTCGCGAACGACGTACGCGCTCGCCGACGGCAAGCACATCGGCAGCGGCCCGCCACCCGGCCCGGAACAACCCATCCTGGCCAATCCCTCCTGCATCGGCTCTACGGGCACCACCATGATCCTGTCGAATCAGGGCCAGCTGACGGCCCTGACCCCGGAGAACGGCGTGGCCTGGGAACAGGGCGTCGGTTCGCCCGGCTTGATCAAGGTGGTCGAGGGCTACATCGTGCTGAGCGAGGGCTCCACGATGTCCGTTTTGCGGCCGAACTGACCTCGGATGTGGGCCGTTTCACATCCACACCCGTGTCCCCTCGGCGACCTGCACAGACACAAACCTGACCTCCTGTCCATACCAGGGATGGTCACGGGAAGATAACGCTTTGCTCACGACCGCGTGTACGGTCGGCTCGGTTCCGAAAGCACGAACCACGAGCAGTACACGTGAGGTCAGTAAGTTTTGGGTAAGCATTCCAAGCCACGGAAGAAAACACGCACACCGCTGTGGGCCACGGCCCTCCTCCCCGTCGGAGTCCTGGCGGGCGCGGCCACCGCAGGAGCCGAGCTGTCGCACCCGACAGCCGCCCCGGAGCCCACCAGCCTCTCCACGGGGGTGACGGCCACCGCGGCCCCCGCGTTCACCCCCGCCGCGAAGGCGCACCCGGTTGCCCCGGCCCCGACGCCGGCACCCGCCCCGGTCATCCGCCCGGCGAGCGTCACCTCCGGCGCGGTCCCCGAGACCAACTACGACGCGTACAAGAAGGCTGCGGGCACCCTCGCCGACACCACCCCGCGCTGCGGCATCGACTGGAAGGTCATCGCCGGCATCGGCAAGGTCGAGTCCCACCACGCCGACCAGGGCAACGTCAATCCCGACGGCGTGCTGCGCAGTGCGATCTTCGGCCCCGTCCTCGACGGTTCGCTCGGCGGCAACGAGGTCATCAGCGACACCGACGGCGGCGAGCTGGACGGCGACGCGACCTACGACCGCGCAGTCGGCCCCATGCAGTTCCTGCCGTCCACCTGGAAGGCCTACGCCGCAGACGGCAACGGTGACGGAAAGTCGGACCCGCAGAACATCTTCGACGCCGCGCTGACCACCGGTCGCTACCTGTGCGACGAGGGTCTGGACCTGCGCAACCCGGCGTCGTTGACGACCGCGATCCTGCGCTACAACAACTCCATGGAGTACGTGAACAACGTTCTCGGGTTCGCCCGCTCCTACTGATCTTCTCCGGAAACGGTCATCGACCCGGCCGGCGCCTGACTCAGGCCGCCGTCCGGGTCGATGTCGTTCTGATCAGTTCGGTGTGATCAATTCTGGGCCAGAAAGGCCTGCAGCGCAGCCGAATACATCGGCACGTCGGCGGCACCCATCAGCTCGCGCGCGGAATGCATCGCGAGCTGCGAAGCGCCGACGTCGATCGTCGTGAGGCCCGTGCGGGTCGCGGTGATCGGTCCGATCGTCGAACCGCAGGGCAGATCCGCACGATGGACATAACGCTGCATCGGCACGCCGGCGTCATCGCAGGCCATCGCAAAGATGGCCTCTCCCAATGCATCCGAGGCGTAGCGCAGATTCTGGTTCACCTTGAGCACCGGTCCGCCGCCGATCGAGATGTGATGGCCGGGCTCATGCCGTTCCGGATGATTCGGGTGCGTCGCGTGGGCCATGTCGCCGGAGAGGCACACGCTCGCGGCCATCGCCTGCAGGTAGTCGGAACGGGAACCGCCGCGCGCCAGCACGATCCGCTCGCAGATCGAGGCCAGGAAGTCCGACGCGGCACCACGCTCTGAGCCGCTGCCGACCTCTTCGTGGTCGAAAAGGGCCAGCACCCGCGTGTGCGCCGACGACGAGCCGTCGAGCAGCGCCCGGAGCCCCGCGTAACAGGTGCCCTGGTTGTCCAGACGTGGTGCGCTGAGCAGGTTCTCGGCCGCACCGATCACCGCCGACGGCGCGACGTCGTGGGTCATCAGTTCCCAGCCCAGCAAGGTGTCCGGGTCGATGCCCGCATACTCCGCGACCCAACCGAGAACGTCCGGGGCGGCATCGTCGAGACCCCAGAGACCGTTGACGTGTCGCTGCGGATCGGGAGAGACGCCCTTGCGGTTCTCGGACAGGTGGATCGCCAGCTGCGGCACCCGCACCACCGCCTCGGTCACGTGGACGAGCGTGTGCGCCACCCGATCCCCCGCCCGGTAGGCGAGGCGACCGGACAGACCGAGATCGCGGTCGAGCCAGGAGTTGAGCCAGGCGCCGCCGTACGGTTCGAGCGCGATCATCGCCACCCCGGCCGACGTGCGGTCGGGATGTTGCTTCACCCGCAGGTTGGGGCTGTCGGTGTGGCCGCCGACGATGCGGAAGGCCGGACCGTCGCCGGTCTCCCAGGCGATGATCGAGCCACCGCGGATCACATACGACTTCGACGACGCCGCACTGACCGTGGCCGGCCACGCCTGCTCTTCGTAAAGCCTTGTGTATCCCGCGTTCTCGAGCTCACGGGCGACCGTGGCGCAGACGTGGAACGGCGACGGCGAGGCGTCGATGAACTCACCGAGGCCGGCCGCCGATGCACTCGTCGGGATCTTCGGCGATGCGTCGCTCATCCGGGGGCACTCAGACCGAGGCGAGGACCGAGTCGATCACCGAGTAGAACAGGCCGAGCCCGTCGTCGCTGGGGCCGGTCAGGGCCTCGGTCGCGTGCTCGGGATGCGGCATGAGGCCGACGATCCGGCCGTTGGGGCTGGAGATGCCGGCGATGTCGAGTGCCGAACCGTTGGGATTGCGCTCCGGGTAGGTGAAGACGATCTGACCCTCACCCTGCAGCTCCTCGAGCTTGCGCTCCGATGCCACGTAGCGACCCTCGCCGGACTTCAGCGGGATCAGGATCTCCGCACCGCGCTCGAAACGCGTCGTCCAAGCGGTCGTGTTGTTCTCGACACGTAGCCACTCGTCGCGGCAGATGAAGTGCAGACCCTCGTTGCGGGTCAACGCACCCGGCAACAGGCCGGCCTCGCACAGGACCTGGAATCCGTTGCAGATCCCCAGGACCGGCATGCCCTTGCCGGCCGCCTCGACGACCGAGCCCATCACCGGCGCGAAGCGCGCGATGGCGCCGGCACGGAGGTAGTCGCCGTAGGAGAAGCCGCCCGGCACGATGACCGTGTCGACATTCTTCAGGTCGGCGTCGCCATGCCACAGCGCGACGGGTTCGGCACCGGCGAGCCGGACCGCACGGGCGGCGTCGACGTCGTCGAGGGTGCCCGGGAAGGTGATGACACCGATGCGAGCTGTCATGTCACCTACTCCGAGACCCGGGAGACGTTGAAGTTCTCGATCACCGTGTTGGTCAACAACTCTTCGGCGATCCGCTCCAGGGTCACGTCGTCGACGGTGTCGTCGACCTCGAGCTCGAAGCGCTTGCCCTGACGGACGTCGCCGATCCCGGTGAATCCGAGCCGACCCAGTGCGCCGACGATGGCCTGCCCCTGTGGGTCGAGAATCTCGGCTTTGGGCATCACGTCGACCACCACTCGCGCCATGGCACCGCTCCTCAATCTCTACTGATCAGTTCTCGCCTGGTCAGCTTACCGGGTGCCCCCAAATCGACTCAGAGCACGGATTCGATTGCGGCGACGACGGTCGGATCGGTCGGCTCGGTACGCGGACGGAAACGGTTGACGACCTCACCGTCGGCGTTCACGAGGAACTTCTCGAAGTTCCACTGGATGTCGCCGGCCTCGCCGTCGGCATCGGCGGCCTGGGTCAGCTCGGCGTACAGCGGATGGCGGGCGTCGCCGTTGACATCGGTCTTCTCCAGCAGCGGGAAGGTGACGCCGTAGGTGGTCGAGCAGAAGGTCGCGATCTCCTCGGCGGTGCCCGGCTCCTGGCCCATGAACTGGTTGCACGGCACGCCCACGACGGTCAGGCCCTTGTCGCCGTAGGTCTTCGCGAGCTGCTCGAGACCCTCGTACTGCGGGGTGAGACCGCACTTGCTGGCTACGTTGACGATCAGCAGCGGTCCGCCGAAGTCCTTCAGCGAGACGTCGGAGCCGTCGAGAGAGGTGACCGGGATGTCCTTGATGTTGCCCATGGGGAGAGATTAACCGGTCGCCGAACGGCTGTGACCGGCTGCACACCCAGGTCACCGCGATTGATGCGATCAGGCATGTAATCCCACCCGGATTCGGCATTGGACGGCAACGGTGGGCGCTGGCAGTGTCACGTCGAGACCCAGATCACATGCGGCGACCAAGGCGGGACATGACACAGACAGACTTCGAGGCCAAGGCGATCCAGCGCAAGGCGCGTCGCGCCGGCATCGCGTCGTACATCGGCACGACGATCGAGTGGTACGACTTCTACATCTACGGCACCGCCGCAGCGCTGGTGTTCGGCGACGTGTTCTTCCCCGAGGACCTCGCGCCTGGCGTCGGATCGCTCCTCGCTTTCGTGACGCTGTGGGCAGGATTCCTCGCCCGACCCCTCGGTGGAATCCTGTTCGGTCACCTCGGCGACCGCATCGGTCGCAAGCGGACCCTCATCATCACGCTCGTCCTGATGGGCATCGCGACCCTCGGCATCGGCCTGTTGCCCACCTACGCCCAGGTCGGCGTCCTCGCCCCGATCCTTCTCGTGGTCCTCCGCGTCATCCAGGGCGTCGCGGTGGGTGGTGAGTGGGGCGGGGCTGTCCTCGTCGCCAGCGAGAACGCGCCCAAGGGCAAGGGCATCCTGTATTCGGCCTTCGCGCAACAGGGTTCACCGACCGGCAACCTTCTCGCCACACTCGCGTTCTTCGCACTCTCCGCGGTTCCCACACCCGCGTTCATGTCGTGGGCTTGGC
Source organism: Gordonia namibiensis NBRC 108229 (assembly GCF_000298235.1). GTDB lineage: Bacteria > Actinomycetota > Actinomycetes > Mycobacteriales > Mycobacteriaceae > Gordonia > Gordonia namibiensis. The sequence goes on from NZ_BAHE01000021.1 coordinate 6,035, forward strand.
GCATCCCGTTCCTCGCCTCTGTCGTCCTCATCGGGCTCGGACTGTTCATCCGCCTGCGTCTCGAAGAGTCGAACTCGATGAAGGCGGTCATCGAGCAGGACAAGACGGTCAAGCTCCCGATCGCCGAGGTCCTGCGCAAGCACTGGGTGCTGGTGCTGCTGGGTGCCGGCGCACTGCCTCTGGTCCAGGTCACCTACTTCAAGAACACGTTCGCGCTGTCCTGGGCCACCAGCGATCTCGGCTACTCCCGCGGCTCGTTCCTGGCGATGATCGCGATCGCCCTGGTCGTCCAGTTCGTCGTGCAGCCGTTCGGCGCGGTGCTGGTGTCGAAGATGGACATGCGAAAAGCCGTCGCCCTCATGGTAATCCCCGAGTTCATCCTCATGCCGGCCATGTTCTTCGCCATCGAGACCCGCAACTACGCGATCGCGACACTGGGCATGTGCCTCGCCACGATCCCGCACTCGATGTTCTACGGCGCGATCGCCGGCCTCCTGGCCCGGGCCTTCCCCGCCAACATCCGCTACACCGGACTGTCCCTCGCCTATCAGCTGTGCTCACTGGTCGTCGGTGGTGGCACACCTGTTCTGGCGCAATGGATTCTCAACTCCACCGGCGGGATCACCTGGGTGGCGATCACCGGCGGCATCTACGCGGTGGTCTCCCTGTCCTGCACGCTCGCACTCCTCAAGCGCACCGGGTACACCGCGGGCGAACTGTCGGTCGCCGAACGCAGCGACGAGAACGACCTCGGCCCCGGAATCCACGTCGACGCAACGGTCGCCGTCGCGGTACGGCCGAGCACCTCCGAGTTCGACGTGCCGCCGGCCCCGGTGGGGTCGACCGTCGGTCAGTCGACGCCAGCCGGAGTGGGTAGCGCCTCCTCCGACAAGCGCAGCACCTCGTGAACCGCAGGGTCGTGGGTGTCGGCGCGCCATGCGAGACGCAACTGGAGGGGGTCCGGTCGCGGTTCGATCGGCCGGACCACCACCTCCGGGTTGGAGATGTTGCGAGCCACGTTGGTCAGGGTGAGCGCGCATCCGACCTCCGCGGCGACCAGGGCGAACACCGAGACCGAGTCCGGGGCGCTCTGCACGATCCGCGGTGCGAAACCGGCGTCGTGGGCGAGTCGGTGCAGGTAGTCGCGCAGCGTGGACCCGGGTTCGGCCGGCAGTGCGACCCAGGGATCGTCTGCCAGTTCTTCGATCCGCAGGACCGGCCAGTCGGCCAACCGGTGTTCCAGCGGCAGCGCGCACACGATGTCCTCCTCCAGGACGATGCGCGTCGCGATGCCGGGCGGCGGATAGAGCCAGCGCGCGAGCACCAGATCGACACTGCCGTCGCGCAGTTTCGCGAGCGCCTCGCTGGCATAGGTGGTGCTGTCGAGCTCGAACTCGATCCCCGGATGGGTGCGTCGGACCAGCTTCGCGAACCTGCCTACCAGGACGTGCGAGGACGAACCGGCGAATCCCAGCCGCACCCGGCCGGTGTGTCCGCGGCCGGCGGTGCCGACCGCGAGTTCGGCGAGTCGGCAGGAGTCGAGCACCGCGCGAGCGGGCTCGACGAGCGCCACCCCGGCCGCGGTGAGGTGCACGCTGCGGGTCGTACGCACGAACAGCTCGGCTCCCAGATCCTTCTCCAGCTGCTGGATCGTGCGGCTCAGATGGGGTTGCGCGAAGTGCAGCCGCTGCGCGGCCCGGCCGAAGTGCAACTCCTCGGCCACCGCGAGGAAAGCCCTCAGCTGCGCGATCTCCACGACCCCATCCTGATACGAAAGGCCCACCGGTGACAACGACGGCCCCCACTGCGACGATCCCTGCCACCGAGAAGGTCACCTCGCTGAGCGAGGCCATCGCGACGCACGTGCATGACGGCATGACGATCGCCCTCGAGGGCTTCTCCCATCTGATCCCCTTCGCCGCGGCGCACGAGATCATCCGCCAGGGCCGCCGCGACCTCACCCTGTGCCGGATGACCCCCGACATCGTGTCCGACCAGCTGGTCGCCGCCGGCTGTGTGTCGAAACTGGTGGCCTCCTTCTTCGCCAGCGGCTCGGCCGGATCGCTCCACGAACTGCGCCGCCGAATCGAGAACCACGATCCGGAACCCCTCGAAGTGGAGGAATACAGTCACTACGGAATGGTCTGCCGCTACCAGGCAGGAGCGGCGGGACTGCCGTTCTTCCCGCTGCGCTCCTACGCGGGAAGCGATCTGCCCGAACTGAATCCGCGTATCCGGCTCACCACCGATCCGTACACCGGCGACTCGGTCTATGTGGTGCCGCCGCTCAATCCCGATGTCACGATCATCCACGCGCAGCGCGCCGACCGGGCCGGGAACGTCCAGGTGTGGGGCATCACCGGCATCCAGCAGGAAGCGGTCTACGCGGCGCGCACCGCCATCGTGCTCGTCGAGGAGATCGTCGACGACGAGGTGGTCCGGTCCGACCCCAACCGCACCCTGCTGCCCGCACACGCCGTGGACGCCATCGTGTTGTGCCCGCGCGGCGCGCACCCCTCCTACGCGCAGGGCTACTACGACCGCGACTGCGCCTTCTATCGCGACTGGACGCCCATTTCGAAAGACCCAGCCGCACTGCAGACCTGGATCGACGAATGGGTTCGCGGCACGCGCGACCACGAGGAGTATCTGGCCAAACTCGGTGAGGACCACTGGGCCACCATCGAAGTCGGTTCCCGCCCGTCGGGCACCGTCGACTACGGGAGCAGACTGTGACCATTCAGGATCTTCGCGACGTCAACGAACCGCTCGCGACCGCGTCGACGACGGAGACCATCGTCTCCGTCGCCGCGCGGCAACTCGCCGGTAAGCGCCGTGTCTTCGCCGGCGTCGGACTCCCCACGCTCGCAGTGGATCTCGCGCTGCGGGTGTACAACCCGTCCGTCGAACTCGTCTACGAGTCGGGGGTCTGCGGCGCACACCCGACCGCGATGGCCGAGGGCATCGCCGACTCCGTCCTCGTCTCCGGCGCCGAGTCGGTGCTCCCGATGGCGGCGTTGTTCGGATACGTCCTGCAGGGCGGCAATGTCGACGTGGGGTTCCTCGGCGCCGCTCAGATAGACCGGCACGGCAGCCTCAATACGAGCGTCATCGGTGACTGGCGCAAGCCGAAGGTGCGCCTGCCCGGTGCCGGTGGCGCGGGCGAGATCATGGCGAACGCCGACGAGGTCTTCGTCATCATGCGCCGCCACGACCACGAGTCGTTTCCCGCCGAACTGGACTTCTGCACATCCCCCAGCCCGGTCCGCGCCCGTGCCGCCGGTCGCGGCATCCAGCCCCGGGGGCACGGCGTCAGCCACGTGTTCACCCCGCTGGGCGTCCTGTCCCGGCCGGATCGCTTCGGCGAACTCGAACTCACCAGCGTGCACGCCGGCGTCTCCGTCGACGAGGCGGTCGCGGCGACGGGGTGGGACCTGAAGGTCGCCGACGAGGTGACGGTGACCCCAGAGCCGTCGGCGGAAGAGGTCCGGCTGCTCCGCGAGGAGATCGACCGGGTGCGCCTGTACCTGCGCTGATCCACTCGCCCCTGAGACAGGGGTCACAGCATCGCGCACAATATGTGCGATCTCACGCCTATTGCGATTTTGCAATAGTTGCGCCGGAGTTACTATTTCCGGGTGTCTGAGGAAACCCCGTGCGCATCGAGCGCCGACAAGTCGATCGAGTCCGCTTCGGCGGCCCTCGTCGCGTTCCTCGACCGTCTCATCGAGATCGGGCGCCCCGAGACCATGGAGAGTCTCGCCGCCACCGAGGTCACCTTCTCGCAGCTCCGGGTGCTCTGCGCGCTGGGCAGCCACGACGGGCCGATGCCGGTCAACGCCATCGCCGACCAGGTCCAGCTGTCCCTCGCGGCCGCGGGCCGGACGGTCGACAAACTGGTCAGCCTCGGTCTCGCCGACCGGCGTGAGGACTCGACGGACCGTCGTATCAAGCGCGTCTCGCTCACCGAGGACGGCATGCGCTACCTCGAGACGCACCTGGCACTGCAGCACGACACCGTACGACGGTTCGTGGCCGGCCTCCCCGCCGAACTCCGGGACAACCTGTGTTCGGCGCTGCAACCCATCGTCGACGACGCCGTCGACCATTTCTGCAATCTGGTCACCCGTTGACCGCGAACATCTACCGACACCTACTTCTCAGTCGCTTTTCGACCGATAGGAAAAACACCGCATGACACCCTCCACCGGAGGCCATCTCCACGAAGGTCCACCAGACACCAAGCTGGACAAGAACGTCCTCCTGGTCGCCGGTGTGGTCGTGCTCGGCGCGATCATGTCGATCCTCGACGTCACCGTGGTCGGCGTCGCCCAGAACACCTTCCAGCAGGAGTTCAACACCGACGCCGCGGGTGCCGCGTGGACCGCGACCGGTTACACCCTCGCCCTCGCCGCGGTGATCCCGCTGGCCAGCTGGGCCGCGTCGCGCTTCGGCACCAAGCGGGTCTACCTGACCTCGCTGGTCCTGTTCACGCTCGGGTCGATTCTCTGCGCCTTCGCACCGAACATCGGCATGCTGGTCGCGTTCCGCGTGGTCCAGGGCCTCGGCGGCGGTCTGCTGATGCCGATCGGCATGATGATGCTGACCAAGGCGGCCGGTCCCGAACGCGTCGGTTCGGTCATGGCCGTCCTCGGTATCCCGATGCTCCTCGGCCCGATCTCGGGTCCGATCCTCGGCGGCGTGCTCATCGAGCAGCTCAGCTGGCACTGGATCTTCCTGATCAACGTCCCGATCGGCATCATCGCCTTCATCTACGCGTGGATCGTCCTGCGTGACGACGCCGAGACCAAGAAGTCGTCCATCGACGTCGTCGGCCTCCTGCTGCTGTCGCCGGGTCTCGCGCTGTTCCTGTTCGGTATCTCGTCGAGCGCCGAACACCGCACCTTCGTCACCGGATCGGTGCTGATCCCGACGATCATCGGTGCGCTCCTCATCGCCGCGTTCATCTTCCATGCGCTGCGCGCCAAGAAGCCGCTGCTCGACCTGCGCCTGTTCAAGAACAAGACGCTGAGCATCGCGGTGGCCACGATGGTGCTGTTCATGATCGCGTTCTTCGGTGCGGCACTGCTGTTCCCGCAGTACTTCATCGGCGTCCGCGGCGAGTCCACGCTGACCGCCGGCCTGCTGCTCGCCCCGCAGGGCCTGGGCGCGATGCTGACCATGCCGATCGCCGGCAAGCTCACCGACAAGATGGGTCCCGGCAAGTTCGTGCTCGGCGGCATCGTGCTGATCCTGATCGGCCTGTCGACGTTCACGATGCTCGGTGCGGACACCTCGTACTGGCTGATCTGCGGCTCGCTGTTCGTCCAGGGCCTCGGTATGGGCATGACGATGATGCCGATCATGTCCGCTGCCCTCGCCACCCTGAGCAACCCCCAGGTGCCGGACGGCTCGACGCTGATGAACGCCATCCAGCAGGCGGCCACCTCGATCGGCACCGCGGTCATCTCGGTGATCCTGGCCAGCAGCCTGGCGAGCAAGCCGGAGGCCGGTCTCGCGATCATGGCGAACACCTCCGACAAGCCGCTGCCCCCGGGTGTCCCGAACCCGTTGCCGGAATCGTTCTTCGAGACCGCCGCCGACGTGTTCTCCAACACCTTCGTGGTCTCGGTCGTGCTGATCTGCCTCACCGTGATCCCGGCGTTCTTCCTGCCGCGCAAGAAGATCGCCTCGCCTCTCGTCGAAGAGGACATGGAGCGCGGCCCGATCATGATGCACTGATCGACCCGGCTCGAAACCGCAAAGAGCCCCACCGCCCGCGAGGGTGGTGGGGCTCTTTGGTTTCGATACGGTTCCTCGCTGCGCTCGTCACCTACTCAACCAGCGAAGAACTGCCGGCCGAGTAGGTCTGAGCCGCTAGGCAAGGACTCAACCAGCGAAGAACCGCCAGCCGAGTAGGTCTGAGCCGCTAGGCAAGGACTCAACCAGCGAAGAACCGCCAGCCGAGTAGGTCTGAGCCGCTAGGCAAGGACTCAACCAGCGAAGAACCGCCGGCCGAGTAGGTCTGAGCCGCTAGGCGAGGACCGTATCGAGGTCAGTTCTCCAACGCGCCGGACTGCTGCAGAATCCAGGCGATCTCGAAAGCGACTTCCTCCCACTGCTTGTAGCGTCCGCTGACGCCGCCGTGGCCGGCCGTCATCTCCGTCTTCAGCAGGATCGGGTTGCCCGAGGTCGACTTCTCCTGGAGCCGCGCAACCCATTTCGCCGCCTCGGTGTACAGCACCCGGGTGTCGTTGAGCGAGGTCAACGCGAGGATCGGCGGATACGGCTTCGCGTCGACGTTCTCGTACGGCGTGTAGGTCTTCATGTACTCGTAGACCTTCGGGTCGTGCAGCGGGTCGCCCCACTCGTCCCACTCGATGACCGTCAGCGGCAGCGACGGATCGAGGATCGAGTTCAGTGCGTCGACGAACGGCACCGACGCCAGGATGCCGTTGAACAGTTCCGGCGCGAGGTTGGCCACCGCACCCATCAGGAGTCCGCCGGCCGAGCCGCCCTCGGCGACCATCTGCTGCGGCGTCGTCCATCCCGTCTCGACGAGATGGCGTCCGGCCGCGACGAAGTCGGTGAAGGTGTTCTTCTTGCTGAGTTCCTTGCCGTTCTCGTACCAGTAGCGACCCATCTCGCCGCCGCCGCGGATGTGGGCGAGGACGAAGACCATGCCGCGATCGAGCATGGACAGCCGGGACACCGAGAAGTAGGGATCGATGCTGGCCTCGTACGAGCCGTACCCGTACAGCAGCAGCGGGGCCGGCTTCGCGGCGTCGGTCTCCCTGCGGCGCACCACCGACAGCGGGATCCGGGTGCCGTCGTCGGCCACCGCCCATTCACGGGACTGGACGTAGTCCGACGGGTCGTAACCGCCGAGCACCGGCTGCCGCTTCAGCAGGGTGCGTTCACCGGTGGCGACGTCGAGTTCGAACAACTCCGCGGGTTCGATGAAGCTGCCGTAACCGATGCGCAGCTTCGGCGACCACCATTCGGGGTTGCCGCCGAGCCCGGCCGTGCTCAGCTCCTGATCGAATTCGACCTCGTGGAAGTCGGATTCGACCGGGATGCCGTCGATCTGACGCAGGTCGGCGATGGCCAGGCGCGGCAACGCCTCTCGCCGGTAGGACAGCACCAGGTAGTCGGCGAAGGCATCGAGATCCTCGATGCGGCGGGCCGGATCGTGCGCGATCAGCGGACGCCGGTCCGACGGGTCGTCCACCGGCGCGATGTCGATGGCGAAGTTCTCCGCCTTCTCACCGTCGACGACCTCGTTGTGCACGATGACGAAGTAGTCGCCTCCGCCGATCACGGCATGTTCGACGCTGTACTCGACGCCGTCGACGCGCGGTACGACGCTGCGGAACTCACCCGTCGGGTTGTCGGCTTCGAGAACGTAACTCTCCGAGGTGATCTTGGAGCCGACACCGATGACGAGGTATTTGTCGCTGCGGGTGGTGCCCATGCCGACCCAGAACCGCTCGTCGGGTTCGTGGAAGACCTGGACGTCCTCGGTGCCCGCACCGATGTCGTGGCGCCACACCGTGTCCGGACGCCACACCGCGTCGACCGTCGAATAGAAGACGTGGCGGGCGTCGGCCGACCACACCGCACTGCCCGAGGTGTCGGTGACGACGTCGTCGAGGACCTCACCGGTACGGAGGTCCTTGATGCGCAGCGTGTATCGCTCGTCGCCGACGACGTCGGTGCTGTAGGCCAGCCAGTTGCCGTCGTCGCTGACGGTCAGAGCGCCGAGACTGAAGAAGTCGTGTCCCTCGGCCTCGACGTTGCTGTCGAGCAGGATCTCCTCGCCGGGCAACTGCACACCGTCGTCGACCTTCGGCGCGGTCCAGTCGTCGTCGCCGGCGATCGGGCACCGGCAGGACGTCGAATACTGCTTGCCCTCTTGTGTTCTGGCGTAATACCAGAAGCGTCCGCGCCGGACGGGCACCGACATGTCGGTTTCCTTGGTTCGGCTCTTGATCTCGTCGAAGATCTGCTTGCGCAGATCCGCCAGGTGCCATGTGTGCGCCTCGGTGAACGCGTTCTGCGCCTCGAGGTAGGCGGTCACCTCCGGATCGTCCTTGTCGCGCAACCACTCGTAGTCGTCGACGAACGTGTCACCGTGGTGGGTGCGTTCCTTCGGGACCTTCTTGGCGACCGGCGGTGTGGCCGCGTTGCGCTCGTCGGTCACGAGGACACCTCCGCGGTGGGCCAGTCGGCGAAGGACTCTCGCGAGATCCATTCGTAGGCATCGATGTACCGCTGACGTGTCTTCTCGACGACGTCGTCGGGCAGTGACGGCGGCGCGACATCGGAGGCCCGGTCCCAGCCGGATTCGGCACTGGTGAGCCAGTTCCGGACGATCTGCTTGTCGAAGCTCGGCTGAACCTTGCCCGCCTCGTAGGTTGCGGCCTCCCAGTAGCGGGACGAGTCGGGGGTCAGGACCTCGTCGGCGAGCACGAGCTCGCCGTCGGGGCCGCGGCCGAACTCGAACTTGGTGTCCGCCAGGATGATTCCCCGGTCGGCAGCGACCGCTGCGCCGCGTCCATAGATGTCGAGGGTCGCCGACCGCAGCGCCTCGGCGAGCTCGGCACCCTCCTGCTCGACGACGCGCTCGAAGCTGATGTTCTCGTCATGCTCACCCTGCTCGGCCTTGGTTGCCGGGGTGAAGATCGGCTCGGGCAGCTTGGACGCCTCCGACAGACCTGCCGGGAGTTCGACACCGCACACCGCACCGGTCGCCTGGTAGTCCAGCAGGCCCGAACCCGTCAGGTAGCCACGCGCCACGCATTCGACCTGCACCATCGGCAGGCGCTTCACCACCATCGACCGGCCGACGACCTCACCCGGGATGCGCTCGTCGGTGGGACCGCCGGCGAGATGGTTGGGGACGCCGAGTTCGTCGAACCAGAAGAAGCTCATCGCCGTCAGGATGCGTCCCTTGTCGGGGATCGCGGGACTCAGGATGTGGTCGTAGGCCGAGATCCGGTCGGAGGCCACCAACAGCAGCGTGTCGGCGTCGATCTCGTAGATCTCACGGACCTTTCCCGACGCCAGATGCCGGTAGGACTGCAGTTCAGGACGCATGGACTCGACCCTAGAGGTTCGGCGGGCGGCACGGGAAAGCAGGCTCTGACATTCTTGACCGATGACCGCACCCCACATCACCATCACCTACTGCACCCAGTGCAACTGGCTGCTGCGTGCGTCGTGGATGGCATCGGAGCTGCTGAACACCTTCGGCACCGAGATCGGTTCGGTGACGCTCGTCCCCGGGACCGGTGGCGTGTTCCACATCGACGTCGACGGCACGCAGATCTGGGAACGCAAACGCGACGGCGGGTTCCCCGGGGCACCCGAACTCAAGCGACTGGTGCGCGACGTCGCGCTCCCCGACTGGAAGCTCGGCCACGCGGACGCCTCGGCGCCGGAGTGACCTCGATACGCGCGGTCCTCGCTGCGCTCGGTCCTCGCTACTCGGCCAGCGGAGGTCCGCTCGGTTAGCGGAGATCCGCCGGTTGAGTAGGCGAGGAGCTTGCGACGAGCCGTATCGAAACCAGGAGATCCGCTGGTTGAGTAGGCGAGGAGCTTGCGACGAGCCGTATC
>NZ_BAHE01000020.1 GCF_000298235.1 Gordonia namibiensis NBRC 108229
CCGGGGCACCAGGGATCGGTTGGGTCGACGGCCACGGCATCGTCTCCGACGAGCACGTCCGTGACCTCGCCGACCGGCCCGACGCGACCATCACACCCGTCACCCCGGTCCGCACACCACCGACGCGCGTTGTCGCAGAGCGGCCGACGACAAAGACTTCCGACGGTCCGGATAGCCCCGTCGAGCCGAGATCGGCCGATGCCCCGCCGGCAGGCATGGTGATCGTCTTCCCGGGTGCACAATCCGCCGATCCGTATCGACCCACCGCTGCGTGCTCCGACTTCGTGCGGGTTCGTGACGGCTACTGCACCGAACCCGGTTGCGGATGTTCGGCTTTCGACTCCGATCTCGACCATGTCACCGAGTACGACCGCACCAACCCTGCCCAGGGTGGGTCGACGGCGAGTGAGAATCTGAACGCGAAGTGCCGGTTCGGGCACCTGCACAAGACGTTCGGTGATTGGGTCGATGTTCAGTACCGTGACGACGAGGGTCGCCTGGTCACCGAATACCGGACTCCGGAGGGGTTCGTCATTCCTGGCGACGCCGAGAATCTCGAAGACTCGTTCCCGAACCTGCGGCGCATTCGCTACGAGCAACCACCCCAGGCCCCACCCACACCACGGGTGATCGCGGGCGACGACACCCCGCCCGCCACCAACCGGCTCGCACAAAAACACGCGCGCCGGCGAGCCGAACGTGCCCGCAACCATCGGGAACGCGAGCGACGTCAGCAGATGGACGGACCTCCGCCCTTCTGAAGTCCTACTGACCTGAGTCGGTCCAGGAATCGGAATGCAGTCACTTGACGGAGGCTATGAATCCCTCCCGCGGGCGACGCTTGAGCGGTCATCGACCAACGCCCTCACCGGCACGACCGTCAGGAATCCGCCATGCCATTCGTCACCACGACCGACGAGGTCGAGATCTTCTACAAGGACTGGGGGAGCGGTCAGCCGATCATGTTCCACCACGGTTGGCCCCTCAGCTCCGATGACTGGGACGCCCAGATGCTGTTCTTCGTTCAGCAGGGTTACCGGGTCATCGCCCATGACCGCCGCGGCCACGGACGCTCGACGCAGGTCGGCGACGGCCACGACATGGACCACTACGCTGCTGACGCCGCAGCGGTCGTCGAACATCTCGACCTGCGCGACGTCATCCATGTCGGCCACTCGACGGGCGGTGGTGAGGTGGCCCGCTACATCGCACGCCACGGTGCCGATCGCGTTGCGAAAGCCGTTCTCATAGGGGCGGTTCCGCCGATCATGGTGCAGACCGAAGCCAACCCGGGTGGCCTGCCGGTCGAGGTCTTCGATGGTTTCCGCGACGGGGTCGCCGGCGACCGCTCGCAGTTCTACCTCGACGTCGCGTCGGGACCGTTCTACGGATTCAACCGCCCGGGCGCCGAGGTTTCGCAAGGCGTCATCTGGAATTGGTGGCGCCAGGGCATGGCCGGCAGCGTGAAGGCGCACCACGACGGGATCAAGGCGTTCTCGGAGACCGACTTCACCGAGGATCTGAAGGCCATCGGCGTGCCGACGCTGATCCTCCACGGTGACGACGACCAGGTGGTCCCCATCGCCGACTCCGCCGAACTGTCGGTGGAGCTCGTCCCCGGCGCAACACTGAAGGTGTATCCCGGTCTGTCGCACGGCATGTGCACCGTCAACGCCGCGACCATCAACGCCGACCTTCTCGACTTCTTCAAGAACTGACTCACCACCCCGAACGAAAGGCATGATCGTGAACACTTCTCTCGCACTCCCCGGCGGCACCTGGACTCTCGGCGATACCACCGTGACGCGCTTCGGTTACGGCGCAATGCAACTGGCCGGGCCGTGGGTGATGGGTCCGCCAGCCGACCCCGACGCGGCACGCGCCGTGCTCCGCGAGGTCGTCGAGCAGGGCATCACCCACATCGACACCAGCGACGCCTACGGACCTCGCGTCACCAACGAACTGATCCGAGAGACGCTGCACCCGTATCCCGAGTCGTTGTTCATCGCGACGAAGGTCGGCGCCAACCGGGATGCCGAGGGTGGTTGGCCGCCGGCGCGGACACCCGAGGATCTCCGTAAACAGGTGCACGAGAACCTCCGCGCCCTGGACGTCGAGGTGCTCGACCTCGTCAACATGCGGATGGGCGACACGCTGGGGCTGCAAGAGGGTTCTATCGCCGAGGGGATGGAAACGCTCGCCGACCTGCAGCGCGAAGGGCTGATCCGACACCTCGGGGTCAGCAACGTGACCGTTGAGCAGGTCGCGGAGGCACGCTCCATCGCCCCGATCGTCTGCGTACAGAACATGTACAACCTCGCCCACCGCGGCGACGACGCCCTCATCGACGAGCTCGCTGCCGACGGCATCGCGTACGTCCCGTTCTTCCCGCTCGGTGGATTCTCGCCGCTGCAGTCCGAAGCGCTGTCCGGCGTCGCCACGCGGTTGGGCTCGACGCCGATGTCCGTTGCTCTGGCATGGCTGCTCCAGCGCTCGCCGAACCTCCTGCTCATCCCGGGGACATCGTCGAGCGCCCACCTGCGAGAGAACATCGCCGGTGCAGGACTGCAGCTGACCGACGACGACATCGCCGAACTCGACACCATCAGCGCCTGACGAGGACCGGCAAACAAGCTCGTGACTTCTCGCCGCAACGGGTGTAACACTGTAATCATGTAATACGCCCGCGCGAGGAGGCGGCCATGAGAAACGCACAACAGGGGAACCGAGGGCCGGGCGGTCGTCGAGGAGGTTGGCAGCAAGCCGAACTGCCCGACGCCGGAGACGCCGCCGCCTGGTTCGCCGGCCGCCTACCCGACGCGTGGTTCTCCGGACCGGCCGAGGTCACCGTCGACCGTGACGAGATCACCGTCATCGGAACGTTGGAACCTCCGGAGACCGGCGACGATGCTGACGCACGGGCTGCAGCGCAGGGGCGGGCGGCGAGGTTCCGCGAGGACACCCGCTCCGAACGGATGTCGATCGCCGACGAGGCGCAGGCCCGCTACGCCCGAAAGGTCTCGTGGGGTGTCGCCGTCGGGGACGAGCGAGTCCTCTTCACCCACCTCGCAGTACCGGTCATGACACGGCTCCGTCAGCCGGAACGGCGCGTTCTCGACACCCTCGTCGACGCCGGCGTCGCCCGATCGCGGGCCGACGCACTGGCCTGGTCGGTCAAGCTCGTCGGCGCCCACACCGAGGAGTGGCTGGGCAAATTGCGTGCCGCAATGGACGAGGTGGACAACTTGCGTGCCGAAGGTCCCGGTCTCTGACGGAATTTCTGGCTGAAGCGGGGATACTGATCCGATGCTGATCGGAATCCTCGCCGCCATCTTCGCGGCGCTCGCCTACGGAACGGCCTCGGTGCTGCAAGCACGGGGCGCGCAGAGCGTCGACGACACCGGTGCCGGGCCGGGTGAGGCGCCGTCGTTGCGGTCGACCATCTCGGCCATGCTGACGGTGGCGTTCATCGCGGGAATGGCGCTGGACGGCATCGGATTTCTCGGCAACATGGTGGCGGCGCGGATGATCCCGCTGTTCCTCGCGCAGCCGATCGTCAGCGCCAACCTGGTGGTGACAGTGGTCCTGGCCACGATCGTGCTGAAAGCGAAGCTGTCGCAGCGCGATTGGATCGCGATCGGCGTTGTCGTGGTGGCGCTGGTGCTGCTCGGATTCGCGGCCGGCGACGAGGGACGTAAGCACGAATGGTGGCTGCACTGGGCTGTGCTCGTCGCGGCGGTGATCATCCTCGGGCTCGGGGCGGCGATCCTGCCGCGGATGCAGAGCCGGGTCGCCGTGCTGGCCGGCCTGTCCGGTGGTGTCCTGTTCGGTGTTCTCGCCGTCGCGGTCCGAATTCTCGACGGCCTCGACCCCTTCGATCTCGGCGAACTCTTCACCGACCCGGCCCTGTACGCCATCATCCTGGCCGGGCCGGGCGGGTTCTACATGTTCACGGTCGCCCTGCAGAAGGGGGCGGTGAGCGCGGCGTCGGCGTCGCTGGTGGTCGGCGAGACCGTGGTGCCGGGCGTGATCGGGATCGTCGTCCTCGGTGACACCGTCCGGGACGGGTGGGGACCGGTCGCAGTGATCGCGTTCATCGCCGCCGTCATCGGCGCGGTGGTCGTCGCCATGTCGCCGGTCGTCGAGGAGGTCGAACGGGCGGGGGAGAGCACACCGGTCGGCTGAACTGTGCCAGGTATGCTCCGGAACCCGTCCGATATCCGGCAACAACGGCATCATTACTGCTCATGCGCCTGATGCTGCGGTTCCTGGTGACGTTGACCTCCGTGATCGGCCTGGGGGTCTCCCTGTGCCTGGTGGCCCAACCGGCAACCGCCGCGCCGGTGCCGAACCCCGTTGCGGCGCCGGGTCAACTCCCGTCGCAGGACCCGTTCTACGTCCCGCCCCGCGGTTACGAGAACCGCGCGCCGGGCGCGATACTGCGCACCCGCCAGGTCCAACTCGGTTGGCGCGGAAGGGATGTGCCGATCTTCGCGACGCAGATCCTGTACCGCAGCACCAACAACTTCGGCAACCCGACGTCGACGGTCACCACCGTCGTCTCTCCGCCGGGTGTCGGGCCGGGGGCACCGCGTCGTCTGGTGTCCTACCACTCCTTCTACGACGCGCTCGGCTCCCAGTGCGACCCGTCGTACACCCTCCGCGGCGGCAACATGTCCGAGCGGCCGATCGATATCAGCCTGATCGCCGGTCTGATGGCTGCCGGGTACACGGTGTCGGTACCCGATTACGAGGGACGTGGTCTGCGTTGGACGATCGCGCGCGAATCCGGCTACGCTGCACTCGACGGTCTCCGGGCGACGCTGCGTCAGCTCCGTGCCCCGGCACGAACGCCGATCGGATTGTTCGGCTACTCGGGCGGATCGGTACCGACCGGGTTCGGTGCGGAGCTGGCGCCGAAGTACGCGCCGGAACTCAACATCATCGGGGCAGCCGCCGGTGGAGTGGTCGTCGATCCCATCCACAACCTGGGCTACGTCAACGGCAAGCAGGACTGGACCGGAGTCATCCCGGCGCTGATGGCGGTCTACGACGAGACCTACGGCCTGAACCTGCCCGACTACCTGTCCCCGAAAGGCACCCGCATTCTGCGCCAGGTGGCGGGGCAGTGCATCGAACAGTTCGCCGACGCGTACCCGGGGCTCACCGACCGTCAGCTATTGAAGCCCGGGGTCGGTGGCATCCTCGACGTTCCCGGTGCACGCCGGGCACTATCGAAGAACGTCATGGGGACGCTCGGTACCCCGCGGTCGCCGATGATGCTGGGAGTCGGGAACTCCGACGGCGTCGGTGACGGGGTGATGATCACGGCCGACGTCGCACGTCTGGCCGGAAGTTTCTGTCGACGCGGTGTGCCCACGACTTTCACGGAATACCGCGGTCTGTCACACACGGCGGCGTTCATCCCGTGGAGCGTCGAGGCTCTTGCATTCCTGGACAACCGGTTCGCCGGACGACCGACGGGAGGCTGCTGAGGCAGCCGCCCGCCGGCCTCGGGATCACTCCGCGTCGGCAGAGGGGTGCTTGTTGGTGCCGCCGTCGGACACCTCGAAGTTCTTCCACTCGCCGTTGTCATGGACCTGCATGACGGTGCCGAGGCTGTCCTCGGGTGCGGCGACGGTCTTGAACCAGTCGTATGCACTGGTGGCGTCATCGAAATCCTTCTCCTCGATGACCTTTTCGTCGGAATCCACGACGCGGTACTGAGCCATGTTCTTCTCTCCTCACTGTCGGGTTCGACCGGGGCGCCGCTGATGTGGCGCCTCTCTCGACCGTATTCGTCTGCCTACCCAGGCCCGTCCGACGGCAACCATCGACGTCGGATCGTGCCCGGCCGACAACGCATCCATAACGATCGCCGGCGGCGGGGTTCGAGCCCGATCAGCCGATGACGTCCAACAGCGCGCGGCAGGCCTCCTCGCAGCGTCGGCAGACGTCGGCGCAGATGCGGCAGTGCTGGTGCATGTCGGCGTGTTTGGCGCACTCGTCGGCGCACGCCCGGCACGCGACCGCACACGCCTCCAGCGTCTCCCGCACCACCGCGATGCTGGCCTCGGTGCGTCGGAGCAGCACTCGTTCGGTGATGGAACACAGGTCGGCGCAGTCGAGGTCGGCGCGGATGCACTCGACCAGATGCTCGACGCCGCTCTCGCCGAGGCATGCGTCCGCGCACGAGGTACAGGCCTGCGTACATTCGGCGCACGCCTGGATGCAGGCCGCGAGCACAGCGTCATCGATGTCGTCGCGGACAGGATGTGCCTCGAGTATCTCGGTGACAGTCGTCAATGGTTTCTCCCCGTCGATGTCAGTTGGAAAACGCGTACCCGCGGTACCCCGGAATGAAACTGATAGCGATGGGTACCCGCCCGGATATGTCCGGCAGTGATGCGACAAGCAGAATCCAAGACCCCTGGGGTCGGCGCACTCCGTACGGTCCAGGTGAGGACTGGCCCACCCGCGTCGATCAGCACCTCGCCGACGGCGTCACCACGGAGACGGTCGAGCGGTGGGTCCGGACGGCGTCGGTGTTGCATTCCAACGGCGACGGGCTCGACATCGCGGTGGCCGACAATCGCATCGTGGGGGTGCGCGGGCGTGCTGACGACCGGGTGAACCACGGCCGTGTCGACGTGAAGGACCTGTACGGGTGGCAGGCCAGTTCGTCTCGCGACCGGTTGACACGCCCACGCATCCGGAAGAACGGGCAACTCGTCGAGTGCTCGTGGGACGTGGCGATGGATCGGATCGTCAAGCGCTCTCGTGAACTGCTCGACGACCAGGGACCGTCGGCGATCGGCTTCTACACCTCGGGCCAGCTGTTCCTCGAGGAGTACTACACACTGGGCGTGATCGCCCATGGTGCGATCGGCACCAATCACGTCGACGGCAACACACGGCTGTGCACCGCCACCGCCGCTGAAGCTCTCAAGGAATCGTTTGCCAGCGACGGTCAACCGGGCAGCTACACCGACATCGACCACGCCGACGTGATCGCGCTCTTCGGTCACAACATCGCCGAGACCCAGACGGTCACCTGGATGCGAACCCTCGACCGGCTTGCCGGACCGAACCCTCCGCAGATCGTCTGCGTCGACCCGCGCCCCACGCCGGTCGCACGGCACGCGACCGTCCATCTCGCTCCGCTGCCCGGCACCAACGTGGCCCTGATGAACGGGCTGTTGCACGAGATCATCGCCAACGGATGGATCGACGAGGACTACATCGATTCGCACACAGTGGGTTTCGGTGCACTGCGCGAGATGGTTGCCGAGTACCCGCCCGAACGGGCCGCCGACATCTGCGGCGTCGACGCCGACGAGATTCGCCGTGCTGCCCGCGTTCTCGGGACTGCGAAGAAGCTGGTTTCGACGGTGCTGCAGGGTTTTTACCAGTCCAACCAGGCGACCGCAGCCGCGGTGCAGGTGAACAATCTCCACCTGATCCGCGGAATGCTCGGCCGACCCGGATGTGGCGTCCTGCAGATGAACGGGCAGCCAACTGCCCAGAACACTCGGGAATGCGGTGCGGACGGCGATCTCGCCGGATTCCGGAACTGGGCCAACGAGGACCACGTCGCCGAACTGGCGCGACTGTGGAACGTCGACAAGGACAAGCTCTCGCACGATGGCCCGCCGACGCACGCGATGAAGATCTTCGAACTCGCCGAGGAGCGATCCCTACGAATGTTGTGGATCTCCGCGACCAATCCGGCTGTGTCCCTGCCGGAGCTGTCGCGCATCCGCTCGATCCTGACTCAGGAAGGTCTGTTCGTCGTCGCCCAGGACATGTTCACCAACGAGACGACTGAGCTGGCCGACGTGGTACTCCCGGCCGCGGGGTGGGGCGAGAAGACCGGGACCTTCACCAACGCCGACCGCACCGTCCATCTGTCGGAGAAGGCGGTCGCACCTCCTGGTGAGTCACGCCCTGACCTCGACATCTTCCTCGATTACGCACGGCGAATGGGCTTCCGCGACAAGGACGGTGCCCCGTTGCCCTCCTGGACCGATGCGGCGTCGGCCTTCGACGCATGGCGGGAATGCAGCGCCGGACGCCCCTGCGACTACACGGGGTTGTCCTATGACCTGCTCCGGGAGCGGGGCGGCATCCAATGGCCGTGCACCGACGAAGCCCCCGACGGCACCGAGCGGCTCTACGCGGACGGGGAGTTCTACAGTGCGCCCGACTACTGCGAGTCGTATGGCAAGGACATCGTGACCGGCGACCCGGTGAAACCGGACGAGTACCGCAAGCTCAATCCCGATGCCAAGGCGCTCATCAAGGCGGCTCCCTACCTGCCACCCGGTGAAATCCCCTCCGACGCTTACCCGTTCTCGCTGATAACAGGTCGGACGGTGTATCACTTCCACACTCGCACGAAGACCGCGCGCGCCCCGGAACTGCAGGAAGCGGCGCCGGACGTATGGGTCGAACTCTCGGCCTCCGACGCCGACGCCCGGCACATCCTGGACGGCGACCTGCTCGCGATCACCAGCCCCCGGGGCACCATCACCGCCTCGGCGCGCATCACGGGCATCCGCCCGGGCGTGCTGTTCGTCCCGTTCCACTACGGGTACTGGGATTGCGACGCCAACGGACACGAACGGGCCGCCAACGAACTGACCCCCACCGACTGGGATGTCGCGTCCAAGCAGCCGATCTTCAAGACCGGCATCGCGTCACTCGCCCTGGTGCGGCCGGGTCGCCGGTGATGCGGGGTGCACATCACCGGCGACTCCCCGCCGCGCGGGCCGGAGCCGTGCCCTAGGGCAGGCGCGGAGGATTACCGAGTTCCTGGTTGATGGCCAGGGCCAGGTTGTTGCCGACGAGGTTGACGAATGCCCGCCAGGTCTTCGGGTCGAGGGCCATCGAGCCCTGATCGGCGGTGGTGCAACCGATTCCGGCCGGTCTGCCGTCCAGCCGATCCCGCATCCACACGATCCCCGGCGCGAAACCCTCGATCGCGAGCGAGATGTGCTCACTGAAGTGGTCGCGGACGTATCGGACGCTGGCGTCCGGGTCGGCGCAGTAGGTGCGCACCAATTCGTTCACCGGGCCGACCGGGGCGATCCAGTCGGGATTCGACTGGTAGATGAACATCGGGAACCGCGGGACATGCTTTCCCATCTTCAGCTGCCCCAGCACTTTTCGCGGCGTCGGGTAGCTCAGCGGGTCAGGTAGGTTCACCAGGCCCTTGATGTCCACGAACGGTGCCAGCGCTGCCTGGTAGGTGAGACACAACGGATTCTTGCTCGCGAGCAGCGCCTTTCCGAGCGGATTCAGATTGCGCTGCAGGAACCGGTCGAGTTCGGGGTACTCGCGGCTGACGCCGATGATGCCGGCGAGGATGAGC
Source organism: Gordonia namibiensis NBRC 108229 (assembly GCF_000298235.1). Classification (GTDB taxonomy): domain Bacteria; phylum Actinomycetota; class Actinomycetes; order Mycobacteriales; family Mycobacteriaceae; genus Gordonia; species Gordonia namibiensis. The sequence continues at coordinate 9,374 of NZ_BAHE01000020.1, forward strand.
CCCGACGCGGCGTTCTTGTCGGCCAGGTCCACCATTGCCCGGATGTCCGCGGGGACACCGCCTTCGGCCGCACCGACGATAGGCAGCTCCGGCGCGTACTGCTCGTGGAGCTCCGCGGCCCAACCGGTCGCGATCGCTCCGCCGGAATAACCCATCATCCCGACCCGCAGGTCCTTCTTCAGTCCGAGCGGCGCGAAATCGCGTGCGCCGCGGATGCCGTCGAGGGTGATCCGTCCGGCGAGAGGGCCCGCTGCGAAAGCAGATTCGGGTCCCTGGTGGTCGGGGATGACGACCGACCAACCGGCGCCGACCAGCGAGGTGATCTGCAGGACCTCGTAGGCGGAGTCCACCGACCCGGTCAGCTGACCGGGGATCGATGCCTGCTGCAGCGCATACGACGGTGAGCAGTACAGCGCGGTCGAGTCCTCGGCGGACTGCCATGACACCAGCTTCGACGGTCCGGGCTTCGCCGGACCCTTCGGTTTGAGAACGGTGGCGACCGCGGGGATGGCCTCGCCCCGGGTGTTGGTCGAGCGGTAGGAGATCTGCCAGGCGTCGACGTTGATCGGGATCACCGACAGCGCGGCGAGGTGGACGCGCCGGGCGGCGATCAGCTCGCCGGGCTTCTTGTCCGCGTATGCCGACGCAGGGGGTAGGTAGAAGTCCTTGTCGAACTCGGGGATGGCCGGCGGGACCGGAAACGGGAGGGGCGGTGCAACGGGCACGGCGGCGGCGGTCCCGGCGCCCAGTGCTGTGCTGCTGACGAGCGCGAGAGCCAGCGCTGCGATGAATGTTCGCAGGCCACACCTCGTTCTCCCGACTGATGTTCGACCCATGAAGCCCCCCTCGAGATAGTGAGACGCCTGTGTCTCACACTTCGAGCGAAGATACATCGATGTGTGCCGGCGCACAATCGTCGGGCAGTGAGACGCTAGAGCTCAGCGAACGAGAGCAGGATGTCGGAGAGGACCGAGACGATGTCGTCGAGCGGTGCCGGGTCCGGCGACACGCTCCAGCGGTGGACGAGCCCGGTGAGCGCTCCGACGTAGGCGATCGCGAGGTGGCGTTGCCGTTCGCTCGGTGCGCGCCCGGCGAAGTCGGCCATGGCCGCGACGAAGAACTCGACCCATTCCTCACGCCCGTCGAGGCGGTGCTGCTCGACGCGGGAGCTCACTCCCACGATCTGGACGAACGAGACCTCCGCACGACGCGGGTCGGTGCCGACCGAGGTCATGTAGGCGCTCATCGCCGCCGTTGCCAGCCGCCGCAGATCGCGGGAAGCCATGCCCGCCAATGCTTCTGCGACGGCGTCGCGCGCCGCGTGCTGGATCTCGTCGTACAGCGCGACGAGCAGGTCCTCGCGGTCGCTGAACTCCTCGTAGAACTGCCGGCGCGAGAGTCCGGCGGCCCGGCAGATGGAGGTCACCGAGGAGCCGGCGTATCCGGCGGCACCGGTGAACTCGACGAGGGCGGCGTCGAGGAACCGGCGCCGACGCTCGGCAGCGCGATCGCTGACCGGCCGCCCGGCGTAGGTCCGTTCGGACGCCGTCATCGCGTCAGTCGAGCTTGCTCGCGCGCAGCTCGTGGCCCTTCGACGTCAGGCAGCGGCCCGAGGTCAGATCCCACTGCCAGCCGTGGAGGTTGCATGTCAGCTTCTCGCCCTCGATGACGCCGAACTTGCCGAGGTCAGCCTTCAGATGCGGGCAGCGACGCTGGATCTCCCAGCCGTCCTTGGTGATCGACGCCGAGTCGTCGTGGGCCTCGGCGAACCAGCCGTCGGCGTAGGCGATGCGCTCGTCGGTCAGGCACTTGAAGAACGTGTAGAGGTACTCGTTGTATCCGCCGATGCGCCACGTGGTGAAGCGCGTGGACAGGAAGATGGTGTTCACCCAGTCCGGCTCGTGGTCGCGGAGAACCGTGCGCACGAGTTCGGTGGCGATACGGAAACCGTAGCGGTACTTGCCTTCTCCCTCTTTCGGCTCACGCACGATGCGGTTGGGGAAGTCGAGCACCACGGTCTCGGTGGCGTCGTTCGCCGGACCGCCACCCGGGGTCATCACCAGGCCGACGGGGTAGCCGATGCCGTCGCAGACCAGGTCCGACTGAGCCATGATCGGCTCGAAGAGTTCGCGGAGTGCGCCGATCAGCGGCTCGCCTTCGGCGGGTGCCCAGGTTGCCTTGTCCGCGGCGATGACCGGGGCGAACTTCTCCTTCATCCGCTCGAGGTAGGCGCGCTTGTTCTCGCCGAACACGTCTCCCGGGGCGTACGGGTGGCTGACCTCGTTGAGTGTCGAACCGGTGAAGTCGGCGACCGAACCGGAGACCATCATCAGGCCGCGATGCTTCTCGCCGTCGTCGGTGCCGTGGATGCGCATCTGCTCCAGGAAGGTTTCCTGGTCCGGGAAGATCGAGGTCTTGTCGGCGGTCTCCCCGGAACCGAAGTCGTTGAGGTAGAACAGTTCCTCGTCGAGGAACATCGGCGGACCCGCCGACGGCACGACCCAGGTCGCGCCGACCTGCTCGATGTACGAACGTGCACGGTCCATTCCGCGCTGACGCTTCTGAGATGCGAAGTTGGCCTTCGACTTCCGCGGGATGTCGTAGACCATCGGGTACCAGATGGCGCCCGAGTACTGCAGGAGGTGGACGTCGACGTGACCGAACGCGTCGTCGATGACGTCGAGGTCGATCGGGCGGGCGTCGTTCATGTTGAAGCAGACGGTCTCGCCGTCGGAGACGATCAGGCCGCTGTCGCCGATCGGCCCGTCGGCCGGCGCGCGCAGCGCGATGATCATGACGTCGAGCGAACCCTTGTCGTTCGTGACCGTCGTCTTCACCGAATCCGTGGTCTCGATGAACTTGGTGAAACCGAGCTTCTCGAGTTCACGACGCAGGTCCGGCACCGGGTAGTCGGGGAGCAGGACCGTCGCATCCTTGTTGACGTTCTCGCGCAGGTTCTTCTCGTCGAAGTGATCCCGGTGGAGGTGCGAGACGTAGAGGTAGTCGCAGTTGCCGAGTGTCTTCCAGTCGAGTTCGGAATTGTCCGGGAACGGCACCCACGAGGCGAAGTAGGTGGGGTTGACCCAGGGGTCGCAGAGGATCGATCCGGCGGTGGTCTGGATGTGGAAACCGGCGTGACCGATGCTGGTGATCTGCACGAAGAGGGCCTTTCCTGGTGTGCGCGGGGCTGCGCGTCAAAGCACTACAGTCCTCCAATGTATCGAGCCGCGCGGACCGCCCGCGTGGGCCATGAGTCCCACCCCGCGCAGATGCGACGATGAACACATGAGTTCGGGCAAGCTGTGGCGCGGGCAGACGCTCGAGGACCGGTCCACCGACCGGCGCGAGCAGATGCTCGCCGTCGCCGAGACCCTGCTGGGGACCGGCGGCACCGCCGCGGTCACGATGCGGGCCGTCGTGCGCGAGGCCAATCTCAGTCCCCGCTACTTCTACGAGAGCTTCTCCTCGACCGAAGAGCTGGTCACCGCGGTGTACGACCGTGTCACCGGCCGGCTCCTCACCCGGGTTGCGGGCCTTGAACGGTGTGCCGATCCGCGTGAGAACGTGCGTGCACTGCTGGAGATCTTCCGCGAGTTCTTCCAGGACGAGCCGGGGCAGGCCCGCATCCTGTTACGCGAGCCGCTTGCCGACGACGTCCTCCGCGCACACCGCGCGGCCACCGTCCCCGGATTCGTCCAGGCCGTCCTGGCCATGGTCACCGACCAGGACTCACTCGCCCCCGAACGCGTCGCCGTGATCTCCTCGGCGCTCACCGGGGCACTCGTGGCGCTGTACCTCGACCACATCGACGGTCGGCTCGCCCTCACACCCGAACAGCTCTCCGACGCCGCCGTCGACCTCGTGTTCGCCGTCACCCGCACAGGTGCCGCGGACGCCTGACCTGCCACACCCGATCACTGGTTAAGCTTTCCGGCATGGAACCCGTCTACGACACCGTGATCACCGCCGCCCGCCTGCTCTGGCTGGCCGAAGGTCTCAAGTTCAAGGTGTCGGGCGTCGAGCACGTCCCGGCCGAGGGCCCCGGCGTCGTCGCGATCAACCACACCGGCTACCTCGACTTCACCTACGCCGGCATCCCCGCACATCTGCAGGGGCGTCGCAAGGTGCGGTTCATGGCGAAGAAGGAGGTCTTCGACAACAAGATCTCCGGCCCGATCATGCGCTCGCTCAAGCACATTCCCGTCGACCGCACCGCCGGTGCCGACAGCTACCGGGCTGCTGTCGAGTATCTCAAGCGCGGTGAGCTCGTCGGTGTCTACCCAGAGGCGACGATCAGCCGCAGCTTCGAGCTGAAGGCATTCAAGTCGGGTGCGGCACGCATGGCGATCGAGTCCGGTGCACCGATCATCCCGACCGTCATCTGGGGTGCCCAGCGCGTGTGGACCAAGGGCCACCCGAAGCGGCTCGGCCGCACCGGCTACCCGATCTCGATCGGGGTCTGCGAGGCGCTCGAACCCACCGGCGATCCCGACGCCCTCACCGCCAAGCTGCACGAGGTCATGAGCGCGAAACTGCTCGAGCTGCAGGACGCCTACGGCGAGCACCCCAAGGGTGAGTTCTGGGTTCCGGCACGCCTCGGAGGGTCGGCGCCGACGCTCGAGGAGGCGAACCGTATGGACGCCGAGGAGCAGGCCGAACGCGCCGCCAAGCGCGCTCAGCGTGACAACCCCTGACCGTTAACCTGGGAGGCATGAGCAGCGGGCCGCGTCGAGGACGGGAGCCGGTCTACCGGACCCTGGAGATCATCGCGAACACGCTCGTCCGCGCCCAGGGGCTCGACCTGCACTTCACCGGGATCCAGAACATCCCGGAGACCGGCGGGGCGGTGCTGTGCATCAACCACACCGGTTACGTCGACTTCATCCCGGCCGCGCTGGGAGTGCAACGTGCCGGCCGGCGGACGCGGTTCCTCATCAAGTCCGAGGTGATGGATGTCGCGATCATGCGCTTCCTGGTCAACCACACGAAGACCGTTCCGGTGGACCGGTCCCGCGGCGCCGACGCCTACCGCGCCGCACTCGAACGCCTCCGCGACGGCCACATCGTCGCGGTCTACCCGGAGGCGACGATCAGCCGCAGCTTCGAGCTGAAGGAGTTCAAGAGCGGTGCGGTACGCATGGCCGCCGAGGCCGGGGTCCCGATCGTCCCGGCGATCGTGTGGGGAGCCCACCGGCAATGGACCAAGGGCGGCCCCCGGAACATGGGCCGACGCCGTATCCCGGTGCACGTCCGTTACGGACTGCCGTTCACCGTCGACCCCGGCGAGAAACCCGAGCGCGAGACCCTGCGGTTGCACGAGGTGATGGACTCCATGCTCCACGAGGTCCAGGACGCCTACGGCCCGCACCCGGCCGGCGAGTTCTGGGTACCTGCCCGGCTCGGCGGATCGGCCCCCACACCACAGGAGGCCGCGGTCATCGAGGCCGACGAGGCGCTCCGCAAGGCCGAAGCCCGCGCCCGCAAGGCCGCGGCGAGACAACGCGAGGCCACCCAGGCCCGAGACAGAGGAAACAGATGACATTCGGTCCACCCACCCTCATCGCCAGCGACGTGGACGGAACACTGATCGACGACGAGAACCGGGTGTCGTCGCGAACCGTGTCCGCGTTGTCGGCGGCCCGTGCGGCGGGCGTCGAGTTCGTGCTCGCGACCGGCCGCCCGCCCCGGTGGATCGCCGAGATCACCGACCAGTTCGCCGGCACCGACGCCTTCGTCCGATACGCCGTGTGCGCCAACGGCGCCATCATCTACGACGCCGAGCATGACCGGGTCCTGTGGTCGGCCAACCTCGAATCCGACGCCCTCGTGAAGCTGGGGGAGATCGCCTACCAGCAGATCCCGGGGTGCGGTATCGCCGCCGAACGTGCCGGCCGGTCGGCGCACGACGCCGCGACGCCGCCGTTCGTCGCGAGCGCCGGATACGAACACGCCTGGCTCAACCCGGATCACGTCGAGGTCGGCGACGACGAGGTGTTCAGCGAACCGGCGGTGAAGCTGCTCGTACGCAAACCGGACATGCCCAGCGGCGAGATGGCCGCGCGGTTGCAGCCCTTCGTCGGCGACCTCGCCCAGGTGACCTTCTCCACGGACAACGGCCTCGTCGAACTGTCGGTGCCGGGTACGCACAAGGCCTCTGGACTCGCGCGCCTCTGTGAGGCCACCGGTCTACCCGCCGACGGCCTGATCGCCTTCGGCGACATGCCCAACGACGTCGAGATGCTCACGTGGGCGAGCCACGGCGTCGCCATGGGACACGGCCATCAGGCCGCGCTCGACGCCGCCGACGAGATCACGGTCGGCAACAACGACGACGGCGTCGCGAAGGTGCTCGAGCGCTGGTTCGCCTGAACCGAGCGGCTCGCGCGGCTCACACTGCCGGCGGACCGGACTCCGGCGCGGGGCCGGGCGCCTGCTCGGGTGCTCCGGGCTCGCCCGGCGGTGCTCCTTCCGGAGTCGCCTCGGGCGTCGCCTCCGGGGCCGGCGCCGCGCCACCTGCCAGCGCACGGACCTGCTCCAGCGCCGCGTAACCGTGCACGCCAGGGCAACTGGTGCTGTTGTAGTCGCGGTGGCCGGAGATCATCGGCAGGTTGGACTGCGTCCCGGCCGCGAACTTGGTGCCCGCGAAACCCTCCGACATCAGGGTCGCCGTGCCCGCGGGGTTCAGACCCGCCTTGCCGAGTCGCCAGCGCAGGAAGCGTCCGGCCGCGGCGACCGCCGCCGCGGTGGGCGGCACCTCCTCCAGGTTGCCGATGAACGACAAGCCGACCGTGTCCTTGTTGAACCCGCCGGTGTGGGTGCCCTCCACGTTGCGGTCGAGTCCGCCGAACGCGCCTTCGAAGATCTGTCCGTACTTGTCGACCAGCACGTTGTAGCCGATATCGCACCAGTTCAGGCTTTGTGCGTGATAGGCGTAGATGCCGCGCACGATCTCGACCGACTGCTGCGGGGTGTAGTCGTTGCTACCCGCGGTGTGGTGCACGATCGCGCCCTTGAGCTGCGGCGAGTACACCGGCTGTGAACAGCGGATCCCCTCGTCGGCACCCCACTGCTGACGCGCGACCACCTGCGGTCCGCCGGTCAGCGGGGACAGCAACGACGAACCCAGCGACAGCAGACCCTCCGGGCTGATCAGCGTCGCCTTGAGGGTGTTGAGGGCCGTCTCGGCCAGCTTCGTCACGATCTCGCTTCCGGAGCCGACGGCCAGCTGGGCCAGGTCGCCGCCCTGGGTCTCGGCGGCCGGGATCGCCAGGCCGTCCTTCGACGCGGCGACCTGCACCTCCCGCGCATCGCCGACCCACACCGGTTCGGTGCCCGCCGGTTTCTCGGCACTCGGCGCGCCGCCTTTCGAGATCTGCTCCAGGACCGTCCACGGACTCCACTTCCCGTCGGGCTGCTTGGCGCGCAGCTTCAGGTCGACGTCCACAGGGCGGTCCCAGGTGAAGGCGACCATCTTGATGGGGTCCTCGCGCACGATGTGCGTCACCGCTGCACCCACCTCGCGCCCGTCGCGCATCGTCGTGACGGGAGGGGTCGTGGTGCTCGTCGGAGCGGGAGCCGGATCATCGGTCTCGGTCGTCGACGGCGCAGGCGCCTCGGAGGAGGTGGGCTCGGGTGCGCTCGACTCGGGTGCGCTCGACTCGGGTGCGCTTGACTCGGAAGTGCCCGGTGTGGAGGGGCTTGGCACGATGCCCTTCGGCAGCGGGACCGTCAGATCGGGGAGTGGGAACGCATCGGGATCGATCTCCGGCAGCGCGACGCCCGCGGCGGCGAGGCCCGACGACGCGACGTCGAGGATGGCGGCGGGCAGCTCACGCAGCGGCACCTGCTCGATCTCGGTGTTGGCGATCTTCTGCTTGTTGTCGACGAGCCGGGGGTCGCCGGCCTGCGGGCCGGAGGTGCTCGCGATCACCGCGAACGGACTCGCGACGACCGCCGCGGCGATGGCCGCGAGAGCGATCGAATGCTTCGGTCGGGGGTAACGCACTGGGGGTCTCCTCGCCGGAGGTTGTCCGGTCATCGATGCGATGCGCAGCCTCACACGCCGGGCGGGCGTCGAGGCGTGCTCGGTGTCGGCCGCCATCGTGATGCGGGACGGCCCTCCATCGACACGACACACGCCGACGCCGGACCACTCGTGACTCTCTTGTTACCTATGAGGCCAGTGTTACTGGTGTTATTGGTGAGGTCACAATCGGAGTCACAACTCGTGATCCGGTTGTGATCCGCTCGACTTGGTGAACGCGAATGAGGTTCACTAATGTCACGTAAGTCCCAATCGTCACATCGGCCACGATTGAGTGAAAGTTGTAGCTCTAAGACAACTTCTGAGGCTGGTGTCGTCGCGACCGAAGGATGTGTTCTGCAGTGAACGAACCCCGACCCAGACGGCTCCTGCCGGGGAGGCCGGCGACCGGCTCCCGGCCCGCACGGACTCGCGGAAAGTTGCTGACCTGGGCCGCGGCCGGGCTCGCGCCCGCACTGCTGGCCGGAGGGCTCGTCGCTGCGAGTTCAACGGAATCGACCCTCGGGGTCGAGCTTTCGGTCGGGTCGACGGTGACGCTGATCGGACACGGTCATGGCCACGGCCGCGGAATGGGGCAATGGGGTGCGTACGGCTACGCCCGTAAGGGCTGGTCGGCACAGCAGATCCTGCGTCACTTCTACGGTGGAACCACCGCGGGGAAGGTGGACAGGCCCGAGATCATCGTGGCCCTCACGGGTCAGAACTCGGTGAATGTGCATGCGGACGCCGGAATGCGCGTCGGAGGTCAGACGGTGGCTCCCGGACAGGCGGTCAGCTTGTCCGGGGGCACGGCCACCATCCGCAGCGGCTGCGGCGGCGGTGTGATCCGCTCCGTCCCGGCCACGTTCGTCGAACCGCTGAGTATGGCGCCGAACCGGCCGGCGGCCGAGTTCCTCAAGTTCTGTGGTTCCGAGAAGGCTTACCGAGGCGCACTCGGCCTCGAAGGTGGACGCGTGGTCAACCGCATCCACATCGACGACTACGTCAAGGGCGTCATCCCGCGCGAGAGCCTGCCTGCCTGGGCAGACTCCGGCGGTGCCGCGGCACTGCAGGCGCAAGCCGTCGCCGCCCGCACCTATGCACTCGCCGCGATCGCCGGCGGTAAGAAGATCGACGACACCCAGAACTCCCAGGTGTATGGCGGCGTGTCCGGCGAGGACCGTCGTACCAATGTGGCGGCCGACGCGACCGCAGGTCAGATTCTGCTGCAGAACGGCCAGCCCGCGTTCACCGAGTTCTCCGCCTCGACAGGTGGCTTCTCGGCCGGCGGTCGCTTCCCGGCCGTACCCGACGAAGGTGACACGGTCTCGCCAAACCACAACTGGACCGTGACCATCTCCGCCGGCACCATCGGCTCGGCGTTCGGTGTCGGTGCACTCCGCAGCTTCGAGGTCGTCGAGGCCAACGGCCTCGGCGCGGAGCACGGCCGCGCGATCAAGGTCCGTGCCGTGGGTTCCGGCGGAACCTCCGAGGTCTCCGGCGAGGAAGCCCGCACCAAGCTCAAGTTGAAGTCGTCGTGGTTCACCGTGCAGGGCCAGCCGGCGCCGCGCATCGTCAAGCCGCCCACCGGACCGTCCGGGCCCTCGCTGGGACTCGACTTCGGTAGCTTCGGTCAACTCGTCGACCAGATCATCCCCGGTGGGGCGAAGTTCCTGGAGATCGCCTCGTCGGCCATGGACGGCAAGTTCGCCGATCTCGGCGGCCTGTCCGGTCCGCTCGGAGAGGCGATGGGACTCCCGTCGCTGACCCCCGACGCCGCCGGCGTCACGCAGGTCTACGAGAAGGGGATGATGTTCTTCACCCCGGCCACCGGCCCGCGCGTCCTGGTCGGCAAGAGTCTCGCAGAGTTCCAGGAACGCGGCGGCATCCCGGCGCTGGGGTTCCCGAAGGAAGACGGGCTCGGTTAGGAGCTCTCCGGACCGGCCACGACGATCTGCGCAGCGACATCGACCAGCTTGGTGTTGGTGTCCTGCGACAGTCGGGCGAGCAGCGCGAATGCCTCGGTGGCGTCGAGCTTGTAGCGCTCCATGATCATGCCCTTGGCCTGACCGATGATGTCGCGTGAGCTCAGTGCGGCCCGGAGCTGCTGCTTCTCCTGGATGGCACCGAACGCGGTCGCGGCGTGCGCGGCGAACAGTTCGCCGAGCTGGCGCGCCTCGGTCGGGAACGCGTGGGGACGGGTGCTGTGCAGGTTCAGCGCGCCGAAGTCGTCTCCGTCGATGTACAAGAAGAAGCAGGCCATCGACCGGATGCCGATGTCGGCGGCGGCCGCGGCGAACCGCGGCCAGCGTTCCTCGACGTGCATGTCGTCGATCCACACCGTCACGTCGTTGACCGCGGCACGGATGCACGGCCCTTCGCCGAGTTTGCGCTGCAGCTCGTCGGCCTCGCCGCCCAGGTCGCCGATGACGACGGGGGTCTCGACCACGCCGTCAGACACGAGTGTCACCGACGCGTATTCCGCGCCCGGGATGGCGTCGACCGCGTACTTCGTCATCGAGCGCACGGCGGCCTCGGTGTCATCGCTTTGTTTACGCATCTCGCCGGCGATGCGCGTCATCTGCGCTCCGAAGTCCGACAACTGGGTCACTCCTGCCTCCTTGGGAGACCGCATTTCGCGCGTCTCAGCCGGCACGACAGCTGAGCGCAGGAAACGGAACACTCGTTTGTCGAGAATCTATTATGCCGGATCGTATAACCGCGACGAATCGATGAGTCCCTCTCGTTGCGCAACCGACCGTTCAGGTGACAAATGGAGAACATCGAGCCGGAAATCGGTGTCGGAGTACGACGTCGAGGTCACCATCGGAGTTCCGGCCAGGGCTGCGTGGACGTCGTCGCCGGACTGTGGGTACTCGTCGAAACGGTCCGGTGTTCGGTGACCATCGGCCCGGGGCCGGGCGTCGTCCGTCGAATCCGTCGGGAGTGACGATCCCCACGAAACCGTCGGCCCGGAGTCGGCGGTCGTCGACGTGGGTGAGCAGCCAGTCGGGCGGCACCGCCGAGTCGGCATCGGACGTCGGGAATCAGGTGGTGCCGGCCGTCGTCGGTGATGCAGCGGCGAAGCCCGTCCGAGGCGCGGTGCCGACGCACCTGGCCGTCACGTAGACCCTTGTCTGTGGGCAGGGACGGTGCCGGCGGAGTCGTCGTCGCAGGAGCCGAGGGCCACGATCACCTGCACCGACGGTCGGACGGCGGCGATCGCGGCGTCGAGTGCGGCCAGACACCAGGGGGCAGCGCCTGCTCGTTGTGGGCGGGCACCACGACCGCGATGTCGGTGATGGCGGAGCCACCGCGGGAAGTGGTGTGGCGGCCCTGAGTGCCGACAACTGGAGTCGAGACGTCACGGTGCCCCGAACCACCCGAGAAGCAGAGGAACCGGCCCGATGTCTGCAGACCGACGATCGAACATTGCCCGGCGACCACCGTGGCTCGGAGAATCCTCAGGATGGGTCCGTTACCCTGAGGACCCGTGGCAACCAGTAGCAGCTATGACCTGATCGTCGTCGGCTCCGGATTCTTCGGTCTCACCGTCGCCGAGCGGGCGGCCACCCAGCTGGGCAAGCGGGTCCTCGTGATCGAACGGCGCAACCATCTCGGTGGCAACGCCTACTCCGAGGCCGAGCCGACGACCGGTATCGAGGTCCACAAGTACGGCGCCCACCTGTTCCACACCTCGAACGACCGGGTGTGGGAGTACGTGAACCAGTTCACCGACTTCACCAATTACCAGCACCGCGTGTTCGCGCTGCACAACGGGCAGGCCTACCAGTTCCCGATGGGTCTCGGTCTCATCAGCCAGTTCTTCGGTCGCTACTTCTCGCCGGACGAGGCGCGCAAGCTGATCGCCGAGCAGGCCGGCGAGATCGACACCGCCGACGCCAAGAACCTCGAGGAGAAGGCGATCAGCCTCATCGGGCGGCCGCTCTACGAGGCGTTCATCAAGCACTACACCGCCAAGCAGTGGCAGACCGATCCCACCGAGCTGCCCGCCGGCAACATCACCCGCCTCCCCGTCCGGTACACCTTCGACAACCGGTACTTCAACGACAAGTACGAGGGCCTGCCGGTCGACGGTTACACCGCTTGGCTGGAGAACATGGCCGCCGACGAGCGCATCGAAGTGCGCCTGTCGACCGACTGGTTCGGCGTCCGCGACGAGCTGCGTGAGCAGAATCCCGACGCACCGGTCGTCTACACCGGCCCGCTGGACCGCTACTTCGAGTACTCGGCCGGCCGACTCGGTTGGCGCACACTCGATTTCGAGACCGAGGTGCTGGACACCGGCGACTTCCAGGGCACCCCGGTGATGAACTACAACGACGCCGACGTGCCGTACACGCGCATCCACGAGTTCCGTCACTTCCATCCGGAACGGGACTCCTACCCCGCGGACAAGACCGTCATCATGCGCGAGTTCAGCCGCTTCGCCGATGACGACGACGAGCCGTACTACCCGATCAACACCGCCGACGACCGCGCCAAGCTCTCGGCCTACCGGGAACTCGCCCGCACCGAGACCGCCAGTGCGAACGTGTTGTTCGGTGGTCGCCTCGGCACCTATCAGTACCTCGACATGCACATGGCGATCGCCAGCGCGCTCACCATGTTCGACAACACCCTGGCGCCGCATCTACGTGACGGTGCGCCGCTGGTGTCCGACCCCGCAGGAGCCGAATAGATGACGGTGACCCCCGTGAACCAGTCCGAGATCCCCGACGCGGGCATCGGGCCGTCGAAGGCGAAATCCCTTCTGCAGCGCGTGATCTTCCCGCGCGCGGGTGAGCCGCTCGACGTGCGGTCGCTGTACCTGCTCGAATCGGACTCCAACAACCGGCGGGCACACGCACCGAGCCGTACCTCGGTGCTGCTCGGCGGCGAATCCGAGGTCAGCTTCGAGACCTACTTCAACGCTTTCGCGGCCGCCTACTGGCGTCGCTGGAGCATCCTGGACTCGGTGGTGCTGCGCATCGAGGTGGTCGGCACCGCTCGCGTCGACCTGTACCGCTCCAAGATCGACGGCTCGCGCATCGGTATCGGCGGCGACCTGATCGCCACCGACGAACACGGCCGCGGCGTGGTCGAGTTCGAGCTCGATCTCGGCCCGTTCGAGGACGGCGGCTGGATCTGGTTCGACATCACCACCGACACCGACACCGAGATCGTCTCGGCCGGTTGGTATTCGCCGGTCGACGCACCGACCTCCGACGCCGACACCAAGCGCGTGACCGTCGGCATCCCGACCTTCAACCGTCCCACCGACGCGGTCAACGCACTGGCCGCCCTGACCTCCGACCCGATGGTCGACGAGGTCATCGACGCGGTCATCATGCCCGACCAGGGCACCAAGAAGGTCGTCGACGAACCCGGATACACAGAGGCCGCAACGGCTCTCGGTGATCGGTTGCACATCTTCGACCAGGGCAACCTCGGCGGCTCGGGTGGCTACGCACGCATCATGTACGAGGCGTTGCGACTCACCGATTCGCCCTACATCCTCTACATGGACGACGACATCGCCATCGAGCCGGACTCGATCCTGCGCGCGCTGGCCATGTCGCGATTCGCCAAGTCCCCCATGCTCGTCGGCGGACAGATGCTCAACCTGCAGGACCGCAGCCACCTGCACTGCATGGGTGAGGTCATCCGACGCGACACCTTCATGTGGACCGCGGCGCCATTCGTCGAATACGACCACAACTTCTCCGAGTACCCCCTGCGGGACCGGGAGAACTCGAAGAACCTGCACCGCCGGATCGACGTCGAGGGCAACGGCTGGTGGATGTGCATGATCCCCCGCGAATGTGCCGAGACCATCGGCCTGCCGATGCCACTGTTCATCAAGTGGGACGACTGGGAATTCGCGCTGCGCGCGGCGAAGGCCGGTTACCCGACGGCCACCATCCCGGGCATCGCGATCTGGCACATGGCGTGGAGCGACAAGGACGACGCCATCGACTGGCAGGCGTACTTCCATCTGCGCAACCGGCTCGTCGTCGCATCCATCCACCACGACGGACCGATCAAGGGCATCCTGCGGTCGATGACCAAGGCGACCGCGAAACATCTTCTCTGCCTTGAGTACTCGACGGTGGCCATTCAGAACGAGGCGATCCGGGACTTCCTCGCCGGCCCCGACCACATCCGCAGCCTCCTGCCGACCGCGCTGCCGAAGGTCGCGGCGATCCGCAAGGAGTACCCGGACGCGGTCGTGCTGCCGTCGGCCACCGCGCTGCCCCGGACCTCCGGAGAGGCAACGCATCTGGGCACGTCGATCCCGCTGAACCCGATCAGCAAGATCAAGGCGCTGGCCGCATCCGTGGTCAACAACGCCCGGCCCGCCGACCCCCGTCATCACGAGGTCCCGCAGGCGAACTACCCGCCGATCGAGGCGCGCTGGTTCTCGCTCGGCCGCGTCGACGGTGTCACCGTCACCACGGCCGACGGTCGGGGAGTGGTGTACCGGCAGCGGGATCGCGAGAAGATGATCGCGCTCGCGCGTGAGCATTTCGCGCTGATCAAGGAACTCCAGGACAAGTTCGGCGACATGAAGCAGCAGTACCGCGCCGCACATCGTGAGTTGACCAGTAAGGAGAGCTGGGCGGGTGTCTTCGGAATCGAGTAGTCCCGACGTGCAGGTCGAGGAGTCGGCGAAGCTCCCGGCCGACGACGCACCCAGACCCCTCGCGGGCGAGGAGAAGGTCCTCGTCGCCATCCAGACGGGCATCGGTTCCCGTCCGGGTGTGCGGTCGGCGGCGCGCGGTCTGTCGCACCTCGGCGAACACGCCCTGGGCTGGCTGGCCATCTCCGGTGCCGGCTGGACGCTGGCGCGTGCCCGCGGCGACGTGCGGTCGCAGCAGCTGTGGATCGAAGCCGGTGTGGGCGCCTTCGGTGCGCACGCGGCCTCGGTGATCATCAAGCGCATCGTGCGCCGGCCCCGGCCGGCCCACCCCGCCATCGACATCGGGGTGTCCACGCCGAGCAAGCTGAGCTTCCCGTCGTCGCACGCCACCTCGACCACCGCCGCGGCGATCCTGATCGGCCGTGCGGCCGGCTGGGACGCCAAGGTGCTGCCCGCGGCGCTGGTGCCGCCGATGCTTCTGTCGCGTCTCGTACTCGGCGTTCACTATCCGACAGACGTCACCGCGGGTGCCGCGATCGGTGCCGCGAGCGCAGCGGCCGTCATCGCGGGCGATAAGGTGCTGCTCGAACCCACCCGGAATGCTCCGGCCTCAGGACGTGCCCGCCGCGCGGCGCGCGCCCTGACCCGGCTCGGCCTCACGGCCGCGGTGCCCGGCGGGCCGCTGCGACTCGCCGCGTCCCCCGTCATCGCACGGGTGACACGACACAGGGAGAGTGCATGAGCGAGGAGCCGATCGAGCACGGGAAGGTCGCCGGGCCCCCGAAGAACCTGGCCACCGGGCTGATCAAGGCGATCCGTCCGCGGCAGTGGGTGAAGAACGTGCTGGTGCTCGCCGCGCCGCTGGCCGCCGGCAACATCACCGACGCCTCGGTGCTGGGCTCCGCGGCCATCGCCTTCGTCGCGTTCTGCCTTGCCGCGTCGAGCATCTACCTGGTCAACGACGCGATGGACGTCGAGTCCGACCGCAATCACCCGACCAAGCGGTTCCGTCCCATCGCCGCCGGCGTGGTCCCGGTACCGCTGGCCTACGGGCTCGCCGCCGTGCTGCTGGCCGCGTCCATCGGCATCTCGTTCCTGGCGAACTGGCAGACCGCGGTCGTCATCGCGATCTACCTGGTCATCCAGCTCGGCTACTGCTTCGGCCTCAAGAACCAGGCCGTCATCGACATCTGCATCGTGTCGTCGGGCTTCCTGCTGCGGGCGATCGCCGGTGGTGTCGCCGCCGAGATCGTGCTGTCGCAGTGGTTCCTGCTCGTCATGGCCTTCGGTTCGCTGTTCATGGCCGCCGGCAAGCGGTACGCCGAATTGCAGCTCGCCGAGCGCACCGGCGCCAAGATCCGCAAGGCGCTGCAGTACTACACCACCACCTACCTGCGGTTCGTCTGGACGCTGTCGGCCACGGCCGTGGTGGTCTTCTACGGACTCTGGGCGTTCGACAAGGGCGCCGAGAACCATGACACCAACGTCGCCTACGCGATCTCGATGGTGCCGTTCACGGTCGCGATCCTGCGTTATGCGGTCGATGTCGACGGTGGCGCAGCAGGGGAACCCGAGGAGATCGCCCTCGGCGACCGCATTCTGCAGCTGCTGGCCGTGGCCTGGTTAGTATGCGTGGGTGTCGCGGTCTATGCAGTCAATTGACGGTCTGCAACCCACCGACGGTGTCGGTTCCGATCCCGTCGACGACCCCGAGGTAACGGGCACCCGCACGACGGGCGCGCCCGTGGTCGACAAGGCGCGGCGTCGTCTCGCCGCGGCCAGTTTTCTGATCGGCGCCGTCGCCGTCAGCACGTTGTTCGCCGTCGGCGCCTGGCAGCGCCGGTGGATCGCCGACGACGGCCTGATCGTGCTGCGCACGCTGCGGAACCTCTTCGCAGGCAACGGGCCGGTGTTCAACGCGGGCGAACGCGTCGAGGCCAACACCTCGACCGCCTGGACCTACCTGCTGTGGTTCTGGGCGTGGGTCACCGACGGCCAGCTCGAGTACGTCGCCCTCTGGGTGGCCCTGGTGTGTTCGGTCGCAGCCATCCCGATCGCGATGTACGGCAGCGCACGTCTCTACGGCAACCGCCTCGGCGGGATCACCGGTGACGGTTGGACGCTGCTGCTCCCGTTCGGTGCCATCATCTACATCGCCATCCCGCCGGCCCGCGACTTCGCGACGAGCGGTCTGGAGAACGGGCTCTGCATCTTCTGGGCCGCCGTCCTGTGGTGTCAGCTGGTCGCCTGGGCCCGACGCGGTCCACAGACGACCCGCCGGGCGTCGGCGGCAACGCTCGCGCTCGCGTTCACCGCGGGTCTCGCTCCGCTGGTTCGGCCCGAACTCACCGTGTTCGGCGGACTGGTGCTCCTGCTCGTCTTCTTCGCGCCGCTCGGTTGGAAGATGCGACTCGGCGTGGCCGTCGTCGCCGGTGCCCTGCCGGTGGGCTACCAGATCTTCCGGATGGGCTACTACGCCCTGCTCGTCCCCAACCCGGCGGTCGCCAAGGACGCCAGCGGTGCCAAGTGGGAGCAGGGTTTCGCCTATCTGACCAATCTGTTCGGTCCGTACGTGCTCCTGCTGCCGGTCGTGATGGTCGTCGTCGCCGGCGTGATCCTCGTCGTCGGTGCACGTCTGCGCGCCGATGCCGCCACGAGCACCGCGGACCCGACCACCGTCGACCCCGACCGCTCGCGTCTGGGCGTGCTCTCGGCCCGACTCCAGTCGTCGACCGCCGTGGTGTCCGTGGTCATCGTGGCCGGCCTCATCCTGATCGTCTACTGGATGCGTCAGGGTGGCGATTTCATGCACGGCCGCGTGCTGCTCGTGCCCTTGTTCGTCACGCTGCTGCCGCTCATGGTCGTGCCGCTGACGATTCCCGCGCACCTCGGTGCCGCCCTCGGCCGACGCCGTGCCGCGCAGGAATCCGTCATCGACGACGAGCCCGAACCCGTCGAGGTGTCGCCGGCCGAACGTCGCCGGACCCGCGTCGGATTGGCCGGTGCGGTCGCCATGGCAGGCCTGTGGATCACGGTTCTTGTGTGGGGGATCAGCACCCACGCGAACGTGCTGCCCAACGCCGGGATCGACATCGGACGCAGCGGCATCGTCGACGAGCGTCGCTTCTATGTGACCAACATGGGCAACGAGAACCCAGTGACCGCCGAGGACTACCTCGCCTACCCGCGGATGAGCGCGATGGTCGAGAAGATCGACAAATACCGCGAGGACGGCGGCGTCATCCTGCCGTCGTTCAACTACGACGAGTGGTACGTCGCGCAGCTGCCCGCGGTGATGCCCAAGGGTGCCGAGCGTCAGGTGACGGTCTACTTCCTCAATCTCGGCATGACGAGCATGAACGCGCCGCTCGACGTGCGCGTCATCGACCAGATGGGTCTGGCGTATCCGCTCGCCGCACACACCGAGCGGCTCGAGGACGGCCGCATCGGACACGACAAGATCCTGCCCAGCGAATGGGTCGTCGCCGAGGCCGGGGCCTATCCGCGCAAGCCGGTTCTGCCGGGCTACCTCGACGAGGACCTCGTCCGGCAGGCGCAGGTGGCGCTGCAGTGCCCCGAGACCAAGGATCGGTTCGCGTCCTTCGAGGGCCCGTGGTCGCTCACCCGCTTCAAGCACAATCTGAAGCAGGCGTTCACGTTCAACAGTTACCGCATCCAGCGCGAGCCGGAGTACGAGATCGCCCGGTGCGGACTCGAGATGCCGCCGCCCGTGAACCCGGAGTAGGTGGTGCCCGGGCGGTATTCGGGTGCGCGCGACCCTGGCACACGAACCCAAGTAAATGCACAGAAAACGCGTACTCTGCGCTGAGGACTTGCCCCGGAACATCTCGGATCGGTAACGTCCCGACGTCAGAGGTCGATAAACCTTTCGTGACCGATGTGTCCTGGAAAGTGCCGGGGCACGCACGGTGACGGGGTTGTGATCGCGATCACAAGGTTTGTCACGGTCGGGGGCATCGAATAGGCTCGCCGACGGCGAATCGCATGCGAGATCGGCTCGGAAACCATCGTCGCGCCGCGCTCTGCGCCGGGGGACGAGAGATGTGAGACGCACAAGAACCGGTCGGGTTCCGCGGGAGGTGAGACCTCCGGTGATCCGATCGGCCGAAGAGGGAGATTCTGTACATGCGTGAAGCTGCCACTCAGGCGACCAAGCCTGCGCGCGGCCGGATGGGGAACCGGCTGATCGCCGCACTCGTCGCCGTGCTGACAGTTGTGGGACTGACCGGCGTGGTCGCCGGCCAGGCCAGCGCCCGGATCGGCGGAACGCAGGTCGGCAAGCAGGAGTTCTTTGTCAACGGCTGCGGAATGCCCGATGTGAAGGTCCGCGCCTGGAAGAAGCCCGGCAACTATAAAACCGTCATCTTGCTCGACGGCATGCGCGCCCAGTACGACTACAACGGCTGGGAGATCAACACCAACGTCCAGGAGATGGTGAAGTCCGGCGTCAACGTCGTCGAGCCCATCGGTGGACCGGCCAGCTTCTACACCGACTGGGACGCACCCAGCAACTTCAACGGCCAGAAGTACCGCTACCGCTGGAACTGCGCCATCACCAAGTCGCTGGTCGGTGCCCTCGACAAGCGTGGCTTCCGCGTCGGCGCGTCGAAGCGCTACGCCATCATGGGCCTGTCGATGGGTGGTAACGCCGCCCTCGTCATCGGCGCGCAGAACCGCCAGCACTTCGACCGTGCCGGCTCGCTGTCGGGCTACAACTTCCTGAGCGCCCCGGGTATGCGCACCGCGCTGCGTCTGGCGATGTTCGACGTCGATCCCAAGCCGTGGAACATCGACGCGATGTGGGGCCCGCCGTGGAGCATCCGCTGGTTCCAGAACGATCCCTTCTGGAACATCGGCAACATGCGCGGCATGAAGATCTTCGTGGGCTCGGGCAACGGCCTCTTCGGCAAGTACAACGCACTGCCCAACGTCTTCGACGACCTCTTCAAGGGTTCGACGCTGGAGCTGCTGGCGTTCACCCAGTCGAAGGCCTTCGAGGCCGCCGCGTTCGTCCAGGGCGTGCCGCTCATGACGTACTACGCCAACGGCACCCACGCCTGGGGTTACTGGCAGGACATGGTCTGGAACGCCAAGAACCGCGGTTTCTTCCGCTGATCGGCGAGAGACCGGCCTGACACGGCCTGCACGACGCCCCGTCCGGATTCCCGGACGGGGCGTCGTCGTGTTTCGGGAACTGCCGCCGGATGGTTGGTATCAACTGTCACATAAATCCCACGAGTCACAGCGTGGCGTTCGGACACCGGGGTCGGATTGCGTGTAAGAAACTCCTGAGGCGTTTGGTATTGATGATGCAGTTGTGACTGACGGGGAATCGGTCAGAACGTGCGGACGCCGTTGTACTGGGTCGAAGGAGTTCTGGAGAGTGATGCGGCGAATCAGTGGTACCCGACCGGTCGGTGCCCGAGTGGCCTGGCGAGCGGTGATGGCCGCCGTGGTGGCGATCGTGGCCGTGATGACACTTGTCGTGGGTCAGGGCCTCGCGGGCGCAGAGCCCGCGCCGGCACCAGCCCCGGCCTCGCCGGCGGCTCCTGCGCCGGCGTCCCCGGCTGCGCCCCCGGCTTCTCCGGCTGCGCCCCCGTCGTCGGCGGCCCCCTCGTCGGCGGCCCCGGCAGCCGCACCGGCGGCGGTTCCGCCGGGCAAGGTGACAAACACCTACTGGTACACCGATCGCCGAGTCGCCCTGTGGGTGTACTCGCCGTCGATGAACACCAACATCCAGGTGCAGATCCTCTTGGCGCGCGACTGGCATGCCAAGCCCAAGGAGAAGTTCCCGCAGCTGACGATGCTCGACGGTCTGCGTGCGCAGGACGATCAGAGCGGGTGGGTTCTCAACACCAAGATCGTCGACTTCTACAAGGACAAGAACGTCAACGTCATCCTGCCGATCGGTGGCGAGTCGAGCTTCTACACCGACTGGAAGGAACCCGACCGCGGCAAGAACTACAAGTGGGAGACGTTCCTGATGCGGGAACTGCCGCCCATCCTGGAGAACGACTGGCGCTCCACGGACGTCCGCGGCGTCGAAGGTCTGTCGATGGGTGGCTCGGCCGCGATGATGCTGGCCGCGCGCAACCCCGGCTTCTACAAGTTCGCCGCGTCGTTCTCCGGCATCCTGCAGTTCAGCTCGTTCGGTATGCCCCAGGCCATCCAGTTCGCCGTCCGTGACGGCGGCGGCTACGACTCGATGAAGATGTTCGGTCCGCCCACCGACCCGGCCTGGAAGGAACACGACCCGTACGTCCTGGCCGACAAGCTGCAGGGCACGAGTCTCTACGTCTCCTCCGGCAACGGCATGGTCGGCGAGCACGACAAGCCCTCCGACATCCCGCTGCTCGCGACCAACTACTCGGGCGTGGGCCTGGAGATGCTCAGCCGCGTCACATCCCAGCAGTTCGCGGTCCAGCTGAACCGCAAGGGGATCCCGGGTCAGGCGGTCTACCGCCCGTCCGGAACGCATACCTGGCCGTACTGGGAGTTCGAGATGATGCAGGCGTGGCCGCAGGCCGCCGCGGCCCTCGGGCTCTCACGGGACGCGGTCGCCTGCCGTGTGGACGGCGCCTTCCGCAAGCTCTGGGACGCCAACAAGGGCGACCTGGGGGGTTGCCTGACCCCGGCGTACGGCGTCCCCGGCGGCAAGGCCCAGGACTTCGCGAACGGCCGCATCTTCACCGGCCCGAAGGGTCCGAAGATCGTGACCGGTGCCATCGGCGGTGCCTACGTGGCAGCCGGAGGCCCGGGTGGGCGTCTCGGCAAGCCGGTGAGCAACGAGGAGCCGACCCGCGACGGCAAGGGCCGGGTCAACCACTTCGAGCACGGCCGGATCACCTGGACGGCCAAGGACGGCACGAAGGTCCTCAAGTGAGGCCCAACCTCGACCGCACGTGTGCGGGCGCTGAGACTTCGCTGAGGAATCGAGGTGTTCGTGCAGGTCGCGCCGGTGGGCGGGATCGTCGGGGTATGCGGGGACGGTAGCCTGACGGGGCGTGCGGTGCAGTGTCCGACTGCGCCGCGTCCGGCGGGATAGAGGTTCGACAGGAAGTGGCGATGACAACGAAGTGTGCTCGGCTGGTGCTGCCCCTGGCGGGACTCGCACTCGCGCTCGGTTCGGTCTCGGCGTGCTCCGACGATTCGACGGCCAGTGCGCCGATCACCAACAACCCGGTCACCACCACGTCGCTGTACTCGGCCGCGGGATCGTCCACGCCCGCGTCGGGTTCGGCCTCGGCCGAGCCGACCGCCAAGGTCTCGGACGCGCCGTCGGGAACCACCTCGAAGCTGCCCGAGACCGAGCCCAACCCGAGCACCAAGGTCCCGGACAACTTCCCCGGGCCCAGCGGTGCCCCGCTCGACGCCAAGGCCAAGGCCTACCTCGCGGCGCTGAAGGCCGACAACGTCACCTTCATGGGCGACAGCGACCACTCCGTCTCGCTCACCATGGCGAAGTACGTGTGCGGCGCCAAGCAGAAGGGCACCGACCCGGGCATGGTGAAGGCCTTCGTCACCGCGTCGGTCGGGCCGGGCACCAAGACCGTCGAAGAGGCGAACACCAAGGCCGACAAGGTGATTCGCGCAGCAGAACAGCACTACTGCTGACGTGATGGCCAGACGCACCGCGGGCCGCGCTCGGAAGAGCCCCGTCCGGCGGTTGGGGAAGTTCTCCCTGTTCCTCCTAGCGCTCGCGGTCATCGCGATCGTGCTCATCGTGCTGCTCATCCTGGTGTGGCTGAAGCCCGGGCCGGTCCCGCCGATCGGGCCGCAGGTCCCGTCGACGCCGTCGAAGGAGCGCCCCGAGGCGCAACCCGCGGACTGTCCCGACGTGCTGACCGTGGTGATCCCGGGCACCTGGGAGTCGAGTGCGACCGACGATCCGTACTCGCCCTCGGCGAACCCGAACTCGCTGATGTTGCGGGTCTCACGCGCGTTGTCGAAGGACTTCGACTCGTCGCGGACCGAGATCTACACGGTGCCCTACACCGCACAGTTCCGGAATCCGACGAACCTCGCCGACCGTCAGGCCGACTACAACGTCTCACGCACCCAGGGGTACAAGCGGGCCGCCGGCAAGATCATCAACACCAACAAGCGCTGCCCGCTCACCAGCTACGTGCTGATGGGCTTCAGCCAGGGGGCGGTGATCGCGGGTGATCTCGCCAGCAACATCGGCAACGGCCGGGGTGTGCTCGAAGACGGTGACCAGGATCTCGTTCTCGGGGTCGGGCTCATCGCCGACGGGCGTCGCCAGCCCGGCAAGCAGAACGACGTGGACCCGAGCCCCGACGGCGTCGGGGCGGAGATCGCACTCGGCGGCATGGGCAACATCGTCCCCGGCATCACCATGACCGGCCCGCGCAACGGGGGATTCGGCGACCTCGAGGACCGCGTGCAGTCCATCTGTGCGCCAGGCGATCTCATCTGCGATTCGCCGACGGTCCTCAACCCGCTCGCCGCCGTGTCGAAGCTGGCCAACGCCGCGAGCAACCCGATCCACGCGATGTATGCCACCACCAAGTACTGGGAGGCCGACGGTCGCACCGCGACCCAGTGGATGTACTCGTGGGCCAAGGACCTCATCGACGAGGCCCCCCGTCCCGCGCACGAGTGAGCCCTCGGCGTCCCGCGGTCGACGAACTCGGTGTAACCCTGTCGCCGACACCACCGATTCGTTTTGCGGGGCCGTCACGCTGCATTAACGTGTTGGGCTGGCCCGGGCTTCGTCCGGGCGATCGACACAGGATGCCGTACGGCGTCCCCGACGGCCGGACACGAGGAGAGGACAGCGATGACGCAACCCCCGAATGATGCGGGTGGCAGCTCCTCCGGTCTGCGCAAGTTCCGCTTCGGTGCGGGTGGCGAGGGCAACAAGGACGAGGGTGGCGCCCGCAAGTTCGTCAAGCTGGCCCAGACCGCCGAGGAATACGGCTACGACACCTTCGCGGTGCCCGATCACCTGGGCAACCAGGTCGGTCCGCTGGCCGCGCTCGGTGCGCTGACCCAGGCCACCACCACGATCCGCCTGGCGACGTCGGTACTGGCCAACGGCTGGCGCCACCCGGCGCTGCTGGCCAAGGAGGCCACCACGATCGACGTGCTGAGCAAGGGGCGACTCGAGCTCGGCATCGGCGCAGGCTGGATGAAGGAAGAGTTCGACAAGGCGGGGATCGAGTTCGAGTCCCCTGGCGTCCGCATCCGCCGGCTCGACGAGGCGCTGACCATCCTCGACGGTCTGATGCGCGGCGAGACCGTGGACTTCGACGGCGAGTTCTACAAGATCAACGGCCTCGAGGGCAGCCCGCGACCCCGTCAGGGACCGCGCCCGCCGATCGCGGTCGGCGGTGGCGGGCCCAAGATGCTGGCTCTCGCCGCCAAGCACGCCGACATCATCTCCGTCGCCCCGGGCACCACGCCCGACGGCAAGATGAAGCTGTCGGACATGACCATCGAGAAGACAGCCGAACGCGTCGACCGCATCCGCCAGGCCGCGGGTGATCGTTTCGACGAGATCGAACTGAACTGGACCATCGCCGTCATCGTCATCACCGACGATCGCGTGGCAACCGCCGAGATGGCGCTGAAGGCCCTCGAACAGGGCTACCCGCCGAACATCGCGCACGACACCGAGTTCACCGTCGACGACGTGCTGTCCTCGCCGTACATCGCGATCGGCAGCTTCGAGGAGATCGCGGATCAGATCCGCGAGGTCCGCCGCCGGACGACCATGTCCTACGTCGGGGTCTTCCCCACCCAGATGGACGCCTTTGCGCCCGTGCTGGCCCAGTTGAAGGGGGAGTAGGATGGCCGTCTGTCTCGCGAGTGAACCGCGAGGTGGTGGGTCGTTGAACCGAAGGTGTGCGCCGGATGACCGACGTACGCTCTTTCAAAGCTGACCATGACGATCACAAGCTTTTCGTTGTGTAACTGGACGTGCGCTACCGTATCCCGCGGTCGGCACAGGACGTGGATGGCAGAAGCGCCGGGTGTTGTCGCCGAAGGACGTCACCGGGGAACTGCACTCGCGTGGGGGAGTCCACGAGGGGGCCACAGGAGTAATGAATGCTGAAGACTGAACTCGAAGACTTTCTCGATGAGACCGGAAACATCTCTTTCACCGAGGAAGCGACGCTTGTCGACTATGTCGAGCAGAACGTACGTGAGCAGGCCGACACGCTGGCGTACCGTTTCATCGACTACAGCCGCGAGCGCGACGGCGAAGCCCAGGACCTGACCTGGGCGCAGTTCGGCAAGCGCCTGCGCGCTGTCGCCGCACGCCTGCAGCAGGTGACCAAGCCCGGTGATCGTGTCGCGATCCTCGCGCCGCAGTCTCTCGAGTACGTGATCGGCTTCTTCTCCGCGCTGTACGCCAGCAACGTCGCGGTGCCGCTGTTCTCGCCCGACGAGCCCGGCCACACCGATCGTCTGCACGCCGTCCTCGACGACTGCAAGCCGACCGCGATCCTCACCTCCACCAAGTCCGCCGAGGCGGTCCGCGACTTCTTCGCGCCGCTGCCGGCCAAGGAGCGCCCGCGCGTCATCGCCGTCGACGCGGTGCCCGATTCGGTGGGTTCGAGCTGGGTCGCCCCGGTCGCGGGCAAGGACCACAACAAGGACACCGTCGCGTACCTGCAGTACACGTCCGGTTCGACCCGCGTCCCCGCGGGCGTGGAGATCACCTACCAGGCGGTCGCCGCGAACGTCCTGCAGATCTCCGACACCATCCAGATCGACCGCAATGCGCGCGGCGTCACCTGGCTGCCGATGTTCCATGACATGGGCCTGCTGACCGTGATCCTGCCGGCGCTCGGCGGTCGTTACATCACGATCATGAGCCCGCAGGCGTTCGTCCGCCGGCCCGGCCGCTGGATCAAGGAACTCGCCGCGGCCGCCGACGGCGCGGAGACCTACGCCGCGGCCCCGAACTTCGCCTTCGAGCACGCCGCCGCGCGCGGCCTGCCCAAGGAGGGCGAGGAACTCGACCTGTCGAACGTCATCGGCCTGATCAACGGCTCGGAGCCGGTCACGGTCAGCTCGATGAAGAAGTTCAACGAGGCCTTCGCGCCCTACGGCCTGCCGAAGACGGCCATCAAGCCCTGCTACGGTATGGCCGAGGCCACCCTGTTCGTCTCCGCGACCCAGCGTGAGAACGAGGCCAAGGTCATCTACGTCGACCGCGATGATCTCAACGCCGGCAAGCTGACCGTCGTCGAGGAGGGCACGCCGAACTCGGTGGCCCAGGTGTCCTGCGGCCAGGTCGCGGTGAGCCAGTGGGCGGTCATCGTCGACCCGGAGACGGCCTCCGAGCGGCCCGACGGTCACGTCGGCGAGATCTGGCTGCACGGTCTCAACATCGGCGCCGGCTACTGGAACAAGCCGGCCGAGACCGAGGAGACCTTCCACAACAAGCTCGTCGCCCCGCTCCCGGAGGGCAGCCACTCCGAGGGTGCCCCGGCCGACGGCCTGTGGATGCGTACCGGCGACTACGGCGTCTGGCTCGACGGCGAGCTCTACATCACCGGTCGCGTCAAGGACCTGGTGATCGTCGACGGACGCAACCACTACCCGCAGGACCTCGAGTACAGCGCCCAGGAGGCCAGCACCGCGTTGCGTCCGGGCTTCGTCGCCGCCTTCTCGGTGCCGGCGAACCAGCTGCCCGCCGTGGTCTTCGAGTTCGCCGGCAGCGGTCTGACCCCCGATCCCGACGACGCCTCCGAGCAGCTGGTCATCGTGGCCGAGCGCGGCCCGGGTCGCAAGGCCGACCCGCAGGAGGTCGCCGACACCGTGCGTGCCGCCATCGCGCAGCGCCACGGCGTCATGGCTCGCGACGTCCTGCTGGTTCCCGCCGGTTCGATCCCGCGTACCTCGTCGGGCAAGATCGCCCGCCGGGCCACCCGTGCCGCCTACATCGACGGCAGCCTGCGCGGCGGCTACAAGCAGACGGCGTTCCCGGACGCGGCGGAATAGCGCGTCCGCACCCGTTCACGGCCGCGGTGTCGGTGATCGTCAGCAACAGTCACCCGGCACCCGGTTTCGGGTGTCGACGAGAGCAGTAGTCTGGAAGCGATGTCTGAACTGAATACCGACGAGGCCCGCGGCACCGATCTGCCCGACGCCTCGTCCCTCGAGACCCCCGGTTCGGTAGACGGAGCAACCGCCGACGCGACCGACGCCACGTCGAACGGTGAGGCCACCCCCGGCGAGACCGCCGGTGACCTCACCGTCGACGAACTGCGGGACTGGCTGCGGGAATGGGTGTCGCAGGCGACGGCCGTGCCGGTCGCCCAGATCGACGTCGACCGCCCGATGGAAGAACTCGGACTCTCCTCGCGCGATGCCGTGGCGCTCGCCGCCGACGTCGAGGACAAGACCGGGGTCATCCTGACCGCGACCGTGGTCTACAACCACCCGACGATCTCGTCGCTGGCGCAGCGCATCATCGACGGCGACCCCGACGAAGGCCTCGCCGACACCGTCGACACCTTCTGGCAGCGTGAGCGCAGCGCCGACGACGACATCGCGATCGTCGGCCTGTCGACGCGTTTCCCCAAGTCCGGCACCACCCCGGAGTCGACCTGGGAGGCGCTCGTCGGCGGCGTCGACGGCATCTCCGACCTGCCCGAGGGCCGGTGGACCGAGTTCACCTCCGACCCGCGTTTCGCCGAGATCCTCGAGTCGTCGAACATCAAGGGCGGCTACCTCGACGACGTGCGCTCGTTCGACGCCGACTTCTTCCAGATGAGCCCGCGCGAGGTCGAGATGGTCGACCCGCAGCAGCGGCTCGCGCTGGAACTCACCTGGGAGGCGCTCGAGCACGCCCACATCCCGCCGAGCGACCTCAAGGGTGCGCCGGTCGGTGTGTTCATCGGTACGTCGACCAACGACTACCAGCTGCTCGCGACCCTCGGGCTCGGTGAGGGCGCCGAGGACACCGCGGCCTACGCGCTGACCGGTACCTCGACGGCCATCGTCGCCAACCGCGTCTCCTACTTCTACGACTTCCGCGGACCGTCGATCGCCATCGACACCGCATGCTCGTCGTCGCTGGTCGCGATCCACCAGGCGGTCCGCAGCCTGCGCACCGGCGAATCCGACGTCGCCCTCGCCGGTGGCGTCAACATGCTGATCACCCCCGCCGCGACCCTCGGCTTCGACCGGATCGGCGCGCAGGCCAAGGACGGCCACATCAAGGCCTTCTCCGCCGACGCCGACGGCATGATCCGCGCCGAGGGCGGCGGTCTCGTCGTGCTCAAGCGCATGGCCGACGCCCGCCGCGACGGCGACGACGTGCTCGCGGTCATCGCCGGGTCGGCGGTCAACTCCGACGGTCGTTCCAACGGTCTGCCCGCCCCGAACCCCGAGGCCCAGGTCGAGGTGCTGCGTTCGGCGTACACCGACGCGGCGATCGACCCGCGCACCGTCGACTACGTCGAGGCACATGGCACCGGCACCATCCTCGGCGACCCGATCGAGGCCGACGCCCTCGGGCGCGTCGTCGGGCGCGGCCGCACCCCCGACAAGCCGATGCTGCTCGGTTCGGTGAAGACCAACTACGGACACATGGAATCCGCTGCGGGTGCGGGTGCGATCGCCAAGGTCGTCCTCGCGCTGAAGAACGGCGTCATCCCGGCGTCGCGCAACTACAGCGGCCCCAACCCGTACATCCAGTTCGACGCGACCAACCTGAAGGTCATCCCGGAGGCCACCGAGTGGCCCCGCTACTCGGGCCACGCCGTCGCCGGCATCTCCGGCTTCGGCTTCGGCGGCACCAACGCTCACGTGGTGGTCCGCGAGGTCCTGCCGAGCGACCTGAAGCCGGAGACGGTCGCGGTCGACGCCGGGGCGTCGGAGCTCCCCGCCACCGGATCGCTGCCCGGCGAACCGGATCTCGACGACGAGGACGAGTTCCTGACCGAGGCCGAGCGGGCCGTCCTGGCCGCGCAGGCCAAGAATGTCGAGCCGGTGGTCGCCGAGACCGCGGCCGACCCGGCCGAGGGTTTCGCGCCGTGTGCCGTCGAGGGTTCGGTCGTCCCGCTGGTGATCTCCGGCTTCCTGCCGTCGCGTCGACGCAAGACCGCCGCGGACCTGCTCGAGTGGCTCGAATCCGACGAGGGCCGGGCCACCCCGCTCGCCGACATCGGACGCGCGCTCGCACACCGCAACCACGGCCGTTCGCGTGCCGTGGTGATGGCCCGCACCCATGAGGACGCCATCACCGGCGTCCGCGCGGTCGCCGACGGCAAGGGCAACCCCCTTGTGTACTCGTCGGATTCGCCGGATGCGGCGTCGGCCGTGTGGCTGCTGTCGGGCTTCGGTTCGCAGCATCGCAAGATGGCCAAGCAGCTCTACACCGAGAACCCGATCTTCGCGAAGTACGTCGACCGCGTCGACGCGCTCATCCAGAACGAGCTGGGTTACTCGATCGCCGAGATGTTCCTCGACGACGAGCAGACCTACGGCATCGAGACCAGCCAGGTCGGCATCTACACCATCCAGGTCGCACTCGCCGACACCCTGCGCCACCACGGCGCGGAACCCGGTGTGCTGGTGCCGCATTCGATGGGTGAGGCCTCGGCGTCCTACATCAGCGGCGGCCTGTCGCTGGAGGACGCGACACGCGTCATCTGCCAGCGTTCGCGCCTGATGGGCGAGGGCGAGTCGATGCTGCAGGGCGACGACATCCGCCTGATGGCGTTGGTCGAGTACAGCGCCGAGGACATCAACGACGTCCTCGTCGACTACCCCGACCTCGAGATCTGCGTCTACGCGGCCCCGACGCACACCGTCATCGGTGGGCCGGAGGCGCAGGTCGACGCGATCGTCGCGCGAGCCGAGGCCGAGGGCAAGCTCGGCCGCAAGCTGCAGACCAAGGGCGCGAGCCACACCTCGCAGATGGACCCGATCCTCGGTGAACTCGCCTACGAGCTCACCGGCATCGAGCCGCGGCGTCTCACCACCGGGTTCTACAGCTCGGTCGACCGCGAGGTGTTCTATCGCGCGGGGCACGAGCCGGTCCACACCATCGACTACTTCCTCAAGGGTCTGCGCCACAGCGTGTGGTTCAGCCAGGCCATCTCGAAGTCGGTGGAGAACGGCCACCGCACCTTCCTGGAGCTCTCGCCCAACCCGGCGGTCCTGATCTCCGTTGCCGCCGTGACCTTCTCGGCCGGTCTGCACGACGCCGAGCTCATCGAGACGCTGCGCCGCAAGGAAGACGAGAGCTTCGGTCTGGTCAACGCCCTGATGAAGCTGTACGTGCACGGCCACCCGGTCGACGTCGCGTCGCTGTTCGGCACCGGTGGTTACGCCGCCATCCCGCGGACCCGCTTCGAGCGCAAGGAGTTCTGGCTCAAGGCACAGCTCTCCTCGGGTGGTTCGGCCGGTTCGGTCCCCGGATCGCATGTCGCGCTGCCCGACGGCAGGCACGCCTGGGAGGTCAACGCCGCCGCCGTCACCGATCCGCGCGCGCTGGTGCACGCCGCCGCCGCTCAGGTGCTGAAGAACGCCTCGGTCGGTGCCGCGGTGTCGCACGGTGAGATCCCGAAGGCGGGCACCGTCACCACCACGCTGAGCCCGCACCCGGGCGGCGCATCGGTGAGCTTGCATGTGAAGTCCGACAAGAACTTCCGCCTGCTCTTCGAGGCCGTCGTGACCGGCGACCTCGACGAGACCGCCGGCACGGTGTCCGCGCCGGCGGCGGCGCCGGAGTCCGGTGCCGCGGCGTTCGCCGACGACAAGGTCGTCGTCGAGGACGAGGTCGTCGACGACATCGGCAACAAGTGGAATCCGGAATCCGGTGAGACCGTGGGCGATCGCCTCGCGATCATCGTCGGCGAGTCGATGGGTTACGACCCCGAGGACCTGCCGCGTGAGATCCCGCTCATCGAGTTGGGTCTGGATTCGCTGATGGCCGTACGCATCAAGAACCGCGTCGAGTACGAGTTCGACATCCCGCAGCTGCAGCTGCAGGCGATGCGCCAGGCGAATCTGGCCGACGTCCAGAAGTTCGTCGAGTTCGCGGTGACCCACCGCGATCAGCTCGACGATCTCGCCGAGAACGCCGGCGGCGGAGGCGAACTCGACACCGCAGCGCTCAACGCCTACATCGACGAGCAGAACGCCAAGGACGCATCGTCGGGTGTCCCGGCCGTCGAGGAGTCGCCGGAGCCGAAGCAGGAGGTGGCCCAGGACGTCGTGGACGTCGAGGAGGCCGTCGCGACCTCGCCGGGCACCGACCCGGAACCGGTCACGGCTCCCGCGCCCGCGCCGGAGACCAAGCCGGTCACCGACATCACCTCGCAGAAGGCGGTCGCCGAGGCCGCGGGTTCGGATGTCCCGCCGCGTGACGCGGCCGAGCGCCTGACCTTCGGCACCTACGCGGTCGTGACCAAGAAATCCGCGGGCGGCATCTTCAACAAGCTGCCGGTCCTGTCGGAGGAGTTGGCCCAGCAGCTCACCGATCGCCTCAACGAGCGCACCGGCGGCGACATCGACGTCGAGGACATCCTCGACTCGGAGACCATCGAGGAGATGTCGAATTACGTTCGCGAGCACCTCGATGCCGGGGCGGCGACCGACGGGTTCCTGCGCTACCTGCGTCTGGTTCCCGAGGGCAAGAAGGTCTACGACCCCGCTGCGGGAGACCCGACACCGATCCTGCTGTTCCATCCGGCCGGCGGCAACACCTCGTCCTACGAGGCGCTGCTCAAGCGGCTGCCCGACGACCGACCGGTCATCGGTTTCGACCGCGGCAGCGAGGGAACGATCGAAGACCGTGTCCGCGAGTACATCCCGCGTCTGCGTGAACTGCAGCCGAACGGGCCGTACGTGCTGGTCGGTTGGTCGTTCGGTGGTGCTCTCGCCTACGGTGTCGCCCAGGTTCTCCGCGAAGCCGGTGAAGAGGTCGCCTTCGTCGGCCTGATCGACGTCGTGCGTCCCCGTGAGGACATGACCGAGACCCCGGACACCAAGCGGGCCCGCCTGGAACGGTGGAAAGAGTTCGCGATCCGCAACTACGACCTCGACCCGGATGTGCCGATCCCGATGGAGCGGCTCGTCGAGGCCGACGACGAGGGGCAGTTCGCGATCATCATGGAGATGATGTCGATGTCGGGCACCAAGATCCCCGGCGGCATCATCGAACACCAGCGGACCTCGTTCATCGAGAACCGGGTGCTCAGCAACATCGCGCCGGAGCCGTACGACGGCAAGGTCGTGCTGTACCGCGCCGACAAGATGCATGCCGGTGCCATCGAACTCGAACCGCAGTGGGCCGAGATCGACGAGGACGGCCGGTGGGGCGAGGTCGTCGACGACCTCGAGATCATCCACATCGGTGGCGATCACCTGTCGATCGTCGACGAGCCGTACATCGCCAAGATCGGCGCCGATCTGGCCACGCGTCTCGGCGAGCTTGATAAGAAGTAGCTTCAACGAGACATCGTGGTCGCGTAGAAAGTGAAGGACCGTGACTGACACCACCGCAGGCAAGCTCGCCGACCTCCGGCAAAAGCTGGAGGCCGCTCGCGAACCCGGAGGGGAGAAGGCAGTCGCCAAGCGTGCCGCGAAGGGGATCTGTTCCCCTCGCGAACGTCTGGCCATGCTGTTCGACCCCGGGACGTTCGTCGAGATCGGCGCGCTCGCCAAGATGCCGGGCGCCGCGGAGAGCGGTTACGGCGACGGTGTGGTCACCGGCCACGGCCTCGTCCACGGACGCCCGGTCGCCGCGTTCTCGCACGACCAGACCGTCTTCGGCGGCACCGTCGGTGAGATGTTCGGCCGCAAGGTCGCATCGCTGATGGAGTGGGCAGGCAAGATCGGCTGCCCGATGGTCGGCATCAACGACTCGGCCGGCGCCCGCATCCAGGACGCCGTCACCTCGCTCGCCTGGTACGCCGAGATGGGTCGCCGCAACGACCTGCTCTCCGGTCTCGCACCGCAGATCTCGGTCATCCTCGGCAAGTGCGCCGGCGGCGCCGTCTACACCCCGGCCAACACCGACATCCTCGTCGCCGTCGAAGACAAGTCGTACATGTTCGTCACCGGCCCGGACGTGCTCAAGCAGGTCAACGGCGAGGAGATCTCCGCCGAAGACCTGGGCAGCGCCCACAACCAGGCGCGCTGGGGCAACATCCACCACATCGCGCCCGACGAGAAGGCCGCCTTCGACTGGGTGCGTGAGTACCTGCAGTACATGCCGTCGAGCGCCTACGAGCAGCCGCCGGTGATCAACCCGGGTCTCGAACCCGAGATCACCGAGTCGGATCTGTCGCTCAACGACTTCATGCCGGACAACGACAACGCCGGGTACGACATGAAGGACATCATCATCCGGCTGTTCGACGACGGTGCCTTCCACGAGGTGGGAGAACTGTTCGCGCCCAACATCATCACCGGTTACGCGCGCGTCGACGGCCGGTCGGTGGGCGTCGTCGCCAACCAGCCGAGCGTCATGTCCGGTGTGCTGGACACCGATTCGTCGGAGAAGGCGACGCGGTTCGTCCGCATCTGCAACGCCTACAACATCCCGCTCGTGTTCCTCGTGGACACGCCCGGCATCCTCCCCGGCCTCGCCGAGGAGCAGAAGGGCACCATCCGCCGGTCGGGCCGCTTCCTCTACGCCTACGTGGAGGCCGACGTCCCGAAGGTCACCGTGGTGCTGCGCAAGGCCTACGGCGGTGCCTACGCGGTGATGGGGTCGAAGCACCTCGGTGCCGACATCAACTTCGCCTGGCCGACCGCCAAGATCGCCGTGATGGGCGCCGAATCGGCTGCCGCGGTGCTCACCCGCCGTCAGACCGAGGGACTTTCGGCCGCCGAGGCCGACAAGGTCCGTCGTGACTTCATCGACTTCTACAACACGATGATGGCCACGCCGTACCTCGCGGCCGAACGTGGCTACGTCGACGCGGTGATCGAGCCCGCCGAGACCCGCCTGCAGCTTCGGAAGGCGTTGGCGCAGTTGCGCGACAAGCAGGTCCTCAAGACCCCGCGCAAGCACTTCCTGATGCCGATCTAACCGCGCAAACCCACCCCTTTTCGCCAAACCCAGCACCCCTCGAGGTGCTGGGTTTGGCCATTTCTGGTGGGTCTACGTAATGGGTTGTGAGTCGATGTCGATGTGCAGGGTTGCGCCGGTCGCGGCGGTGATGTGCTCGACGGCCACACCGGGTGCCAGCTCGCGGAGCACCAGGCCGTAGTCCTCCACGTCGATGACGCCGAGATCGGTGATGATCCGGTTCACGACCCCCTGGCCGGTGAGGGGCAAGGTGCACGTGTCGAGGATTTTCGGGTTCCCGGCGCGATCCGTGTGCTCCATCAGGACGATCACGCGCGCCGCGCCGTGGACGAGATCCATGGCGCCGCCCATGCCTTTGACCATCTTGCCCGGGATCATCCAGTTCGCGAGGTCGCCGGTGGACGACACCTGCATGCCGCCGAGAACTGCGGTGCCGATGTGGCCGCCACGGATCATGCCGAAAGAGCGGGCCGAGTCGAAGAACGCGCCCCCGTCCCGCACGGTGACGGTCTCCTTACCCGCGTTGATCAGGTCGGGGTCGACCGCGTCCGCCGCCGGATAACCGCCGGTGCCCAGGATTCCGTTTTCCGAGTGGAGGGTCACCCGGACGTCGGACGGGAGGTAGGACGGGATGAGCGTTGGAAGGCCGATGCCGAGGTTGACGTACTCGCCGTCAGTCATCTCGGCAGCGGCGCGGGCGGCCATCTGGTCGCGGGTCCATCCGACCGGAGCCGATGCGGTGGAGACGCAGCGGCCTTGATCGGACGGGACGCTGACGGTGAGCTTCTCGATCCGCTTGTCCTGCGGTCCGGTGTGGACGATCCGCTGCACGTAGACACCGGGTAAGTGCACTGCGTCCGCGTCGATCTCACCGGGTTCGACGAGACGCTCGACCTGGGCGATGGTGACCTTGCCGGCCATCGCAGCCAGCGGGTTGAAGTTCATCGCGGACTTGTGGAACAGGAGGTTGCCGTCCGTGTCGCCGACCGCCGCGTGCACGAGCGCGAAGTCGGCGGTGATCCCTGCCTCGAAGACGTACGGTTTGCCGTCGAAGTCCCGGGTCTCTTTGGGTGGTGAGGCCAGGGCGACCGATCCGTTGGTTGCGTAGCGCCAGGGCAGTCCGCCGTCGGCGACGGGGGTGCCGACACCGGCAGGTGTGTAGAAGCCGGGGATACCCGCTCCGCCCGCCCGCAGTCGCTCGGCGAGCGTTCCCTGGGGGATGAGTTCCACTTCGAGTTCGCCAGAAAGGTACTGGCGTGCGAACTCCTTGTTCTCGCCCACATAGGACGCGGTGACCCGGCGGATACGTCCCTGGCGCAGAAGCACTCCCAAACCGTGGTCGTCAACGCCGCAGTTGTTGGAGAAGACCTCGAGACCGGTGACGGTCGACTCCGCCAGCGCGGAGATGAGCTCATCCGGAATGCCACACAGGCCGAAACCGCCCACCGCGATACTGGCTCCATCCTGGATGTCGGCAACTGCTTCGGCGACCGACTCGTACACCTTCGACGACACTGACTCTCCTTGGCTCGTTCATTCAGCAGGCACAAACTGTTTTGTGTCGACTAAACAATGACGTTGTGCCGCTACTCAACAGCTGGCCTGAACAACCGTCGAACTGCTCGCATGGTGAGAATGATGATCGAGTACGTTCATAGAATGAACGCATCTGGAGGCGTCCGCCCCCACGTCGTCGGTCGCATCGGGGCTCTCCTCCGTGCGCTCGGTGCGGCAGAACCGGCGGGGGCCTCGACGACCGACCTCGGTCTGGCGACCGGTTTGGCACGCCCGACTGCGCACCGACTGCTGATGTCCCTGGCCGCCGAAGGACTCGTCGATCGTGACCGCGGCACGGGCAGATGGACACTGGGGCCGGAACTCTATCTGCTGGGCGCGGGAGCGGCTGCCCGATATGACATCGGCGAGCAGGCACACGACGTGGTCGCTCGTCTCGCGAGAGAAACGGGGGAGAGCGCGTTCCTGTCCGCCCGCCGGGGTGACGAGACGGTCTGCGTGCTGAGTGAGGAGGGGAGCTTCCCGCTGCGGTCTCACGTGCTTCACGAGGGAGTGCGGTTCCCGCTGGGCGTGGCGTCGGCCGGTCTGGCGATTCTCAGTCATCTCCCGGCGCGCGAAATCGACGAGTACCTGTCCCGAGTCGACCTTCTCGGCAACTGGGGCAGAGCACATTCCGATGTCGACATTCGTTCGCGGATCGAGTCGACCCGCGAGACCGGCTACGCGCTCAACCCCGGGTTGCTCGTCGAGGGAAGTTGGGGTTTGGGTGCGGCGGTCTTCGATCGTGCGGGACGGCCGGCCTGGGCGCTGAGTCTCACCGGCGTCGAGACGAGGTTCCGGCCGGAGCGGGTCCGGGAGATGGGTGTACTTCTGCTCGAACGGGCGCATCTGCTCACCAGTCGATTGCGGTCGTGAGATCTGCGACGATGAGTGTATGTCTGACAACAGCTTCGACAACACCTCTCGGTCCTTTCGGGACGGGCTCGACGTCCGCCGGCAGGTGATGGGTGACGAGTTCGTCGATCGGGCGCTCGCCCGCGCCGAAGGCACGGAATCGGCTGTCCTGCAACAGTTCGTAACTGAACACGTCTGGGACGCCGTATGGAACCGATCTGGTCTCGAACGTCGCGATCGGAGCCTGCTGAACATCGGAATGCTCACTGCCCTGCGAGCGCACGAGGAACTCGCGGGACATGTTCGGGCCGCATTGAACAACGGTCTGACCCGGGACGAGGTCGTCGAGGCGATCGTGCACACCGCGGGGTACTGCGGCGCGCCCGCGGCGTTGTCGGCTATGAAGGTGGCCCAGCAGGTCTTTGACACCGAAGGTCACTCGGTAGCGTGATCGGCGAGCGCCCTCTTGCCGAGGGCGAATGCCCGGTTGCTGTTCGGCACGCCCGCGTACACCGCGGTGTGGAGAAAGACCTCGACGAGCAGATCCGGGTCGACGCCGGCGCGCAGGGCGGCCCGGATGTGCATGTCGAGTTCGTGCTCGTTGCCGACCGCGGTGAGGACCGCCAACGTGAGGAGCCGTCTGGTGTGATGGTCGAGCCCCGGACGGGACCAGATGTCGCCCCACGCCGTTCGGGTGATGAAATCCTGGAAGGGCGCGGTGAATTCGGTGCTCGCCGCGATCGACCGGTCCACGTGCGCTTCACCTAGTACAGCACGCCGGACGGTCATTCCGTTCGTGTAGGCGTCTGTGGACTCCGCGCTGAGGTGCCGGCGCAGGCACTCGGTGACCTGACCCGCCTGCTCGAGGTTGGCGAGTTCGCCGCACGTCCCGACCGCGTGGAACCTGCTGCCGGCGATCTCTCGCGCCCACTGGCGGGCGACGCTCTCCGACCCGGTGTCGTGTGCGGAGGCGCCCAACACCAGCGTGGGGGCCACGATGCGGGCGCGATCATGCGCTCCGCCGTCCCAGGCGGTAAGCGCGTCGCAGCAGGACGCGTACGCCGCCGGCGACATTCGGCACAATGTCTCACGGAGGCGGTCGACGAGTTCGGGGGAGCTCTTGGCCAGGCCTTCGGTGATCCAACCGGTGATCGCTTCGGGAACGATCGCGGCAATCCCGTGTTCGCGGGCAAGTCGGGAACGCTCGCTCCATGTCGCAGATGTTCCCATTGCGTCGACGGCGATCAGGGTGAGAGTGAGGGTGCGGGCCGGATGATGGGCGGCGACGTGCTGACCCACGACACTTCCCAGGCCGACGCCGGCGAAATGAGCACTCTCGATCTGATGGGTGCCCAGCAGGGTCAGGACGTCACCGGCGAGATCGGCGACGGAGTACGGTCCGGCGGGCGCCGACGACCATCCGTGACCCCGGAGGTTGACCGCGACTACGCGGAAATCTGCTGACAGCGCGCTGATCTGCGGTTCCCAGACCGAGAGGTCGGTGCCAAGCGCGCCCAGGAGAACGAGGACGGGAGCATCCGGGTCCCCGAACTGTTCGTGGTCGAGTTCGACTGTCATGACATCTCTCCTCGGCGTGCAGCCAGGGCCCGGTCCACCAGGTCGGTGGCGTGCCCCAGATAGTTGGTGGGGTCAGTGAGTTCGACGATTCGTGCGGTGTCGAGGTGGCGGGTGATCTCGGGCGATTCGCTGAGCCGGCTTCCTGATCGTGCTGCGCGCGTGACGATACCCCTTGCCTCCGAAGTGAGATGGGCGAGCGCCGCGGTGACCCGTTCGGCCAGTATGTGTCCCCCGGTGAGTTGGAGATTCCGGGCCATCGCGTCCGAGTCCACCTCGAGCCCTTGGAGGCTGGTCGCGAGTCGGGACGCCGCTCCGCCCGTGCAGCGGAGAAGACCGGTGAGGGTTTCCCACTCGGCGTGCCATGGTCCGCCGGCCCGGTTGAATTCGTGGTCGGAGTTCGCGAGAACGGTGGCGACCAGACCGGGTGCGCGACGTGCCGAAGCCCGGGCAGTGACGGCCGCCGTCGGATTCCGCTTGTGGGGCATCGCCGACGAGCCGCCGGGGTTCTGTTCGGCGACCTCGGCCACCTCGGTGGATGACATGGCGACGATATCGGTGGCCGGCTTGGACACCGCGGCGGCGGCGACCCCGAGCGCGGTGGCGATCTCGAGGATCGGCGTGCGGTCGGTGTGCCACGGCGCCACCGCACGGGACAGCCCGAGATCGTCGGCGAGGGCGTCGGAAACGCGGAGCCCGTGCGGGTGAGATGCTGCCAGAGTTCCTGCGGCGCCGCCGAATTGAACGGGGGCTGCCGACAGCGCCGCGCCGAGGCGGGTGGCGGCACGATCGAGGGACGTGAACCATGTCGTGGCGAGTAGACCGAAGGTCGACGGCAGGGCCTGCTGTCCGAGGGTGCGTGCCACCATGGGCGTCTCCCGGTGGATGCGTGCCAGGTCGGCGGCGGCGTCAGCCGCGGAATGCAGATCGTCGACGACGATCGAACCGCCGCGACGGAGGATGAGCAGCAGAGCGTTGTCGAGGATGTCCTGGCTGGTCGCGCCCTGATGAACCAGTTCGGGCTCCACGCCGAGGGGCGTCGCCCGCTCGCGCAGGATCTTCACGAGAGGAATGACCGGGTTGCCCCCGTTGACGGCGGCGCGCCCCAGTTCGGCGATGTCGACACCACCGGGAGCGCCGAGTTCGGCCACCGACGTCTCGATTGCGGCACACTGCTCCGCGCTGAGCAACCCGATCGTCGCCTGGGCCCGTCCGAGGGCGACCTCGACGTCGAGCATGGCGCGTACCCAGGCCTCGTCGGACAACTCGGCACCCACACGGTCCGCACCGAACAGGGGATCGAAAAGCTCGCCTCGAGTCGACATCATCGCCTTTCTCAGACCGCGAAGAAGGGTGTTTCCCGACCCAGGGGGTCGGAGTCCTGGACATGAACCGTCCATGAGTAGCCGTCGTCGACACGGGTGGCGATCAGTTTGGGACGGTCGTGCCCGGAGAGCGTGGAGAGAACCGGATCGAGCGCGTGTGCGGTGGTGTCCTCCGGGAAGTACATGCGGGTGACCAGGCGATCGAGCATTCCGCGGGCGAAGATCGAGACGTCGATGTGCGGGGCTTCGACGAGCCCGTTCTCGGCCGGCAGCACAGCGGGTTTGACGGTGTGGATTCTCGCCGTGCCCGTTCCGTCGGCCGGGCTGCGTGCGAAGCCCCGGAACGTCGTCGACCCACCGTGCGCTGACCTGGCCCGCGCCGGGAACCGACCCTCGCCGTCTGCCTGCCACGTCTCGACCATCGCGTCCGCGACGGGCCGCCCGTCTCCGTCGATCACGGTGATGGCGACGGTGATGCGGTCGGCATGGTCACCGGACACGACGTCGGGCCCGTCATCCCAGAGCAGGCCGATGTGCCAGTACGGTCCCACCGTCTGTGACGGCGTGGGGCCGAAGGTCGCTGTTGTGAAATCCCCGCGTGTGACCGCGTACACCGGTGCCACGTGGTCAGTCGTCATGATCGTCCTCGCTCTCGAACACGGAGGCTTCCTGCCCGCGCAGCACGATGTCGAACCGGAAGGCCAGCGCCCAGTTCTCGACGTCGGCGTCATGGTCGGGGATGCTCACCATCCGGTGCCTCACCTCGGCCGGAACGGCGTTGTAGATGGGGTCCTGAAAGAACATCGGGTCGTCGGGGAAGTACATCTGGGTCACCAGGCGTTGTGTGAACGCGGTGCCGAACAACGAGAAGTGGATATGCGCGGGGCGCCAGGCGTTGTCATGGTTCCGCCACGGGTACGGGCCCGGCTTGATCGTCGTGAAGCTGTAGCGGCCCTCGGCGTCGGTTATGCATCGACCCAGACCGTTGAAATGCGGATCCAGCGGCGCCGGCCAGTTGTCGCCGGTGTGCCGGTAACGTCCACCCGCGTTCGCCTGCCAGATCTCGATCAACGCGTGCGGGACGGGCTTTCGGTCTCCGTCCACTACTCGTCCGTGGACGAGGATGCGTTGACCGAGCGCCTCGCCGCCGTTGGCGATCGTGAGGTCGCTGTCACCGGGGCGGAGGCGGTCCTCGCCAAAGACCGGCCCGCTCAGTTCGGTCAGGCGGTGCGGTAGGAGTTTGAGCGGCTGCTTGGGATGACGCAACACGGTGGTGCGGTAGTCGGCGAAGGCGGCCGGAACCTTCGCGCGGTGCGCTTCGTATCCGGGAGGTAAGTGCAACATGGGATCTTGCTGTCGATTCTCTCTGGGCTTGAAACGAGCGGTGGTTCGGCGACCGGGGCCGCCGAACCACGTCAGTCGCCGGGGTTCAGGCGCGCCACCTCGTGCCGCCACGCGGTGTCGAGGTTGAGCGAGCCGCCGAGGTCGGGCAGGTCGGCCAGATCCTCCGGCGGTATGGGGCGGACCGTGCCGCCGGCCGCAGCGACCGACAAGGAGAGCGAGGCGATCGTCGCCACCGAGGCTGCTCGCAGAACCGCCTCCTCGACCGACCCGCCGGTGGCGGTGAGGCCGTGGCCGCGCATGACGACGACCGGACGGTCACCCAGTGCCGTCGCCACCTCGTCACCCAGTCCCTCGGTGTGGATGAGGGCCGACCGCGGGTACTCCGGGACTCCGCCGTATGCCAGGACCGCTCCGGGGATGTCATAGGCGCCGACGATCGGCAGGATGGGCAGCCCGGCGAGGTTGGCGGCCACCACATCCCGGGGATGTGCGTGGACCACGCAGTCGACGTCGGAACGATGGTGCAGCACACGGGTGTGCAGCGGGAGCTCGGCCGGCGGCCGGTGTTCGTCGAGTTCGCCAGGAGCGCCCGGAGAACCGTCCATCGCCACCAGGCGGATGTCGGCGGCGGTGGTGTGGGCGAGACCCCGCTCGCGGGGTCCGCGGCACCGGACGAGCACCCGCGCTTCGTCGATGCGGACACTGATGTGTCCGAGGATTCCGGGAGCGAGTTCCCGTGCGGCGAGAACCCGGCAACCGATCGCGATCTGTTCGCGGAGATCCGCGTGCGAGAGGACGCTCATGCGGTCACCGCTTCGGTCGACGACGCACGGGATGCATTGCGCGCCGCGATCGACTTGCGGAGCCGGACCGATTCACGGGGCCAGTTCACCGCCATCCCGCCGGTGACCTCTCCGCTCCCGTCCTTCCAAACCGCGACCAGCCGGAACGGATCAGCTTCCTCGGTGACCTCGGGATCGACGCCGGCGGGGCGGGTCCCGAAGAGGTGGATGCGCCAGTCGTACTGATCGCTCCACACGTACGCCACCGGGTCGTGTGGTGGTGTGTCGTCCTTGCCGGCCAGTCGCGCAGCGACGGCTGCGGCCTGCTCGATTCCGTTAGTCCAGTGCTCGATTCGGCTGTGCGTCCCGGTACTGGGACGGAGCCATGCCGAGACGTCGCCGATCGCCGAGATGTTCGCGTGGCCGAGCGCCCGACCGTATTCGTCGCACCGAACGCCTTCGGCGTCGGCAAGTCCGGCGGCGGCGAGCCATTCGGTGTTGAGGGATGCGCCGATCCCGACGAGGACGGTGTCGGTGCAGATCTCGGAGCCGTCCGAGAGCAGCGTCCGGATCGAGCCGTCTGCGCGCGTCATGTCCTGAACGGCCACGCCGAACTTCGTTGTCACACCGTGGGCGTGGTGCAGATCGACGAATCTCCTCCCGAGCTCATCGCCCACGACTCGCGCCATCGGGATCGGTGCGCTGTCCACGATCGTCACCTCGACGTCGTTGGCGCGCGCGAGCGCGGCCACCTCGGAGCCGATGAAGCCGGCACCGATGATCAAGAGCCGGCGTGACGTCGTCAGGCGTTCGCGCAGCGTCCGCGCGTCATCGATGCCGCGGAGCACGTAGACGCCGTCGATGGTCCAGGGTGACGGACGTGCCCTTGCGCCGGTGGCGATGACGAGGTGGTCGTATCCGACGACGGCACCGTCGTCGAGGTCGATCTCGTCGTCGCCGGGCCGGACCGCGGCCACGGCGCGACCGAGATGGAGCTCGACCCCGAGGTCCTGGGCCTCCGATCGGGTGATCAGCGGTACGTGGGGATCGGAGTCGACGGCGAGCTTGGACAGCGGGGGCTTGTCGTAAGGAAGCTCGTGCTCGGCTTCGAAGACTTGAACTCTCCCGGTGAAACCGAACTGCCGCAACGCCTTCGCGATGCGTATCCCGGCCACCGAACCGCCGGCGATGATCACGCGGGTGTTCATTCGTCCTCCAACCACAGCGCCGAGACCGGGCAGCTCTTGGCCGCGGCCTCGACACGCGCGCGTTCACCGTCGCCGACCTCGGCCTGCAACAGAACGACCAGGCCGTCGTCGTCGAGGTCGTAGTAATCGTCAGCGCCGACAACACAATTCGCGTACCCCTGGCACGCGCTCAGATCAACTTTCAGTACAGCCATGAGCGTCCTCCTGATATCAAACAGTCACGCGCGGGGCGCGATCTAGACCTTGATTCCCATTCCGCCGTCGGAATGCATGACGCGACCGGTCATTCCACGCGCCCGGTCCGACGCGAGAAAGACATAACTCCACGCGTGATCGGCGCCCGAGAGCGCGACGGCCAGCGGAGTGCGGCCGGCGAGCTCGCTCGCGCGATCGGGCCCGTCGAGTCGTCGTGCGGTGATTCCGAGGGACGACAGGCCCCGCAGATCGGTGTTGAGCGTGCCGCCCGGCGCGACGCCGTTGACTCGGACGTCGGGTGCCATCTCATACGCGAGGGTGGTGACCAGCCCGCGGACCGCGAACTTCGAGGCCACGTAGAGGGTCCCGCCCCGTCCCGGGTAGTAGGACGAGGTGGACTCGGTGAGGATCACGTTCCCCCTCGACCGGGCAAGCTCATCCATGGCGCTCTTCACGCTGAACAGATGGGACTTGACGTTGATGGAGAACATCTCGTCGAAGGCCGAACCCATTGTCTCGGGGTCGAGTTCGGCAAGCTTCCGGTAGAAATCGAATACCCCGACGCAGTTGACGAGGACGTCGAGACCGCCGTCGCGGTCCACCGTCGCGGCGACGGCGGCGTCGTTCGCCGCGAGGGTTGTCGCGTCACCCGCGGTGACGAGTACGTCTGGTCGCTCGGACTCGAGTGCTCGGCACTTGTCCTCGCTGATCTCGAGTACCGACACCCGGGCACCCTCCGCGCAGAACGCGTCGACAACCGCACGCCCGATACCCGAGCCGCCGCCGACGATCAGCGCGCGTTTACCGTCCAGCCAGCCACTCATGCCTGGTCCTCCTCGGTGATCAGCGGGCTGAACGGGCTCCCGACCATTGCGGAGAGCGTTGCGTCGTTCTGCCAGGTGAGAGCTTCGAGCTCGAGGGGGTCGAGCGTGATCCACTGCCCGGACCGCGGTGAGCGGATGAGGATGCGAGCGCCGTTGCGCGTCAGTACCTTCGACACCTCGATCTCGGAGAACTCGTTACCGATCGTCAGTGCGGGCCCGTCCTGGTGTTCCTGGAGTCCGGCGAGCTGCGCTCCGGCAAGCGCGTTGGCG
This sequence comes from Gordonia namibiensis NBRC 108229, assembly GCF_000298235.1. Classification (GTDB taxonomy): domain Bacteria; phylum Actinomycetota; class Actinomycetes; order Mycobacteriales; family Mycobacteriaceae; genus Gordonia; species Gordonia namibiensis. Next base: position 53,020 of record NZ_BAHE01000020.1, read on the forward strand.
GCGGCGTCTTCTGCTTCCCCCTCCCATGAGAGCTTCACAGGAAGATCGCCAGGTTCTGGGTGCGGAGCACCGACTCGTCAACTGCTATGTGGCGACGGGCAAGTCGCCAGACGGAGTCCTCCCGGCGCAGCAGGTCGGTGCGACCCGCAGAGATCAGCGACGCCTCGCGGACGTCACCGCGACTCCGGAACAGCAGGACCACGGATTCGACGACCAACTCGTCGGGCGTGCCGGTGGCGAAGGTCCGCACATTGCTCAGGTGGTGACGGATTCGCGACGGCGGGTCCTCGGTCCAGGCGTGCTCGGTGTGGAAACGCGCGACGCGCCTGCTCAACGAGTACTTGTCCTCGTCGAAGTGGGCCATGCGCTTAGCCGTGTCATAGCCGGAGTTCAGCGCAGTGGTGACCCGGATGGGCATGAAGTAGTGGATGTCCTCGCTCAGTGAGTCGAGCCAGGTCTCGTAATCCTGGTGGTCGAGAGTGTAGGTCTCGTCCACCAACCATTTGTGCGCCAACAGGTGTCGCGGGTCATCGAAGGACAGTGAAGGGCCGGAAGCCTCGGTACGCGAGGCGTCCTGGCCAAGGGGCGATTGATCGGATCGGATGGGGATGTGAGTGGTCATGCCGAGGTCTCCACAGTGTTCGCGTCACAGGACGTACCGACTTCGGGTGCGCCGACCTGTATCTGGGCGACTTGCGGAGGTTCCATATCTAGGTGGTCGGCCCATGCGTTGAGGAGGTGTCGCTGGTTGTACTCGCCGTAGCCGACGTGGGCGACGCCGGGGCCGGCGAACTCGTCGGCGGTCAACGGCGCCACCACCGGGCTGTCGTCGTGGAGCATGCCCATCCGGCCGTTGAGGAGTAGACGCTGAGCCATCGAACCGGCTGCGGTGTTGGTCAACGAGACCCAGTTCTCGACATCGTCCTGCTCGAACATGCCGCTGCTGCCGAAGCACATGAGATAGGCCTTGTACGAGAGCTTCTTGAACTCCTCGGGCGCCTCCTTGTCCACGACGAACCACGAGAGGACCTCCGTCTCGTCCGCGCTGATCGGTTGCCACTGGCGCAACGAGATGAACGGGAGCACGTCGTCGGACTCGCCGACCTTGGGCCAGTTGTGGACAAGGCTGAGATTGGGGAACAGCGACGCTGCCGAGATCATGAACCCGTCGCGGCCGATGACATCGATCTGCTCCTGCGTCCATTGTTCTTTCATTCGCGTGATCATCTCGTCGGGGTACCCGACGTAACCGACCCGTTCCTCGAATGTTCCGGGCGGCAACTTGTAGGTGGTTCCGCCGCCCTTGCCGGCCCAGTAGGTGTTGCCGTCCTTGCGCTTTTCGGCCTTCGGCTCACGGAACAGCCCGATCTCGACGACACTCGTATGGGTTTGCGGGGTGTGGTACATGTCGCCGGCAAAGTTCTCCGCGCCGATCTTCCAGTTCGCCTTGACCCGCCAGCGTTGCGGGCCGAGCACCTCGACGCCGCTCGCGCTCTGCTTGGTGTAGTAGTCCAGGTAGAAAGCGAAGTCGCCGAGGAATTCTCGCAGTGGAGGCGCCTCGGGATCCATCGAGACGAAGATCAGACCGTTGTAGATCGCGAGACTCGGGGCGGGGAGCAGTCGCTGGCCCTTCTTGGCAAACCCCGCCTCGCCCCCGTATGCCTCTTTGTGGAAGGGCAGTCCGACGATGCGGCCGTCGTTCTTGTATGACCAGCCGTGGTAGGGGCACCGGAAATGAGATGCGTTGCCTTGCTCGGCGCGGCACACCTGCATGCCGCGGTGCAGACACATGTTGAACATCACGTGGACCTCGCCGGATTGGTCGCGGCTCACGATGAAGGAGTTGTCCACCACCCGGCGAACAACGTAGTCGCCGACCTCGGGGATCTCCGACTCGTGCGCCACGAACATCCAGGACCTGCTGAACAGTCGCTCCTTCTCGGCGGCGAACACCTCGGCGTCGTTGTAGATGTGGGCGGGAAGCATGCCCTTTCGGACGTTCCGCAGAACGTCGTCGGCGTCGCGCATGTGACCTCGTTTCGGTGTGATCTGGAATGTCCGAAGTCTGCTGTGAAGAGGAGCGAGTGTCAATGCCTCTGCTGTATGGGCCAGAAATCCGGCGCATAGCTATCTACCTGCGGAAACACTGGAACATGGGCGTCTGTCGAATGACCGCAGCGCTCCCGGGGTGGACGGGACGAGAGAGCTGAAAGTGCAGCTAGCGCTGCGTATATCAGGTGTACCGGGGGTGCTGGCGAGGCCTGGCCGAGAAAAGTTTGAGACCTCTGCACAGCAGAAACCTGCGGTGCGCCGCTTGTGAAAGGTTCAATAAATGTGTTCACTGTGACTCAGCTCATGGTGGCCGAAGGGGAGTGTCGGATGGCACGCCGTGGCCGAGCGCAACTACCTGTAGCGGTTGAGGAGAATCAATGACCGAGCCCTTTGTCGACCTGTACACGCGCAACGGCTTCGCCGGACCGGTGGGAACCATTCTGCGGTCGCACTATGCCCCGCCATACGCGCAGGTGAAGGGAACCTACGCCCCGCGTCGGATGGACGTGCACGTCGTTGCCGATGAGCTGTTCCGCGGTGCCGGCGAGCTCCCGGTTGCCGTCCTCGAGGGCGACGACGTCAGCATCGAGCTGTCCTACCGCCCCGAGGGCTCATCCACCGCCGTGCGCAACGTGCTGGCCGACGAGATCCACTACATCCTCGAGGGCGCCGGCAGGTTAGAGACCGACTTCGGCGTACTCGACGTCGCCGCAGGCGATTTCGTACTCCTGCCGCGAGCGGTGACCTACCGCTTCGCATCGGTGAGCACGCCGATCCGCGAAATCGTCGTGGTCACCGCCTCGGAGATGGTGCTCGACCCGCAGCCGCCGGTGGCCCTCGACGTCACCCAGCATGTCGACATTCCCGAGCCGAATCCACAGGCACGCGAGGACGGCCCGTTCGAGGTCATCATCCGCCATGGCAAAGACACCACGATTTACACCTTCGATGTCGATCCCATGCCGTGCATCGGTACCGGAGAAGGTCCGGTGGTCCGCCGGTTCTCGTTCGAGAATGTGCCGCACCTGACGTTCGAGCAGACCGGGCCCTTCCCTCCGAAGCTGTTCGACGACGCCTCGGGTCGCGTGCTGATGTTCAATCTCAGCGACCGCGAGAGCCCGCGTCCGCCGATCCACCACAACGCCGACTTCGACGAACTCATCTTCTATGTGGCGGGTCCCGGCCGGTACGGCGAGGTCGACGTGCCCGGAACGGTCATGTGGACGCCCAAGGGGATCGTCCACCACGGTCCGGCCGAGGACGTCCCGAACGGGTACCGCGCATTCCTCGTCGAGACGCGCTCGGCGATGCGCCTGACGCCGGCCGGCGAAACGATCGCCACACTGATGGAGACCGGAATGTTCGGTCTCTTCGACGAGAACTGAACGCACTCAACCGAGTCAACGATCGCATCGCACGCCCCGGCTGCGATGTCGACGCTCCGTGCGCCGGTGATCCGCGCGCATGCCTCTTCCGAAAGGACCGTAGATGACCACCACCGAAGAAATCACCTCCGCCCCGTACGACGATTTCACGGGCACCGAACTCGACACCGACAAGTGGATGTTCCTGGAATACCCGATGCCCGACGGGAGTACCCATGTGTGTGCCGAGCCCAATGCGGAGGTCGTGGTGGGCGACGGTACGTTCTCCATCCGCATCGAGCAGTTCGAGAATCACGATCACGTCGTCCAGATCATCGACAATCCGAAGCACCTGGTGTTCACCACCGAGGCTTTCGACGTGCCGGAGACCGGTGAGATCCGGTTCTCGGTGACCATGGCCGCCGAGGGGCTCAATGCCACCGCCTACGACTACCGAGACGGCTTTGCGGCCTTCAACGTTCTCGACCTCCAGGGCGGATGGGTGTTCGACCTCGCGGCGACCTCGGATCGGATCTTCGCCATCCACGAACGTCTGCCGTTCCCCGGTGTCGTCACGCCCTTCACCCACTGCATCGATGCTCCGTTGAGTGGTCTCACCGTCGAACCCGGCGCGGAGCACCGCTACTCGGTGACCCTCGATCGCGAGGCGCGTTCGGTGGTGTGGGAGGTCGACGGCAAGGGCGTGTATTGGGTGGACGACGCCGAGGTGCCCGGACAGGTGCAGGTGGGTTTCGGGGTCTTCACGCTGCATCCGGTACAGGACAGCGGCAGTGTCTCATTGCGCGGCCAGGGGCTCGCCGCACGATGGCGCGACCTGACGATCGAGATGCCCAGTAGTGCATAATGGCAGCACAAATCGGGTGACGGACCGCTGCCGAGCATGGGATCGGGGGATCGTATGACCGAGTTCAGGGCGGCGCCTGCGCGGCAGACCCGTCTGTATCAGGACGTTGCCGATCAGTTGCGTGAGGCGATCCTGACCGAGCAATTCGTCGCCGGCGACCGACTACCCATCGAGTCGGAACTCGCAGCCCAGTTCGGCGTCAGTCGCGCGGTCGTGCGGCAGGCGACGCTCAACCTGGAACACGAGGGCCTGGTGACCGTGCTGGTCGGTGCCGGCGGCGGGACATTCGTCACCCAGCCGGACACCACGCCGGTTCTCCGCGCACTGGAGAACTACTTTCGTCACCGGGGCGTGCCGTTCGAGGACTACCTGCACGCCAAGCGGATCCTCGAACCGACGGTTCTCAACGACATCATGCGGTTCAGTGATCGAGCTCATCGAGATCGCCTACAGGCGAACGTCGATGCGTTCGAGAGCGCGTGTCGCGAAGGTGCCCCGGACGGAGAATTGCTGACGCTGTCGCTCGAGTTCCATGAGATCTTGATCTCCGAGGTCGGGAACCCGGTTCTAGAACTGGTGCTGGGCGCCCTGGTCCGCCTGGGTGATCGGGTGCCGGAGTTCCAGCAGACCCACAACCAGGATTGGCAGCATATTCTCGACGAGCACCGGGAGATCCTGAAGGCGTTGGCGGACAACAATGCCCGCGCCTTCCGTGAGTGCATGCTCGAACACCTCGAGTCGGTCGAGCACATCTACGGTGATGCCCACGTCATCGAGTCGTCGCGTCGTCGGTGAAATGCGAGACCCATGCGCTCGAGGAATGAAAACCTTTGTGGGACAACGATGCCAAGGTGAATTCGCCAGCGATTCCCTGGTCGATGTGTCTGCAGGTCAGGTATGATCGCTGTCATGCAGACGAACCCGCCGGGCCGCCGTTTTCAGGACCCGGCGATCCCGGCGCCGCAGTATCCGATCGAGTCCGTCGACAACGCGCTGAAACTGGTTCTTCTGCTCGGTGAGAAGCCCGAGATCCGGATGACCGATGCAGCCCGCTACCTGGGGGTTGCGACCTCCACGGCCCATCGGCTGCTCGCGATGCTGCAGTACCGGGGCTTCATGCGCCAGGACCCGGTGTCGAAGGTGTACCGGGCCGGACCGGCTCTGACCTGGGTGGCCTTCGCGATTTTCGGCCGACTCGACATTCAGGGCGTGGCCAACCCGGTCCTGCGCGATCTCAGTGAGCGGTTGCGCGAGACGGTCCACGTCGGCATCCTCGACGGCGCGAGTGTCCGGTTTGTCGCCGCGGTGGAGAGCCCGACTGCGGTGCGGGTGGCGTCTCGCCTGGGACGCACGATGCCGGCGCACTGCACCTCGACGGGTAAGGCGTTGCTGGCCCGGATGTCGACCGAGGAACTCCATCAGCTCTACCCGGTGGAAGAGCTCGAGACGATCACACCGCATTCCATCAGCAGCCGTTCGGAACTCGAGGCGGAGTTGGCGACCATCCGGGAACAGGGATTCGCGACCAACCGGGAGGAGAGTGAGGACGACGTCGCATCGGTCGCCGTGCCCATCGTCACTCGCGCTCCCGGCTTGCGGTTGGCCTTGAACGCCTCCGCTCCGCAACATCGACTTCGCCAGTCGCATTACCGATTGCTCGCCTCGATGCTCGTCGAGGCTGCTGCCGAGATCGGTGAGCAGCTGGGCTGAGCTCCCGAAAGGGCCCCATGACCGAACTGGCAAAATTTCCGGTGACGGTCGCCGTCCGGCGCCGCGCCAAACCCGATTCCGTTGACGCGCTAATGAAGTGGGGGCGGGATCTGTGCGCGACCGCGCGCGATCATCCCGGTTTCATCGGCTCGGACCTCAGTGTTCGTGGTCAGGGCGCCACCTCTGAACTCGTGATCGGACTGAGTTTCGACACCTCGGCGAGTCTCGCTTCCTGGGAACGCAGTCAGCGGCGTGTCGAACACCTCGCGAGCAGTCACATGTTGACGGAGGGGCCTGTCATCGGGATGACGGTGGCCGATTTCGACCGAGGTATCTTCGGTGGTCGGCCGGGGCAGGTCGCGGTCGCCCCGCCTCGCTGGCAGACCGCGGTTGCGGTGTGGCTGGCTCTGTTCCCCGCGGCCGTCTTGCTGAACTCGCTCGTCATGCCACGGTTGCCGAACCTACCCGTGGCTCTGAGCACCCTGGTCAGTACTGCCCTGCTGGTTCCGTTCGTGGTGTGGGCCGGGGTGCCGACCGTGCATCGGGTTTGGGAGCGAGTCGCGAGGATCTGCTCTGCAGAGTAGAGAACCGCTGTCGTACTAAGGATTTCGAATCGAAGTTTTCGAAATCCCCTGGCCTTAATGGTTCAAACAATGTAGGTTCAACGACGTGGGGCTGTCTTGCCCCTCCTGATCGAGCTTTCGCCTCCGCACAACTCGATCCTCCACTGCCGGTGCCACCGCACTCGACGCCGCGATTCACGTCACCCGTACATCCACGAGGGAGCTTTCGAATGACCCAACCCGTATCACTGTGGGAGGCCGCTGCCCACGAAATGGAGAACTACGCGTTCGTCTCCGACCCTGAGCTGCAACCGAAGTGGGATGTCCCGGCGAAGATCGCGATCAACGTCGCGGTCGCCGGACGGGCGGGTGTGGGCGATTCGTCTGCCTACCCCGTCGACATCGAGGAGTACATCGATTCCGCGTCGGAGGTCATCGAGGCCGGCGCGGCAGGCGTCCACATCGACTTCACCTGGGTGACCGATTCCAAGGGTCGTCGCCTGGACAAGGATCTCCCCCCGACCGAGGCCTACGGGCTGGTGCTCGATCCGTTGCGTAAGCGATTCGGTGATGACTTCGTGTCGAATCTCAACGTGCTGAACGGAAAGACCTTCGAGGAGTGCATGAGCCCGGCGGTCTCCGGTCTCGCCGAGGTCGCGCCGTGTGCGGCCGGACATCCCGAAGAGTTCGTGATCCCGGCCGTCAAGACGCTGACCGCGAACGGCGTGAGTCCCGAGATCGTCGTGCACAGCTCCGGTGAGATCGAGTTCGCGAAGCGTCGGCTTTTCGACACGGGCATCGTCACCGGTCAGACCAACTGGATCGTGCTGTACGGGCTCCCGGTCGACGTCGGACGAACTCTGATCTCGGGTGCGTGGGTCACCGACACCCGCTCCATGGCCACCCACCTCATGCTGATGGTCGACCAGATCCGGCAGATCGACCCGAATGCGGCGATCACGGTGTGCAATGCCGGGCGCGCGAATCTCTACATCACGACGCTGGCGACGATGATGGGACTCAACATCCGCGTCGGACTGGAGGACAGCGGGTGGAAGCACCCCAACAGTGACGAGACGACCACGAGCAATCTCGAATTATTTACGCGGGCAAAGACAATCGCTGCCGAACTGGGCCGCGTTCCGGCATCGGCCGACGACTACCGAACCCAGATCGGGCTCAGCGCCCGGCGCGCGTAGTCATCCCCGAGCCATCGAATCAACCACGAGAAGGGGTATCGGAGTATGACGAGTAGTGAGTTCGAAGGAAAGGTCGCACTGGTCACCGGTGCGGCATCCGGAATCGGAAGGGCGTCCGCCCTGGCGTTCGCGGCCGCCGGGGCCAAGGTCGTGGTCGTCGACCTCGACCAGGAACAGGGAAACAGGACGGTGGAGCTCGCCGGCGGCGAGGACGCTGCCTGTTTCGTCCGCGCCGACGTCTCCGACCAGCAGGATGCCGAACGGATGGTGGAGACCGCGTTGTCGAAGTTCGGGCGGCTCGACGCGGCGCACAACAACGCGGGGATCGAGATCGCCGGTAAGGCGATCGCCGATCTGCCGCGGGAGGACTGGGACAAGGTCATCAGCGTGAACCTGAGTGGCGTCTTCGCCGGCATGCGCGCTCAGATCCCAGCGATGCTCGAGTCCGGCGGTGGCGCCATCGTGAACACCGCATCGGCGCTGGGCACCGTCGCCCTCCCGAACCAGGCCGCGTACGTGGCGTCCAAGCATGGTGTTGTCGGCCTGACGAAGGCTGCGGCCATGGAGTACTCCGCGCAGGGTATCCGCGTAAATGCGTTGTGTCCCGGGGTGATCCGTACTCCGATGGTCGAGGAGATGGCTGCCCATGACGCCGGGTTCATTCCTCTGATGAACCAGATGCATCCGATCGGTCGTCTGGGAACCACCGAGGAGATGGGCGCGGTGACCCTGTGGCTGTGCTCCTCGGCGGCGTCCTTCGTCACGGGTCAGGCCATTCACGCCGACGGCGGTTACACGACGCACTGAGCTCGACTCGGCGCAGGGCCGACCGTCGGCCAAACGCACCCCCGGGACTCTCCGGGGGTGCGTTTCTCTGTCTGCCGGTGAGTGTTTCCGCTGAGGCGACACGAAACCCTCTCTGCAACACAGAGATACGTTGCATATCCGAGTCGACGCGGCTTAGTGTCGAGACGGGATGTGACTCAAGACACGTTGGGCATTCCCGCGGCGCCGCGCGCCGCGATCTGGCCGGACCCGGCCGAAGTGCTTCTGCGGGAACCTGTCCCGGCACAACTGAAGGAGACGATCGTGAGTACAACTCTGGAACCCGACGCGGCGGCAGCATCGGTGAAGCAACCAGGCGGCCGCCTCGCCGGCAAGCGGGTGCTCATCACCGGAACCGGTGGTGGGCAGGGTGAGGCCGCTCAAGCGATGTTCGTCCGCGAAGGCGCGCGCGTCGCCGGCTGCGACGTCCAGGAAGGCCGTGCGGAGGCGACCGCCGGCGCGCTGGCCGCCGAGGGGCTCGATGTGTCGGGTTCCACCGTCGACCTCACCGACCCCGCAGCCGCGACCGCGTGGGTCGAAGAGAGCGCGGAGCGGCTCGGCGGAATCGACGTGTTGTACAACAACGCGGCGGGCTTCGGCTTCGCGCCGTTCCCGGACATCACCTACGAGATGTGGAAACACGTCATCGACGTCGAATTGAACCTGGTGTTCACCGTGACGAGCCCCGCGTGGAAGCATCTCGTGGCATCCGGCGCTGGATCGATCATCAACGTCGGGTCGATCTCGGGCATCCGCGGTGTGGCTCCGCTGGGCCAGGCTGCCCACTCCGCGGCCAAGGGGGCGATCATCGCGCTGACGAAGTCGTTGGCGGCCGAAGGCGCCGAGCACGGACTCCGTGTGAATGCCATCTCGCCGGGCTTCGTCGCATCACCCGCCACCGACACCGCGGTGGACGCACAGGGACGCGACTACATGCTGGGACTGCACCTGATCCAGCGCGCTGGAACGGGCGCGGACACGGCGGCGCTCGCCACTTATCTCGCGTCGGACGAATCGTCTTGGGTGACCGGGCAGAACATCGTCATCGACGGTGGATGGTCGGCCGGTTTCCGCTGATCCACTCCTGAATCCCGAACGCCGATGGATGAACCCGACACCCCGAGGTGTCGGGTTCATCCATCGGCGCCGGTGCGTCGGTACTAGTTGCCGATCGCCCGCATCGGTCCCGGCGTCCAGAGGCCGTTGTGGGTCTCGGTCGTGACGATCAGCTTCGCGTCCTTCTGCGGCAGGATCGGGGTGAGGCCCTGGAGCGAGCCCCAGTCCTTCGCCCAGTCGTTGCGCAGATACGACGGGTAGACGCGACCGCGCAGTTCGTTCTCGATGATGCCGAGCGGACCACCGGCGTCGCCGGACATCCAGCGCTGCGAGTTCACCCGCTCGCCCTCACGGTCGGGGGAGATCCGCCAGACCGGGGTCTCGAGGACGCCGTTCTTGACCTGAGCGGGCCGCTGGCACGGGAACGCCAGTCCGGCCTCCCAGTCGATGAGCACCGGCTCCTCGCTGCCCACGAGGGAGTTCAGCGACTCCATCGACGACACCCGCGGCGGGGTCACCGCGAGCCACTGATCGCGCAGCGGGGAGGTGTCCTCGGCGAGTACGCGGACCACGGAGGCGCCCGGAGGGGCCTGATCGAGCGGGAAACGCAGGTTGCGCCACTCGGGTGCACCACCGATGTCGAGCGGGATCATCTGACCGGCGGGGGCGACCGTGCCGTCCGGTGCGACGCGGCCGAACTGCAGCCGCACCTTCTGGCCCGGCCGGACCACGGCGAGGTCGTCGATGTACTCGACGTAGCCGGCGACCGACATGGTGATCAGCGGCTGGGCGTCGGAACGGCCCTCGGGCAGCTGGTACCAGTCGGAGGTGAGGCTTCCCGTCCCGGTCGGGGAGTTGTAGGTGCCCAGCACCGGGGTCTTCGACGGCGACAGTCCGAAGGGCAGCTTCACCGTCGAGCCGTTGACGCCGGCCTGTGCGGTGCGTCCGCCGCTGGTGTCGGTCGTCGACGACGTGGTGTCGTCGGAGCTGCTGCCATCCTCGGTCGGATCGGTCTGCGTGCGATCGACCTCGGCGGTCGAGGTGCCCGCGGAGTCGTCGGACTCCTCGGTGTCCTCGGACAGATCCGACGCGACGCCGTTGGGATCGAAGCCCACCAGACCGGCACCCGCGAGAGCTGCGCCCGGCGACGGATTGTTCTGTCCGGCAACACGGGCCGGGGTCAGAAGTCCGGCGGTCGGATCGTTCTCCACGAGCACGGCGTCGGCGAGCGCACACGGTTCGCCCTTGAGAGCGTTCACGTTCGAGCTCAGCCACGACCACGAATTACGTTGTGTCCAGTCGGCTTTCGCGAACGAGACCAGGGTGAACAACAGCATGATCGCCGACACGATGATGATCGACGGGCTCCGCAGGCGGGAGAACAGCGTCTTCGACGACCCGGCACGGACCGCCTCGTCGACGTAGTCGTCCCGGAAGTGCTGCCAGAGGCCGAGCAGGGTCAGGGCGACGGCGACGGCGAGGATGCCGGTCCACAGCGGGATGCCCTTGACGTCGGGAACGGCGTCGCGCCACGGGATTCCGTAGCTGCCGACGTACCACCACTGGTTGCGTCCGGAGAACGCGAGGGCGAGCACGTAGGCGCAGGCGGCCGCGAACAGCGTGCGGTTTCGGCGCCGCCGCATGATCGTGCGGTCGGCACACGCGGTCGCCACCGCGGCGAGCGCACCGCCGATCCCCGCGTACACGCCCATCTGGTGGGTCCACTTGGTCGGCAGGAAGGCCATCAGCACAACCGAACCCGCGACCATGGCGAGCAGGCGCCAGGTGGGCGCGGTCGCGATCCCCGGCAGACGACGCCGGTTGAGCAGCATGATCACCACGAGGATGAAGCATGTGAACACGATCAGGACACCGAAACGTCGGGCGATCCCGCCGTCCGCGGTCGGGTTCATCAGCATGTAGTAGCGCATCGGCTCTTCCCACCACTTGTTGGTGGGACCGACCTGACCGTTCACCGACACCGCTTCCAGGATCGGGGCGAGCGGCTGGTCGGCGAAGATCTCGAACATCACCGCGAGACCCGCGGCCAGGATGGGCAGCAGCAGTGGGAGTGCTCCATCGCGCTTGCGGCGCACCATGAACCGCTTGAGTAGCGGGCGGATACCCGCGACCAGGGCGATCGCCGCGATGACACCGGTCGGGTGGATCGTCAGGGTGAACGCCGCCGAGATGATGGCGACGGCCAGCGGGAAGAACCGGCCGGAGGCGATGGCCCGTTCCACGCAGACCCACGTGAACAGGGTGCCGAGTGCGATCAGCGGTTCGACACGCAGACCGTTGTTGTACGGCATCCACACGGCGAGGAAGACCAGGGCGGCCGCCCAGATCGCGGGCGTCGACTCACGGACCGCGCGACCCAGACGCGGGATCGCGGCACGGGAGATCAGCCACCAGGACGCCATCGCGAACATGAACGGCAGCAGGCGGAGCCACGGGGTGGCCGTGCTGATGTCCATCCACACCGACAGGTACTGGTAGTGCCAGCCGAACGGATCCTGCGGCACACCGAAGTAGCGGTAGTAGTTGTCGAGATAACCGGCCTCGCGGGCGATCCGGCCCACCGTCACCTGGTATCCGTCGTCGGCGGTGTTGCCACCGACGAACAGCCAGATCCCCAGGATCAGCGCGACGAACCCGTCGACCGGGCGTACCCGCCACCAGCCGGCGGGGAAGATCTTGTGGTGTCCGCGGGCGTCACGGGCGTCGAGAACCGCCAGGGCGGCCAGCGACAGGATGGTCGACGCCACGCCCAGGACCAGCAGCCAGAACTTGAGAGTCGTGGGGGTGGAGACGAATCGGGTGTCGATGGTCGATCGGAACGACAGCCCCTCGGTGGACACGTTCGACGGCAGTCCCGAGTAGACGCCGATGATCTGCGGGCGCGCATTCGGATCCCGGAGATCGAACTCGTGGATCGCGCCGTCGGTCTCGGGGACGCCCTGGATCGAGCCGCGGCTGCCGTCGGTGTCGGCGTCGACGACGATCCGGCAGTCGGGCGAGTTCTGCGCGGCTGCTCGAGGAGTGTTGAGCAGCACCACATTTCGCTGGACGACCTGCAGGTTGTCCGCGGTGGCGCGGATGAACAGGCCGACCTTTCCGGCTTCCGCGCCGCCCTCGGGCACCGTCGACAGCAGGACGCCGCCGTTGCGCGGGAGCGATGCACCCAGCGCACACGGAACGGAGACCTCCATCGACACCGGCACGAACGAGACGTTCGGCGCGGCGACGTTGGCGACCGAACCCTGTTGCGGCCAGACGAGTTCGGACTTCGTGTAGTCGACCGGCAGGAACGGGCTCAGCAGCGCGAGCAGGATGCCGAGCGCGCCCGCCGCCATCGCGACGATGCGTGCCCTGCCCGCATTGCGTTCGGAGAAACTCTGCTCCCGTCGTGTGGGCGGCGGGTCGTCGTGCTCCGGGTCGATGGGAGCGTCAACGCGGTCAGTCATCTTCGGGCACCACCCTGATCGGGCCGGGTCGTGACCATCCCCATGTGGTGGCCGACCCGGTCATCACGTCCGCCGGCCGCGCCTGCGGCACCAGCGGGTTGAGTCGCTGCAGGTTGCCCCACTCGCGATACCAGTCGTTGTCGAGATATGTCGCCACCGTCGTCGGCCGGGTCAGTGCCTCGACCGTCGTCAGCAGGCCGCCGTCCTCGGCGGCCATCCAGGTCTTGGACTGCGAATTGGCGATCCAGGACTCCGGCAGGATCCGCCAGTCCGGGACGTCGAAGACACCCTCGTGGGCGGTCATCGGCCGCTGGCACGGGAACCAGGCGCCGGCGGCGAAGTCGATGAGAACCGGATCGGTCGAACCGACCACCTGTTGCAGGGTCTCCAGGACCGGGGCGCGCGGCGGCGTGATCGCGAGCCACTGGTCGGCGTCGAGGTTGTTGTCCTTGGCGACGAGACGCATCACGGTCGCCTCGGTTGGCACACGGTCCATCGGGATGCGGAGGTTGCGCCACGGACGGTTGGTGCGCTCGGCGTCGATCGGGACGGCCGGTGCGCCGACCTCGACGAACTGGCCGTCGACCTCGCGGCCGAACTCGACCTGCAGCTGCTGGCCGAAGATCGGGACACCGTCGCGGTCGTAGGTGAACACGGCGCCCGCGGCGGTGACGACGATCAGCGGCGAGGCGTTCCGGTCCGGGAGGCGGTACCAGCCGGTGGTCAGCGTCGCCTGTCCGTCGCTGGTCTCGTGACTGCCCATGACCGGCGTGGTGGCCGGGTCGAGGCCGTACGGGAGCGCCGCGGTGCTGCCGTTGACCCCGCGCGGGCCCTCGCCGCCGGCGGTGCCGGGGTTGGAGCCGTAGACGATGAAGGTCTTGGACAGGTCCGCGGAGGTGTTCATCGCACCGGGCTTCTGGGCGCCGGCCTGCGGTGTCAGGTCGGGCTTCACGCCGTTCGGGCTGAAGCCGTGCGAGTCACCTTCCAGGGTCTTCGACGCCGATCCGCCGTCCGCCGGGGCGAGCGTGCCCTTGTTGGGGTCTGGCTCGACGAGGACCGCGTCGGCCATCGCGCACGTATTGCCGCGCAGGGAGTCGAGGTTGGCCGAGAGCACGGTGAACGTATCGGCCCGGCTGACGGCGGCCTTGGCGAAGACCGCGAGCTCGCAGACGACGATGAGGACGGCGATGACCGCGATCGGCGCCGAGGCGACACCGATGCGCCACCCGGCCGGGGCGGCACCGCGCTCGTGGGCCAGACCGGTCTCGTCGACGTAGTCCATGCGCAGGTGCTGCCAGACGGCGAACACGAGTGCGACGACGGCCAGCGCGAGCAGCACCGTCGAGACCTGCATCCCGGCGACGACCGGTGCCTTGTCGAACCAGGCGATGCCGAAGTTGTACGGCCACGGCCACGCGTTCTTGCCGGCCGCGGCGGCGGCGCACGCCACGAGCAGTCCGGCGATCAGGATCGACAAATTGCGCAGTGTCCGGCTCGCGGCCTGGCCGATCGCGACACAGGCGACGGCGGCCAGTGCGGCGCCGAGGCCGGCGAAGATGCCGAACTGGATCGTCCACTTGGTCGGCGTGAACGACAGCAGCAGGATCGTCAGCAGTGATGCGCCCAGGACGCGCCACACCGCGCCGGGATCGACCCCGTCGATCCGCTTGCGACGCAACATGATCGCGAGCACGAGGAACATGGACACGGCGAACAGCAGCACCGGGATACGACGTGCGAGTGCACCGTCGGTGTGGTTCACGGCCAGGAAGTAGTAGCGCAGCAGCTCCTGGTACCAGGCCAGGGTGGGCCCGACCGAGTAGCGGATGCGGATCGCCTCGAAGACCGTGGCGAGGGTCTGGTCGCGGAAGACGACGATGACGACGAGCGCACCTGCACCGAGGACGGGCGCGAGGAGCGGCAGCAGACCGTTCTCGCGGCGGCGGCGGACGAGGATGCGCAGCAACGGGCGGGCGCTGGCGATCAGCAGTGCCAGTGCGACGAGACCGTGCGGGGCCAGAGCGAGCGTCAGCAGGGCGGTCAGCGCGGCGAGGGCCGCGGGCAGCATCCGGCGCGTCGAGACCGTGACCTCGACCGCCCACCAGGTGAGGAGCGTGCCGAGCACGATGATGCCCTCACTGCGCAGGCCCGAACACATGGGCAGCCAGAACGCCAGGAACACCGCTGCACCGGTCAGCATGGCCCACTGGGACCGGCGGACGGCGCCGCCCAGTCGGGGCAGCAGGACCCGGCTGAGGATGAACCAGGCCGCCAGCCCGGCGATCAGCGACGGCAGACGCATCCACAGGCCGGTGGTCGAGATCGTCGACCAGTAGGCGAGGAAGTTGTAGTACCAGTCGAACGGCGCCTCGGGGATGCCGTAGAAGCGGTAGTAGTCGGCCAGGTAGCCCGCGTCCGCGGCGTTGCGGCCCATGTTGAGGATGTAACCGTCATCGGGCGACCCGGCACCCAGGAAGTGCCACACGACGAGCGTCAGGGTGACACCGATGTCGGTGGGCGTCGGACGCAGCACCTTTCCCCAGCGGAGCTTGCCGCCCACCCGGCGGTGGTAGCCGTGGATGCGGTCCAGGCGGCCGACCGCGATCAGCGCGACGACCGCCGCGATGACGCCGACGATCATGACCAGCCACTTGATGACCGACGGCGACGAGTCGAAGCGGTCGTCGATCTCGATCTTCACGTCGATGCCCGAAGCGCGGACCTGCTCGGTGGTCAGACCCGTGAAAACACCTGCGATCTGCGGGTTCGACGAAGGCTCGGCCAGACCCACGTCGCCACCGCCGGCGCTCGCGGCACCCGGCGGCAGGCCGACGAACCGGGCGCCGGTCGTGGTGGTGTCGGAGAAGATACGCAGTTCGTCGCATCCCGACAGAGCCGAACGCGGAACCGAGGCCAGGGTCTTGTTGCGGACCGACACCGAGACGTTCGAACCATCGGCAATGACGAAGAGACCGTTCTCACGCGCCTTCGTGGCGCCCGAGGGCATCGTCGACAGCACCGTCGTGGACGCATCACCCGGCGTGGCCGCCAGCGCCCGGCACGGGATGGTGATCTGCACGTCGCGTGCGGTCTGCGCGACCAGCGGTGCGGTGACCGACGCCGACTCCGCGCCCAGCTCCTGGCCTTGCGGCCACGTGATCGTCGCCGTCGACGTGCTGACCGGCAGGAACGGGGTCAACACACCGGCGGCGAGGGCGACCAGTCCGGCGACCGCGGCCACGATCGCCACGGTGCGCGAGGAACGGTCGGAAGACCGGTCTACGGGGGTATCGCCGCCGACGGTGGGCTCGTCTGATTCGGACACTCCAGGCGACTTCGGCACAGGCGCATCGTAGTCAGCGATGCTGTGACAATCCCAAATCCTGCTGCTCCCTGAGGAGGCCCGGAGCTTGCGGAGGGCTGTCGGACTCCTGCTCCCTGAGGAGGCCCGGAGCTTGCGGAGGGCTGTCTCGAAGGGTCAGGCGAACCGGGCCAGGATCGAGTGCACGGCCTGCGTGACGGTCATCCGGTCGTAGGTCTGGACGAACTCGAAGGTGCGCTCCAGGTCGGGGCCGGCGTCGTGCTGGTCGCGCGCGGAGAGCAGAGCGGCGAAGTGCGGGCCGAGCACCGCGACGTTCCACTCGTTGATCAGGTCGTCTTCGGGGGACAGCGGTGCGCGGTGCACGTTGCCGTCCCGAACGTCGGGAAGCCCGACGCCGTAGACGCCGGCCAGGCCGGTCTTGGTCGACATCTCCCGCCACCGCTTGGCGGTGCGGGGGGTGAAGTGTTCGGCGAACTGGAACGTGCCCAGCACGATGGCGGCGCCCCCGATCGCGGCCTGATGCTCCAGGGCCTTGCTCATCTCGATGAGCAGACGCTTGTTGCCCATGCGCGGCTCGATGGAGGTGGACGCGATGCGATACGGCGTCGACTTCTCCGAGTCCGGGGTGGTCCACACCGGCATGTCGGGTAGCGGGACGATGGTCCGCGACGCGAGGGTCGAGGGGTCGGACACCGGCGGGTACAGGTCGCCGATACCGAAGGCCGCTCCCATGGTCTGCGCGGTGACGCGCGCCGACTCGTCGTCGACGCCCTCGGCGATGACCACGGCGTGACTGCGCTCGGTGTGCGCGGCGAGAGCGTGGGCGAGCTGTGCGGCATCGGCGGTCGCCTGCTTGGCGAGGAGCTCGGCGCCGGTGACGATGATGTCGGGTTCGACGAGCGACAGCAGAGTGGCGGCGTGTTCGCTGCGAACCAGGCCGTCGACGCAGATGATCTTGCCCGCGGCTCGGGCTCGCGCCACCCGGGCGAGCGTGCGTTGGGGACTGCGTTCGACGGAGTCGGGCACGATCACCATGACGTGGCGCTCGAGTGTCTGGGTGGTCTCGTCGTCGAGATTGTCGATGAGTTCCAGATCGAGGTTGACCAGGAGCGGGAGGATCTTGGCCAGCGACTGCGCGCGGGGGTGGGTGGCCATCTTCCGCTTGCGCTCGTCCAGCACCGGATGCTCTTCGACGAGCCGCGCGGCCCGTTTGAGGGCGGCGGCGGTGGCGAGGCGGGTCCCGGCGGGACCACGGAGCTGCAGTTCGACGGCGGCCAACGCTCCGTCCGACAGCCGGCAGACCGGCGCGAACTGCATGTGGAGCTCCAGATCGTTGAACAGCGTGAATGATCGTGTTTCGGCCACACGTACCTCCCCGTCAGAGCGAGGGCGCCCCGATCGATCCGGCGGACGCAATTGTCTTCACATCCTGTTCACGGCCTAAGCCTGTGCTCAGAGTAACAGTGCGTCGTCGTCCGGACGTGCGAGCGCACCCGCACCACATCGAGAGGTCAACTCTCGCAGTGTGTCCGGGTGGGAGGAGAAACCGCGGCCGCGAGTTGGTGGTGGGGGCGGTCGCGACCGCGGTTTCGGTGTGAGGCCGGGGGACGGCCCCACACCGGGTCTGACGATCAGCGTGCGGCGTCTGCAGCTTCCTTCTCGCCGCTGGCGCCGGAGTGCTTCAGTTCGCCCGTGTAGCTCTCGAGGTGGGCGCGGACGAACCACTGGAACTTCTCGAGTTCAGCGGTCTGGCCGATCAGGACGTCCTCGGTGATCGGGTCGAGCTCACCGATCTTCTCGATCGCGTTGCGGTGCGAGGTGATGAAACCGTCGTAGACGAGGTCGAGGGCGCCGAGGTGGGCTTGGGCGGTGTCGCGACCGATGGAGTAGTCACTCCACGAGCGGTCGGCCTCGATCGCCTTCGCTGTGCCGTTCGGCGACGAGCCGAGGGTCGCGATGCGCTCGGCGAGGGTGTCGGCGTAACCGCGGACGAGTTCGACCTGCGGATCGATCATCTCGTGGACGCCGATGAAGTTCGCGCCGACCACATTCCAGTGGATGTGCTTGAGGGTGAGATGCAGGTCGTTCAGCGCGCTGAGACGCTCCTGCAGGATCCCGGCCACCTCATCGGCCGATTCCGTGCTCAGTCCTGGTGCCGTGAATTTACTCATGACACGACGCTAGGCTCCCCGTCGCCGCAAGAGCGAGGGTTGCAACCGATGAGTGACGCAACCGAGATCGGACATCACGGTGCCGTAACGAACCGGGGTCGACAGGTTTCGATGGGAGTGCCACGGGTACCACCGCGACACTCCCATCAGCACAGGTCAGAACCGGTCAGTAACCGCTCGATCGCATCGGCGCGGGGTCGTAGAGCCCCGACCGTCGGGCCTCGCCGAGCTCGATCTCGGCGGGCGGCGCCGGGATGATCTCGGTGAACCGCTGCAGGCCGCCCCAGTCCCGCCCCCAGTTGTTGCGCAGGTACGTCGGAAGCAGCGTGGGACGCAGCATCGCCTCGGTGATGCCCAACGGTCCGCCCGCAGTGCCCGACATCCAGGTCTGGCTGTTCTTCCGGGTGGCCTCCGCGTCTGGCATGATCCGCCACTTCGGCACCTCGAGCACACCGTGCCGCACCTTCATCGGCTGCTGGCAGGGGAAGACCAGTCCGGGCAGCCAGTCGATGAACACCGGGTCGGTCCGGCCGACGACCTCGTCGAGCGTCGCCAGCCTGCTGACGCGCGGCGGGGTGATGGCCACCCACTCCGACGACGCCGCCGCGGTGTCCTCGACCAGGATGCGCACCACGGTCGACTGCGCCGGCGAATCGGCCAGCGGGAACCGCAGGTTGCGCCACGTGGGGACCTCACCGATGTCGATGGGGAACATCTGGCCCGTCCGCACCACGCGGCCGTCGGCCCCGACGCGACCGAACTGTGCGACCACCTTCTGGCCCGCATGGACGACACCGATGCCGTCGACGGCCTCGACCGATCCGGCGACCGCCATGGTGAGCAGCGGAGCGTCGTCGGAGCGTTCCGGCAGTTGGTACCAGTCCGTGGTGAGCGAGGCGGTGCCCGACGGCGAGCCGTAGCTGCCGAGAACAGGTGTGGCGGCGGGGTTCAGCCCGAACGGCAGTCGGACCGTCGACCCGTTGATGCCGCGTGCGCCCTGGCCGCCCTCGGTGCCACCCTGCGCCGACGACGAGTCGGCGGACTCGTCCGCACCGGCACCGGTCTGCGCGGTGTTCTGCGCGCTGGTCGTGGCGGAGTCGTTGCTCTCGGTGGCATCCACCGACAGCTTGTCGGGAACCCCGTTGGGGGTGAAGCCGGTCGAGTCCGAGCCCGAGAGTGCTTGGGCCACACCGGGTGCCGGCCGCCCGTTCACCGCTGCCGGTGGGAGCAGGCCCGCCGTCGGATCGGCCTCGACGAGGACGTCGTTGGCCAGACCGCATGAATTACCGGTCAGGGCACGGGCATTGGACTTCATCCAGGACCACGAATCCCGTTGCTCGTAGGCACCCTTCAGGAACGAGGCGACCATGAACAGCACCATCAGGCCGGAGATCACCGGCAACGGCGAGAACTTGAGCTTCGAGTACCACCGGTCACCACCACGGGTCCGGGTCTGCTCGTCGACGAAGTCGTCGCGGAAGTGGAACCACAGGCCGGCCAGAGCCGTGACCACCGCCGCGAGAAGGATGAACCACGCGACGTTGATCCCGCCGACCGCCGGCGGACGGTCCCACCACGGCACCCCGTAGCTGCCGACGAACCACCAGCCGTTGGTGCCGGCGAACGAGATCCCGGTGATCGCGAGCACGGCGGCCGCGAAGAAGGTGCGGTTGCGACGCGACCGCAGCACCGCGGGAGCCATCATCGCGCCCGCCGCGGCGGCGATACCGGCGGCGATGCCCGCGTAGACGCCGAAGTGGTGGGTCCACTTGGTCGGGGTGAACGCGATGAAGAACATGGTGCCGAGAGTGACCGCGATCAGCCGCCAGATCGGGGCCCGCGCAACACCGTTCGGATGCTCACGGCGCAGCAGGCGCAGCAGCACGACGAACAGGCAGAGGATCATCGCCAGCACGCCGAAGCGTCGCGCGAGGGTGCCGTCGGCGGTCGGCAGGATCAGGTAGTAGTACCGGATCGGTTCCTGCCACCACTCCAGTGTCGGCCCCACATCGGAGGCGACCTTGTTACCCGCGATCAGCGGGGCCAGGGGCTGATCGAAGAAGATCTGGTAGAGCACCGCGGTACCCGCGGCCAGGATCGGCGCGAGCATCGGCAGCAGCCCGTCGCGGCGACGCCGGGAAACGAGGGTCTTCACGATCGGCCGGATGCCGGCGAGCAGCGCGGCGACTGCCATCAAGCCGCCGGGGGCGAGAGCGAGGGTGAACGCCGCGGTCACCACCGCGACCGCGTACGGCAACAGGCGCCGCGTCGCGATCGCGCGTTCCACGCAGCACCAGGTGAGCAGTGCGCCCACGGCTTCCGCCGGCTCCGGGCGCAGACCGTTGTTGAAGGGCAACCAGATCGCGAGGAAGACGAACGCCGCCGACCACACCGCGGGCGTGCTGTTGCGGACGGCGCGGCCCAGACGGGGGATCACCTCGCGGCTGATGAGCCACCAGCCGAGCAGGCCCAGCAGGAAGGCGGGCAGGCGCATGAAGGGCGCGGCGACGCTGATGTGCGACATCGCCGAGATGACCTGGAAATGCCAGCCGAACGGGTCCTGCGGGACGCCGAAGTAGCGGAAGTAGTTGTCTGCGTAGCCGGCCTCGCTGGTGATGCGGCCGACGGTGAAGTTGTAACCGTCGTCGGAGGTGTTGGCACCGGCGAACCACCAGAAGGCCAGGATCGCGAACACCGCGACGTCGGGCGGGCGGATGGTCCACCAACCGGTCGGCAGAAAACGCTTGTGGGCCCGCCCGTCCCGACTGTCGAGGACACCGAGAGCGATGAGCGAGAGGATCGTCATCACGATGCCGACCACGATCGCCGCGAGTTTCACCGGCGTCGGCGAGGTGACGTAGCGGGTGTCGATGGTGGCACGCAGCGACAACCCGTCGCGGGACACGTCCGCGGGCAGGTCGCTGTAGACGCCGACGATCTGCGGCCGCATCTCGTGGTCGGGGATGGCGAACTCGTTCAGGCCACCGTCGGCGGACTCGGGTGCGGGCAGTCCCTCGAAACGGCCGTCGACGCCCTCGCCGTCGGCGTGCATCACGATCCGGCAGTTCGGGTTCGCCTGCGCCGCCGCGCGATCGGTGTTGAGGAGCACCACATTGCGGTCGATCATCGTCAGCGTGTCGGCGGTGGCGCGGACGAAGAGGCCGCGGGCGGAATCGTCCTGCCCGCCCTCCGGTGTCGTCGACAGGAGGACCCCACCCTGCGCGGGCAGGCGGGCGGCCAGCGAACACGGCACCGACATGTCCATGTCGATCGGGACGAAGGCCACCAGCGGCGCCGCCACATCCGAGACCGAATCGCCCTGCGGCCACTCGAGTTCGGCGGTGGTCTGGTTCACCGGCAGGATCGGCGTGACGATCGCGAGCAGGAAACCCAGCAGACCCGTGACGACCGCGACGATCTTCGCGGTGCGGTGGTCGCGCCCGGGTCGCTCATCGGCCTTCGGGGTCGTGCTCGTGGGGTTGGGTTCACTCATGGGATTCGGGCTCCACCCTGATCGAGCCGGCGCGTGACCAGCCCCATTGCGTCGTCTGTGCGGTGTCGATCTGTGCGTTCGGTGCGTCGGGTACCAGTGGCGTCAGCTTCTCCAGGGCGCCCCATTCACGAACCCAGTCGTCCTTGAGGTAGGTCGACACGGCCTGGGCCGAGGTCGTCGCCTCCGAGATACCGAGCAGGCCGCCGTCGACCCCGGCCTGCCAGGTCTTGGACTGCGAGTTGGTCAGCGGGTAGTCACCCAGGATCCGCCACTGCGGCACCTGGGCGACGCCGTTCGAGACACCCATCGGCTGTTGGCACGGGAAGTGCGAGGCCACCCCGAAGTCGATCAAGGTCGGCGCCGTCGTCCCGACGACCTCCTGCAGGGTCTGCAGCTGCGGCGCGCGCGGAGGCGTGATCCCGATGAACTGCTTGTCGCCGAGATTGTTGTCCTGCAACGACAGTCGCATCACGGTCGCAGCCGGCGGGGCGGCCGCCATCGGCACCCGCATGTTGCGCCACGGACGGTTGAGGATCACCGGCCCGGGGTCGAAGGGCAGGATGTCCGGGCCGACCTGCTCGAACTCACCATCCGGGCCGGGCCGGCCGAACTGGACGACCATCTTCTGCCCGAAGTTGCGCACCCCGAAGGTGTCGATGGTCGAGACGGCGCCGGCGGTGCTGAACACGAGCAGCGGCGACGCGGCCCGGTCGGCGGGCAGGTCGTACCAACCCGTCGTGAGGCGCGCCTCGCCGTTGTACCCGTAGCTGCCGAGTACGGGCGTCGTGGCGGGGTCGAGTCCGAAGGGAAGCTTGGCGTTGGACCCGTTGACGGTTTCGGGGCCGCGGCCGCCGGTGGTCCCGGAGCCGAGTCCGCCGGTGATGGCGAACGGGCGCGCCATGCTCGCCGACACGTTCATCTGGCCCGGCCGCTGGCTCCCCGGTTCGGGTTGCAGGTCGCCGGGGATGCCGTTGGGGGAGAAGCCGACCGGGTTCTCCCCGCGCAGTGCCTCGGTCGCCGACGCGCCGCCGGCGGGGGTGAGCATGCCCGCGTTCGGATCGACTTCGACGAGCACCTCGTCGGCGAGTCCACAGGGGTTGCCGCGCAGGGTGTTCAGGTTCTCGGTGAGCACCGTCGGCGCCGGATGGCGGGTGACGGCGGCCTTGACGAACAGCAGCATCTCGACGACGACGAGGAGTCCGGCGATCACCGCGATCGGCGAGGACGCGAGGAACAGGCGACGCCGGTCTGCGCGGGTCTCACCGGGGCCCGTGTCGCTGTGCGCGAGACCGCGATTGGTGACGTAATCGAGTCGGAGATGCTGCCAGACCGCCAGGGCGGCAGCCAGGACGGCGAGGATCAGGAACAGCGTGGACGCCCCGTAGCCGGCGATGACGGGCGCACGGTCGAACCAGGAGATGCCGTACTCGTAGGCGAACGGCCACGAGTTGTAACCGGCCATCGCCGCGGCCATCGCGAACAACAGACCCGAGACGAAGACGGTCAGGTTGCGGGCGGACCGTGCCGCCGATTGGGCGACGGCGAGGGTTGCGGCTGCGGAGATCGCCGCCGCGAGGCCGGCGAGGACGCCGAACTGGATCGTCCACTTCGTCGGGGTGAACACGAACAGCAGCAGGGTCACACCCACTGCGCCGACGAGACGCCACACCGGACCGGGGTCCACGCCGCGAATCCGGGTGCGCCGCAGCATCACCGCGACCACGACGAACAGTCCGGCGAGAAGAAGGAGCAGGGGTACGCGGCGGGTCAGCGAACCGTCGTCGGTGACGACCGAGATGAAGTAGTAGCGCAGGAACTCCTGGTGCCAGGAGATCACCGGGCCGACGGTGTAGCGGAGCTTGATGGCCTCGAGCACCGTCGCGAGCGTCTGATCCCGGAACACGATGACCAGCACGACCATCCCGGCGGCGGCGATCGGGGCGACGAGCGCCGCAGTCGAGGTCCATCTCGAACCGCCGAACTCGTTGCGTCGTCGGAGCAGGATGTGCAGCAGCGAACGGGCGGCGACGAGCAGGATCGCGACGCCGACGACGCCGTGCGGAGCCAGCGCGAGGGTGAACCCGGCGAGCGCGGCGGCGAGCGCCGCCGGCAGGAGGCGTCGGGTGGAGATGGCGTATTCGGCTGCCCACCAGGTCAACAGGGAGCCGAGGACGATGATGCCCTCGCTGCGCAGGCCGCTGCAGAACGGCAGCCAGAACGCGGTGAACGTCAGGGCGGCGGCCCAGGTGGCCCAGGAACTGCGACGCACCGCCGGGCCCAGACGCGGAAGCAGCACCCGGCTGAGCACGAACCACGACACGAGGCCGGCGACGAGGGCCGGGATGTGCATCCACAGGATCGACGGCGAGATCGACGACCACGTCGAGAGGAAGCTGTAATACCAGTCGAACGGCGCCTCGGGGATGCCGTAGAAGCGGTAGTAGTTCGCCAGATAGCCGAACCCGTCGGCGGTGCGGCCCATGTTGAGGATGTAGCCGTCGTCGGGCGAACCGGCCCCGAGCAACAGCCAGACCAGCAGGATCGCCGTCACGACCAGGTCGGCGGCGCGCGGCTTCAGGGAGTGCCACCAGACGCGGGTCCGGGCCCCGATCCGGCGGTGATAGCCCTGGATACGGTCGAGGAGGGCCAGGGCGACCAGTGCCACGATCACCGAGATCACGGCGAGGACCATCACGATGATCTTCAGGACCGTCGGCGAGGACTCGTACCGGTTGTCGACGACGATCGAGACCGACATACCGGCGGCGGCCGCGGCGCGGGCCTGCTCGGGACTCAGCTCGCTGAAGATGCCGGCGACCTGCGGGCGCTTCTCGGGCGGTAAGACCGTCGAGTCGCCGAGGCCGACGAACTGGGCGCCGGGTCCGCTCGGGGCGGAGAAGATGTGCAGCTCGCGGCAACGGTCTAGATCGGCGCGGGGCGCGGTGGCCGCGACGCTGTTGCGGAAGGTGACCGTGACGGCCTGATCGGACTTCGTCACCCACAGCGACGAACCCTTCGACTTCGGCGCGCTCACCGGCATCGTCGACAGGACGACGCCGTTGCGAGCACTCGCCAGCGTGGAACACGGGATGCGGGCGTCGAGCGTCTGCGGGGTCTGCGCGATGAGTGGCGCCATCACCGACGACGTCTCGGCGGCGAGCTGCTGACCTGCGGGCCAGGTGATGTCGGCGTCGGTGGCCTTCACCGGCAGCAGCGGCGTCAGAGCGCACAGCACGACGCCGAGAACACCCGCGACGATCGCGATCAGACGAGCGGTATGTGCGGAAACACGGGACGTCGGAGCTGTCACAGGCACGGTGCTTGATCGTATGCGACCGACACCCGGCCACCTAGCGCCCACCCTTCGTGGCTCGCTCCGCTCGCACCTCAGGGAGCAGACACCGGCTTCGCTCCCTGAGTAGCCCGGAGCTTGCGAAGGGCGTATCGAAGGGTCAGTGCCGGAGCGGCGCCGGGCTCCACAGACCGCTGCGGGTCTCCGTGCCGGTGTCGATGTCGGCGAGGCTGTCCACGCCGCCGTACGGCTCGTAGCGCTCCAGCGCGCCCCAGTCGCGGCCGATGTCGGCCATCAGATACGTCGGCAGGGCGGTGGGCTGCTGCGACACGTCGATCCAGCCGAGCGGGCCGCCGCCGTAGTAGTTCTGCCATGCCGAGACCGCGGCCGCCAGATCCGACCCCGGCTTGATCCGCCACTGGGGGATCTCGGCGACGCCCGCATCGTGGGTGAACGGCCGCTGGCACGGGAAGGCCAGACCCGACGTCCAGTCCACGTGCACCGGGTCGGTGCTGCCGACGACGTCCTGCAGCGTCCTCATCTGCGGGACACGCGGCGGGGTCAGGACGATGAAGCGGTCCTCGTTGAGGTTGTCGTCGGTGGCGACGATGCGGACCGCGGTGGTGTCCGCCGGCAGCTCGCTGGTGTTGTAGCGCAGGTTCCGCCAGGCCGGGCGTGGGCCGGGGTCGATGAGTTCGGTCTCGCCGGCGGCGGTGAGGTCGGCGTCCTTGGTGTCCGGTCCGATGGGGTCGGCGGTGTACTCGAGCATCACGTTCGGGTTGTCGTATTCGCCGGCCACCGACATGGTCAGCAGCGGACGGTCGCGCCAGTCCTCCGGGAGGGCGTACCAGCCGGAGGTGAGCCGGGCCGGGACCTGGTCGAGCTTGGAGTAGCTACCCATGACCGGAGTGGTGTTCGGGTCGAGGAAGAACGGCAACGCGGCGCTGCTGCCGTTGACCCCGGGTTCGGCCAGTTCACCGCCACCGGTGCCGCCGGGATTGGAGTTGACGATCTTCGGGTCGGCCCACACGTTGCCGGACAACACACCCAGCGAGCCCTCACTGGCCGTCGACGCCAGGTCCAGCGGCACACCGTCGGGGGAGAAGCCGACCGTCTTCGGCGAGGTCCCGGGTGCAGGGGCCGGTCCGCCCAGCGGGTTGCCCAGCGACCCGTCGACGGGCCGCAGCATGTCGCGGTTGGGGTCTCCTTCGACCCACACCTTGTCGGCCATGCCGCACGGCTTGCCGGCGAGCGCGGCCAGATTGGAGCGCGGCACCGAGTACGACGACGACTGGTGGATGCCGGCGAACACTGCGGTGACGATCTCGAAGACGACGACGGCCATCGCGAGATAGGCGAGCGGTGCGGCGGCCATCGACGCGGACACGCGTCGGTACCAACGCCGGTCGGAGGTGTCCGCCCGCCTGGTGGGATCCCCGTCGGGGGAGTGTGGGTCGGTGCCGGTGAACGGTTCCCGGAAGTGGAACCACAGCGCGAGGAGGAGTAGTGCCAGCGCGGCGTACAGGAACACGCTGCCGAGCATCACCCCGCCGATCTTCACCTGCTCGTAGGCCCAGGGCATGCCCCACGCGGAGTAGTAGTAATAGGAGTTCGGCGCGGTGAACGCCAACCCGCCGATGAACAGGACGAGTGCACAGAACAGAGTGCGGTTGCGTCGTGAGTGCATCGACTGCTGGCTGGCGGCGATCGCGGCGATGGCGGCCAGCGCGGCAGCGATACCGGCGAAGACGCCGAAGTGGTGGGTCCACTTGGTCGGCGTGAACATGAGGAACACCAGTGAGGCGAAGGTGATCGCGACGATGCGGCGGGTGGGTCCGATGGCGGTGCCAGGGATGCGGTTCTTGCGGATCAGAACCGCGGCGGAAACGACGAGTCCGAGGATCATCGCGAGGACGGCGAAGCGCCGGGCGATGTCGCCGTCGGCGGAGAACGCGAACAGCAGCGAGTAGCGGCCCATCTCGTTGTACCAGTTCATCGAAGGCCCGAGTGCCGTCTTCATGCTCGATGCCTCGGAGAACGAGCGCAGGGTCAGGTTCGAGAACACCACGAAGGCGACGAAACTGCCGGCGGCCAGGATCGGGGCGATGAGCGCGACGTAGGACCACCTCAGCGCGCGGCGCGACGTCGAGTCGCCGGTGATGACCCGGGCGCGCTTGATCAGCGCCATGATCATCGGTCGGGCACCGGCGATCAGTGCGGCGACCGCGAGCAGGCCGGTCGGACCGGCGGCGAGGCTGAACGCGCCGACGGTGCAGGCCACCGCGGCGGGGAGCAATCGGCCGGTGGCGATGGCGCGTTCCACCGAGCACCAGGTGAGCAGCGCGCCGAGGCAGATGATCGGCTCGGGACGCAGACCGTTGTTGAACGGGAACCAGCAGGCCAGGAAGGTGAACGCGGCTGTCCAGGCCACCATCGGGCGGGTCACAGCAGCCCGGCCCAGCCGCGGGATCACCTCGTGACTCACGATGAGCCACACCAGGATTCCGCAGGCGAGTGCCGGCAGGCGCATCCAGGGGCTGGCGACCGACACGTGGCTCAGCAGTCCGAAGACCTGGTAATACCAGCCGAACGGGGCCTCGGGCGCGCCGTACCAGCGGAAGTAATTCGCGGTGTAGTCGGTGTCCTGTGCGACCCGCGACATCGTCAGGAGGTAACCGTCGTCGGAGGTGTTGGGGCCGACGATGTGCCACAGGATCAGTGCGCCGATCACCACATAGTCGCGCGAGTTGAGGCGCCACCAGCGGGCGGGGAAGATGCGACGGTGCTTGCGGCCGTCGGTTGCGTCGAGGGTGGCCAGCGCCGCGAGTGAGAGCAGCGTCGCGGCCACTCCGACGATGATGACGAGCCACTTGGAGAGGGTCGGCGCGGTGTTGTAGCGGGAGTCGACGGTAACATGTGCGTCGAGACCGTCGATCTCGGACGCGGGCCCGGACAGGTCGGTGAAGAGGCCGGTGACCTGCGGCCGCTGGTCGGGCGAGTTCTTGAAGGCCTCTTTGTCCTCGGTGGTCCCCTCGAGCGGTTCCCCGGCATCGTCGGTCATGCCGACGAATTCGGCGGTCACCGCGTCGGAATCGGCGTGGACGACGATCTCGCGGCAGTCCTGTGCGCGCATGTCCTGGAGCCTGGCGGAGATCAGCGGGACATTACGGATGACCACCTCGACGCCTTGGCGGTCGGCGGGGGCATCGGCGGCACCCGTCTTACGGATGAAGAGGCCGCGTTCGGCGGATTTCTCCGCCTGCTTCGGCGTGGTCGACAGCACGACCGAACCGCCGGGTGGGAGGTCGTCGATGGCCGTGCACGGGATCGTGACGTCGAGGTCGACGGGCGTGTAGCCGATGAGCGGGGAGGCGACGGAACCGATCTGCCCGTTCTGGGGCCAGTTGATCTCCGCGGTCTTCTGCTCGACCGGCATCAGCGGGGTGGCGAGCGCGAGCAGGAACCCGAGCAGGCCGGTGACTATGGCGACGATCCTCGCTCGTCGAACGGTCTGCGCTGGCACAAAGAGAGATGGTAGCCCTTGCGGTGTCTCGCCCCGGTCGGTGAGGCGACACCCTGCGCGACGCCGCAGGTGCGCCGGGGTCCGGCGACTATGGTGAACCCATGTCCGACTCCACGTCCGATTCGGCCGGTCCCGAGCCGCTGCCGATCCTGCTGCTCAACGGGCCGAACCTGAACACCCTGGGTACCCGTGAGCCGGCGATCTACGGCTCCGAGACGCTCGAGGACGTCGTCGACCTCGCCGAGCGGACGGCGTCGGAACTCGGTTTCGGCCTGCGTGCGGCGCAGACCAATCACGAGGGCCAGATGATCGACTGGATTCACGAGTCGGTCGGGAAGATCAGCGGCATCGTCATCAACCCCGGTGGGTGGACCCACACGTCCGTCGCCCTCGCCGACGCCCTGGTGGTGCCCGGTGTGCCGATCTTCGAGGTCCACATCAGCAACGTGCACAAGCGTGAGGCCTTCCGCCACCACTCCTATGTCTCGCCCCTCGCGGCCGGCGTCATCGCGGGGTACGGCATCCGCGGCTACGAGTTCGCGATCCGGCGACTCGCGGAGATCGCGGCCTGAGCCCCCTTTTGCAACCCAAAGGTTGCAAGTCGCGGATATTGGTGCAACCATTGGGTTGCATCATTCGAAGCGGCCCAGGAGGCGTCATGAGTGCGACCGATCCCGAGACAACCAGTGCGGCAATCGATGAGGACCTCGACCGGATCGAGCGGGAGATCGACATCGAGGCGACCGCCGAGCGCGTCTGGCAGCTCGTCAGCGAACCGGGCTGGTACATCAACGACAACGCGATCACCGAACACCGGATCGACCGCGACGGGGACCTGTCGACGGTGCACGATCCGGTCCACGGCGCCTTCGTCTTTCGCACGGTGGAACTCGACGAGCCGCGCTACGCGGCCTTTCGATGGCTTGCCGACGCCACCGATCCCGACTCGGAGTCGACGTTGGTCGAGTTCTGGATCACCGATTCCGGTTCCGGGGTGACCCTCAGGGTCGTCGAGTCGGGTTTCGCCTCGCTGTCCGGTTCGGACGCGGAACGACGCGCCAGATTCGACGGCAACGTCGAAGGCTGGAAGATCGAGCTCGAACTCGCACGTACTCACCTGACGAGCGGCTCCGATGCCTGAGGTCGCTCCGGTCGAGATCTTCGGTGCCCTCGCCGACGAGAGCCGCTGGCAGATCCTCGTCAGACTGGGAACCGAACCGGCGTCGGCCTCGACTCTTGCCACCGAGTTGCCGATCAGCCGTCAGGCGATCGCCAAACATCTCAAGATCCTGACCGAGGCGGGTCTGGTCACCGCGTCCCGCGCCGGACGCGAAATCCGTTACGAGGCGGTCGGTTCGGAGCTCTCGCGGGTGGCCCGGCACCTGGACACCATCGCGCGCGGATGGGATCGCCGACTGGCCGGCATCAAGAAGGCTGCCGAAGGTGGCTGACCGGCGAGCGCGTAGATGTCGCGAAACGTGGCGGCTGGCGACACGTTCCGCGACATCTGCGTTCAGGGTGCCCCGTCGCCGATGATCTCGTCGAGCGCCCGCGCGGTCTCCGCGGCGTGCGGCGCCCGGATCATCGAGATGTGGTCACCGTCGATGTCGAGGAATTCCACTCTGCCCGAGGTGAAGTGACTCCACAGCGCGGGATCGTCGGTGTTGGTGCGCGCCTTCACCACCGTGATCGGGCCCGAGTAGGGACTGGGCCGGTGACGGCGGATCATCCTGGTGCCCAGGCGGAAGAAGACGACCCACTGCACCGGCGTCGACAACGGGACGAGTCCCGCGGTGAGGACGAGGGCGTTGAGGGCGATCTCTTGCACGACGCGCTGGACCGGTGAGCCGGCGGGCTTCTTCTCCTCGGTCCCGGTACGGTCCGGCAGCGTCTCTTCGGTCTTGGTCAACGAGCGCAACGAGTCCCGGACGCGCTGTGCGACGTTCGGCGCGTTCCCGGAAAGGCGTTGCGCCAGCACCGGGTCGATGACCGAGTCGAGCACCGCGACCGGATGGCAGGTCTCGCCGGCCCGGGTGAGGCGAGCGGCGACCTCGACGGCGATGAACCCGCCCAGCGAGTAGCCGCCGATCTGATACGGGCCATGGGGTTGCACCGAGCGGATGTCGGCGATGGCACGACGCGCCGCGGCGCGTACGGAATGATCTGCACGGCCGTGTTTTTCGACGCCCCTCGACTGGATGGCGTAGACCGGGCGGTCGCCGGAGAGGGCGCGGACGACCGGTGTCAGGCTCGTCGCGAGGCTGCCGGCCCCGGCGATCAGGAAGATGGGGTCGCCGTGCCCCTTCCGTAGCGGGATCAGCGTGGCGCCGGTCGCGTTCTTGGACCGCTCCTTCGCGGCCGCCTCGATCCGCTGCGCGAACTGCGCGATCGTCGGTGCCTCGGCGAGCATGGCGGTGTTCACCTCCAACTGGAGGTGATGCTGAACCTCGGAGAGCATCTTCGCAGCAGCGAGTGAGTCGCCGCCGAGCTTCACGAAGTCGTCGTGGCGACCGAAGGACTGGGGTTCGAGACCGAGAATCTCGCCCCAGAAGCGGTGCAGCGCCATCTCGGTGAGTCCGCGCGGACGCTCGGGCGTCGGACGTGGAGGGGGAGGCGGCAGGGCACCGCGGTCGACCTTGCCCCGCTCGTTGCGCGGGATCTCCGAGACCACGACGATGTCACGCGGGATCATCCACGGTGTCAGTGTCTTCCCGAGTTCGTGGCGGATCTCGGCAGGCGACGGCGACCACTTCTGCGGGTCGACGGCCACGTGCGCGGTGAGCCGGCCCTCCTCCCGGTCGGCGGTGACGACGGCGTCGGTGGTCCAGGGCAGCGAGCGCAGCGCGGACTCGACCTCGAGGGGTTCGACGAGGTAACCGCGGACCTTGATCGCATCGTCACCGCGACCGAGCAGTGCGAGTGCACCGTTCTCGTCGAGACGGCCGAGATCGCCGGTGCGATAACGCCGGCGGCCGTCGGGCAGCGAGGTGAAGCGAGCCGCGGTCAGCTCCGGATTCGCGTGATATCCGGAGGCGATGTTCGCTGATTCGACGATGACCTCGCCGGTCGACCCCGTTGGTAGATCCCGATCGTCCTCGTCGACGATGCGGACGAACTTGTCCGACGCCGGGATGCCGACCGGGATCGCGCCGTCTTCGACCTCGCGTTCCGGCGGGAAGAGATTGAAAGCGAGGTTGCCGACCTCGGATGCGCCTGCCCAGCAGCAGAACACGCCCCGAGGGAGGATCGTGTTCCGCGCGAGTTCGACGTCCGTGCGATGTGCGGGCTCACCGCAGGTCGACAACAGGCGTAGGGAATCGACGGCATCCTCGGCGTCGAGCTCGCCCAGCCACGACCGGAGCAGTGACGGCGTGCAGTGCGCGGTGGTGGCGCCTTCGGCGGACAGCCAGTCCCGTAACCCGGTGGTGGTGCGGCGCCGGACATCCCACAGCAGCATCGTCGCGCCGTTCAGGACGCTCATCGCGAGCGCGTCGAGCCCGCCGCCGAAGCTCAGCGGCAGTAGCACGGCCGCGCGGTCGTCGGGGCCGAGCTCCATGAACCGACGGCCGTCACGCGCGTGGTTGACGGGTGTTCGCTGCGCGAGCACCACGCCCTTGGGGGTGCCGGTGGACCCGGAGGTGAACAGCAGGACCGCGGGATCATCGGGGGCGGGTTCGACGACACGGGTCTCGTGAAGTTCGTGATCGACGACAGTCGCCGGGGCGAGGAGATGTGCCCCGGACAGTTCCAGGATGTTCGCGCGGCGGTCATCGGGCAGGAACGGATCGACCATGACGAGCGAACGTCCGGCGCACCAGACCGCGAGCATGGAGATCACCGAGTCGATGTCGGATTCGATCTCGACGGCGACCGGGCTGTCGGTCGGGGTGGTGTCGAGGATTGCGCGGGCGAGGTCGTCCACTCGCGTGGCCGCCTGCGCGAAGGTGATCGACTGCTCCGGAGTGCGGATCGCGGCCGCGTCGTCGCGGCTGCGGGCGATGGCTCGCCACCGGGCGGCGACGGTCGGCGCCGCGGACTCGGATGATCCGGCCGGGGTGGACAGAAGGGCATCCAGGTGTTTGTCGCCGGTCATGTCTCGAACTCCCCAGGTGGCGGGGGTGACCACGGATGCGGCTCGTGCGGGACTCGGCCCCTCCTCCGGCCCCGGGAAATGAACTCAGGTAAAGCTACCCTTTGTTCGATGCGGCGGCACCGTCGGATGGCGAGAACGTGGCGGGGGTAACAGTAGGGTGAGGACGAATCGGTAGGCCGGATCGCCCGACGAGAGGGAGCGATGCAGTTCGACGACGTGATCCTGGGGCGGCGCAGCATCCGCGGCTTCACACCGGAGCCCGTGCCCCGGGAACTCATCGAGGAGATCCTCGCGCTCGCCATGCGGGCGCCGTCCTCCATGAACACCCAGCCCTGGAACTTCTTCGTGATCACCGGTGAACCACTCGATCGTATCCGCGCGGGCAACACCGAACGCAACCTTGCGGGGGTGCCGCACTCCCGCGAGTTCCGGACCGGGGCGGAGAAGTTCACCGGCGTCCATCGTGATCGCCAGGTGGGCGTCGCGAAGCAGCTGTTCACCGCCATGGGCATCGCTCGCGAGGACATGGAGATGCGACAGGACTGGGTCCTACGGGGATTCCGCCAGTTCGATGCCCCGGTCTGTGTCATCGTGACCTACGACCGCATCCTGGACGGCAGCGACGACACCCCCTTCGACTGCGGAGCGGTCTCCACCGCGCTGGTGAACGCCGCCTGGTCCCGCGGTCTCGGTGCGGTGATCAACAGCCAGGGCATCATGCAGTCGCCCGTGGTCCGGGAACATGCCGGGATACCGGATGACCAGGTCATCATGAAGAGCATCGCGCTGGGCTGGCCGGATGAGACGTTCCCGGCCAATTCGGTGGTCTCCGAACGCAAGACGGTCGAGGAAGCCGCCACGTTCGTGGGGTTCGGCGACTAGTTCAGAGCGCCAGCGCTCGGCGACAGTTCAGAGCGCCAGCGCTCGGCGACAGTTCAGAGCGCCAGCGCTCGGCGAGCCGCGTCGGCGACGCTGCCTCGATACAGCGGCCCGTGTCCGGCAAGCAGCAGCTCGGCGTCGAGTTCGGTGAACCGTTCGACGCTCCGACGCGCGGTGGCCTCATCGTGCTGGAACGGCGACGGAATGCATTGTGGCCCGGCGATCGCCGACACCTCGTGACCGCTGACCAGCGCATCACCGGAGACTAGGGCACGCCCGTCGCCGACCAGGTATGAGCTGTGGCCGTCGGTGTGACCGTGGCTGGCCACGGCCATCGGTGACCCCGGCAGGTCCAGTTTCTCCGGGAAGGACTCTGCCGCAGACAGTCCGGCCCGACTCAACACCCCGAGAGGTGTGGTCTTCGCGAGCCAGG
Source organism: Gordonia namibiensis NBRC 108229 (assembly GCF_000298235.1). GTDB lineage: Bacteria > Actinomycetota > Actinomycetes > Mycobacteriales > Mycobacteriaceae > Gordonia > Gordonia namibiensis. The sequence continues at coordinate 87,327 of NZ_BAHE01000020.1, forward strand.
ACCACAGGCGTCGGGTGCCGGCGAGTGGCGCGAGGTCGAGCGCGTTGGCCTGCTGAAGATGGTGCCGCCGGGCGTGGTCGACCTCGACGGGATCCATGTAGACCGGGAATCCGTACCGCGCCTGCAGTTTCGCGAGTCCGCCGAGGTGGTCGACGTGCGCATGGGTCAGCAGCGCACCGCGGATGTCCTCCGGACGACGGCCGATCCGGTTGATCGATTCGACGACCTGCCCGGCCTGTCCGGGGTAGCCGCCGTCGATGAGAGTGAGCTCGCCGCCCTGTTCCAGCAGCACCCAGTTCACGACGTCGGTGTGGACGAAATACGTTGTCGACGAGTCACCGTCGAGGCGCGTGATCTCCAGCGGCCGGGCGGTGCTGATCGGGAGACGCATCGATCACTTCCGGACGACGAGGACGAACGGGCCCACCTCGGTGACCTCGAACCGGGGGTCGTCGAAGACCGAGGGATCGAAGGTGACGGTGTAGCGCTTGACGTTCGGGTCGTTCGGGTAGACGTCCTCGGCGAGGCGGAGGGAGTACCCGTCGGAGCTGTACCGGAACAGGAAGACATCGGGTGCCTTCCACGGTGACTCGTCGAGGTGCCGGACCAACTGGTCGGCGTCCTCCGCCTTCGCCCAGCGTGCGATGGCCGCGGCGCGCTTGTCGAACTCGGCCAGCGGGTTGGCGTAGTGGGAGGTCAGTCCCTGGAAGCCCCAGTACGGGTAGATCGACAGGAATCCGAAATCGGCGGTGAGGACGACGTTCTCGGTTGCCGGCCGGCCGGTCTGCTCGCCGATGAGCTTGTCGATCTCGGCGAAATACGACTCGGCGCCGGCCGGGCGTTCGTCTGCGCGTTTTCCGTAACCGTCGGTGTCGGTGTACGCCGTGGTGATCTCCGTGCCGAGATGACCGGGGATGCTCTGTGCCGCTGCGATCGCGGCGAGCACGGCCACCGCGCCCACGACGACGCGTACGTCGCCGAACCTGCCCACAGCCCAATGGCCGATGTCGACGACGCCGAAGACGCCGGCCGCGGCGAGCGCGGCCACCAGGATCGGCTCGAGCCGGAAGGACAGCAGGGTGGTGCCCAAAGCGGTCATGAGCATCGACAGCAGGCAGAAGAGGTACACCGTGATCACGGTGGCGCCCATGGCCACTGCGACGGTGCGGGTGCGGAAACGCAGGAGAATCCACAGCAGACCGATCATCGTGATCGCGCCGACCAGGTTGACCCCGAACATGGGCAGCGGGAACGTCGCCCCGCGCTCCGGAAGGTAGTGTTCGGCGGTTCCGCCGCTGGCCGGGGCGCTGGACAGACGCTTCAGCAGATACGGCGCCCAGACCAGCAGCGCGATGAGCCCGGCGATGACGCCCACCGAGAGGAGTCGGCCCATGACGGCGACCACGATCTCGCGGCGGTGCGCCTTGACGGTCCGGGTCGGTGTCGCCTTGTTGGACGCGGCGAGCCAGCCCTGGACGAGGAAGTAGCAGGCCAAGAGGATCGCGGTCAGCGCGAACAGGCCGGTGTAGAGCGTGTAGGTCGCGGCCGAGATGCCCAGGAAGACACCGGCACCGATCACCGCGGGCCAACTGGTCGAACCCCGGAGCGGTCCGGCCGGCCCCTCGGCGGCGCGTGTGCGTCCCCGCAGTGCGTAGGTGAGGACGATCATCATCGGCACACCGATGATCACGAGGATCGCGGCGTATGGCTCGGGCGAGGCGTACAACAGCGCCAGCGTGGTCACCGCGAGGCCCAGTGCCACCCCGCGATCCGCACCGAACATCCGATTGAACAGGAGGACGGCGACCGCCGCGGCCACCGCCATCGACACGATGGCCCACGGCTTGTAGGCCTCCCACCCGGGCTGGCCGAGCAGATTCGCGAACCGGCCGCCCCACCAGAACCAACCGGCCGGGTAGTACGGCGGCAGATCCGGGTAGGTCATGTCCGCCAGGCGCGGACTCGACGTCATCCGCGTCAGGTACTCGGTGCGGAACTCCTGGTCGACGGACAGGCCGAAGAGGTAGAGACGCGTTGCGCCCAAGGGCATCCCGATGGTGACCGTCACGAACGCCGACATCGCCGCCGCCGACAGGAACGGGACGAGTACCCGCCCTTTCCCGTAGCGGTACAGCAGTGCGACGACGACGAGCACCGCGATCGCGAGGACCTGACCGGCGGTCGTCAGCGACCGGGTCACGTTCGACGAGTTGAAGGCCGGCCAGTTGACGGTCTCGATCGCCTTGAGACCGATGATCGACACCACCGCACCGACCACCACCGCCATCAGCAGGAGCAGTGCTGTCCGGCCCAGGCGTGCGGCCGTGGTCGGACCGGAGTCTGCTTCCTGAGGCGCGGTCGTGGGGTCCTGGCGGTCAGCGCTTACGGAAGTCGTCATCGCTCGCAATCGCAGTCGGCGTCGAGGGCTGCTAGACGGGCAGCTTGCGGAAGATCGGGCGCGGGATGTGGCGCAGGACCATCATGATGTAGCGGAAAGGCCCGGGGACCCAGACGATCTCCTTGCCCTTGGTGGCCGCGGCGACCGCCAGGCGCCCCACGTCTTCCTTCTCGACGGTCAGCGGCGCTTCCTTGACGTGCGCCGACAGTCGCGTGCGGACCTGACCCGGACGGATCACGAGGACGCGAGGACCGAAGGGGCGCAACGCCTCGCCGAGTCCGAGGTAGAAACCGTCGAGTCCGGCCTTGGTGGAGCCGTAGACGAAATTGCTGCGACGGACGCGCTCACCGGCGACCGAGCTCATCGCGATGATCTGGCCGTGGCCCTGGGCGCGCATCTTCTCACCGAGGAGCACGCCGACGGAAACCGCTGCGGTGTAGTTGATCTGGGCTTCGGCGACCGCGAGACCGTGGTCCTGCCAGGCCTGCTCGTCGTCGCCCTGGATGCCGAAGGCGACGATGGCCACGTCGACGTCGCCGTCGGCGAAGGCCTTCTCGATCACGTCGCGGTGGGTGTCGGTGGCGCGGGCGTCGAAGTCGATGACGCTGACCTCGGTGGCGCCGGCCTTCTTGGCCTTCTCGACCGCGGCCTCGACGGACGGGTCACCCGGCAGGGCGGCGAGGATGACCCGGGCCGGCCCCTTGCTCAGGTACTCGGCGGTGATGGCGAGCCCGATCTCCGAGCTCCCGCCCAGGACCAGGATGGACTGTGGGACGCCGACGGCGTTCATCATCGTGGGTCTTCTCGCTTTCGGTGGTCTGCGGCCGGTGGGCCGCAAAGGTGGTATGAGGGTCGGAACCGGTTGTGGGTCAGGCGAGTTCGAGTCGACGGCCCATGTCGGACATGAACACCCGGTTGGGGTCGATCCGACGCCGCGTGGCGATCCACTCGTCGATGCGCGGGTACATCGAGCGGAAGTTCGCCGCCGATGTCCGCGAGTCCTTCGCGGTGTAGAGGCGTCCGCCCATGGCCATCACCCGACGGTCGAGATCGTTGAGGAACTCGGCGAGCCCGGCCTTGACCGGGAAGTCGAGGCAGACGTTCCAGCCCTTGAACGGGAAGCTGAGCGGCGCCTTGTTGCCGTCGCCGAACAGCTTGATCACGTTGAGGAAGCTGACGTGCCCCGACGCCTGGATGTGCTCGATGAGGTTGGTGAACTCGGCCTCGTTACCGGTGGGCACGATGAACTGGTACTGGCAGAATCCGCCGCCGCGACCGTAGGCGTTGTTCCAGTCACCGAACACGTCGAGCATGTGGTAGAACTGCGCCAGATTCTTGACCTTGCCCTCGCTGGGCGGGCCGATCCGGTAGTACGCCTCGCCGACAGCGGAGAAGCTGAGCTTGTTGGCCAGCCCGCGCGGAAAGACGTCCGGGAACCGCACGAGCGGTTTGTTGTTGAACGACAGCGGGTTGTCGCGGTACTTCTCCGGCAGCTCGTCGACGCGCGCCAGATTGCCGCGCGAGAAGGTGCCGCGACCGAGCTTCGGCGGTGCGCTGATGGTGTCGAACCAGCCCGACGCGTACTCGTAGCCGTCCTCGAAACCGTCCTGCAGGTGCAGGTCGAGCGTTTCCTGCAGGGACCCGGTGCGTGCGGTGTCGGCGATGAAGTAGGCACTCTCGGTGCGCTTCATCTGGATCTTCGCGCGCAGCACGATGCCGGTGAGGCCGATGCCGCCGACCGTCGCCCAGAACAGTTCGCCGTTCGGGTCGTCGCCGGAGCCGTCCGGGGTGAGCGTCAGGATGCGACCGTCGGCCACGAGGAGCTGCATCTCGACGACGTGGTTGCCGAAGCTGCCCTGGCTGTGGTGGTTCTTGCCGTGGATGTCGTGCGCGATCGCACCACCCACGGTGACCTGACGCGTGCCTGGGAGCACCGGCACCCAGAGGCCGTACGGGAGCGCGGCCTGCATCAGGGTGTCGAGGGAGACGCCGGCGTCGAGGTCGACCGTCGCGGTCTCCTCATCGATGGCGTAGATCCTGGTCAGCGGGGTCATGTCGATCGTGAGACCGCCGCTGTTCTGGCCGGACTCGTTGTACGAACGGCCGAGCCCGCGGGCGATGACACCGCGCTTGAGGTAGTCCGGCTTGTCCGCGTTGTCGTCGGCGACGCGGGCGACCGCCTCGGCGATGACCTCGGGATACGGCGTGGACAGCACGTGCCCCTCGATCGGGGTGGTGCGAGACCAACCCACCAGCTTGCGGGTCGTGATCGGCAACAACTCTTCAGTAGACATCGGTGAAGAGAGTACTCGGCCGCCCTGCGCCGACGATGAGAGACGACCTGCGACAGGCGTCGCACTTTCGCGGCGCTGTGGTGTCGGGCTACCGCAGCACGCCGAGTTCGGCGTGTCCCAGCACCGCCGCCGCCGCGTTACGGCCCGGGATGCCGCTCACGCCCCCGCCGCGTCGTGCGCCGGCGCCGCAGAGCAGCAACCGCGGGTGGCGGGTCTCCACGCCCCAGGTGCCGACCTCCGTCGCGGTCTCGGCCCAGGGCCATCGCAGCGACTGGTGGAAGATGTTGCCGCCGGGCAGCCCGAGTACCTCTTCGAGGTCCTGCGGCGTCTTCGTCTCGATACACGGGCGGCCGTCGAGATCGCGGGCGATGACATTCTGGATCGGTTCGGCCAGGAGCATGTTGAGCGAGGCGAAGGTCGCGCCCACCGCGTGCTCGACGGCGCCCGGCTCGTCGAAGACGTCGGGCGGCATGTGCAGCCCGAACAGCGTGAGGGTGTGTTTGCCGTCGAGCTCGGGTCCGAGGATGGACCGGTCGGAGAGGGTGTGGCAGTAGATCTCGCACGGCGGTAGTTCCGGGACCTCGCCGCGTGAGGCCTGCCGCCAGGCCTCGTGGAGCTGGCTCGCGGACTCGTTGATGTGGAAGGTGCCCGCGAACGCCGCCTCCGGTGACACCGACTCGTCGCGGAGTCGGGGGAGACGGTCGAGCAGGAGGTTGATCTTCAACTGCGAGCCGCGCGGTTGCGCCTCGCAGGCGATCGGGTCGTCGAGCAGCGTGTTGAGGACCTGCGGTGCGCAGGCGGCGTAGAGCATCGAACCGCGGACCGTGCGTGTGCCGTGGATGCGGTCGGAGTACTCGGCGGTTCCGTCGGCGGGGTCGACGCCGGTCACGGTGACGCCGGTGCAGATCTCGGCGCCCGCCGACGTCGCGGCCTGGTACAGCGCGCCCGAGACCGCTCCCATGCCCCCGACCGGGACGTCCCAGTCGCCGGACCCGCCGCCGATCACGTGGTAGAGGAAGCAGATGTTCTGCCGCAGCGACGGGTCGTCGAGGTCGGCGAATGTGCCGATCAGGCCGTCGGTGGCGGCGATACCGCGCAGCAGGTCGTGGTCGAAGTACTGGCCGAGCAGCGTGCCGAGGGGGAGCGTCGTGAGCGCCTCCCACAGCTCGGCGTCGGAGGTGTCGGTGCCGACCGCGAGTTCGTGCATGTCGGCGGCGGTCCGCAGAGGCTCGGTGAGGGTCGGGAAGACGCGCTGGGCGATGGTGCCGACGCGGCGGTAGAAGGACTGCCACGCCATGAAAGCGGCGTTGGAATAGCCCACGGCGTCGGCCCCGACGCGATCGGCACGGATCACCCGGCGGAAGGATTCCGCGGTCGCGTCGTCGTCCTGGGTGTCGATGAGGATGCCGCGCGTCGGGTCCGACGGCAGCGGTGTGTACGACGAGTAGCGGCGTCGGATCAGCGAGATGTCGAGGTCGAGGTCGGTGATGATCTCGCGGGGCATCAGCGAGACCAGATACGAGAACCGCGACAGCTGGGCAGCGAGACCGGGGAAGGGCATCGCCGAGACGGTCGCCCCGCCGACGTGGTCTGCCTTCTCCAGGACGAGGACCCGTCGACCGGCGCGCGCGAGATAGGCGGCGGCGGTCAGGCCGTTGTGTCCCGCGCCGATGATGACGTCGTCATAAGAAGCAACTGCGGTGCCCATCGATCCTGTGCCCATCGCTTAAAGGGTCTCAGATCGACGGACACCGCAGAGGCGTCCTGTGATTCTCGGGTCAGCGCAGGATGCGGGCCACGAACGGGGTGGAGTCCTTCATCGAGGCGAGAACCGCGCTGGAGTGGTCGTCCTCGGGGTAGACGAACAGCTCGACGGGCTGGTTGTTGGCCTTCATCTGTGCGTAGAGCGACAGCGCCGACGGTGCCGGCACATCGACGTCACGCAGGCCCTGGCCCAGGAAGATCGGACGGTCGTAACCCTTGTACGGCGTCGCCATGTACTTGTGCAGCGCGGGGCTCAGCCCCGGGATCGACATCAGCGGTGCGCGGAACCAGGTCCGCACGTCGTCACCGGCGAGGGACTTCTTGAGGATCGGGTAGCAGGTGGTGCGACCCTCGGCCAGGCGTGCGATGCCCTTCGGCGTCATGACCTTGGTGATGTTCATGTCCGGGCGGGTGTCGTTGAACCCGGCCAGGATGTAGGCGGTGTAGGCGTTCAGTCCGCCGGGCAGGTTCACCGGCGGGACGACCGGTCCCAGGTTCTGGTACAGGTACTCGAGGTTGGCCGGGATGCCGGTGGCGACGACGCCGCGGTAGTCCAGACCCGATCCACGGCTGAACTCGGTGGCGTAACGAGCGCCGTTCAGCGCGGCTGCTGCGCCCTGCGACTGACCGATGATCGCCCAGCGCTTGGCGAAGGGCAGATCCATCTGATGCGAGGCGACGACGATGTCGACGATCGCGTGCGCCGCGGTGACGCCGTTCAGGTAGGCCATCAGGCCCGGGGTGCCCAGACCGACGTAATCGGCGGCCACGACGGCGTAACCCTGCTCGAGCCAGTGGCCCAGGTACTTCTGGTCGCGCTCGCTGCGCGGGAAGGCCGACGGCGTGCAGTCGTCGTTCATGCCGACGGTGCCGTGTGCCCAGGAGATGATCGGCCAGCCGCCGGCCGGGGCCTTGCCCTTGGGCAGGAACACCGCACCGGTGCCCGTCGCCATCTTGCCGTGCTGGTTCAGCGACGAGTACTGGATGCGGTAGGCGTCACCGGCCGCGGGGAGGTTGAGCTCGTCGGCGAGCGGAACCTTGGCGATGAGCGTGCCTGCCTTGGCCGGGATGGGGCCGGAGTACTCGGTGACATCGAGACCGGACCAGTTCGGGATGCCGACGGAGACCGCGTCATCCGCGTGTGCCGGCGCGGTCGATCCGAGTGCGAGCAGGACCATGCCGAGGCCGGTGACGACGGAGACGAGTGTTCGCGTGGTGCGCGACACCGGTGATCTGGACGTGAGGGCAGACATGTTCAGAACAGTAAAGGCACTCATGCGCCCCGTACACCTCGGGACGGCGACTATTCGTGCCGTACCCGAGCAGTTTCCGTGCCGCTGCCGGTTTCCAGTTTGGTCTCGGCGAAGCGACCGGGGGTCGCTGCCGACCTATCCTTGTCTGGTGGACATCCCCTCGGTCGAGCTCAGCAACGGTCAGTCGATTCCTCTCGTGGGACTCGGGACCTACAACATGCTCGGCCGGCCGTGCATCGGCGCGGTCAGCGCCGCACTCAAGGCGGGATACCGGCTCCTCGACACCGCCCCGCGCTACAGCAACGAGCTCAGTGTCGGCATGGGTGTGCACGGTTCAGGCGTCGCTCGAGACGAGGTCATCATCCAGACCAAGCTCAGCGGCGGTGACCAGGGGTTCGACGAGGCGATCAACGCCGCCAAGGAAAGTGCCCGCCGACTCGGCGTCGGCTACATCGACGTCTACCTGATCCATTGGCCCTGTCCGAGTCTCGGGCGCACGGTCGACTCGTGGAAGGCGTTGCTCACCCTGGCCGACGAGGGCTACGTGCGTACGCCCGGTGTGTCGAATTTCAAACAGCACCAGCTGCAGACGCTTTTCGACGAGACCGGGTGCTGGCCGGTGCTCAACCAGATCCAGTGCTCACCGGCGTTGCCGCGCACCGAGCTTCGCGAATTCATGGCGGAGAAGGGGATTCATGCGCAGGCGTGGCATCCGACCGGCCGCAAGGAAGGTGTCCTGGGAGACCCGGAAATCCTGCGGATCGCCCGTAAGTATGGCAAGTCGCCGACCCAGATCGCGTTGCGGTGGGCGGTGCAGCACGGCATCAGCGTCGTGCCGAAGTCCTCGCACGCAGGCCGCCAGGTCGAGAACGCCGACCTCTTCGACTTCGTCCTCGACGACGCGGACCTCGCCGATCTCGCCTCGCTCGACCGCGGCGAACGAGCCGCCCGCGACTCGGACGTCGACGAGGAGTTCTAGGTCCCGCTCGTTGAGTAGGCGAGGAGCTTGCGACGAGCCGTATCTCCTGTTCGTTGAGTAGACCCCGGAGCTTGCGGAGGGGTCGTATCGAAACGAGCTAGGGTGTCAGCGTGTCTCGACCCGACTCCGGCAACCACGATCCCGCAGGTGAAGTGCCTCCGCATCATCACGAGGACTTCAAGACGCGGCATGCGCCCATGCCGATCGAGTTGCCCTTCGACGACGAAGAGGCGTCGACCGATGTCGACCTGAAGACCCAGCTGATCCGCTTCATCGTCACCGGTGCCGGGTCGGCGGTCCTCGACTTCGGGCTGACGCTGTTCATGCAGTACATCGTCGGTACCCCGGACTGGGTAGCCAAGGCACTCGGCTTCATCCTCGGCACCACCGTCGCGTACCTGATCAACCGTCGCTGGACCTTCCGCGCGGAGCCGAGCGCTGCCCGCTTCATCGCGGTCGTGCTGCTCTACCTGGTCACGTTCGTGGTCAACGTGGGTCTGTACAGCTGGTTGTCGTCGTTGTGGGAGAAGACCGCCCTCTACTCGGCGATCGCCTTCGTCATCGCGCAGGGCACCGCGACCGTCATCAACTTCGTGGTCCAGCGGGCGGTCATCTTCCGCATCCGCTGACCGCTTTGCCGCCCGTTCGGGGAGGATTCCGCGCCGCGGAGGCCGCGTTTCGCAGGTAGCTCGAGCTCAAGCCCGCTGCGGCACCTCCGGCGGAATCGCGGCGAGAAGGCTGCGGGTGTATTCGGTTCCGGGATCGTGCAGGATCTGCGAGGCCGGTCCCGCCTCGACGACCCTGCCGTTCTGCATCACCGCGACGGTGTCGCTGATCTGCTCGACGACGGCGAGGTCGTGCGCGATGAACAGGAAGGTCAGCCCCTTGTCGCGCTGGAGGCCGCGCAGCAGGTCGAGGACGCCTGCCTGCACCGACACGTCGAGAGACGCCGTCGACTCGTCGAGGATGAGGATCTCCGGTTCGGAGGCCAACGCACGCGCGATGCAGACGCGCTGCCGCTGTCCGCCGGACAGCTCGTGCGGATAGCGGCCGAGGAAGGACGCGTCGAGGCTGACGTCGTCGAGCAATTGCTGCGCACGACTCCGCATCTCGTCGCGTCCGGACGTCAGTCCGTGTGCGCGGAGCGGCTCGGCGATCGACGCGGCGACCGTCATCCGCGGATCCAGTGACGCAGTCGGATCCTGGAACACCATCGCGACCCGGCGTCGGAGCAGCGCCTCGTCGGCACCGCGGACGCCCACCGCCTCGACCTCGCGCCCGTCGACGGCGACCGTGACGCTGCCCGTCACCGTCGTTCCCTGGCCGGAGGTGATCAACCCGGTGACAACGCCTGCGACCGTGGACTTCCCCGACCCCGACTCGCCGACGATGCCGAGGGTCCGGCCGCGTGCCACCTCGAGATCCACCCCGTCGATCGCATGCACCACGTGCCGACCCGTCGGTCCGCGCACCACGTACTCGACGCCGAGCCCGCGTACCTGCAGCACCGGCTTCTCGGCGACGTCCTTCGCCGGTCCCACACCGGCGTCCCGGTCCTCGACCTTGCTCAACAGCGGCCGCGAGTCGAGGAGCTTCTGGCTGTACTCGTCCTGCGGGTCGTCGAAGAGTGCTGCCACCTCTCGGCTTTCGACGATGCGACCCGAACGCATGACCATCACGCGGTCCGCGATTCGGCCGATCACCCCGAGATCGTGGCTGATCCAGATCACCGCCATCCCGCGTTTGCGCTGTAGGTCGGCGACGAGGTCGATGATCTGTGCCTGTGTGGTCACGTCGAGGGCGGTGGTCGCCTCGTCGGCGATGAGCAGCTCGGGGTCGCAGGCGAGGGCGATGGCGATCATCACGCGTTGGCGCTGGCCGCCCGACAGCTGGTGCGGGTATGCGCGCAAACGGCTTTCGGGATCGGGCAGGTTCACGTCGCGCAGCAGCTGGAGCGCGCGGTCGTGCGTCTGGGCGCGGTTGAGGCCGAGGTGTCGGCGGGGTCCCTCGGTGAGTTGCTGTTCGATGGTGAGCAACGGATTGAGGCTCGACGACGGGTCCTGGAAGACGAACCCGACCTTCGTCCCGTGGAGGGCACGCAGCGTCGACGGGGTGGCACCGACGATCTCGGTCTTGCCGAGTCGGGCAGATCCGCGGACGTAGGCGCTCGGGGCGTCGAACAGGCCGGTCGCCGACAGCACGCTCAGCGATTTCCCCGATCCGCTCTCGCCGACGATGCCGAGGGTCTCGCCGCGTGCGACCGTGAAACTGATGCCGTGCACGATCTCTCGCGGCCCCACCCCGACGATGAGGTCCTCCACGTCGAGCACCGTGTCCTCGGCGACGGCGCGTGCCGGCTTCGGCTTCGCCGTCGCAACGGTCGCGGACCCGCGGTCGTGTCCGCGGTTGCGCAGCAGTGTGCGCTGTCGCGGATCGAGCACGTCGCGCACCCCGTCGCCGATCAGGTTGAACGCGAACACGGTGAACAGGATCGCGAGGCCCGGGAAGACGCCCATCCACCAGGCGGTGGTGATGAAGCCCTGGGCGTCGAAGAGCATCCGGCCCCACGACGGGTCGGGCGGCTGCACACCTAGTCCCAGGAAGGACAGTGCCGCCTCCGACAGGATGGCGAACGCGAGAGAGATCGAGGTCTGCACGATGACCGGTCCCGAGATGTTCGGCAGCACATGGCTGAACAGGATGCGGGAGGTGCGCACGCCCATCGTGCGGGCCGACTGCACGTACTGGGTCTGGCGCACCCGCAAGGTGTCCGCGCGGGCGACGCGGGCGAAGATCGGGATGTAGACGACGCCGATGGCGATCATCGCCGACGTGACACCGGGTCCCAGGACCGCGACGATCGCGAGTGCCAGGAGGAGCACAGGGAACGAGAACACCACGTCGACGATGCGCATGAGGGCGGTGTCGAGTACCCCACCGGCGAATCCCGCGACCATGCCCAGGATCACGCCGACGGTCAGCGAGATCGCCACGGCGATCACCGCGACCCGCAGGCTCACCGACGCCGCGAGCACGACCCGGGAGAAGACGTCGCGGCCGAGGTCGTCGGTGCCGAACAGATGCGACCAGCTCGGTGCCTGCAGTGCATTCGGCACGTCGATCGCGTTGGCGCCGTAGGGCGCGATGAACGGTCCGAGGATCGCGGCGAGGACGACCACCGCGATGATGACCAGCCCCGCGACCGACGCCCGGTTGCGGAGCAGCAGTCGCCAGGCCGAGTCCGTGGCCGCGGGGGTTTCGGGTGCGGTGGGGATCATGACAACCGGATCCTCGGGTCGATGACGGCGTAGAGGATGTCCACGACGAGGTTCACGAGCAGGAAGATCACCGCGATCAGCAGGATGGCGCCCTGCAGCACCGGGTAGTCGCGGGCCGCGACCGAGTCGTAGACCAGCAGTCCCAGACCCGGCCAGGCGAACACGACCTCCACGACGATGACGCCACCGAGCAGTCCGGCGAACTGGATGCCGGAGATGGTGAGGACGGGAACCAGTGCGTTGCGGCCCACGTGGTCGAGCATGATCTTCTTCTTGCTCAGGCCCTTTGACTCGGCGGTCGTGACGAACGGCGTGTTCGCCACTTCGAGCACGGACGACCGCACGTACCGCGTCATGATCGCGCCGGTCACGACCCCGACCGTGACCGCGGGCAGGACGAGATGCTCGAACCAACCGAGCGGACCGTCGGCGAACGGTTGATACCCCGCCGACGGAAGCCAACCGAGCGCGGTCGAGAAGAGACCGATCAGCAGGATGCCCATCCAGAAGTCCGGAACCGAGATGCCGAACTGGCTGATGACGCGAATGACGTTGTCGGCCATGCGACCTTCGCGGAGAGCCGCCCACGACCCCAGCGGGATCGCGATGAGCAGTGCCACCACGATGGCGGCGAGGGCGAGCGTGATGGTGGCGGGCAGGCGGTCGAACAGCATGGTCGTGACGGGTTCGCCGTTGCGGAAGCTCACCCCGAGATCGCCGGTGAAAGCGTTGCCGACATAGGCGAACAACTGGTTCGCCAGTGGCTGGTCCAGGCCGGAAGCACTGCGCAGCGCCTCATACGATTCCGGCGTGTACCGCGTGCCGAGCGCGATGCGGACCGGGTCGCCGGGCACGATCTGGATGAGGAAGAAGACCGCGACGATCACGCCGAGCAGCACGGCGACGGTGTAGGCGAGCCGGATGAGGATGAAGCGCAGCAGCGGGGAACGGAGCGCGGTCACGTCAGCTCCTCTCCAGCCGGGCGGACCGGAACCGGACGGCTTTGTCGGACCGGACCGTGTACCCGTGGAGTTCCTTCGAAAACGCCTGCGTGGCAGACGGGTTGTAGAGGTACAGGTAACTGACGTCGTCGGCTATCCGACCGGCGGCGTCGGCATAGATGCCCTTGCGGATTTCGACGTCGAGTTCGGTGCGTCCCCGGTCGAGCAATGCATCGACCTGCGGGTTGGAGTACTTCTGCGAGTTCGATGTCCCCTTCGAATGATGCTGGGCGTAGTAGAAGTCGTCGGGATCGATGTTGCCGAGCCAACCGAGTAGGAGGGCGTCGAAGTCGCCGGCGGCCTGGCGGTCGAGCCAGGCACCGAAATCGAGTTGTTCGATCTTGACGTCGATCCCGACGTCGGCGAGATTCGACGCGATGACCTGTGCCGCGGTCACGGTCTCGGGATACTCGGTGGTGACCATGAGCCGCATGTCCATCGACGTGATACCGGCTTCGCGCAGCAGGCTTTTCGCTTTGTCGACGGCCTGGGCGCGGTCGAGGCCCGCGGTGTAACGGTCGTAGGGAGCGAACCACGGACTGGTCGAGGGGATGGCGAGCTCGTTGGGTGTGGCGGTGCCGTATCCGACGACCTGCGCGATCGACGGGCGATCGATGGCGTAGGCGACGGCCTGACGTACCCGGGTGTCCTCGAACGGTTTGGCGTCGAAGTTCATCGTGACGTACCAGTAGTCGTTCGCCGTGACGGTGCCGACCTCGAGCGTGTCGTCCCGGGACAGGATGCTCAGCTGCTGTGCGGGAATCGCGTCCGTCCAATCGATCTCACCAGAGCGCAGCGCCGACACCGCGGTCGTGCCCTGCGAGATGAAGCTGTAGTTCACGCCGTCGATGGCCGGCGGGCCGCCCCAGTAGTCGGGGTTGGACTCGAGCACGATCGAGGCGCCGGGGGAGCGGGAGACGAACGAGAACGGGCCGGTCCCCACGGGTTTCGTGGCGATCTCGCCGGATTCGACGTTGCGCCGGTTGACGATCGCCAACCCCTTGAAGCCGCCGATGTTGGTGAGCAGGTTCGGGGTGGGCTCGCGGACGGTGAACTGTACGCGCCGGTCGTCGAGCGCGGTGATCGATTCGACGGCCTCGAGTTTCCAGGCGTTGGACAGTTCCTCGTCGAGGATGCGTCGGAACGAGAACTCCACGTCGGCGGCGGTGAGGGGGTCGCCGTTGTGGAAGGTGACGTCGGGCCGCAGCAGGAACGTCCACTGCCGGGCGTCGGGGCTGACCTCCCAGCTCTCGGCGAGAGCCGGCTGCATCTGCAGGTTCTCGTCGGGTTCGACGAGGGTGTCGAAGACGTTCTCGAGGACCTCGAACGTGAAGTACGAACTGGATTTCTGGGGATCGAGCTGGTCGGGTTCGCCGGCGATGGCCACGCGCAACGTGTTCGGCGACGCCGACGACCCGCCGCATGCGGCAAGTGCCGAGGCACCGAGAAGCGCCGTACCGGTGACCCCCGCGGCCTTGAAGAAGGTACGCCTGCTCAGGCGAGATCGACCCCTCACCCGACCGGCCCCTGCCCCGACCACGAGGCCGACCCACCGGGTGAATCGGTCATCGCTGTCCTCCCACCCGGTGATCGCTCACACCTGGGGTCTGCATCGTCCGTGTTCTGCAGTCTGCCCCAGGTGTGGGACCCGTGCAACCGTGCCGGTTCACCGGTGGCGCGATCAGAGATCGGGGCGAATCCTGCTGGCAGGCAACCGGATCAGCCGTTGACCTTCGCGATCACGTTGTCCGCGTACCAGTTCAGATGATCGATCTTCGTCTGGAGTGGCTCGGTGTCGTCGCCCTTCACATAGGGCAGCCGGAAGCCGACGATCACGTCGGTGATCCCCTTGTCCTCGAGTCGCTTACATCCGTCGACGGTGTAGGCGTCCGTCGAGATCACATGGATCTCGAAGGGGTCGTTCGTCTTGCCCTCGGCCTTGCGGATCTCGTTGATCCGATCGAGGAGGGTGTCGAGCTCTTCGTGCGGGCCGCCGCCGTGCATCCAGCCGTCGCCACGGATCACCGCCCGTTTCAGCGCGGCGTCGGCGTGACCGCCGACGAGCAGCGGGATCGGCTCGGTGGGAGCGGGTGTCATCTTGATCTTCGGGATGTCGTAGAACTCGCCGTGGAACTCGAAGTATTCGCCTGTGGTGAGGCCACGGATGATGTCCATGCACTCGTCCATCCGCTTGCCGCGTCGGCGGAAGTCCACACCCATGAAGTCGTAGTCCTCCGGCCACGGGCTCGTGCCGACGCCGAGTGCGAGGCGGTTGCCGGTGAGGTACGCGACCGAGCTGGCCTGCTTGGCGACCAGGGCCGGCGGGCGAACGGGGAGTTTGAGCACGAACGGGGTGAAGCGGATCGTCGAGGTGACCGCACCCAGTGCCGCGGCCTGGATGAAGGTCTCGATGAACGCCTTGCCGTCGAGGAACTCGCGGTTGCCGTCGGGGGTGTACGGGTACTTGGCGTCCGATTCCTCGGGGTAGGCGAGCGAGTCGGGGATGGTGAAGCCGGCGTAACCCGCTTTCTCCGCGGCCTGCGCGAGCGGCGCGTAGTACGACGGGTCGGTCATGGCCTCGGCGAAAGTGAACCGCATCTTGCTCCTCAAGGACGTCCAGACGGAACTCTCCCCACAGTAGAACACGTTCTAGTTTGCGCGGGAAGGGTCCGACATCGACGCAGGTGGAAGCTAACGCGTCAATCCGGAAAGAGGGTTGTTCTCCCGTGCGCCCGGCCCCGGGCGCACGCGGAGGTCGGCCAGTTCGACGTGCTCGCCGCAGGCCGAGCAGTGAGGTTCGACGGTCATCGTGTTGCCGCAAGAGTGCGTCGACTCCACTGGGACGCCGTCGTCGGTGGTCCACTTGTCGCCCCACTGGCGTAGTGCGGTGACGACCGTCCACAGATCGCGACCCTTGTCGGTGAGGCGGTAGTCGTAGCGGACCGGGTTGTCCTGGTAGGGCTCCTTGGTCATCACTCCGTGCTCTACGAGGGTGTCCAGGCGCTGGGTCAGGACGTTGCGGGCGATGCCGAGTCGTGTCGAGAACTCGTCGAACCGCGTCACGCCGAACAGGGCGTCGCGGACGATGAGCAGGGTCCACCACTCGCCGACGATCTCCAGGCTCTGGGCGACGGAGCAGTTCATGTCGGTGAAGGAAGCGCGGCGCATGCCTCGACGATAGTGGGTTGCATGAAGCAACTCAACCTGCTTGCATGAGTTTCATGAAACAACTCAGCAGGCAGCGGGATGCTGCCAACGGTCTGGCGGAAGAATTCGGGGCATTGCCGGTCGGTTCGGGGCGATGGGCGGCCACCATCGACCAGAGCTGGTGGGGCTGGTCGGGTCCTTTCGGTGGGGCGATCGTCGCGCTCGCCGTGCACGTCGCGGCCGATGCCGTCCCAGGGGCGTCAGTCCGTGCGGTGGACCTGCGGTTCGTCGGCAAACCGGCCGGCGGCGAACTCATCCTGACGCCATCGGTCCGGAAGGTCGGCCGGCACACGCGGATCATCGACGTGGCCGTCACGCAGGGAACCGGGGAGATCGCGATCGCCTCGGTGACGGCAGGACGGGGCGGCGACGCAGCTCACGATGACATCGTCGACATCGCGGCGGCCGTGCCGGGTCCGGAGGGGCTCGCACAGTTCAACATCCCGCCGGAGATCGTCCCCATGGGCGGTCACCTCGACCTCCGCCCGGTCGACGGCCCGCTGCCGCTGACCGGTGCCGACGACCCGTGGATGCGTGCGTGGATCGCCACGCGCATCCCCATGTCGCTCGACGCGGCATACCTCGGCCTGCTGGCCGACTGTCTACCGCCCGCCGTCTTCCCCACTCTGACCGCACCCCTGGCCATCCCCACCGTCGCCTTCTCGATGCACATCACCGCACCGCTCGACGATCCCGAACCCGCGCCGATCCTCGTGCACACCCGCAACATCTCCACGTCGGGCGGTTGGTCCGTCGACGACACCACTCTGCGTGACCGCAACGGTCGGCTCCTCGCCTCCGCTCGGCAGAGCCGCCGCGTCGTGGGGTGGTCGGCCCGATGACCTCCACACGCACCGAAACCGATTCGCCCGCAGCGTCGTCGGCACTCACCCGCCCTGGACTCACGCTGCTCATCTTGTCTGGCGCCGCGTTCATGGCGAGCCTGGACGTGTTCATCGTCAATGTGGCCTTCGACGACATCAGCGCCGATTTCGGCGGCGCAAGCCTGTCCGCGATGTCGTGGATTCTCAACGCGTACGCGATTCTCTATGCGGCATTGCTCGTTCCGGCAGGTCGGATCGTCGACCGCTACGGGCGCAAGGGTGGATTCCTGCTCGGCCTCGCACTCTTCACCGTCGCCAGTGCCGCCTGTGCTGCGGCACAGGGAGTCTGGTGGCTGGTCGCGTTCCGCGGGCTGCAGGCTGTGGGTGCAGCGATCCTGACGCCGGCAAGCCTCGGGCTCGTGGTGTCGACGCTGCCGCCGGAGCGTCGTGCGCGCGGGGTGAAGATCTGGGCTGCCACGGGTGCGCTCGCCGCCGCTTTCGGTCCCGCCGTGGGAGGCCTGTTGGTCGAGGCGTCGTGGCGGTGGGTGTTCCTGGTGAACATCCCGGTGGGCATCGCCGCTCTCATCGCGGGTGCGCTCGTTCTCGTCCGCTCTCGAAACGACACCGTGACCGCATTTCCCGACGCTCTCGGCGCCGGCCTGCTCGTGGTCTCGGTGGGCGCGTTGACCCTGGGGCTGGTCCAGGGCAGTGAGTGGGGATGGGCGGACCCCCGCATCGTCGGCGCGTGGATTGTGGCGCTGGTGGCGTTCGCGGGATTCGTCGTCAGTTCCCGACGCCATGCCGAACCCGTCATCGACCCGGCGCTGCTGCGGGTCCGGACCTTCTCCTACGCCAATGTGGCGATGTTGCTCTTCTCGATCCCGTTCGCCGGTGCCCTACTAGCCAATGTTCTCTGGTTGCAACAGGTCTGGGGATTCTCGGCGATCACCACCGGGCTGGCCGTGTCCACCGGTCCTCTCATGGTCCCGATCTTCGCCGCGGTTGCCGACCGCCTGAGTACGCGGGTTCCGGTCGGAGTGCTGGTGGCGGTGGGGTGCGTCCTCTTCGCCGTCGGCATCGCGATGGTCGCGCTGTCGGTCGACGCCAGCCCGGACTTCGCGACCGAGATGCTGCCCGGCTGGCTCATCGGCGGCATCGGTGTCGGCTTCGCGATGCCGTCCATCCTGTCCTCGGCGACGGCAGACCTAACCGCCCATCAGGCGGCGACCGGCAGTGCGGTGGTCAGCATGAGCCGACAGATCGGAATGTCATTGGGAGTCAGCCTGTTCGTCGCCATCGTCGGGACCGCGGTGCTCTACGACGACGTCCACGACGCCTTCGTGTCGGCGTGGTGGGTGCTCGCCGCCATCGGGGTGGTCGGCGGCGTCGCCGCGCTCGGAATGACCCCGCGCGTCGGGCGCTGAAAAAGTTGCGGCAGTTGGTCCCGGTATTCGGAACCAACTGCCGCAGCAAATTCGCGTACCAGTTCAGGGCCGCGTGAAGCGCTCCCGACGACCCAGCCCGCGCAGCCGCACCCACTCGGCGAACGCCTTCGGATCTCGTTGCTGCACAAGGAAGAACCAGCCGAAGCGGGCGTACTCCTGGGGGAGCAGCTTGCGCATCCCGGGTTGGCTCATGAGGTAGCCGCGGTTGCGGTAGGTGAAGTAGCGCTTTGTGTCGTTGTCCGGGTACTGGGTGTGCATGCGGCCGCCCAGGATCGGGCGGAACTCCGCGGAACCGTCCGGATGCAGGTACCCGGCACGCAGGCAGGTCCCGAACTTCACGCCGGAGCGCACCAGGCGCCGGTGCACCTCGACCTCGTCGCCGCGGAAGAACAGCCGCAGGTCGGGGACGCCGACCTGCTCGAGGCACTCGGCAGAGAACAGCGCGCCGTTGAACAGCGACGCGATGCCGGGCAGCAAGTCATCAGACTGCGCTTCACCGTCGGCAAACAGCTCAGAACGCTTTCGGCGCCACACGAGTCCCCGCCGCAGTGGGAACGCAAGGGTGTCCGGGTCGTCGAGGTTGGCGACCACCGGCGACACCTCGTCGAGATCGTGACGCTTCGCGCAGTCGAGCAGCGTCGACAGCACCGACGATCCGTCGGGCCGGCCGTCGTCGTCGGCGCACCAGACCCAATCGGCACCGAGAGCGAGCGCATGCAGCATGCCCAGCGCGAAACCGCCTGCGCCGCCGAGGTTGCGCTGCGACCCCAGGTACGTGGTGGGAACAGGCTGGGCGGCAACGAGTTCGGCGACCTCGGGTTCGTCGGCGTTGTCGACGACGATGAGGTGGTCGACGGGCCGGTCCTGACCGGACACCACCTTCAACGACTCGGCAAGCAGTTCGACGCGACGGTGGGTCACCACCACCGCGATCACCTTCTCGGGCCGGGCCTGTACCACTAGGCCGTACCCTCCGAGTCGGCCTTGACCTGGGCGATCACCTTGCGGACGTGGGCTGCGGCGCCCGGGCCCTCGTAGGCCTCGACGACCTCTTCGATGCCACCGTCCATGCGGATCTGGCCGTGGTCGATCCACAGCGCGCGATCGCATAGCTGGGCGAGGAACTCGTTGGAGTGGCTGGCGAAGACCAGGATTCCGGAGCGTTCGACGAGCGCCTGCAGACGGCCGCGGGCCTTCTTCATGAAGTCGGCGTCGACGGCGCCGATGCCCTCGTCGAGGATCAGGACCTCCGGATCGATCGACGTCACCACGCCGAGTGCGATGCGCACGCGCATACCGGTGGAGTAAGTCCGCAGCGGCATCTGCAGGTAGTCGCCGAGCTCGGTGAACTCCGCGATGTCGTCGATCTTCTTCAGCATCTCCTTGCGGGTCATGCCCAGGAACATGCCGCGGATGATGATGTTCTCGTAGCCCGAGATCTCGGGGTCCATGCCGACACCGAGGTCGAAGACCGGGGCCACGCGTCCCTGCACCCGGCACGCACCACGGGTGGGCTCGTAGATACCCGACAGCAGACGCAGCAGCGTCGACTTGCCGGCGCCGTTGTGGCCGACGAGACCGATGCGGTCGCCGTGCTTGAGGTGCAGGTTGATGTCCTTGAGCGCCTCGACGACCACGACATTCGACGCGTTGGAGCCGATGACACCGCCGGCGGCGCCGAGGACGGACTTCTTCAGCGAACGCGTCTTGGCGTCGAAGATCGGGAAGTCGACGCAGGCATCCCACGTATCGACGCGGACCCGGTTGTCCCCGAGGTTGTTGTTCTTGGCCATCAGTCTCGTCCCTACACCCAGTACGCCACGCGGGCGCGGTAGTTGCGCATCACCAGCATGCCCAGAACCCAGCCGACGGCGGTGCATCCGAGGACGACGGCCCAGTGGTAGAACTCCACCGGCTCGCCGAGCAGCGGTCCGCGCGCGATCTCGAGGTAGTGGAACATCGGGTTCAGCTCGACCAGCTTCAGCCGCGACGAGGTCTCGCCGGTCGCGCTGCTCAGGCTCGACGTCGTCCAGATGATCGGCGTCATGAAGAACACCAGCTGTACCGCGGTGGTCAGGAGCTGACCGATGTCGCGGAAGCGGGTCGACAGGATGCCGAAGACGATCGTCACCCACACCGCGTTCAGCACGTACAGGCCGATCGCGGGTACGACGAGGAACACCGTCCAGTTCAGTGGCGGGGTGAAGATCGCGAAGATGATCACGATGATCACCACGTTGTGGGCGAAGATGATCAGCGACCGCCACACGACCCGGTAGACGTGCACGCTGACCGGGGCCGGGAGCTGTTTGATCAGCCCCTCGTTCTTCGCGAACACCTCCGCGCCGTCGAGGATCGAGGTCTGGATGAAGTTCCAGAAGATGAAGCCCAGCGCGACGTACGGCAGGAACACCTTGATGTCCATGCCGAACAGCTCGCCGTACAGCAGGCCCATCGCGGTGGCGGTGACGCCGGTGGCGATGGTGATCCACAGCGGACCCAGCACGGACCGGCGATACCGCTGCCTGATGTCCTGCCAACCCAGGTGGAACCACAGCTCGCGGCTGGCGAGACCGTCGCGGAGGTCCTTGATTGCACGCGCGAAGGTGCGTGACTCAGAACTCTCGGGACGCGCGGGTATCGCGTCGTCGTCTACTACCGCTGACACGAGGAGTCAGCGTACCCGCGCCGGGAGTCAGAGGTACTGGCCGGTGCTGTGCCCCGGACCACCGCCGGCTCCCGGCATGCCCGGGGGCAGCGCACCCTGACGCATCTGTTCGAGCTGTGCGCGGGCGGCCATCTGCTGGGCGAACAGCGCTGTCTGGATGCCGTGGAAGAGGCCTTCCAGCCAGCCGACGAGCTGGGCCTGGGCGATGCGGAGCTCGGCATCGGACGGCGTCTGCTCATCGGAGAACGGCAGTGCCAGTCGCTCGAGTTCTTCGCGCAACTCGGGTGCGAGCCCCTCTTCGAGTTCGCGGATCGACGACTCGTGGATCTCGCGCAACCGGTTACGCGAGGCCTCGTCGAGAGGTGCGGCCCGTACTTCTTCGAGGAGCTGCTTGATCATCGTGCCGATGCGCATGACCTTCGCGGGCTGCTCGACCATGTCGGCGACGCTCGTCGACTCCGACGACTCGTCGTCGGACTTCGAACCGTCCGCGCCGGCGCCCACCACGATCACGTTGTCGGAGTCACCCGCGCCGAAGGGGCCGCCGGGCATCGAACCGGGTCCTGGAGTGCCATCGATTGCCATGGCAACCATTGTGCCCATTCCGGCCGACCGACACTTCGGCGGGCGCGCAGATCGTTCGTGTGCCGGCACCCGACCGGAGGCGGTGAACGGTGAGAGCAGGGGCGTCTATCCTCGTGCCATGGCTTTCGACGTCGCCTATGTGCGTGGATTGATTCCATCGCTCGGCGACGGCTGGATTCACCTCGACCCGCAAGCGGGCATGCAGGTCCCCGATTCGGTCGCCACGGCGGTGACCACCAGCTTCCGTCATCTCGCGGCGGCCCCCGGTGGCGTGTACCCGTCGGCCCGTGCTTCCGCGGACGTCACCGACAGCGCTCGACGCGCGATTGCCGATCTCGTGGGCGGCGACGCCGCTGGAGTGGTCCTCGGCCCCTCGCGCTACTCGCTGCTGGCCTGCCTCGCCGAGGCGCTCTCCCCGCACGCCTTTCTGCGCGGCGACGTGGTGGTGACCCGGCAGGACGACGAGCCGAACATCGTCCCGTGGGTCCGCGCGGCCGAACGGTATGCCGGCCGCATCCGGTGGGCCGAGGTCGACGTCGAGAGCGGCGCGCTGCCGGCATGGCAGTTCGGTGACCTCGTCACCCCCGAGACCGAGGTCGTCGCGGTGACCCTCGCCTCGTCGACGACCGGCGCCATCACCGACATCAGTGAGATCACCCCGCTGGTCCGCGAGGCGGGCGCACTGTTCGTCGTCGACGCCACCAATGCCGCGCCCTACCTGTCGCTGGACATCCACGAACTCGGTGCCGACGTCCTGGTGGTCTCCGCCGAACGCTGGGGCGGCCCGCGCATGTCGGCGATGGTGTTCCGCGAACCCCAGGTCATCGACCGTCTACGGCTGATGTCGATGGACCCGGCCGCCAAGGGCCCGGCACGACTCGAACCGGAACCACACCAGGGGTCGATGCTCGCCGGACTGGTGGCCTCCGTCGAACACATCGCGGGCTTGGACGAGGACGGCATCGGCAAACGCCGTCGGCGTCTGGTCACGTCACTCGACGGTGTCTACGAGTACCTGCAGCGTCTGACCTATTACCTGGTGACGACGCTGACCCAGCTCAACCACGTCAACGTGGTCGGCACCGAGGAGAACCGGGTGCCGCTGGTGAGCTTCACCGTCGACGGTGTCAGCGCCGACAAGGTGGTCCGTAGGCTCGCCGACAACGGCGTGTGCGCGCTCGCCGACGTGCCCAACCGAGCGCTGGTCCGTATGGGCGCCCCCGACTTCGGCGGTGCCGTCACCGTAGGCCTCGCGCCCTATTCAACGCCGTACGAGGTCGACCACCTGGTACGTACCCTCGGTTCGTTCGCCTAGGGGCGTGTGCAGCGTTTCTGCACGTAATTCACTATCGCGCGCACAAAATTAACCACCGTGTATGTTGGCATCTTGTGTCGGGAAAACAGGAAGATCCAGCATCAGGTCCTCCACGGTCGCTCACCTCAGCCGAGGCGGAGAGCTGGCTCAATCTCGTCGACGGCGGGTGGGCCCTCTTCGCATGCGTCAACGACGAGTTCGTGAAGCGCGGAATGGCGTTGTCCGACCTGCGCATCCTCGAGGCCATCTCACAATCGCCGAAGCTGGGGGTCAGCGAGGTCGCCGACACCGTGCACATGCGGGTGAGCACGGTGTCGCGCATGATCGCGCGGCTCAATGACGTCGGCGATGTCGAACGCCTCGAGTCCAAAGCGGACGGTCGGCACCGACTCGTCCGCCTCACCGAACAAGGCCACCGAACCCTGGCCTCCCACGTCTCGCTCCGCGACCGCGTCATCCGCAGGTTCGTGGTCGACGCGATGAGCCCCGACGAGTTCGCCTGCCTCGGGACGGCATTCCGCAAGATCCGGGAGGCGGTCGACGCCGCCGAGCAACCTGCCGCCCCCTGAGGGCTCGTTGACCGTCAGCCCCCTTCGCCCACCCAATTACCGGTCGACGTCAACCCGACCGGCAGACTTCGATCGACGTCTGCCGGTCGAGTTGAGGTTCGGCGGTCGGGCTCCGAGGTGAGGGCAAGGCGACAAGCCGCGAAGGGCTCGCTCAGTCGATCGTCAGCAAGACCTTTCCGATGGCGTCGCCGCTGTTGAGGTGGTCGTGCGCGGCGGCGGCGTCGGCGAGCGGGAAGGTGCGGTCGACGACCGGCACGACCTTGCCGGATTCGATCAGCGGCCAGGTGCGGCCGACCGTCGCGGCGACCACCTCGGCCTTGCCGCCGGGTCCGTGAACGGGACGCGCACGCAGCGTCGTGCCCATCACCGACAGTCGCTTGGCGAGCAGCAGGCCGATGGGGAGTTCGGCCTTCGTGCCGCCCTGCATACCGATGATGACCAGACGACCGTCGGTGCTCAGTGCCTTGATGTTCGACGACAGGTACTTGGCGCCGATGATGTCGAGGATGACGTCGGCGCCGCCGTTCTCCTTCAGGACCGCGGCGAAATCGTCACGCGTGTAGTCGATCAGGATCTCGGCACCGTACTCGCGGCAGCGTTCGAGCTTGGCCTGGGTGCGGGCGGTGACCGCGACCCGGGCGCCCATTGCATGCGCGAGCTGCGTCGCGTGGGTGCCGATGCCGCTGGACCCGCCGTGGATCAGGAGGAGTTCGCCGGTGGTCAGTCCCGCGGTGTCGAAGATGTTCGAGGACACGGTGCAGGCGACCTCGGGCAGCGCCGCCGCCGACACCAGGTCGACCCCGCGCGGGACCTGCATCACCTGCTCGGCGGGGACGGCGACCTTCTCCGCATAACCCCCACCGGCCAGCAGGGCGCACACCTCGTCGCCCACCGCCCAGCCCGAGACCTGGTCACCGAGTGCGGAGATCTGCCCGGACACCTCGAGGCCGAGTGTCTCCGAAGCACCGGGCGGCGGCGGATAGTTCCCGGCGCGCTGGAGGATGTCGGCGCGGTTGACCCCGGCCGCGACCACGTCGATCACCACCTCACCGGCAGCCGGCGACGGGTCGGGCACGTCCTGCACGGACAGGTTCTCGGATTCGACGACGATGGCTTTCACCCTGTCGATGGTTCCACACCGACGGTCGGGCCGGTGCCGGGTCGGCGGCCGGGTCGAACCGGTGTCGCCTCGACGTCGGTAGGCGGACAATGGGCCCATGTCCACTGCGTTCTGGATCATCATCACCGTGGTTGCCATCTGCACGGTCGCCGGCGGGTTGCTGCGGATGCAGGCCTGGCTGCGGAAGCCGGCTCCACCCGAGGTGATCGAGGCGGCGCGGCGCGAGCGCGAGGCCGAGGACGACGACTGACCGGCCCGAGGTGCCCACGACCAGATGAGTGCCGGCGCGATGGGGTGGTGACGGCCGATGTCTGTGTTTCACGTACTCTTGCTGGTCAGGGAAGCGTGGCAGAGCGGCCGAATGCACTCGCCTTGAAAGCGAGCGTGGGTAAAACCACCGGGGGTTCAAATCCCTCCGCTTCCGCCAGGATCGTCGTGTCGGGCCCTCGCGAATGTGTACGTGAGGCACGACACGACCTGCGGCGTCCTAAGATCTTCGCCGTGCAGTTCTCGCGGTTCGTCGCCATCGGCGACAGTCAGACAGAGGGTCTGGGAGACCCGCACCCGGAGTACGAATTCCGCGGCTGGGCCGATCGGCTCGCCGAGCGTATGGCGGCGCTGAACCCGGATCTGCAGTACGCCAACCTGGCCATCCGCGGGAAGCGGACGCGGCAGGTCCTCGAGGATCAGCTGGAGCCGGCGCTCGCCCTCGAACCCGATCTCATCGCGGCACCGCTTGGTATGAACGACGTAATCGGCCGCTCCGACCTCGCCCAGGTCCGCGCCGATCTGGACACGATCTATCGCCGACTCGCGGAATCGGATGCCACGGTGATCGTCTCGACCTTCCCGAACATCGTCCGCACCATCCCGTTTGCCGCCCGCAAGGAACACCGGTTGCTGGAGCTGAACGAGATGAATCGCGAGTTCGCCGCGACTTACGGGTTCCTTCTGGTCGACCTCCACGCCGCGCCGGTGCTGACGGACCCACGGTCGTGGTCGTCGGACCGCCTGCACGCCTCGCCGTTCGGACACGAGCGGTTCGCCGACGCCGCAGCGCATGCTCTCGGTCTGCCCGACGCCACCGACGACTGGGGCAATCCGCTGCCACCTGCGCCGGTTCCGCATCCGGTGGCGGCCCTCGTCCGCGACACCCGGTGGGCGGTCGAGTTCTTCACGCCGTGGCTGATCCGCAAGCTCCGCGGGGTCTCCCTCGGCGACGGCCGCGAGCCCAAGAGGCCGTCACTGACCCCGATCGTCCTGCGCGACCACTGAGCCCTGCAACGGGCTCCGACGTGGTTGGTGCGCCACGGTCATTGCGGCAGTGCAACTCCCAGATGCCGAGCGAAGAAGCGGCCGGCATCCTCGCCCGCGTGCGGCGGAATCCCGGTGTGCCCGCCCATGTTCGCCTGCAGGGTCTTCTCCTGTGAGCCGAGGGCATCGAACAGTTCGAGGGCTCGTTGACGGTCGTTCCAGGCATCGTCCCACTGCATCAGGACGTGCACCGGGACGTCGACCTTGCGGGCCTCCTGCAGTGTGGCGCGCGGTAGGTAGCTGCCGGCGAAGAGTCCGAGGGCGGCGATACGCGGCTCGACCAGGGTGAGGCGCACGCCGATCGCGGTCACACCACCCGAGTAACCGACCGGGCCGTCGACGTCGGGGAGAGTGAGCAGCGCGTCGATGGTCGCCTGCAGCTCCGGCACCGCCCTGTCGACGATCGGGAGCACGAGCCGGTCGATGATGTCCTCGGTGACCGGTCGCCCGGACGCCAGGGCAGCGCGGAGTTCGGTGCGGGCATGATCGACGT
This sequence comes from Gordonia namibiensis NBRC 108229, assembly GCF_000298235.1. Classification (GTDB taxonomy): domain Bacteria; phylum Actinomycetota; class Actinomycetes; order Mycobacteriales; family Mycobacteriaceae; genus Gordonia; species Gordonia namibiensis. The sequence goes on from NZ_BAHE01000020.1 coordinate 113,834, forward strand.
CGGGTAGCGGGTCCCGGTCACCGCTGCCGGGGAGTTCGATCGCCGCAGTCGCGAATCCGCTGGCTGCGGCGCTACGTGCCCTGGCCACGAGTCGGGGATGCATGCTCTGCAACCCGCCCGGGTGGCCGGCGAGGATGAGTGGAGCAGGTGTCGTGGGAGGCGTCCACAGCGTTCCGGGGATGCCGTCGATGACGAAGTCGCGTTCGAGGACGCCGTCGTCGAGGCGTCGTTCGGTGGTGAAATGTGCGGGGGAGAATGGCATGGTTCCGTCCTCGGGAGTGCTCGTCTGCGGCGCTCCCGGACGACCTATCGCCCGACCGTGACCCCTGCGAGGAGCACCCACGTCGAATCCTTCACGGGTACCACCTCCTCGTTCTCGGCACAGTCTCCGGCCAGCATAACCCCGCGCACCCGTGGTTGGTGTCGGCCCGCGCGTGCCACTAACTTGAACGCGAGTGAGAGGTGTTCCATGAGTATCGACGGATTCACCGTTGCGTCGTTCAACGTCAACGGGATTCGGGCGGCGCGTCGACGCGGTTTCGACGATTGGCTGGCGCAGCGCAATCCCGATGTGGTGGGTCTGCAGGAGTTGCGGTGCGGAATCGACGACGTCGGAGAGTTCGCCGGCTACACCGCTGCCGTCGACGTCGGCACCATCCCAGGCCGGAACGGCGTCGCGATCCTGACCCGCAGCGCACCCGCCGCGGTGCGTACCTGGCTGACGCATCCACCGAAAGCGCGCGGCCTGAACGCCTTCGCGCTCGAAGGACGGTACGTCGAGGTCGACCTCGCGGACCGGCCGCTCACCGTCGCCAACATCTATCTACCCAAGGGTGGCCTGCCCGCGGAGCTGCAGCGGCCGGGGTCGATGCGCGAGAAGCCCGACGGCGGTGCCAAACACGCACGCAAACAACGGTTCCTGGCGGCGTTCGCCCGCGAGCTGCAGCGCAACCGACTGGAGGCACGACGCGCCGGGCGGGAGTTCCTGCTCCTCGGCGACCTCAACGTCGCCCACCTCGAACACGACGTCACCAACTGGCGCGCGGCTCGCAAGATGGAAGGGTTTCTGCCCGAGGAACGGGAATGGTTCGGGGAGATCACCGGACCGCGCCGCCTCGTCGACGTGGTGCGCGCACTCCACGGCGACCGCCCCGGGCCGCTGACCTGGTGGAGCTGGGCAGGGGAGTCCTTCGTCAAGGACGTCGGCTGGCGCATCGACCACCATCTCGCGACGCCCGGGCTCGCGCGTCGGGCGCGATGGGTCGAGGTCGACAAGGAACCGGCGCCCGATGTCCGGCTCTCCGACCATGCGCCCCTCGTCGTGGAATACGCCGAGGTCGACGACGTGCAGCCGGCGTCCTCGGGCGGTCTGGCCCCCGCAGGTCCTCAGCTCGGCTGATAATCTCCCGCCGGTGACGAGCTCTGCACCGACCACCCGCGACGGACTGGGCGCGCGCCTGCTGTTCACCCTGGCGCTCCTGTCGGCGACCGCACCGATCGCGACCGACCTGTACCTGCCGTCGTTCATCGAGGTCCAGAACGCGTTGCACACAGACGCCACGCATGTGCAGCTGACGCTGACCGCGTTCCTGATCGGTGTGGGCGTGGGCCAGGTCATCTGGGGACCGATCTCGGACCGGTTCGGTCGGCGACTCCCGCTCGTCATCGGCTCGGCCGGTGCGGTCATCGCCGGTGTGGTGGTGGTCGCGGCGCCGAACATCGAGGTGCTGATCGGTGCCCGATTCGTGCAGGCGCTCGCGGCGGCATCGGGAATGGTGATCGCCCGCGCGGTGATCGCCGACCTCCTCCGCGGCTTCGCCGGTGCCCGGTCGATGACGCTGATGATGAGCATCCAGAGTCTCGCGCCGGTCGTCGCACCGCTCGTGGGAGGCGTTCTGGCGGGCCATGTTCCGTGGCGCGGCATCCTCGCGGTGATCCTGGCGACCGCAGTGCTGCAGCTGATCGGCGCGGTCACCTCGGTGCCGGAGACCCTGCCGCAGGCGAGTCGCGCACCACGACTTCGGTTCGGGGACCTGCTCGGTCGGTTGAGGCGCCCGGCATTCATGGCCTACGTGCTGACGCAGGCCTTCGCGTTCGGGGCACTGATGGCGTACATCTCCAGCTCGTCGTTCGTCTACCAGAACGTCATCGGGACGTCGGAGCTGGTGTACGGCTGCGCCTTTGCGGCCAATGCCCTCGGAATGATGGGCGGCGGACTGATCTCGTCGAGGCTGGCGCGTCGGCAGATCCACCCCGCGACGACCATCAAGTGCAGCCTGCCCGTACTGATCCTCGCCGCATTCGGGGTGCTCGGCGCAGCGGTGTCGCCGGTGCCCGCCCTGCTCGTCGTCCCGTTGTTCGTGCTCGCGACGGCGATCGGCTTCATCTTCGGCAATGCGGCCGCTCTTGCGATGGAACATACCCACGACGCCGCCGGCGCCGGCAGTGCCCTGCTCGGCGGGATCATGTTCCTCGTCGGCGGAGCGCTGTCCCCGCTCGGCGGCCTCGCCGGTGACGACACCGCGGTCCCGATGGCCTGCATCATGATCGCCTCGTCGATCCTTGCGGCCGTCTGCTTCACGATCGCCCGGCGGTACGTCGTCCGCAACCCGGAATCCGAGGCAGCGTTCGCGAACGCTTGAGCCGAGCCGGAGGGTTCACACGACGGTGAGCACCGCCTGCAGATACTCCCACTCCATGTGGCCGTCGGTGATGTACCGGTCGGCGAGCTCGGCGATGGCGGTGTCGAGTGCGGCGACCCGGGTCGGGTCGTCGGCGATGTTGCGGAAGGTCACGATCGTCGGGCCGTAGTGCGCCTTGAAGAAGTCCCGGAAGGCGGCGCCGTCGGGGAACTCATCGATCCTCACGGTAGTGGTGGTGAACCGGTGATCGGTCACGCAGCCGTCGAACAGGGATCGCACGTGGTCGGTGCTGCCCCAGAGCGGGCCGGGCTGTGCACCGGGAGGCGGTGGCGGTGCGTATGGCTTCATGACACCGAACAACTCGCCGATGAAACCGGTTGGCGTCCAGTTGATCAGGCCGATCCGTCCGCCGGGTCGGACGACGCGGACGAGTTCATCGGCGCACTTCTGGTGGTTCGGCGCAAACATGACGCCGACGCAGGAGGTCGCGATGTCGAAGTCGTCCTCATCGAACGGGAGATCCTCGGCATCAGCGGTGCGCCAGGTGATGCCGAGATCCTTGTGCCGTGCCTCGCCGGTCTCCAACAGCTCGGGCGTCAGATCAGTGGCGACGACGTGACCGCCGGCCCGGGCCGCGGGAACCGCGACGTTGCCGGCACCGGCCGCGACGTCGAGGACCTTCTCGCCGGTCTGGATGTGCAAGGCGTCGACGAGGCGCCTGCCCAGAGGCGCGATCAGATCGGCGACGGCGGGGTAGTCACCCGCCGCCCACAGCTTGCGGTGCTTGGCCTTGATCTCGGCGTCGAACGGGGTGGGGTGGATCGTGGTCATGGTGAATCCTCGTGCTCGTGGTGTCTTCGGACATCTCGAGCTTCCGCCGTCCCGGCCACTTCTCTCCAGACCAACATCTGTACCGGAGCCGGTTCACATTCTGTACTGGTCAACGGGGTGCGGTGGGTGTGTACTTGGAGTCGACGACGTGAGGGAGGATTGCGATGACGTCGTACGGACAGTTCTGCCCCGTTGCGAAGGCGATGGAGTTGCTCGACGAACGCTGGACGATTCTGATAATTCGCGAAATGCTCCTGGGGAGTAGGCATTTCAACGAACTTCGACGCGGGGTGCCGAAGATGTCATCGGCGCTCCTGACCAAGCGATTACGCAGTCTGGAACGCGCCGGGGTGGTCCGCAGATCGGAGGTCGGTGGTCGTTCGGTGTACACCCTGACGGCCATGGGGCAAGGACTCATGCCGGTGGTGGATGCGCTGAGCGAGTGGGGAATTCGCTGGGTCGGTGAGCTCGGCGACGCCGACCTCGATCCTCACCTGCTGATGTGGGACATGCGACGGACCATTCCGATCGACCGCTGGCCGCGTCGAAGGACCATGGTGCAGTTCGTCTTTCGCGATGTGATCGGCAAGTCGCGATCCTGGTGGCTGGTCGTGTCGGCCGGCGACGCCCAGGTATGCGACTTCGACCCGGGGTACGAGGTGGACGCAACGGTCGAAACGGACCTGCGGACTCTCACCGAGATCTGGCGCGGAGACACCGACTGGCGCTGTGCGCTCACCGAGAGCCGTGTCGACATCCACGCGCTCGCCGACGTCGCCCGCGAGATCCCGTCATGGATCGGGCAGGGCCTCTCGGCGGCCATCCCGCGTCCCGCGTGAATCAGCGCAGTCCGACCGACCGCATCAGGATCGGCCAGGAGACAGCCAGCTCGTCCTTCCAGTAGCCCCACTTGTGGGTGCCGCTGGGTCGCAGGTTGGAGGTGTACGGGATGCCGAGGCGCTTCAGGCGATTGCTCATCTGCCCGGTGCAGGTCCAGCTGCCGAACTCGCCGATCATGCCCTGGAGGGTCTCGTCGATCGGGTCGGCGAGCAGGTTGTTGTACTTCCCGGGTAGACCGTTGCCCGACGACATGTAGATGGTCTTGCCGCGCAGCTTCTCCGCGTTGACGTAGGGATCGTGGGCGCTCCACTCGGGGTCGCCCATCGGGCCCCACATGTTGTCCGCGTTACCGCCGCCGCGGCTCACGTCCCACCGGGTGAGCAGCTGGTTCTGGGGGCTCGAGATGTTGGCGCAGTCGCTGTAACCGGCCACCCCGCTGTAGAGCGCCGGGCGGCGTGTGGCGAGTGTGAGGGCAGCGACCCCGCCCATCGACGCCCCGGCGATGGCGTTGCGACCGTTGCCGCCGTATTCCCCGTCGATCAGCGGGGGTAGCTCCTCGGTCAGGAACGTCTCGTACATGTACTTCTTGCCGACGCCGGGATCGACTGCGCGCCAGTCGGTGTAATAACTGTGCGGATCGCCGACCGGCGTCACGACGTTGAGCTTCTCGCCGGCGGCCAACTGCTGCAAATTCGTCATCGCGTACCAGCCGGACTCCTCGTCGTGCGCTTCGGCGCCGTCGAGCATGTACAGCGTCGGCCGCTTGGCGTCCCCGGCCGCATGCTGGACGTCGACGGTGATCTCGCGACCCATCGACGGCGACCAGATCTGCAGGCGCTCACGGCCGTCGAAGGCGGCCGAGGAGACGATGCGAGCGGTGTTGTCGTCGGCGACGGCGGACGGGACTCCCGGGGTGAGTACAAGCGCGACGAGCAACGTTCCGACCGCGGCAAGTACTCCGGTCACCGTGCGGTGTCGTCGCATGCGGCAGCCCCTGTCCTCGGTCGGTCGATCCGTCGAGTATGGGGCAGGTGTGACGGAAGGGGCAGGTGTTGTGATCGGATCGCAACGACGGGCATCAAATGCGCCCCGCCGCAGCCACAGCTAGGCGATGTCGCGACGCAGCGTCGTGTACCGGCCGATCAGCGCGGACACGGCGATGTAGGCGAGCATCACGAGAGCGCCGGCCCACTGCGGGAGCAGATCCCCGGCACCTTCACCCATACTGGCGTAGAAACTCGTGCCGACCAGGGCGTCGGCCGCCGAGCCGGGTAGGAACTTCGAGACCGATGCGGTGGCGTCGAACGCTGCCAGGGCGAGTCGGGCGATCGGCTCGACGAGCTGGGTGAACGCCAGCAAGATGACGATCGCGGCCACCTGGTTGGAGACCACCGCGCCGAAGGCGACGCCCAGCGCCGTCCACAGCACCATCACGAGCATCGACAGGACGATGACCTCGATGGTCGACGCGTCGCCGAGATACGCGCCGTCGCCGACCAGGGTGAGGAGCGGGGCGGCCGTCGCCACGACCGCGAGTGTGCCGAGGATGCCGTACAGCGCGCCGATCGGGATACCCGCGATCAGCTTGGCCAGCAACAGGACTCCGCGTCGTGGCTCCACCAGGAGGCTGGCGGTGATGGTCTTGTGGCGGAACTCGCCCGTCATCGCCAGACTGCCGATGACGAGCGCGAAGACGTAACCGATCGGTGAGGTCAGCGCGTAGATCGAACGGGCGAGGTCGCCGCCGGAGAGCAACACCGGCTGGTTCATCGCGCTCTCGGAGTTCAGCGAAAAGGCAAGCACCGCACCGATGAAGGCCAGATACCCGACCATCGCGACGAGCAGCACCCACCACATCCGGGTCGAGACGAACTTGCGGTATTCCGCGACCAGCGCCGCCCTCATCGCACAGCTCCCATCGACGGCGTGGCCGAACCGGTCAGCTGCAGGAAGACGGTCTCGAGATCGGCTCCGGCGTCGGCGAGTTCGTGCAGCTCGATGCCGGCACCGAAGGCCGCGGAGCCGACGGTGGCGGTGTCGACGCCGTGGACGCGGAAACCTCCGGGGGCGTCCTCGATCTGCCAGTTGCGCTCGCGCGCCAGTGCCACGAACGACGCGGGGCTCGGGGTGCGGACCCCGACCGCGTGGACGGCCAGGCCCTCGAAGTCGGTCAGCGTCGACGCGCGGATCAGCCGGCCGTTGCCGATGACCACCACATCGTCGACCGTGCTACGCACCTCTGCCAGAACATGACTGGACAACAACACCGTCCGCCCCTCGCGGGCCAGCGACCGCAGCAGCCCGCGCAGCCAGACGATGCCCTGTGGATCGAGACCGTTCGCCGGCTCGTCGAGAATGATGACGCGGGGATCGCCGAGCAGCGCCGTCGCCAGGCCCAGCCGCTGCCGCATCCCCATCGAGTAGCCGCCGACTCGGCGATCTGCAGCCGCGGTCAGTCCCACGTAGTCGAGGACCTCTTTGCACCGGGCCTTCGAGACACCCACCTGCGGTGCGAGCGCGGTGAGATGGCCGAGCCCCGTGCGGCCCGGGTGGAAGCTCGACGCCTCCAATGCTGCCCCGACCTCCTGTGCGGGACGGCGGATCTGCCGGTATGGGCGGTCGCCGATGAGCGCGCGTCCCGCTGTCGGCTCGACGAGCCCCAACAGCATCCGGAGCGTGGTCGTCTTGCCCGAACCGTTCGGACCGAGGAAACCGGTCACGCGCCCCGGCGCGACCGTGAAGGACAGATCGTCGACCGCGGTGACCGCGCCGAAGCGCTTGGTCAATCCATCGATCGTGATGGCAGGGGAGTTCAACGTCGTGTCACAACCAATCGCGGCGTCGGAAGGAGATGTAGAGACCCAGCACGACAACAACTATCAAACAGATGCTCATGATGAAACCGGCGTTGTCGAGATACCCCGGGAACAGCACGTTCTGTCCGTAGAAACCGGTGATCGCGGTCGGTACCGCGATGATCGCGGCCCAGGCGGTCAGCTTCTTCATCACGGTGTTCAGCCGCGCGTCGGCGAGTGTCAGGCTCGTCTCGAAGACGGTGGTGATCATGTCCCGCAACGACTCCGTCCACTCGGTCGCGCGCAGGGCGTGGTCGTAGAGATCGGAGAAGTGGGGGGTCGAGTTCGGGCGGCGCGTGGTTCTCGAGACGACGCCGCTGGATGCCGGCGATCACCTCACGCATCGGCAGGACCACCCGTCGCAGCACGACGAGGTCTTTGCGCAGATCGTAGGTGCGGCGCTGGAGCTCCCGGCCCGGGACGCGCTCGTCGAAGAGCAGCGCCTCGAGGTCCTCGATCTCGTCGTCGAGCCGCTGCACAGCATCGAAATGCCCATCGACGACGACATCGAGTAGGCCGTGGACGAGCGCGCCCATGCCGTATTGCATCGCGCCGCTCTCCGCCCAGCGGCGGACGACCTCGTCCATGTCGAAGTCCGGCGTCGGGCGCACGGTGATCAGGACGTTCCGTTTGATGAAGATCGAGATCCGGTGGAGGTCGAACATCCGGGCGCGGCCGTTCGCCGACGGTCCGAAGTTCGTCGTGGGCTGGTCGTCCGCGACATCGTCGGCCTCGGTCTGACCGGCGTCGCCGTCGTGCAGGGCGATCGCGTAGACCATGACGAACGTGTGGCCGGAGTACATCACCGTCTTCACGCGTTCGGCCGCCGCCACGGTGTCCTCCACCGCGAAGGGATCGAGGTCGAGTTCGGAAGCGACCCTCGACAGGGTCTCGTGGGTCGGGCACTCGAGGTCGGCCCAGATGAGGGTGTCGGGATCGTCGGCATCGAGACAGTCCGAGATCGCGTCGATGTCGAAGCCGTCCACGGCTTCGCCGCCGCGCCACAGCTGGCCGCGTACCCGCTCGTTCGCGTGCTGTCCGGTGTCGGCCTCGGCGGAATCGGTCATGCCCACATCGTGTCAGCCCGGCCACTCGCGTGAGCCCAGGTGAGGAGATCACGGTCACCCAGGGGTGTCCGGAACCGCGGGTAGCATCGGAACCGGTGTTTGCGGAAACGGGGGCGCACCGATTCTCCCAGGTAAGGCGGCAGTGGCATGGTCGAGTACGGCTCGAGAGGACAGGGGCGGATGCCTGCGCGCAGCAGCGAGCAGATCCGGGAGTGGTGCGACCGGTCGGCACTGCCGGGTGAGCGCCGCGAGCTGTCCGACACCGCCGCGCTGCTCGTCGCGGCCGGTTACCTGACTCCCGGGGGCCGCGCGATCGTGGTGCGGAGGATCTCGACGGGCCGACCGATGCCGACGGTCCCCGCCGGTTTCGGTGACCTGCGCCGCCTGCAGCGCGCGATCGTCCAGCTCGAACACCAGCTGTCCAACCCGGTCGTCCCGAGTGTCGTGGGCGCGGTCATGCGCAACCGGCTGAACGGTCTCCAGCGACGCCGCGACGACGCACGCAAGCACATCGTGACCGCCAAGGGCGTCCTCGCCTCCGGAACGCGAGCGATCCGCCGCGAGCGCCGCGAGAACATCTACCTCGAGATCGAGGAACGCGAACGGCTCTTCTCCGGCCTGCTGTGCACGCCGACCCCCAACGTGAACTCCTCGGGCTACGTCCGACGCGCGGGCACCGCGGCCATCGACCGCATCGCCGGCGTCGTCGGGCAGGTCGCCGCGAAGTCGGGCAACCCGCAGGCCGGGCAGTGGGCCGATCAGCTCCTGACCAACGGTCGCGACTCGGCGCAGGCAGGCGCCCCGCGGTCGGCGACCTTCGTCGACGGTTACGAGACCCTGCTGTTCATCGCCGGCCACTACTACGACCGCATCGTCGGCAATCCCGCGTGGCGGTCGGACCACTTCGAGGTGCAGCGCACCCAGGTCAACCTGCATGCCGAGCTGGCCGAGATCGCCGCCGACGTGATCGCCCTACGCGCGGTCCGCATCGACCTCGACCGCGCGAAGCGCAACGGCGGATTCGACCGCACCTTCGCGGCCCAGATAGACCAGCGTGAGACGACGCTCCGCCCGGTGTGGAGTGAACTCATCGATCGCGTCCAGGCCCTCGGCGAGGTCGCGCACGTCGTCGAGTCGGCGGCCGTCGAACTCCAGGTGCTCGCCGAGTACAACAAGGCGATGACCCTGGACGATCGCATCGACGCGCTGGTTGCGCGTTCGGGTGACCGGGAGATCTCGGTCGACAACGCCAAGCGTCTCAGCGAGCAGGTGCGCAGCGGTGAGGAGCAGCTTCGGATCTACCGGGATGTGTTGCAGGGCAACATCGCCCGGATCTCGCCGGCTGTACCGCGGGAGCTACCGGCCCGTTACGAGCCGTCGTGACCAGGCCTGGAGATAGTCCTTCTCGCCGGGGCTGAGGCGGCGGAGCGTGTGTTTCTCCACGTCGACGACGGCCATCTGGGTGCTCGCCACGCACGCCGGGCGGCTCGACGGGTCGGCGTGTGCACCCCGGATCTCGTAGCCGATGGTGAAGTCGACCGAGCGGAAGTTCTTAATCCACATGCCGATTCGCAGCGGCGAGTCGTCGTGTCGGAGTTGGGCCTGGTACCGGATGTCGACGTGGACGATCATCGCGCTGGTGATCAGCGGGGCGTACTCCTCACCGGCGCTGAGGAGCCATGCGATGCGCGCCTCTTCCATGAGGGTGACCATGCGCGCGTGGTTGATGTGCCCGAATGCGTCCATGTCCGACCACCGGACCCCGACCTCGGCGACGAACGCGTATCCGTCGTCGGCGAGCCCGCCGTCCTCGACATCGGTCTTCGCTGCGTTCATCGTCGACTTTCGCTCGGGGACAAAGAATGTGTGGCCCTTGGTATCGGATCGGCCACTTTCGGCACGTCTCGCCGTGCCGACCGGCAGGTAGTCTGACAGTCTAGATGTCCGCCACGTGTCCGGAATGTTCGGCGCGGAGCAGTTGTATGGCGAACGGTGACTTCCGGTGCGGTCGGGGTTCTGCCGGGTAGGGAGTTTGACGTGATATCGAGGCGTTTGATCGCGGGTCTCGCCAGTCTGGTGTTGACGGCTGCGCTGACCCCCGTGGTGGCCCAGGCGGCACCGCGCACGACCGAGCCGAAACCGGTCGCGCGTATCGCGAAGACCGTGAAGCTGAGTGCGCAGCGCACCGATGTCTGGGTGTACTCCCCGGCCATGAAGGACCGCATCCGCGTCTCCGTCCTCACCCCGCCAGGCGCAACGGGCCCGCGATCGACGGTGTACATGCTCGACGGTGCCGGCAACTACAAGGACGTCAGCGACTGGATCACCAAGGGCCGTGCCGGCCGGTTCTTCGCCGACAAGAACGTCAACGTGGTGCTCCCCGCCGGAGCGTCGGGCACCTTCTACACCGACTGGAAGCGCAAGGACGCGAAGCTCGGCAAGCCGATGTGGGAGACGTTCCTGACCAAGGAGCTGCCCCCGCTCGTCGACGAGCGGTTCAACGGCAACGGGCGCAACGCGATCATCGGTCTGTCGATGGGCGGGCAGGCGGCGTTCGCGCTCACCGTCCGGAACCCGGCGATGTACACCGGCGTCGCGTCGCTCAGCGGCTGTCCGCCGGTGTCGGGGCCGTTCAACGAGGCGTATGTGCGCTCGACGGTCGGCCGTGACGGCGGCGACGCGACCAACATGTGGGGACCGTTCGGCTCGGCCGGATGGCGCGCTCACGACCCGACTCACCATCTGGACAAACTCCGCGGGAAGAACATCTTCCTCTCCGCCGGGTCCGGGGCCATCGGTCCCCTGGACCTGCAGCGCCGGATCGACCCCGAAGAGGGCACCCGCGACGTCGTGACGGCTTCGTCGTCCGCGCTCGAACTGGGCGCCTACCGCTGCTCCCTCGAGTTCGCGGTCACCCTGCGCGCCGCACGCATCCCGTACACCGACGGCTTCCGGCTCATCGGTACCCACACCTGGGGTTACTGGGAGCGCGACCTCGCGGTCGCGTGGCCGACCATCGCGCGCGGTCTCTAGGCGCGGGGTCCGCCCCAGTTCTCGGCGAACGCCAAGAAGACGTCACCTTCGACGGCGTTGGTGACGGTCACGCGCACACCGTCACCGTCGAACGGTCGGATCACCACACCGGCGTCGACGCCGGCCTGCGCGAACTCCATCGCCGCGTCGCCCAGATCGAGCCAGACGAAGTTCGCTTGCGATTCGGGCACTCGGTAGCCGGCGGCTCGCAGCCGCTCGGTCACGCGGGCACGTTCGGCGACCACGGCGTCGGTCCGGGCGACGAGCTCGTCCGCGGCCTCGAGGCTCGCGAGCGCGGCCGCCTGGGCGACGCTGCTCACCGAGAAGGGCACGTGGACCTTGCCGAGCGCAGTGATGACCTCGGGGTCGGCGATCGCGTAACCGACGCGGAGACCGGCGAGGCCGTACGCCTTGGAGAAGGTGCGCAAGATCACGAGATTCGGGAACTCGCGACGCAGTTCGAGTGCGTCGTAGGCCTGGCTCTCCGGCAGGCGCAGGTACTCGAAGTACGCCTCGTCGAGCACGACGAGGATGTCCGACGGCACCTTCTGCAGGAACGCGCGGAGGTCGGCCGCCTCGACGACGGTGCCGGTCGGGTTGTTCGGATTGCACACGAACATCAACCGGGTCCGGTCGGTGACAGCCGCAGCCATCGCGTCGAGGTCGTAGGTGAGGTCGCCGGTCAGCGGCACCTGCACCGGCGTCGCCCCCGCCACCCGCGTGGCCAGCGGGTAGGTCTCGAACGAACGCCAACCGAAGACCACCTCGTCGCCGGGGCCGCTGGTGATGGTGATCAGGTTCTGACAGAGGATCACCGATCCGCAGCCCACCTGGACCTCGTCCTCGGTGACGCCGAGTTTCTTCGCGAGCGCTGCGGTGAGTTCGACGATGCCGTTGTCGGGGTAGCGGTTGACTCCGGCCGCGGCTGCGGCGATGGCGTCGACGACGCTCGGCAACGGACCCTCGGTGACCTCGTTGCTCGCGAGCTTCACGGCCCCGGGAAACGTCTTGCCCGGAACGTAGACGGGAAGGGTGTCGAGATCGGGGCGGATTCGCAGGCTCACCAGACCAATGTAGGCCGACCCGTCAGAGGGGCAAAAACCGGCTCTGACCAAACGGTTTGCTTGTGGACGCGGCGGGTGTGTAATCTTTCGTCCGGCAGTTCGAAAGGACTCCGCCAAGGAGGCGTGCCAGAGCGGCCGAATGGGACTCACTGCTAATGAGTTGTCTCGCTAAAACGGGACCGGAGGTTCAAATCCTCTCGCCTCCGCCACCGCAGTCGGCCGACGGCGGTACAACTGAATAACACGCGCCCGTAGCTCAACGGATAGAGCATCTGACTACGGATCAGAAGGTTTGGGGTTCGAATCCCTACGGGCGCACAGAGAGAAACCCGCCACCGGTGACCGGTGGCGGGTTTCTTCGTTCATTACCGAGGTGGTCTACGTCTCTGTGGTGAGTACCACCAATTCGTTCGTCGCCCGCGTCATCGCCACATATCGGTCCACGGCTCCTTCGATGCCCTCACCCAAGGACTCCGGATCGACCAGCACCACGAGATCGAACTCGAGTCCCTTGGCGAGGGTCGGGGTCAACGACCGGACCCGCTCGTTCCCGGCGTATCCCGGGTCGCCGATCACACAGACCGTGCCGTGGTCGTGCTCGGACAGCCAGCGGTCGACGACGGCCGCGAGCTCGGATCGTCGTCCGTACCGTACGGGCAGACCGCTACGGCGTACCGAGGTCGGGACGTTGGCGTCGGGCAGCGCGGCACGGATGACCGGTTCCGCGGCGGCCATGATCTCCTCGGGCGTCCGGTAGTTGATGGTCAGACCCGACAGGGCGACGTCGTCGAACCCGACCCGCCGCAACCGATCCGACCACGCCTCGGTGAACCCGTGGCGCGCCTGAGCACGGTCGCCGACCACCGTGAAGCTCTTCGACGGGCAGCGGCTGAGCAGCATCTGCCACTGCGCGTCGGTCAGCTCCTGTGCCTCGTCGACGACGATGTGCGCGAACGGTCCGGCCAGCGGGTCCGGCGTGCTCGTGTCGGCCACGACGCCGTCGTCGAGCGCGTTGCGCAGGTCCTCGCCGCGGAGCATCGTCATCAGGCCCTCACCGTCGTCGTGCACGCCGGCGGCGATCAGGTCGTCGACCACCTGACTCATGCGCTCGTGCTCGGTCTCCACGGCCGCGCGACTGCGGCGTCTGCGCAGGGCGGCTTCGGGGTCCCCGACCCGGCGACGTGCGGCGTCGAGCAGGGGGAGGTCGGCGTCGGTCCAGGCGTCGGGGACGTCGCGCTGCAGGGCACGCACCTCGTCCGGCGACAGCCATGGTGCACACCGGCGCAGGTAGGCGGGCACCGACCACAGGTCGCCGACGATGTCCGCCGGCTGCAGAACCGGCCACGCGCGATGGAACGTCGACGTGAGCTCCCGGTCGGTGGCCAGCGCCCGCCGCAGTGCGTGGAAGGGAACCTCGTCGTCGTGCTTGGCGGCGATGATCGCGACGAGTTCCTCCCACACCTCGTCGCGGCCGTCGTTGTGCGGCGTCCCCGGCTCGGGCACGTCGAAGGCCTCGGCCCAGTCCGCTGCCGTGAGAGTGACCTCGGCCCAGGGGGTTTCGACGACGAGCGGCGTCGTGGGTGGTTGTTCGTAGAAGGCGACCGCCGGCTCGACGGCCGTGACCATCCGCGCAGACGACTTCAGCTGTGCCACGCGTTCGTCGGATTCTGTTGTCGCCGCATCGCCTTCGACGACGAGGTCGGACAGGGTGCATGTCTGCACGCTCTCCTCACCGAGGCTCGGCAGCACATCGGCGACGTAGGCGAGGTACGGGCGGTGCGGACCGACGACGAGAAGTCCTCCACGGTTGCCGGCGAGGCGGGGGTCGGCGTAGACGAGATAGGCCGCCCGGTGCAGGGCCACCACCGTCTTGCCCGTGCCGGGGCCGCCGTCGACGACCAGCGCCCCGTGCGAACCGGCGCGGATGATCGCGTCCTGGTCGGCGGCGATCGTGCCCAGCACGTCCCGCATCCGCGGCGAACGAACTGCGCCGAGATCCGCGATGAACGCCGACTGGTCGTCGAGTGCGGCGTGACGATCGAGGACCGCTGGGTCGTCGACGAACACCTCATCCCAGTAGTCGGTGATGTGTCCGCGCGTCCACCGGTAGCGGCGTCGGCTGACCAGGCCTGCGGGATCGCGCAGCGTGGCGGCGAAAAACGGTGCCGCCGCGGGGGTGCGCCAGTCGACGAGCAGGGCCTCGCCGGTGGAGGCAGCCAGGCCGAGCCGGCCGATGTAGAGCACCTCACCGTCGGCACCGACGATGCGACCCAGACACGCTTCGAGGCTGAAACGCTGCAGCGCGCGTACGCGGGAGAGGGTTTCGTGGATCTCGAGATCACGGTCGAGGGCCCGGCGACCTCCGCCGCCCTCGGACCGGCGGAGTACATCGATCCGGTTGGTGGCGTCGGCGATGCTCTTGGCGAGACCGGCGGCGATGGTGGCGAAATGGCGCTCGTCGTCGGCGATGAGAGCGGGGTCGGCTTTGGCGGACAGTCTGGTCGGCAGGTCGAAGACGGTGCTGGGTTCGGGGGCGAGCGGGGCGGACGGCACGGACAAAGAGGCTCCGAGGGTGCGATGCGGGTGGGACTTCTGACAGGTGGGAAGGCGATTCTGCACCCCGCAGGGGGACTTGCGGCAAGGCCCCGTCCAGCGCTTATGGTGAAGAGGGAAGAACATTCGGACACCTGGTCCGTTCTGGATTCAGACGCGCCGATCGCATCTGTTGCACGGTGTTTCCAGATGTGTGAAGGTGTCATCAGTTCACTCGGTGAACGATTTCGGTGGGGCCTGTCAGGGGGCTGCCGCCCCCGGGTATGGGGGTAGGGGCGGCAGCGCGGCGTCGGTCGACGTGGATTCCGCAGGGACACCAAGCCTCAAGTGCCGCCTTCGATCTCATTCGGTCAACCGGTTTTGCTACGTACTGAGCCTCGCGTGACCTGCATTTCCAGACCGCGCGGGGTCACCGGAACAACGACCCGCCGTAAGGTCGAAGACAGACGACACTTCGACCGGAGGCCGACGATGGGACAGCCGTACAGCGGGCCGAACCGCGACGCCCGCGACCCGCGGGATCGCGGCAACGACCCGTACACGCAGACACCCGTGTCGCCGCAGCTGTACCCGCCACTCGGTTACGCCCCGGACGGCACCGCACTGTTCACCCCCGGCCAGCCGACGAACACCGAACTCCGGGCCGCCGAGCAGGCCGAGCGCGAACAGGCCCGCGCCGCCGCCGAGGCGGCAGCCGGGGCGGACGACGAGACCCGCATCCCGGAGGTGTCCACCACGTCGCTCATCGTCTGCCTCGGACTCGTCGTGCTGGTGGCGGTGGCGATCGTCGGGTTCAGCGGCATGTTCCGGAACGAGCCCACCGACCCGCCGCTCGCTGACCCGCCCACCCCGATCGACACGGTCCCGCTTCCGCGCACGTTCGAACCGCCGCGGTTGACACCCGAGGGTCCCGGCCGGTCGGCGCCCGGCGGACCCGACCAGCGCGTCAACCCGCAGGACAAGCCGGTGATTTACGAGGTCGCCATCGACGGCCAGGCGACCATCCTCTACGTCGACGCGATGGGTCTGCGGTCGGAGTTCGCGCCGTCGAATCCGTGGAGCGTCGAGTTCACCGGCAGCGACAATCCGTTGCGCCTGCTCGTGATCGCCGGGACGGGGAGCGGCGCCAAGTGTTCGATCACCGTCGACGGCAAAGTGGTCGTCGAGGACACCGTGACGGCGTCGTCGGCCCGGCGGACCGCCTCCTGTATTGCCTGACCGGCTGTGATGGGTGTCTCCGCGGTCGTCCACTTGGTGGAGTGACCAGCACGTCCGATGTGTGATCGGCCCGTCGGCTCGCTACCGTAGTCGTGTGAGTTCCCCGCAGACAGCCCCCGACAGTGGGCAGTCCTCCGCCTCCACGGACGAGTTCAAGACAGTGCTGACGTGGCGTGGTGAGGACACCGATCGACTCGAACAGGTGCGCTTGGTGGTCTCCGGCACGCGCGTGAAGGCCTACGGCCGGATCATCGCCGCCGAGACCGACGACCACGAGGCCTTCTCGGCGTCGTACGAGTTGCAGACCACGGAGTCCGGCGTCACCAAACGCCTCACCGTGCATCTCATCTGCGAAGCGGGGGAGACCCAGTTCGGCATCACCCGCGACAACGAGGGCACCTGGCTCATCCGGCGCCCCGACGGCGAGATCATCCAGTCGGACTTCGACGGTGCCGAGGACGTCGACCTCGCACTGTCGCCGATGTTCAACGCGCTCCCGCTGCGCCGCAAGGCGCTGACCGCGGCAGACGGGGCCGTCGACGTCCCGGTCGTGTACATGTACCTGCCGAGCGGCGAGGTCAAGGCGGCGACGATGTCCTACACCGCCACCGCAAACGGCATCGACCTCGTGTCGCCGCTGGCGACCACCACGATCACGCTGGACGAGAACGGCTTCGTCGCCGACTACCCGGGACTCGCCCGCCGGGTCTAACCCACCCAGACCCGGCTGTTGGTCCAACCCACCCAGACCCGGCTGTTGGTCTAACCCACCCAGACCCTCCCCTGATGGGCCTGGCGGCGGAGTTCCTCCTGCCAGCCCGGCTCGCCGACGGTCACCCCGCTGATCGGTTCCGGCTCGCCCTCGTGCAGCCGCTCGTAGGCGACGCGTGCGCGATGTCCGTCGTCGACCAGGATCTCCGCAGTTCCGTGGTCGCGCAGCTCGTCGCGCGCGGCGATCAACCGGTCGATGGTCTCGCTGAGCACGTTCAGGACGGCGACGCCGTTGGCCTCGATCATCGCCCGCTGCAGCGCGGGTGCGGTTCCGGCGACCCGGGTCCCGTCGCGGAAACTGCCGGCCGCCAGACGCAGGGCGAGGTCGCTCTCGCCGGCGCCGACCGCAGCGGTCGCGGCCGCCGTGAGATGCGGCATGTGCGAGATCGCGGCAACGGCTCGATCGTGGGCGTCGGGCGCCACCGGCACCACCTGCGAGCCCGCCAGCAGGGCGATCGATGCGACGGCCAGCCAGTCGTCGGCGTCGCTGTGGTCGGTCGTGGTGACCGCCCACATCGCTCCTCGGAACAGCGTCGGATCGGTCGCCGACCAGCCGGACCGGCTTGTCCCGGCCATCGGATGTCCGCCGACGTAGCGCGCACCGGGATGCGCGCGCGCGATCACCTTCTCGACTTCCTGCTTGACGCTGATGACGTCGGTCAGCAACGCGCCCGGCGCATGTTCGGCGATGGCCGAGACAATCGGCTCGATGGTCGTGACCGGCGTCGCGAGCACCACGACGGCGTCGGACTCGGCCGCCCGGCGCAGGGTTGCGACGAGATCCGTCGACGCCTGGTACCCGTCCGCAGTCGCTGCATCGACGGTCGCTGACGAGCGGTTGTAGCCGAACGCCTCGTGGCCGGCGTCGTGCAGGACGCGCAGCAGCGAGCCACCGATCAGACCCAGACCCAGCACGCACACCGGCGGCGTGGGCGCAGAACGCGAGGACGACGAGTCAGCAGTCACGCTGACAACGTTCCCATACCCTGATCGATGCCCGTCCCGGGACTTGGGACTGCCGGTGATAGCGGCTACGGTTTCTCCATGGCCGGTGCCGGATTTGGGAAGTCGGGGTCGAACGCGCAAGACGTGGACGACGACATCGACGGTTTCGCCGTTGCGGTGGTCCGTGACGAGAGCGGATGGAAGGTCTCCGCGCTCAAGCCGTCGGCGCTCACCGATCTCGAGGACGCCGAGAGACAACTCCGCGAGCTCCGTTCCGCCGGTGCGGTCTTCGGCCTGCTCGACGTCGACGACGAGTTCTTCATCGTCATCCGTCCCGCGCCGGCGGGCGCTCGTCTGCTGCTCTCCGATGCCACCGCGGCGATCGACTACGACGTCGCGGCCGACGTCCTCGACGCCCTGAACCTCGACGTCCCGGACATCGACCCGGACGAGCTCGACACCATCGACCCCTGGGAGGAAGGCGACCTCGCCGTCCTCGCCGACCTGGGCCTGCCCGACGCGGTCATGAGCATCATCGTCGGCGACACCGACCTCTACGCCGACGAACAGCTCGGCATGATCGCCGCCCGACTCGGCTTCGCCGACGAATTGGGCAAGGTTCTCGACTCTCTCGGACACTGACCGGCGCCCGATGAGCGCGCCCGCCTGGGAGAGCATGGTCCGCGCGGCACTCGACGCCGCGTCGTTGTCGGGAACCGACGACGTCCCGATCGGTGCCGTGGTCTTTGACCCCGAGGGCGTCGAACTCGCCCGCGCGGCCAACCGCCGGGAAGCCGACGGTGACCCGACCGCTCACGCCGAGGTTCTGGCCCTCCGTGCCGCCGCCCAGGCGTTCGGCGACGGCTGGCGACTCCCCGGGTGCACGATCGCGGTGACCGTCGAACCGTGCACGATGTGCGCCGGTGCGATCACGCTCTCCCGCGTCGATGCGCTCGTGTTCGGGGCGTGGGAGCCCAAGACCGGTGCGGTCGGGTCCCTGTGGGACGTCGTACGCGACCCGCGCCTCACGCATCGCCCCCAGGTGAAGGGCGGCGTCCTCGAGGACGAGTGCCGGGCGCTGATGGTCGACTTCTTCGCGGCCAAGCGCGAGCACTGAGGACGACGGCCGACGCGGACACAAAAAGATCGGGGAGATCTCAGGGTCGCGACCGATGGTCGGCGTCGTGCTGCTCTGGCAGATTGGACAGGTAGTCCCATCAGATCTCGAGGAGTAGCCATGTCCGACCCGGCCGACAAGGTCACCGCAGCCTTCGACACCGCCAAGTCCAAGATCAACGAACTGGCCGAGAGCGGCAAGGTGCAGGAAGCACTGGGCACCGCCCGCGACAAGATCGACGAGTTCGTCGAGAGCAAGCAGGTCCAGGATGCGCTCGGCACCGCCAAGGACAAGCTGAGCGAACTCGCCGAAAACGAGAAGGTCCAGGAGGCGGTGACCACGGCCAAGGACAAGATCACCGAGGTCGCCCAGAAGTTCGGCAACCGCTGATCTGATCGCCCTCTGACCTGCAATTTCTGCAGGTCGGTGAGCGTCTGTGGCACCGTGGAAACCAGGAGTCAGCTCCTGACGACCCCCGCGTCGAGCCACTGGCGCGACGGTCGCCGAGTTCTTCCACCTCGGCCGGCACCGGGCCGCGCCGAACCTCACCGAGGAGGCTTCATGGGAACCACTGACGACGCCAAGAACAAAGCCGAAGAGCTGAAGGGCCGTGGCAAGGAAGCTGCCGGCAGCCTCACCGACGATCAGGATCTGAAGAACGAGGGCAAGGGCGACAAGGCCCAGGCCCAGGGCAAGCAGAAGATCAGCGAGGCCGCCGACGCCGTCAAGGGCAAGGTCGACGACGTCAAGGACAAGCTCACCGGCCACTGAGGTGCCCGCTGCACCCGGTTTTATGGCTCTGACCAGCTGATTTAAGACTCACAGCCCTGCTGCGGTACAGTCTTTCGCGGTGGCGTGTCCGAGCGGCCGAAGGTGCAGCACTCGAAATGCTGTGTGCGGTAACCCCGTACCGAGGGTTCAAATCCCTCCGCCACCGCCATGAGAGTCGCCCCCTACCGAATGGGTAGGGGGCGACTTTCGTCTTACCGGGTCGACCGTCAGCCCGGGACCTGAGCTGAATCGCGGGCACATGACTTGGTGAAGCCCCGTAGCAAAGCGGCAGCGTGGTCGTCGACGTGCCAGAAGAGCTCGGGATGCCATTGGATCCCGACGACCATCCCGTCGCCGGTCTCGAATCCTTCGACGAGGCCGTCCGCGCTGTGGGCGGTTGGACGCAAGTCCGGGGCCAGGTCTCTGATGCCCTGGTGGTGCTGGCTGTTGACCTCGAGGTTTGTCTCCCCGGTCCACCGCGCGACCGCGCTGGTCTCATCGAGAGACACGCGATGCGCCGGACGGACCACCGAGTCCTCGCCGAGACGATGACGGACCGGCGTGGGGCGATCGCGAGCGAGGTCCTGCCAGAGCGTCCCTCCCATGGAGGCGTTGACGAGGTGGAATCCGCGGCAGATGGCGAGTACCGGCAGATCAGTTGCTCTGGCGCTCTGCACCGCCGCGATCTCGTTGAGATCGCGTGTCACATTGACACCCCACAGGGTGGGGTCGTCGCCGACGCCGCCGTAGATCGTCGGGTTGATGTCCCCGCCTCCCGAGATGATCAATCCGTCCACGTTGCGCATGACCGTATCCAGGTCGTCGTGGATGTGGCTGCTGGTGTCGAGGGCCAACGCCGTTGCCCCAGAGGCGTTGATGCCCTCGAACATCCGGCGCCAGTGAATAAGGATGGGCAGTTCGGCGATGCTGTAGGTCACCGCGATGACCGGGCGCTTCGACATGTCCCGTTTGCTCTCTTTCAACGAAGTTTGTGTTCAGAAGGCGTCGGCGTGCTCGGGAAGTGTTTGACCGCCGTCGACGACGAGGGTCTGACCGGTCACGAAGGCGGCCTCGTCGCTGCCGAAGTACATTACCGCCGCACCGATGTCGGTCGGCGTCCCGAGGCGTCGAGCCGGGATGGCCTCGACCATGCGCTCGATCGCCGACTCGCCCAGTCCATCGAGTCCTTCGGTGCGGACACTGCCCGGCAGGACGGCATTCACGGTCACGCCGGCGGGGGCCAGTTCCAAAGCGGCAGAACGCATGAAGCCCAGCTGGGCCGATTTGCTGGCGCTGTAGTGGCTGAGTCCCGAATAGCCGGTGAGCGGTCCGGTGATCGACGAGGTGATCACCACCCGACCGTTCGCTGACTCGGCGAGGGCCGCGGTACAGGCCTGGGTGGTGTAGATCGAACCAAAGGTGTTGACGGAGAACATCTGCTGGAGATCGTCGGCGGTGAGCTCATCGAGTTGTGCTTCCGGATAGATACCGGCGTTGGCACACACGATGTCGAGTCCACCGAGCAGGGAGACAGCCCGATTGGCCATGGATCGGCAGGAGGCTGGGTCCGCGACGTCGACCTCGATTGTGAAACAGCTCGGGCCGTAGCGCTCTTCGAGACGACGCCGGGTCGTCTCGAGTGCGGCCTGCTGACGACCGGCGATGGCGACACGGGCGCCGGCCTCGAGGAAGGTCGCGGCTATGCCTGCGCCGATCCCCCGGCTGCCTCCGGTGACGAGTACTTTCTTGGTGGACCAGTCGGTCATGAACGCAGAACTCCTTCGTGAATGCGTCGTGAAAGACACCAGCTCCGGGGCGCGAGCACTCGCAGTCCCAGAGCTGGTGTCGTAGAGAGAAGATCAGTTCGCTGTCACGGCTTGCTGATCGTGCCCGAGCGGTGGTCGGGCTCCGGATCGTCGTCGAGCACATGGCTGTCGACTGCGGGCAGGTCGTCGAAGACGGTGCTGCCGATTCGCGAATAAACGTCCGGGTGGGACTTCCGGAGATACAGGGCGGTCACCAGCGACCCGACGAAGAGGATGACGAGGATGAACGGGATCGCCTTGAACAGCAGCGTCTCCGACGCGGCGCCTGCTGCGGCCCGCATGTTGGTGCCCATCAGATAGATGACGAAGAGCATGCCGAGGGCACCGATGATCGGGCAGACCAGCGTCCGTAACCAATGTTTGGTCTCGGGGTGCTCGCCGCGGACGTGGAAGTAGACGATCGTGGAGATCGAGCACATCACCTGAACAATCAGCAGTGCCAGGGTCGCCATGATCCCGATCAGTACGAACATCACTCCGTAGGGATCGGAACCGGAGATCGCACAGACGAGGAGGAGGATTCCGGCGAACACGCTCTGGGTGAGCGAGGCGATCCACGGGGAATTGTGCGTCGGGTGCACGGCGCCGAGCTTGTGCGGCAAGATCCGGTCCCGCCCGAAGGCGAACAGGTAGCGGGCAGCGGAGTTGTGGATGGCCAGCGCACAGGCGAACGAACCGCCGATTGCCAGCCATTGGTATGCGTGCACGCTCCACGCACCGAGGTACTGCTCGCTCGGAGCATAGATCAAGGAGAACGGTTCATCGCCGGCCGAGAGTTCGACTGCCTTCTGGCCACCGTTGCCCGCGACGACGCCCCACGAGATGAACGTGTAGAACACTCCGATGCCGATCACGGCGATCAGTGTGGCGCGCGGGACGATCCGCTTGGGGTCCTTGGACTCCTCGCCGTAGATGGCGGTGGACTCGAATCCGACCCAGGACCAGAACGCCATCAGTAAGCCGAGGCCGACGACGCCACCGGGAACACCGTTGGTGCTGAGGGCTGTCGCAGGGTTCAGGGAGGTCAGCGACAATCCGTCGGGTGCGTTCATCAGCGATGCCACCGCCGTAGCCGTGAGCAGCGCGATCTCCAGGATGAGGACTAGGCCCAAGACCTTGGCGGCCAGGGAGATGTCCTTGTGCGAGAGCACCGCGATGACGACCAGGCAGGCAGCACCGTAGACGAGCCACGGCAGGTCGATGCCGAACTGAGACTCCACGGCCTGCTTCGCGAAGGCGGAGAAGATGCCGATCAGCGCCGCCTCCATGGTCATGTAGGTGAACATCGACAGCACCCCGGCAGGGAGACCGGCGATGCGGGTCCATCCTCGGGACACAAATGTGTAGAAGGCGCCCGCTGCGGTGATGTGTCGCGCCAGCGCGATGAAGCCGACGCTGAAGATGGTCAGCACGACCGTGGCGATGATGAAGCCCGCCGGCGCGCCGATCCCGTTACCGAAACCGACCGCGACCGGAAGGTTGCCAGTCATCGCGGTGACCGGCGCGGAGAACGCGACGACCATGAAAACGACACCGGCGAGGCCGAGAGCGCCCTTCTTCAGTTGCGGCGGGGTGGAAGTGGACGCAGATACGCCTGCTGGTGCAGGTCCGGTTCGGGCTGAATCGAGAGCCATCGCTCACCTTTCGAGATGCCGGGGTTGTGGGGGCCAACCGCAAGGCCTAAAGGACTAAAAGCAGGACCAGTAGACCACAGGAGAAGAGACTTGGACCACAGTTTCTGTGCCAATGTGTGTTGGCCAACTGGGACACGCCGGCAAATGTCGAGGTTAGAAAGGTCTATTGACTAGAGCTTTAAAGCAAACGTAACATCGTGCGCATTCTGAAGGTCCGGTCAGCAATGCCTCCGGAGGGGATTCGCCTTGGTTTCAGATCTCCTGATCAAACCCGCTCACGATGACGGCCTTCTGGCTGAATGGCTGGATGAGTCCATGGAAGCCGGGGCTTGCGCGGCCGAACGCGGTCGGGTGTCGACCCAGATACCGGCTTTGTCCGAAGTTGCGTCGACCCACTTCGGTATGGCGGTCGCCACGACGGACGGGCAGCTTGTGCATGCCGGAGACAGCGCCCGGCCGTTCTCGATCCAGAGTCTTTCGAAGCTCTTTGCGCTTTGTGCGCTGCTGGAGCACGATCCACGTGCCTGGACGCACGTCGGTTGGAACCCGACCAACGCGCAGTTCAACTCGGTCGCAGAGCTCGAGCGAAGCGGGGGGCGTCCGGCCAATCCGTTCGTCAATGCGGGGGCTCTGGTTGTCACCGACCTGTTGCTGGAGCGCTCGGGGGACGCGGTCGCGGCAACCCTGGACATCGTGCGAAGGGGGGCTTTCGGCCGCCCTGTAGTGGTGGATCAGGACGTCGCGATGGCAGAGATGATCACAGATCACCGGAACTCGGCCCTGGCGCATGTGCTCGCCGAGCATGGACGACTGAAGTGCGAGATCGAGCGGCTTCTGGCCCAGTACTGCCAGCAATGTGCGATCGCCGCCGATGTGCAGACCGTTGCTGCGGCGTCCCTGTTCCTCGCCGATCGTGCGACCACGTCGACGGATTTGGCGCCGGCCACCGTTCGTCGGATAAACGCTGTGCTGCTCACGTCCGGGATGTACGGGGCAGCAGGCGATATCGCATACCGCATCGGGCTGCCCGCCAAGAGTGGCATCGGCGGCGGAGTCGTCGCGGTGATGCCCGGACGTGGAACCGTCTGCGTGTGGAGTCCACCGCTCGACTCGGACGGCAACTCGGCAGGCGGCGTCGCGGCAATCGAACGATTCGCCGAACTCGCCGGGTGGTCCGTCTTCTGAGTCAGCGGCGCAGGTACGACTCCACCGTCGACCGGGTGGTGGTGATGTGTTCCTTCATCTTGTCACCAGCGGCATCGACATCCCGTTTGTCGATCGCCTCGACGATCACCTCGTGGAAGTCGTTGGCATTCGCCTCTAATCGCCCGAAAACGGCGCCCACGGGGAGCCACATCTTGCGGCGCGCATCGGCTACCGCATCGATCAACAGGTCGTTCTGGCTCGCGCGGGCGATCGTCAGATGGAAGGTGTTGTCCAGCGTCTGGAATTCGAAGACGTTGTGGGCCGTCTGATCCGCCATCGCGATCTCGAGTGCCTCGTCCATGGCGGAGAGCAGGCGCCGGAGTTCGCTGACGTCCGCGGCGCGACGTCGCTCGGCTGCGAGACGAGTGGCGGCCACCTCCACGGCGCTTCGATACTCGAAGGCATCACGAATCGCCTTCTTGTTCTTACGCATCTCGCGGCGGGTCTCGGTGGAGTCGTACTTCGGTGCCTGGACGGTGAATCCGCCTCCGCGACCGCGCCGGACCTCGATGAGGCCTTCCCGCTCGAGAACGTACAGGGCCGAGCGGACCGTCGTCCGCGACACCTGGAGCAGCTCGGTCAGTTCACGTTCGGTTGGCAGTCGGTCGCCCGGGCGGAATTGTCCCAGCTCGAGGGACCGCCTGATCTGATCGAGTACGAGTTCGTGTGCAGGAATCTGGCGGACTGGAACCAAGGATGCCTTGTCGGCGGTCATCTGCCACTCCCTTCGATTTGTCCCAGCGTAGCGCAATCACGGTGCCCGAAGCGTGGATTGTTAGACCTTTAGACCTCAAAGTCTCATCGCCCAGTTCGCGGGGCCGCCACGACATTCCGCAACCTGCTAATAGGTCTGAAAACTTGACCAATAGGCCTTTTGTGGTGACACTGATCTCATCCGAACGGAAAAGTAACCCGGAGCAGAAGGAGCCCTTCGTGGGGAACAAAGTCATAGTGACCGGCGGTGCCGGGGTCATCGGCCAGGCCATCTGCCATCGGCTGCGGGAGTCGGGGTACACCCCGGTCGCGGCGGATCTCAAGCCGGCCATCGATGCGCTCGATCCGAGCGCGGTCGAGGACGCAATGCTGACCGTGGAGATGGATGTCACCGAGCGTGACAGCGTGGACCGCGCCGTCGAGTCCGTACTCGATGAGGGCGAGACCTTGGCGGGACTCGTCAATTGCGCAGGTGTGCTGCGGGATTCGTTCCTCGGTGAGATCGACGAGGCGAAGCTGGAACTGATGTTCCAGGTGAACATCGCCGGCATGGCCCGCGTGACCGACGCGGTGGCACCGAGGCTGACCGAGGGGACCGCCATCGTCAACGTCGGTAGCCTCACCGGACACTTCGGACGTTTCCGTGGCGCTTCGGTGTACGGCGCGACGAAGGCTGGTATCGCCGCCTACACACGCTACGTGGCCGAGGAACTGGCCGAACGCGGCATCCGGGTGAACAATGTCGCGCCCGGTGTCATCCGTGCGCCCATGAGCGAGTCGATGGCCCGGGTCTCGGGAGGCGAGGAGAAGAGCGCCGCTCACGCCATGCTGAAGCGCATCGGTGAGCCGGAAGAAGTTGCGGAAGCCGTCGAGTTCCTGCTGTCTCCTCGGGCTTCGTTCATCACCGCGCAGACCCTGCTCGTCGACGGCGGTGTGGTCGCATGGTGAGTGCCGAGGCCACGGGCGGTGTTGCCGTTGCGCCGGGGTTGTCGATCGAGTCGGCGAACGCCGAAGCATTCGCGCGGTTGGATGCCGCGGACCCGTGGGTCGTCGACGTCGCGCCCGCGGGTGAGGTGCTGCCCGGTTACAAGAAGAACCTCGTCCTCACCTCCGGTGCCCCGATGGATTGGGAGGATTACACCGGCGGCCAGCGCGAGGCCTTGATCGGCGGCGCGCTGTTCGAAGGGCTGGCAACCACCCGGGAAGAGGCGATCAAGGGCTTCGCCGACGGCCGTATCGAGATCGGTGCGTGCCACGACTATGCCGCTGTCGGGTCCTTGGCCGGGATCTACACGGCCTCGATGCCGGTGTTCGTCGTCGAGAACCGCGCTCACGGCAACGTCGGCTTCTGCAACTTCTACGAAGGCAAGGAGCCGCGGCGCCTCAACTACGGCTGCTACGACGAGGGTGTTCACGAGCGCCTGTTGCACGTGAACTCAGTCTTGGCCCCGGTCGTGGGGGAAGCGATCCGTCGCAGTGGCGGGGTCGCTCTGAAGCCGCTCACTGCGCGGGCTCTCCGGATGGGGGACGAAGTGCACAGCCGTAATGCGGCAGCGTCGATCCTGTTCAGCCGGGAGATCTTGCCGGCGGTTCTGGAGATGGTGCGTGACGATTTTCCGGGTGTCCAGGAGACGATGCTGCACCTCGCGGAAAATGATTACTTCTTCCTCCGGTTGTCGATGGCCGCGGCGAAGGCATCCGCCGACGCCATGGTCGTAGAGGGCTCGACCCTCGTGTCCGCGATGGCCTTCAGTTGTCGCGGCTTCGCCATCAAGATCGCCGGTCTCGGCGACCAGTGGTTCGAGGGCCCGCCGCCCGTGCACGAGGGCAAGTTGTTCAAGGGTCACACCGAGGACGAGATCGCCTGGATGGGTGGTGAGAGCCCGATCACAGAGACCATCGGATTGGGAGGCTTCGCACAGGCCTGCGCGCTGTCGCTGCAGGACTATCAGGGAGGATCTCCCGACGTGATGATCGAACGCAATCGGGAGATGTACTCCATTGCCCACGGCGAGAACGGCACCTACCGAATTCCGCTGTTCTCGTTCCGCGGTACTCCCACCGGTGTCGACGCTCGCCTGGTGCTGGAGAAAGGCATCCTGCCGGTGATGGACGTCGGTCTGGCCGGTCGCGACGGTGGCCAGATCGGTGCCGGCGTGATCCGAGCACCGCGTGAGTGCTTCGAGCAGGCCATGACTGCCTTCGAAGCGAGGTACGGAACGCGATGAGCCCGGCGACCGCACACATCGCCCTGACCTTCTCGGGAAAGGGAGCCGTCGTGACCGGGGCGGCGTCGGGTATCGGCGCGGCCGTCACCGCACTGCTGCTCGACGCCGGGATCCGGACCTTGGCGCTGGACCTGCGCGAGCCCGAGCAGGTCAGCGGCCCACGTGCTCGCCTTCATGTGCCGTGTGCGGTCGACGTCCGCGATCGACGTGGGGTACAGGACGTCATTGACGAGCACGCCGGCGACGGGTTGAGCTACGTCGTCAACTGCGCCGGGATCATCGAGACAACCGGGTTCGGCGGGGTCGGGCAGGACCAATGGAGCCGCGCCCTGGACGTCAACCTGGCCGGCGCATACAACGTGATCGATGCCGCCACCACGCACCTTGCGGACTCCGGGGCCGGCGCGATCGTCAACATCAGCTCGATCGAGTCGCACCGGGTGGTTGCGCTGACCGATCCGGATCCGACACCGCAGTACGCGGCCTCGAAAGCCGGCCTGTCGATGCTCACGCGCACTGCGGCCCGCGCGCTGGCCGGCCGGGGTATCCGTGTGAACTCGATAGCGCCCGGATTCATCGCCACACCGATGGCGGCCGCGCACGGTGACACGACACAGCTGCCCGGGAGGCTTGCGTCCCGAGTGCCGGCAGGGCGTTTCGGCACACCGGACGAGATCGCGAGCGCGGCAGCGTTCTTGCTGAGCGACCAGTCTGCGTACACAACCGGTTCCGAGTTGCTGGTCGACGGCGGATTCGAGCTGACATGACACTGAAACAAGATGCTCCGGTGGTCGCCTACAGTGACTTCCTCGGACGCCCCGCCCGGGTCGGCTCATGGGAGGAACTGTCGCACGGGACGTTCAGGTCTGCGAAGGCGCGGATCGAAGCGGGCGACCACGAGGCGGCCGCCGACCTGCTCGAGGTGTCGCTCGAGGAGGCCGACGAGCTTCGTGACGTCTATGAACGTTGGCCCGCAGAGGTCACCGGGTGGCTCACCGGGCTGGGAGTCGATCCGGCCGCGCTGAGGCGCGAGATGGACCGGTTGCATTCGGTCATCGGTGACTCCGCCATGTCCGGTATCCAGGCAGAGTGGCCGGCCTACCGTGACGCGGCCCTCGACGCCGCCCGGAGATGCCGCGAAGGTGACAGCGACGCAGGTGAACTCGTCGACGAGGTACACGCCATCTGGCTCGGCATCCACGATCGTGCCGTCGACCGGGTCGCCGGCCACGTCGACATCGCTGTTCGGTTGTGCGGTGAGGACGTCCTCGGAGACCTCTGGGACTTCCTCATGGCCGATTGGTACGACGCTCATGAGCGGCGGTTCTCGCCGGCGAATCAGCCTTGGCGCGTGTCGGCGAATCAGTTGATGACCGCGATCGTCGACGGATTCCACGCGCACCTTGTGGGCCGGGACCGCCAGGGCGACATCGAGCTGATCGAGGAACCCGATCGGATCGGTTTCCGGTTCGCGCCGTGCGGGTCCGGTGGGCGGATGCTGGACGCCGAGATCACTGGCGGCACACCACGATCGGCCGCTCCCTACGGATTCGCGACCACGACACGCCCACACGACTGGGCGTGGAACGAGGTTGGGGTTTGTTCCTACTGCGTGCATTGCTGCCTGCTGAATGTGGTGATGCCGATCGACCGGATCGGTTTCCCCACCCGGGTCATCGACCCGCCGGTCTGGACCGGAACTGCGAGCGCGGCGACTGCCTGCACGTGGTGGGTGTATCGAGACCCGTCACTCATCCCCGACAGCGTGTACCACCGCGTCGGAAGACGCCCAGTAGACCGCGGAGGAAGGTCATGACGAAACTCAGGCCGATGACCCAGATCGAGGTCCCGGATTACGATCTCGGACTGCGGGGCAAGCTCGTTCGATCCGACAAGACGAAATCGGAGATGGCGTTCTGCACGATCGCATACGGGTTGTCCCTCGTGGACGACACCAGCGACACGCCGTTCAGCAACGCCGAGAACGGATACCCCGACGGTGTGGTCTTTGCCGACGAATCCACCCGTGTGCAATTGCCGTGGCGCCAGGGAACGGATGCGGTCGTCGCCGACTTCGTCGACGCGGACGGCCGGCGGTTCGGGCCCTCGGCGCGCGGCGTGCTGGTCGGGCTGATCGACGAATACAGCAAGCTGGGACTCGACCCCGTGCTCGGATACGAGTACGAGGTGTGGATCTTCCGCGAGACACCGGGCGCGGAGTTCCATGGGACCAACGGACTGACTCCCCTCGGCCGAACACACAACGCCTACAGCCTGACCCGCTCGGTCGAAGCCGATGAACTCGCCTCCGAGTACATCGACCGGATGACGCAGGTGGGCATCGACGTCGAGGCCTTCCACTCCGAACTGGGGCCCGGCTTCTTCGAGTTCGCGCTGGCACCCGCTCCGGCGAAGGAGGCTGCTGACGGTGCTGCCCGTGCGCGACAGTACCTACGCGACCTCTGCGCCGAACACGGGCTGCGTGCCAGTTTCATGGCCAAACCCTTCGGGGAGTTCTCCGGGGCCGGCGGGCACGTTCACTCCAGCCTCGTCCGCCACGGCGTCAACGTCATGGTCGACGAGCCGGGGAGGTTGTCCGAGATCGGATCGCGGTACCTCGCCGGTTTGCTGGAGACGATGACGGACTTCACCGTGTTGTTCAGTCCGTACGTCAACTCGTTCAAGCGCGCCGACCCGACGATGTTCGTCGGTGACCGCTCCTTCTGGGGGAGCGACGACCGGAACGCGACCTGCCGTGCGCTTCTGGGGAGCACGAAGGCGGCGCGAATCGAGCATCGGCGTCCGGGAGCCGACGCCAACCCGTACGTGGTGGCCGCTGCGCTGCTCGCCGGTGGTCTGGTTGGGCTCCAGGATCAGTTGATCCTGCCCGATGCCGGTGCTGCCGAGGCGGCTGCGCTTCCCGACAACCTCGGTGATGCGATCACCGCGCTCGAGACCTCGGGATACGCCGCTGAGGTGCTCGGCAAGCCGTTCGTCGAGGCCTTCGCATCGACCCGTCGAGCGGAGTACGAGCGTTACCAGGCGTGGATGCGCACTTTCATCACCCCGTGGGAACTACAACGACATCTGGAGCACCAGTGATGCATACCGGAATCCTTACCATCGAAGAGTTCGATGCGTACGTCGCCGATGGCGCGATCGACACGGTCATCTGCGCGGCACCCGACCCCTACGGCCGGACGGTCGGTAAGCGTCTGACGGTCAACGCTTTTCGGTCGCTGTGTCTAAAGGGCGGCGGGGTCAATGCGAGCAGTTTCGTGTTCGCGGTCGATCTGGAGATGAACCCGCTCGACCTGCCTGTGTCCAACGCCGCCAACGGATGGGCTGACATCCGCCTGGTACCGGACATCGCGACCCTGCGCCGTGTGCCGTGGGAACCCAACTGCGCCATGGTCATCTGCGACGCCTACGAGAGCGAACGGGACGAGCTGCTGTCGGTGGCACCGCGCACGATCCTCAAGAAACAGATCGCGCGAGCAACCGAGGAAGGGCTGGCGTTCCAGTTCGCGTCGGAGTTGGAGTTCTTCCTCTCCCAGACACCACCCCGCAAAGCGTGGGAACGCGGTTACCAGAATCTCGAGATGACGTCCGACTACAGGTCGGATTACCAGCTGATCCAATCCGCCCGCGACGACTGGTTCATCCGCCAGATCCGGAACATGATGCCCGCATTCGGAATCCCGATCGAGTCGTCAAAGCCGGAGTGGGGACTCGGTCAGCAGGAGGTGACGCTCGACTACTGCAGCGCCCTGGAAATGGCCGACCGGCACGTGCTCTTCAAGTATGGGGTCAAGCAACTCGCCAACCAGTCGGATCTGACCGTGACGTTCATGGCCAAACCAGACATCGACGAGGTCGGGTCTTCCTGTCATCTGCATGTGAGTATGTGGAGCACCGACGATTCGCCCGAGCCGTTGTGCTGGGCCGCGGACGGCGAGGGTGGAATGTCGAGGAAGTTCGGTTCGTTCGTCGCCGGCCAGTTGGAGCACGCGGCCGACATCGTGCTGCTGTTCGCTCCCACGATCAACTCCTACAAGCGGTTCCAACCGGATCAGTTCGCCGGCTCGGCGATTGCGCTCGGAGCTGACAACCGGTCCTGCGCCTTCCGGCTGGTGGGTGATGGACCGTCCTTCCGGGTCGAGAACCGGATTCCGGGCGCGGACGTCAATCCCTATTACGCCTACGCCGCCACCATCGCCGCGGGGCTCGACGGCATCGAGAAAGAGCTTCCGACACCCGCTGTGTTCGCCGGGAACGCCTGGGATGACACAAATCAGATCGAGACGGTTCCGACGTCCATGCATGCTGCGCTCGACAGGTTCGCCGAGTGCAAGATGCTGCGCGCTGCCTTCGGCGATGACCAGTTCGATCACCTGCTCGCCTCGTCACAGAACGAGCTGACCTCATTCGACTCCGGTGCGGTGACCGACTGGGAGAAGAAGCGCTACTACGAGCGCGTCTGATCCCGCACCCGGAAACCCTCGAGAAAGGACTGCAATGCCCCTCAATCCGATTGCACAGAAGATGATCGACGACTCGAAGGCCTCGGGGCGTCCCAACGCGCACCTGCTGCCGGTGGCGACCGCTCGTGAGAACTTCGAGGCCACGTTCGGCGCGCTCGAGAAGCCGTCGATCCATGCCACCCAGGACGTCGCGATCCCCACTCGCGATGGTGAGACGATCCGGGGTCGGTTGTACCTGCCCTCCGCTGCGAGCGATCTACCGCTCACGGTCTACTACCACGGTGGCGGATGGCTTCTCGGCAGCATCGACTCGCACGATGTCGCGACCCGACTGCTCGCGACGGCGTCGGACTCCGCGGTGCTGTCGGTGAACTACCGCCGCGGACCAGATCACCGATTCCCGACAGCTGTAAACGACGCGATCGACGCCCTCGAATGGGCGCGCGTGCCCGGGAGCCTGCCGGTCGATACCTCACGCGTGGCCGTCGCGGGTGACAGTGCCGGAGGCAATCTGGCTGCCGCGGTCGCGCTCGAGGTACGCGACCGGATGGCGCCGATCGCTCACCAGCTCCTCGTCTATCCGGTGACCACGTGCGATCTCGACAAGGGCTTCGACGACGAGTTCGAGGGCATCATGCTCGAACGCGATGAGATGCAGTGGCACCAGGACAATTATCTCCCCGGGGAGGACTGGGCCACAGATCAGCGTGTGGCGGTGCTCGATGCGAAGCTCGAGGGCCTCGTGGCCGCGACGGTGATCCTGGCGGAGTGTGACCCCATCCGGCCGCAGGGCGAGCTCTACGCGCAGGCGCTCCGCGACGCGGGTGTGCCGGTAGAAGTATTCGAGAGCGAAGGCCTCATCCACGGCTTCTTCGGCCTGGACCAGATCTTCCCGACCGCGTCCGAGGCGATGCAGTTCGCCGGCAACCGGCTTCGAGAGGCCTTCGCAGAGGGATCGGCCCGATGAGTCGTACCGCGCTGGTGACCGGCGCCGGAGGTGGCATCGGTCTCGCCACCGCGCTGCGGTTGGCAGCAGACGGCTGCCGGGTCGTGGCAACCGACATCAAGACGAGCCGGCCGGCCGAGTTGCCCGACGAGGTGCAGTACATACCGTTCGATCTGCGTTCCGGGGACCTGAACCAGTTGCTGGTCCCGTTCGACGACGGCAGTCTGGACTATCTCGTGAACGCAGCCGGAGTTGCCTTTTTCGATCGAGACGGTTCGGCGCTCGAGGCCGACGAATCGGTCTGGGACGTCACCCTCGGCGTCAATCTGCACGCAACGCGTGCCCTCATCGCGGCGGCCTTGCCCGCGATACGTAAGGGACAGGGCCGCAGCATCGTCAACGTCGCGAGCATTGCCGGGACGCGGGGCATGGATTCACCACTGGATGCCTATCAGGTGAGCAAGGCTGCGATCGTCTCGTTGTCCAGATCGCTTGCACTCCAGCTCGGGCCGGAGAACATCCGATGCAACACGGTCTGTCCGGGGTCGATCCTGACGCCGATGATCGAGCACCTCTATGTCGAGGACCCCTCCAGGCGCACCAACATGGAAGAGCGTACGCCGATGCGCAGGCTGGGATTCCCGGACGAGATCGCCGCGGCGATCGCTTTCCTCCTGTCGGACCAGGCTTCTTTCGTCACTGCCACGGATCTCGTCGTCGACGGTGGCTGGAGCGCACAGGTCAAATAGGTCGCCGGACAAGGCATTAAAGGCCCTTGACATACGTAATTAAGGCCTAAAGACTAGACCAATAGTCACGAGCCGCCGGAGATGTCGGCGTCAGACCATCAGCAGGGAGAAATCCAATGGCAACACCAGTCAGAGTGGCGATCATCGGAACCGGATTCAGCGGGATCGCTGCAGCTGTCGAGCTGCAGCGCAAGGGTATCGATGACTTCGTGATGTTCGAACAGGCGCCGGCCCTGGGCGGGACCTGGTTTTACAACCGGTACCCGGGCGCCGAGGTCGATCTGGAATCGCACATCTACTCGTTCTCGTACGAGCGCTACAACTGGTCACGTACACACGTCGACTGGAGTGAGCTCCTCGGTTACCTGAACTATGTCGCCGCCAAGCACAGGCTGATCGAGCACATGCGATTCAACGAAGCGGTCGAGGACGTCACATGGTCAGACGAAGCCCGGCAGTACACCGTGACGACGAGCTCGGGTAAGGATCATGGTGCATTCACCGCTGTGATCAGTGCCGTCGGGTTCCTCAACATCCCGTTGATCCCGCCGTTTGCGCGTGGTGACCACGACTTCCAGGGCGACATCTGCCACACCTCGCGTTGGATCGAGGGATTGCAAATGGCCGGCAAGAAGGTCGGCGTCGTCGGCACTGGATCGTCTGCGGTGCAGATCGTGACCGAAGCGGAGAAAGTCGCCTCTGAGGTGAAGATCTTCCAACTCGAGCCGAATTGGATTCTGCCCAAGGACAGTCGAAAGTTCTCTGCCACCGAGCTTCGTTTCAACCAGTTCGCTCCCGTGTACTGGTACCGGCGGCTCCGCCTGTACTTCGACTACGACAAGCGGCAGATCACCGCCGGCCACGCGCGCGCCAACGGTAAAGTGAACCGTCTCCGGTACGCGAAGTCGCTGGCGTTCTTGCATCGTGAACTCGGATCGCGTCCGGATCTGCTCGAGATGGCCACCCCGAAGTTTCCGTTTGAAGGTCGCCGGACTGTTCTCAGTGACACCTACTACAACGCGCTGAAGAGTCCGCATGTGACGCTGGTGCCGCATGGCGTCAAAGGGTTGACGAAGCAGGGGGCGATCGACGCGAACGGAGACGAACACGAGCTCGACCTCATCGTGCTGGCAACAGGTTTCGATGCATCCAACTACCTGGGCAACTTTGAGGTGCACGGCGAAGGCGGAGCGGATCTACACGAGCAGTGGGCCGGAGAACCCGAGGCGCTCTTGGGTCTGATGGTGCCGAACTTCCCGAACTTCTTCATCATGTACGGCCCGAATACCAACTCGGTGCCGCTAGTGTCGTTCTACCAGGCCCAGGCGAAGTTCGCGGCCGGCTCGATCGCGAAGCTACGCAACAAGTCCATGACTCGTATTCGAGTGCGTGAGCGGGCTTTCGACGCGTACAATAAGTGGCTTCAAGACCAACTGTCGAAGACGGTGTGGGCGGACACCGCGAACTATTTCCGGGCCAAGTCCGGGAAGGGCAAGATCGTCTCGCAGTGGCCGCTGGGTGCGACACCCTACTTGCTCGCCACCAAACTGTTCCGTCGAATCGGTACCCACGCTGACTGAACCAGTACTGGAGAGGGCCCCCGTCGTTGAGGCGGGGGTCATTTCTCTTCGGGGACCCCGTCGCGGAGAATCCTGAGCGCATTCTCGGTCTCGGCGACCCGGTCCGCGCCGAGTGCCGCCTCCCACCGCACGCGAATGCGGTCGAAGGCCGCGCTTCCGACTCTGATGGCCTCGCGTCCGCGGGCGGTGATGCGCAAACTCTTGCGCCGGGCGTCGTCGGCGTCCGCGGCGCGTTCGACGTAACCCAACCCTTCCAGCGCGGTGATCGTCTTCGCGGCGGCCTGACGCGAGACGCCCAGGCGCCGGGCGAGAGATGCCGCGTTGCCCGCTCCGTCGTCGATGGCCTCCATGGCGAGTTCGTTGGACACCGTCAGGCCCGGGTGTCCGGCGTCGGCCAGTTCGTCGACGACCTCGCGCGTCATCGCATCGAAGGTCTCGAGCAGCAAGCGGGCGAACTGGGCCCCGCGGGAAACATCCACGACCGGAGGTTACCGACCGCCTCGGCTATTGACAACCAGGTTGACAGATACCTACCGTATTGACAACCAGGTTGACAGAACGAGGGAATGGTCATGAGTGTGGAAGCGCGCAGTGCAACCAGGGCGACGATCCCCGAGGTGGAACACCACGTCGCGTACGTGAACGGGACGTCGCTGCACTATGTCTCGGCGGGGAGCGGTGGTTCGCCCATCCTGCTCGTCCACGGATTCCCGGAGTCGTGGTGGACATTCCACCGACTGATTCCATTGTTGGCGAAGGGCCACCAGGTGTTCGCCGTCGATCTGCGCGGTTTCGGTCACTCTGCGGTCGCGGGCGAAGACTTTGGTGGTGCCATGGCGGCGGATGATCTACATCAGCTCATCCGGTACCTCGCTGTTGGTCCCATGCATGTTCTGGCGCAGGATATCTCGGGCGGCTCGGTCTATCGGCTCGCCTCCGCGCATCCCGAACTCGTGCGGAGCCTGATCGGGGTGGAGACGGGGCTCGCCGGGTTCGGTCTCGAAGGGTTCGCCGATGTCGTCCACGGGGGATCGTGGCACATCGGTGCGCTGGCCGCACCGGGAATCGCCGATCTGCTGTTCGCTGGGCGGGAACGGAAGGTCCTCGGCGACTGGGCGTTTCCGACGATGACGCGTGTCGAGGGGGCGGTCGACGAAGCCGATCTCGACGAGTTCGTGCGGGTGTTCGCGCGAGAAGGTGGCTGGCGAGGAGCGGCAGGCCTGTATCGATCCATGCTCTCCGAGGGTGATGAGTTCCGGGCCAAGGCGGTGGTGTCGTTGACCATGCCGATGCTCGCGGTGGGAACCTACGGTGGCCCGTTCACCGCTCGGACACTGGCTCAGATCTCCGCAGGGCCCGTCTCGACGATCGAGTTCGACGGCGTCGGGCATCATGTCGCGCTCGAGGCGCCGGATCGCTTGGCGCAGGTGATCGACGATTTCCTGACCGACGCGGACGGCTGACACCTCGACGGGCGGTCGCGGTCGCGCAGGGATGCGTTTGTGCTCCGAGCACAAACGCCCCTCCCAAGTCTGGCCTCCCGGGCCGTTCCAGATCACTGTGCGGTTCCTTAGTGTTCTGGATCACATACCGGAGGACAAACGTCAAATGCCTGGGGAGGACCTACCCGTGACCAGTTCCTATTTCGCCTGGGACCTGACGAAACGCGGCGACGCACCGTGCGTACGCGACGACGTGACCGCACTCGATTACGCGGCCTTCGCCGAACGTGTCGACGCTGCGGCTGAGCAGTTCGCCGCTCGAGGTGTCGGACGGGGTGACGTGGTGGCGACCTTCCTGCCGAACCGCGTCGAACTACTGATCACGTTGATGGCGGCCTGGCGACTCGGGGCGGTCGCCACGCCCGTCAATCCCGCCTTCACACCCGACGAGGCCGAGTACCAGCTCGCGGACTCGGGTGCGCGCCTCGTCGTCGGAGTGACCGCCGGCGGCACCGATGCCCATCGCGACTTCCTCCCCGTCGACGACCTCGCCACCTCGCCGAACCCGCGCTGGCGGGCCCCGGCCGCGCCGAGCTTCGACGACGACGCCCTGCTCATCTACACGTCCGGCTCGACCGGCCGCCCCAAGGGGGTGCGCCTCTGCCACGGGAACCTGCACCACATGGGATCGTCGATGGCGCAGCACTTCTCGCTCACCGATCGGGACCATGCCCTTCTCGTGTTGCCGCTGTTCCACGTCAACGCCATCTGCGTGAGCTTCCTGGCGCCGATGCTCGTCGGCGGGCAATTGAGCATCACTGGCAAGTTCTCGCCCAGCCGATTCTTCGACGACGTCGCGCGACTGAAGCCGACGTACTTCTCTGCGGTTCCGACCATCTACGCACTCCTCGTCTCGCAGCCCGGCCTCACCCCGGATGCCACCGCGTCGCTGCGATTCGCGGTCTGCGGCGCTGCCCCGATCTCCAAGGAACTGCTCGACCGCGTCGAACAGGCCTTCGGCATCCCGATCGTCGAGGGTTACGGGCTCACCGAGGGCACGTGTGCGTCTGCCTGCAACCCGGTGGACGGAGTGCGCAAACTCGGCACGGTCGGGCCTGCGCTTCCGGGCCAGCACATCGTCATCGTCGACGCCACGGGATCCGAGGTGCCGGTCGGTGAGATCGGCGAGGTTGTCATCAGCGGCCCGAATGTCATGCGCGGCTATCTGAATCGTCCCGACGCCACTGCGTCGACGGTCGTCGACGGCCGGTTGCACACCGGTGACGTCGGCCGCCTCGACTCCGACGGCTACCTGACCCTCGTCGACCGGATCAAGGACATGATCATCCGCGGTGGCGAGAACATCTACCCGAAGGAGATCGAGAACGCGCTCGCCACCCACCCCGACGTCCTCGAATGCGCCGTCGTCGGCGCCCCCGACGAGCTCTACGGTGAGTTGCCGGTCGCTTTCGTGGTCGCCTACCCGGACCGGAACCCGTCGGCCGAGGAACTCGCCGCCCACATCGCCGACCGACTCGCGAAGGTCAAGCAGCCCAGCCTGATCCACGTCGTCGAAGCCCTGCCGCGCAACCCGGTCGGCAAGGTCGACAAGCCGGCCCTGCGCAACGAGTTGCGCAGCCCGGCACCCATCTGACGACCCCCACACGATCCGTCAACTCGCAGCCGTCCCCGGCTGCCGAGGCGACACCCCACGCGCCACGGACCCCCGCGACGCCCGAATCCAGTGACATCCACCGGAAAAGGAGTGCACAGCAATGGGACTCACCCAACCCGATTTCCCCCAAGTGGACCCGGACACATTCCTCCAGAGACCGTTCTTCGACCGGATCCGCACACTCGGCGCCCATTGGGCCGATTGCGGATTCGGCACACCGAAGATGGTGCACATCATCTATCTGGCAAAGGTCTTCGTCTTCTACGTCGGCGTGGGGATCACCATCGCGACCCTGACGTCCGGGCTCAACCCGCTCCACGTCACCGAGTGGTGGAACCAGCCCATCGTCTACCAGAAGGCGATCCTGTGGACGGTGCTGGTGGAGATCCTCGGCATCGGCGGCTCCTGGGGTCCGCTGGCCGGCCACTTCAAGCCGATGACCGGCGGCCTCCTCTACTGGTTGCGACCCAAGACGATCCGGCTCCCACCGTGGCCCGACAAGGTGCCCTTCACCAAGGGTGATTCCCGCACCCCCTTCGACGTCGCGATCTATGCCCTCATCCTCACGAATCTCGTTGTCGCGATCGCACTTCCGGGTGTCACCTCGAACTCCCTCGACGCCGCGATGGCCGACAACCACGGCCTGGTGAACCCGACGCTGATGTACCCGCTGATCGCCCTGATCATCGTGATGGGACTACGGGACAAGGTCATTTTCCTGGCCGGACGATCCGAGCAGTACCTGCCCGCCATGATCTTCTTCGGAATCCTGCCGTTCGTGGACATGATCCTCGCGCTCAAGCTGCTGATAGTGACCGTCTGGGTCGGTGCCGGCATCTCCAAGATGGGGCATCACTTCTCGATGGTGATCGCGCCGATGCTGTCGAACACCCCGTGGCTGCCGAGCAAGACCATCAAACGTGCGCACTACCGCAACTTCCCCGAGGACATGCGGCCGTCGAAGCTGGCCGGCGGTGTCGGACATGTGCTGGGCACCATCGTCGAGATTGTCACACCCCTGGTGCTGCTGTTCTCCACCAACAAGACCCTCACCGTGGCGGCGGTCGTGCTGATGGTGTGCTTCCACCTCTTCATCCTGTCGACGTTCCCGCTGGCCGTTCCCCTCGAATGGAACATGCTGTTCGCCTACGCGTCGGTGTTCCTGTTCCTCGGGTTCCCGGCTTGGGACGGCTACGCCCTCACCGACACCTCGACCCCGTGGGGCCTGGTGCTGATCGTCGCGGCGCTCTGTTTCTTCCCGGTTCTGGGCAACCTGCGGCCCGACCTCGTCTCCTTCCTGCCGTCGATGCGTCAGTACGCCGGCAACTGGGCGTCGGCGACCTGGGCGTTCGCGCCGGGCGCCGAGGAGAAGCTCGACAAGTACGTCGTGCGGCCGGCCAAGAACACCCGCACGCAGCTGCTCGAGTCGTACCCGCCGGAGGTCGCCGACGTCGTGATGCACCAGCTGCTCGCGTGGCGGTCGATGCACAGCCAGGGCCGCGCCCTGTACTCGCTGATGATGCGTCACCTCGGGTCGGACATCGACACCTACACCCTGCGCGAGGCGGAGTTCTCCTGTAACTCGCTGGTGGCCTTCAACTTCGGCGACGGACACCTGCACGACGAGAAGCTGATCGCCGCCCTGCAGCGACGCTGCAACTTCGCGCCGGGTGAGTTCACCGTCGCGTGGATCGAGTCGCAGCCGATCCACAAGGGCACGCAGAGCTACAAGGTGATCGACGCCGCGCTGGGTGTCATCGAGACCGGCACCTACCGGGTCGTCGACGCGATCAACGAACAGCCCTGGCTGCCGAACGGGCCGATCCCGTTCGAGGTCGAGTGGACGCTCGACGTTGACGCCCGTCGCGCGGTCACCGATCCTGAGGTGGTGCGTGAACCGCAGATGCGCCGCAACGACCGCGGCACGTCGCCCGTACCGGCGACAGACCAGGTGCAGCAGTGACCACTGCTGTCGTGGTCGGCGGCGGGCCCAACGGGCTCGCCGCCGCCCTGCACCTGGCCCGCAACGGGGTGCAGGTGACGGTGCTGGAAGCCGCAGACACGGTCGGGGGTGGCGCACGGTCCGGCGAACTGACCGTCCCGGGCGTCATCCACGACCACTGCTCGGCGTTCCATCCGCTCGGAGTGGGATCGCCGTTCTGGGCCGAGGTCGGGCTCGAGAAGTACGGGCTGGTGTGGAAGTGGCCGGAGATCGACTGCGCCCACCCGCTCGATTCCGGTGACGCCGCGCTGCTGTACCAGTCGATCACCGAGACCGCCGCCGGCCTCGGTTCCGACGGCAGCCGCTGGCGGTCGCTCTTCGGCGACCTGGCCGAACACTTCGACGACCTCGGCGAGGACCTGCTCCGGCCGATCGTCAACGTCCCCGGACACCCGATCCGCCTGGCGGCCTTCGGTCCCCGCGCGGTACTGCCGGCGACCGTGCTCGCGCGGTGGTTCCGAACCGACCGGGCGCGTGCGCTCTACGGCGGCATCGCCGCGCACCTGTTCTCTCGACTCGACCGGCCGTTGACGGCTTCACTCGGTCTGATGATCGCCGCAAGCGGGCATCGATACGGGTGGCCGGTCGCCGAGGGCGGTTCCGGCGCCATCATCGCGGCGGTGTCGGCAGCGCTGCTCGACGCCGGCGGCAAGATCGAGACCGGAGTCCGGGTCAGCTCCCGTGCGGACATACCGTCGGCCGACCTCGTCCTGCTGGATCTGTCGCCCGCACAAGTGCTCTCGATCTACGGTGACGCCATGCCTGCGCGGATTCGCCGTTCTTACCGGCGGTACCGCGTCGGGTCGTCGGCCTTCAAGGTCGACTTCGCCATCGACGGCGACATCCCGTGGACCAATCCGGATTGCGTGCGGGCCGGAACCGTCCACCTCGGCGGCGATTTCGACGAGGTCGCGTACACGGAGAAGCAGCGCGCCGCGGGGGTCATGCCGTCCCGGCCCTTCGTCCTGCTCGGTCAGCAGTACGTCGCCGATCCCAGCAGGAGTGCGGGCGGCATCAACCCGATCTACGCCTACGCGCACGTCCCACGAGGCTTCGACGGCGACGCCACCGATCAGATCGTGGCGCAGATCGAGAGATTCGCGCCGGGCTTCCGCGACCGCATCGTCGCCACGACGAGTATGGGCACCGAGGCGCTGCATCAGGGCAACGCCAACTTCGCGGCCGGCGACATCATCGGCGGCGCCAACGACGGGCTGCAGATGGTCCTGCGACCCCGCCTCGCGGTCGATCCGTACTCGACAGGCGTTCCGGGCGTGTACATCTGCTCCCAGGCGAGCCCGCCGGGCGCCGGTGTGCACGGGCTGTGCGGCTACCACGCCGCCGAGTCGGCGCTACGGCACAACCGTAAGAGCTTGGTGCGGTGACCGGTTCGGGTTCCTTCCGGTCGATGTCGACGGCCGCCGGTGACGCCGCCCGCGACCGGCTGGCCGGGGTACCCGCCGCCGCGGGTTCCGAGCTCCTCGAACATGCGGCACTGGTGGCGAAGATGTTGCGGGAGAGCGAACCCGAGATCGTCGCCGAGCTGAGCTCGATGATGACGGGCATCGATCAACTCGACACCGACCCGAAACTCGTCGAGCTCCTCGAGGCCAGCGTCCACGGCAACGTGTCGACGATCATTCACGTACTCGCCAACGACATTCCCATCGAGCATCTCCAACCCGCCACTGCAGCAGTGGAATACGCGCTCCGACTGGCGCAGCGTGACGTGCCGTCGAACTCGCTCGTCCGTGCGTATCACCTGGGTCAGAACAATGTGATGCATCGTTGCTACCGGTTGGTGGAAGAACTCGACCTCGACGCCGAGGCGTCGATGGCACTGACCCGACACATCTCCGACGTCGTCTTCGGTTACATCGACTGGATTACGCTCTACGTGTTCGAGGCCTACGAGGACGAGCGTCGCCGGTGGCTGGGCGTCGAGGGCAACGTGCAGTCGGCCGCCATCCACACGTTCCTCGACAGCCTCGACGCCGACGACCGCGACTTCGAGAGCGAGACCGGATACCGCCTGGACCGGAGGCATCTGGCGCTCATCGTGTGGTCGGCCGACGACGACCCGCGCGAGCTGGGCGTGCTCACCCGCGGGGCACGCGATCTGGCCGTGCAGATCGGTGGGGGAGGGGACCCGATCGTCACCGCCATCGACCGGTCGACCGTGTGGGCCTGGATTCCGCTGGGGATTCGCGGTGGGGACGAGAACCTCGCGCAGGCCTCGGTGCCGCCGGGAGTCAGGGTGGCGTGGGGACTCCCCGCATCGGGTGCCCGCGGCTTCCGGCGCACGCACGAACAGGCCCGTGCCGCCTATTCGGTCGCGACGACGCCGGGGAGTTCGGCGGGCCAGGTCGTCGGCTTCGGCGACCGGGGCGTCGCCGTCGTGTCACTGCTTGCCCGCGAACTGGATTCGACGCGGGCCTGGGTCCACGAGGTGCTGGGCGGGCTCGCCGAGGACACCCCGAACGCGGCGATGCTGCGCGAGACGCTGTCGGTGTACTTCGCCACGAAGGAGAGCCACCTCCACACCGCCGAACGGCTGAACCTACACCGCAACACGGTGAAGTACCGCGTCGGCAAGGCGCTGGCCGAGGTTCCGCGCGACCGCGACCGCCTCGACCTCGCCCTGGCCCTCAAGGTCTGCGAGTTCCTCGGCCCCACGGTGCTCGACCGCTAGGTCGGACGGTCAGCCGATCGCGGCCTCGTGTTCCGGTGCGGTGGTCTTCCTCGCCGCCGCGACGGGAGACAGTGCCAGGGCGATGGTGCCGGTCACGACCAGGTGAGACGGGATCTGGGCGTGGAGGGTTCGGCGGTGCCGGGACAGGTCGACGACGGTGATGTCGAGCATCGACCCCGTCGAGCCGGCGCCGGGGAACGCGACGTCGAGGATCGAGGAGTGGAGGGGTAGCGCGGCATCGATGGCCACGACCACGCGTCCATGGGCGACGACCACCGAGGTCATGCGGGTCACCAGCGTCGGATACCACTCTGACGGCTCGCACGAGGTCTGGCTGACGGGCAGTCCGTCGGCGCCGAGATAGAAGGCGACTTTGCGTCGAAGGGATTCCTCTCGCAACGAGAGATCGCCTGCGAGAATGTCGTCCCCGACGGCGTTGAGCTGGGCTCCCCAGGTGGCTGCATCGAAGGTACTGGTCACTTCTGACCCCTCTCGGCGAAGGACTGCGTTCTCACAGTGTGACCGATCGGGGGGCGTTCCGCACCTCGACGCGGCGGAAAAACGTTGACCAACAACAGAATTGAAGACCTGCCGAGGATCGTGCGCACACGCTGGCTCGGGCGCCGATCCGGCGCGAACGACGATCGGGTCCCCGACCGCGATCTCGTCGTGTGCCTCCGATCATGGCGCAACCGGCGAACCTGCGCACCTCGGACACGCCGTTGTCGATTGTTCGAGGGAACCGCGATACCGGCTAGCCGGTAGTCCCGTGCACCGGCCAGCCTCCGGTCGGGTTGGCAGTCAGCATCGACGACATCCGCCCGCCATCGGACGAGCCTTGGAGTCACCGATCCAAGGACTCTGCAGCGACACTGCGCGAGAGGGGCTCTCACCATGAACGACACATCGATCGACACCACCGTTCCGCCGAGCGGACCGGGTTGCGTCGAATGCGAAGCCGCCGGGTCCTGGTGGTTCCACCTGCGGCGATGCGCCGAGTGCGGCCACATCGGCTGCTGCGACGACTCCCTCAGCCGCCACGCCCGTCAGCACGCCGCCGAAACCGGACACCCGGTCATGCAGAGCTTCGAACCCGGGGAGAACTGGTTCTACAGCTTCCGAACCCGTCAGGTGTTCGACGGCCCGACGATGGTCGAACCCACCTCCCACCCAGCCGACCAGGGCGTGCCGGGCCCGGTCGGTCGTGTGCCCGACGACTGGGTCCGGCAGCTGAACCACGCCCACGCACGCTGACTTCCGAAACACTCTCGACCACCGCACTTCACGAATCACGGAGCCCCTCATGTCCACAACGCCGA
This sequence comes from Gordonia namibiensis NBRC 108229, assembly GCF_000298235.1. Lineage (GTDB taxonomy): Bacteria > Actinomycetota > Actinomycetes > Mycobacteriales > Mycobacteriaceae > Gordonia > Gordonia namibiensis. The sequence continues at coordinate 158,038 of NZ_BAHE01000020.1, forward strand.
ATTCGCACGCCACCGACCTCGTCACCGTCTACGGTCGCAGCCAGTGCCGGCGAGCGTTCGAGCTACGCGACTTCCTCAGCCGGAGCGTCGTCCACTTCCAATGGGTCCCGATCGACAACGATGTCGACTGCACCCGGCGCTTCGGTCTTCCGCTCGACGAGACAGACCTTCCGATCGTCGACCTCTCTGACGGTTCACGGCTGCACTCGCCGACGGTCGCGGAGCTGGCGGACCAGCTCGGGTGGGTCCGGGAACCCAGGCTGCAGGAGTACGACGTCGCGATCTACGGCGCCGGGCCGGCGGGTCTGTCCGCCGCGGTCTACGCGGCTTCTGAGGGGTTGAGTGTCGCCGTCCTGGAGCGCGAGGCCGTCGGCGGGCAGGCCGGTTACAGCAGCCTCATCGAGAACTACCTCGGCTTCCCGAAGGGCATCCCCGGTGGCGAACTGACGGAACGTGCCCGCCAGCAGGCGGTCTCGTTCGGCGCCGAACTCCTCCTCATGCGCGACGGGATGCAGACCCGCTTCGCCGACGATCGGGTGTACACGACCCTGAACGACGGCACGACCGTCGTCTCACGGACTGCGGTGTGCACCACCGGAGTCGAGTGGCGACGCCTCGGAATCCCCGACGAAGAGCGCTATATGGGCTGCGGCCTGTTCTACGGGGCGGGGACCAGCGAGGCGTCGACGTGCTCCGACCTCGAGGTGTTCGTCGTCGGCGGCGGCAACTCGGCGGGCCAGGCGGTGATGAACCTGTCGGCGCACTCCAAGCGCGTCACCATGCTGGTTCGCGGGCCGTCCCTGTCGGCGACGCTGTCCGCCTATCTCGAGGAGCGGGTCGTCCGGCAACCCAACGTCGAGATCAGGACGAACACCCGGGTGGTCGGCCTCGACGGAGCGCAGGGGCTGACATCGATCCGTCTCGAGGACACCAAGACCGGCGCCGTCGAGGATGCCGACACGGAACGACTCTTCGTGTGCATCGGCGGCGACCCCGCCACCGAATGGGCCGCCGGGACCCCGCTGGTGCGCGACGATCACGGATTCCTCATCACCGGACCCGATCTCGTGCGCACCCATCACGAGGCGCACTGGCCGCTCGAGCGTGCCCCCTACTACATGGAGACCTCGGTTCCCGGCTTCTTCGCGGCGGGCGACGTCCGCCGGAACTCGGTGAAGCGCGTGGCATCCGCCGTGGGTGAAGGGGCGATGGCGGTCACCTTCGTCCACAGTTACCTCGCCTCGACCTAGCTGTGAACGCCGGTGTGGCTCCCGTCGGCGCGCCACGTCACCGTCGTCGGGACCTCGTCGTCCCAAGGCTGGCGGGTGACGAGGTCGGCGACCCGGACATACCCGCGTTCGAAGACGCCGGTCGCCGGATCGATCAGGCGGTACTCCTGGGTCTGGCGATGGATCGGCTGGGCGTCGAGCAGGACGATCCGGACCTCACCGGGCTCGAAATGGCAACGCCGCTGCAGTGATTCGATCAGCTGTTCGTTCGAGAGGTGACCGTCGCCGAAGTTCCAGCCCATGGCGGTACTGCAGATCCGCTCACCGTCGGTGAGCACGTACTGCTCCTCGGGAGTGCCGGCGATCGCGCGATGTGCGAGCGTGAACAGCGCCCGGCCGTGACTGTTGAAGGCGCGGAACGCATATCCCATGTAGAGCGGGATCTGGGCGGCTTCGGGGCTGCCGTAGAAGCGTTCGAGCTGGGCGGCGGGCATCGAGGCGATGGCGACGATGCCCGCCTCGATCTTTGCCGACCCCGACGGTTTGATGCACCACAACCCGGTGTCCCAGTTGCCCGCGTAGTACCGCATGCCCGGCAGGAACGACACCTTGCGCGGCATCAGGTTCCCGACGACGACGGTCGTCGCCGACACCGCGAACAGCAGGAGCGGCCAGGGTGATTCGAGATCGGTGAGGCCGATGCCCGGGTGTCCGACGAAGATCGCCAGGATGCCGAACATCATGAAGACGTTCCACTCCAGCGGGACGCCCATCGGGATCGACGACAGGATGCCGAAGTGGAAGACGAGCATGATCGCGGCGGCGATCCCACCGACCCATCCGCCGTGCGAGAAGAACAGCACGATGGGGACGAGTCCCTCGACAGCGGTGGAGAAGTGGGCGATCCAGCGGGAGCGTCGTCCGGGGCGCAGGTCGTCGGGGAAGTCCTCGAAGAACTTGCGTTTGATCTTCGGCGACCGCCAGATCGGGTTGTTCGACATCATCGTCGCGATGACGAAGGGGAAGTGCTTGTTCAGCTTCGACGTCGCCGCGCCCAGCCAGATGCACAGGAACAGGAGTTTGGCGCCGATGATCATGTCGACGCCGCTGAACAGGAACGTCACCGTGAGCGCCCCGTACACCTCGCCGCGCGCCGCGAGGAAGACCGTCTTGTCGCGGAGTCCGATCGCGGCGAGAAGCGCGAGGACCGTCCAGATCTGCCACAGCGGCAGCACGCCGACAGTCGTGTCGAGAGCGGGGACCGCGCCCGACCCGGGGCTGAACAGTGCGATCAGCACGACGACGATCAGCGCGCCGTAGAGCGCGACGTCGACCGGGGTTCGGGTGTCGCCCGCGGTCAGCGGGATGCGCGGCCACGGGGGCTGGCGGATCGTCTTCGGGCGCAACCAGTAGAGGATCGAACCGAAGGGTGGGAAGAAGCGGTTGTTCAGCGGACCGAACCCGCAGCCGAATCCCACGACCTCGAACAGCATCGTGTAGAGCACGATCTTCTGGAAGACGATCGGCTCGTCGTACCACTCGGTGACCGCGAAGAAGCCGTCGATGCCGGGCGTCGAGATGACGATCGTCCAGCCGATCAGGATGTAGGCGAGGATCTTTCCGACGTAGAACAGGTGCAAGGCGACCGGCGTCCCGAATCCGACCTCGGCCCAGTGTCGCGCCATCGGTCGGATTTTCTCCGCGCGCGTGCCCTGGCTCCAGGTCGGGAAATCGATGTCCGGCGTGGTCTGCTTCAGGAATCCCATCGATGCTGAACGTAACAAACCAAGCGATTGCTTGGGGCCTGATCGGACCTGGTTGGGCGAGTTCTTCGGCGTACGTACGCTCCGGTCACCGGTGAGCGGCGTCGTACCTCTCGCGGCTCGCGTGTACCTCGTCCATATGGGTCTCTGCCCAGGTCTTGATGGACGCCATGACGCCGTGCAGGGAGAGCCCGAGGTCGGTGAGTTCGTAGGTGACGGTGACCGGGACCGTGGGGGTCACGGTGCGCGTGAGGAGACCATCGCGTTCCATCGAGCGCAGCGTTTGCGTCAGCATCTTCTGACTGACCCCGGCCAGGCGTTGTGCCAGTTGGGAATAGCGCATGGCCCGCGGGCCGCCGGGACAGTCGTTGCCAGGGGTAGGGCCGTCGCTGCCGAGCGCGGCGAGGATGAGCGCGACCCACTTGTTGGAGATGCGGTCGAGGAGCTGGCGGCTGGGGCACTGCGCGAGGAATGCGTCGTACTGCGCGCGAGCCTCGGCTCGTTTGTCGGCCGCGGTCTGAGTCGGCATGGCGGCACCCTTTCATTCCAGTACCTAACGCACTTCGAAGTGCGTACTTCCCAATAGAGAGTTGCTCTCTCATGGTGGTTCATAGAAGCGCCACACATAAGAAGGAGCACGCCATGAACACATATCGAGACACTTTTCGTGCCGCCGTCGTGACCGCACCGTCGGGATCCGATTCGATCGAGATCGTCGACGTCCCGGTGCGGCGACCCGCGGACGGCCAGGTGCGCGTCGCGGTCGCCGCTGCGTCGATCAATCCGGTCGACCTCGCGGTCTCGTCGGGGTTCTTCCATTCGGTGGGGGTGATCAGCGGCAACGCGGCCGTCGGATTGGGGATGGACTTCGCAGGCACGGTCCTCGAGTCCGGTGCCGGCGTCGACCTCGCCCCGGGAACCCGGGTGGCCGGTGTCCTGCCCGGCTTCGACCATCCGACCGGCGCCTACGCCGAAGAGGTCGTGGTCCCGGTCGATGCGGTGGCCGTCGTACCGGAATCACTGGATCTCGTCGCGGCGTCGACCGTGGCCATCAACGCCCTTGCCGCCGAGCAGATCCTCGACCTGCTCGGCGAGCCCGGACCCGGCAGCGACCGACTGCTCGTGACCGGTGCGGCCGGAGTGGTCGGTGGATACCTGCTGGTCCTGGCCCGGCGTCGAGGATGGGACGTCACCGGGCTGGCCCGGCCGGCCGACGAGGAGTTCGTCCGCGGCCTCGGCGCCGGCTTCCTCGACAGGCCGCAGGGCGGCTGGCCCGCGGTCGCCGACGCCGCGGCGATGCAGGAGGGCGCACTCGCGCTGGTGCGTGACGGTGGCCGGTTGGTCGGGGTGATGCCCGGTCGAGCGCCGGGCGCCGAACGTGGGATCACCGTCGAGGTGGTGGACTCGCATGCCGATGGTCGGCTCGGACGACTGTTGGAACTCGCCGCAGCGGGTGAGCTGCCGATCCGGGTCGAGGGGACGCTGCCCCTCGATCAGGCTGCCGATGCTCAGAAGGCCGCGGCGAAGCCGGGCCGGCGGGGTCGGTGGGTGATCACGCCGTGACGATGTGCGGCGCGGGCGGATCGAAGCTGGGGTTGTCGGGGAGGGGTGACTCACCCTTCGCGTCGCCGATCTCCTTCACCGTCTTCAGGCCGGAGAGCCTCGAGTCTCCGCGCCGCGCGAGCGAGTCGTCGTACCACTCGAACCACGGGTAGCCGTATTGCAGATACTCCTCGATCGTGGGAGGAGCGTGGTGCGGAGCGGTGCCGGTCAGTCCCTCCCAGTCGGCGCTGTTGACGATGCGCAGGACGGCCTCGCCGATGGTGCCGGTGTCCCAGTTGGTGCGCGGTTCGATCGGCGTCGCGATCGACTGCGTGATCGATCCGCCGGCGCCCATGCCCATCGCGCCGGCCGCCCCGGGCGCTTCTGCGCACAGAACCATCATGTCGGGGTCGTCGAGGGTCGGCTCTTCGCGTCGAGTGGCGGTCCGCTCGTTCCAGACCGACCCGCGCAGCGGCGTGACCTGGATGCGGAGGCTTCCGTCGTCGGCTCCGGTGAGCTGCTCCGCGGCCGTGTAACCGCCACCGAGAGGCATCGCGACGAACTGCCGGACGGTCTTCTCGTCGACTCGGAAGCCGTCGAGCCAAGGCTGCTCGGGGACCTCGAAGTAGTCCTCGCCCTGGAAGTCGACGGCATCGGAGAAGTCGTCTCCGGTGACCGCGTTGATACCGCCGACGGAGATCCGGACCAGGAACGGGTAGTCCTCGGGCGAGGAGAAGCTGAACCACGCGGCCTCGGCCTGCCACATCGGGAGCAGGACGTCGGAACCGGCCCAGGTGCGCGACCAGTGGGCCACGGATTCCGCGTTCGTCAGCGGGAAGGAGCCGATGCTCGGTGGCAGCCCGTAGGTGGTCTCGTCGTCGGGAACGCGGAGGGTGCGATGTACGCGGATGTGCAGCCGGGCGTCGGGGTGGACGTCGGGGAAGGCGAATTCCAACTGGTTCCGGGTGACGGTGGGGGACATGTGCGGCCTCCGGCTGGTGCTGATGTGTGTCGTCGACGGTAGAGGTCGGGTCCGACAATTCCCGGTGTCCGCGGACCTGCGTTCGAACGGGCGACGGGACCGGCGGCGAGTGGTTCACTGGAAGCATGGTGTTCGTCGCGGTGGCCGTCTTCGTGGTGGTGGTCGCGGTCGCGCTCGTCCTGCTGATGTCCACGGCGATCGGTGCCTTCTCGGCGATGTTCAGCGAGATGAGAGCCGACTCCGCTCGGCGGCGCGCCCGACGCGGTGATTCACCGGTGTCGACGGCAGGCCCCGTCGCGTCGACCTCGGCAGATCCGCTCGGGGAGCTTGCCGACGACATGCGGTTGGCGCAGGCCCGACGCTGGGCGTCGTGCCGGTCCGTGCAGAGCCGTCTCCCCGACCAGACGAACGAGACATCCGGATACGTCGCCCGCGCCCTGGACATCTGGGGTGGCGGCGACCTCGACCGGCTCAGAGGCGACCGCGTCGGACAGATCGTCTGGACGACGGCGATGGTCGCCGACAGCGTGGCCCGTCACCCGGCCTGGAAGCTGGACTTCTTCGACCGCCATGCCGTCCGCGTCGATCTCGACGGCGAGGTCGCCTCGATCGCCACCGCCGCCGCCGGACTGCGCGACCAACTCGACATCCTCGGTGATTCACCCAAGGGCCACCTCGGCGTCGACGACGAGGTGATCGCCACCTTCACGGAGAAGTCGCGGGTGCTGTCCTGGCGACTCGACGGCCTCGTCGCACGCGTGGAGGCGTTCGCCGACTACGAGCAGATCGTCGCCCGCATCCAGCAACGCCAGGAGAAGCAGGCCTGGCTCGACCGGGTCAGTGCGATAGACGAATTCGAGCACGTCGTCGACGCCGAGTGGGACCGCGCCGAGAGCGACCGCGTCCGCAACATGGCCGGCGAATCCGAGGTCCTGGCCTCGATCTACCTGCATGAGATTGCCCCACTGGCGAAGTCGCTCAAGCGGAGTGACGCGGCATAGGGCTCGTCACGACGGGGCGATGACCACCTGGAACAGGACTTCCTTCCGGACCTGGAAGCCCAGCTGCTCGTAGAGGCGGATCGCGTTCACGTTGGTCGCCTCCGCATGCAGGATCGGCGTTGCACCCCGATCCCCAATCCCCTGTGCGAGCGCGAGAACCAACCGTGACGCGAGGCCCTGTCCGCGGTGATCGGGATCGGTGCACACGGCGCTGATCTCGGTGTGTCCCAGGAGAGTGAGTCGTTCGCCGCCCATCGCGATCAGGCGGCCGTTGCGTCGAATCCCGAGGTAGGTGCCCATCTCGATGGTGCGCTTACGGAACGGCCCGGGACGGGTGCGCCGAACGAGGTCGGTCATCTCCGGGACGTCGTCGGCGGTCAGTCGGATGACGGCATCGTCGGGTCTCGCGGGTACTCCGACGTCGACCATCTGCACCCCGGGCAGGTGCATCTTCGACTGCCAACCGGCAGGCGGGGTGTCGGCGACGACCGGGAGGAACAGAGCACCTCCCGGGCCGACCAATCGGGCGGCGTCGGCCCATTCCTCGGCGGTCGGGCCGTCCGGGAGGGCGGCCATCGGGCACACATCGGGGTGGTATCGCAGGGCGGTGCCGACTCTTTCGGCGAACCGCGCATGCGGGCCGGTCAGGGCAGCCCGGGCCGGGTTGTCGAGCGGTGTGTAGCCGGAACGCTCTGTCCCGCCCGCGGATTCGTCGACGCTTCCGGTCACACGGCGACGATACCCGGCGATACGGTCCGGTCCGAGTTCCCGCGGGTCTGTTTCCCTCTCGCTCAGCAGACTTGGTGAGCGGAAGGGAGACACGCGGGCGGGACGGAAACACGCACGCAGGAATCGGGCTACGCAGGACACATGGACGGTGCCGGCCTTACCATCGGGCGATCAACAGCGCTGGTCACGACGTTCCGCGGAACGTCACCAGCGGAATCAGGGCGAGAAGGAGCCGCGCGTGGCGACGAGTGAGCGTGCCCCCGACGTCGGCGTCGACCGTGAGACGACGCGCAATCTCACCTTGATGCTCGTGCTGACGTTCGCGACCGGCGTGGTCGACGCGGGCGGTTTCCTCGGCTTCGACACCGTGTTCCTCGGCAACATGACCGGCAACGTCCTGATCCTCGGAATGGGTGCGGCCGGCGCCGACGGGCTGCCGGTCCTCGCGCTGTCCCTGGCGCTGGTCGCGTTCATCGTCGGCGCCGGGATCGCGAGCCTCTTCCTACGATCAGGCCGCCGCGGATGGAGTCCGCGATTGACCGCCGTGCTGGCGGTATCGGCGTCGCTGGTCGCCGGTACCTCGGTCCTCGTCTGGCTGCAACCGACCGAGCACCTGGCGGCGATGTTCTCCATCGTGATGACGGCGGGTGCGATGGGGATGCAGGCCGCAGCCGCGCGCAACGTAGGTGTCGCGGACGTGACCACCGTCGTCGTCACGTCGACGATCGCCGCCTGGGCTATCGACATGTTCGCCCGCCCCAGCCGGGCCGCGATCCTGAACCGCCGGCTCGCGGCGATCGTCACGATTCTGGTGGGCGCCTTAGTCGGTGCGCTGCTGGTGAAGGTTGCGCTCTGGTCGGTCTTCGCGGTGGCCGCGGTCGTCAGTGCCGTCGTGGTGGTGTGCGGGCATGTACTTGCGGCGGCGGGTGGTTCGGATGCGCCCGTCTGATCACGTTGCGTCTTGTCGCGGAAACCGGCACAAATCGCAACGTGGTCCAAACCCATACAAAGAAACGGTCGGCGAATGCGCTGTTGCGCACTCGCCGACCGTCTTTCAGGTCCCGGCCGAACGGTCGCCGAGCCCGAGGTTCGGGGAAATCAGCGCAGGACGATGTCGACCGGCACTGCGCTGCCGAGGGTGTGGCCGACGGGAGAGCTGGCCTGGACCTTCGCGTGCAGTTCGTCGAGCTTCTCGCGCGGGGCGTCGGAGTCGATGGTGACGTTCGCGGTGATCGAGCTGAAGCCGGCGTGACCCTCGGCGAGTCCGAGGAAGACACGAAGATCGAGGTCGCCCTTGAGATCGATGCGGAGGTCCTTGAGTTCGATGCCGGCCACCGTGGCATTGGCTGCGTAACCGACCGCGAGGCAGTTGCCGAGCGCACCGAGGAGTTGTTCGACGGGATTGGGTGCGGTGTCGCCACCGCCGAGCGCGGCCGGCTCGTCGGACCCTATCGGCGAGAAGTTCCGGACACGGGCCTCGGACGCGAACGCACCGTTCCACTGAACATGTGCAGCCCAGGTCGTCTGCGCCTTGGAGTCGTCGGCCTGGATGGCTTCGACGAGCTGACCGACAGCTGCGATGTCGACGTCATTGAGGCGGGTGGCGGTCTCGGTCATGGTGCTCCTTCGGGCGAACGATGCAGTGGCATCGAACGTAACGAGCAACGGAGGGCGAGACAGCGTTCAGCACCACGCTGATCCGAACTGTCGGAAATCAGGACGCCGCGTGATCGATCACGGCTATGGGATACCGCGAGGCGTGATGGGCGGCGCGGGTCACCGAGGTGGTCCAGACCGGGAAGGTGGTTCCGGCGCGGGGGCGGGTGATGACCAGCAGAGACGCCTGCGGCACCGCCTCGGCGAGGGATCGATGTGGATCGCCGTTGACGAGCTGGATGTTGACGGGGAGCGCGGGATACTGCTGTCGCCACGGCGTCAGGAGGGCGTCGGCCCGCGCGTACACATCCGAGATGTGTTCTGGCGCAGCGTCGTCGGGGATGGCGCAGATGATGGTCACCGATTGACCGATCTCGTGGGCACGCGCGAACGCGGTATTGATGGCGTGTTCCGACGGCGCGTCGACGTCGACGGCGGCGACCACCGGGCCGTCGAAGCTCAAATTTCCGAAAGGCACTGTGACCACCGGGCATTTCGACCGTGCGGTGAGGGTCGCGCTGACGCTTCCGGCGGTGAGTCGTTCCAGCCAGCTCGCCCGATGATGCCCCAGCACCAGGAGGTCGACGTGTTCGGACACCTGCAGTAGCAGCGGAACCGGTAGCTCGGGCTTGACCAGGGTGTCGACGTGCAGATCCGGATGCTGGGCGCGGAGGGACTCGGCGACCGCGTCGGCTCGGGTGAGCGCGGCGTCGCGGATGTTCTCGATGTCGAACTCGGCGAGGCTCTGGGCGGCACCCGCGGGTGCGTATCCGCTGACGAGCAGCAGTCGCCCGCCGCGTCGGAGAGCGGCCGCCGCACCCCATCGTGCAGCGGCCTCCGCCTCCGGGCTGTGGTCGAGCCCGACCGCGACCGTGCTCATCGCGGCTGGGTGTCCTCGGTCGAGGCGAGTGCCGCGGCGGCGGCCTCGGCCCGACGTTCCTCATCGCTGCTCATCGTCTTCAGCGCGACCTCCTTGATGAAGCAGATGGCGACGAGGCTGAGTGCCGCCATGACGCCGGCGACCAGGAAGATCCTCGCCGTGCCATCACCGTAGGCGCCGCGGACGATGTCGGCGATCGGACCGGGCAACTCGTTGAGGTTCGCCAGCCCGGCCTGCGAGCCGCCGGTCTGCCCCGCGTCGATACCGACCGCGCTCAGGCCCTTGGCGATGAGATCGGTGACGTGGTTGGACAGGATCGCACCCAGCACCGACACACCCGAGGCGCCGCCGAGCGACCGGAAGAACGTGACCGTCGAGGTGGCCGCACCCAGATTGGCGGGGCTGACGTTGTTCTGGACCGCGAGCACCAGGTTCTGCATGGTCATACCCATGCCGACACCGAGGACGAACAGGTACACGCCCAGGATCACCATGTTGGTGTGTGCGTCGATCGTGGCGAGCAGTCCGAAGCCGACGGTCATCAGCGCCGCACCGGCGACCAGGTAGGCCTTCCAGCGTCCGAAGCGGGTGATCATCTGGCCGGAGATCGTGGCCGAGACCATCGAGCCGATGATCATCGGCAGCGTCAGCAGACCGGCCGCGGTCGGCGAGTAGCCGCGCGCGATCTGGAAGTACTGACCCAGGAACACCGCACCGCCGAAGAGCGCGACACCGACCGCGACGCTCGCCAGCGTGGCCAGCGTCGTCGTGCGGTCACGGAACAGATGCAGCGGGATGATGGGGCTGCTCACGCGCGACTCGACGAACACCGCGGCGGCCAGCAGAACAACTCCCAGCGCGACGAGGCCGTACGACGTCGCCGACGCCCAGTCGAAGCTCTTGCCGGCGAGGGTCACCCAGATCAGCAGGGTGCTGACGCCGGAGGCGATGAGGAGCGCGCCGCCGTAGTCGATGCTGACCTTCTTGCGGACCACGGGGAGGTTCAGAGTGCGCTGGATGACCATCAGGGCGACGACGGCGAGGGGCACACAGACGTAGAAGGTCCAGCGCCAGCCGAGCCAGCTGGTGTCGACGATCAGCCCGCCGATCAGCGGACCCGCGACGGTGGCGACCGACATCACCGCAGCCATCGGCCCCTGGTAGCGGCCACGTTCGCGGGGGCTGAACATGGTTGCGACCACGATGACGACCAGCGCCTGCAGGCCGCCCAAGCCGAGGCCCTGGATGACGCGGTAGCCGATCAGCATGTCGACGGACTGCGAGGTACCGGCCAGGATCGACCCGATGGTGAAGAGCGCCAGCGACATCTGCACCAGCAGTTTCTTGCTCACCAGGTCCGAGAACTTGCCCCAGATCGGTGTGGTGGCGGTCGACGCCAGCAGGGTCGCGGTGACCACCCACGTGTACTGGTCCTGTGTGCCGTGCAGATCGGTGATGATCGTGGGCAGGGCATTGGACACGATGGTCGACGACAGGAACGCGACGAACATACCCAGCAGGAGGCCGACGAGCGCCTCGATCCGCTGGCGGTGTGTCATCGGGATGTCTTCGACGTCCGCCGGCCCGGTGGCGGGTGCGCTCATACTTCGATACCTCCGCGAGACGCGTCCTCGTACTGACCGGAGGTCGCGCACGGGACGGCACATTGTTGAATGCTGCAACTAGGACAGACGTGAAAGTTGTAACACGCAACTATCGAAGATTGTTCCGGCTGTGGCCGACGCCTCAGTCGCGGACTGGTCGAAACCGTCTCGCGATGTCTCGCCGTGTGATTCCAAACGGTGTCGTCGGCGCGCGATAGCCTTCGCCAGACAGGCATCGACGACGCGAGGTTTGGCCCATGACGAACACGCTGGGTACGGCTGACAGAAGGCGGTATCCGTCATGCCTGCGGTGATCCCCGAGAACCCGCGGTTCGCGGCGGCCAGCGAAGAAGTGGTCTTCGACGTGCTGAACGAGCAACTCGTGGACGAGGATCTGATCGTGGTCGGGCAGCGGGTCACCGACCACTCGAAGGATCACGAGATCGACTTCGTCGTCGCGATCGAAGGGTCCGGGGTCGTGTGTGTCGAGGTCAAGGGCGGCGAGGTGTGGCACGACGGCGAATCGTGGTGGCAGGAGCGCGTCGGGCAGGGCCCGAAGCGGATCGACCCGGTCGCACAGGTCAGGGACGGCTGCTACGCGCTGCGCGATTTCGTCGAACACGATCCCCGATGGACGCAGGGGCGCGTGCGATGGGATCACGTGGTGGTCTTCCCGCATTCGGAGGTCGATTCGAGCTTCGCACTCCCCGAGTGCCCGCGATGGAAGGTCGTCGACCGCACCCAGCTCCACCAGCTCATGCCGCTCATCCGGAATGTACTGCTGCAGAAGGACGTCGACTGGCCGGGCATCGACGCCGACGGGATCATCCAGCTGCGGATCGCGCTCAGCGGCAGGGGGTTACCGCAGCGCGATGTGGTCGCCCGTGCTCTGGAGAACGAGAGCGTCGCCGATACGCTCACCTCCCACCAGGCGGTGATCCTCCGTGCGATCCACCAGCTCAATCGCGTCGAGGTGCGCGGCGGTGCGGGCAGCGGCAAGACCTTCCTCGCCGTCGAGCAGGCACGACGCCTCGCCAAGGACGGTCAGCGGGTTGCCTTCGTCTGCTACTCGCATGGGTTGGCGTCGTTTCTCCGACGACTCACCGCGACGTGGCCACGCAAGGAACGGCCCGCGTATGTCGGCGAGTTCCATGAACTGGGCATCGAATGGGGCGCGCCCACCGGTCCCGACGAGCAGGAACGAACCCAAGCGGCGCAGGACTTCTGGGAACACGAGCTTCCGCAGCAGATGTACGAGCTCGCGCAGGGGCTCGCGCCGGGAAAGCGCTTCGACTCGATAGTGGTCGACGAGGCACAGGACTTCGCCGACGACTGGTGGAAACCGATGCTCGCGTGCCTGCGCGACCCCGAGTCCGGCGGCATCTACGTGTTCAGCGACGAAGCGCAGCGTGTCTTCGCCCGACAGGGGTCGCCGCCGGTGGACCTGGTGCCGCTGGTCCTCGACCACAACCTCCGCAACACCAAGCAGATCGCCGAGACCTTCAAACCGCTTGTGGGACAGCGAATGCAGTTGCACGGTGGCAACGGGCCGGCTGTGACCTTCGTGCCGTGCGCGGCAGCCGACGCGCTCGACGCCGCCGACGACCAGATCGACCCGCTGCTCGACAAGGGATGGCGGCCCGAGGACATCGCGCTGCTGACCACCGGGAGCCGCCACTCCGAACAGAAAGCGCGCCAGGCCGAGGGCACCCGGGAGTACTGGGAGTCGTTCTGGGACGGTGATCAGGTCTTCTACGGTCACGTCCTCGGTTTCAAGGGACTGGAACGACGCGTCGTCGTGCTGGCGCTCAACGAGACGAAGGCGTGGGATCGGTCTCGCGAACGCCTCTACGTCGGATTGTCCCGCGCCCGTGATGATCTGGTGGTCTGTGGTGATCCCGAGTTCGTTCGGGAGGTCGGTGGACCCCAGGTTGCTCGCCAACTCGGCATCGCCGACACGGAACCGCAGTGATGACAACGGAAGTGTGGAGACCAGGCATGGCAGCGGTGGACGACGTACTCGCGGAACTGGAATCCCTCGGTTCCGAGCAGACACGCAAGACCTACCGCCGACACGGGGTCGGCGACAACCAGTTCGGTGTCAGCTACTCCGCGCTCGGGAAGCTCAAGAAGCGGATCAAGACCGACCACGAACTCGCTCTGGGATTGTGGGACAGCGGGAATCATGATGCGCGCGTTCTGGCCTCCATGATCGCCGATCCCGAGAAGTCCGACCCGACGCTCCTCGGCGCCTGGGCGCGCGACGTCGACAACTACACGCTCTCCGACGCGGTGTCCGGGTACGCGGCGTCGACCCCACTGGCGAAGGACACCGCCGAGCGTTGGATCGAATCGGACCACGAGTTCGTCGCCGCGATGGGATGGGGGATCCTCGCCACCATCGCGACAAAGGACAAGAAGCTGCCGGACTCCTACTTCCGACAACTGCTCTCGCGGATCGAACGCGACATCGCGAGCGGCCAGAACCGCGAGCGGTACTCGATGAACACGGCGCTCATCGCGATCGGGGTACGGAACGACGCTCTCGAATCGGAGGCGTTGGCTGTGGCTGCCCGGATCGGCACCGTCGTCGTCGACCACGGCGACACCAGCTGCAAGACGCCGGACGCCGCGGCCTACATCGCGAAGACGAAAGAACATCGCGCGCGGAAGCGCTGACCCACTCGGACTCTCAGGACCGAGTGGGCAGGCCTCCGACCAGGACATTTGCCCCAGTCGCGGCCCGTTGTCTCGCGTACAGGGACCTTGGCCCCGACCATAAGTGGACTTATGTCCCGCGGCTGTAGGGACCTAGTTACCCGAAGTGAGAAGATCTGAGCCCACCGCGTCTCTGACCGTTTGGTCTGGCTGAAGGCCTCCCTACGCTCCGCAGGCATGAATGCCAGACGCGCCCTCTGTGCGGGCCTCGCAGCAGTCGCTGTCTTCGTCGGTGGGGCCGGCGTACTGACCCCGGCGGCCACTGCTGCTCCCGCAAGTCGCTGTGCCCCCGCCTCGACCCCTGAGACGAAGCAGCGACTCTCGGAACTGACCGACACGTCCGAGATCAAGACCTTCGACGATGCGCGCTCCACGATCAGCGACCTGCGCAAAGAGCTCAGCAAGTCGAACAACTATCTCGGCACGTTCCCGATCGCCTTCGACAACATCCTCGACCTCGTCGGACCCAGCATCGATTCCGGAATCTATGAACATCCGGAGTGGGCGTCGGACCTCGCCGTGGAGGTCGTCCGCCTGTACGTCGGGAACCTCCACGAGTACGTCACCGGCGGTGAGCCGCAGGCGCATTGGGCGCAGGCCTTCGCTCTCACGACCGCGTGCGATCGCAGTCCCGGACGGGTTCTGCTCGGGCAGATCTTCGCCCATCTCCTCGTCGACTTCCCCTACGCGCTGGAGAACATCGACACGACGCCCGGCCACACCCGGGACTTCTACACCTTCGGCGGTGCGCTCGTCGACGCCACACCGACGATCGTCAAAGACGTCAAGCGCACCTACGGTGTCGACCTCGGCCCTCTGTTCACCGCGTGGTTCGTCGGCGACCTGATCGGCGACAGCCAGGCCACGACGCTCCTCTTCCAGTCGACCCGGACCGCTGCGCTCGTCAACAGTTTCGGCTTGCAGAACCCGGCAACCCGTGGCGTGACCGTGGCCGAGATCAATGCACTGTTCCAGACGGCGAATGTGGCGCTCGACGTGATGGAGAAGCTCGGCCAGATCTGAGAGAAGAACGCGAGCCGGTGACAACCGGTCACCGGCTCGCGTCTTGGTTCTCGAAGAGAAGAACTACCAGGAGATCTCGATCTCGATCTCGGATTCGTCCTCACCACGCTCGAACTCGACCTTCAGATTCACCTGCGCGGGGATGTCGATGCGCACGGTCTTGTCGTTCTCGACGTACGACACCTCGTTGTGCCGGGCGATCGCGTCGGCGAGGTCGTGAAGCCGTTGCGCCGCCTCTTCGCGGGTCAGCGTGGACTTGGTCTCGTGCTCGAACAGTTCGTCGCTCATACGTTCATCTGAGCGGATCGGGATGGGCCGGTCAAGCGTGCCGCATCGACAGGTCGACGGACGGACATCCGGTCGTCACCCGCAGTTCTCCTGCGCGTCGAACCGTTGAGCAAATCTGACCCGAGTGACCTCAGCGCCCTTTCTCTCCCAGCATCTCTCCCGCCGCACGGTCCTACGCACCGCCGGGGCGGGGGCCCTCCTGATCCCGGTCGGAGCCGCGGCCGCATGCGGATCGCCGGACTCGGGTTCCGGTGCAGGTCTGATCAGGTCGCGTCCGACGCTCACCCACGGCGTCGCTGCCGGCGAGGTCACCAGCAGTGGCGCACTGGTGTGGGCACGATCGGACCGGACGGCGACGATGATCGTCGAGACCGCTTCGTCTGAGTCGTTCCGGGGCGCTCGACGCATCCGCGGACCTGTGGTGACGCCGGGTACCGACGGGACCGGTCGCGTTCGTGTCGCCGGCCTCGAACCCGGGCAGACCGTTCATTACCGTGTGACCCTCGAAGGTGAGGACGGCGCAGTCGGTGAACCGGTCGCCGGGACCTTCACCACTGCCCCGGTACAGGCGCGAGACATCACCTTTCAGTGGTCGGGCGACGTCGCGGGACAGGGGTGGGGCATCAACCCCGACCTCGGCGGGATGCTGATCTTCGCCACGATGGCCGAGCGCAACCCGCTCTTCTTCATCCACTCCGGTGATGCCATCTACGCCGATGGGCCCATCAGCGCGACCCAGGAACAGAACAACGGCGAGATCTATCGGAACGTGACCAGTGCGGCGAAACAGCAAGTCGCCCAGAGCGTTGACGATTACCGGGGCAATTACGCCTACAACCTCACCGACGAGCACTTTCGACGGTTCGTCGCGTCGGTGCCCCAACTCGTGCAATGGGACGACCACGAGGTCGTCAACAACTGGTTCCCGGGCGAGACCCTCGCCGGTCAGGGGCGCGATGGTTACACCGAGACCGACGTCGATGTTCTGGCCCGCAATGCGCGACAGGCCTGGCAGGAGTGGCAACCCGTCGATGCGTCGAGGTCGAAGCGCCTGTACCGCAAGGTCTCCTATGGGCCCCTGCTCGACGTCTTCCTCCTCGACATGCGCACACACAAAGACCCCAATCCCGATGCGTGGTCGAGGGTCAATGTCGACGGTGTGCTCGGGGCGGAACAGACCCAGTGGCTCATCGACGGGCTGAAGGGGTCGACGGCGACCTGGAAGGTTGTTGCCAACGACCTCCCGCTGAGCATCGTCGTCGCCGACAAGAACACGACGCCCGAGAACGGCCCGACGGCGATGGAGGCTGTGGGCCAGGGCGATCCGGGTGCACCCCTCGGACGCGAGATCGCATTCTCACGCATCCTGTCGCAGACGAAGAACGTGCCGAACATCGTGTACCTCACCGCAGACGTGCACTACACGGCGGCGATCTCCTATGAACCCGATCGCGCTGCTTTCAAAGACTTCTCGCCGTTCTGGGAGTTCGTTGCCGGGCCGCTGCACGCGGGTGCGTTCCCGCAGAGCCCGTTGGACGAGACCTTCGGCGCGAAATACGAGTTCGTGCATGCGCCCACCGAGGAGAACGTGTCCCCGGCCGAGGGATACCAACACTTCGGCGAGGTGTCGATCGACGGAAGGACTCGCGTGCTGTCCGTCCAGCTCGCCGACGCCTCGGGAAGCGCTCTGTACACGAAGCAATTGGCGCCGGCGAGATAGGCGCGGCGTCGACGCGGGACGGACGCCGTCAGTTGGTCAGCGGCCGCAGGAATTCCCCGCTGACCTGAACCGCGGGCCCCGACGACCCGCCGCCGACGACCAGCGTCGCGAATGCGAGGTCGCCGACGATGCCGGCGAACCAGCCGTGCGGGTTCTTGTTGTCGCCGTACTCGGCGGTGCCGGTCTTGCCGCCGAGGCCGGGGACATCTTGGAGCGCGGTGGCGGTTCCGCGGGTGACGGTGTCGCGCATCATGCTTCGCAGCGCACGGACAACGTCACCGGGGATCGGCTGGGAGTCGGTGTCACCGGTGGTCGCCTGTCCCTCGACCAGCGTCGGGGTGACGGTCTCGCCCCGAGCGAGACTCGCCTCGGCCAGCGCCAGTCCGAACGGGCTGACCGTGACCGTGCCCTGGCCGATGCCGTTCTCGACACGAAGCGCGGGGGAATCGGCCTTCGGCACAGAACCGGTCACGGTCGTCAGCCCGGGCACGGTGTAGTCGGCGCCGATGCCGAACTTGCGGGCCATCGAGGTCAACGCGTCGGCGGGGAGTTTGTTGGCCAGCGCGCCCATGGAGGTGTTGCACGATCGGGCGAATGCCGTTGGCAGAGGGACGGTCCCGAGATCGAAGTCGTTCTCGTTGGGGATCGTCCGGCCCTCGATGGTCGCGCGACCCGGACACGGGACCTGCGATGTCGGCTGCACCCCGCCCGACGCCAGGGCCGCAGCGGTGGTGATGGTCTTGAAGGTTGATCCCGGCGGGTACAACCCACTGAGGGACACTGCGCCGGACTTGTCGGCGGCGGCGTTCTGGGCGACGGCGACGATCCCGCCGGTCGACGGGGTGATCGCGACGATCATCGCGGGGCGTCGTTCTCCGTCGACGGCCCGCTGTGCCTGGGCCTGGATGTCGCGGTCGAGCGAGGTACGGACCGGAGACGTCTGACCGGGCTGCGCCGAGTCCACGAGATGCGTTGGTGCGCCGTCCCGGTCGACGATCTGGATCGACCAACCGGCGGTGGCGTCGATCGCCTTGCGCCAGATGTCCTCGAGTCCTGCCATAGCCGGGGAGTGGAGTGCCTTGGTCGCGCTGAGGAGTGCGCCCTGCTCGGTGGTCGTGACACCGGGGATCTCGCCGATACTGCGTTGGACGCGTTTGAGGTCGCTTTCCCGCAACCTGATCACCGTCTGGCTCGGGGCGTTGTTGCCCTCGAACAGTTTGCGGATGGTCGCCGTCGTGATCGACGGTTCGATCGGACGCAACGCGCGGGCCAGCTGACCGGCCGACGCGAGCTGTGCCCGTTCGAGATTGATCAGCGTCACGGGCTGCCAGGTCATCAGCGGTCGGGCGTTGGTGTCGAGCACGGGAGTACGGTAGGCGCGATCGTCGCTGTAGGAGAAGGACTGTCCCTCGCGGAGTTGCCGGTGCATGACCGACGGCTGCCACCGAATGCGCCAACCCGAATCCGTCTCGGCGAGAACAACCGACGTCTGGTAGGCGGTGTTGGTGTCCCGGATCTGCCACTGATGGTCGAGAGTGCCGGTGACCTTCTTGTCATCGACGAGGTCGGGGGTGACCGACAGCTTCGGGGTGGAACCCATGCCGTCGAAGATCGACTTGATGGTCACGCGCGCCGCGACCGGATCGTCGGTGAGGTCGGCGGCAGCGTCGGCGTCGCCCCGCTGGAGCGCCTCCGCGAACGACTGCAAGGTGTCCTCCGGCGAGTCCTGGGTCAGGAAACACCCGGACAGCGTGCCGACCAGCACGGTTAGAACACTGAGGACGACCAACCACCGACGCATGTGGCCAGACAACCGACCCGGGGGCGTCCACGCAAAGTCGCGACGCGCAATGACCCGATAGCGATCCGCTATCGCGCCAGGTCGAGTGGCTACTCGGCGGGGACGCGGAGCTGAGTCACGACTGTCCGGGCCGCCTCGCCGATGGCGCGGTCGACCTGCGGCAATGATTGCTCCGACCGGGCGCTCAGGGTGAAGACGGCGACCGCGACCGGAAGTTCTCCGGGGAACTCGACGACGCCGATCTCATTGCGGATCGCGACGAGGGTCCCGGTCTTGCCCGCCACGGTGACCCGCCGGAAGGGAAAGCCCGACGCCAGGCGGGCGGTGAAGACCTGGCGGCGCATCGTGTCCCTGATGAACGCGCACATCTCCGGCGACGCAGCGCGATCGGTCCAGACCGCGGACAACAGCGCCGTGCAGTCCCGGGGCGTCGAGGAACTCGAGTAGGCGGCGTCGTAGGCACTCACCGAAGCATCGCTGTCCGGATCGGCCAGAGCGGCGAAAGCCTCTGCCACCGTGCTGGTTCCGGTCTCGCGCTGGAGTCGTTCGTGTAGTTCTGCGACACCGCCGACGATCCGCGTGCGCTCGGCGCCGAGGGAGACGAGATCCGCACGTACGCGGTCGAGGCCGAGCTCGTCGAGGAGGACGTCGGCAGCGACGTTGTCCGAGACGGTCATCATCGAGATGGCGAGGTCGCGCCGGCTCAGCGTGACCGGGTCGCCGAAGGCGGCCAGCCCCGTCGGGCCCTGCGCCCATAGCGTCGGGTCGACTGTGATCGAGGAGGCGAGGTCGATGTCACCGCGATCGGCACTGCGACATAAAGAGATCAGGACGGCGAGCTTGTAGACCGAGGCCAGGACGACTGGCGCGTCGGCGTCGAAGGAGTGCTCGATCTGCGGTGAGCCGATCGTCGTGGCGTGTACCCAGCCGGAACAGCCGGCGTCGGCGAGAATCTCGGCGACGTCGCGATCGACTCGCTCCCGCACGTGGTCGGGGAGTGTGCCCGGGGCACTCAATCGGACGCCTTGCTGATCTTCCAGAGTGCCGCCGTCGTCACGTCGGCGACCTCGGCGAGTGCTGACTCCCGGTAGACGACCCGAAGCCGGAGTGCGGTGGTGTCGCGCCCGAGAGGCAGGCATCGGACGGCGTCGAGTGACGCGAGGCGTTCTGCGTCGGCGGTCAGACCGAATGCGCCACCGCCGGCGACGGCCGCCACCAGGTGTTCGGCAGACGAGACGGGAAGGACGTGTGGGTCGAGTCCGGATTCGCGGAGACGATCGATCAGCTGGTCGTATGCGGGCGGGTTGGCTGCTCGTGGCGGGTGGCAGAGGTCGAGTCCCGCGAGCTGGCGGAGCCGCGGCCGCGTCGCGGTGGTGACCGGATGACCGGTCGGCACGACCACCTGGCGTCGGAAGACGACGACCGGACCGGCCGTGAGAGCGCCGGTGACGCAGGGGGCATCGACGATGGCGAGGTCGAGGGTGCCCGCCGACACCTGCTCGACGAGACCCACCGTCGTGCCACTCACCATCTCCTGGCCGGAGGACACGTCGCCGAGGCGTTGTGCGACAGCGGCAACGGCGCCGGCCCCGGCGAGAGGGACTGCACCCCAACGCAACACCTCGGTCCCGTCATGAAGGCGTCGTGCCTCGCCGAGGAACCGCGCGGCGTCGTCGATCAGGAGTCGCGCGCGGGGTAGGAGATCACGGCCGGCGTCGGTGAGTTCGGCGCCGCGAGAGGTACGTCGGATGAGTTGGACCCCGAGCTCTTTCTCCAGGCGGCGCAACCCCTGCGAGACCGGCGGCTGTGTCATCTCCAGTCGGGCGGCAGCGTCCCCGAAGTGGCCTTCCTCGGCGACGGCGACGAAGAATCGCAGGTGCCTGACGAGATCCACGGGTTCCAGGATGGCACGCCGGCGACAATCAGCCCCGCAAACCCACCACGGATGGACAAACCCACCAGGTCGCCGCTCCCTGTCAGGCTGTTTGTGAGACACCTGGCAGGGGTCGCGGGGAACGGAGTGCGTGGTGTCTATCAGTGTCGAGGTGGGTCGGACCCCTAGCGGGCAGCGGTCGTACCCGCTCGGTTTCAAGGTCGAGTTTCTGCAGTTGTGGGATGCGGCGATGTTGGAGCGGGGTGGCCGTGCGCGGTTGTTGCGTGAGTATGGGTTGTCTCGGGCCACGGTGCGGGGCTGGTTGCACTCGCGTGATCGGGGAGACTTTGAGGCGTCGATGGTGTCGGCAGCACTCAAGTCGAAGGGATCGCGTCGGGTGGATGCTCAGGAACGAGCCGAGTTGGCGCGGTTACGCGCGGAGAACGAACGGCTGCGGAAGAAGGTCGAACAGGCCGAAGCGATCCAGGAGATCATGGGAAAA
>NZ_BAHE01000019.1 GCF_000298235.1 Gordonia namibiensis NBRC 108229
AAACTCCGCCCCGCAAACCCGAAGATCCGCAGTCCGAAGGAATCTGGCGACCCCTCAAACACCAACCCGAGACACAAAGACTCGAACCAGAAGTTCAGGGGCGGTCAGCCGCAAGCCCGATCTCCACTCCCCATCCAAACCCTCTCAGGCCGGCCGGGGCGGCGCCGTGGCGCGCTGACTCGACATAAGTTACGCACGTGGGTCCTCAGCGTCAAATCGCCTGGTCAGCGGCTATGCCTGGGGACCATTACCGAGTTCGGCGTGCATTCGGAGCGGATACCGAGCCTTGTCCGGGCTTTCCCGATGGGAACCGCGCCCCCGTATCCGCCCTCCACGGGCGGCCCGAACGACACACCGTCGCCGGCAGATCTGCGGAGGGTGGATTCCAGGGGCCGGTTCTTCGAGCCGGTTCTCGTTCAGCCATCAACCCGGGGATCTCGTGCCAACACCCAGGCTGAGAGAACAAACCCAGAAAAAGCGAGAACCCCCGCCCGGACATCCCGGGCGGGGGTTCTCGTGTTGGTAGCGGGGACAGGATTTGAACCTGCGACCTCTGGGTTATGAGCCCAGCGAGCTACCGAGCTGCTCCACCCCGCGTTGGTGAACACAACGTTACACACGCGTTTGTCAGCGATGCAAATCGATGCCGCAACCGCCCGTGACCAGTATCGATGTCAGTGACAGCGGTCACCGCAGCGATACAGAGGTGGTCACGGCGGCGCATCGTCCGGCTCGGGCAGCTTTCGCCGTTGTGAGCTGGGTCACTCTCGGGCGTAGACTCGGCGCTACCCGATCCGGGCTGACCCACTACCGAGGAGGGAACCATGTCCGCCCATCTCCACCATGAGAGCCATGGCAACCACCCGATGAGTTTCATCGGATTCGTACTCGCACTCGGCGGCTTCGTGGCCGCGGCACTGTGGCTGGTCCACATGGCCTCCGGCAACACGGGCCCCGCTATCGTGTCCGCGGTGCTCATGGTCGCGGCGTTCGGCGTGGCCGTCTCGATCTTCTTCACGATCGGCCACCGGTATCACCACAGCCCGGTTCTGCCGGACAACACCCCGGACGAAAAAGAGCGCTACGTGCGCAAGTATCGCGGCTAGCGATACCCGACGCACGTAGCGCTCGGATTCCCTCTCCCGATCGATGCGCCCCTCACCGGGGCGCATCGATCGGAATCTGTCCGGCTAGTTCTGCTCGGGCAGTGATTCGTACTGTGCGACAGCCTTGTTCAGCCGATCGAGGGCTTGGCCGTAACCGGCGAAGTCGCCCTTTGTCTGCGCGTCCCGCAGTGCGCCGAGCGCGTCCCCGATCGCCTTCACCGCGGCGTCGCGTTCGGGCGTTCCGCCCTGGGGAGGCGCGGGCTGCTGCGGGTTGGTCGTCCCACCCTGCTGCTCGGACTGGTCCGGCGTGTCCTCGGACTGCTGCTCACCGGGAACCACACCGGCGGCCGGCGTGATCCCGACCTGACGCAGCGCCTCGGCCGTCGTCGGGGCGTAACCGATGCGCGCCTCGCGTTCCTTCGGCTCGTAACGGGTGATCACCCGGAAGAGCCGCGGGAAGGCTTCTTCGCCCTGGGCCTGTGCGTACATCGGGACCACGTACAGGATTCCGTTGTCACCGACCGGCAGCGTCAGCAGGTTGCCGAACGTCACCTTCGCCGTGTTCTCGAGTGCCTTCAACGATTCGGCGACTCGGCCATCGGTCTTCATCGGGTTGAAGGCCTGCTTCGGTCCCGACCGCTGGTTGTTACCCGGGAGCTCCTTGACGGTGATCTGCCCATAGTTCGACGGGTCCGAGGAGACGGTGATGTAGGCACCGAGGATCGGCCGGTTGAGGCGGGTGAGCACCGAGGTGATCTGGAACGATGCCTGCTTGCTCTCCGGATCCGAGGCCACGAAGTAGTACGGCGGCTGATCGAGTCCGCGCTGTTCGGCGTCGGGACTCGTCGGATCAGAGGGCACCGACCAGAAGTCGTTCGCCTGGAAGAACGTGCCCGGGGAGTCGACGTGGTAGCGCGTCAGAAGTGCCCGCTGGATCTTGAACAGATCCTCCGGGTACCGGACGTGCTCCCGCAGGGAGGTCTGCTTGTCGAACTCGGCACGCGAGGCGACCGAATCCGGGAAGACCTTCATCCAGGTCTTGAGAACCGGGTCCTCGGTGTCGACCTCGTACAGCTTGACCTCACCGGTGTAGGCGTCGACCGTGGCCTTCACCGAGTTGCGCACATACGACACGGTCTTGTTGACCTGCGTGCGTCCGGTCTGCCCGGGATTGAGGTCCTGGGCGTCGGCGGTCGCGCTCTGCAACGACATCGGCTGCGAGTACGGGAAGTTGTCGAGGGTGGTGTACCCGTCGACGACCCACTTGATCGAACCGTCCTCCATCACCGCGGGATAGGTCTTGGAGTCGACGGTCAGCCACGGCGCGACCTGCTTCACGCGGTCTCGCGGGTCGCGGTTGTAGATGATCTTCGACGCCGAGGTGATCTCCCCCGACAGCAGGAAGTTGCGTTCCGCGTACTTGCCCGCGTACAGCAGCCGGCTGAACCAATTGCTCAGCGGGACGCCCGCCGGGCCCTGGTAGGTGTACTTGGCGTCGCCCATGTCGTGTTCGCGGGGCTCGCCGCCCTCGGAACCGACGATCGCGTAGTCGGGATCGATCTTGGCGAGCAGCTCACCGAAGTAGATGCGCGGCTGCGTCACCTTGATCGGGGCGTCGCGCTTGTACGCCTCGGTCTGGTAGTTCGTGGTGTCGCTGACGTAGTAGAACGGGTCGCCGCCACCGTCGATGTCGTTCTCGTCGGCCGACTCGTTGACCCGGTTCGCCGGCGCGGCGACGAAGCCGTTGCCGTGCGTGTAGACGAGATGCTTGTTCAGCCAGTTCTGCTGGTTCTCGAGGTAGCGGCTCGGATCGAGTTCGCGAACCGCGACCACGAAGTCGCGGAGTTCGCCGTCGATCTTGTAGCGGTCCACCGCGAGCTGGGTCGGGAAACCGTAGAAGTTCTGGCGCTGCTGCTGCTGGATGAACGTCGGCGAGACCACGTTCGGGTCGAGGATGCGCACGTTCGACAGCGTCGGGATGTCGCTGTTGACGAGGGCGGGGTTCGCCGGCTCGGCCGTCCAGTCCTTCTGCGTGATGACCTTGTCCGGCCCGATGCCGTAGGCCTCTCGCGTGGAGTTGATGGCCCGCTGGATGTACTCGGCTTCCTTCTGGGCAGCATTCGGCTTCACCGAGAACTGCTCCATGGTCAGAGGCCAGCCCACACCGATCAGCAGTGCCGAGAACAGCATCAGTACGGTTGCGAGAGCGGGGATACGCAGATCACGCAGCACGACGGCGGCGAAGAAGGCGACGGCACAGATGATCGCGATCGCCATCAGGATGAGCTTGGACGGCAGGACTGCGTTGATGTCGGTGTAACTGGCGCCCGGGAAGATCTCGGACTTCCGCGAACTCGAAAGCAGGTTGTAGCGGTCGAGCCAGTACGCCGCCGCCTTGAGCAGCAGGAAGGTTCCGGCCAGGACCGCGAGCTGGATGCGGGCGGCCATCGTGACCGATCCCCCGCCCTGCGCGAGTCGGATGCCGCCGAAGATGTAGTGGGTGACCAGGTTGGCCAGGAACGCCACGACCACCACGACGAACAGCAGGTTCAGCACGAACCGGTAGAACGGCAGGTCGAAGGCGTAGAAGCCGATGTCGAGGTTGAACTGCGGGTCCTTCTGACCGAAGGACGTCCCGTGCAGGAACATCTGGACCGTGGCCCAGGAACCCTGTGCGACGAGACCGGCGAGTGCGCCGATGATCAGTGCCGGCAGCACCGCGAACCACCGCACCTTGGTCATGATGGCGGTCCGGTAGCGCGCGAGCGGGTCGTTGGGCCCCGCGGTGGGCACGAAGACCGGCCGGGACCGGTACGCGAGGGCGACCGCGCCGAAGACGATCAGGCCGACCACCAGCGTCGTGATCAGGAAGAGGATGACACGGGTCCAGACGACCGTGCTGAACACGCTCGAGTACCCGACGTCGCGGAACCACAGCCAGTCGGTCGCAAGACCGATCATTCGTGGCCCGATGAGCAAGAGGACCAGCACGGCGACGCCGAGTCCGATGACGATCTTGCTCCTGCGTGACAGTGTCGGCATTCCTGCCGGCCCTCGGACGCCCACCAGACCCACTCTCCAAAGCTCTCAATCCGGACAACGCCCTGCGTGACGAGCAAGCCTGGGCGTGGTGCCCACTGTACTGGCACCACCCGGGTGCTGATCACACTCGGGCGTCGGGACAACGATCCGAGGTCGATCACGGTTCCCCGGGTCGTGGACGACGGCTTCGTCGGGGCAAGATGGGCGGGTGCCCGACCCCACGACACCCCCGACGACGCCCCGCGGTTTCTCCACCGACGACCTCGGGAGCGCATTGAGCGAGATCCTCGACCACGTCGACGCCGCAGGCTGGGGCCAGACGCCGTCGGTGTTCGCCCTCGTCCCGACTGCGGTCCTGGCCGAGGAGGCACCGGACGTCCTCGGCGGCGACGACGAGTCGCCCCTCACCCCGATCGAGCAGGAGTACGCCGACCTCGACGCCTTCCTGGCATCGGCGATCTGGCCCGACGCCGTCGTCGGAGCCGCGGTGGCCATCGAGATCGTGGTCGCTCCCCCGGCTCCCGGCGACGACGGCACGCCGCGTTATGTCGCGAACGAAAGCCACCCGGCTGCAAGCGTTCCGGACGACGCGTCGGAGCAGGCGCGTCTGGTGGTGGGCGTGCTGCGCTCCGGAAAGGACCTCGCGCTCATGCGGTTACGCCATCAGCCGGGTGAGGAGATCGAGACCCTCACCCATCCGCAGCTCGGGACCGAGTTGCGGGCGGCGCTCGCCGGCACCTTCACACCCGACGAACCCGGGGTCTGAACCGCCCGGACGAGGAACGACCGGTCAACAGGTCGGGGCCGGGCGCCCTTCGCCGATGGCGTCCAGGGCGTCCACCGCGCTGTCGAGCGTCTCGACCTTCACCAGTTCGAGGCCGTCGGGACGGTCGGAGACGGCCTCCGCACAGTTCCGGGCCGGGACCAGGAACACCGTCGCACCGGCATCGTGCGCCGCGCGGGTCTTGTGGGTGATGCCGCCGATCGGCCCGACGTCCCCGTCGGCGGTGATGGTGCCGGTTCCCGCGATGAACTTGCCGTGGGTGAGCTCGCCCGGGCTCAGCTGATCGATGACCGACAGCGCCAGCATCATGCCCGCCGACGGTCCACCGATGTCACCGACGGTGTAGGTGACCTTCAGCGACGGGTCGGCATTGGCGACCTCGGCCGCGACCCCGAGGAACCCGGCCTTCGCGTCGTCGGGATGCGGGGCGAGCGTGACGGTCACCGTCTGCGGGGTGCCCTGCCGCACGATCTCCAGCGGCAGCACCGTGCCCGGCGGGTTCTTCGACACGACGTCGCGCAGTTCCTTGCTCGTCTCGACCTCGACGCCCCCGACCCTGGTGACCACGTCACCGGCCTGCAGGACACCGGCCGACGGGCCCTCGGCGCCCACGCCGGCGATACGCAGAACCGTGGGACGGTCGAGGAAACGCAGCGCCGCGATGGTGGCGCTCTCCTCCGACCCCGCCATCTGCTGAGCGTTCTCCTGCTGGACCTGCTCGGTGGTGCGGTCCGGCGGATACACCTCGTCGCGCGGGGTGAGCGCGTACTTCCCGGACAGCCACATTCCCAGTGCGTCGAAGAGGGTGAGCCCGTCGCTGACCGACACCGTCGTCAGGTTGAGGTTGCCGGTGGTCTTGTCGAGGGGCGCACCGTCGATCTGCACGACCTTGCGTTCGACGACCTTGCCGTCCTGCTCGACCTTCGTCATCCCGAGGGTGTTCAGCGTCGGGCCAGGACCGAGCGCGGCGTAGGGAACCTGCACCTGCGTGCCGACGACGAGCAACGCCAGCAACACCAGGGCGCTGACCGCGGCGGTGGCG
The DNA here is from genome assembly GCF_000298235.1 of Gordonia namibiensis NBRC 108229. Classification (GTDB taxonomy): domain Bacteria; phylum Actinomycetota; class Actinomycetes; order Mycobacteriales; family Mycobacteriaceae; genus Gordonia; species Gordonia namibiensis. The sequence goes on from NZ_BAHE01000019.1 coordinate 5,975, forward strand.
ATCCGTCGGAAGCGGGGGCTCGAACTCATTCCGCACACGATAGTGCCCCGACCTCCGACGACGGTCCCGGCGTCGCTACGCGCACGGCGAACATCCGACGCCGTGAACCCGCCTGTCCGGGCGGTACGGTGGACGTATGAGTGATCTGCCCTTCGGCTTCTCGGCGTCCGGGAACGGCGACGACGACCGCGACAAGAACAGCGGCGACAAGGACAAGCCGGGCGGCAACCCCGGCAACCCCTTCGGTGGCGCCAACCCGTTCGGATTCGCAATGGGCGGACAGGGTTCCGGAGGCGGACAGGGCTTCGGCGACTTCGACCCGTCGAACTTCGACCCGAACATGCTCGGCCAGATGTTCTCCCAACTCGGCAGCATGTTCAGCGGCATGGGCGCCGGGATGGCCGGTGGCGGCGGCGGTCCGGTGAACTACGAGGTCGCCACGAATCTCGCCCGCCAGCAGATCGGTTCGTTCACACCGATCCTGGAGAAGGAGATCTCGGCGTCGGCCGACGCCGTACGACTCGCCGACGTCTGGCTTGATGACGCGACGACGTTCCCCAGCGGCGTCACCCAGACCGTCGCATGGACCCCGGTGCAGTGGCTCGAGGAGTCGATGGACACCTGGAAGGGTCTGTGCAACCCGGTCGCCGAGCAGCTCGCGCGCACCTGGCAGGACAATCTCCCCGCCGAGGCCGCCCAGTTCGCCGGGCCGATGCTGGGCATGCTGACCCAGATGAGCGGGATGGCCTTCGGCACCCAGCTCGGGCAGGGGCTCGGCCAGCTCGCCAAGGAGGTGCTCACCTCCACCGACATCGGTCTGCCGCTGGCGCCCGAGGGCATCGCGGTGCTGCTCCCCGAGGCGATCGCGAAGTTCGCCGAGGGTCTCGAGCAGCCCGCCCAGGAGATCATCGTCTTCCTCGCCGCCCGCGAGGCCGCCCACGTCCGGCTCTTCACACACGTCGGCTGGCTGCGTCAGCGTCTGCTGTCGACGGTCGAGGAGTACGCGCGCGGGATCAGCATCGACTTCAGCGGGATCACCGACGCCACGTCGAACATCGATCCCACCGAGTTGCTGTCCGATCCGTCGAAGCTCGAGGAGCTCATCAGCTCGTCGACGTCGTTCGAGCCGACCACGACGCCCGAGCAGAAGGCCGCGCTCGGCCGTCTCGAGACGCTGCTGGCCCTCATCGAGGGCTGGGTCGAGCAGGTGGTGACCCGGGCCCTCGGCGACCGCATCCCGAGCACCGGGGCACTGACCGAGACCATCCGCCGTCGCCGCGCCTCGGGCGGTCCCGCCGAGCAGACCTTCGCGACCCTCGTCGGTCTCGAACTGCGCCCGCGCAAGGTGCGCGAGGCGTCGGAACTGTGGCGTCGGGTCTTCGAGGCCACCGACCTGTCGACCCGCGACGGTGTCTGGGCACACCCCGACCTGCTGCCCGACTCCGACGACCTGGACAACCCGGCGGCGTTCATCGACCGACTCCTGCACAAGGACACCGATCTCGACGACGCCATCGCGCAGCTCGAGAAGTCACTCGCCGAACAGGACGACACCGAGTCCGGAGACGACGGGCCGAACGGACAGAGCGGGCAGGCCGGCTCGTAACTCCACAGTCGACGCCGCACGCGCCCATGTTGTGGATAACCGGCCCGACCGCCTCCCGCGAGATGTTTTCGCTGGCAGAGTTGCGTCATGTCCATCACGGTCCCGCGCATCCGGCCGGGAACACCGATCCTGGTACGACCGGGCAACCGGGTGCACGTGGGGATCGATCCGGCCGGCAGCGTGATCATCGAGCTCGACGACGCGATCTCGGCGCATTCGGTCGCCACGATGCTGCGCTCGCTGGAACGCCCGTGCACCCCGGAGCTGCTCATCCGTCGGGCGTCTGCCGCCGGACTCGCCGACGACGAGATCCGGACGCTCCTCGACGGCCTGGCCGCGGCCGGGCGGACGGTCCCGAGTATCGAACCCGAAACCCCCTCGGCGAGTTCGGATCTCGTCGACTTCCGCATACAGATCCACGGTCAGGGACCGTTGTCGGACCTGTTGGTCGCCTCCTTGCGAGCGCAGGGCCTGCAGGTCCACCGGACGATGCGCCGACGCCCCGACGGCTCTCTCGACACCGTCGACACCAGACTCGTGATCCTCAGCGACTTCCTCGTCCACGACCCGCGGGTCGTATTCGCCCTGACGAGGGCGCGGATTCCGCACCTGCTGGTCCGGGTCCGCGACGGCGTCGGAATCGTCGGCCCGCTCGTCCTGCCGGGCCTTTCGAGTTGTCTGATGTGCGCCGACCACCATCGCTCCGACGCCGATCCGGAGTGGCCGACGATGGCGGTGCAGCTCATCCGCACGCCGGGCGACCCGGATCCCGCGATCGTGCGGCCGACCGCCGCGATCGCGCATGGGCAGGTCGAACGTCTCGTTACCGCACTGCGTGGGCCCTCCCCCGCCGCGCCACGGGGCGTGCCGCAGTTGTTGAATCAGGTGTTGGAGTTCCGCGATGATCCTGTGCGAGTGGACCGCCGAGAATGGTCACCCCACCCGAGCTGCGATTGTCGTCTGGTGCGAGACGAACAGCTCAAGTCGTCTATTGTGTGACGCGGAAAGGATGCTATGACCGACATCACTCGGGGGCAGGGTCGTCGCAACGCGAAGTTGGCTTCTCTCCCCATCGGTATGGCCGGACGTGCGGCGGCGGGGCTCGGCAAGCGCATGGTCGGTAGAGACAAGGACGAGGTCAACCAGGAACTCCTCGAGAAGTCCGCGGAACAGCTGTTCGCGGTCCTCGGTGAGCTCAAGGGCGGCGCCATGAAGGTGGGTCAGGCGCTGTCGATCATGGAAGCCGCGATCCCCGACGAATTCGGTGAACCGTTCCGCGAAGCACTTACCAAGCTCCAGGCGGAAGCACCGCCGATGTCGGCCGACAGGGTCCACAAGGTCCTCGACCAGCAACTCGGTACCCGCTGGCGTGAGCGCTTCAAGGAGTTCTCCGACGAGCCGGCCGCGTCGGCATCTATCGGCCAGGTACACAAGGGTGTGTGGTCCGACGGGCGTGAGGTCGCGGTCAAGGTCCAGTACCCGGGCGCCGACCACGCGCTCAAGGCCGACCTGAAGACGCTGTCGCGCATGTCGGGCCTGTTGCAGAGGTTGTCGCCGGGCACCGACGTCAAGGCGATGATGGACGAACTCATCGACCGCACCGAGGCCGAACTCGACTATCTCGGCGAGGCCGACAACCAGCGGGCCTTCGCCAAGGCGTACGACGGGCATCCGAACTTCCTGATCCCCAAGGTGGTCGCCAGCGCGCCCAAGGTCGTGGTCTCGGAATGGGTCGACGGTGTCGCGCTGTCGAAGATCATCGCGACCGGCGACCAGGAGACCCGCGACAACGCGGCTGCGAAAATGGCCGAGTTCGAGGTCAGCTCGCCGTACCGGGTCGGCCTGCTCCACGGCGACCCGCATCCGGGCAACTTCTTCATCGCCGACGACGGTCGTTTCGGTGTCCTCGACTTCGGTGCGGTCGGCCACTACCCCGGTGGACTCCCCCCGGAGACCGGGCCGATCCTGCGGCTCGCCCGCGACCAGAAGTACGACGAACTCAAGGACCTGATGGTCGAGGCGGAGTTCATCCGCCCGTCGCACGCGTCGAAGGTCACCAGCGCCGACCTCGAGGCATACCTGCGGCCGTACGTCGACCCGCTGTACTCCGAGTCGTTCCACTTCACACGCAAGTGGATGCAGCGTGCCGCGGGCAAGGCGACCGACGTGCGCGGCGAGGTCTACAAGACCTCGCGGAACCTCAACGTGCCCAAGCGGTTCGTGATGGTGTTCCGTGTGCTCGGTGGTTGTGTCGGCATCGCCTCGCAGCTCGAGGCGCACGCGCCGTACCGCGCCATCATGGAGGAATGGGTGCCCGGTCTGGGCGACTGATCCCCGACGACGAACAGCGACGCCGCGAGCACTGCTCGCGGCGTCGCTGTCTGTGTTCTCAGGCCGCGGAGTTCTTGCGCGGCCGGCCGCGGGGGCGCTTGCGTGCGATCACGGTGCCGCGTTCGAAGATCTCGCCGCCCCACACGCCCCAGGGCTCGGCACGATCCAGGGCCGCCTGCAGGCACTGGGTCCGGAGCGGGCAGTCGGCACACATCGCCTTGGCACGCTCGAGGTCACGCGGGTTGTCGGCGAACCACAGGTCGGCGTCGGCCACCTGGCAGGGCAGGTCGAGCCGGGCGGTCGCTGCGCGGTCCGCCGAGATACAGGACTCGAGTACGCAATCGACGGTCATTGGGTTTCTCCACATCTGCTCGTTTGGGATTGGTGACCCATGTCCTCGATGTGGCTGCCGGTCCGAGAACCCCTGCGAGGGGTGATGATCGGGTGACAAAAAAGAGGGCCACGGGTTTCGCCTCTGCGATTCGCCCGTGGCCCGAAGTTCTCGGAGGTCTAACTCCGGAGAATCGGTGTCGGTACGGGGAACCCATGCGGCGCGGGGGCTGCTGCGGCTGCTGCCGGCGCTACGTGCGCTGCTACCGGATGCACTGCCACCGCGGGATGCGCTGCCGCGGTCGGCGGTGCGACCGCCGGGAGTGCGGCTGCAACGGCCGGCATTGCCGGAATCGTCGCTCGAGCGACGACCGGACGTGCACTGACGGCAGGCAGCCAGGAGCGGTTGCGACGGGCGCGCAGAACGACGGCATGTGCCTGGTTCGGCTTGGCCGCAGACACGGCGATGCCGGCCTGGTTCACGGTGCTTCCGTTCACTGATCCGCTCCTTTCTCTTCTCGTCGAACTCCGATGAGCGATGGGTTCCTGGTGGGCACAAGAGCGTTCCCACCCGTGTGCCGACGGAGATCAGCCTAAACGGTGCGTCAGAAGGCGCACAACCTATTTTTGACCTGCGGTTTTGACGAGTTCGAGGAGATCCTCGCCGTACTCGTCGAGTTTCTGCGCGCCGATCCCCGAGATCGACACCAGCGCGGCGGTATCCGTGGGGCGCTGTTCGGCGATCGCGGTCAGCGTCTTGTCGGAGAAGACGACGAAGGGCGGGACCTTCTTCGCCTGGGCGCGAGACCTGCGCCATTCCTTGAGCGCGACCAGGAGGTTCTCGTCGAGGTCGGACGGGCATCCCGCGCACCGACCGAGCAGCGTCGCGGTCGAATCCATCAGCCGTGAGCCACAGACGCGGCAGGTGGGTCCCTTGCGGGGGGTACGTTCCTTGGCGATCTTCGACGCCGGCGAGTCGTCGGGGACGAGATCGGTCAGGAACCGGGAGCGACGACGGGCGCGTCCGCCCTCATTACGCGCGAGCGCCCACGACAGGTGCAGGTGTTCGCGGGCACGCGTCACGCCCACGTAGAACAGTCGGCGCTCTTCTTCCACGTCTTCCCAGGACCCCTTGATGGCCTGGCTGATCGGCAGCGACCCGTCGGTCAGCCCGACCAGGAAGACCGCATCCCACTCGAGTCCCTTGGCCGCGTGCAGCGACGACAGGGTGACGCCCTGGACCGTCGGCGGATGGCGCGCCTCGGACCGGGTCGTGAGTTCGGCAGACAGTTGCGGCAACGTGAGGTCGGGGTTCTCGGCGACCATGTCCTCGGTCAACTGCACCAACGCCTTCAGCGACTCCCACCGGGCGCGCGCCTGGGCGCCCGACGGTTCCTCGTCGGTGAGTCCGAGTTCGCCGAGGACGGCGCGCACGACCTCGATCGTCGTGACACCGGGCTTCACCTCGCGGTTGGCGACCGTGGCGATCTGACGCATCGCCTGCCGCACCTCGGTGCGCGCGAAGAACGCCTCGCCGCCGCGCACCTGATACGGGATGCCGGCCTCGGTCAGCGCCTGCTCGTAGTTCTCCGACTGGGCGTTGACGCGGTAGAGGATCGCGATCTCCGACGGTGCGACACCCGACTTGATGAGGTGCTTGATCTCGATCGCGATCGAGGTGGCGGCGGCCGGCTCGTCGTCGTATTCGGCGAACTGCGGTTGCGGGCCGGACGGCCGCTGTCCGATGAGTCGGAGGCGGGTCCCGGCGATGCGTCCGCGCGCGGCACCGATCACGCGGTTGGCGAGGTCGACGACCTCGGGCGTGGACCGGTAGTCACGCTCGAGCCGGACGACCGTCGCCTCCGGGAAGCGACGGCTGAAGTCGAGCAGATAGTTCGGGGATGCACCGGTGAACGTATAGATCGTCTGGTTGGCGTCGCCGACGACCGTCAGATCGTCGCGCTCGCCGAGCCAGGCGTCGAGCAGTCCCTGCTGGACGGGCGTCACGTCCTGGTACTCGTCGACGACGAAACACCGGTAGCGCGAACGGAATTCGTCGGCCGTACCGGGCTCGATGGTGAGGATCTGCGTCATGTAGATGAGCATGTCGTCGAAGTCGAGGAGGCGATCGCCGTCCGGCGAGACCTTGGAGTCCTCGTAGTGGCCGTACACCGCGGCCACCTTCTGCGGCGGTGCGGGCGACTCGCGTCCGAGCCGGCCGACCGCCTCGACGTAGTTCTCCGGCGAGATCAGGGTGGCCTTGGCCCACTCGATCTCCGACGAGAGATCGCGCAGGGTGTCGGTAGCGGTGTCGAGTCCGGCGCGGCGTGCGGCGCGCGAGATGAGCGGGAACTTGTTGTCGATCAGCTCCCACCGGGCATCGCCGAAGGCGCGCGGCCAGAAGTAACGCAGCTGCCGCATCGCCGCGGCGTGGAAGGTCTGGGCGGCGACGTTGCCGGTGGCCCCGCCGACGCCGAGGCTCCGCAACCGGGTCCGCATCTCGCCCGCCGCGCGAGCGGTGAACGTGACCGCGAGGACCTGGCCGGGATTCACCTGACCGGTGTCGACCAGGTGGGCGATGCGTCGCGTGATGGTGCGCGTCTTGCCCGTACCCGCGCCGGCCAGCACACACACCGGGCCGCGCGGAGCGAGGACGGCCGCGGACTGCTCCGGGTCGAGTCCCTCGACCGCGCCGGCATCGCGGAAGCGGGCATCGGGGTTCGCGGGGGAGGTCGGATGGCGCACGGACTCCACTATGTCACCACCCACCGACGCTCCCCGGACCGGCGATCGGGCTGTGCATGACGCGTCCCACGTCGCCGATCGCGGCGCCGCCGGGAACAGCCTGCGCATGCATGGTGTTATGGCAGTCATGAGCAACGTGATCGACGACGAGGCAGGCGCCCGCAACTCCGACACCGGCGAACTGACCATGTACACCACCTCGTGGTGTGGTTACTGCGCCCGCCTGAAGACCGGACTGAAGGCCAGCGGTATCCCCTGGCAGGAGATCGACATCGAGCTGAACCCGGATGCCGCCGAATTCGTCGGCAGCGTCAACGGCGGCAACCACGTCGTCCCGACCGTTCTCTACGCCGACGGCACCACCGCGACCAACCCCTCGATCGCCGACGTCAAGAAGAAGCTCGGCGTCTGATCTCGTGACCTGAACACCCGGGCCGGCCTTGCCGGACCCGGGTTTTCTCGTCTACCGGGACTGCTGCGCCGTCACCCGGCCGCGGCCCAGGACTCGATCAGCGTGCGTGCGATGGAGATCGATCCCGGCAGCTGCAACCGGGGTGCCGCGCCGTCGGGTCCGGGATCGGCACGCGTCCACCCGTCCCGCGACAACGCCTCGCGCACCTCGTCACGGTGGAACCACTGCGCATCGCCGATCTCGCCGTCGAGGAAGGCGAGCTCGTCAGCGGGATCGCCGATCGCGGCGAAGCCGAGCATGAGCGACCGCGGGAACGGCCACGGCTGGCTGCCCAGGTAGCGCGGTTCGCGCACCACGATGCCAACCTCTTCGTGCACCTCCCGCAGCACACATTGTTCGAGTGACTCCCCCGGCTCGACGAACCCGGCGAGGGTCGAGTACCAGCCGTCAGGCCAGACGGCTTGGCGCCCCAACAGGATCCGGTCGGCGCCGTCGTGGACCACGGTGATGATCGCTGGATCGGTGCGTGGGAACTCGTCTCGGCCGGACTGGACGCTCCGACGCACCCAACCGCCACGCGCCGGCCGCGTCGCCGACCCGTCGACCGGCGAATGACTCGCCGTCTCATGCCAATTCAGGATTCCCAGCGCGGTGACGAGCAGTCCCGCCTCGTCCGGCGTCAGATGTACGGCGCCACGTCGTGCGTCGTCGGTGGGACCGTCGATGTGATCGACCCGGCGCGCCCACCGGTCGATGCCGTCCACGACACCGAGGATCACCGCATCGGCGGGCGGCTCGTCGGCGACGGTGGTCGCCGGAACCCAGTGCAGCACACCGGACTCCCCGACCGGATATCGACCGTTGGAGTCGATCAGCAGCACCTTCGCCTGTGGCCATCCCGCCAGCATGCGCTCGGCGTCGTCGCGGACCTCGTCGGCGCGGTGGAATGTCGCGCGCGACAGGAGCGGCTGGTGGACCAGTTCGAAGTGCACGTCGGTGTGTCCCTTTTCGGTGGTCGGTGCGGGGTGTCCTGGTGGCCGACAGGGCTTCTCGTCGACCGTGTTTCTCGTCGAAGGGCTTCTCGTCGCCGGGGTCTAGTCGTCGCCGGGGCTCTTGCGGACGTACAGCAGACGGTCGCCGACCTCGATCTGTTCGACCTCGCTGTCGTCGACCCGGTGCAGCACCCCGTTGCGGACGACGCCGAGCACGATGTCGCGGGTGTGCGCGGGCGAGCCGCCGGTCTCCGTCGGGTCGACCTCGCGTTCGGCGATGGCGTAACCCGCGTCGGGGGTGAGGAGATCCTCGATCACCTCGACCACCGACGGGGTCATCGTCGCGATACCGAGCAGGCGGCCGGCCGTCTCCGAGGACACCACCACGGAGTTCGCGCCCGACTGCCGCATCAGGTGGGTGTTCTCCGACTCGCGGATGGACGCCACGATCTTGGCCCGCGGGTTGATCTCACGTGCGGTGAGTGTCGCCAGGACGGCGGTGTCGTCGCGGCTGGTGGCCACGACGATGCTCGAGGCATGCGCGACTCCGGCCAGACGCAGCACGTCGGACTTGGTGGCGTCGCCGCGGACGGTGACCAGACCGTTGGAGGCCGCGGACTCCAGGACGGTCGGGTCGGAGTCGACGACCACGATCTCCGAGGGCTTGATGCCGTCGCCGCGCATGGCGTCCACCGCGGTGCGGCCCTTGGTGCCGTAACCGATGACGACGGTGTGATTGCGCACGGTATTCCTCCAACGCTGGATCTTGAGCGCCTGTCGGGACCGTTCGGTGAGCACCTCGAGGGTGGTGCCGATCAGCACGATCAGGAACAGCACACGCAGCGGCGTGATGATGATGATGTTGATGAATCGGGCGAAGGGACTGATCGGCGTGATGTCGCCGTAGCCGGTCGTCGACAGAGTGACCGCCGAGTAGTACAGCGAGTCCAGGTAGGACAGTTCGCTGTTCTGCGCGTCCCGGTACCCCTCGCGATCGAGCCAGACGACCACCGAGGTGAAGAACAGCGCGAGGCACGCCCAGAGCACGCGGCGTCCGATCGCGCGTGCGGGGCTCTGCTGCAACTCGGGGATACGGACGACGCCGACCAGTGCGTGGTCGGGCCGGTTGGCCAGCTCGGCGTCGGATCCGAAGCGGCCGCGGAAGCGGTTACGCATTGCCACGTTTGCGCTCCTGGAGTTCGCTCACACGCTGAAATGTAACCCACACGACGGTGCGAGGGCTCATTTGGCCAGCTTGGCGGCAAGGGTCGCCTCGTCGGGCAGGTCGTCGGCCTCCAAGGTGTGTCCGTCGCGCACGTAGTGGAAGGCGGCGTGCACCTTCTCCACCGGCACGCCGGCCAGCTGAGCCCAGGCGATCCGGTAGGCGGCCAGCTGGATGAACAGTGACTCCCGTTTCGCCGGTTCGGGTACGACGCCGGTCTTCCAGTCGACGACCGTCCAGGATCCGTCCTTCTCGGCGAAGACCGCGTCGATGCGGCCGCGCACGACGATGCCGCCGATCACGGTCTCGAACGGCACCTCCACCTCGGTGGGGCTGCGATTGGCCCAGCGGGACGCGAGGAAGGCCTCGCGCAACGCATCGAGGTCGGCGTCCGGGCTCGCCGTGGCGTCCGCCGCGCCGGGCAATTCGTCGATGTCGAGCAGCCGGGTGGCACCGAACCAGCGCTCGACCCAGGCGTGGAATGCGGTGCCGCGCCGCGCCATCGGGTTGGGCCGGAAGGGCGTCGGGCGCCGGAGCCTGCGGGCGAACTCGGCCTCGTCGGCGTCGAGTTCGACGAGCTGGCTGACCGACAGGTGCGTCGGCAGCGTCACCTCGACGAGCGCCTGGTTGGCCTGGTGGTGTTCGGCCAGCAGGGCCGACACCTCCGCCTCCCAGGCCGCGACCTCGTCCTCCGGGTCGGGCGGCATCGGCAGCATCTCCGGATCGTCCGGGGCCTCCGGCGCCTCGAACAGTGCGGGCGCCTCGCGAGTGGCGATGGCGTCGAGGACGAGGTCGGCGGCCGCCTGCACGGCGTCGCGGCGGCCGGCGAGCGGATCACGCGGCCACGGCTGCGCCACAACGCGTTCGGCCAGCGGGTTGGTCGCGTCCTCGGCCGGCGGCGGGGTGCGCACCGCGATCGACAGGCCGGTGGAGTCGACGGCGGGATCGGTGATCGCCTCGTCGATGGCGACCATCAGCTCGTCGAAGAAATCCGAACCGCCGCGCGGCTTGTCACCGGTCTCCGACCAGTGGTGAGCGGAGATCAGCAGGTCGTGTCGTGCGCGGGTGAGGGCGACGTAGAGCAGGCGCCGATCCTCCTCGAGGCGGCGTTCGCTGATCGCCGCCTTGTGGTCGGACAGGGCGTCCTCGAGTTGCTTGCGGTCGCCGACGGTGTCGATCTTCAGCAGCGGGAAGCCCTCGGGCGTGCCGTCGGCCGACTCGGCCGGGATCGCGAGGTCGCCGCGCAGGTCGGCGGGTAGTTCGCGCGCGCTGCCGAGCCACGTGGTGTCGGCCTTGGCGCTCGGGAAGATTCCCTTCGCGAGGTGCGGGATCGCCACGACGTCCCACTCGAGCCCCTTGGCCGCATGCACGGTGAGGATCTGCACGCGCTGCTCGGCGACCTCGATCTTGCCGGGCTCCAGGCCTTTCTCGATGGACTCGGCGGCGTCGAGGAAAGCCAGCAGCCCGGGCAGGTTCGCACCGGGACGGTCGGCGTAGTGGCTGACGTAGTCGGCGAAGGCGTCTAGGTGTTCGCGGCCGGTGATCGCGCCGCGCATGCGCCGGGCCCGGATCTGCGCCTCGACGCCCACGCCGATGGTGTTCTCCACATCGGCGACGAGTTCGGGCAGTGGTTGTCCGATGCGGCGGCGGAGGGATTCGAGCTGCGCACCGAACGCCCGGATGCGGGCGTATCCCTCCGGGCTGTAGTCGCCGGGGTCACCCGGATCGACGACGGCATCGGCGATCCCGGCGCGATCGACGATCTCGGTGGGCAGTACGGCGTCGAGCGCGGCGTCGAGTTCCTCGCGGCTGGTGACGACGCCACCCGCCTCTGCGTAGCTCTCGGCGGCCAGCGTCGTGGCCCGACGCCACAGCGCGGCAAGGTCTTTGGCGCCGAGACGCCAGCGGGCACCGGTGAGGAGCCGCATCACGGCGGTGCCGGCCATCGGATCGGCCATGACGCGCAGCGTCGCGACGATGTCCTCGATCTCCGGGACGTGCAACAGTCCACCGATGCCGACGACCTCGGTGGGGATGCCGCGGCTCTCCAGCTCGGCGGCCAGCGGGGCGGAATCCTCGTTGCGCCGCACCAGGATCGCCGTGGTGGGAGGCGCCTCGCCGGCGGCCTCGGCGGCGCGATAGCGCCGCTCGACCTCGTCGGCGATCCAGTTACGTTCGTCGAGAACGGTCTCGGTGAGGGCGATGGCCGCGGTGCCGTGCGGGGCGTCGGGGCGGGGTCGGAGGATGGAGACCGGGATGCCGCGGCGCCGCAGTTCCTCCGAGATCTGGTTGGCCAGGCGGAGGCCCTGAGCTGCGTTGCGCCAGCTGGTGAGGAGTTCGCGACGTTCGGCGGGCGTGCCGTCGGGTCGTGGGAAGTCGCGGGCGAACCGCGGGAGGTTGGCCGCCGACGCACCGCGCCAGCCGTAGATGGACTGGATCGGGTCACCGACCGCGGTGACGGCGACCGACTCCCGCGACGGGTCGTGGCCGCCGAACAGGGTCGACAGCAGCACGCGCTGCGAATGGCCGGTGTCCTGGTACTCGTCGAGGAGGACCGCGCGGAACGCCGTGCGCTCGGCGGCCACGACCTCCGGGTTGGACACGACGAGCTTCGCGGCGAGCGACATCTGGCTACCGAAGTCGAGCGAGGACTGCGCCCGCATCGTCTCGCCGAGGGCGATCACCATCGGGATCAGTTCGCGCCGTTCGTCGATGACCTCCTTGACCTTCAGCAGCGCCTGCGTGGGCTTGTCGCGCTGCTTCGGACCCTTCGGCAGGGTGTCGATGAGCTCGTAGAGTCGCGAACCCGCCTTGGCGAGATCGTCGATGTCGACGAGGTGTTCGGACATCTCGCCGTACAGCTTGAGGACCGACTCGGTGACGCTGGCCGGAACCTTCTTGGTGTTCAGCTCCCCCGGCCACGACGACACGAGCGAGAAGGCGAGCTGCCACAGTTCGGTCTCGGTGAGCAGCGTCGACGACGGTTCGACGGGCAGCAACAGACCGTAGTCGGCGATCAAGCGGCCGGCGTAGGCGTGATAGGTGCTGACCTCCGGGTCGGCGCCGCGCAGCCGTGCGGCCAGCGTCCCGTCCGGGTCCCAGGTGCGCAGGGCGGGCGCGCCCGACAGCATGGACAGGCGACGCCGGATACGTGCGCCGAGCTCGCTGGCGGCCTTGCGAGTGAAGGTGAGTCCGAGGATCTCGTCGGGTGCCACGATCTGGTTGGCGACGAGCCACACCACCCGCGAGGCCATCGTCTCGGTCTTGCCCGCACCGGCTCCGGCGACGACGAGCATCGGCTCGACCGGCGCCTCGATCACCGCCACCTGTTCGGGGGTCGGGTCGGGAAGGCCGAGCGCCGCGGCCAGCGACTTCGCGCCGATCATCGTCCGGCCGGGCGTGAGTCCGCCGGTCTGGGTTCCGCTAGTCATCGGTCACCGCCTTTCCGGGGATCTTCGCGGGGCAGCTGGTGGTGAGGTTGCAGTGCACGCAGCCCGGGTTGGGTGTCGCGGTGAAGGTCGGGCCGATGCTCGCGCGGGCGGCCCGGCGCACCACGCCGATCCACTCGTCGAGCATCTCGGGCGTCAACGGCGACTGGACGCGTTCGGCCGCACCGGAATTGCGGTTCGCGGTGGACACGTAGACCAGGCGCGCACCGCCTGGCGGGACATCACCGAACTGTGGCACTCCCCCATGCGCCAACGCGACCTGGTAGGCCGCCATCTGGGCGTGCTCGTCGGCCTCGGCCTTGGTGATCGCGTTCTTCGACGTCTTGACGTCGACGACCACCGGGCGGCCGGCCGCGTCGGTCTCGAGGCGATCGACGCGGCCGCGCAGCCGCACGTCGGGCGCATCCTCTTCGTCGGGATCACCGGTGGGACCGCCGGGAACGGTGGCGTCGACCGGCAGTTCGACGCCCACCTCCTCGAGGTCGGCACGCGAGATCCGCAGCCAGTCGCGGAAGTGGCCGAGCATGCTCTCGGCGCGTTCGAGTTCCCGGGCCGAGTACCAGCCCGCGCCGGTGTCGACCCGGTCCCAGATCGCGCGCAGCGCCGCGGTCACCTCGGCCGGATCCAGCTGTCCCGCAACGGCCTGGACAAGTGTGTGCACGAGGCTACCGGTGAGTGCGGGCGTCCCGTCGCCGTCGCGGCCGCCGTTGCGTTCGAGCACCCAGCGCAGCGAACACCTGTTCAGCGCTTCGACATTCGACGGCGACAGCACGACGGGTCCGTTGTCCGGTGTCCACAGCGGCGCATCGGTGCTGGGTTCGGCGAGCCCGAACCAGTCGCGCGGGTGGGCGCCGGGGATGTCGGAGTCGGCGAGTTCGGCGAGCAGCCGGGCTGCGGCCCGGGTCCGCTCGTCGGGTTCGTGGGCCCCGGCCATGACGACCGAACGCAGGGTCGCGACCAGCGACGGGAGCGACAGAACGCGGTCCACGCCGGGGTCGAGCTGGAGTTCGGCCTGAGGCGCCTCGTCGTCGGGATCGTCGACGAGATCGGCGAGTTCGGTGAGGAAGCGCGACGGCGAGGCGTCGCCGCTGCCGTCCTCCACCGCCGTCACGAGCAGCCTGCTGCGTGCGCGCGTGCAGGCGACCAGGAACAGCCGCCGCTCGTCGGCGAGTGCCGTCGCGCCACGGGCGACGGTGTCGACCGCGCCGGCGTCCATGCCGTCGAGGATGTCGACGAGCGCACCGGTGGAGAGCACACCGCCGCGGCTGCGCAACGACGGCCACAGACCGTCCTGGACCCCGGCCACCGCGACAACCTCCCACTCGCGGCCGACCGCGGCATGCGCTGACAGGACGGTCACCGATTCGGTTGCCGCCGTGGCGGTTCGGCTGTCACGCGGGATCTGCAGCTGGGACAGGTAGTGGACGAACCCGGCCGGCCCGGCGGCGGGCAGGGTGTCGGCGAAGTTGGCCGCTGCCTCGAACATCGCCATGACGGCGTCGAGGTCACGGTCGGCCTGTTCCCCGGCCGGGCCGCCCCGGACCGCCGACGCCGCCCAGCGCCGTTCCAGACCGGTGGCCTGCCAGGCCGCCCACAGCGTCTCTTCGACGCCGCGTCCGGCATCGTGCGCCCGCTGTCCGGCGGCGACGACGTCGAGAACGCGGGCCAGCGGCCCCGCCTCGGTCTCGGTGAGGGCCCGGCGGTACCGTGCGCCGAGCTCGGGGTCGAGGAGGGCGCGGGTCAACGAGGTCAGCGAATCCGGTTGCGCCGTCGGGTCGTTCTTCTCGTCGAGGCGACGGATGCCGCGCCGCAGGCGTCGCATCGCACCGGGATCGGCCGCACCGACCGGACCCGACAGCAGCGTCAGCGTGTCCTCGGTGGTGAACAGCTCGGACTCCGGGGTCGCCTCGCTCCGCATCGTCGGGTCCTCGCGGCGGGCGGCGACCACCCGCAGCACCAGCATCAGCGCGATCACCGCACGCTGGCGGTGCAGCGGCAGATCGCTGGCCGGGGTGGTCACCGGGACCCCGGCCGACCGGAACGCACGGCGCAGTGGGGGCAGGGCGAGGGACACCGACCGGACGATCACGGCCATCTGCGACCACGGGACGCCGTCGAACAGATGGGCGCGGCGCAGCAGGTCGGCGATCGCGGTGGCCTCCTTGGCCGCCGATCCGTACACGCGCACGGCAGCCACGTCGCGTGGCACTGCGGCGTCGGACTCGGCCTGCACCGGTTGGGGATATGCGTGCGGGCGCGCCCCGGGGAGCCGCGCGGCGATCGCGCGGCCCAGGCGGGCGAGGTCGGGGTGGGAGCGGAAGTCGTGCTCGAGCACGATGTCGCGCTCGGACCCCGGCTCGGCGAGCCCGTCGGCGAATCGTGGACTGGCCCCCCGGAATCCGAAGACCGACTGATCGGTGTCGGCCGCGATGATCGTCGAGGTGGTGCCGGTACCGACCAGCCGGATCAGCTGTGCGGCCTGCGGATCCAGATGTTGCGCGTCGTCGACGAGGAGGTGACGGATGCGGCGGCGTTCGCCACTGAGCAGGTCGGGATCGGTCGCGAAGGCCGACAACGCCGAACCGATCAGCTCGGCGGCGTCGACGGCCGGCGCCGACGCACCGGGCGTCTCGAGGCCGACCGCGCCGCGCAGCAACATGTTCTGCTCGTATTGGGCGTACGCACGGGCCGCGGCGGTCCACTCGGGGCGTTTGTGTTCACGACCGAGGGCCGCGAGTTCTTCCGGCCCGACGCCGCGTTCGGCGGCCCGCATCATCAGGTCGCGCAGTGCCTGCGCGAAACCGTCGGTACCCAGGGCCGGCCGCAGATGCGCGGGCCAGTACTCCGCGCCGTCCTCGATGTCGCCGGCGAGCAGCTCGCGCAGCACGACGTCCTGCTCCGATCCGGTGATCAGCCGCGGGGGCGGGTTGCCGTGGGCACTCGCCTGCAGGCGCAGGATCGCGAAGGCGTAGGAGTGCACGGTCCGGACGAGGGGTTCGCGGAGCGCACCGCCGAGCACACGCCGCCCGGCCGCGTTGGCCGAGAGCACGCGCCGGGTGATCTCCTCGCGCAGCGCGACCGCCGCCCGGCGGCTCGACGCCAGGACGAGGACCGATTCCGGATCGGTCGCGGGGTCGAGCAGGCGCGCGACAGCGGCGTCGACGATCAGCGAGGTCTTGCCGCTGCCCGGTCCGCCGTGGACCCGCACCGGACGCCAGGCCTGCTCCTCCTCGCCGGCCGGGATGCTCGCCGCCGGGTCGATGACCTGCGTGATCGCCGGCGGCCACTCCCGGGGGCGGTCCGCGGCCTCGGGCGCTGCGACGAGCCGTGCGCGCAGGGCGCTGCGTGACGCCTGGGTGCCCGGTTTCCGACTCATGGGCTCCATCGAATCATGTGCCACCGACGACTCCCGCGGCCCGAGGTGTCGGTGCGGGTGGGTCGGGCTCGCCACCCGCGCATACGGCAGGATGGACGAGGTGACAGCTCTCAACACGTATGTCTTCGGCGGCGACACGGCGGAGGGCGACACCGTTCTCGCAATCCACGGTCTCACCGGCCACGGTCGTCGCTGGGAGCCCCTGGCACAGCACCTGAGTGGTGTCCGCATCGTCGCGCCGGACCTCATCGGCCACGGACGTTCACCGTGGCGTCCGCCGTGGAGCATCGAGCACCATGTGCGTGCACTGTCCGCCGTGCTCGACGACCACGTCCCGACCGACCGGCCGATCGTCGTCGTGGGCCACTCGTACGGCGGTGCACTCGCTCTCCACCTGGCGAACCGTCGGCCCGACGACGTCAAGGGGATCGTCCTCCTCGACCCTGCCCAGGGCCTCGACCCAGAGTTCGCGCTCCAGGTCGCCACCGACAGTCTCGACAACTGGGACTACCCGAGCGCCGACGCCGCGCGCTCGGCCAAACGTGCCGAGGGCTGGGCGGATGTGCCCGACGACATTCTCGAGGCCGAGCTCACCGAGCACCTCATCCCCCGTCCGCACGGCCGGGTGGGCTGGCGGGTCAGTGCGCCCGCGGCCGCCGCGTCCTGGAGCGAGATGGCTCGGCCCGCAGTACTTCCGCCACCGGGCGTGCCCACGCACATCGTCGTCGCCGATCAGGTGCAGCCGCCCTTCGTGCGGCCGTCGTTCCTGGAGGCCTGCGCGAGCGAACGCGGTGACGACGTGACGGTGCACCACGTCGACTGTGAGCACATGGTGCCGTTCCTCGAACCGGAACTGTCCGCGTCGCTGATCCGCTCGCTGCTCTAGGACCCCGATGGCGGCGATCACCGAGGAACAGGTCGAAGCCGTCCGCGCCCTGGTCGCGGCGATCCCGGTCGGCCGGGTGAGCACCTACGGCGACCTGGCCGGCGCGGCCGGACTGTCCAGCGCCCGGATCGTCGGTTGGATCATGCGCACCGACACCGCCGACCTGCCGTGGCATCGGGTCGTCCCCGCGAGCGGTCGTCCCGCTCCGCATCTCGCGAACCGACAGCTCGAAAGGCTTGCGGCGGAAGGTGTCCCGATCTCCGAAGGACGAATCCGGTTGCGCGAGTGCCGGTGGGCGATCGCGTGACCTCGATACGCGGCGTCCTCGCTTCGCTCGGTCGTCGCTACTCGGCCAGCAGAACGAGCCCCCCGCGTGGCCCGGCCGTCACCACTCGGCCAACAGAACGAACCACCCGCCGGCTCGGTCGTCGCTACTCGGCCAGCAGAACGAACCACCCGCCGGCCCGGTCGCCGCTACTCGGCCAACAGAACGAACCACCCCCCGCTGGTTGAGTAGGCGAGGAGCGTGCGACGAGCCGTATCGAAGCCAGCCGACGCAGCTCAGACGAGCCGCGGCACCGGGGTGCGTCGGTACGGGCTGATCGCGGCCCGCATGCGCGTGACGATGAGGTCGACGATGCGCGGGTCCGGGCCGAGGGGTGCGGCGACGGCGTCGGCGCCGTAGGTCTCCAGACGCTGGTGGAAGAGCCCCGGTGCGAGCAGGTAGCTCGCGACCACGACGCGACGTCCGGTGCGGCGCGCCTTCTCGATCGCCTCCGGCACCGACGGCTGCGCGGTCGTGATGAACCCGACCTCCACCCGGCCACCGATCAGGGATTCCAGTTGGCGCGCAGCCAGATACACCTGGCCGCAGGCACTGGGATCCGACGACCCGGCGGCGGCCAGGACCACCGAATCGCCCGGCTCCCAGCCGGCCTCGGCGAGCCGCAGGCGGGCGACCGCCGCGATCGCCGGGTCGGGGCCGAGCGCGCGGGTCACGACCGTGTCGGGTCGGCCCGCGAGCGCGACGTGTTCGGGGATGTCCTTGCGGACGTGGTACCCCGAAGCGAGGAAGGCCGGCACCAGGACCGCGGGCTTGTCGAGGTCGGCGATCACCTCGGACGGGGTCGGCCCGAGCACGTCGACGAAAGCGGTACGGGTCAGCCCGATCCGCGCACTGACAGCCTCGGCGATCTCGGCGATCACGGTGACACCGTGCGGGTTACGGGTGCCGTGGGCGACCAACACCGGACTGACGTCTCGCAGGCGGTCGCCGTGCGGGAGCCGAACAGTGCCGTCTCTCAGGACATTGTCTCGCATGTGTCCTCCCCTGGACGTGGTCATTCGTCTTCGGCGTCGTATTCGAGGTCGACGGCCAGGCGGTAACCGCGTTTGACGACGGTCTGGACCATCTTCGAATCCCCCAATGCTGCACGGAGTCGCGCGACCGCGACCTCGACGGCATGGGTGTCGGAGCTGTCGCCGGGCAGCACCGCGAGCATCTCCTGCCGCGACACCACCCGACCGGGGTTGCGTGCGAGCAGCTTCAGCAGCAGCAGGCCGGTCGCCGACAGGTCCTTCAGCTCGCCGTCGACGACGACGGCCTGGCCGCGTATCGCGGTGTCGTGTCCGGCGACCCGCAGCACGTGGGTGCGGCGCGGAAGTTCGTCGGTGATCAGGCGCGCAAGAGCTCCGAGCCGGAACCGGCGGGGATACGTCGTCGGGATCTGCAGTGCCTCCAGCGGACTGGCGGTCACCGATCCCACGCACATCACCGGCACCGCGGTGCGCAGCGCGTGCACGAACTGCTGCAGTTTGCCGAGTTCCTTGGCGCGGGTGAGGATCGATGCCGCGGCCGGCGCGCTGGTGAAGGTGATCGCGTCGAGGTCGCCGCGCAGCACCTGCGCGATCATCTTGTCGATACGCGCCACGTCCGGGTGCATGTTCCAGCGGTAGACCGGGATCGGCACGACCTCGGCCCCCGCGGCCCGCAGGACGGTGCAGAAGTCCGGCAACGGTTCCCACTCACTCGTCGCGCCGTGGAGCTGCACGGCGATGCGCACGCCCTCGACGCCCTCGGCGAGGAGGTGGTCGAGCACCTCCGAGGAGGACTCGCTCTCCGGCGACCACTCCTCCCGCAGGCCCGCGGCGCGGATCGCGCCCTTCGCTTTGGGGCCACGCGCGATCAGCCGGCTCTGCGACAGCGAACGCAGCACATCCTCGGCGTTGCCCCAGCCGTCGGCCGCCTCGATCCAGCCGCGGAAACCGATGCCGGTGGTCGCCACCATGATCTGCGGCGGCGAGGCGATGATCTCCTCGGTCACCCGCTCGAGCTCGGTGTCGTCGACGAGCGGCAGGATGCGGATCGTCGGCGCCTGGACGACCCGCGCACCGCGTCGTTCGAGCAGTGCGGCGAACTCCTCGGCACGACGCGCCGCGGTGATACCGATGGTGAATCCAGTGAGCGGCAACGGGTCGGCTTCGGCCGCATCACCGGGAAGATTGATGGCGTTCACGCGGGAAAGAACACCTCGACGATCCGCTCGACGACGCGTACGCCGTAGCTCGGCACGGAGACCGATTCGTCGTCCAGGCACACACCGGTCCGCAGTGCGAAGACCTGCTTGCCCAGCGGCGAGGCCACTGTCGGCTCGCCGGCGCGGTCACCGGTGAGTCCGCGCGAGAGCACCGCGGCTCGACCGAACGGGTCGATGTTGCCGATGGCGTACAGGCGCGAGCGGCCGGGAGCCGCCTCGCGGTCGGTCTCCGCGGCCTGCAGGCGGAACAACGCCGCCTGTTCACCGCGCGGACCGAGTACCGCGACTCCGCGTCCGACGATCAGGTCGTCGATCGGACACGCCCTCACCCAGGCTCCCTCGACCGTCCCCGACCCGTCGGCTCCGGACCGCTGTCCGGTCTCGTCTGGTGCGATGGTCATGTCGGCACTCCTTCCTTCACCGGCGCTGCGGTCACAACCGACCCGGTGTTCTCCTCCGCTCCCGGACGCACCTGCGGCATGTCGAGCAGCACCGGCACCTTACGTTCGTACTCGGCGAACCGGATGGTCGGGTCGACCACATCGGGTGCGTTCACGAACGACACGAACCGCTTCAATTTGTCCTCGTCGTCGAGCACCGCCGCCCATTCGTCCCGGTAGCCGGCGACGTGCCGGGCCATCGCATCCTCGAGTTCGGCGGCGAGTCCCAGGCTGTCGTCGCAGACGACCGCCTTGAGGTGGTCCAGTCCGCCTTCGAGGGATTCCAGCCACGGCGCGGTGCGCTGCAGCCGGTCGGCGGTACGGATGTAGAACATGAGGTACCGATCAATGTAGGCGACCAGGGTGTCGTCATCCACTCCGCTGGCCAGCAGCTGCGCGTGCTTGGGGCTCTGACCGCCGTTGCCGCCGACGTAGAGGTTCCAGCCGTTCTCGGTGGCTATCACGCCGACGTCCTTGCCGCGGGCCTCCGCGCATTCGCGGGCGCACCCGGAGACGCCGAACTTGATTTTGTGCGGCGCCCGCAGGCCCCGGTACCGCTTCTCCAGGAAGACCGCCATGCCGACCGAGTCCTGGACGCCGTAGCGGCACCAGGTGGAGCCGACACAGCTCTTTACCGTGCGGAGACTCTTCCCGTAGGCGTGCCCGGACTCCATCCCGGCGTCGACGAGGCGTCGCCAGATCTCGGGCAGCTGGTCGACGCGGGCTCCGAACAGGTCGATGCGCTGGCCACCGGTGACCTTGGTGTACAGCCCGTAGTCGCGGGCGATCTCGCCGATCACGATGAGCTGCTCGGGGGTGACCTCACCGCCCGGCATGCGGGGCACCACCGAGTACGAGCCGTTCTTCTGCATGTTCGCGAGGAAGTGATCGTTGGTGTCCTGCAATCCGGCCTGCTCGCCGTCGAGGATGTGATCGCTCGACGTCGAGGCGAGGATCGAGGCGACGGTCGGCTTGCAGATTTCGCAACCCTGGCCGGTGCCGTAGCGGTCGATGAGTTCGGAGAAGGTCCGGATGCCGGTGACGGCGACGATCTCGAACAGTTCGGCGCGCGACTGGGCGAAGTGGTCGCACAGCGACTTGCTGAGTTCGACGCCCGACGCGGTGAGGAGCTGCTTGATGCTGGGCACACAACCGCCGCAGGTGGTGCCGGCCGAGGTGCAGCCCTTGATCGCAGCGATGTCGCAGGCGCCGTCGGCGATGGCCGAGCAGATCGAGCCCTTCGACACCCCGTTGCAGGAGCAGATCTCGGCATCGTCGGGCAGCGCGTCCATGCCGACGCCGGTGCCGCCCTCCGGGGCGATCAGGGCCGCAGGGTCGCCGGGGACCTCGCGACCGACCATCGGCTTGAGCAGGGCGTAGGCCGACGCATCGCCGACCAGGATCCCGCCGAGCAGGGTCTTCGCGTCATCGCTGACGACGATCTTGGCGTACTTGCCCGCGACCGCGTCGTGGTAGGTGATCTCGAGGGCGTTCTCGGTGGTCGCGAACGCATCGCCGAAGCTGGCGACGTCGACGCCGAGCAGTTTCAGCTTGGTCGACATGTCGGCGCCGGGGAAGGTCGACGAGCCACCGAGGAGACGGTCGGCGACGACCTCGGCGGTCGAATAGCCGGGGGCGACGAGTCCGTAGCAGCGGCCCTCCACCGCGGCGACCTCGCCGATGGCGAAGATGTGCTCGTCCTCGGTGACGCAGTTCGTGTCGACGAGGACGCCGCCGCGCTCGGCGACCGCGAGGCCCGCATCGCGGGCGAGCTGGTCGCGGGGCCGGACTCCGGCGGAGAAGACGACCAACGAGGCGTCGATCAGCGACTCGTCGGAGAGCGTGACACGCAGGCCGCCGTTCTCCGCGTCGGCGATCTCCGAGGTGCCGACGCCGGTGTGGACTTCGAGGCCGAGGTCGGTGACGAGGTTCTTCAGGATCGCGCCGCCGCCGGCGTCGACCTGCATCGGCATCAGGCGCGGCGCGAACTCGACCACGTGCGGCTTCAGGCCCATCAGCTTGAGCGCGTTGGCCGCCTCGAGCCCGAGCAGACCGCCGCCGACCACGACGCCCGTCGCCCCCGGGCCGGCCGCGTCGGCGGCTGCCCGGATGTCGTCGAGGTCGTCGAGGGTGCGGTAGACGAAGCACTTGGAGTTGTCGTGGCCCGGCACCGGCGGCACGAAGGCGTACGAACCCGTTGCGAGAACGAGTGCGTCATAGTCGATCTCGCGGCCGCCGGAGGTCACCACACGTCGGTGCGCGCGGTCGATACCGGTGACGGCCTCACCCAGATGCGTGACGACGAGATCGTCACCGTCGTAGGTGTTGCCGTCCAGCGCGAGCGAATCACGCTGCCAGGCACCGACGTAGGAGGACAGACCCACGCGGTCGTAGGCCGGATCGCGCTCCTCGGAGACGATCTCGACGCGCCACCGGTTCTCGGTGTCACGCTTGCGCATCTCCTGCACGAAGCGGTGGCCGACCATGCCGTGACCCACCACGACGACGGTGTTGCGGCCGGTGTTGGTCTCGCTGCTCATTGTCTACTCCCTGTGCCTTGCCTGATGGTCGAGTTGCGCCGCGGGCGAACTCAGGCCAGCGCTTCCCTGGTGGTGGCCGGCTCGCCGGTGCCGGCGGTGGTGCCGGTGGCCTCGGCGACCGGCAGATCGGTGGTCTCGCCGACGACGATCGGGCGTCGTGCGTAGAACCACCAGGTGACCACCGCGGCCACCACATAGAAGGTGAGGAACACCCAGAAGGCCTGCGTCGCCGACTGATTGGACTTGTAGCTGGACCGCAGCACCAGGTTGATGCCGACACCGCCGAGACCGCCTGCCGCACCGGCGATGCCGATGAGCGCGCCGGACATGCTGCGCGACCAGGTGGACTTGCCGAAGGCGTTCAGCCCCGACAGCGTCTGCGCCTTGTGCTCCCAGATCGTCGGGATGATCTTGTACACCGAACCGTTCGCGATGCCGGAGATCAGGAACAGCAGGATGAAGCCGGTGATGAAGGCCGCGAGCACACCGCCACTGATCACCTTGCCGTTGGCGTCGGCCGACATGCCGGCGATCACGAGGATCGAGGCCGAGGCGGCCATCGCGATGAAGCAGTACAGCGTGACCTTGCCGCCGCCGATGCGGTCGGCGAGCTTGCCGCCGTAAGGGCGGGCCAGCGAGCCGAGAAGCGGTCCGATCCAAGCGATCTGCGCTGCTGCGAGGGCAGGCTTGGAGGCACCGGCGGAGGTGAAGCTGATGTTGAGGACCTGGCTGAACGCGAAACCGAAACCGATGAACGAGCCGAAGGTGCCGATGTAGAGCAGGCAGATGAGCCAGGTGTCGCGGTACTTGAGGCAGTCGATCATCGCCTTGCCGCTGGCGGTCTGGTGGTCGAGGTTGTCCATGTAGATCGCCGCGCCGATTCCCGCGACCGCGAGTGCGACGAGGTAGATCGCGCAGACGATCTCCGGCTGGTCGGCGAACAACCAGATGACCAGCAGTCCGATGACCTGGACGACCGGGACGCCGATGTTGCCGCCGCCGGCGTTGAGACCGAGCGCCCAGCCCTTGAGACGCTGCGGGTAGAAGGCGTTGATGTTGGTCATCGAGGAGGCGAAGTTGCCGCCGCCGAAGCCGGTGATGGCCGCGACCGCGAGGAACCAGCCGAACCCGAACTCGCCCGGGTTCATCATCAGCATCATCGTCAGGCCGGTCGGGACGAGGAGCACGATGGCGGAGAAGATCGCCCAGTTGCGTCCGCCGAACCTCGCGGTGGCCTGGGTGTAGGGGATGCGCAGGCACGAGCCGACGAGGGTCGCGGTCGCGGCGATGACGAACTTCTGGTCCATGCTGATGCCGTATTCCGGGCCCATGAACAGGGCCATCACCGAGAACAGCGACCAGATCGAGAAACCGACGTGTTCGCAGATCACCGACCACACGAGGTTGCGCTTGGCGATAGCGGCGTTGCCGTTCTCCCAGGCGACCCTGTCCTCCGGGTCCCAGTCGGTGATGGTGTGGTCACGCTTGAGCTGTGCTCTGAGGTCTGCGAATGCCATGCGTCCCCGTCTTCCGATGCTTGGTGGTCACTGCACGAGCAGTGCGGGCTGTCTTCTCGACACGACAGCGAGCTGTCATATCGGACGCCGACACCGATGTCGTGCGATCGAGACCAAGCATCCCGGGGGCGTGTTGCGCGGATTTTCCGCGAGGTGACCGGACAGTCACGTTGTTCTCACTTCGGCACGAAGGCCGTGTGAGAACTCAGAAAAATCCCGATCAGGGCTGTGAGCTGCGGTTATACGAGCAAACGTACCAGTTCGACGACCCGCTGCAACCCGGGCAGTGCGCCGGCGGTCGAGCGCGGGTGCAGGGCGTGGACGGCCAGACGGAACATCGTCGCCCGCAGCATCATCTGCGGCCACTCCGGCTGATCGGACCACCGCTGGACGAGTTCGGTGTCGGCGCCGCCCCAGGCGAGGGCGTCGACCACCGCCACCGCGGCCGCCCACGGGGCGGGCCGCCAGTACGGGACGATGTCGGTGATGCCCGGTGCCGCAGCACCGGCGAAGAGCACGGTGCCGAACAGATCGCCGTGCACGACCTGAGACGGCAGGTCGACCGGCTTGCGTAGCTTCGCCAGGGTTCTCAGCATCTCGACGCTCTGCACGCCGTCGGGTGCGGTCGGCTCGGCCATGCCCGCGGCACGTGCCGAGCGCAGCGGGACCTCTTCCCACGCGGCCCGGTCGGCGGCGGTGAAGACGTCGACGTCGGTGTGTGGCGGCGCCGGGGGCTGCAGCAGGAAACGCGGGCGTTCGAGGGACGCGGTCGCCTCGTGTAGACGGTCGGCGACGAGGACTACCTCGTCGTGGCGCGGTTCTGGTGTCCCGGCGATGTAGGTGTCGGCACGCCATCCCGAGACGACGTAGCGGCCGTCGGTGGCACGGAACGGGCGTGCGATCCGCATGCCCTCGACGTACAGCGTCTCGCGGACTGCGGCCGACCAGGCGGCGCGTGCGTGGTCGGGCACCAGCGACAGCACGACCTCACCGACGCGCCAGCCACCGATCCATGATTCGCCCATGGCGACGGGCGGATGGGAGGTGAGCCCGAACGTGTTCAGCACGTGTTCGGGCGGCTCGACGGTATTCACCAGGTCAGATTACCGAGCGCCGGTGACCGATTCGAGAAGGCACGCGGTGGGAGCACCCGAGAACGGGTGCCCCCACCGCGGTGGGAAGGTCTCAGTAGACCGGCAGTGTCTTGTCGACCTGGTTGGCCCAGGCGGTCACCCCACCCTGCAGGTGGGTGGCGTCGGCGAAACCGGCTCGCTTGAGTGCGGCGAGCGCCTCGGCCGACCGGATGCCGGTCTTGCAGTAGAGAACGGTCGGGCGGTCCTGCGGGACCTTCGCCAGGCCCTCGCCGGAGAGGATCTCGCCCTTGGGGATGAGGGTCGCACCCTCGATCCGCACGATGTCCCACTCGACCGGCTCGCGCACGTCGATGATCGCGAGCTTCTCCCCCGCGTCGATCTTCTGCTTGAGTTCGACGGCGGTGAGCGTCGAGCCGGCCGCGGCGTCGGAGGCCTCGTTGGACACCACACCGCAGAAGTCGTCGTAGTCGATGAGGCCGGCGATGCGCTCACCCTCCGGGTCCTTGCGGATCTTGATGGTCCGGTAGGTCATGTCGAGGGCGTCGTAGACCATGAGGCGGCCGAGCAGCGGTTCACCGATACCGCAGATGAGCTTGATCGCCTCGGTGCCCATGATCGATCCGATCGAGGCACACAGGATGCCGAGGACACCGCCCTCGGCGCACGACGGCACCATCCCGGGCGGCGGGGCCTGCGGGTAGAGGTCGCGGTAGTTGATGCCGCGGCCGTCGGGGGCGTCTTCCCAGAACACCGACGCCTGACCCTCGAAGCGGTAGATCGATCCCCAGACGTAGGGCTTGTGCGCGAGCACCGCGGCGTCGTTGACCAGATAACGGGTCGCGAAATTGTCGGTCCCGTCGAGGATGAGGTCGTACTGCGAGAACAACTCGATCGCGCCCTCGGGCTCGAGTCGCTGATCGTGGATGTTCACGGTGACGTACGGATTGATCTCGAGGATCGAGTCCCGCGCGCTCTCGGCCTTCGGGCGTCCGATGTCGGACTGGCCGTGGATGACCTGGCGCTGCAGGTTGGACTCGTCGACGATGTCGAACTCGACGATCCCGATGGTGCCGATACCGGCCGCGGCGAGGTACAGCAGCGTCGGCGAACCGAGCCCGCCGGCACCGATGACGAGCACCTTCGCGTTCTTCAGGCGCTTTTGCCCGTCCATCCCCACATCCGGGATGATCAGATGGCGGCTGTAACGGGCCACCTCTTCATTGCTCAGTTCGGCTGCCGGCTCCACGAGGGGTGGCAGCGACCCGGTGAGCGACCCTTGCGACGACACGAACGCCTCCAGTAATCGGCGAGTACACGGACTCTTGGCACAACCATCGGAGCCGCCCGCTCATTCCCGGGGTCAGCGCTTGGGGAACGGCCAGGGATTCGGGCGGCAGACGAACGTGCGGTTGGCCTTCATGTCCGGGTCGAGGGCCATGATCTCGGAGTTCGCGGTGCCGAAGGACTGCTGCATCATCACCGGCGCGAGCGCCCCGTTCTCGCGGCATGGCTCGTGCGATGCGTAGCCGAGTCCGTGCCCGACCTCGTGATTGACGAGGTACTGGCGGTAGGCGATGTCGTCACCCTGGTAGGACAGCGCGCCGCGCACCCAGCGGGCCTCGTTGAGGGTCACGCGCTCCTGCGGCGGGTAGTAACAGGAGGTCTCCAGCTTGATCTGGTATCCGCACAGTTCGCGGGTCGTGCCGGTGGAGACCAGGGTGATGCGCAGATCCGGCTCACCGCGGTCGATGCGCCGGAAGCTCACGCGCCCGTCGCCGATCCAGCTGCGTGGGTTGGCCAGCGTCATGTCGACCATCTTCGCGAAGGTCGGGTCGCCGCCGTAGTCCTGCGGATTCAGGCCGTTCTCCACCTCGACGGTGTAGGTGTACTCCTGGCCGCCGGTGCCGACCTTCGGACCCGCACCGCGCAGCACCCGGAAGGTCTGCTTGCCCTGCGTGGTGAACGGGCCGCCCTGCGGCAGGGTGCCCGCGGGCAGCGCCGCGGCCTGGATGTCGCCGGTCGGCGCACCGATCGGGCGTGTCTCGGTGCTGATGTCGGTGTTGCGGGCGGCCGAGTCGGGATTGACCGCGGCGGTCGGCGCCAGATCGGAACCCCGTCCGTCCTGGATGGTCACCACGATGAGAACGATCGTGAGAATCGTCAGAACCGGGATGGCGTAGGCGCGCCAGCCGTACGTCGATACGAACCGGCCGAGAGCCGACTGCTTCTTGTATTCGGGCTGCGCATCGCGGTCGACGCGGGGACGGCCGTTGTCATCGGTCGGGTCCCAGCGCGCCCGAAGCGGCTGGTCCGGCTTGGGACGCCCCGACGATCTCGGGCCGACATCCTTGGTGCGCACCGGTCCCTCGTCGAGGCCGGTGCCGCCATCCTCTGTGCGGCTCACGGAACAACTTTCTCACAGCGGACCGCAGATACTGCGCAGGAAGGTCTCCCGAGTACGATCTTCGCCATGTCGACCGCAACCAACGCGTCCTCGGTACCCGGACGCAGTACGCGCCTGCCGCGCAGCGCACGGCGCATGCAGTTGCTCGATGCGGCCAGTGAGATCTTCGTCGAACGCGGCTACCACGCCGCGGGGATGGACGAGATCGCCGTGCACGCGGGAGTGAGCAAACCCGTCCTGTATCAGCACTTCCCGTCGAAGCTGGACCTCTACATCGCGGTGGTCGACTCGCATGCCGAGAAGCTGGTCAGCGACGTCAACACCGCCCTGCGCACCACGACCGACAACCGGAAGCGTGTCCGGGCCGCGGTCGAGGCATTCTTCGACTTCATCGACCAGGACAACTCGGGCTACCGGCTGATCTTCTCCTCCGACGCCTCCGACCCCGCGGTCATCCGTCGCGTCGAGGGTGCGACCGAGGCCTGCGTCGACGCGGTGTACGGCCTGGTCATGCACGACTCCGGCCTCGATCCGTACCGCTCGCGCATGCTCGCCTCCGGGCTCGTCGGTGCCAGCCAGGTCAACGCGCGCTACTGGCTCGAGGCCAAGCGTCCCGTGGACAAGCAGACGGCCGTCGACACCACCGTCGCACTGCTGTGGGGCGGTCTGTCCCACTTCCCGCGCCAGGCCGCACCGCAGACCGACGCCGAGTCGCCTGCGGAGACCGACTCCGGTCCGGCCTGAGACCCCGACGACGAGTCCCGGACATACGACAAGGGTCCGGCGCGCCCGTAGCGAGTGATCGCGAGGTGCGTGCCGGACCCTTGTCGTTGGTCTGTGTCCCGCCTCAGGAACCGAATCCGACGCGACGGTTCTCCGACGCCCCGACCTCGGCGTAGGCGATCTTGGTGACCGGGATCAGGTAACGGGCGCCCTTCTCGTCCACCAGCGCCAGCAGCGGCTGCTTGCCGCCGAGTGCCGCCTCGACCTCGGCGTAGGCCTCGTCACTGGTCAGCGACGTCGCGACGGTCAGCTCACGCGGGCTGTCGGTGATGCCGATCTTCACTTCCACGGCCATGTGCCGCCCTCCTCCGGTGTCAACAACGCTTGCCGCACAAGGCTAGTCCAGCGGTCACCGGACCGGACAGCCGCTCCGCTGACAGCGAAAAAGCGGCGGGAACGAACAGGTGGTCAGTCGAGCCCGAGATCGGCCATGCGCTCGGCGTGTTTGGCCGCGACCGCATCGAAGAAGTGAGCCACCCCGGACAGCGAGGACGCCCCGGAGAACAACAGGTCGGTGACCTCCTCCTCGGCGGCGAGCACCCACTGCGCGTGGGTGATGGCCTCACCCAGCAGACGGCGACCCCACAGGACCAGCGCGGACTTGATCGACGGATCGGCCTCGACGGCCGCCCGGACCTGCTCGCGGGCGAACGCCGAGTTGGCGGTCTCCGCCATCACCTCGGCCATCACGGTGCGCGAGTCGGGCGGGAGCATGTCGGACAGTTCGACGTAGAAGTCGGACGCCAGACCATCACCGACGTAGGCCTTGACCAGCGCCTCGTACCAGGTCTTCGGGGTGGTGGCGCGGTGGTACTGATCGAAGACCGACCGGTAGCGTTCGACGGCCTCGGCGGCGGTGAGCCCCGTCATCGTCTCGACTCGCTCGGCGAGGCGGTCGAAGTGGCCGACCTCGGAGGCGGCCATGCGCGCGATCGCGATCTTGCTGGGCACGTCGGGAGCCATCGCCGACTCCTCGATGAGGCGATGGAAGGCGGCGAACTCGCCGGCCAGCAGCACCGCGAACAGCTTCCCGACCACGCGGTCCTGGGTCTCGATCGCAGCTACCGGGGTGATGTCGGAGGGTTCGGAAACAGGCGCCATGAGGTGATGGTAGCGGCCTCTCAGGAAGCACCAAGTACACTCGACCTCGGTGCACCCCGACGGGACCCCCCGGCGCCTGCCCGCTGAGCTGCGTGATCATCGCGTGCTCGCCGGCGCGAGCGTGTGGATGCGGCCGATTGGATCTTTCGACGACCCCTCGCGATCTTCGCGGGATCGAGACAGCGAGTTCCTCGCGGATCGAAGAGTTCGTCGCACGACGCCCGGCCGAATCCCCGGTACCACCACGACATTTGCGCGCGCACTTTCGAGCTTTTTCCTCGTGCGCGCAGGAATCACACGCGCGCAAGAGAACTGGCCAGAAAGGCAACAACCGCACATGAGCGATTCGGCCGTGCAGACGACCATCGTCGACGAAACCCACACCGCCCCCACCTTCGCCGAACTCGGCGTGGACGAGCGTATCGTCTCGGCACTCACCGAGGACGGCAAGACCCAGACGTTCGCCATCCAGGAACTGACCCTCCCCCTCGCCATGGGCGGAGACGACCTCATCGGTCAGGCCCGTACCGGCATGGGCAAGACCTACGGCTTCGGCATCCCGCTGCTCCATCGCCTCGCCAACGCCGAGGCCTCGGGTGTCCGCCCACTCGACAACACCCCCCGGGCGCTGATCATCGTGCCCACGCGCGAACTCTGCGTGCAGGTGACCAGCGACCTCGAGATCGCCGCCAAGAACACCGACGTCACCCTCGCCGACGGCACCAACCGCATGCTGAAGATCACCTCGATCTACGGTGGCCGCCCCTACGAGGCGCAGATCGCCGAGCTGCAGTCGGGCGTCGACGTCGTCGTCGGCACCCCGGGCCGCCTGCTCGATCTCGCCCAGCAGGGCCACCTCGTGCTCGGCAAGGTCTCGATCCTCGTCCTCGACGAGGCCGACGAGATGCTCGACCTCGGCTTCCTCCCGGACATCGAGCGCATCATGGCCGCGCTGCCGACCCCGCGCCAGACGATGCTGTTCTCGGCGACCATGCCGGGCCCGATCGTCACCCTGGCCCGCACCTTCCTGCACCGGCCCACTCACATCCGGGCCGAGAACGCCAACGACTCGGCGGTGCACGACCGCACCAAGCAGTACGCCTACCGTGCGCACGCTCTCGACAAGGCCGAACTCGTGGCCCGAATCCTGCAGGCAGAGGGTCGCGGCGCGACGATGATCTTCACCCGCACCAAGCGCACCGCGCAGAAGGTCGCCGACGACCTCGCCGAGCGCGGGTTCAAGGTCGGCGCCGTGCACGGCGACCTCGGTCAGGTGGCTCGCGAGAAGGCCCTCGGCCGGTTCCGCGACGGCACCATCGACGTCCTCGTCGCCACCGACGTCGCCGCCCGCGGCATCGACATCGACGACGTCACCCACGTCATCAACTACCAGTGCCCCGAGGACGACAAGACCTACGTGCACCGCATCGGGCGCACCGGTCGTGCGGGCCGTACCGGCATCGCCGTGACCCTCGTCGACTGGGACGAGCTGCACCGCTGGGAGCTCATCGACAAGGCCCTCGGGCTCGGCATCCCCGAGCCGGTCGAGACCTACTCGACGTCGGAGAACCTGCGCGAGGATCTGTCGATCCCCGAGTCGGCCACCGGCCGCATCGTGGCCGCCAAGCCCGCCCGCGACCCGAACGAGACCCGCGAGACGCGTGAGGACCGGGAACCGCGCAAGCGGTCGACCCGCACCCGTCGTCGTACCCGCGGCGGCCAGGGTTCCGAGGGCGGCGACTCCGCGAAGTCCGAGAACACCGCGGAGTCCACCGCCGAGGCCGAGAGCGGCGAGTCGGCGAGCAGCGACACCGAGGCCTCCGGTGAGGACAACGGCGACGGCGCCTCGAAGCCGCGTCGTCGTCGCCGTCGTCGCGGTGGCGCCAACCGCAAGCCCGCGGGCGAGGGCTCGGGCGCCGGCGACGCGACCCCGGTCTCCGCACAGTCCGCAGCCGAGTAACCCACCACGAGTCCACGCGTGGCACGCGTCAAACCGGAGCGGCGTCGGCCGATCGATCTCGCGGTCACCGCGACCATCATCGTGCTCGTCGCCGTCGCCGGGCTCATCGCCTGGTTGGTGAGCCCGGTCCGCGGGACGACCAGCGTCCAGGCGCAGTCCGCCCCGCCGCAGGTCGAACAGCCCGCGGCGGTTCCGGACGCCTTCGCGCCGCGCTGGCAGGCCTCCTCCGATGCCACCGTCGCCCCGGCGATCGCCGATTCGGTGGTCGTGACCGGCGACGGCGGCACCGTCATCGGCCACGACCCGGCGTCCGGGGCCGAACTGTGGTCCTACCGCCGAGACCTCGACCTCTGCGTCGTCGACACCGCCTGGACCGCCAGCAGCGACCTCGCGCTCGCCGTCTATCGCAATTCCCGGGGCTGCTCGGAGGTCACCGCGCTCGACGCGAAGACCGGTGCCCGCAAGGGCTCCCGGACCAGTGACGCCGACGACGAGCTACGCCTCGTCAGCGACTACGGGTACGTGGTCGCACAGGGCTCCGGGCGATTGGAGACGTGGGGTTCGAATCTGGTCCGCGGCGTCGAGTACGGCCGCGTGGAGGCGCCCGTGCGCCCCGAGGACGAGGCGAAGCGCAAGGCCTGCGTCATCTATTCCTCGGCCATCACCGGCGATCGCATGTCCGTCGTCGAACGGTGTGCCGACGACCCGGGCTACCGGCTGACCGTGCTGGGCGCCCTGCTCGACGACGACGAACGAGTCGAGCAGTACGGTTCGACGCTGATCACCGGTGACGTCAGCGGACCTCCGCCGGTGGTGATCGCGATGTCGTCGACGGGTATCGCCGTCTACGACGGTGGTGCGAGTCCGGCCGAACCGCCGGCGCTCGGTGGCGACAGCGGACCATCGATCCGCCGCTTCGATTCCGAGGGCGTGGCCACCGGTTCGAACACCGTCGCCGGGGATGCCACTCCGCCGACGGGCAGCGTCCCGCTCGAGGGCAACGGCATCGTCACGTACTGGACCGGCAAGGCCACCGTGGTGCTGGATGCGCAGAGTCTCAAGCCGATCTACCAGGTGCCGGCGACGCTGGGCCCCGGTCAGGTGATGGCGGGGCAGCTACTGCTGCCGAGTGCGTCGGGGATCAGCGTGCGCGACGTCGCCGGCGGTCGTGAGATCCGTTCGATCCCACTCGACCGCAGCAGCGCACCGGGCGGCGTGGTGAGCCTGCGGGTCATCGGCGACACGGTCGTCGAACAGCGCGGTACGACGGTCGAGGCCTTCGGGCCGGCCTGACCTCGTCCGCTCTACGCCTCAGAAGTCGACGGTCCGCACACCCTCCCCCGCATCCCAGTGCTTCCACAGGTTCTCCGCGAGTTCGCGATATGCGGTGGCGCCCTTGTTCTTTCGACCACGCATGACCGACGTTCCGGAGGCGGAGGCCTCCGCGAACCGGACCGTGCGCGGGATCGGCGGGCTCAGCACCGGCAGGTCGTAGCGATCGGCGACGTCGGAGAGGACGTCCCGGCTGTGTGTGGTCCGGGCGTCGAACAGCGTCGCCACCGCTCCCAGCATCTTGAGGTTCGGATTGGTGATCTGCTGGACCTCGCGGACCGTACGCAGCAGCTGTCCCACGCCGCGATGGGCGAGCGTCTCGCACTGTAGGGGGACGATCACCTCGTCGGCGGCGGTGAGGCCGTTCAGGGTGAGCACGCCCAGCGACGGCGGGCAGTCGACGATGATGACGTCGAAGTCCTGCCCGACCTCGGCGAGTGCCCGCTTGAGCGCGTACTCACGTCCCGGGCGCATCAGCAGCAGCGCCTCGGCGCCGGCCAGGTCGATGGTGGCGGGCAGCAGCGTCACCTTGTCCTCGGTGTCGAGGAGCACGTCGGCGATCTCCTCGTCACCGAGGAGCACATCGTGCACCGACGACTCCAGCTGGTCGGGGTCATGCCCGAGGGAGAACGTGAGACAGCCCTGCGGGTCGAGATCGACGACCAGAACCGACACGTCGAGGTCGGCGAGAGCGGCTCCGAGGGACTCGACCGTGGTGGTCTTGGCGACCCCACCCTTCTGATTGGCAATCGCGAGGATGCGCGTCATGCGCCCCACTGTACGGGCGACCGCCCGGACGTCGACGTATTGGAGTCAGGGTTGTGGTAACAACTGGATCAACTGGTCGGAATGCCCGATTCCGCGACCACTTACCCGGTTCAGTGGTCGGGTTCGAGGTCCCCGGCGAGCCACCGGACGGAGGCCGGGCTGAACAGCATCACCAGCACGGCGAGCGCCGCCAGGGCGAGCGGCACGCTGAACACCGGCCAACCGCTGGTGTACAGGTAGTACGCGACCGGGAGCAGCAGGATCTGGGCGACCATCGCGATCGAGCGACCCCAGCGGCGCCCGGCCAGGAGGGCGAGCCCGCCGACGAGGACACCGCCGCCGATGATGCCGAACCAGCCCCCGGTGCCGTAACCGCTGATGGCCGTCTCCTCGTGTCCGGCGAGACCGCGGATCACCAGGATCACCGCCACCGTGACACCGATCAGGCCCTCCACGGTGGTCACCGCTCCGGCCACCTTGATCTGGGTGGGCGTCACCGACGGATCGACGTCGATCTCGAGCCGGTCCTGCTCCGGGCGGTCCTTCTCCGTACTCACGCGTCCAGCGTATTCGGCGCCGGCGGGAGGTGGCTGCGCACCCCACGGCAGCCTTCCACGACCTCGCCGATGCAGGGCGGATTGCACGGTTGCGCCACCTACCCCATATCCTCGGGTGTCGTGCGCGTCATGCTCATCGTCAACCCCTTCGCCACCGCGACCAGTCCGGCCGGGCGCGATGCTCTCGTGCACACACTGAGCGCTCACTTCGACCTCGACGTCGAGCTCACCACCCACCGCGGGCATGCGTTCGAACTCGCCGCCCGCGCGGCCGCCGAGGACTTCGACACAGTCGTCGTCCACGGCGGCGACGGCTCGGTGAACGAGGCCACCAACGGCCTCCTCGATCCACCGGGTACGAGCGACCCCTCTCGGCGCCGGCCGAGCCTGGCCGTGATCCCGGGCGGCAGCGCGAACGTCTTCGCCCGGACCCTCGGCATCGACCCCGACCCGCTGCTCGCGACCCAGCAGATCATCTCGCTGCTCGACGCCGGGGAGAGCCGTCGAATCGGTCTCGGCCACACTGACGATCGCTGGTTCCTGTTCAACACCGGCATGGGCATGGACGCCGTCGTGGTGCATGCGATGGAAGACAAGCGTCATGCGGGCAAGGCCGCCACTCCCGCGCGGTATCTGTGGACCACCGTCAGCAGCTTCCTCAAGCAGGCCGGCAGCTCGGCGACGTTCGACGTCGAGATCCCCGGCCGCGACCGGATCGTCGGCGCCCGTTTCGGTTTCGTCTCCAACACCAGTCCGTGGACCTATCTCGGGCCGCGCGAGATCCGCACCAATCCGACCACCGGCTTCGACACCGGACTCGGTGTGTTCGTGGCGACGTCGACCGGCGTCCTGCGCAACCTCCCTCTCGCCACGCGACTGCTGGCACAGGCAGATCCCAAGGCGCACCACCTTTTCCGCGAGGACGACGTCGACGAGATCCGGTTCATCGCCGAGGCCCCGATCGATGTACAGATGGACGGCGACTACATCGGCGCGTTCCGCGACATACGTTTTCGTCATCGTCGTGACGCCCTGACCGTCATCGCACCCGCCCCCACCGCATAGGGCAGCGCGGCGATCGCGAACAACGCCGCAGGCCCCAGATGTACCGATCCCGCCGCCCATCCGGCGAAGGCGAGGATCGCGACCACCTCCTCCCCCACGCCCGCGATCGACGTGACCGTTGCCCGCGACGCGGAGTCCAGCCGGTCCTGCAACGCGGCGTCGGCGACGACCAGCGCCCACCCGAAGACCCCGAAGGCCACGGCCACGCCGACGACGCCCGCCGGGTGAGCCCACAGGGCCGCGGCGATCAGCGCCGATGCGCCGAGCCCCACCGCGGGGCCGACCATCACGGTGTCCCGGACGCGCCGTGCCGCAAGGGAACCGCAGATGTCGCCGGCGGCGACCACGATCATGAGCAGTGCGACGGCCTCCGGGGTCGCAGCACCCGACATCGGGCCGCCCAGGAAGGATTCGGCCAGCAACGGCAGGTACTCGTCGAGCGCTGCCACCCAGGTCAGGGCGATGACCAGGACCAGCAGCCGACGTGCGATCGGACGGTCACGCAGATGGCGCAGTGCGCCGCGGAGGACCGCGAGCCAACCGTCGGGTGCGTCGAGTTCAGCGGTGTCGGCACCCGGACTCGAATCCTGTCCGGGGCCGCCTGCTCCGGGGCGACCCGATTCCGGCAACCCGGCGGAAACCAACGCGCAGAGCACGCAGGCCGTGACACTCGCAACGCCCGCTGCCGTGTACCCACCCCACGCGAGGAGCGGCACCGCCAGGGCCGTGCCGCCGATCACCCCGATCGCGGCCGCGGCCCGCATCGCACCCGAAAGCCGTGCGTACTCGTGTGACCGGCCGAGGATCGCCAGTTCGTCGTAGACGAGCGCCTGGCTCGTACCCGAACGCAGCGAACCGCCGATCGCCCACAGCATGAAGCCCGCGGCGAAAGACGGGAAGGAGGGAGTAACGGTCCAGAGCGCGAACCCGGCGCCCGTGACCAGAGGCCCCGCCACCAGCAGGCGGCGTCGCGAGAACCGGTCGGCGAGGACCCCGGTCGGCACCTCGACGATCACCGTCGACAGCGACCACAGGATGAACAACGCACTGATCTCGGCAGGCGACAAACCGGCCCCGGGGACCGTGGGGTCGGCGAAGAGAATCGCGTAAACCGGGTAGAGCGGGATCAGATCCTCAAGCAGGGCGGCACCTACGGCGCAGCCCGCCAGACGCCGCTCAGAACCCCGGCCGCGAGCGCGGGATCGGAGTGGTGTGGATCAACATCGTCGACGCATGTGAGCAAGAATACGCGAGCCGTCTCTCCACGTCACGAGGGATTTCCCGAGAGCGTGAGGGTCGTCACCTGCGGAAACTCATCGACAGCCCCTGAGAGTGCGCGTAGGCTACTACACGGACGGCGAACATGCTGTCCATACCCCCCATGGGGTCGGCTTTGGCTGAAGTGGTAGGCGCGGGACGTGATGTTGCCCACGTGTTAACCAAGAACCATTGACTTCGGCTGGATTCGTGAAAGTATTCACAAGCAACAACGCGGAAACATTTGGTGCGCCCGCGTGAACTGAGAGTTACCAGCCAAACAATCAGCAAGCAATCAACTAATCGAGTGGTGCGCGGAAACGCGCCTGAAGGAGTAGTGGAATGGACTGGCGTCACAAGGCCATCTGTCGCGACGAGGATCCGGAGCTGTTCTTCCCCGTGGGAACCAGCGGTCCGGCCATCGCGCAGGTCGCCGACGCGAAGCTCGTCTGTGCGCGGTGCCCGGTCACCGCTGACTGCCTCTCGTGGGCCCTCGAGTCGGGCCAGGATGCAGGCGTCTGGGGCGGCATGAGCGAGGACGAGCGTCGCGCACTGAAGCGTCGTACCGCACGTACCCGCACCCGGAGCAGCGTCTAGGCTCATCCGAGCCGGCGTTCGCCCGGATTCGAAGAAACCCGGCCACGGCCGGGTTTTTTCGTGTCCGGCAACAGCTTTCACACCCGGATGACCGCGCCGCGTCAGGAACGCAGCGGAATGTGCACGCCGACTTCGGTTCCCGCCCCTTCAGGGTTCGGCCGGACGTCGAGTTCACCGCCGAGTTCGATGGACACCAGTGTCTTCACGATCTGGAGTCCGAGGTGGTCGGAGGTCGCCGGGTCGAAGTTCTCGGGCAGTCCTGAGCCGTTGTCGCGCACGGCGATACGAAGGTTGCGCACGTCACGTTCGGCGATCACCGCGATCTCGGCGTCGGATCGGGGCGAACCGTCGAAACCGTGCTCGATCGCGTTCTGGATCAGTTCGGTGAGCACCATCACCAAGGGCATCGCCAGCTCGGCGGTGAGGACGCCGAGCCGGTCACGGTGACGCACCGTCACCCGTGACTCGTTGGACGCCACATCGACCAGGATCGGCACGAGACGGTCGACGACCTCGTCGAGATCGACCTCCTCGTCGACGCTGCCGGACAGCAGTTCGTGGACCAGGGCGATCGACGCCACCCGGCGCACGGCCTCGTTCAGCGCCTCCCGCGCGTCGGTGTTGGACGTGCGGCGGGCCTGCAGGCGCAGCAGCGCCGAGACCGACTGCAGATTGTTCTTCACCCGGTGGTGGATCTCCCGGATGGTCGCATCCTTGCTGATCAGCGCGCGGTCGCGTCGTTTGACCTCGGTGACGTCACGGATGAGCACCACACTCCCCGACTCCTCCCC
The DNA here is from genome assembly GCF_000298235.1 of Gordonia namibiensis NBRC 108229. Classification (GTDB taxonomy): domain Bacteria; phylum Actinomycetota; class Actinomycetes; order Mycobacteriales; family Mycobacteriaceae; genus Gordonia; species Gordonia namibiensis. The sequence continues at coordinate 44,067 of NZ_BAHE01000019.1, forward strand.
CTTCGGGCGGAGCGGCACCGCCCGGATGAGGACCGTCGCGCGCCGGGCGTCGGCCTCCACCCGCATGCCGATGTCGCGGTACGGGCCGGTGGGCACCTCGGCCACCCCGGCCGCGATGTCGAGCATCATCGCTACGTCGTCGGCCTCGAACGGCTCGGTGACGAGTTGTTTGACCACGTCGGAGAGCCGCGTGTGGTTGAGCTCCGCCGTCCAGCCCATGCGATGGAACGCCGAGAGCGCGTTGGGGCTCGTGTAGGTCACCGTGCCGGTCCGGTCGAGCCGGATGAAACCGTCGCCGGCGCGAGGGGTCGACAATCCCCGCGGATTGCCCTCCTCGTGCGGGAACGTGCCGTCGGCGACCATCTGGCACAGATCGTCGGCCGAGTCCTGATAGGCGAGCTCCAGGGGCGACGGCAGTCGCGGATGGGTGAGGTCGACGGCGCGCGTCAGTACGCCGATCACCTCACCCTCGAAGCCGACCGGGACCGCCTCCTGCCGCATCGCGGTGGCCCCGAACCACGTCGGGTCCTCGTCGCGGAGGACCTTGTCGGAGTCGAACGCGCGGACCACCTGCGGATGCACGGAGGTGTCGATGACCCGGCCCACCTCGTCCGTGGGAAAGACGGTCGACGCGGTGTTGGGTCGGCACTGCGCGACGGTGACCACGTCCCCGTCGTCGGTGCGCACCGACAGGAGGAAGTCCGCGAAGGAGAGGTCGGCGAGCAGCTGCCACTCGGCGACCAGACGCTGCAGGTGTGCCGCGGCCGCGTCGGAGAGCGTGGTGTGCTCGGCGAGCAGGTCGGCAAGGGTCGACATGGGGTGCGGCGCGGGTTATTCGAAGGTGGCGATGACGTCGCCGGCCTGGATGACGTCGCCCACCTTCACCTTCAGGTCGGCGATGGTGCCCGGTTCCTCGGCGAGAACGGGAATCTCCATCTTCATCGACTCCAGCAGCACGAGGGTGTCGCCGACCTCGATCTGCTGTCCGGGGGCGACCAGGACCTCGAGGACACTCGCGACGATCTCTGCCACCACGTCTTCAGCCATGCACATAAGTTAGCCCACGAGGTGACCGGCGACGACGGGTCGGGGCCGGGTCGGGACCGATCGCGACCGGTCGGTGGCCGGCCGGGTTTTGGCACGTGGGAGAATGCCTGAGACACTGTGATGTCCCCATCCGCCGGCAAAAGGAGATGCGTCATGGGAAAGCGCGGACGCAAGAAGCGCGCTCGTAAGAAGAACGCTGCCAACCACGGCAAGCGTCCGAACGCCTGATCTTCGCCTCACGGCGGGGTTCGGCGAACGAGCACCAAGAAAAACGCCCGGGTACGGCCACCATGGCCACCCGGGCTTTTTCATGTCGTCACCCCCGGATCAGCCGGGGGTGACGGGGGTTTCAGCGGTCGGTCTCGGCGACCTCTTGGACGATGACCGTCTTGCGGATCTCCACCCGCAGACGATCACGCAGGCCCTGCGGTGCCTGGTCGCCGCCGCACTTGCGGTTGACCAGCGCCTTCAGCTGCCGCTCGATGCCGTAGTGGGCAAGGCACGACGGGCAGGTGTCGAGGTGACCCTGGAGTCGCTTGCGGGCGTTCTCGTCGCACTCGTTGTCCAGCAGCAGCCAGACATCGGCGATGACCGCCGAGCAGTCGAGCTGGGTGAGTTCCGGATCGATGTCGCTCATCGCGCCACCTCCGCACCCTTGGCCGTGGCGGATCGGTGGAAACCACGCTCCCGGGCGACGTCGGCCAGCAACTCACGCAGCTGACGGCGTCCTCGGTGGAGTCGGGACATGACGGTGCCGATGGGGGTGTCCATGATCTCGGCGATCTCCTTGTACGGCAGGCCTTCCACGTCGGCGTAGTACACGGCCATCCGGAAATCCTCCGGAAGCTCCTGCAGCGCGGCCTTGATCTCGTCGTCCGGAAGGGCGTCGAGGGCCTCGATCTCCGCCGAGCGCAGCCCCTGGGAGGTGTGCTCGGCAGTCGACGCGAGCTGCCAGTCGGTGATCTCGTCGGTCGGGTACTGCGCCGGTTGGCGCTGTTTCTTGCGGTAGCCGTTGATGTAGGTGTTGGTCAGGATCCGGTAGAGCCAGGCCTTGAGGTTGGTGCCCTCCCGGAACGACGCGAAAGCCGTGAACGCCTTGATGTAGGTCTCCTGGACCAGGTCCTCGGCATCGGCGGGATTGCGGGTCATCCGCAGCGCGGCACCGTACATCTGGTCGAGCAACGGCAAGGCGTCGCGCTCGAACCGTTCGGTGAGCTCTTCGGGGGACTCGCTCGGATCGGCGCGCCGCGGCGCACCCTTCTCGGCGGACACATCCGCAGCGGAACCGGTCGCGGTGGACCCCGGACCGGCTGCTTCGGTGTCGGCTGACTCGGCTTCGGCCACTACGATCCCTTCGATGAGAGGCGTCACTGGGACGTTGCCGGTCAAGCTTACCGACCCCGGCCCGGACAGGAGGTGCGTCGCCTCCACGAGTACCGGTGGCTCGAGTACCGCCGCTGTGCTCATCTCGGTTCTACCTCCTCGCATGCGCTCCCGATCTTTCTGTCGCAACCAGTCACAACAGGGTGGGACGGGCAGTTTGTTCCCGCGGCGTCGCATACGCTCACCACGTCACATCCGGCCCAGTCCCACCGGGAGGCACCCGACCATGGCGGCAACACCTGCGATCGCTGCCCTCGAACGCGCGAAGATCGCCCACACCGTGCACCGCTACGACCACGACCCGCGATCGGAGGCCTACGGGGCCGAGGCGGTCGAGGCCCTCGCCGACGCGCTCGGGGTGGTCGGCGAGCAGGTCTTCAAGACGCTGGTCGTCGAACTGTCCGGTGGCAGCCGCCCCGGCCTGGCGGTCGCCGTGGTCCCGGTCCCCCGCAAACTGTCGGTGAAGGCGGCCGCTGCCGCACTCGGCGCGTCGAAGGCGCAGATGGCCGAGGCCAAGGCCGTCACCCGCAGCACCGGTTACGTCCTCGGCGGTGTCTCCCCCGTCGGGCAGCGGACCGCCCTGCCGACCGTCGTCGACTCCTCGGCACTCGGGTTCGACCGGATCCTCTGCAGTGCGGGTAAGCGCGGTCTCGAGATCGCCCTGGCACCGGCCGATCTCGTCGCCGTGACGAAGGCCGTGGTCGCCGACATCGCCGTGTGAGGTCCCCCCTGTCGCAGGCGAATGGCAGCATGGTGAACATGTGCGGACGCTATGCGGTGACCACCGATCCGGCGAAGCTGGCGGCGGAGATCGACGCGGTCAACGAGGTACCGGAGCCGGCGAAGGAACCTGCCGATCCCGATGCCCTCGACCTCGATACCCCCGCACCTCGCGCCCTCGGCCCGAACTACAACGTCGCGCCCACGACCACCGTGATGACCGTGGTCAAGCGACATGCGCCGGAGGACCCGACCGACGATCCGCTGCTGCGCATCCGCGCCATGCGCTGGGGGCTCGTACCGCCGTGGACCAAGGAGATCGGCAAGGGACCGCTGCTGTTCAACGCCCGTGCCGAGAGCGCCGCGGAGAAGAGTTCGTTCCGTGCGTCGGTGAAGTCCAAGCGGTGCCTGGTGCCGATGGACGGCTGGTACGAGTGGAAGAAGGGTCCGCCCGACAGCAAGGGCAAGCCCACCAAGATCCCGTTCTACATGTCCCCGCAGGACGGCACCCGGCTGTTCATGGCCGGGCTGTGGTCGGTGTGGCACGACAAGAACTCCGACGCCGCCCCACCGCTGTTGAGCTGCTCGATCCTCACCACCGATGCGGTCGGCAAACTACGCGACATCCACGACCGGATGCCGCTGATCATGCCGTACGACAACTGGGAGGCCTGGCTCGATCCGGACCACCGGGCGCCGGACGACCTGTTCGCGCCGCCCGCCGAACCGCTCGCCGAGGCGATCGACATCCGCGAGGTCGCCCCGCTGGTCAACCGCGTCGCCAACAACGGGCCGGAGCTGCTCAACCCCCTCTGAGTCAGAGGTCGGCGACGAGGACCGCAGCCCCGTCGAAGCGTCCCGCGGCCAGGTCGGCGAGGGCACGATCGGCCTGCGACATCGGGTACTCGTGCGTGGTCGCCCGAACCCCGTGCTGGGCGGCCAGCGTCAGGAACTCCGCACCGTCGGCACGGGTGTTAGCGGTGACCGAGCGGATCTCCTTCTCGTAGAACAGTTCCCGCTCGTAGTTGAGCGGCGGCACGTCGGTGAGGTGGATGCCGGCGATCGACAGGACGCCGCCCCGGTCGAGCGCGCGCATCGCCACCGGGACCAGCTCACCGACCGGGGCGAAGGTGATCGCGGCGTCGAGCAGTACCGGCGGCACGTCGGTGGCATCGCCGACCGACGCCGCACCGAGATCGGCGGCCAGGCGCCGGGACTGTTCTCCACGGGTGAGGACGTGTACCTCGATCCCGAGGGCGATCGCCAGCTGCGCACACAGGTGAGCACTACCGCCGAAACCGTAGAGTCCCAGCCTCTTCGGACGGCCGGGCCCTGTCCCGGGGTCGTCGAGGAGGCCGGTACGCCGGAGCGCGCGATAGCCGATGATTCCGGCGCACAACAGCGGCGCGATCGAGACGTCGTCGATCCCGGCCGGCAGCGGGTAGGCGAAGGCCGCGGGCACGGTGACCAGCTCGGCATAACCACCGTCGACGTCCCATCCGGTGTACACCGATGCCGCACACAGGTTCTCGGCACCGCGGAGACAGCGATCGCAGGTCCCGTCGGTGTGGTGCAGCCAGGCGACGCCGACGCGGTCTCCGAGGGAGAAGCCGTCGGCACCCGGACCGAGTTCGACGACCTCCCCGACCACCTCGTGTCCGGGCGTCACATCGGCATGGCGAACCGGCAGATCGCCCTCGGCGACGTGGAGGTCCGTCCGGCACACACCGCAGGCACGGACCCGGACGAGCAACTCGCCGTCCGCCGGCCGCGGTTCCGGTTTGTCGACGAGCCGCAGTGGTCGGGTGTCGATCGGCCCCGGCTCGCTCACCGCCCAAGCGCGCATACCTCAGGCTAAACCCGCCCGCGCGGTGCAGCGTGGTGTTGCACATGACCGGTCTCACACCGGTCGGGCTACGCCTTCCCGACACTGTGTCGGTATCGTTGCCGACATGGTGTCGGTAAACATGCGAGGGCAGTGACATGTTCCTTGCCCTTCGAGAACTCTCTTTCGCACGCGGACGATTCGCCCTGATGGGGTCGGTGGTCGCGCTCATCGCCATCCTGATGGTGCTGCTGAGCGGCTTGTCGGTCGGTCTGGTCAACGACGGTGTCTCCGGTTTGAAGAAGCTGCCGGTGACCTCCTTCGCCTTCCAGAAGGACATCGCGACCGACTCCGCCTTCTCCCGCTCCCTGGTGCCGACGTCGGCGGTCGGGAAATGGGCCGAGCAGCCGGGCGTCGAGGACGCCGCACCGTTCGGCAACACCCTGATCAACGGCCGCACCAACACCGGCGTGGACATCGACCTCGCCCTCTTCGGCGTCGAACCGGGCAGCTTCGTCAGCCCCACCGCCTCCGAGGGCAAGTCGCTGTCGACCGCCCCCGGTGAGATCGTCATCAGCCAGACCGCCGCCGATGACGGACTGTCGATCGGTGACACGGTCACCGTCGAGCCGCTCGGCACGCAGCTGCGTGTCGTCGGAATCCTCGACGGCCAGAGCACCTTCGGACACGTCGACGTGGCGTTCGTGCCGCTGAAGACGTGGCAGGAGATCCGCGCCGGAGCTCGTCCCGGCGAGCCGGTGCCGCCGCGCGTCTATGACGACATCACCGCCGTCGCGGTGAAGGCCGACAAGTCCGTGGACCTGGCCGCCGGCGATGCCGCCGCGGACACCACCTCGCTGACTCTCGACGAATCCTTCGGCGCCTCACCGGGTTACACCGCCGAGACCTCGACCCTCTCGTTGATCCAGGCCTTCCTGTACGCGATCTCGGCGCTGGTCGTCGGCGCGTTCTTCACCGTCTGGACCATCCAGCGCAGGCAGGAGATCGCCGTGATGCGCGCGATGGGCGCCTCGACCGGCTACCTCCTGCGTGACTCGCTCATGCAGTCGTTCATCCTGCTGCTCGTCTCTGCCGGCATCGGCATCGGGATCGGCGTCGGCCTCGGTGCCGCCATCGGTTCCACCCCGATGCCCTTCGCCCTGGAGACCGGTTCGGTCGCCGCAGCCGGCGGGCTGCTGATCCTGTTCGGCATGATCGGCGCCGCCGTCGCGGTGCTCCGAATCACCCGGGTCGACCCCCTGACCGCCTTGGGAGGCAACCGATGACCGCGCTCGCACTCAACGACGTCAGTCTCGTCCACGGCGACGGGGAAGACGTGGTCACCGCACTCGACGCGGTGAACCTCGAAGTCGCCGCCGGCGAGTTCGTCGCCGTCGTCGGCCCGTCCGGATCGGGCAAGTCCAGCCTGCTCGCGGTCGCGGGCGGCCTCATCACCCCGACGTCGGGGAAGGTCACCGTCGGCGACGCCGAACTGGGAACCGCTTCCAAGCGCGACCTGACCCGGATCCGTCGCGAACACATCGGGTTCGTGTTCCAGAGCGGCAACCTGCTCGACGCGCTGACCGTCGAGGACCAGCTGCGTCTGCCACTGACCTTCGGTCGCGTCGCCGAGTCCCGCTCACCGGCCGAACTGCTCGCCGGTGTCGGGATGTCGCACAAGGCGAAGCGCCGCCCCCATCAGCTGTCGGGCGGTGAACGGCAGCGGGTCGGTATCGCGCGGGCGCTGATGACGCGACCGGACGTCCTCCTGATCGACGAGCCCACCGCGGCCCTCGACCGCCGGCGCAGTCACGAGATCGTCGAACTGCTCGCGCGCGAGACGCACGAGCACGGCGTCGCGACCGTGATGGTGACCCATGACCAGGACGTTCTCATACACTGTGACAAGGTGTACGAGATGATCGACGGACAACTGAACCCGGGCTCCCCGGCGTCCAGCTGAGCTGAGGAGGTGGGCGTTTGCCACGCATCCAGGCGCCCACCGTCGCCGAACACCGGCGACAGCAGGAGCAGGCGATCCTGGCCGGCGCGAAGGCGATTCTCGCCGAGACCGGCCAGGTCCCGACCCTCGCCGCAGTCGGCAAGCGCGTCGGGCTGGCCCGCTCCAGCGTCTACCAGTACTACTCGTCGAGCGAAGAGCTCCTGGCCGCGGTGGTGGCCGACCTGTTCCCCAGTTGGGTCCGGTTCGTCCGGGATCGGGTCACGGCACAAACCGAACCCGGGCAACAGATCTGGGGTTACATCGGCGCGAATGTCGAACTGTTCGTCGGTTCCGAGCAGGACGTGGCCAATGCGCTGACCCGAGTGGTCGACCCGAGTGTGTTGCAGGAGCCGATGCAGCGGTTCCATCGGGAACTCCAGGAACCGCTCGTCGAAGCCCTCGTCGCGCACGGCGAACCGCGGCCACTCGAGATCGCCCAGCTCATCGACTCGATGATCGTCCAGGCGTGTCGGTCCCTCGGAGGCGAGCACTCCGAGACCTCGACGCAGCCACCCACGGAGGCGAACGCGCAGGAGATCACCACGATGATCCGCCGCCTGATCGGCGGCTACCTCGGGCTCGCCGACGCCTGACGCCGGCGAGTACGACCCGTCTCAGCGGAAGGCGTAGTCGCTCAACGGGAACGAATCCATCTCCCGGAGGGTCCGCAGCGTCGAGGCGGGACGCAGGAGTGTCGCCTCCCCGTGCTGGTTGAAGTAGTAACTCCGCGAGCTCACACAGTTGCCGTTGTAGAAGACCGACGACTGCAGACGGTCGGTCACCTCGTCGAGGAAGGCGTCGTTGGCGGTCTCGGTGACCTCGAAGGTGTCCTGCCCGCGACGTCGGAGTTCACCGAAGAGCCGGGTGATGTGCTTCATCTGCCCTTCGATCGTGGTGAAGTACGACAGACCGCTGTAGGAGTACGGGCTGTTGAGCGAGATGAAGTTGGGGAACTTCGGCACGGTGACACCCTCGTAGGCCTGAAACCTGCCCTCGCGCCAGAACTTCCCGAGGTTGCGTCCCTCCCGCCCGACGATGTCGAACGCCGGGAAGTTCACGTCCCACAGGTTGAATCCCGTTGCCAGCACGAGGGTGTCGATCTCGGTCTTCGTTCCGTCGCCGGCCAGGATCCCGTCGGCCTCCAGACGGGCGATGCCGCTGGTCTGCAAGGTCACGTTCGGCTTGGTGAAGCTGGCGAAATACGTGTTGGAGAAGGTCGGTCGCTTGCAACCGAAGTCGTAGTCGGGCGTCAGCTTTCGACGCAGTTCCGGGTCGGGGATCTGGGACCGCAGGTGCGCCTTGGCCAGCCGGGCTGCGAGCTTGTTGCCGGGCTTGAGCTGCTTGTAGTGCAGCACGCCGGAGACCATCAGCAGCTCCAGCAGCGAGGTGTTGACCAGGCGGGCCGCCCGCTGCGTCAACGGGATCCGCCGGAACAGCTGCTGCACCGCCGACGGGATCGCGAAGTCGATCTTGGGGACGACCCAGATCGGTGTCCGCTGGAAGACGGTGAGCGCATCGGCACGCTCGGCCACCTCCGGGATCAGCTGGACCGCCGTCGCCCCGGTGCCGATGACCGCGACCTTCTTGCCGGTGAAATCGAAGCCGTCCTCCCACGCCGCGGTGTGCAGGATCTTCCCCTGGAAGTTCTTGATCCCCGGGAAGTCCGGGACATGGGGCTGGGAGAGGAAGCCGGTCGCGGTGACCAGATAGCGGGCGGTGCGCTGCGTTCCGTCACCGGTCCGTACGCGCCACAACCGCGCGGCGTCGTCCCATTCGGCGGAGTCGACGGTCGTGCCGAACTCCATGTGCCGCTTCAGGTCGTACTTGTCTGCGACGTGGTGGGCGTAGCGCTTGAGCTCCGGCCCGGGCGCGAAGAGTCGCGACCAGTTCGGGTTGGGCTCGAAGGAGTACGAGTACGTGACCGAGGCGATGTCGACGGCGAGACCGGGATAGTGGTTGACATGCCAGGTCCCGCCGAGATCGTCCTCGCGCTCGAGGATCGCGATGTCGTCGATGCCGAGGCGTTTGAAGGCGATGGCGGCACCCATTCCGCCGAATCCGGCGCCGACGATCAGCACCTCATGAGCAGGCGCGGCTTGTGCAGGTTGCATGAGAGACCCCAATAACTGTAACCGACAGTTACTGTAATCTAACACACACCGCGACCGCGTGTATCTCCCCTGGTCAGGCGATCGCGGTGCCGTCCCAGAGCACATCGAAGAACTGTGTCGCCATCAGTTCCTCGCTCTTGTTGCGATTCAGCCCGAGCTCCTTGCGGTAGGCCAGGATGTGCTGCAGCGACAGCGCCGAGTACAGCAGTGGCAGGTGGTCGTGCGGCTGGTCGTAGACACCGCTCGCCCCCTTGGCCGCGGCGAGATTCCGGCGAAGATGAGACGGGTGCTTGAGCGCGTCGCGCAGCACCGCCGCCTTGATCATCTTCTTGCGTCCAGCCGGGACGACGACGAGGTCGCCCGGGTCGAACAGGGCGGTGTCGAACTCCTCGGACGTCGCCACGGTGCAACCGGCGGTCGGTCGCGGATTGCACTCGACCATGTGGTGGACCCCGTCGTCGGTGACGAGGTAGTCGAAGCTGATCTGCCCGTGCCAGTTGAGTTCCCGCGCGATGGTCTGGGCTGCGGCGAGGGATTCCGGCGAGTCGACGGACTGGAAGACGATGCCGCCGCGATCGTCGATCGCGAGGGGGTGCTCGTAGCAGGAGTGCAGGACGATCTCGCCGTGGTGGGCGACGCTCCAGCTGCACCGGTCGACACCCGCGAGGTATTCCTGGACGAGCCACGGGTCGTCGGGCGTCGGGGTGATGTCATCGACCGAGGACTCCCCGGCCAGCGGCCCGGTGTTGGTGAGGATGTCGAGCCCGCCGCGCCCGAAGGCGGCCCGGGCGAACCAGTGCGGCCACCGCTGGGTGGCCTCGCGCAGCTCCTCACGGCTCGTGGTCGTCACCGACTCCGCGGCCGGGAGCCCGAGTTCGCGGCAGAGGGCGGTGAACCCGACCTTGTCGTGGACGCGGGCGAGGGTCTCGAAATCGGGGAAGAACAACTCGACGTCGGGATGCGCCGCGGAGATCCGGTCGCGGTGTTTGGCGAGGTAGAAGACCTCCTCGAACATCGGGAGCAGCCAGGTGATGTCGTGCTCGCCGATCGCCTCGATCACCGCGTCGACGAAGGCGGTGGTCTGTTGGGTGGGTGCGGGGAGCACGAGATGCCGTCGCGCGCCGCGCGAGTGACTCCCCGGCGCCGAGGCGAAGGTGTCCGCGGCGGTGACGTCCCGCCCGGTCTCACCCAGTTTGTGGATCTCGTCGACGGCGAACGGCATCCGGGATGTGGTCACGAGGAGGTGCGGTTCAGAGGCCTGCATGGCTGCAGACGATAAGCGACGCGCGGGCTTCCGGCCCGGCGATGGCGGACAGATGGCGAGGATTTGTTCCCGGTCGGCACTCCCGACCGGTCCGGCGGTAGTTTGGCAGTCTCATGACTGATCGATCCGGCACCCCCTCAACCCGCTCCTCCCGTGGTGCGGCGGCCGCGCCCCGTTCGACCACCCCCTCCTTCGTGGCGGCGGTCTACGCCTTCGCCGTCGTCATGCTCGGGACGACGCTGCCGACACCGCTGTACTCGCTCTACGGCGAGGCGCTCGGCTTCGGTGTCGCCACGACGACGATCATCTTCGGTGTCTACGCGACGGGAGTCATCGCCGCACTGATCGGTTTCGGTCGCTGGTCCGATGTGATCGGGCGGCGCAAGTTGCTCATCGCCGGCGCACTGCTCTCTGCGGCCAGCGCCGTCGTCTTCCTCACCGCCGGACCGGTCTGGCAACTGCTGGTCGGCCGGGTGCTGTCCGGGTTGTCGGCGGGGATCTACGCCGGCGCCGCAACGACTGCGGTCATCGAACTCGCACCACCGTCGTGGCGGGGCCGGGCGCCGGCCGTCGCGACCGCGGCCAACATCGGCGGACTCGGGATGGGGCCGCTGATCGCCGGAGTGCTCGCCGAGTATGCGCCCGATCCGCTGTACACCCCGTTCTTCCTCGACCTCGTCCTCCTGGCACTTGCCTTCGCCGGCATCTGGCGACTACAGGAGACGGTCGACGTCAAACCCGGTGCCCGTCTCGGTGTTCAGCGACTCTCGGTACCGGCCGACATGCGCGGCGTGTTCCTCCGCGCGTCGATCGCCGCCTTCGCGGGCTTCGCGGTGATGGGCACGTTCACCGGCGTCATGCCCTCGTTCGTCACGCAGATATTCGGCGTCGACGACCGCGCGTTCACCGGCTTTCTCGTCTTCGTGCTGTTCGCCTCCTCCGCGGTCACGCAGATCGTGGTGCGTCGCATGCCCACCGAGCCCGCGCTGATCGCCGGTTGCGCGATCCTGATCGGCGGCACCTGCTTGTCCGTCGTCGGGCTCATCGCCGCGTCGACCGCAGCCCTGCTCGCCGGCGCGGTGGTGTGTGGCGTGGGCCAGGGCATGTCGTTCAGCAAGGGACTCGCGTCGGTGGTCGCAGCCAGCCCGGCCGATCGGCGAGCCGAGGTCACATCCACCTATTTCGTGGTGGCCTACGTCGCGATCTCGCTGCCCATCGTCGGGCAGGGTGTGGCCGCAGAGCAGTGGGGACTGCGGCCGGCCGGCATCGCCTTCAACATCGGCGTTGCGGTGCTCGCGCTGGTGGCGTTGATCCTGACGATCATCGTGGTGCGGCGCCCGGAACCCCGTTCTCGTTGAGCACGTCCACCAACTGCCGGAAGCGCACGCTGCTGACGAGGTCCTCCACGAGCACCACCTCACCGTCGGCGTTGGCGAGCGGGATGCACCAGTTCGGGTATTGCTCGGCACTCGTGCCGGGTTGGTTCTGAATCCGCCTCTCCCCCACCGCGTCCACGAGTGCGACGCTCAGCAGCACCGACGGTGTGTGCGCGATGACTGCGTAGAGGGCGTCGACGACCTCCGGTTCCGACAGCGGGGTGTCCCGCGACAGCAGTCCACGCTCGTAGGCGAGTTCGAGGACGGCGTCGCGTTCGCGTTCGTTGCGTTCCCGTTCGGCCTCTTCCCCTGTCTCGAGCAGTCCCAGCCGCGCCCGCAGCGCGATGTGGTCACCGGCCAGGTAACCCGACGTCGGCGGGAGGTCGTGCGTCGTCACCGACGTCAGGCACAGTTCGCGGTAGCGTTCCGGCGCGATCGCCGCCTGGCGGTCCTGCTCGAACCACAGGATCGACGTGCCCAGGATTCCTCGCTCGCGCAGCGTGTCCTGCACCGTCGGTTCGAAGACCCCGAGGTCCTCGCCGACGACCACCGCGTCGGCCCGTTGGGCCTCGAGGGCCAGGATGCCGATCAGCGCCTCGCTGTCGTAGTGCACGTAGGTGCCGCCGGCCGGTCCCATGCCGTCGGGAATCCACCACAGCCGGAACAGCCCCAGGATGTGGTCGACGCGGACCCCGCCCGCGTGACGCAGCACGGTGCGGATCATGTCGCGGTAGGGCTCGTAACCGGCTTCGGCCAGTCGGCGCGGATGCCAGGGCGGCTGATCCCAGCCCTGGCCCTGCTGATTGAAACCATCCGGCGGTGCGCCCACCGTCGCACCGGAGGCGAGCACGTGGCCGAGCGCCCAGGCGTCGGCGCTGTGCCGGCCGACGCCGACGGCGAGGTCGGCCATCACGCCGACGGACATCCCCGCGGATTCCGCGGCATGCGCCGCGGTGGCGAGCTGTTCGTCGCAGATCCACTGCAACCAGATGTGGAAGTCGATGCGCCGAGCGAGTTTCCGGCGCTTCTTCTTGAGGTACGTCGGATCGAGGAACTTGTCCTGCCAGCGGGGGTCGTCGGCGTCGTAGCGCTCGGCCAGTGCGCACCAGGTCGCGAATCGCTTGAGGCCTTTGCCCTCCCGCTTTCGGAACTCCCGCAGGGCGGTCTTGCGGGCGGGACTCAGCGGCACGCCGTAGATCAGTTCGAGTGCTTCCAGCTTCGCCCGGTAGGACTTGTTGCGCCGGATCCGGTCGGTGGCGGTGTTCTCTCCCATGAACCCGCGGGCGAGCTTGTCCAACCACTTGCGCTGGGACTTCGACAATCCGTCGAGTTCGGGGATGTCGGTGACCCGGATGTAGATCGGGTTGAGGAAGCGGCGGGTGACCGGAAGGTAGGGCGAGGCCTCGATCGGAGGGTGCGGTTGCGCCGCATGCAACGGATTGACCTGCACGAAATCAGCGCCGTACGCACTGCCCGCGACCTCGCAGATTCCGGTCAGATCGGCGAAGTCGCCGACCCCCCACGAGTCTGCCGACCGGATCGAGTACAGCTGCACGGCCAGGCCCCACCGCTGCTGCCCCAACAGCCGGTCCGCGGTGTGCAGCCGGCGCGGGGTGACGATCAGCGGCGCGCTCGACGCCGTCGAGTCGTCGAGGTCGAGGGCTTTGATCTGGTGGTATCCGGGTTCGAGGTCGTCGGGGATCGCGAAGGTCGCCCGCCCGACGAGCGCGCCGTCGATCTCCCGCGGGTCCACCCACGCGTCGAGTTGTTCCGGCGCGACATCGCGGCCGTCCTCGGTCGCGATCCACACCTTGACCAGGTTCCCGTGCGGGACATGGACCCAGAAGGTGTTGCCGCCGCCCTCGGTCACGACCGTCACCGCGGGGACGAATTCGCGCCACGGCCGCTCGTCGACCTCCCGGATCGACTCCTCGATCTCCTCGGGTGAGTCCGCAGGGACGTCGAGCGCGGTGAGGACGGCGACCAGCGTCTCCGCGCTCACGTCGTGGGTCTCCTCGTCCCAGCCCACATAGCTGGTGGCCACACCGTGACGATGCGCCAGTTCGGTCAACCTCTCGGTGTTCACGTCAGCCACCTCGCCATCGTCTCAGGATTCGGGCGACTCCGCGCTACGTCCCTTCGATACGCCCTCCGCAAGCTCCGGGCCACTCAGGGAGCGGAGGAATACGCCCTCCGCAAGCTCCGGGCCACTCAGGGAGCGGGGAGACCGAAGATGACGCCCGGGTTCAGCAATCCCTGCGGGTCGAACGCCGCCTTGACCGCGCGCATGGTGTCGAGGTCGACATCGGACCGGCCCAGGTGGGTCCAAGCCGTCTTGGCGCGGCCGATGCCGTGTTCGGCACTGATGGACCCGCCGTTTGCCGCGACGATGCCGAAGACCCGGTCGGTGACGGTCCCGGCGTGTTCTTCGGGGACGTCGAGCAGGTTCACGTGGATGTTCCCGTCACCCACGTGTCCGAAAAGGATGGGACGACACGGGAAGTCGCTGGTCGTACCGACCGCGGCCAGCTCGGCGAATGTCTCCGGCAAGGCGCGTATGGGGACGGAGATGTCGAGTTTGACGACCGGCGTCGTACTCGACCGGGCGATCGTCTCGGTATGACTCTCGCGTGCACCCCAGAGTGCTCGTGCGGGCGCCGGTTCGAGGACGGCGTCGACGAGTCCGCCGGTGCCGTCGAGCAATTCGGCCATCGTCGTCTCGATGTCGCCGACCCCGGACACCTCGAGCAGGACGTAGAACGGCGCGGGTGTCGCCGTCGGCCGGCGTTGTCCGTGCTCGTGGACGAGTTCGATGCCGGCCTCGGTCATCAGCTCGGCGGCCTCGACGGTGAGCCCACGCGACGATGCGGCGCCGATCAGTGCGATCGCGTCCTCGACGTGTTCGACCGCGGCCACCGCGACGGTCGCCGCCGACGGCGGGACGACGAGTTTGAACAGCACGCGGGTGATGACCGCGAGGGTCCCCTCACTCCCGGCGAGAAGTGCCGGGAGGTCGTATCCCACATTGTCTTTCACCAGTGAGGTCCACCGGCGGAGGATGCGGCCGTCGGCGAGCACCGCCTCGATCCCGAGGACCTGGGAACGCGTGTTGCCACGGCGGATCATGCGGATTCCCCCGGCATTCGTCGAGACCACCCCGCCCGCGGTGGCCGACTCGCGGGAGGCCAGGTCGATGGGGAAGGCCAGGCCCGCGTCCGCGGCCCGACCGTCGATGGCGTCGACGGTGGCACCGGCCTGGGCACCGACGCAGCGCCCGACCGCGTCGACCTCGTCGATGTCGGTCATGCGGGCCGTCGACAAGACGATCACCGGTTGTCCGGTGTCGTCGCGAGGTGGCGGCACCGAGCCACCCACGAGTCCGGTGTTCCCGCCCTGCACACAGATCCGGGCGCCGACGGAGGCGCATTCGCCGACGACCCGGGAGACCTCCTCGGTCGTGCGGGGGCGTACGACCGCATCCGCCTGGCCTCGGTATCGACCGGTCCAGTCGGCCAGGAAGCCCTCCATCGCCGCGGGGTCGGTGAGGACGTTGCACTCACCGACCGCCCTGCGCAGTTGCGTCAGCAGGGCATCCGCATGCCCGGGCACGGTGTCAGACCTGTGCGACCGCGTCGGCGACCGGCGTGGGTCCGTCGTTGAACTCGATGACCTTGTGCACTGTCTCGGGCCGGGCGAGGACTTCCGCCGCCACCGCGGCAACGTTGTCGCGGCTGACGTGGTCGCCATCGCCTCGGGTCCCGCCGACGGCGATCTTCCCCGTTCCCGGCTCGTCGGTGAGCCCGCTGGGTCCGAGGATCGTCCAGTCGAGGTCGCTCGACTTCAGGTAGGTGTCGGCGGCAGCCTTTGCCTCGGCGTACGCGTGGAACGAATTGTCCTCGGGGACGCCGTGATCGGGGCCGGCACCGAAGTAGGAGACGATGACGTAGCGGCGGATGCCGACCTTCGCCGCCGCGTCCATCGATCGGATCGCCGCATCCCGGTCGACGGCGTACGTTCGCGCGGGGTCACCACCGCCCGCTCCCGCCGACCAGACCACGGCGTCGTGTTCGGAGATCGCCGTGGCGATCCCGGTCGTGTCGAGGGTCTCCACGTCGGCGACGACGGGTACCGCTCCGGTCTCCGCGACATCGCGCGCATGTTCCGGGTTTCGGATGATCGAGGTCACCTGATCGCCTCGGTCGGTCAGGATCTTCGCCAGGCGCAGCGCGATCTTGCCGTGTCCACCGATGATGGCCACTCGGGTCACTGGATGCTCACTTTCCGTTGCTCACTCGTGCTGGGGTCGACGACAGACGTACTTTTCCCAACGTACCCACCCCGCGAACGACACCACCCCGGTCCGGACGCGGTGCGTCGGGACCGGGGCGGGTTCGCTGTGGGGGCTGCGATCAGACGCGGGTCCGGCCGCGCCCGGTCACGAGCTTGACCAGGAACAGCAAGATGCATGCGCCGATCAGGCAGGTGACGAAGCTGAAGATCCATCCGGCACCTTCGACGTCGACGCCGAAGATCTTGAGGAGGAATCCTCCGAGCAGGCCGCCGATGACGCCGACGACGATGTTGAGGATGATCCCCTGCTGCGCATCGGTCTTCATGATCTTGCTGGCGATCCAGCCGGCCAGACCACCGATGATGATCCACGCAATGATGCCAATTCCCAGCATGTTTGCCTCCTAGGTAGTTGTTGATCCTGCGTGCGTACGTAAATCGTCCGAATCGTCCAGATCGTGCGATTTGCTACAAGACCGAACGTACCCAGGAATTCCGGGTCCAAACCTGCGGGCACGGATCTGTGTGCACATCGAGACCCGTGCGACGGTCGTGCCGAGACCTTCTCCAGGGGGTGAGGCCGCCCGAACTGCGGCTATGACGGAATCACGGACAGGTCACCTCGATCTCGTAGGACTTGGTCACCTTCTCGGTCGGGTTGGCGAGATCGACGCCCGACGCCTCGCCGGTGATCTTGTAGGTGGAGCCGTCCTTGTCGACCTCGGCACTACCCTCACCCACACCCTTCTGATAGCCGAGCGTCACGCCGTCCACGGAACCGAGCCCGACCGACTCGACCTCCGGCGAATCCCCCGACGACAGCACGACGCCGATGCCCGAGGTGCCCGACCCGGAACCGATCCCGATCGTCACCTTCCCAGCCGCATCGGTGCAGCCGACGGTCTTGTCCGCCAGATCCACCTCCCGGTCGTCGACGGTCACCTTGGCCTCCGCGTCGGTGTTCTCGGAGTCGTCCGAGCCGCATGCGGTTACGGCGACGGCCAGTGCCGCCGCGCCGAGGACTGAAGCGATGTGCACTTTGTTCATCATGAGAACTCCTGGGCAGTCGTGAACGCCGCCGGCCGGCGGGCTGAGACGAATCTAGCGGTTGAGCTGCGCGTTGGCACAGAAATGTTCGAATATCGGGACCTTCGGCACCGCAGTGGGTCTCAGGCGATCGACGGCAGTTTCGCGTCGGCCTCGATCATCACCGCGCGGGTGAGATCGCGGAACTGTTCGTAGTGCCCGTGATAGCCGTACTTGGCGTGCAGACTCGGCCACCGCGTGTGGTCTGCGGCCGCGCCGATCGCATTGGCCTCGTGGAGATATGCGGGCAGGATGTTCTGGATCGTCGGATCGCGCCGGAGGCGGTGGACGGTGTCCCGGTGCAGCGACGACGACGCCCGGTACTTGGTGATGACGACACCGAGTTCGACGATGGTACGGCCGATCTCGGCACCGAAGTCGGCGACCTGCCGCTGGACGTGTGGAATCGCGTACGTGGACAACACGTCCGGGATCGTCGGGATGAGATACCCACCGGCCATGAACAATCCGTTGAGACTGAATGGACCGACGTTCGGCGGACAGTCGACGAGGACGTAATCGTAGCGGGACATGGCGGGGGCCAACGCAGCCCGGAGCACCTCGACGGCGGCGAGATGGTCGTCGGCGGCGACGCGGCGCGCGCTCATCTCCTCCTGCAGGTCGATCAGGTCCAGCGACGACGGGACGAGGTCGATCCCCGTGACCCCGTCGATCGACGAGACGTCACGTTGGACGGTGCTCTCCAGGTCGAACCGGTGGGTGCCGTCGAGGACGTCGGCGAACAGGGTTGCGACGGTGTGCCCGCGCGCATTACAGGCCTCCCAGCCCTTCTCGCCGATCATCATCGTGGTGAGGTTGGTCTGGGCGTCGAGGTCGACGAGGAGCACCTTCTCACCGAAGGCGCCGGCGAGGAAGTCGGCGAGGCCGGCCGTGAGCGTGGTCTTCCCGACCCCGCCCTTGAGGCTGATGGTCGCGATCACCGTCGGCATGGTGTCCCCGGTCTGTTCGGTGGGTCTGCGTCGCCAGACTAACCGGGAGAAACGCGCGGCGCAGCGACTCTCAGCCGGTCGTACCCAGGGCCTCGACCCTCTGGTCGTGGTGGGCGAAGGTGGGACCGCGCCCGCCGTCCTGCTCGGCGGCCAGCTTGGTGAAGGCGTCGTGCATGACGGCCCAGTAGGTGTCGCCGTTCGCGCGACGCCTGTCGGCCCGCTTCCAGTACCCGGGGATGCGTCGGTCCAGATTCGCCAGGCGCGCCTGCGCGGTGATGAGTTTCGGTGCGACACGTCCGATTCGGGTCGGCTCGGGAGTACCGGTGATGCGCTTGCCGAGGAACGTGCCACCGATGAAGAAATACAGGCCGTGCAGGGTCTGGTGGAGCGCCGACTTCACCTGCGTGTCGATCAACGGGACCCGAACCTTGTCCATCAGCGTGTTGAGCATCATCTCGGAGACGTCGTTGAGCGCCTCGGAGAACTCCGACGGTGGTTCCATCACCGCATAGCCGTAGTCGAGGAGCTCCACCGCTTCGCCGAAGGTGCGCGGGATCATCGCCTCTCGAATACCCAGGATGTGACCGATGTACGACCAGAAGATGTTGAGGTCTTCCAGGTCCCGGTAGTCGTAATGACGACCGTAGTTGATGTCGTACATGAGGTTGGCGACCCCGAACGACGGGATGCCGCCGGACATCTCGGCATTGGAGATCGGCACACCGTGCTGGGCGACCCATTCCTCCCCCCACTTCTTACGCAGCATGACACGCGCCTGCGCGTGCATCAGCCGCACCCGGACGGCGTTCTTGAACGCGATGCCGTAGCGGTCGAGCGCCCCCGGTGCGGGCAGGTGCACCCAGAACTCGGCGGTCTCCAGCGACCGGTTGACCATGTTGCGCTGCATGCGACCCATGGTTCCGACCGCGCCGCCCACCGAGCCTCCCTGGACGGTGACCAGGGTGTTGAGGAAGATCAGCGACGCCTTGCCCGCCGGGCTCACGCTGTTTGCGACGATCGCGCCCCGGTCGACGCGCTCCCTGGTGATCCAGGACGGCGGGTTGTCGATGTGCTCGAAGAGCGCGACGAGTTCCTCCGGGGGATCGTCGATGGTCTCCAGTCCGTTGTCGAGTGCGTCTTCGAACATCTGCCGTCCGCTCCGCGGGGGCAGTCTGCGGAACATCTGCACGACCGCGTCCATCTCCGGATCACCGACCCAGAGATGGTCTTTGGCGCGGGCCACGATTCCGCCGGTGTCGGGGAGCCGATCCTGCACGTCGACCCAGCCGTCCAGCAGTCGATGACGGGCAGGTGTCCAGTCCGGGTTGAACGTCGGTCGCGCGGGCGGTGCCGGTCGCAGCGGGCGCCCCAGCACCGGATCGATCGGGGCGTCGGGGGCGGGCGGTGGGGCGAGGGCGTCGAGGTGATCTTCGAGGACGGTCATGGTGTCTCCGCGCATTCCGAGGTCCGGCAACTTAGTAATCTAGGTTAGCCAACTCGGCGGGCGTGCGGAGCCGTTCCATAGACGAAGCAGTCTCGGCGCCCGAACCCCGCCGTTCCGTGCCGCGCACTCGTCCCCGCATCCCGGCCGGCCGCCCTGACGTTTCCACCGTTGATCAAGGTTCGGGAGAACGCGCGATTCGGGCGACCCCGACTCTGCCGACATAGTCGAAATCTGTGAGAATGGTCGTCGCCGGACATTTCACGCCGAGACCGCGCGGACACCACGGCACATTTCGTGAACCGAGGAAATACGCGACGACCCGCAGTCCCTGGATTCACGTGATACCGATTCACCGAACGCGGCCGCGTCACCTCCGCGAGACAAGGACAGTCATGACCACTCGTCCCACGAACGCTGGTATCCGAAAGCTCTCGGCCGGAATGGCTTTCGCCGCAGCGGCGGCGACAACCATCGCGCTCGCACCGTCCGCCTCGGCATCCCCGGGAGATGTCACCGTCTCACCGTCGGTGTCCGGAAACACGATCACTCTCGAGGTCACCAACAATGCGAACAAGCGCATCGGCTGCGAGATCTTCGGCGTGAAGGCCAATTCCACTCCCACCGCCTCGGCCGTGGTCTTCGGTTATCAGACGCCTGAGGAACTCGGCGCCCTCATATCCCCCGGCACGTCGAAAAATGTGCCGATGCGGGTCACCGCGGGCAACCCGCCGAAGCCGACCGGGTCCGCGACGATCCCGACCGGGACCTACGACATCTATTGGGGTTGCGCCACTATCACCCTGCCGCCGGGCTCCGTCCGCGAGCAGTTCTGGGGAACCAACCCGCCGTTGACCAACATGACCCCGACCGCCGGGGCGCCGGTCCGCGTCACGGTGACGGGTGCCGGGCCGGCCACGCCGGAACCCCGGTCGGAGGCCCCCACGACACCTGCTCGCCCGACGGTCCCCAGGTTGCCCGGTATCGAGATCCCGGAGCAGATCTGCGCCCCGTGGGCCTGCTACCCGCTGCCGAGACCCTGATCGCTCACCGACTCCGCGTCACAGCGGCGTCGGGTGATTGTCCTTGGACTTCGAGCGGAACAGCATGTACCCGCCGTAGAGGGCCAGTCCGATGAGGGCGATCCAGAAGAGCCCCTCGAGCAGCGGCCCGATCACCGCCAGCGCGATGAGGACGACCGCGATGATCCCGAGGACCTTCCAGAACGTGGTTGACGAATTCGTTGATGTGCTCATGCCCCGAGTCTCCGCCGGCACCCCACCAAAAGCCACAGGTCAGCCGGTATATGGGGCGAAGTTCAGGGACATCCCTGAGACCGTCCCTAGCGCCGGAACCAGGCCTCGGGATTGCCGCTCAGGGCCTTGGAGATCCGTAGGCGCGAGGTGTCGGTGAGGTCGTCGGGCAGATCGTCGGGCGCGAACCAGGCGACGTCGGAGTTCTCGTCGTCGGCCGCATGCGGTTCGCCGTCGACGTATCGCGCGAGGAAGCGGACGTCGAGGTAGCGCGTCTGATCCCCGTTGGGATAGGTGATCAGCGGGGTTACGTCGACACTGGTCAGGCGGATGATCTCGGCGGTCACGGCCGTCTCCTCGGCGACCTCGCGCAGCGCCGCGCGGGCAGGCTCCTCACCGGGTTCCAGCACCCCGGACACGACCGCCCACTGTCCGTTGTCGACGCGGCGGGTGAGCAGCAGACGGCCGTCGGCGTCGCGGACGACCACACTGACACCCGACAGCCAGAGCTCGCGATGGCCGACCTGGGCACGCAGGTCACGGATGAAGTCAGGGATGGGCATCCCCACATCCTGCCTGCCCGGGCCTCGGGGCGTGTCGCGGCGGCGCGCACAATGTGATCCATGAAGATCTCCCGACGAGCCGAAGGGATCGCCCCGTTCTACGCGATGGAGTTCGCGCGGAACGCGGCCGAGCTGGAGGCGCAGGGCCACCACGTGGTGAAGCTCAACATCGGCGAACCCGACTTCGGACCGCCCCCTGCGGTTCTCGCGGCAGCCCGTGAGGTCAGCGACGGCCGGCCGCTCGCGTACACCGGCGCACTCGGTCTCCCGGAGTTGCGGGCCGCGATCGCGGACTTCTACGGGCACCATTTCGGCGCGGATGTCGACCCTCGACGGGTCGCGGTCACCTCCGGCGCCTCGGCCGCGCTGCTCATGGCGTGCGCCGCACTCATCGATCCCGGCGACAGAGTGCTCATCGGAGATCCGTCGTACCCGTGCAACCGCCAGTTCGCCCACGCCTTCGGTGCGCAGGTCGACCTGATCGAGACCACCGCGGAATCACGCTTCCAGCTGACGACCGATGACGTCGAGAGGTCCTGGACCGACAGCACACGCGGTGTCATCGTCGCCACCCCGTCGAATCCCACCGGCACCTCGATGCCGTACGACGAATTGGTCGCGATGACCGATCTCGTCGCAGCGCGCGGCGGCTGGTCCATCGTCGACGAGATCTACCTCGGCCTGTCCGACCCCGGTGCGGACGGACGCGCCCCGCAAAGCATCCTCGCCACCGACACCCCGGGTACGGCCGAGACGGTCGTGATCAACAGCTTCTCCAAGTACTTCGGCATGACCGGCTGGCGTCTCGGCTGGTGCATCGTCCCCGACGAGTTGGTCGGGGTCATCGAACGCCTCGCACAGAACTTCTATGTATGCCCGCCGACCCCGTCCCAGTACGCGGCGCTGGCCTGCTTCACCCCGGAGTCCCTGGCCGTCGCCGAGGACAACCGGCGCGAGTTCGCACGTCGCCGGCACCTCGTCATCGACGGGCTCGCGCGCATCGGGCTCGACGTACCGGTGGTCCCCGACGGGGCGTTCTACGTCTACATCGACGTGAGTTCGACCGGGCTGAGTTCGGCGGAATTCTGCGACCGCGCCCTTCGCGAGGCACACGTCGCCCTCACGCCGGGCAAGGATTTCGGGGTCGCCGGTGCCGATCGCTTCGTCCGGCTGTCCTACGCGGCGTCGACGGAGGATCTCGCTCTCGCGATCGACCGGCTCGGCGCGTTCGTGGGAGCCGGAAACCCCGCGTGACCCGCGACTGACGCCGACCTCGCGGATAGAGTGTGATGTGCAACACTCTTCGAGCCCAGGAGGCGGCGCATGAGTATCGCCGATCTCGACACCGTGGACCCGAAGCGGATCGCGGAGGAGGCGGGGAAGGTCCTGCGCGAGCGGACAACCGGCGAACCCCGGGTGCCCAGTGTCGTCGCCGGGGTCACCACGGACCAGCGGACCGTCTACCTCGAGGCGGTCGGGCTCAGGGCCTCCGACGCCGATCATGCGATGACCACCGACTCGGTGTTCGCCCTGTTCTCCATGACCAAGGCGATCACCGCGACAGTCGCGCTCCAGCTCGTCGGCGAGAAGCGGCTCGACCTGCACGCACCGGCGAGCGAGTACGCCCCGGCCATCGCCGATCTGGAGGTGATCGAGGGATTCGACGACGACGGCAACCCACGGCTGCGCCCACCCGCCTCCGCCGTCACCACCCACCAACTCCTCACCCACACAGCGGGTTTCGGCTACTCCTTCTTCGACGAGACCTACCACCGACTCGAAACCGAGCACCGGCAACCGCCGATGTCCGAGTCGACACACGCCGCACTGCGCACACCGCTCCTGTTCGATCCGGGCACCGCGTGGGAGTACGGCTCCAACATCGACTGGGTCGGCCAGGTCATCGAGGGCATCACCGGCCGCCGCCTCGGTGACGTGATGAGCGATCGCGTGTTGTCGCCACTCGGCATGTCCGACACCGCATTCACGCTCTCCGGCGACACCCGGCACCGTCGCGCGATCATGCACCACCGCCGCGGCAACACCCTCATCGCAGATCACCAATGGGAGCGAACCCGCTACCTCGACTTCGAGACCGCGGTCTACCGCGCGCTCAGCGTCTGACCCA
The DNA here is from genome assembly GCF_000298235.1 of Gordonia namibiensis NBRC 108229. Classification (GTDB taxonomy): domain Bacteria; phylum Actinomycetota; class Actinomycetes; order Mycobacteriales; family Mycobacteriaceae; genus Gordonia; species Gordonia namibiensis. The sequence goes on from NZ_BAHE01000019.1 coordinate 67,506, forward strand.
GAACCTGCCGACCGGACTCCCAGAAATCTGGGGGCGCACCGGTTCCAGAGGTTCCGCCGCGACTTTTCCGGCGTTCGAGGGATGGCGGGAACAAAAGGTGCTCAGCGACTCTGAGTGCCATGAACACATCGGGAACCGCGGTGCCGAAGACCGCACCCGACCCCGCTTCACCGTCCGCTCCGATCACCGAACCGCGAAGGAACCACACCGTGTCCATCACCTCCGAACCGATCGACTTCACCGACCTCGACGCCCTCGTCACCACCGTCGCAGGACCCGTCCTGACACCGACCGACGACGGTTACACCGCCGAACTGACCGGCTTCAACCTGGTGGCCATCCCGGCCGCGCAGGTCGTCGTCGGCGCGGCCGGCGCCGAAGACGTCGCCGCCGCAGTGCGATACGCGCGGGCCAACGGACTGCGGGTCGGTGCCCGGGCCACCGGACACGGGGCCCCGATCGAGGGCCGCGGCACAGTCGTCGTCACCACCTCGCGGATGACCGACATCGTCGTCGACCCGGTCACCAGGACCGCCCGCGTCGGCGCCGGTGTCCGCTGGCGTGACCTCGCCGCGGCGACCGCGCCTCACGGACTGACCGGCCTGGTCGGCTCGTCGTCCTCGGTCGGCGTGGTCGGCTACCACCTCGGCGGCGGGCTCAGCCCCCTCGGACGCCGATTCGGTTGGGCCGCAGATCATGTGCGGTCGATCGAGCTGGTGACGGCGGATGGGATCATCCGAACGGTCGACCCCTCGGCCGGTTCGGACCTGTACTGGGCGATCCTGGGCGGACGCGACGGCTTCGGCATCGTCACCGCCATCGAGTTCGAACTCTTCGAGCTCCCCACCGTCTACGGCGGCGGCATCTTCTTCGCCGGCTCGGCGGCGGCCGACGTGCTCCACACCTGGCGTGAGTGGGCGCCGACCCTGCCGGAGGAGGCCGGCACCTCGGTCGCGATCCTGCGCCTTCCGCCGGACCCCAACCTGCCGGCCCCGTTGCAGGGCCAGCTCGCGGTGCACGTCCGCTACACCCACACCGGCGACCCGGCCACCGCGGCAGCACTTCTCGCCCCGATGCGCTCGGCCGGCCCCATCCTGCTCGAGAACATCGACGTGCTCCCGACCGCCGCTCTCGACGCCGTGCACATGGACCCGCCGGGCCCGATGCCTTCCGCCGAACGCGGCAGCATCCTGCACGAGTTCCCGGCGTCGGCCGTCGACGCCCTTCTCGACGTCGCCGGACCGCACGTCGCGAGCCCCCTGGCCATCGTCGAGGTCCGCCTGATGGGCGGCGCGCTGACGCAACCGCAGCGCGTACCCAACGCGGTCGCCGGACGCCACGGCGCCTTCAACGTCGTCGCCATCGGCGTGCCGGCCGGCCCCCTCGGCGACCAGGTCGGCGCACACCTGGCCGCCGTCACCCGGGCCGTCGCGCCGTGGTCGGCCGGTGCACTGCTGAACTTCTGCGGACTCGACGCCGCCGAACGAGAGCAACTCTGGACGCCCGAACAGCGGGTACGCCTGGAGACGATCCGCCGCCGTCACGACCCGACCGGGGTCCTCCGGGTGGATGATCCCAGCTTTGTGGGATAGACATCGATGCAGCTCAGGAACATGATTGCCAGATGACATCGAGCCTGACCGCCGAGCGCGTGCGCCGCGACATCGAAGTCGTGGCGCACGCCGGTCTCGGCCTCGACGACTTCTTCGCGGAAACCGTGGAGTCGTTGCGTCGTGCGGTACCCATCGATGCCGCCTGCATCGGCACCTTCGACCCCAACACGGTCATGCTGACCTCGGCCCGGAAGTACGGGGACCTGCTCGGTCAGGACCACAAGGACCCGGAATGGGGGCTTCTCGAGTACGGGCAGGTCGAACCGTCGAGTTACCGAGAACTGGTGGCGCAGAAGCGCGATGCCGTCGGCCTCAATCTCCTGACCCGGGGTCGGACCCAGCAGTCCGAACGCATGACGCGCCTCATGATCCCGGAGTACTGCTTCCACGACGAGGCGCGCGTCGTGCTCCGCGACGGGGATCGGGTGTGGGCCGGGATCGCGATGTTCCGCAGCGGCGCGGGCTGCCGCCCGTTCACCGACGACGAGATCGACTTCCTCGGCTCGCTGTCGCAGACACTCGCACACGGGGTTCGGATCGGGCTGCTCAGCACGGTCGTCGCCGAACAACGGCCCTCGATCAACAACGGGCCGGCCGTCCTGATCATCGATCGCAACAACGAGATCGTGCAGATGAGCGCCGGCAGCCAGGAGCGCATCGACGACCTCGCGGCGGGACCGAACAGTGCGGCAGCCGTGAACCCCATCTACGGCCTGATCGGTGCCGCACGACGCTACGGTGCCGGCGAGACGCAGGTACCGCCGCGCCTACGGGTCCGCGGCAGATCGGGAATGTGGCTCGTCATCAACGCATCCCCGCTGTCCTCGGTCGACGGCCGGCCCGGCGAGGTCGTCATCACGATCGAGGAGGCGCGCCCGCCGGAGATCATCCCGCTCGTCGTCGAGGCCTTCGGCCTCACCGCGCGTGAGCGTGACGTGACCCAGATGGTGTTGCAGAACGTCGCCACCAAGGACATCGCCGCAACCCTGCACGTATCCGCGTACACGGTGCAGGATCACCTGAAGTCGATCTTCGACAAGGCCGGGGTCCGGAGCCGTCGCGAACTCATCGCCCGGGTGTACTTCGACCAGTACGCGCAACGTCTCAACGATCCGCTCACGCCCTCCGGCTCCTACGCGTCGGCCGAATAACCACAGCTCACCTGCACATTCCCACCGAGGGCCCGCATCGCGGGCCCTCCTTTCGTCGTCAGAAGACCGGCAACTTGGTCGGTCGTCTCACAGTGAGACGTTTGTTACCTGCATCACACGGTTGTATCGAAGTCGCTCCAGTCCATGCGGGCCGGCACACCCGTCGGCTCCCTCAAAAGAGGAGGCGCACTTTGAGCAGGCAGAGCTTGACGAAAGCCCACGCGAAGATCACCGAGTTGTCCTGGGAGCCCACCTTCGCGACCCCGGCCACTCGATTCGGAACCGACTACACCTTCGAGAAGGCCCCCAAGAAGGACCCGCTGAAGCAGATCATGCGGTCCTACTTCCCGATGGAGGAGGAGAAGGACAACCGTGTGTACGGCGCCATGGACGGCGCCATCCGCGGCAACATGTTCCGCCAGGTCCAGGAACGCTGGCTGGAGTGGCAGAAGCTGTTCCTGTCGATCATCCCGTTCCCCGAGATCTCGGCGGCCCGCGCGATGCCGATGGCCATCGACGCGGTCCCCAACCCCGAGATCCACAACGGGTTGGCCGTGCAGATGATCGACGAGGTCCGTCATTCGACGATCCAGATGAACCTCAAGAAGCTGTACATGAACAACTACATCGACCCGGCCGGCTTCGACATCACCGAGAAGGCATTCGCCAACAACTACGCCGGCACCATCGGCCGACAGTTCGGCGAGGGGTTCATCACCGGTGACGCCATCACGGCAGCCAACATCTACCTCACGGTGGTCGCCGAAACCGCATTCACCAACACGCTGTTCGTCGCGATGCCCGACGAAGCCGCCGCCAACGGCGACTACCTGCTCCCCACCGTCTTCCACTCGGTGCAGTCCGACGAGTCGCGGCACATCTCCAACGGCTACTCGATCCTGCTGATGGCTCTCGCAGACGAGCGCAATCGTCCTCTGCTGGAACGTGATCTGCGGTACGCGTGGTGGAACAACCACTGCGTCGTCGACGCCGCGATCGGCACCTTCATCGAGTACGGCACCAAGGACCGCCGCAAGGACCGGGAGAGCTACGCGGAGATGTGGCGCCGGTGGATCTACGACGACTACTACCGCAGTTACCTTCTGCCGCTGGAGAAGTACGGACTCACCATCCCGCACGATCTGGTCGAGGAGGCCTGGAACCGGATCACCAACAAGCACTACGTCCACGAGGTGGCGCGCTTCTTCGCCACCGGCTGGCCGGTCAACTACTGGCGCATCGACGCCATGACCGACAAGGACTTCGAGTGGTTCGAGGAGAAGTACCCCGGGTGGTACAACAAGTTCGGCAAGTGGTGGGAGAACTACAACCGTCTCGCCTACCCGGGCCGCAACAAGCCGATCGCCTTCGAGGACGTCGACTACGAGTACCCGCACCGTTGCTGGACCTGCATGGTGCCGTGCCTCGTCCGTGAGGACATGATCGTGGACAAGGTCGACGACCAGTGGCGCACCTACTGCTCGGAGACCTGCCACTGGACCGACGCGGTCGCCTTCCGCGACCAGTACGACGGCCGGGACACCCCGAACATGGGGCGTCTCACCGGGTTCCGCGAATGGGAGACCCTGCATCACGGCAAGGATCTCGCCGACATCATCAAGGATCTGGGCTACGTTCGCGACGACGGCAAGACCCTCATCCCACAGCCGCACCTCAACCTGGATCCGAAGAAGATGTGGACGCTCGACGACGTCCGCGGCAACGTCTTCAACAGTCCCAACGTGCTGCTCAACGAGATGTCCGACACCGAGCGGGACGCGCACATCGCGGCGTATCGCGCCAATCCCAACGGGGCCGTGCCGGCCTGACGGCACGCCGGTGGGCGCCCCCCTTCCGAGTTGCTCGCAACTCGCTCCTCAGGGAGCAGGAGACGCTCGCGAGCTCGCTCCTCAGGGAGCGGTGATGACCGCAAGCCATCGCCTCCCCAGCTCCCTGAGGAGCGCAGCACCTCCCTTTTCCAGACAGGAGTTTCCGTGGCCGACACACATCACATCAACTTCGTCCCGGTCGACATCGAGATGGAGGTCGCCGAGGACGAATCGATCCTCGACGCCGCGTTCCGACAGGGCATCCACCTCATGCACGGGTGTCGCGAGGGCCGGTGTTCGGCCTGCAAGTCGTACATGCTCGACGGGGATGTCCAGATGGACAACTACTCCACCTTCGCCTGCAACGAGGCGGAGGAGGCCGAGGGCTATGTGCTGCTGTGCCGGTCCTACGCCTACAGCGACTGTGAGATCGAGCTCCTCAACTTCGACGAGGACGAATTGCTCGGCGGCGCACCGATCCAGGACGTGCGCACCCGGGTCGCCGCGATCGAGCCGGTGACGACCGACATCGTGTCACTTCGTCTCGACGTCGTCGAACCGGAGACCTTCGAGTTCAAACCCGGTCAGTACGTGGACCTCTCGGTCCCCGGCACCGAAGAGAAGCGTTCGTTCTCGATCGCGACCACCCAGGCCACTCCGGACAAGCTGGAGTTCCTGATCAAGAAGTACCCGGGAGGCCTGTTCGCCGGCCTTCTCTCCGACGGCCTCTCCCCCGGCGACGAGATCATGATCAACGGCCCGTACGGGTCGTGCACCCTGCGCAACGGCCATGTACTGCCGATCGTCTGCATCGGCGGAGGGGCCGGAATGGCCCCGCTGCTCTCGCTGCTGCGCCACATCAGCGAAACCGGTCTGAACAGGCCCGTTCGTTTCTACTACGGGGCCCGGACCGCGGCGGATCTGTTCTACCTCGACGAGATCGCCGCACTAGGCGAGAAAATCGCCGACTTCCGGTTCGTCGCCTGCCTGTCGGAGTCGGCCGACGGAGCCCCGGACGGCGTCGAGGTCGCCGAGGGAAACGTCACCGACATCGTCAACTCACACGAATCCGATCTCGCCCGAACGGAGGTGTATTTCTGCGGCCCCCCGCCCATGGTCGATGCGGCTCTCGCTCTCGCCGACCAGCATTCGGTCCCCCGGGACCAGACCTTCTACGACAAGTTCACCAGCCCGGCTTTCGACTAGAAGTCGCCGAACGAGGAGGAACGACAGGTATGTCCGCCCCCACCGCGCCGAAATCACCACAGCGCGAACGCAGTTTCCCGAGCATCGAATTCACCGACGCCGAGGCCGGCGCCAAGGAATTCCCGAGCAGCAAGAGCCGCAAGTACAACTACTATCAGCCGGCCAAGAAGCGGGCGACGGTCTACGAGGACGTCACCGTCGACGTGCAGCCCGACCCGGAACGCCACCTGACCCAGGGCTGGATCTACGGCTTCGGCAACGGTCCCGGCGGTTATCCGCAGGAGTGGACGGCTGCGAAGTCGAGCAACTGGCATGCCTTCCTCGATCCCAACGAGGAGTGGGAACAGACCATCTTCCGCAACAACTCGGCGGTGGTCCACCAGGTCAATCTGTGTCTGCAGAATGCCAAGCGTGCCCGCGTGTACGACGGCTGGAATCCCTCGTGGCTCAAGTTCATCGAGCGCAACCTCGGCGCCTGGATGCATGCCGAGAGCGGCATGGGCCTGCACGTGTTCACCTCGATCCAGCGGTCCGCTCCGACCAACATGATCAACAACGCGGTCGCGGTCAGTGCGGCGCACAAGCTGCGTTTCGCCCAGGACCTCGCGTTGTTCAACCTCGATCTCGCCGAGGCCGAGGAGGCCTTCGACGGCTCGGCACACAAGGAGGTCTGGCAGTCGGCGCCGGAATGGCAGCCGACCCGCGAGGCCGTCGAGCGGCTGACCGCGATCGGCGACTGGGCGAAGTTGTTGTTCTGCACCAACATCGTCTTCGAGCAGCTCGTCGGGTCGCTGTTCCGGACCGAGCTGATCATGCAGGTCGCGGCGCGCAACGGCGATTACATCACCCCGACGATCGTCGGCACCGGTGAGTACGACTACGACCGCGACCTGAACTACACCCGGGCCCTGTTCCTGATGCTCTCCCGCGACGAGCAGTACGGCGCGCAGAACCGCGCATTGTTCGGCGAGTGGCTCTCGGAGTGGGTGCCGCGCTGCCTCGACGCCGCGCGTGGGCTGCAACCGATCTGGTCGCAACCGGCGGACAAGTCGGTCACCTTCGCCACGAGCCTCGACGCGGCGACCGAGAAGTTCCGCGACGTACTCAAAGCCATCGAAGTCGACATCCCCGAGGAGCTGAACCGATGACCTCCATGCAATTCGGCGCACAGACCGAGTTCTCGAACATGTGCGGCGTCACCCTGATGAACACGCCCGTCGGCCGCGTCGTGGCCGACGTCATGGGCGCCAAGGAAGGTGTCGAACTCACCGAGTACCCGTCGATGATCCGGGTCGACGGCGTCAACCGGCTCGAGTTCGACTACGACGAGCTCACCGACGCCCTGGGTCAGGAGTTCGACGGATCGGTCTTCGAGGAGATCAGCTCCACCCACTACGGGCGGATGGTTCACCTCGACGACCGGACCTACCTGTTCGCGAGCCCCGAGGACGCCGCCGAGTTCATCGGGTTCGATCTCACCGCGTCGAGCTGAGCGCAGGCCCGACCCCCGATCTGCGTCGTGGCCGCCGGCGAACACCCCCCGGCGGCCACGACGCACCCCAGAAATCCCCCGCCGACAACAACTCTCGATCCCCGCCAACCCCATCGGATGCAGCCCGCTTCCACCGAGAACGATCAAGGAGTCATCGATGTACGAGAAGAATGGCGAAAAGTACTTCATCGTCGACGCACACGTCCACCTCTGGGACGCCCGTGAATCCAATCAGCGCAACATCCACGGCAAGCAGTTCATCGATTGTTTCTACGACTACCACCGCAATCTCAGTCCCGAGGAGGAGGTCTGGGATTACGACACCTACACCTACTACGGTCCCGACCGGCTGATGCGTGACCTGTTCGAAGAGGGCCCGGCCGATCACGCGATCTTCCAGGCGACGATCCTGAAGGACTTCTACGTCAACGGTTTCGCCCAGGTCGACGACTCGCTCAAACTGTGCGAGGACAACCCGGGGCTGCTCACCTACAACCACGCCTACGATCCGCGTCACGGTGAGGCCGGCCTGGAGCAGCTCCGCAAGGACGCCGACATCATGAACCTCAAGGGCGTGAAGCTCTACACCGCCGAATGGTTCGGGGACTCGCGGGGTTACAAGCTCGACGATGCATGGTCGCGCCGCTACCTCGAGGAGTGCATCAAGCTGGGCATCAAGAACGTCCACATCCACAAGGGCCCCACCATCCGACCACTCGACCGGGACGCCTTCGATGTGGCCGACGTCGACAAGGTGGCCACCGACTACACCGATCTGAACTTCATCATCGAGCACGTCGGTCTGCCGCGGCTCGAGGACTTCTGCTGGATCGCCACCCAGGAGTCCAACGTGTTCGGCGGTCTGGCCGTGGCCCTCCCGTTCATCCACACCCGTCCCCGCTACTTCGCCCAGATCATCGGCGAACTCCTCTACTGGATCGGTGAGGACAAGATCCTGTTCGCCAGCGACTACGCCCTGTGGACGCCGCAGTGGCTCGTCGAGCGGTTCGTCGACTTCCAGATCCCGGAGGACATGACCGAATACGCGCCGATCACCGTGGAGCAGAAGAAGAAGATCCTCGGTCTCAACGCGGCGGCCCTGTACCCGCACATCGAGGTCCCCGAGGAACTCAAGCTCCCGACCAGCGCGGGCGATCCGGAAGTCGAGGTGGCCGCCGGCGCGAAGGATGCGGTGACGGCATGACCGCGGTCGCTCCCCATCCCGGGTACGTCACCGACACGGCACTCGAGCACGACGTCCTCGCCGCACTCGACACCGTCCTCGATCCCGAACTCGACCAGCCGATCACCGAACTGAAGTTCGTGCGGTCGATCCTGATCGACGAGGCGGGGGTGACCGTGCACCTACGGCTCCCGACGTCGTTCTGTTCGCCCAACTTCGCCTACCTGATGGGATCGGACGCACTCGATGCGCTCGAGGACGTCAACGGCGTCGGCCAGGTCCGGGTGCTGCTCGACGATCACCACGACAGCGACAAGATCAACGCCGGACTCGACGCCCGCGCCGGGTACAAGGGCACCTTCGGCGTCGAAGCTCTCGACAGCCTCGACGAGCTGCGTCTGACCTTCCAGCGCAAGGCCCACACCGCTGCGATGGAACGCTGTGTGGCCGCGGAGATCGCCGCCGGGCGGGTCACGGTCGCCGACGTCGATCGGCTGGCGCTGCGCGACCTGCCACGCGGGCACCACAAGGCGGCGCTCCTGCGACGCCGGATGGAGCTGGGTCTCAGCATCTGCCCCAACAGCCTCGTCGTCGTCGACGAGGAGGGGCACGCGCTGCCGGCCGACCAGATCCCGATGCGGCTGAGATTCGCACGGTCCGTGCGCATCTCGATGGAGGGAAACAGCCACTTCTGCCGCGGTCTGCTCGCCACCCGCTACGCCGACGACGACCAATGCGACGGGGCCAGCGGCCCGGTCATCACCAACCTCCGCGAAACCCCTCGCGCACACCCCCGAAGCGAACAGGAGTAAGCCATGCGCGCAGTCCAGGTCGTCGGCTACCACGACAAACTGCAACTCAACGAGGTCCCGGCCCCCGAGATCACCGGGCCGCACGACGTCATCGTCCGGATCGGCGGCGCCGGTGTCTGCCGCACCGACCTGCACATCCTCGAGGGCCAGTGGGAGGCGAAGAGCGGTGTCGCACTTCCCTACACGATCGGTCACGAGAACGCGGGCTGGGTGGAGGCCATCGGCGACGCGGTCACCAACGTCGCCGTCGGGGACAAGGTGATCCTGCATCCGCTGATCACCTGCGGACTCTGCCGGGCCTGCCGGTTCGGCGACGACGTCCACTGCGAGAACAGCCAGTTCCCCGGCATCGACACCGACGGCGGTTACGCGGAGTTCCTCAAGACCACGGCGCGCAGCGTCGTGAAGATCGACGACTCCCTCGAACCCGCCGACGTGGCGGCACTCGCCGACGCCGGCCTGACCGCGTACCACGCGGCCGCCAAGGTCGCACGGATGACGCGACCCGGCGACACCTGCGTGGTCATCGGCGCAGGAGGTCTGGGGCACATCGGAATCCAGGTCCTCGCCGCGATCTCCGCCCTGCGGATCGTCGTCGTCGACCGGAACCCGGATGCGGTGGAACTCGCCAAACAGGTGGGTGCCGAGATCGGCATCGTCGCCGACGGAACACATGTGCAACAGGTCCTCGACCTGACGGGCGGACACGGCGCCGAGGCCGTGCTCGACTTCGTCGGCGAGGGCGGGGCGACCGCCGAAGGAACCGCGATGCTGCGCCGCGCCGGCAGCTTCTTCGTGGTCGGCTACGGCGAGAACATCGACGTCCCCACCATCGACGTGATCTCCACCGAGATCAACTTCATCGGCAACCTGGTCGGTTCCTACAACGACCTCGGTGAGCTGATGGACCTCGCCGCCCGGGGAAAGGTCAAGCTGCACACCAGCACCTACGCCCTCGCCGATTTCCAGCAGGCACTGGACGATCTCGACGCCGGCCGCGTACGCGGTCGAGCGATTCTTGTGCCCTGACCCTTCGAGGCTCGTCGCTTCGCTCCTCGCACCTCAGGGAGCGAACGGCGGGCCGCCGCCCTCGTTCCTCGCACCTCAGGGAGCGAACGGCGGGTCGCCGCCCTCGCTCCTCGCACCTCAGGGAGCGGTAGGGGCCTCCGTATTACCCAGCCGAGAACACCACAGAAAGGCAGGACAACCATGGCCAAGGAGTTGCGCTACAACGCCGAAGCGCGACTGCGGCTCGAGCGAGGAGTGAACGCACTCGCCGACGCGGTCAAGGTGACATTGGGACCGAAGGGCCGCAACGCGGTCCTCGAGAAGCTCACCGGACCACCGACCATCACCAACGACGGGGTGACCATCGCCCGCGAGATCCAGTTGCGCGATCCGTTCGCCAACATGGGCGCACAGCTGGTCAAGGAGGTGGCGATGAAGACCAACGGGGTCGTCGGTGACGGCACCACCACCGCGACCGTGTTGGCGCAGGCCATGGTTCGCGAAGGTCTGCGCGCCGTCGAGCAGGGCGCGAATCCCATGCGGGTGCGCCGCGGTATCGAACGTGCGATCGCGACAGTGATCGACGCGCTGTCGGAACAGTCCGTCGCACTCGGGGGCCGCAGCGATCTCGAACGCATCGCGACCCTCGCCGCGAGTGACGACGAGGTCATCGGTTCGGCCATCGCCGCCGCGGTCGAGTACGTGGGCCGCAACGGTGTCATCACCACCGAGGAGAGCGACACCCTCGGCCTCTCGGTGGATGTCGTCGACGGCATCGAGTTCGACCACGGGTACATCTCCGGGTACATGGTCACCAATCCCGAACGGATGGAAGCGGTTCTGGACAACCCGGTGGTGTTGCTGACCAACAAGAAGATCACCTCGGTGCAGGAGATCATGCCGAGCATCGAGGCGGCCAAACGCGCCGACCGCCCGCTCCTGGTGCTCGCCGAGGACGTCGACGGTCCCGCCCTGCAGCTGCTCGTCGGCGGCAACATGCACAAGACGATGCAGTCGGTGGTCGTCCGGGCACCCGGCTTCGGTCATCGCCGCGTCGCCGAACTCGAGGATCTCGCCGTGGCCCTCGGCGGTCACGTGATCGCCAAGGACACCGGCCTCGAGCTTCACGAGGTCTCCCTCGAACACCTCGGACAGTGTGACCGTGTGACCGTCACCGAGGACTTCACCACGATCGTCGGTGCACGGGGCGACCAGACCCTCGTCGACGCTCGCGTCGCGCAACTCGAGGCGCAGCACGCACGTGCGCGGATCGACGCCGACCGGGACAGCCTGGAGCTGAGGATCGCGCGCCTCACCGGCCGGGTGGCGGTCATCCGCGTCGGCGGCGTGACCAGCGTCGAACTGAAGGAACGCATGCTCCGGGTGGAGGACGCCCTGGCCGCGACGCGGGCGGCGGTCGAGGACGGCATCGTCTCCGGCGGCGGAACCGCTCTGGCACAGGCTCATCGGGCTCTCGACGCGCTCGGTGACGTGGCTGGTGACGAAGGGGCCGGAATCGGCGTCGTCCGCAGGTCGATGGCCGAACCGCTGTTCTGGATCGCCACCAACGCCGGCTTCGACGGCGAGGAAGTGGTCAAGGTCGTCAGCGGCCTGCCCCTGGGCCACGGATTCAACGCGATGACAGGCGATTACGGCGACATGTTCGACGAGGGCGTCATCGACCCGGCCAAGGTCACCAAGGCCGCCCTGGAGAGCGCCGCCTCGATCGCCGCGTTGTTGATCACCACCGAGACGGCGGTCGTCGAGGAGGTCTTCACGCACCCGGGTGCGATCGAGGCCCCCGGATTCGGCGATCTCGCCGAGGGGATGGTGCGGCCCTCCAACATCTACTAGCCCACCCCTCCAAGACCCCGGCGGGGACGTCGTCGCTGCAGCGGCGACGGGGGCCGGTCGCGATTGCAGATTCGTTCTCGGCGTGGATCGCGACCGGCCCACTTCCGGCTGTCCGTATCAAGCCCTGACCAGTACGAATTCGGACGAAAACACCTGTTCGTTCACACGCGTGAACGTTGCTTTGTCCGATACACTGCCCTGGAATGAGACCTGCATCACAGTAGAGAGATACGGTCCAGGTGAAGCCCAAGCCAACAGACCAGTCTCGTGAACCCGTCGCCCACGTGGCTCGGGCGCGGGAGAGGTTCCTCAGCGACGACGGCGTCGTCGACGATCGCATGTCCGGCGCCGTCCGCGACGCGATCTCCACCTCGTGGCGCCGCTCGCGCTCGTTCAACGTGCAGACCGACCGCCTGGAACTCCCGTTCGTGCGCGAGCCGAACACCGACAGTCCGCTGATGACCGCGGCCCGGCCGGTGCTCGACCAGCTCGCCGCGGACCTGTCGGCCGAGCCGGTGAGCATCATCCTCACCTCGCCGGACGGCGTGGTGCTGTCCCGCGCCGCCGGCTGCGGCGAGCTCCTCGGCCAGCTCGACGCCGTGTCACTCGCCCCCGGCTACAGCTACAGCGAAGAGCATGCCGGCACCAACGGGATCGGGACCGCCCTCGAAACCCGACAGGCCACCCTCGTCACCGGTGCCGAGCACTACGCGGGGTGCCTCGCCCGGCTCAGCTGCGCCGGCGTGCCCATCCGAAATCCCTTCTCCGGCGGACTCGTCGGCGCCCTCGATCTCACCGGGTGGGTCCAGGAGGGCGGCTCCCTGCTGCTGTCGCTGGCCAAGTCGGCGACCGTGCAGATCGAACAGCAGATGCTGGCGAACGCCAGCGAACGCGAATCCCGGCTTCTCTCCGCCTATCTCGCAACCTGCCGGCGCGCGCCCCAGATGATGGTCCTCGCCATCGCCGCCGACGTCGTCCTGATGAACCGGCGCCTCCGGCAGAGCATCGACCCCCAGGATCAGGTGTCGATGCTCGAGCACGCCGTCGATCAGACCCTCGAGGTCGCGGCGGGGCGTCGGGTGAACACGCTGCCCAGCGGACGTTCGGTACGGCTGGCACCGGTCACGGAGTTCTCCCACGCCGAGGACGGTGTCGCGGTCTTCCATGTCCACCTGATGGATTCGGTCACCTCCGCCCCACCGCAGCGCCGATCGTCGAAACCCTCGGTGCTGCCGGGGATCGTCGGACGCAGCTCGTCGTGGCGTCAGGCATGCGACCGCATCGTCCAGCACGTCGGGGACGGTCACTGGATCGCGGTCTCGGGCGAACGGGGTTCGGGCCGGTCGGCGGTTCTCCGCGCGGCGGCGGGGCGGTACCGGCACGGGACGATCCGCGTGTACGCCGCCGAGGACTTCCAGGACGCCGACACGCTCGACAGCTTCGCAGCCGAGCTCGACACGGACGGTTTCGCGATCATCCTGCGCGACGTCGATGAGCTGCCCGACGACGTATTGTTCGACGTCGCCGAGGTGATGCAGGGACGCGAGCACGCGGGCTGGCTGGGCATGACCCTCAGCTCCAGCGATTCGACACCCGCCCTGGGTGCCACCCTGCTGCCGTTCTTCTCGCACACCATCGAGGTGCCGCCGCTGCGTCATCGCATCGAGGATCTGCAGGTTCTGGTGCCGACCATCCTCCTGCAACTGACCCGCGGACGGGAACTCGCCGTCGCGCCGGACGCCATGCGGCAGCTGAGCAAGTACACCTGGCCGGGGAACGTCGCAGAACTCCGCCAGGCGCTGCGGGACGTGGTCATCCACCATCGGTCGGGGACGATCACGGCGCAACACCTGCCGCCGACCTATCGCGCCCAGAGCCGGCACACCCTCACCCGCATCGAGGCACTCGAACGGGATGCGATCGTGCGGAGCCTGGAGGAGAACGGTCGGAACAAGGTCGCGGCGGCCCACGCTCTCGGCATCTCCCGCGCGACGATCTATCGCAAGATCAAGGAGTTCGGCATCGACGTGTAGTCGGTCGCGCCGAGAGAGGATCGCGACGGGCAGGTCGGGACGATGCCACCCCCGCCGAATGGCACCGTCCCCGCGACCTGCATCTTCACGCCATAACCGAAGTTATTCACGATCGTGAATCGTCCGTAGTCCATCACGGGACCGCGCACCATGACAAGGAAAAGTGACAAGGTGTGACACTCGTAACAACCATCTGTACATTGCTGAACCGCGTGCACGTGACTCCTCGATCGAGGGTCGGATACCGAGCGGACGATCGGTAGATGCATGATGAACGGGTGCCCCTGAGACGGGCACGACAACGGCGGTCCGATCACGAGGAAGTGCGATGGCCACACCCATGTCCCGGCGGGACCTCGAGTTCCTGCTGTACGAATGGCTCGACGTCGAGGCCCTGACCTCACGAGACCGTTTCGCGGCGCACTCGCGCGAGACGTTCGACGCCGTGCTCGAACTCAGCGCCGACATCGCCATGAAGTGCTTCGCCCCGGCCAACAAGATCGGCGACGCCAACGAGCCCTACATCGGTGCCGACGGCAAGGTCGTCCTCCCCGACGAGGTGGTGTCGGGCCTCGCCGAGTTCCGCAAGGCCGGCCTCATCGCCGCCTCCTTCGACGAGGAACTCGGCGGCATGCAGTTGCCGACCGTCATCCGGCAGGCGTCCGCGGTGTGGTTCCAGGCGGCGAACGCGGCCATGTCGTCCTACAGCTTCCTCACGGTCGGCAACGCCAACCTGCTGGCCGAGTACGCGACCGCCGAACAACGCGACACCTGGGTCCGCCCGCTCGTCGAGGGCCGCTTCTCCGGCACGATGTGCCTGTCCGAACCGCAGGCGGGGTCGTCGCTGGCCGACATCACCACCAAGGCCGAACCGGCCGGTGACGGCACCTACCGGATCACCGGGACCAAGATGTGGATCTCGGCCGGCGACCACGAACTCACCGAGAACATCGTGCATCTCGTGCTGGCGAAGGCCCCCGGCGGGGGTCCCGGCGTCAAGGGGATCTCGCTGTTCATCGTCCCGAAGTTCCTGCCGGACGGCACCCGCAACGACATCGCCCTGGTGGGCCTCAACCACAAGATGGGCAACCGGGCCACCACCAACTGCCTGCTCAACTTCGGCGACGGCACCTTCTCGCCCGACCCCACACCCGGTGCTGTGGACACTCAGCCCGCTCGCTCCGCTCCCGGCGCTGTCGGGTACTTGGTCGGCGAGGAGCATCGCGGCCTCTCCTACATGTTCCACATGATGAACGAGGCACGAATCGGCGTCGGATTCCTCGCCACCGCACTGGGTTACGCCGGATACCAGGCGTCGCTGGAGTATGCGAAGGTGCGCACGCAGGGCCGCCCCGTCGACCAGAAGGACCCGTCGTCGAAGCCGGTGCCGATCATCGAGCACGCCGACGTCCGGCGCATGCTGTTGGCCCAGAAGTCCTATGTCGAAGGCGCACTCGCCTTCGAGCTGTACTGCAGCGTCCTCGTCGACCAGGCGGCGACGACCGCCGACGCCGAGGAACGCGCCCGCATCGACCTGCTGCTCGAGGTACTGACCCCGATCGCCAAGAGCTGGCCGTCGCAGTGGTGTCTGGAGGCCAACAGCCTGGCGATCCAGGTGCACGGCGGCTACGGCTACACCCGCGAGTTCGACGTCGAGCAGTACTACCGCGACAACCGCCTCAACCCCATCCACGAAGGGGCACACGGCATCCACGGCCTCGACCTGCTGGGCCGCAAGGTGATCATGCAGGGCGGTGCCGGCCTCGCACTGCTCGCCGAGACGATCGGCGCGACCGTCGCACGTGCACGCGAGGTGCCGGCCGCCGCCGGGTACGCCGAGACCCTGCAGTCGACCGTCGACCGGCTCGTCAAGGTGACCGCGCACATCTGGTCGTCGGGCGACCCGAAGCTCGCGCTCGCCAACGCCACGCTCTATCTCGAGGCCACCGGCCACATCGTCGTCGCCTGGATGTGGCTCGAACAACTCCTCGCCGCGGACGGCCGGACCGGCGACTTCTACGACGGCAAACGCGCTGCGGCCCAGTACTTCTTCCGGTATGAACTACCGAAGACCGGTCCGCAGCTCGACCTCCTGACCGCTCTGGACCGCACCACCCTCGACGTCGAACCGTCCTGGTTCTGACCTCACCACCGATCACGACGCGGCGCCGATGCGCCGTGTCACGTAGGAACATGCAAGGGAGACAACGATGTCCGTGATGGATCTGTTCGACACCACCGGCAAGGTGGTCATCGTGACCGGCGCTTCGTCGGGACTCGGTGTCTCCTTCGCCCGCGGCTTCGCCGAGGCCGGCGCCGACGTGGTGCTCGCCGCGCGCCGGGCGGAGAAGCTCGCCGACACCGCCGCCGCCGTGGAAGCGCTGGGCCGCAAGGCTCTCGTCGTTCCCGCCGACGTCTCCGACCCCGAGCAGTGCCAGCGCGTCGTCGACGCCGCGATGGAGACCTTCGGCAAGGTCGACGTCCTCATCAACAACGCCGGCGTCGGCACCGCCTACCCCGCCACCCGTGAGACGCCCGAGCAGTTCCGGAACGTCATCGACATCAACCTCAACGGCTCCTACTGGATGGCGCAGTCGTGCGGGCGGGTCATGCAGCCGGGCAGCGCGATCGTCAACATCTCGTCGATCCTGGGCATCACCACCGCCGGGCTCCCGCAGGCCGCCTACGCCGCGAGCAAGGCCGGCGTCATCGGTCTCACCCGGGACCTGGCCCAGCAGTGGGGTTCGCGCAAGGGAATCCGGGTCAACGCCATCGCCCCCGGTTTCTTCGAGAGCGAGATGACCGACACCTACCAGCCCGGTTACCTCGACTCGCAGATGCCGCGGGTCGTCCTGGGCCGCACCGGTCACGGCGAAGAGCTCGCCGCCACCGCGATCTGGCTGGCGTCGGCGGCCGCCGGTTACGTCACCGGCCAGACCCTCGCGGTCGACGGTGGCGTCACGATCACCTAGAAGCGACACGCGATTGCCGCAATCGGCGGCGGGGGCGGCCATAGACTGATCGCAATGGAATCCGTACCCGCTCCCGACAATCCGCTGCATCCCACCCTGCGTGAGCCGGTCAACCAGGTCGATCCACGCGCCAAGACCCTGTGGCGCATCGGTCCGTTGATCCTGGGCGTACCGGCGACCATCGCGGCCATCGTGGTCGCAGTCGTCGTACCCGACGCACGGTGGGCTGCAACGCTCGCCGCGATAGCCCTGGCCCTGCTGACCGTGTTCTACACGGTGGTGGTCCCGTTGTGGCGGTACCGCTTTCACCGCTGGGAGGTCAGCGAGGATGCGGTGTACGCCCAGTCGGGCTGGTTCGTCCGGCACCGGGTGATCATCCCGATCGCACGTATCCAGGTCGTCGACACCGAGGCCGGTCCCCTGGAACAGTTGCTGAAACTGGGGAAGCTCACGGTGACCACGGCGTCGTCGGCGGGCACGATCCACATCGAGGGGCTCGACGCCGAACTCGCACGCGCGACCGCATCCGACCTGACCATCCGCACCCAGGCGTTCACCGATGACGCGACCTGAGCCGCAACCCGGTGCGGTGCTGCCGGCCACCCCGGCGTCGGGCCTGCACATCGACGCACCGGACGAATGGCATCGACTGTCCCCGTGGATGATGGCGGTGACCGTCGTCGAATCGCTCCCGTCGCTGGTTCCGGTCCTCATCGCACTGGTCTTCGCCGGGCGGAGCGCGCCCCTGGTGACGCTTCTCGCCACCGTCGTGCTCGTGCCCCTGGTGACGGTGGTGCCGTGGCTGACCACCTTCTATCAGGTGACCGCAGAACACGTCCGGGTCCGGAGCGGGCTGGTCACCAAGAAGGTCGCCACCGCCCGCCGCGACCGTATCCGCAGCGTCGACCTCACCGCCTCACTCGTCCACCGCGTACTGAACCTGCAGAAGGTCACCATCGGCACCGGCGGCGACGAACAGGCGTCGCAGGTCAAACTCCGCGCCGTCACCCTCCCCGAGGCGCGCGCCCTGCACGACAACCTGATGCCGACGGCCGGAACCCGCTCTGCGGCAGCAGCGTCGGATGAGCAGTTCGATGCCGAGATGCCGACGGCAGCACCCGAGGTGCTCACCAGCTTCCAGAACGCCTGGCTGCGGTACTCACCGTTCTCGATGGGCGGTCTCGTGATCGCCGCCGCGGTCGCCGGCGTCGGGGTCCAGATCGCCAACGACGCAGGCATGTTCGACGAGGGGGTCGGCCTCGCACGCGACGCCTTCGACACCGTGCGGTCGATCCCGCTCGCACTGGTCATCGCCGTGGCCGTGGTGGCCGTGATCCTCATCGGCGCTGTCCTGTCGGTGATCGGATATGTCCTGAGCTACTGGGACTTCCGCCTCACCCGGCATCCCGACGGGACCCTGCGCACCGAACGCGGACTACTCACCACCAACTCGATCAGCTTCGACGAGAAGCGCATCCGCGGCAGCCACCTGACCGAACCGATCCTCATGCGACCGCTGAAGGGTGCCCGTCTGCAGGCGATCGCGACCGGTGCGACCAAACACCCGCTGCTGCTGCCGCCGGCCCCGATGTCCGACGCGATGCGGGTCGCCGACCTCGTCACCCACGAGCGGTCCGAACTGACAACCGCGTTGACCGCACACGGCCGCGTCGCCCGCATCCGCCGCCTGAACCGGGGCTTCCTCTCGGGTCTGGTGATCCTCGTCGGGATCTCGATCGCGGTCATCGGCGGCGCGATCCCGGTCGGTTGGATCGCCGTGGGTGTGCTCGCGCTCGCGGGTTCAATCGGTCTCGGCATGGTCCGGGCCCGGCACCTCGGTCACCGTCTCACCGCCCGGTCGGTGGTCATCGCTCCCCCGACGGTCGCCCGGCAGCGGATCGTCGTCGACCGCGCCGGCGTGATCGGCTGGGCGAGCCGGTCATCGGTCTTCCAACGCCGTGCCGGGGTGAGCACGCTGATCCTCGCGACGGCCGCCGGTTCCGAGCACTACTCGCTCGTCGACGTCGACGATGCGACCGCCGCGGCGATCACCTCCGACGTGACACCCGACTGGGTGGCACCGTTCCTCCGTCCGATGGCCGAGTAGGTCGACGGCCCCGCATCAGCGTGGTGATCTCCTTCCCGCCTACCGAGCTCGATCGGCGGGAAGGAATCCGACAGGCGGGATCGTCGATCACCCGGCGTCGGGTAGCGCCTGGAGCAGCCGGTCGACGAACGCCGCCTGAGCGGGGTTGAGTTTCTTCTTCGCGGTCTCCGGGTCGAACCACTCGGCGCGGTCGATCTCCGGGAACGATTGCATGCGGCCCGACCGCGGCGGCCACGCCATCTCGAAGGTGTTGGAGACGACGGTCGTCACGTCGAGATCGCCCTCCACGCCGAAGCCGATGACTGTTTTCCCGCTCTTGAGTTTCACCTCGCCGAGGTCGATGTGCGGGCCGTCGGGCACCGGGCTGCCGATCTCTTCGAGGTACTCACGACGCGCGGCGTCCCAGGCCGACTCGTCGGCGTCGAGCAATCCCTTCGGGATCGACCACGACCCCTCGTCCGGCTTGCGCGCCCAGATCGGGCCGCCGGGGTGGGCGATGAGCACTTCGACGCCGTCCGGTCCGGTGCGTCGGAACAGCAGGATGCCCGCGCTGCGGCGAGTCGAGGATGGGGTCACCGATATATCTTCGCGGAAACACCGCCGACACACGGACGCGCCTTCGCGGAAACCTCGGGTCCGTAGAAAACCAGGCATGTCGGTACTCGATGTCGTGAAGAACGGGAAGACCGGTGCGCGTCCGGTCGACGAGATCCCGCCGTTCGTCAAACTGTTCCCGCTCGGCTTCCAGCACGTGCTCGCGATGTACGCGGGTGCGGTCGCGGTCCCGCTGATCGTCGGCGGCGCGATGGTCGGGGCCGGGCAGCTACAGCAGGGCGACATCGTCCACCTGATCATGGCCGACCTGTTCGTCGCCGGTATCGCGACGATTCTGCAGGCCGTCGGTTTCTGGCGGTTCGGCGTCCGGCTCCCGCTGATGCAGGGCGTGACCTTCGCCGCTGTCGGCCCGATGATCACCATCGGCACCAGCTACGGCATCACCGCCATCTACGGTTCGGTGATCGCGTGCGGCGTGTTCATGATCGCGGTGGCACCGATCGTCGGGCGGCTCATCCGGTTCTTTCCGCCGCTGGTCACCGGCACGATCATCCTGATCATCGGCGTCTCGCTGATCCGGGTGGCGGCCGGCTGGTTCGGCGGCGGCACCGCCTCCGGCCCCGACTTCGGCGACCCGAAGAACATCGGCTTCGGTTTCCTCACCCTGGCGATCATCGTCGCCATCGAGCGTTTCGCACCCGACGCCGTCCGCCGTGTCTCCATCCTCCTCGGCCTGGCGATCGGCACGCTCGTGTCCATCCCGTTCGGGATGACCCACTGGGACAAGGTCGTCGAATACCCGTGGGTGGGTGTGCCGCAGCCGTTCCAGTTCGGCGCGCCGACCTTCGAGATCAGCGCGATCATCTCGCTGATCATCGTCGGCGTGGTGATCATGACCGAGACCACGGGCGACATCGTCGCGGTCGGTGAGATCGTCGACGAGAAGATCACCCCGCGCCGCCTGGCCGACGGCATGCGCGCCGACGGACTCGGCACCGTCCTCGGCGGCATCTTCAACACGTTCCCGTACACGGCGTTCGCACAGAACGTCGGCCTCGTCGCCATCACCGGCGTCCGCACGCGCCACGTGGCGACCTGTGCCGGCATCATCCTGGTGGTCCTCGGTCTGCTGCCGAAGATGGCGGCGGTCGTCGAGGGCATCCCGCTCCCGGTGCTCGGCGGCGCCGGTGTGGCACTGTTCGGCATGGTCGCGGCCAGCGGCATCCGGACCCTCACCAAGGTGAAGTTCAACAACGTCAACGTGCTCGTCGTCGCGATCTCGGTGGGCGTCGCGATGCTGACCGAGGCGAAGATCTACTACACCGACCGCGCTCTCGGCGATGCCCCGGTCGACGTCGTGCTCGACATGTACTCGCAGTTCCCGGACTGGTTCCAGACAATCTTCCATTCGGGCATCTCGGCCGGCGCCATCACCGCGATCCTGCTGAACCTGCTGCTCAACACCCGCAGCGTGTCGTCCGATCCGATCGACTACCACAACACCGGGGACATCGCGGTCGTCGGCGAACCCACGGTCTCGGCCGCCGACGGCATCCGGGCACCGGCGTTCGACCCGCGGGACGCCCTTGCGGCCGCCGACCCCGACACCCCGCCGGAGACCCTGCGCTACCTCGCCGATCACGACGCGTCGCTGCACCAGTTCATCGTGACCAACCCGTCGACCCCGAAGGACCTCTGCGACCACATCAAGAGCCTCGGCGACCCCAAGGTGATGCGGGTGTTCGAGACCTGGGACGGCTACACCGACGGTGGGTTCTCACGGCGCGGTTCGTGAGCCCGCGGCCGGGCCAGGTGTCGCGGAACGTGTCGGCGATCGCCACGATCGGCGACATCTGCCGACGAGTCGCTCGCTCCTGGCCTCTCCGCCCGCCGATTCGGCCTATCGTGGGAGGCATGTCCTCTCGACTCGACCCCGAGGAATCGGTGCCCGACGATCTCATCGTCGATCCCGACGTGCCCCACGAGTGGCCGCATGCGTCGGCCTTCGCCTTCGGTGATGCGACGCCGATCGGCGAGACCGATCGCCTGGCGCGCGAACGCGCGGCGTACGAGGCCGCCGGTCACGCCGACCACAACCGGGGCCACGCCGTGGGCGGCTCCGCCGGAAGTACCGAGGGGCAGTAGATGGAGGTCTTGTCCAGCCGGGTGCTCCTGCTCTCGGCAGATCCCGAACGTCTGCAGGCCTTCTACCGTGACCAGTTGGGCCTCCCGATCCATCGGGAGTATCCCGGCGGCATCGTGTTCTTCGCCGGCAACGGACTCATCGAGATCTCGTCGCACATGAAGACCGACGCCCCCGACCCGACGAGCAACGCGGTGCTCTGGTTGCAGGTCCGCGACGCCGAGGCCACCGAGAAGCAGTTCCGCGATCGCGGGGTGACGGTCAAGCGTGAGCCGCGGACCGAGCCGTGGGGCCTGATCGAGATGCACGCCGAGGACCCCGACGGGCGCACGATCATCGTCGTGGAGATCCCCGCCGATCACCCGTTGCGCAAGGACACCCGCTAGCCGGAGGGCATCGGCGGTGATGAAACCGGCCGGACCGGGCATGACAAACTGGATCGCATGAGTTCCTGGAACGCGCCCACCTGCGCGAGCGGCTTGGATGCCACCGTCGAGCTGCCCGGTTCCAAGTCCATCACCAACCGCGCGCTGGTCCTCGCCGCGCTCGCCGACGGCCCGTCGACCGTCCGCGGAACCCTCCGCAGCCGAGACACCAACCTGATGCTGGGTGCCCTGGAGGCACTCGGTGTGCAGGTGCGCACCGACCCCGCGTCCGAGACCACCGTCTCCCTCGTCCCCGGGCCGCTGCACGGCGCGGACATCGACTGCGGTCTCGCCGGCACAGTGATGCGGTTCCTGCCGCCGCTCGGTGCGCTGGCCGCCGGCCGGGTCCGCTTCGACGGCGACCCGCAGGCCCGGGTCCGGCCCCAGACCACGATCCTCGACGCCCTGCGCGGACTCGGGGTCGCGATCGAGGGCGACCGGCTGCCATTCACGATCGACGGCACCGGCCGCGTGCGCGGTGGCGAGGTCACCATCGACGCGTCGGGGTCGTCGCAGTTCGTATCGGGTCTGCTGTTGTCGGCGGCCCGGTTCGACGAGGGGCTGGTCATCCGCCACGTCGGACCGCCCGTCCCCTCCACTCCCCACATCGACATGACCGTCGAGATGCTGGCGACCGCCGGCGTCGAGGTCGACACCTCCGAGGCGAACGTCTGGCGCGTGTCGCCCGGTCCGATCCGGGCGGTCGACTGGACCGTCGAACCCGACCTGTCGAATGCGGCTGCGTTCCTGGCCGCCGCCGCGGTGACCGGCGGGGAGGTCCGGGTGCCGTACTGGCCGGCGGTTACCACGCAACCCGGCGCCCGCATCGCCGACGTCCTGGCCGCGATGGGATGCACCGTCGAGCACCTCGAAGGCACCCTCACCGTCCGCGGACCCGAGGTGCTGAAGGGTGTGAACCTCGACCTGCGCGACATCGGCGAGCTGACCCCGACCATCGCCGCCCTGTGCGCCCTCGCCGACGGCGAATCGGAGCTGAGCGGCATCGCCCACCTCCGCGGCCACGAGACCGACCGGTTGGCTGCCCTCACCACCGAGATCACCCGGCTCGGCGGGATCTGCGCCGAGACCGAGGACGGACTCCGGATCACCGGGACGAGCCTGCACGGCGGGACGTGGGAGTCCTACGCCGATCACCGCATGGCCACCGCCGGCGCCATCATCGGACTCGTGACACCCGACGTCGTGGTCGACGACATCGAGACGACGAGCAAGACCCTGCCCGACTTCCCCGGGATGTGGCAGCAGATGATCGGGCGCCCTTGAGCCGGCGGGCAGCCAGCTACGACGAATCCGACGTCCGGGTTCGTCCCGGCAAGGGCACCCGTCCGCGCACCAAGACCCGCCCGTCCCACGATGACGCCGAGCAGGGCATGGTCGTGTCGGTGGACCGCGGTCGCTGGGGTGTCGTCCTCGGGGGCGATCCGGACCGTCGCGTCGTGACGATGCGGGCGCGAGAACTCGGTCGGACACCCATCGTCGTCGGTGACGACGTGTCGGTGGTCGGCGACCTCTCCGGCAAGCCCGACACCCTGGCCCGGATCGTGCGCGTGGCCGAACGACGAAGTGTGTTGCGCCGCACCGCAGATGACTCCGATCCCTACGAGCGGATCGTGGTGGCAAACGCCGATCAGCTGCTGATCGTCACCGCGATGGCCGACCCGCCCCCGCGCACGGGCTTCGTCGAACGCACCCTGGCCGCGGCCTACGTCGGCGGCCTGTCCCCCATCCTGTGCCTGACCAAATCCGATCTCGCCGATCCGACCGAGTTCACCGCCGCCTTCGCCGATCTCGACCTGCCGGTCATCCGCGCCGGGCGGGACGATCCGCTCGACGACATCCTCGACGCACTGCGCGGGCGCATCACCGCCTTCATCGGCCACTCCGGGGTCGGCAAGTCGACGCTCGTGAATCGTCTTGTCCCCGATGCGTATCGAGCGACCGGCGTCGTGTCCGGGGTCGGCAAGGGACGCCACACCTCGACCCAGTCGGTGGCACTGCCGCTACCCGGGGACTCGGTCCCGCGCGGCTGGGTCGTCGACACCCCGGGCATCCGGTCCTTCGGACTGGCCCATGTCGGCCCCGACGACATCATCGCGGCGTTCGACGACCTCCGCGACGCCATCGAGGAATGCCCAAGGGGCTGTACGCATCTCGGCCCGCCGGCCGATCCGGAATGCCGACTCGACGAACTCGAGGGCCACTCCTACCGGCGCGGCATGGCCGTGCGCCACCTACTGGCGGCGGTCGGCGGATCGCTCAGCGACGACGACGCCGGGCCCGCAGCTGGCGAATCGCCGTCTTGAGTCCGGTCGCCCGCGGCATCCCCGCGAAACGCTTCTCCGACGCGGTTTCCGGTGCGTCGTCGGCGGTCGCGCGCAGGAGCTGATCGGGCAGCGCCAGCTTGTTGATCGTGCGCAGCGTCTGGAAGTACTGCACCGCAAGCGAACCCGTCGTGTAGGGCAGGTCGTACTTGTCGCACAGCGCGCGCACCCGCTCGGCGATGTCGGCGTAGCGGTTGCTCGGCAGGTCCGGGTAGAGGTGATGCTCGATCTGGTAGCAGAGGTTGCCGCTCAGGAACGCCATCGCCGGACCGGCGTCGAAGTTCGCGGTGCCGAGCATCTGCCGCAGGTACCACTGGCCCTGCGTCTCGTTCTCGAGGGACTCGACCGTGAACTTCTCTGCGCCATCCGGGAAATGGCCGCAGAAGATCACCACATAGGCCCACAGATTGCGGATCAGGTTGGCGGTGAGGTTCGCCGTCAGCGTGTGCCTGAAATTGGGTCCGGTCAGCGCCGGGAACAGGACATAGTCTTTCGCGACCTGCTTGGCGATCTTGCGACCGAACTCCTTCATCTGCGGGATCGCGACCTCTTTGGGCTTCTCGCCCTGGATGACCTCTTTGAGGCCGAGATCGTGCAGGCCGATCCCCCACTCGAAGGTCGCCGCCAGCATCACGTTGAAGAACGGCTGGAAGAGCCGGCGCGGCTCCCACGGCTCGTCGCGGGTCACGCGCAGGATCTTGTAACCCACGTCGTGATCCATGCCGACCACGTTCGTGTACTTGTGATGGATGTAGTTGTGGGAGTGCTTCCAGTGCGGCGAGGCGCACACCATGTCCCATTCCCAGGTGGTCGAGTGGACCTCCGGGTCGTTCATCCAGTCCCACTGCCCGTGCATCACGTTGTGCCCGAGCTCCATGTTCTCGATGATCTTCGAGAGAGCGAGCGCGCCGGTGCCGAGCAGCCAGAGAGGCCGCGAACGACTGCCGAGCAGCGCAACGCGGCCGGCAACCTCGAGCGCTCGGTGCGCCAGGATCGTGCGTCGCAGGTACTTGACGTCACGCATCCCCCGGTCCGCCTCGATCTCGCGGCGGAGGGTGTCGAGTTCGGCACCCAGCGCCTCTACGTCGGCGTCGGTCAGATGCGCGTACTCGTTGATGTCAGTGATGGCCATTGAGCCCCATTATGCCGACCTTCTCGTTTCCCTGCGCCGCCGCGGGGTGCGGCCACACGTCGACGACGATCAGGCGGCAGCCTCGTCGTCGCCGCGCGCCGCACGCAACGGCGTCACCACGGCACGGCGTCCACGGGCGGCCCGACGACGCTCACGCAGACCCGCGATGGCCGAGCGCAGCCCGCGACGGGTACCGGTCTGCTCGTCGATGGTCGCCTGGAGTCGAGTGCCCTCGGGGAGTCCCTGCTTGAAGCGCCGCTCGGAGGCGGTCTCCGGCGCATCGTCGGCGGTCGCCTTCAGGTACTTGTCCGGCAGCGAGAGCTTCGCGATGGTCCGCCAGGTCTTGGCGTACTGCACCGGGAACGGACCCGAGGTGTAGGGCAGGTCGTACTTGTCGCACAGCGCGCGCACCTTCACCGCGATCTCGGCGTACCGGTTGCTCGGCAGGTCCGGGAAGATGTGGTGCTCGATCTGGTACGACAGGTTGCCGCTCAGGAACGCCAGGACGAACCCGGAGTCGAAGTTGGCGCTGCCCAGCATCTGGCGCAGGTACCACTCGGCCTGGGACTCGCTGTCGATGTCCTGCTTGGTGAACTTCTCCGCGCCGTCGGGGAAGTGACCACAGAAGATGACGGCGTTGCTCCACACGTTGCGGATGACGTTGCCGAGCGCGGTCGCGGTGGCGGCCCGGCGGTAGGCGTTGACGTAGCCGACCTTGTGCCCGGTGGTCGCACTGACCAGCGCCGGGTAGGCGAGGTAGTCCTTGGCGACCTGCTTGCCGATCTTCGACAGCACGTCGGCGACGTCGCGCTTGTGCTGTTCCTGCTCCTCCGGCGTGCGGCGCTTCTTGCCCAGCTCGAGGTGCTGCACGGCGACGCCGTACTGGAACGCGAGCGCGAGGATCGTGTTGTAGACGAGGTTGCCGTAGTTGAACGGACGCCACCGCTGATCGCGGGTGACGCGCAGCAGGCCGTAGCCCACGTCGTCGTCCATACCCAGCACGTTCGTGTACTTGTGATGGATGTAGTTGTGGGTGTGCTTCCAGTGCGCCGACGGGTCGGTGTTGTCCCACTCCCACGTCGAGCTGTGCACCTCGGGATCGTTCATCCAGTCCCACTGCCCGTGCATCACGTTGTGCCCGAGCTCCATGTTCTCGACGATCTTCGCCACACCGAGCGCACCTGCACCGGCCCACCAGAGCGACTTCTTGGTGGAACCGAACAGCATCGCGCGTCCGGCCAGCTCAAGGCCACGCTGGAAGCGGATGGTGTTGCGCAGGTAGCGGGCGTCACGCTCGCCCCGGCTGGCCTCGACCTCCGCGCGGATCGCGTCGAGCTCGGCGCCGAGCGCCGCGACGTCCGCGTCGGACAGATGTGCGTACTCGGGGATGTCCGTGATCGCCATACGTGTGGTCCCTTCGCAGGTGGGGATGGGTCTCGGCGGGGGTCGACGACGACCTCTACACCGACCGGCTCACGCCGGATCTCCGACCCTTACGTCTCCGTAACTTACGCAAGCGTAGGTTACGTGGCGCAGGTGTGTCCAGCGGTGAGCCGCGGCAACGGCACGGATTTTCTGTGAAGTGGGGGGTTTCGACGGGCTCAACCAGCGGGGGTCGGGCGCAACCAGCGGGGGTCGGGCTCAACCAGCGGGGGTCGGGCTCAACCAGCGGGGGTCCGGCGCAACCAGCGGGGGTCCGGCGCAACCAGCGGGGGTCGGGCCCAACCGGCGGGATCAGCTACCCGCGGCCTCGCGATAGTCGTCGATGAACAACTCGAAGCCGATGAGGTCCTCGAAGACACCGTCGGACCGGGCGGCGAGCTTCTGCCGGCTGACCTCGCGGAAACCGGCCGCACGGGCGAGTTTCTTGCTGCCCTCGTTGCTGTCGGCGGCGAACAGCGTCAGCCGCCGGAAGCCGAACTTCTCGAACGCGTACCGCACGGACGCCGGGAACGCTTCCGCCAGAACACCTTTCCCGCGTGCTTCGGGGCGGGTGTAGAAACCCGCCTCGGCGCCGGTGACCTCGTCGATGTGCAGGAGGGTGATGTCACCGAGGTAGTCGTCGGTCTCCAGATCGGCAACGGCCCAGGTGCAGGTCAGGCCCTGCGCCGCGGTCCACCACTTTCGCAGACGTTCGGCGGCCGCGTGCTCGAGTTCCAGCGGATCGGGTCGCGCGAAGAGGTACTTGCGGGAGACCGGGTCGTCGAGCGTCTCGCGGATGCGGGGGTCGTCGTGTTCGGCGAGGGGCCGAAGGCGGAACCGCTCGGTCTCGAAGACGTCGGTACGCCACTCGGTCTGCGGTTCCCGCACGTCGTCGGCACGCAGTGAGCCGACCCATGCGTCGCGGATGTGGCCGCGGACCTCGACCCCGTCCGGGACCGCGGCGTCGAGCCGGAAGCCGCAGGAGTGCGCGACGCGCAACGCGTCGATGTTGCCGGCGACCGTCGTCCAGCGGACGACCTCCTTGCCGGCCTCGCCGAAGGCGTAGTCGACCGCGAGCAGGACCGCGCGTTTCATCACACCCCAGCCGCGGGCATCGGGATGGAGGTCGTAACTGAGACTGCTGAGCGGGCCCTCCCCCGCGAGGTCGACGGTGCCGACGAACCGGCCGTCGAACTCGACGGCCCACAACATGCGGGAACCATCCGCCCAGGATCTGGGCGCATAGTCGAGGGCGAACCTCTCGGCGGCGGCACGACTGTACGGCGCCGGGATGGGTGTCCACCGCATCATGGCCGGATCGGCCGCGAGCTCGACCATGCGATCGAGATCTCGGGGCTCATGAGGCCGCAGCGTCACCCCGCCGTCGGTGAGAACGGGGACGTTTTCGGGAATCGGGACCGCGGCTTTCACCGGTCAGCCCTCGGGCCGAACGGGACGGGTCCCAGCACTGTGACCAAGCACGGTTCGAGCGTACCGGCAGACCCCGGGGGGTCGCCGGGTCACAGACGAACAGGCAGGTCAGACGTCCAGCGTGCAGTCGCCGGCGGCCGCGCTGACACACGTCTGGATACGTTCGCCCTCGACATGCTCGGCACCGGAGCGCAGATCGCGCACGCAACCCTTGTCGAGCATCACCACGCAGCTCTGGCAGATACCCATCCGGCAGCCGAACGGCATGATCTCGCCTGCGGCCTCCCCGGCCTCGAGAAGGGTCGTCGCGCCGTCGACCTCCGCGGTCTTGCCCGAGCGCTTGAACGTCACGGTGCCGCCCTGGGCACCCACCACACCGCGTTCGAGGGCGAACCGCTCGATGTGCAGTTGCTCGTCCAGGTCGGCATCGGAGTAGAGCCGGTGCAGGCCGTCGAGGAACCCCGCCGGACCACACGCCCAGGTCTGGCGCTCACGCCAGTCGGGGCACAGACTCGGCAGGACCTCCGGGGTGACCTTGCCGTCGGTGCGGGTGTACTGCACGTGCAGGTCCACGAGACCCGACGACGCCATCGCCTCGAGTTCGTCGGCGAACAACAGATCGGCCTCGGAGGGCGTCGAATGGATCAACCGGATGTCGGTGGTCTGATCGCGCTGCCTGACCGTGCGCAGCATCGAGATGATCGGGGTGAGTCCACTACCGGCCGTCGCGAACAGGATCTTCTGCGGCAACGGGTCGGGAAGGACGAATTCACCGCGCGGCGCGGCGAGACGCACCACGGTGCCCGGCGTCAAACCGTTCACGAGGTGAGAGGACAGGAAGCCCTCCGGCATCGCCTTCACGGTGATCGCGATGGTCTTGTCGTGCGCCGACGCGTCGGGGGTCGAGGTGAGCGAGTACGACCGCCACGTCCACCGACCGTCCATGAGGACACCGATGCCGACGTACTGACCGGGTGCGTAGTCGAACGAGAACCCCCAGCCCGGACGGATCCGGATGGTCGCGGTGTCCTCGGTCTCCCGGTTCACCGAGATGACCTTGCCGCGCAGCTCTCGAGCCGACCACAGGGGGTTGGCGAGATGCAGGTAATCGTCGGGCAGCAGCGGCGTCGTGATGCGGGTGACCGCCGCACGAACCCACTGCGCACCGCGGCTACGCGCGGCGACCCCGGCCACCGGTTCTTCGAATCGCTCGAGCAGACCCAACGCACACACCGCCTTCGATGTCAGGAACACTGCGCCTGACACTCTAACCTACGCAACCGTAGGTTAGCGCCATCGAGGATCGTCGACCGGCCTCAGAGCAGTTCGAGCAGGAACGGCAGCTCCTGGGTGGCGTACCAGGCGAGGTCGAAGTCCTCGATGTCGCCGACGGCCAGTTCCGCGTCGAGGTCGCCCATGTCGGCGGCATCGATCACGACCACGGCGGCACGGACCTTGTCCTCCGCCTCCTTCACGTCGACGTGGACCGAGGCGACCGCCGAAAGCGGGATCGTCCCGCCGACCTTGACCACGGCGTCGTCGAGATCCGGACGCAGTTTCACATCCTCGACGTCGGCGGCGACGACCACGCGGCGCGGCGGCAGCGACGGGGTCACGCCCGGCTTCGTCACCGCCTCGTCCGCGGCGAGATCGTGCTCGGCCTCGGCGTCGCCGGATTCCGGCGCCTCCCCGGCGAGCAGACGCAGTGAGGCCCGGGCAGCCTCCCGCATCGCGACCTCCGAGAGCTCCTCGTCGTCACCCGAGACGAACGCCTCACGCAGGGCCGGGGTCAACGCGAACCCGGTTCCGCCGATCGGCCGGAACTCGCCGTCGGAGTTGAGCTGCATCAGCATTGCCAATGTCGCCGGCAGGTAGACCCTCATTCGACCATCGCTCTCATAGAACGACCGCTCACGCGGTCCGATTGCGGTACCCGCTCACCTTAGCCGCGCCCCTGACTCAGTCGGTGACCAGCAACTCCTCGCAGGACTCCGTGACGTAGTCCGCCAGAACGGGCAGGTCGGGAATGACCCCGCGGTCGGCCATGAACGAGAACTGCAGCCGGTCACCGTATTCGACGATGCTGACCGCAAGTGCCCTCTGCGAGACGAGAACCGGGATGTAGAAGATCTCGCGGACCGGCGCGCCGAGCACGAACCGGTCGGCGATCGGGGCGGTGCTCATCGCCACCGGGACGTTGTACCCGCGACTGTCGAGCGACCGGAACGCGCGCGAGCTGAAGTCGGCGAAGGGTACGAGCCCGAGCTCCGGGAACAGCGGACTCGGCCCGGTGCTCATCCGGCGCGGCGACTGCGCATAGCGCTCGGCGAGGCCCGCGACCTGGGCGAGGCGCACCGTCGGATTCGACTCCCCGACAGGCAGGTCCGTCACGAAACTCGGTTTGCCGACGTTGATCCAGCCCGGCTCTGCATGCGCCTCGATCTCCACCCCGGGGTCGCGCGGCGACAGCGGGATCACCACGCGGACGGTGTCGGCCGGTACCGCCGCCGGGTCGACCGACAACATCCAACGACGCACCACCCCTGAGATGATGGCGAGTTCCACGTCGTTGACGGTGCAGTTGTGGTGCTCGGCAATCTTTGCGCAGTCGCGGCGCGGGATCGACGCCGTGGTGAACGTGCGGGTCGTCGTGCCCGTGTTGTTGAGCGGGCTGCGCGGGGCGTGGTCGGTGAGCTGCCCGACGACGTCACCGGCCCGGCGGACGGTCCGGCCGACCACCGACCGCACCTCGGAGACCAGACCGTTGCCGCGCACGACGGTCTCGACGAGATCGCCCGGGCGCGCCATCGCCTCGGCGAGTGCACTCACGACCAGGTTCGCCGACCCCGGCGGCGAGCCGGGCATCCACAGCTCCTCGGGCAGCTCCTCCGGCTCGTCGGTGGGGTCGCAGATGACCTCACTGATCTCGGGATGGTCCGGGCCGTCGATCAGACACCGATGCGACTTGGTGAGGATCGCGAGCCGGCCGTCGGCCAGGCCCTCGATCAGGTACATCTCCCACAGCGGCCGGGTGCGATCCAACGGCCGGGACATCACCCGGGAGATGAGCTCGGCGAGATCTGCGGGACCACCGGGCCGTGGCAACCCGGAGCGCCGGATGTGGAAGTTGATGTCGAAGTCCCGGTCGTCGACCCACACCGGACGGGCGAGTCCGAACGTGACCTCGCGGACCACCTGCCGGTACCGGGGCGCCAGTTGGAGCCGGTTCTCGACCAGCGACACCAGCGACTGGTAATCGAGCGCGGGTCGACGGGACGTGGTCCCGTTCTCCCCGGTCGTCGGGTCGCCGGCCTTCGTCGGCTCGCCGGTAGAGGGGTCGACGACCAGCAACGCCCCGAGATGCGTTGTCGACCGGGAATCGTCGAGGAAGTAGTACATCGCGTCGCGCGGCGACAAACGGTTCACCACGCCGCCGATCCTAGCCGTCCGGGAGCGTCGGGGCCGGACTCGACGGGGTCAGCAGAACTCGAGGGCCACCAGCTGCCAGCGGTATTCGACCTGACCGAGACCTGACCGCACACCGATGCCGGGGCGCGAATCGTTCCCGCGCACACGGCACGGCTTGCGCTCGACGCGCCCGGCGAAGGCCCGAACACGCCCACCACGGAGGTAGGAGCCGAACACCTCGGCCGCACTGGTGTCGCACAATTGGACGTGCACACGCTGGAGAACCGTACCGCGAGCGGGCGGACCCCCTGGGGCACCGGTGGTTTCGGCCACCCTGAAGGCATCGTGACGAACCAGCGCGGCCACCTGATCGGCGATCGACGGCGACACTGAGTCACCGAGATGCGCTATCCCCCTCCGACGGTCGATGACCTCGAAGAGCAGTCGCGATGTGGCCACGGTGAACCGTCGGGCCTCCACCGCGGCGGCCAGGGTCTTGCGTGAGGTTCCCGCGCCGGGACGCGGCCGCGGGAACACGGCGCGCACGGTCCCGGAGCCGACCGCACCGGCACCCATCGCGCCGGGCCCGGCCGGCTCATACGTCGGGGCGGGCAGTACCCGGACCCGCGGCGTCCGTGTAGCGACGGGAGGAGCGGAGGTGAGTGTCTGCATGGGGATTGGACGCAGCCACTCCCCTGTCGGGTTCCACTTTCTCCCGAAATTTTTTCAGCGGCGCTGTTTCTTGGCCTTCGGCGGCTTCGGACGGCTGCCCTTGGTGTTCGCCCGTGCGGCCGCGCGGCGCTCACGCCGGCTGGCCGAATCGGCGGCACCGGCCAGTTCCTCTTCCTCGGAGTGGACGACCGTACCGCCGCCCTCGTCGGGACCGGAGAACGTCATCGGCACCTCGCCGTTGGCGGCCCCGGAACCACGCAGGGCTGCGGGGACCTGCGAACCGGTGTCGGCCGCCGGCGCCGGTGCGGGTGCCCCCGCACCGACCGCGGCCCGGAGATCGGCGGCGGTGGGCAGGGGCGCCTGAGGTGCCGGCTGCTCGGTCTGCACCTGCGCGTTGAACAGGATCCCGAGTGCTTCCTCCTTGAGGCCCTCGAGCATGCCGTTGAACATGTCGAAGCCCTCGCGCTGGTACTCGACCACCGGGTCGCGCTGCGCCATCGAACGCAGGTGGATGCCCTCGCGGAGGTAGTCCATCTCGTACAGGTGGTCGCGCCACTTGCGGTCGAGAACGCTGAGCAGGACGCTGCGCTCGAGCTGGCGCATGGCGCCCTCACCGGCGATCTCCTCGATCGCCTTCTCGCGCTTGTCATAGGCGGCCTTCGCGTCGGCGACGAGGGTCTCGCGCAGCTCGTCGGCCGAGATGTCGTCGCGCTCACCGTATTCCGTCTCACCGACGACCTCTTTGGGGTCGAGTTCGATCGGGTACAGGGTGCGCAGCGCGGTCCACAGCTCGTCGAGATCCCAGTCCTCGGCGTAACCCTCGGCGGTCGCACCCTCGACGTACGCGCTCACGACGTCGTCGATCATCTGCTTGACCTGCTCGTGGTGATCCTCGCCCTCGAGGATCTGGCGGCGCTCGGCGTAGATGATCTTGCGCTGCTCGTTCATGACCTCGTCGTACTTGAGGACGTTCTTGCGCATCTCGAAGTTCTGCTGCTCGACCTGGGTCTGAGCGCTGCGGATGGCCTTGGTGACCATCTTGGCCTCGATCGGCACGTCGTCGGGCAGACGGCTCATGATCGCCTCGAGCGCACCACCGTTGAAGCGGCGCATCAGTTCGTCGGCGACGGACAGGTAGAACCTCGACTCACCCGGATCGCCCTGCCGACCGGAACGTCCGCGCAGCTGGTTGTCGATTCGGCGGGATTCGTGCCGCTCGGTGCCGAGCACGTACAGGCCACCGGCCTTGCGCACGGCCTCGGCCTCCTCGGCGGCCTCGGTGCGCGCGACCTCGATGGCCTCGTCCCACGCGGCCTCGTACTCGTCCGGGGTGGTCACCGGGTCGAGTCCGGCCTTGCGCAGGCGGGTGTCGGCGATGATGTCCGGGTTGCCGCCGAGCACCACGTCGGTACCGCGGCCGGCCATGTTGGTGGCCACCGTGACTGCCCCGAGACGACCCGCCTCGGCGATGATCTGGGCTTCCTGTTCGTGGAACTTGGCGTTCAGGACGCTGTGCGGGATCTCGCGCTTCTTGAGCTGACGGGACAGGTACTCCGAACGCTCGACGCTGGTGGTGCCGATCAGCACCGGCTGGCCGATCTCGTGGCGCTCGACGATGTCGTCGACGACCGCGGCGAACTTCGCCTCTTCGGTCTTGTAGATCAGGTCGCCCTGGTCCTTGCGGATCATCGGCCGGTTGGTCGGAATCGGCAGCACTCCGAGCTTGTAGATCTGGTCGAACTCGGCGGCCTCGGTCTCGGCGGTACCGGTCATGCCTGACAACTTGTCGTAGAGGCGGAAGTAGTTCTGCAGGGTGATCGTGGCGAGGGTCTGGTTCTCGGCCTTGATCTCGACGCCTTCCTTGGCCTCGATCGCCTGGTGCAGACCCTCGTTGAAGCGGCGGCCGTCGAGCACACGACCGGTGAACTCGTCGACGATCAGGACGTCGCCGTTGCGGACGATGTAGTCCTTGTCGCGCTGGAACAGCTCCTTGACCTTGATCGCGTTGTTCAGGTAGCTGACCAGGGGCGAGTTGGCGGCCTCGTAGAGATTGTCGATGCCGAGACGGTCCTCGACGAACTCGACGCCGGCCTCGTGCACGCCGATCGTCTTCTTCTTGATGTCGACCTCGTAGTGGACATCCTTCTCGAGCAGCGGCGCGATGCGCGCGAACTCGGTGTACCACTTGCTCGATCCCTCGGCGGGGCCGGAGATGATCAGCGGGGTACGGGCCTCGTCGATGAGGATCGAGTCGACCTCGTCGACGATCGCATAGGCGTGGCCGCGCTGGACGAGGTCGGCGAGCGAGTGCGCCATGTTGTCGCGCAAGTAGTCGAAGCCGAACTCGTTGTTGGTGCCGTAGGTGATGTCGGCGGCGTAGGCCTCGCGGCGCGCGGCGGACGACATGCCGGTGAGGATCACCGCGGTCTCGAGGCCGAGGAAGCGGTGGACGCGTCCCATCCACTCCGAGTCGCGCTTGGCGAGGTAGTCGTTGACGGTGACGACGTGGACGCCCTCACCCGACAGCGCGTTGAGGTATGCCGGGAGCACACAGGTGAGGGTCTTGCCCTCACCGGTCTTCATCTCGGCGATGTTGCCGTAGTGCAGCGCCGCGCCGCCCATGATCTGGACGTGGAAGTGCTTCTGGTCGAGTACGCGCCAGGCCGCCTCGCGGGCCGTCGCGAAGGCCTCGGGCAGCAATTCGTCGAGCGTCTCACCATCGGCGATACGTTTCTTGAACTCGTCGGTCTTGGCTCGCAGTTCGGCGTCGGAGAGCGCCTCGAACTCGTCGGACAGCGCCTCGACGTGCGACGCGATCGCGTCGAGTCGCTTGACCATGCGGCCTTCGCCGACACGCAACAGCTTGTTCAGCACCGTGGATCGAGTCCCTCACCTGTAGAAAACACACGGAATCCGGCCCGTGCGAAAGCACAGACCGGATCCCATGGTAGCGAGGTGAGCTGAGCAGACCCTGATCGACCGGCACGTTGCCGGGACGAACTTCGTCCCTTCGGATTCGTCGGCGGACCGTCGGGAACGCTCAGCCCGCGTTCATGTCAGGCGGATGAGGCCGTAGTCGAAGGCATGCCTGCGGTAGACGACCGACGGCTTGTCGCTCTCCTTGTCGTGGAACAGGAAGAAGTCGTGCCCCACGAGCTCCATCTCGTAGAGCGCGTCGTCGACCGTCATCGGCACCGCGGTGTGCTCCTTCACGCGCACGATCTGACCGGGTGTGTAATCGTCCACGTCGTCGTAGTCGGACTTCGTGGAATCGGCCAGGGCGGTGCCCGGATCGCCGACGAAACCGTCGACGGACAGTTGGTTGTCCCGCAACGGCGGTGCGCCGATCTCGGTGGCCTCGGCCACCGACAGCGGACGGCGGTTGCCGTGGTGCACGCGGCGGCGGTCCTTCACCCGCCGGAGACGGGACTCGAGCTTGTCGAGGGCACGTTCGAGTGCGGCGTAGAAGTTCTCGCCGCACGCCTGCGAACGCACGATCGGGCCCTTGCCCTTCGCGGTGACCTCCACCTTCTGACAGACCTTGGCCTGCCGACGGTTCCGATAGTGCTTCAGCTCGACGTCGAATTCGAAGATCGTCGGATCGAATCGCTCGAGACGAGCGAGCTTGTCGCCGACGTAGATGCGGTAGTGGTCGGGTATCACGACGTTGCGGCCGCTGAACACGATCTTGGCGATGGGCTCGGCGGGTTCGTCGGCGTCCACCGTTCCGGGTGGGCGGACGAACGCGAACTCCTGGTCGTCGGAGTCGTTCTGGGCGGGTTGGTGGTCGGGCTCGAGGCCCTCCTCCACGGTCGGCCTGGGGTCCGCGATTTTCGGTTCGCGCTGGCCTTTGCGGTGGATGACTGTGGACATTCAACTACCTCCTGAATTGTTCCCGGCGGCGGTTGGGTCATCGTGATCTGTTGTCGCACTGATAATTTGGCCGACGCCGAGGATTTGTCCATGCCAGCTGACAGCTGACACTCATCGACAGGGGCATCACCTCCCGAAAATCGGTCGTGTCCGGCGCGGGGACTCAACTGTCCTCCCGGCAACCCGATGTACCCAAGACCGTAGTCGCAAGTTCGGGTATCGGCCACGTTTTGCCCCGCCGCGTCGGGTATCCCGGGACAAGTCGGGACCGAGGGCCCGCGCGCGGTGATCCCAAGGACTCGGACAACTCACCGAACAGGGCGGATCTCTCCACAGGCTCCGCCGGCCACACCTGGCGTGCGGCGCCCGGGCCTAGGGTCGGGACATGGTCTGGGGTCAGGTGCCGGCCGCGGCGGCGGATCTGGTCTTCCCGGTGGTCTGCGGCGGGTGCGCACGGCCCGGGACCCCGTGGTGCGCCCGCTGCGAGACCGCCTGGCACGACGCTCCGGTCGCCGCCCGCCCGCGCATCTCACCGGGTGTGCCGGTGTGGGCCCTCGGTCGTTACCGGGGTCCCCACCGGAACGGGATCATCGCCGTCAAGGAACACGACCGCCGTGATCTGATCCCGCCGCTGGGCGCCGCACTCGCCCACGCCGTGCGGGTGCTGGCCGGGTGGGGCGAGCTACCCGACGCCGACCGACTGGCGTTGATCCCCGCGCCCACCCGCCGGCTGAGCGCACGACGCCGCGGCGGCGATCGGGTCGCCGCGATCGCCGAACACGCCGCACCACTCCTGGGTTCCCGTGTGACCGTCGCACCGCTGCTGATGACCGCGGCGACCGCCCGCGACTCCGCCGGACTCGACGCGCGAGCACGTGCTCGCAACCTCGCGGGGGCGGTCCGCCTCCGCAGCGGTGCGCGTCCACCGCACGGTGCCGCGGCGCTCCTGGTCGACGACGTGCTGACCACCGGGGCCACTGCAGCCGAGTCGGTCCGCGTTCTGCACGCCGCCGGGATCGGGGTCGCGGCGGTCGTCGTCCTGGCCGCCGCCTAGGAAGATCCCGCCCCGGCGATCAGGGCAGAACCGGGATCGCCCCGGCGATCATGGCGGGTTCGACCTCGGTCCAGTACTGGTCGGGCTGCCCGTTGTTGCTGCCGAGGCGCAACACGCCGCGCTGATCCCCGACGTAGATGGTCGAGGCATTCGCCACCACGGCCCGCACCGGTGGGGACACGTTCCCGCTGAGCAGGCCGACCGCCGGGGTGCCGTTGATCGACAGCTGCACCACCGGGGACTCCGGCGCCTCCCGGGCGACGACCAGAGTCGTCGGTGACGCCCAGTCCAGGGACACCGCACGGTTGCCGATGTTGTAGGCCGCGATCCGCGGGCTGGTCAACGACACCTGCCCCTCGGCGTTCGTCGACAGCACGGCGAACACGATCTGCCCGCCTACGACGAGGGCAACCCGGACACCGTCCGGAGCCACCTGCATCTCGGTGATCGCGCCGCGCGCCACCCTCGGTATCGACGATGCCTCGACCGGGACGGTCTGGGTGCCGTCGTCGTCGCGCTGCCACTGCACCGGCTTCCCGTCGACGACCACCCACACAGCGTTCTCGTCGGCGCCGAAGGAGGGACGGGTGATGGACACCCCGCTGACGATCGGCCCGACGTCGCCGCCGTAGTCGCCGATCACGCACTCGAGCCGGCGGTCTCCCGCCGTCCGCACCGCGGCGACCCGCGCGCCGTTGTCGGAGATCGTCGCCGCCCGCACGTCGCGAGACGAACCGAGAGGTCCGCGCACCGGCACGGTCGCGGTGTCGGTCACCGCACGCAATGCGCCGCCGGTGACGACGTTCAGGCCGACGTCGGTGGACGGCACCGCGTTCGGATCGAAGGAGCGGAGGTCGGCGGGTTGCCATCCCGAGGCGCGTTCGGCGGCGAGGGGCGCACCGTCGGCGTCGATCACGTACGGCCCGGCGATGTCGGCGCCGTCGAGTGTCCAGACGATCTGCGCCGCGAGCACGGTGCGGTCCCGGCTCGACGGGTTGCCGATGCCGCTGAGGTCGACGCGCACTCCGCCGCCGGCGAGGCCGACGACCGGTCCGCGCAGCGTCGAACCGCTCGGGAAGCCGCTGTCGACGGCCGCGGACAGGTCGGCGGCGGGCCCGCCGAGGAGCCGGTTGACCAGCGCCGTCGGATCGGTCGCCTGCCCGGAGTAGAACCAGCGGGGGTCCGGGACGAGCCGTCGGCCGGTGCGGTCGGAGAAGTAGAGCGATACCGGACGATAGGTGTTGTCGAACTGGTCGCGGTCGATCATCGCCCCGTTCGGCAGCGGCCCGTCGATGCGCCACTGGTCGCCCTGGCGGGTCAGGCTGATGCTGGTCTCGACCCGTCCCGACGCGGGCAGCAACTGCCCGTCGGACTTGAGTGTCCCGACGTTGTCGCCGGTGAGCCGCATTCGAACGGAGTCCTCGTTGCGCTGGTCGACGAAGATGCTGATCTCGTCGAGGATCAGTGCGTCACCGCGGTCGTCCCACTGCTGGGAGGCCACCGGCGTCAGGAAGGCGCGGGCGGCGTCGTGG
This sequence comes from Gordonia namibiensis NBRC 108229, assembly GCF_000298235.1. Classification (GTDB taxonomy): domain Bacteria; phylum Actinomycetota; class Actinomycetes; order Mycobacteriales; family Mycobacteriaceae; genus Gordonia; species Gordonia namibiensis. Next base: position 106,755 of record NZ_BAHE01000019.1, read on the forward strand.
CCGGAGTCGGGATCGACCGTGGACTTGAGGAACGCCCGGACGAGGGCTTCCGGGTCCATGTCGGACTGGGGCACCGGGGCCGCGTTGGTGGCGCCCTCACGCTGGAAGGACTTGATGGGCTGGGGCGAGGAGTCGTTCGGGATCGACCCGCAGGCCGACACCACGACCATCGCCACGGTTGCCGTGGCGACGGCGATCAGGAACCCCAGAACACTCCGCCGCGGGTGCTCCGGATGACGTACCACGCTCATTCGGTACCAGCCTCCACACCTGGTGTGCGGCCACTCGTCTTGGCAGCGGCGCGGGGTGCCGAGCCGACCGACTTCAGCGGCAGGGGCGAACCGAGCACCTTGTGGCCGCGGACGAGAGGCAGCGTCAGCCGGAAGCACGCACCCTTACCGGGTTCGCCCCACGCCTCGAGCCGGCCCTGATGCAGTCGGGCGTCCTCGATGCTGATCGCCAGGCCGAGACCGGTGCCGCCGGAGCGCCGGAACCGCGACGGATCCGAACGCCAGAACCGGTTGAACACCAGCTTCTCCTCCCCCGGCCGCAACCCGATGCCCTGGTCACGGACCGTGATGGCGACGGCGTCGCCGTCGGATCGCATCGTCAGTGTCACCGGTTTCCGTTCGCCGTGGTCGATCGCGTTGGCGAGCAGGTTGCGCAGAATCCGCTCGACGCGGCGCGGGTCGATCTCGGCGAGCACGGGTTCGGCGGGCAGGTCCAGGACGAGCTCGGTCCCGGTCTCCTCGGCGAGGTGTCGGACGGTGGCCAGCGCACCGTCGATCGGGATGGCCATGTCCATCCGTTCCGCCGCCAGTTCGGCCATGCCTGCGTCGTGGCGGGAGATCTCCAGCAGCTCGTTGAGCAGGGTCTCGAACCGGTCGAGTTCCTTGTCCAGCAGTTCGACCGAACGCTTGCGGACAGGGTCGAGTTCGTCGCGGCCCTCGTAGAGCACGTCCGAGGCCATCCGCACGGTGGTCAGCGGTGTCCGCAGCTCGTGGCTGACGTCGGAGGTGAACTGACGCTGTAGGCCGCCGAACTCCTCGAGGTGGGTGATCTGCTTGGACAGGCTCTCGGCCATGTCGTTGAACGACATCGCGAGACGGGCCATGTCGTCCTCGCCGCGCACGGGCATGCGCTCCTTGAGACGGCCGTCGGCGAACCGGACGGCGATCCGGGAGGCCGACCGGACCGGGATGACCACCTGCCGGGAGACCAGCCAGGCGATCGCCGCCAGCAGACCCAGCAGGACGATGCTTCCGGTCAGCAGGGTGCCGCGGACGAGGTCGACGGTGTTCTGCTCCGCGGTCAGCGGGAACACCAGATACAGCTCGAGCCCCGGCACCGAGGCGTTGGTCGGGGTGCCCACGATCAGGGCCGGCGCCTGTCCGCCGGAACCGTCGGGAACCTGGGTGTACTGGTAGGCCACCTGGCCGCCGCGGACCATGTCCCGCAGGTTCGACGGCACCTCGGCGGTCGGTCCGACGCCACTGGCCGCGCTGCTCTCGGCGGCGCCGGGGACGATGAGCACGGTGTCGAAGGCGCCGACCGTGCCGGAGGCCTGACCCGTGTCGGCGTCACGGTCGGTGAGCAGCGATCGCGTCTGACGCAGCCGGTTCTGCACCGACATGTTGCCTGCGCCGCTGGACAGGTCGCGTTCGACCGAGATGCGGGCGCGGTCGATCTCCTCGGTGGCCGCGGCCAGCTTCACGTCGAGGAGACGGTCGGTGATCTGGGAGACCAGTACGAAACCGAGGATGAGGAGCACGACGACCGACAGCAACAACGTCGACGCCACGACCCGTAACTGCAACGAGCGCCGCCAGATGTGCCCGAAGGCACGTCCGACAGCGCCGGCAGCACGGGTGAAGCGCCCGAAGGTGCTGTTGACCCGTCGTCGAGATCGACCGATCACGGCGGGCCGGCCTTGTAGCCGACCCCCCTCACAGTCAGAACGACCTCAGGGTTCTCCGGGTCGGTTTCGACCTTCGCGCGCAGACGCTGGACATGCACGTTCACGAGTCTAGTGTCCGCCGGGTGGCGGTAGCCCCACACCTGCTCGAGGAGGACGTCGCGGGTGAAGACCTGTCGCGGCTTGCGGGCGAGTGCGACCAACAGGTCGAACTCGAGCGGTGTCAGCGAGATCGGGACGCCGTCGCGGGTGACCTTGTGTGCGGGCACGTCGATCTCCACCGGCCCGATCGACAGCAGCTCGGCCGGCTCCTCGTCGGTACGACGCAGACGGGCGCGGACGCGGGCGACGAGTTCCTTCGGCTTGAACGGCTTGACCATGTAGTCGTCGGCGCCGGATTCGAGACCCAGCACGACGTCGACGGTGTCGGACTTCGCGGTCAGCATGACGATCGGGACGCCGGAATCGGCACGCAGCACACGGCACACGTCGATGCCGTTCATGCCCGGCAGCATCAGGTCGAGCAGCACCAGGTCGGGGCGGATCTCGCGCACGGCGGTGAGTGCCTGCGTACCGTCACCGACCACGAAGGGTTCGAAACCCTCGCCGCGCAACACGATCGTCAGCATCTCGGCGAGAGCGGCGTCGTCGTCGACGACGAGGATGCGAGGCTTCATGTGTCCAATGGTGACACCATCGTGATGAAAGCGTGGTGAATGACGCGCCGGAGGTGGACGTTCTGGCCGGATTCGTCCCACGCCATAGACTCCTGCGCGTGGGTCAGTTGATTGCGGTAGAGGGGCTCGACGGCGCCGGCAAGAACACGTTGGTGACCGGCCTGGTCGAGCGCTGGACGGCGTCGGGTCTTCAGGTCGCGACGTTCACCTTCCCGCGCTACGGGCAGTCGGCGACCGCCGACATCGCCTCGGAGGCATTGCACGGTGCGCACGGCGACCTCCGGGACAGCGTGTACGCCATGGCACTTCTGTTCGCCCTCGACCGGGCCGGCGCGGCAGCGGACATCGCTGCGGCGACCGAGACCAGCGACATCGTCATCCTCGACCGCTACGTCGCGTCGAACGCCGCCTACAACGCCGGGCGGCTCGAACAGGACGCCGACGGCGAGGTCGTGCGATGGGTTGCCGACCTCGAGTTCGGGCGGTTCGGCATGCCCGTCCCCGACCGCCACGTCCTGCTCGGTGTTCCCGCCGAGGTGGCCATGCAGCGGGCCGAGAGCCGGGCCGCCGCCGACGCCAGCCGGGCACGCGACGCCTACGAACGCGACAGCGACCTCCAGCGCCGCGTCGACGCCGTCTACCGCCAACTCGCCGAGGCCCAATGGACGTCCCCGTGGCACCGATACGACGGCGAGGACGTCGCCGCACTGGCCGACCTCCTGACCCGCTGACGCCCGATCGGTCCGTGGGACCGCGAGTCCCCTGAGGGGGTCATTCGGACGCACGCCACCCCGGCGACCGGGCTCTGCCGTTGCCAACGCTCTTCGCTAGCCTGGATCAATGACTGGGGAGGGGGTCGAATGACCTATCAGCCGCCACCACCCGGTGGCCCACCGCCACCGTTGGGGCCCGGTCGGCCCGGGTACCCCCAGGGGCCCGGCCCCGGTGGGCAGCAGCCGTTCCCAGGACAGTTCCCGCCCGCGTCGCAGCCGCGACCCGCCTACGGTCCGTACGGAGCCCCGCCGCCCCACGGCGTCCACGGACCCGGGCCGTACGCACCGAGCGGCGGCTACGGAGGCCCTCCCGGCGGACCCTACGGTCCCCCGCCACCCAAGCGGAACACCGGCGCGATCATCGCCTGGATCACCGGCGGTGTCGCGGTCATCGTCTTGGCGGCCCTCGTCGTCACGCTGGTCGTGATGTCCTCCGGACCGGAGGAGTCCGCTGTCGCAAGCGGTTCGAGCACCTCGTCGAGTACCACCCCGGGCGGGTCGACGAGCCCCGACCCCGAATCCGCCGACTACGCAGCGCTTTCCCAGATCCGTGCGGCTCTGCAGAACTACGTGGCGGCACGCAACGCCCGCGACGTCGTACGTATGAAGGCCGCGGTCTGCAGCCAATCGCGGGAGCGCATCACCGGTCCACCGCCCACCGAGGACGGCCTGATCGTGCTCGACGGCTTCCTCGACACGGTCTTCGACGGCAACGTCGCCCAATCCGAGGTCGTGTCCCATCTCGAAAAGGGCAGCCGCCGAACCGAATCCGAGAAATCCAAGGAACGGTTCCTGAAGGAACGCGGCTCGTGGATCTATTGCCCTGACGCCGAACCCGACATCGGGGCCTGACCCCAAAACGCCGCAAACCCACCCTTTTTCGGCATTTCCACCCCCAGCGAGGGTGGTGGATCTGCCGAAAAAGGGTGGGTTTGCGTGAGCGGGTTACCTCAGTAGCGGTAGTGCTCCGGCTTGTACGGGCCCTCGACGTCGACGCCGATGTACTCGGCCTGCTCCTTGGTGAGCTTGGTCAGCTTGCCGCCGAGCGCCTCGACGTGGATGCGCGCGACCTTCTCGTCGAGGTGCTTGGGCAGGCGGTAGACCTCGTTGTCGTACTCGTCGTTCTTGGTCCACAGCTCGATCTGGGCGATGACCTGGTTCGAGAAGCTGTTGCTCATCACGAACGACGGGTGGCCGGTCGCGTTGCCGAGGTTGAGCAGGCGACCCTCGCTCAGCACGATGATCGACTTGCCGTTCTCGAAGATCCACTGGTCGACCTGCGGCTTGACGGTGATGCGCTTGGCACCCGAACGCTCGAGGCCGGCCATGTCGATCTCGTTGTCGAAGTGGCCGATGTTGCCCAGGATCGCCTGGTGCTTCATCTGACGCATGTGGTCGAGGGTGATGATGCCCAGGTTGCCGGTCGAGGTGATCACGATGTCGGCGTTGCCGATCGCGTCCTCGACGGTGACCACGTCGTAGCCGTCCATGAGGGCCTGCAACGCGTTGATCGGGTCGATCTCGGTGACCTGGACGCGGGCGCCCTGACCGGCCAGCGACTCCGCGCAGCCCTTGCCGACGTCGCCGTACCCGCAGATCAGAACCTTCTTGCCACCGATGAGAACGTCGGTGCCCCGGTTGATCCCGTCGATCAGCGAGTGGCGGGTGCCGTACTTGTTGTCGAACTTGGACTTGGTGACCGAGTCGTTGACGTTGATCGCGGGGAACGCCAGCTCACCGGCAGCGGCGAACTGGTAGAGCCGCAGCACGCCGGTGGTGGTCTCCTCGGTGACACCCTGGACCGACTCGGCGATGGTGGTCCACTTGTTCTTGTCGGTCTCGAAGCGCTTGCGGAGCAGCTCGAGGAAGACCTTGTACTCGGCCGCGTGGTCGTCCTCGGTGGGCGGCACGACGCCGGCCTTCTCGAACTCGGCACCGCGCAGAACCAGCATGGTGGCGTCGCCGCCGTCGTCGAGGATCATGTTGGCCGGCTTGTCCGCCTCGGGCCAGGTCAGCATCTGCTCGGCGGCCCACCAGTACTCCTCGAGGGTCTCGCCCTTCCAGGCGAAGACCGGGACGCCCTTGGGCTCGTCCGGGGTGCCGTGCGGACCCACGACGACGGCCGCAGCCGCGTGATCCTGGGTCGAGAAGATGTTGCACGACGCCCAGCGGACCTCGGCGCCGAGCGCGACGAGAGTCTCGATCAGCACCGCGGTCTGAACGGTCATGTGCAGCGATCCGGAAATGCGAGCACCCTTGAGCGGCAGAACATCTGCGTTCTCGCGACGCAGTTCCATGAGTCCGGGCATCTCGTGCTCGGCGAGCTCGATCTCCTTGCGGCCGAAGTCCGCCAGGGACAAATCGGCCACCTTGTAGTCGATCCCGTTGCGGCTGTCGGCCTTCAGCTCGTCCTGAGCAGTCGTCATCTGATCCCCTTGTCGTTCGCTTCGTGCGCTGCGTGTGCAGCGATTGTGCGTTCGATCCAGGCTATCGGACCACGCCCGCCGAGCCCATGGTCAGGTGCCGGGCCCTACTCCCGCCGCCGGTCAGGTGTCGCGGGTCGGGTGCGGCTGCGACGCCCGTTCCGTGTCGTCGCGGGCGAGGTCGGGGTCCTCGAGAAGCCCTTCGACCTCGGGGCGGCGGTTCAGGTAGATGACGCTCGCGACCAACCCTCCCCACACGATTCCGATGGAGATGAGGAGCATGACGATGGCGATCCCACTCATCAGACGGTCTCCTTGCTGGTCTTGGGGCCGGCGCCGCGAACACCTTCGGGAAGAGGTGGCCATGGCAGGAAGTCGGGGTTGTCGCGCCCCTTCCACGACGGCAGGGACAGGCCCACGGCAGCAACGACGAGCAGCGCGATGGTGCCCCAGCCGAATACGGTGATGTACCAGGTCGGGTATCCCTCGTAGCCTTCGTCGATCACCGACCACACCTTCTGGACGAGCATGATCGTCAGGAAGATCGGTGCTACCACGCCGACGAGGGCCAGCCAGATCCTGCCCACCTTGAACGTCGACACCGCATTGAGATGGTGACGCAACATGTCGCCGCGGCGCAGCACCCAGATCATGATGATGGTCATCAGGATGGCCGAGGAGACCACCCCGACGTTGTTGGCGAACATGTCGACGGTGTCGAGGGCGATGAGCCCCGAGGTGGTGGAGAACAGCCCGAGCGAGATGAGACCGCACACCACCGACACACCGACCGCCGCCTTGGTCCGCGAGAGTCCCCACTTCTCCTGGATGCCTGCGGAGACGCCGATCATCAGCGAGATCAGCGAGGTGAAGCCGGCGACCACCAGCGAGCCGAAGAACAGTGCGCCGAAGAACGCCGCGCCGGGCATCTCCGAGATCACCGCCGGGAACGTCACGAACGACAGGATCGGTCCGGTGAGGCCTTCCAGATCCGACACCGCGATCTGCTGCTGGTAGGCGAGGAAACCGAGGGCGGAGAACACGCCGATGCCGGCGAGGATCTCGAACGAGGAGTTGGCGAACGCCACGACGAGACCGGAACTGGTCATGTTGGCCTTACGCCGCTGGAACGAGGCGTAGGCGATCATGATGCCGAACGCGATCGAGAGCGAGAAGAAGATCTGGCTGTACGCCGCGATCCATACGTCGAGGTCTTTCAGCGCCGCCCACTTCGGGGTGAACAGAGCGTTGAGGCCGTCGACGGCACCGGGCAGCGTGACCGCGCGGATCACCAGTCCGGCGAACCCGATGAACAGCAGCGGGATGAAAACGATGTTGACCTTCTCGATGCCGTTCGCGACACCGAGCAGCAGCACAGCGAGGACCGCGAGCCACACCACGATCAGGGGCAGCGCGACTCCGCCGACGATCGTCGTGGAGACACCCGGATCACCGACCTTCAGGTACTCGCCGGTGAAGAAGCCGGCCGGATCATCGCCCCAGCTCTGGTTGAAGGAGAAGAAGAAGTAGCTGAGCGCCCACGCGATGACCGCTGCGTAGTAGACGCCGATGACGAACAGCAGGCCGGTCTGGAACCAGCCGAGCGCCTCGACCGGTTTCTTGATCCGCCGGAACGACAGCGGCGCGGTCCCACGGAAGCGATGGCCGACCGCATAGTCGAGGAACAGTACCGGGATTCCCGCGGTCAGCAGCGCGACGAGGTACGGGATGAGGAAGGCCCCACCACCGCTCTCGTAGGCGACGCCGGGGAAGCGCCAGATGTTGCCGAGCCCCACCGCGGATCCGATCGCGGCGAAGATGAATCCGGAGTTCCGGGTGAAGGTCTCCCGGCCCTCTCCGGCGGCTTTCGCAGACGTCACTGCTACCTCCTCATCGAGCGCTGAGTCCGCCGGGTACGGGCGCCACGGGGACTGTCAGGTGCGACGCTATCGCACTCATCCCCTCGCCCGCGGAGGTTGTCGTCGGCCTGTCGAAACGCTCGCCGGCGGACACCGAGTCATCCGGACAGACGACGACGGGGACCCCAGCGTGTGACCGCGGAGTCCCCGTCGAATCGACCCACTCAAGCGAGCGAACGGAAGCCGCTCGCGATGGAGGAATCGGTGTCGGACATGGTGCGGCTGGCGTTGGTGACGCCGTTCTGCAGCGCCATGAGACGCTCGCGCGACTGCGCGAAGGCACGGTCGAAGTTCGCCTGCGCCTCGAGGTACGCGGCCTTCGCCTGCGCCGAATTCCAGTTGCCGTCGAGTGCGGCGACCTGGTTCTTCAGCTGCGTGTTCTGGTCGTCGAGCTGCTGGAAGGCGCGACCGAGCCCACTGCTCAGGTCGCCCAGTGCCGCGAAGTCGTAATTGATGGTCATGAGAATGCCTTTCGAAGAGGGTGGGAAGGTCAGACGCCGAAGTGCCCGGCGGCAGCCGAGTCCTGGTCTTCGTAACCGGCGAAGCCGTTGGTCATCTGCGCCTTGATCTGATCGAGAAGCTGGTTGAGCGTGTTGGCTTCCTTGTTCCAGTCGGTGTGCGTGCCGTCGAACGCGGCACCCGCCTTGCCCTGCCACGTCGGGGTGGTGTTCGCAGCGTGCTTCTGGATCACCCCGATCGTCTCCTTCATGTCCGCGACGATCCCGCCGACCGCCGCAGCGGTGGCCTGGCCCTCCGCGACATCGACCTTCACTCCGGCGCCGCCTGCTCCGGGCAGATTCAGCATGAGTTCTCCTCCTGTGTAACGGCACCGTTTGGCGATGCCCCCGTTGGTATCCGTGACACAGATACCGCTGACAGTTGTTTCCCACGGCGGTATGGACCGCGAGATCCCCCGACCCCGATCATGTCGACCACGTCCCGTCCGGGAGGGTCTCGATCAGCAGGCGTACGGCCTGCGCGATCCGATGACCCGAACCCGGTGAGAGGGTGGTCCACACCCGACCGTCCGGAGACTTGCTGGGGCTCGACACGATCCGCCCCCTGGCGGTGTCGAAAACGGCCAGGGCCCCAGAAGATCGAGAGAATCGTCCGTCCTCGTTTGCCGAGGCGACGATCTCGGTGCGCACCCGGCAGGACGCGAATGCCGAGGAGATGACGACGGCATCGGACAGCGGTGCGCCGAGCGTGTACAACGCGTCGGTGATCTCGGTGGCCGAGCCGCTACGGCCGAGACCGTCGACCAGTTCGTCGGTGGGAACCGAGAACGACGTGAACTCGCACGGGGTGGCGTCGTCGAACCGGGAGCGCAGGAGGTCGGCCACGGCGTCGAGGTCGGCGATCTCGACGACGGCCAGATCGAGGCGATCACCCACACGCTCGGCCAGGACGTGCTCGTACCCACTGCGAGCCAGGCAGATTCGTCGCACACCGGTCTCGGTGAAGCTACGCATCTCGATCTCGCGTTCGGGCCGCGACAGGGCGCGGAGCACGGTGGCCAGCCACGGGACGGGCTCGTCGTGGTCCACCAGGTCGAGGGCGGCGATGGCCGCATCGTTCTCCCGGTCGGACAGACGCTGGGCGGTCTCGTCCGCGGCGCCGACGGGCATGTCGAGGACCACCGGCCAGGTCTGCACGCCAAAGCGGTCGCCGAGTCGCCGAAGCACGGCCGCGTCGAGCGCGACGGGGGCGTCGTGGGTTGTCCTCAACATGGGCGGTCCCCCGGGTTCCCGAGCAACAGCGTCTCCGACAGGTACCGCGGATCGACCTTCGGCGATTCGGCGTCCGACGCCGAGACGTAGTGGGCCGCAGGACGATCTGAGGTCTCGACGTCAGCCCAGGTCAACGGGGTGTCGAGACTGTCCGACGCCCGGGCCAGGCCGTCGTCGGTAGGCACCGCCTCGGATTCGACGGCGACACCGCGGATCGTGGCGCCACGATCGGCGGCCGCAGCCATCCCGGGTGCGACCGGTGGCGGCACACCGGGGCCCGGTGTGGGGGTCGAACTCGCTTGCGCTGCAATCGGTGTGGCGGCCGACGATCCCGCACTCGCCACGACAGTCGGTGCGTACCGAAGCTTTTCGGCGGGCGGCGCATACACCCCGGGCATCCCACCCGTCATCGGCGGCATCGCCGGAGTCATCGGAGGCGTGACCGCGGGTGGCGCGGCGGCACGGGCCGCGGCGGCCTCCTCCGACGCGAGCGCCTCTCCGGACACCAGGTCGGGGGCTCGACGGGAGGACGGCCACGGTTTACCCACGGGCTCCGTCGCGTTCTCGTACGTCTGCATGACGCGGGCGGCACGCATCCGCTGCTGGGCCATCGCACGTTCGGCCTCGGCCGCGGCGCCCGCGATGATCGGGGCGACAGCTGTTGCGGTGGTGGCGATCTCGTGGAACTTCTCCACCACCTCGACCTCTGCGAGATTGGGCATGTTGAGACGCGCGACGGTGGTGGCCGCGGCCTGCGCCTCGGCACGGATGGCGTTCTCGGCCGCCTCGGCGGCGGTCTCGGCGAACCACGGCGCGAGCTTCGTGAGCTTCTCGAACGCCGCACTGGTGTGGGCGGACTGCCAGTGCACGCCCAGCCGTCCGAGGACCGCCGCGTACTCGATCCCGGCTTCGCCGATCTCGGTCGCGAGCGCCGCCCACGCGGCTCCCGCTTCCGCCAGGGGCGCAGGACCCGGCCCGGCGCCGAGGTCGGCCGCCAGTTGTTCACTGGTACGTGAGTCCCAGTTGACGCCGGTGAAGCCGGCTCCGGTCGTGCTGGTCATGGTCCCTCCCCTCTGCTGGACGACGAGTCTGATGCGGTATCCGAGCGCTGCCGCAGCTGCGGCAGCGGCCGGTTCTGTGGCCTACACCTGGAGCTTGAAGGCCGCGGCCGCCTCGGCCTCGCCCTCGATGAAGCCGGCGGCCTGTGCCCGTAGCAGGGCAGCGATCTTGCGGAGCTCGAGAACACCTGTGGCCGAGTCCTTCTCGAAGTCCCGAGCCACCTTCGTGAAGCTGGCCGCGGTTGCGGTCGACACCTCGTCGCGTCCCTGGGCGTCGACGGTGAGCTTCGGCCCCGCACCGGTGAGCGCCATCTCGAGGCGGTCCGCGATCTTGTCGAGATCGACTGCCGCCGACATCAGCTCGGCGGGTTCGACGCGGAGTTGCGCGTTGCTCATGCTTCCTCGTTTCGTGTCAGACCGGGCACACCCAGCCGTAGTTCGATATCAGGACCCGGATCGGCCTCGGCCGCCTCGTCGTGTCCGATGACCGCAGGCGCGACCTCGGGGTCGTCACCGACCACCGCACGCCCGTTGTCTTCGGTCACCAGGTAGTCGGGCACGCTGTGCTGGCCTTCGGAGGCGCCCGCCCCGCGGGCACCGGCGCCGGCTGCACCCATCGGGGCGCCGCCCATCGGCATCGCCGCGGGTGTGGTCGAGACACGCGGAGCCGCCGACGATCCCATGGCCGGCTCGCCGACGCCGAAACCGGTCGGCACGGTCGGTCGGGAGGCACTCAACGGCGTCATCATGCCGCCGATCCCGCCGACGCCGCCACCACCGCCGCCGCCTCCACCTCCGCCGCCGCCTCCGGCCCCCTTGGCCTTGGCGAGCGGGCTCCCGGCGGGGGCGACGATCGCCGAATCCGGGTTGACGCTGAGCATCTTGCTGATCGGCTGCATGAGCGTGGACGGCAGTTCGGCGGCCGTGGACACCGCCGGGGAGACGACGTCGAGAACCGAGCTCGCCAGGGTGAACGGCGACTGCCCCGCACCCGCGGTCGGCGCGCCGGTGATCGCGACCGGCGCACCGTTGGCGGTCATCGCGGTAGTGGGGGCGAGCAATTCGGCCCGGGTCACGGCGACCGCCGCGGTGGCCAGTTCCAGCCCGGCCCCGGCGACGACGGCTGCGGTACTGAGACCGACCGCGATCGCCGGGCTCATGATGACCGGCACCAGAGCCGAGAGCTTGGCGACCGTCGCCGCGACGATGCCCTGGACCACGGCCAGCCCCTTGGCGACGATGGCGGTCGCTGTCTTGGTGTCGATCGAGATCCCGGACCCCTGCGCGGCCAGCGCGGTGCTGTTGGTACCGGCCTCGGCGGTTTTGGTGGCCGCTCCGGCCGCACCCTGACCCGCCCACAGTTGATCGGCGAGCTTGAGTGCGCTCTGCCCCATCGTCATCGACGTCTCGAGCACCTTGGTGAGGCTGTCGAAGATGATCGTCGGGTCGAAGCCGGCGCCGCTCAGGTCACCGGTGCCGAAGCCACCCAGCAGGTCGGTGATCGGTTTGATGAACATGCTGAGGTCGGGCGGCTGTATCGGCGGCAAACCGGGCATCGGCGGCAACGGCGGAAGTACCGGCAGCGGCGGTAGCCCGAGGCCCCCGAGCACATCGGCGACCGTGCGATCGAGGATCGGCCCCAGCGGACTCGCGTCGATCATCTCCTGCACGGTCATATGACTGAGTGCAGGCACATCCGGGACGCCGGGCAACGGGCCTGGCATCGGAGGGATCGGGTTCACAGCACCGAACGGATCGCCGCGGCGGTCGCGGCATCGGTGCCCTCGTATTCGGCGAGACCCGCGACGGTGGAGGCGGCGGTCGCGGCGTGTACCGCGGCGAGCTGCCCGACGGACATCAGATGGTTGGCCTGCGCGAAGATGAACGACGCGAGGAACTCCTGCCCGATGAGGCCGAACACCGGGACCATCGCGGCCGTGTTGGCCGCGGCGTCGATCGACCCGGCCGTTCCGATGGCCGAGGCCATCGCCGCATTCGTCGCCGCGAAGCCTTCGAGCGCTTCGGATGTCACTTTCACGTTCGTCATCGCAACCCCCTCGTGAGTGCAAGTCCTGTCGATCGACCGTCTGTTGGCCGGTTCACGTCATTCACCCGCCGGACGCGCGCCGAGCATGTCGCCGAATGATTCGTTGAAGTCCTCGGTCACCGCTGCCACCCGCGCGTAGACCCGTTGTGCGGCAAGGGCCGACGTCGCCACGATCTGTTCACCGAGCCGGGTGGCGCCGAGTTCGTTCGCGCCGTGCGCCAGCCGCAGGTCTACCAACGCCCCCTTGGCGTCCACCTCGACCGTCACCAGGCCGTCGGCCGAGGTGACCGTCACCGTGATCGCCTCGAGGCTCTCCTGGAAGGACCGCAGGCCGTCGAGCTGACGGGCCGCACGTGCCTCGAGTTCGTCCATCGCCCAGCTCATCGGCGCAACCACGACGCCGTGGCGTCGGCTTCCTCGTCGTCGCGCTCTTCGGCCGCAGCCAGGTCCTCGGGTTGCGGCAGCTTCATCTCGTTGACGAGATCCCGATCCACCCCGGCCGCAAGCAGGTTCTCCCGCAGGCGGATTCCGGCCGACATCGCGGACTGCCTACAGAGGCGCAGGATGTCGGCGGCCAGCAGTTCCGGATGCTTGTCGAGTTCGGTGGAGGCGATGTGCACGGCCACCGGCAGGCCCTGGGCCGTCGTCCGGACGGCGAGACCACCCGACCGCGAACGCGCTTGCGACAACTGATGGACGACGGCCCACGGATCGTCGTCGCGCGCATCATCGGAACGCGCCGCCGTCTCTTCGGTGTAGCTCATCGAAGCCGAACCCCCCTTCACGTCGATTTAGACGCAGACGGGGTCCCTCCCGGTTCCATCGAATTCCCGTTCGATGAAACCGCCTCCCCCAGATGCCGGTTCACCGCGTCGTCGACTGACCACGATCACGGTGCCGCCCCGCCTCGCACCTGAGGTTCAAGTGCCTGATCCTGCCACAACTCGATCAACACCACCACACGTCGAATTCGGTATGTCGAAGCGAGAGTGTGAGATGAACTGTGGATCTCGTCCGAGATCCTCTCATACCCTTCGGTAGACTGCCGTCGACGCTGCCGGAGTCGGTCAGAGTGCAAGCAGACGCACGAGGATCGATGCCTCATCGATCCTCGCATGCTGCCGCCGATCACGTTCGCGCACAGACCACGGCTCGCGCCAGGTCGGCCCGGCCGCAAGACCAGAGGATTCCCCGATGACGCACGAGAACTCGACGACGCCCAACGGCGCGGACGCGCCGGCACCACCCCCGTGGCTGCAGTTCGCCCCGCCTCCGCAGGAGCCGACGCCGCCTCCGCAGCCGCCTCGAACTCCCGCCGACGACGGCCGAAAGGCCGACTTCCCGCCGGCGCCCGGCCCCGCGCCGTCGAATCCCGTTTCATCCCCGCGCCCCGATACACCGCGCCCGCCCAAGGAAGCTGCGACCGATCAGGTCGGCCCCGGTGTCGAGACATGGCCGCACGACCCCGTCGGTCGCCGCACCCCGCCGGCACCGGAGCCCGCCCGTTTCCCCGGCCCGCCTCCGACGCCGGGACCGGACTTCCAGGCGCCGCTCGCCGGGCCGCCCTTCGAGCCGGGACCGGTGCCCCCATACGACCAGGCAACCCCGCCGGCGGGTCACCAGCCGCCGCCGTTCCCGCAGCCCGGGGCTCCGGGCCCCGCACATCCCGCCGGTCCACCGGGAGGGAACGGACCGATGCCACCGGGACAGTTCGGCCCGGGCACCGGACCCGCACCTGCGTATGCGCCTCAGCAGGCGCCCGGAGGCTACGGCCCGCCGATGGGTGGCCCGTCGCTGGACGAGGTCGCACTGATCCGCAAGGCCCGGCGCGCTCCGAGCCGCGGCTGGCGACGCGCCGTCCACACCTTGTCGGCCGGTGCCATCAATCCCGGTGAGTCGCAGGGCGACATCGCCTATCAGCAGCTGCTCGAACGTGTGAACCGACCCGTGCGCGGCGATTACCGCATCGCGGTCCTGTCGCTCAAGGGCGGTGTCGGCAAGACCACGACCACCGTCGGCCTCGGCTCGACCTTCGCGTCCCTGCGCGGCGACCGGGTGATCGCCGTCGACGCCAACCCCGACCTCGGCACGCTCGCGCAGCGCATCCCGCAACAGACACGCTCGACGGTCCGCGACCTGCTCGCCGACCAGAACGTCTACCGCTACTCCGACGTCCGCGCCCACACGTCGCAGGCCCCGAGTCGCCTGGAAGTCCTTGCTTCCGAACGTGATCCGGCGATGGCCGAGGCGTTCAACGAGGACGAGTACCGCGGGGTCGTCACCATCCTCCAGCGGTTCTACAACATCATCATCACCGACTGCGGCACCGGCCTGAGCCACTCGGCGATGAACGGCGTGCTCGACCTCGCGAACACGATCATCCTGGTCAGCTCGCCGGCGCTCGACGGCGCGCGCAGTGCCGGCGCCACCCTGGACTGGCTCGAGGCCCACGGCTTCGGGCACCTCGTGTCGCGGGCCGTCGTCGTGCTGAGCTCGTCGCGTCCGGGGTCGTCGACCATCGACACCGATCAGCTCGGTCAGCACTTCCTCACCAGGTGCCGCGCGGTGCACAAGATCCCGTTCGACGACCATCTCGCCGAGGGCGCCGACGTCGACCTCGAGCTGATGTCGAAGGCCGCCAAGCGGTCGTTCGTCGAACTCGCGGCAACGATCGCCGACGACTTCTCGGGCACCACGCTGCCGCGTGAAGAGCCGTACCTCGGGTAGACCGCCGTCTCAGCGTGCTTCCGGCGGGACCTGATTCTCCGGCAGGGTCGCGTCCACCGCTGCCGCCTCACCCTGCCGGCGTCTCGACGCCCGCCAGCGTCGCGCAGCTTGGAGGGCCATCGGCACCACCACCGTGAGCACCGAGGCGATGATCAGTACCTCGATGTTGTCGCGGACGATCGGCACGTTGCCGAGCAGGTAGCCGGCCACGATGATCCCGCCCGCCCACGCGAAGCTCCCCAGGACGCTGAAGAACGTGAACGCGCGGTAGGACATCCCGCTGAAACCCGCGGTGAGGGGTACCAACGTTCGGACGATGCCGATGAACCTGCCGAAGAAGACCGTCAACGGCCCGAAACGGTCGAAGAAGGCGTTGGTCCTCGCCACGTACTGGGGTCCGATGCGCTGCATCATCCGACCCTCGACGACGCTTCGGCCCAGACGCCGACCGATGAGGTAGCCACACTGGTCCCCGGCGATCGCGGCGAGCGCCACCAGCGGGACCACCAGCCAGACCGGTGCGAACGGGTCCGGCTGCGCCGCGAACACACCGGCGGTGAACAGGAGCGAGTCCCCGGGGAAGATCACGCCGAACAACAACCCGGTCTCGACGAAGACGAGCAAGCACAGACCGATCAGGCCACCGGTGGTCACGAAGGACTCGACGTCGAACGGATTCATCAGGCCCCACAGTAAACGGTTCGTGCAGGTGAGAGCGGTGTTCCGACCGAACGACCCCACCGGCCGCAGGGGCATCCCCACGAGCAACCGGCCTGGTCATCCGTCCCACCCGACCGCCGACGCGCGAACTCCGTTCAGGTGGGGTTTACTCGACCGTGAGCAGCACACCTCGAGCAAAAGGGGGAACCACAATGCCGTCGAAGACCCCCGGTCCGTCGAAGCCGCCGGCTCCGGCCCTGCGGCCCGTCTCGGACACCGACGTCCGCATCGAGTACCACACGATCCACGGTTACCGCCGCGCCTACCGGATCGCCGGCAGCGGTCCGGCGCTCCTGCTCATCCACGGGATCGGCGACAACTCGTCGACGTGGGACGAGGTCATCCCGATCCTGGCGCAGCACTACACGGTCATCGCGCCGGACCTCCTCGGTCACGGCCGCTCCGACAAGCCGCGCGCCGACTACTCGGTTCCCGCCTTCGCCAACGGCATGCGCGACCTGCTGGTCGTTCTGGGCCACACCAAGGTCACCGTCGTCGGCCACTCGCTCGGCGGTGGCGTGGCCATGCAGTTCTGCTACCAGTTCCCCCGTTTCGTCGAGCGCCTCGTCCTCGTCGCGGCGGGCGGTGTGACGCGGGAGGTCAATCCGGCCCTGCGCCTCATCTCGCTGCCCGTCGTGCACCAGGCCCTGTCCGCGCTGCGGATCCCGGGCGTCGTGCCCGGACTGCGCGTCGCGGCCAAGGCCGTCGCCGCCGTCCCGGTACTTCCGTTCGCCTCGGTGACCGCACCACCGAAACGCCTTCTGGCCGACCACGAGGACCTCATGCGCGTCCTCGGTGATCTCGCCGACCCGACCGCCTGCGCGGCGTTCCTGCGGACGTTGCGAGCCGTCGTCGACTGGCGCGGACAATCGGTCACCATGCTCGACCGCTGTTATCTCACCGAACGACTCCCGGTCCTGCTGATCTGGGGCGACGAGGACATCGTCATCCCCTATCACCACGCCGAGCTCGCCCACTCGGCGATCCCGCACTCGGAGCTCGAAACCTTCTCCGGCGCCGGGCATTTCCCCTTTCGCGACGACCCGGAACGATTCTGCCGGGTGGTCATCGACTTCCTGTCGCGGCACGACCCCATCGTGTTCGACCCGCTGAACTGGCGGCATCTGCTGTCCGAGGGCGCGCACCCGCAGGACTTCATCGACGACGAGGACACCCTCGACATCGTCATGGGAGCCTTCGAGGACGAGCGCAACGCGACCTGAGCACGCGCATCGCCGTCGGTGCGTCACAGGTCTGTGCCACGATGAGTCCATGACCTATCCGGGGGACGGGAACGGCACGACGCCGTTCGGCCATCAACCTTCCGAGTACGACTCGAGTCCGGGTTTCGCCGTGCCCGGGTACGGTGCGCCACAACCGAATCCGGCACCGTATCAGCACGGCGCCGCACCGGTCCCCGAGCAGCCCCTCGTTGTCATCGGCGACATCACGTGCACCCAGAACCACGTCATCACGCCGTCGGGCACCTGCCCGATCGCCGGCACCCAGTGGATAGTCACCGACATGTCCGTGTCGACCGAACGGATGTCACAGACGGGTCTGGTACTGGCCATCGTGGGGTTCTTCATGGTGTGCTTTCTCAGCCTGCTGTTCCTGCTGATGAAGGAACGCAGAACCACCGGATACATCCAGGTGACCGTGCGCGGCGCGGGCGGCTTCATGCACGTCACCAACATCCCGGCGTATTCGCCGGTCACGATGGGTGACGTCTCGGGTCGCGTCAACTATGCCCGCACCCTTGCCGCGATGGCCTGACCACACGACCCCGCCCCACCCCCACGACGACACCACGCAGGACCCACCGAGGAGGACCGACCGATGACCAGCCCGGAGAACCCCGGCGACAAGCCGTTCGACTTCGTCAAGAAGCCCCCGGCCGAGGACACCTCGCCGCCGGGCACCCCCGCCTACGGCACCGATCCGAACGCGGGATACACACCTCCGTCCTACGGGTCAGCCGACGGCGCATCGCAGGGGTACGACAACCAGCAGCAGTACGGCACCCCGCCTCAGTACGGGGCCGGACAGCAGTACGGGGCCGGACAGTACGGCTCACCCCAGTACGGTGCACCCCAGTACGGCTCACCTCAGTACGGCTCACCTCAGTACGGTGCACCCCAGTACGGCGCACCGGCCGGATACGGATATCCCGGAGCGCCCGACCCGACCGCGCCGTACGGCCGCGACCCGGCGACCGGCGAGCCGCTGTCGGACAAGTCGAAAATCGTGGCGGGTCTGTTGCAGATCTTCCTGGGCACGCTCGGCGTCGGCCGGTTTTACATCGGCGACAACACCATCGGCGGTATCCAGCTCGGCCTGACGATCATCGGCTACATCACCGCGATCTTCCTCATCGGCTTCGTGCTGATCTTCGGTGTCGCGATCTGGGCGCTCGTCGACGGCATCATGATGCTGACCGGGAGTGTCCGCGACAAGAACGGCCTCAAGCTCGGGAACTAGCCGCCGCAGCAACCGGTGGACCCGCGCACGTCGCGGGTCACCGTGTTGCGGGCGGCGAGTTCGTCGTCGGCGGGATAGTCGACGCCGACCAGACACAGTCCCCTGGCCTCGGCCACCGGCACCTGCGGGCTGCGCGTCTTCTCCGCGAGCAGCGCACGGCACCAGTCGACGCTCCGCCGACCGTCGCCGACGCTGGCGACCGCACCCACCAACGACCGCACCATCGACCAGCAGAATGCGTCCGCGCTGACCTCGCCGACGAGCACACCGTCCGCGTCACGGGTCCACGAGAAACGCTGCAGGTCGCGGATCGTCGTCGCGCCCTCCCGCCGGCGACAGAACGCGGCGAAGTCGTTCAATCCCAACAGCTCCGACGATGCGGCGTTCATCGCGTCGACGTCGAGCGGGCGACGCCACGTCGCAGTCGTGCGGGCCACCACCGGTTCCGGTCCCCACCGCGAGTCGTCGAGCCGGTAACGGTAGTGGCGGCGTAGCGCGGAGAATCGCGCATCGAATACGTCCGGGACCACCCGGACCTCTTTCACCCGGATGTCGTCCGGGCACATCTTCGCCAGCCGACCGACCAGCGTCGACGGGTCCCCGGAGATCGACCGGGTCTCCAGCGCCGACCTCGGGACGACGGCATGCGCAACCTGCCCCGTCGCGTGGACCCCGGCGTCGGTCCGGCCTGCCACCGTCAGCCGTACCGGCACCCGCAGGATCGTCGACAACCGGGTCTCGAGTTCCTCGCACACGCTGCGCTGCCCGATCTGCCGTGCCCACCCGGCGAAATCGGTGCCGTCGTAACCGAGGTCGAAGCGCAGACGACAGAACCCGCCGGCACCGGAATCCGGGCCGACGGGTTCGGTCAGCAGTTCTCGACTCAGTCGACTACTTCTTGTCGTCTTCTGCGTCGGCCTCTTCCGCCTCGACGGCGGTGGCGGCGGTCGACTCGTCGTCGACAGCCTCGGCGACGGCGTCGGCGTTGGCGACCTCGGCGTCGGTGGCGTCGGCTTCAACAGCCTCCACCACGTTCTCCTCAGCGGCCTTCTTCGAGGCGGCGACACGGGTCGCGCGAGAGGCCTCGCTCGACGCGGTGGTCTCGCGAACCAGCTCGATCACGGCCATGGGGGCGTTGTCACCCTTGCGCGGCAGCGTCTTGATGATGCGGGTGTAGCCACCGTTGCGATCGGCGAAGAACGGGCCGATCTCGTCGAACAGCGTGTGCACGACGTCCTTGTTGCGGATGTCCTTCAGCACCTCACGGCGGTTGGCCAGCTTGCCGGCCTTGGCGTGGGTGATGATCTTCTCCGCGTACGGGCGCAGGCGCTTGGCCTTCGCTTCGGTGGTGGTGATGCGGCCGTGCTCGAAGAGCGAGGTGGCGAGGTTCGCCAGCATCGCTTTCTGGTGGCTGGCCGACCCGCCGAGGCGGGCACCCTTGGTGGGCTTGGGCATTGTCTTCTCCTAGGAGGACTCCCGATCACTCGAGCGGGAAGTCAGGGTTTGGGCGAGCGTGACAGCTTGCCGCGGCGACGCGACTAGAGCTGTTCGGTTTCGGCGAAATCCTCACCGGAATCGGCGTCGAACGACGCGTCTTCCGACCACGTACCGGTGGCGGGGTCGTAACCGGCGACCTGCGACGGATCGAAGCTGGCCGGGCTGTCCTTGAGGGACAGACCGAGCGCGTGCAGCTTGACCTTGACCTCGTCGATCGACTTCTGGCCGAAGTTGCGGATGTCGAGCAGATCCGACTCGGTCCGGGCAACCAGCTCGCCGACGGTGTGAACACCCTCGCGCTTGAGGCAGTTGTACGAACGGACGGTCAGCTCCAGATCCTCGATCGGCAGGCTGAACGACGCGATGTGGTCGGCCTCCGCCGGAGACGGTCCGATCTCGATGCCCTCGGCCTCGACGTTGAGCTCCCGGGCGAGCCCGAAGAGCTCCACCAGGGTCTTGCCCGCCGACGCCAGCGCGTCACGCGCGCTGATCGAGTTCTTGGTCTCCACGTCGAGCACGAGCCGATCGAAGTCGGTGCGCTGCTCGACACGGGTGGCCTCGACCTTGTAGGTCACCTTGAGCACCGGCGAGTAGATCGAGTCGACCGGGATACGGCCGATCTCGGCACCCGACGCCTTGTTCTGCACGGCCGGCACGTAGCCGCGGCCCCGCTCGACGACGAGCTCGATCTCGAGCTTGCCCTTGTCGTTCAGGGTTGCGATGTGCAGATCGGGGTTGTGCACGGTGACACCGGCCGGGGGCACGATGTCGGCGCCGGTGACGGTGCCCGGACCCTGCTTGCGCACGTACATGGTGACCGGCTCGTCCTCGTCCGAGGAGACCACGAGGCCCTTGAGGTTCAGGATGATGTCGGTGACGTCTTCCTTGACCCCGGGGACGGTGGTGAACTCGTGGAGGACACCGTCGATGCGGATGCTGGTGATGGCAGCACCCGGGATCGAGCTGAGCAGGGTACGACGCAGCGAGTTACCGAGGGTGTAACCGAAGCCCGGCTCGAGCGGTTCGATGACGAACTTCGACCGGTTCTCGGCGATGACTTCCTCGGTGAGGGTGGGTCGCTGTGAGATGAGCATTTCGTTTTCTCCTTTGGCCGCCCGCTATATGACGACCTAGAAAGTGAACCGAACAGCAGGTAGCTGTCGGGCTGGTCTTGCTCGAAGGACTACTTGGAGTAGAACTCGACGATGAGCTGTTCCTGCAGCGGGACCTCGATCTGAGCGCGCTCGGGCACGGAGTGCACGAGGATGCGCAGGGTCGAGGGCACGACCTGGAGCCAACCCGGGACCGGACGATCGCCGACGAGCTCCTTGGCGATCTGGAACGGGACGGTCTGCAGCGACTTCGGACGGACGTCGATGATGTCGTACTGGCTGACGCGGTAGCTGGGGACGTCGACCTTCACACCGTTGACGGTGAAGTGGCCGTGGCTGACCAGCTGGCGAGCCTGACGACGGGTCCGCGCGATGCCCGAGCGGTACACGACGTTGTCGAGACGGGTCTCGAGGAGCTTCAGCAGTTCGTCACCGGTCTTGCCGGTACGACGGTTGGCTTCCTCGAAGTAGCGACGGAACTGCTTCTCCATCACTCCGTAGGTGAAGCGCGCCTTCTGCTTCTCCTGCAGCTGGAGCAGGTATTCGCTCTCCTTGATCCGCGAGCGGCCGTGCTGGCCGGGCGGGTAGGGGCGACGCTCGAATGCGGCGTCACCACCGATCAGGTCGACGCGAAGGCGACGAGACTTCTTTGTTGCGGGGCCGGTATAACGAGCCATTTTCTCTGTTCCTCCCTTTCCCGACTAGACCCGACGCCGCTTGGGCGGACGGCAACCGTTGTGCGGCTGCGGGGTGACATCGGAAATGGTGCCGACCTCGAGGCCGGCTGCCTGCAGGGAGCGGATCGCGGTCTCGCGACCCGAACCCGGTCCCTTGACGAAAACGTCGACCTTCTTGACGCCGTGCTCCTGGGCCTTGCGCGCAGCGTTCTCGGCCGCGAGCTGAGCCGCGAACGGGGTGCTCTTGCGCGAGCCCTTGAAACCGACGTGGCCCGACGACGCCCAGCTGATGATGTTTCCGCTGGGGTCGCTGATCGACACGATGGTGTTGTTGAACGTCGACTTGATGTGTGCGTGGCCGTGCGGGACGTTCTTCTTATCGCGACGGCGGGTGCCCTTCTTGGGGCCTGCGCTACGTGACTTCGGAGGCATTACTTCTTCTTCCCGGCGATGGTCTTCTTCGGGCCCTTACGAGTGCGGGCATTGGTCTTGGTGCGCTGTCCACGGACGGGCAGTCCACGGCGGTGGCGCAGACCCTGGTAGGAGCCGATCTCGATCTTGCGACGGATATCGGCCTGCACCTCGCGTCGCAGGTCACCCTCGACCTTCACCGAGGCCTCGATGTACTCACGCAGCTTTGCGACGTCTGCGTCGGTGAGATCCTTGGCGCGGAGGTCTGCGGACAGACCGGTGGCAGCCAGGATCTCCTTGGAGGTGGTACGCCCAACTCCGTAGATGTAGGTCAGTGCGATCTCCAGCCGCTTCTCGCGGGGGAGATCCACACCAGCAACACGTGCCATGTGGCGGATTTCCTTTTCGGTTCCCAGAGGTCTTCTCCCAGTCCGTCCCGCGAGCTCTGTGTGAACCGTGTGTCCACACCTCACGGGCTCCGGCCTCTGATCCGGAGGTAGGCGGTGACTCGTCTGTCGCCGCTGGTGCTGAGAGGTCTTCTGTTCTTCAGTTGTCTGTCTTCAGTTGTTCTGATTCAAGCGACCCGGAGGGTGCGCGTGATCAGCCCTGACGCTGCTTGTGACGCAGGTTCTCGCAGATCACCATGACCCGGCCGTTGCGGCGGATCACTTTGCACTTCTCGCAGATCGGCTTGACGCTCGGCTGAACCTTCACGTCAATCTCTCCTGCTCGGCTCGCCCGCGCGCACGCCAGAACCCGGCCGTGCGCGTGGGTGTCGGTCTCCTCCCAGACGGATGTCCGGGAAGTCTTCTCCCGGGAGTGCCGGGAAAGTCTTACTTGTAGCGGTACACGATCCGCCCACGAGCGAGGTCGTAGGGCGAGAGTTCCACGACGACCCGGTCCTCGGGCAGGATGCGGATGTAGTGCTGCCGCATCTTGCCGCTGATGTGGGCGAGAACCTTGTGTCCGTTCTCCAGCTCAATGCGAAACATCGCATTGGGCAGGGGTTCGATCACTCGACCCTCGACCTCGATGGCCCCGTCTTTCTTCGCCATTTCCTCCGCGATCCTGGCCGTTTCCACGACACCGGAGTTGGTGCCGCGACATTGACCCGGTTGAATCAGTGTGTGTCCGTTAGTGTGTGGGCACCGGTCCGCGAGGACCTGCACCCGGTGCGAGCGCTCCGCGCCACGTGATGACACGCGGATGCGGGCACGCGAGACGCACCGACGATCTATGTTACGCGAACTGCGAGAACAGTCCAAATGCGTGCTGCTCGGCCGCCGCATTCCGCCCGACTCGGACATCAGTCCGCCTTTTCGGCACGCCCGTACTGGCAGACTGTTGCGCATGCTGGCTTTTCTGGTCCGCACCGTGTGCACCGCGGTGGCGTTGTGGGTGGCGACGCTGATCGTCCCGGGAATCGAGTTCGTGGGCGGGTCGACGACCGCCGAGAAGATCGGGATCGCGCTGGTCGTGGCGATCATCTTCGGCCTCCTGAACGCGTTCGTGAAGCCGATCGTGCAGATCATCTCGATCCCCTTCTACATCCTGACGCTGGGGCTCATCCACATCGTGATCAATGCGCTGATGCTCGAGATCACCGCGTGGATCACCCGGAACACCACCCACTGGGGTCTCGAGGTCGACGACTTCTTCTGGTCGGCGATCTTCGGCGCGATCGTCGTCTCGGTCGTCGGCTGGCTGCTCGCCCTGCTGATGCGGGACTCGGTGGACCGATGAGCCCGATTGCGAGGACATCGTCGATGGTGCGACGCGCAGGACTGGTGGCAGTCGTCGCATCCGCACTCGCCCTGGCCCTCGCCGCCTGCGGGAGCGACCCGGCCGTCGACCAGGAACGATCGGTCACCGTCGTCGGTTCGGGTCAGGTCAGCGGCGTCCCCGACACTCTTCGCGCCGACATCGGCGTCGAGTCGACCGCCGGCGACGTGACCACCGCACTGAACGAGACCAGCGAGAAGGTGCGCGCGGTGACCGACGCCGTGGTCGACGCCGGTGTGGAACGCAAGGACGTCGCCACCCAGCAGGTGTCGGTGAACCCGCAGTACTCGAGCCCCGCCCCCGGTGGCAGCAGCCAGATCAGCGGCTACGTCGCGACCAACTCCATCCGCGTGACGATCCGCGACATCTCGAAGGCGTCGACGGTCCTGAGCGCGGCGGCCACCGCCGGCGGCGACAACACCCGGATCAGCAACGTCTCCTTCGCCATCGACGACAACTCGCAACTCCTCGAGGAGGCCCGGAAGGCCGCCTTCGACGACGCCCGCGGTCGCGCCGAGCAGTACGCCTCGCTCGCCGGCGACGACCTCGGCAAGGTGCTGACCATCAAGGAGACGACCAGCGGTCGGGAGCAGCCCGCCTCCCCCGGTTCCTTCGAGCGGGACGTCGCCGCGGCACCCGTACCCATCGAACCGGGCGAGCAGGAGCTCACCTTCACCGTCACGGTCACCTTTGCGCTCAGCTGACCCACCTCTACTGTCCGACGCTCTGCGCCCGCGCTGAAAAGCTCCCCTGGGATGCACCCCCTGTGGCGCTACCGGCGACACAGTGTCGTCGGGCGGTCTGTGGAGCGCTGCTCAGGGCGGTTTTCGGCGTAGTTTTCCGGGCCCGCCCCTGGGTACCCGACCGTCGTCGACGGAAGGAGATTGTCATGACGGGTTTCCGAGCGCGCGCTACCGGCATCTCGGCCCTGGCCGCCGCAGCAGTGTTCGCAACTCTGGGGGTCTCGGCCCCTGCGAATGCCGCGGAGACGAAATCGCTGACGATCGAGGGCGAACTCGAGATCGCAGACCTCGACGTCCTTGCGATCAAGGCCGAAGGCGTCACAGACGACACAGGAAAGAGCACCGGTACCTACGAGGCGACCCTGCTGGCCGGTGACGACGACAATCCGCTGCCGTTCACGGTCAGGGGTCCGATCACCTGCATCCACACCGACGGCGACACCGCGTCGCTGGTGTATCCGATCAGCGCCACCGACCCGAATCTGATCCCGGCACCGTTGAAGGACGCACTCGCCGTACAGATCACGGTGCGGAAGGGCGACCCGAGCAAGGTCGGGGTGAACGGTCCGGCACCCACCGATTCCTTCAGCGGATGCAAGCCTGCGGCGACCCCGTTCGAGTTCGACGGGGACATCGAGATCAAGTAGGTCCAGCGCCCGACCTGCTCCTGTATCGGACCACCCGGCCTGGCATCCTGGGTCGGTGCGAGCCGTCATCCAGCGAGTCAGTGAAGCCCGCGTGAGCGTCGACGGGAAGGTCGTCGGCGAACTCGACATCCCGGCCGGCGGGTCCGGCATCGTCGCCCTCGTCGGCGCCACCCACGACGACAGCCCTGATCACGCCGCGAAGCTCGCCGACAAGATCTGGCGTCTGCGGATCTTCAACGGCGACGAGGGTCCCGAGAAGGCTGCGGCCGACATCGACGCGCCGATCCTGGTCATCAGTCAGTTCACCCTGTACGCCAACACCGCCAAGGGACGCCGGCCGTCGTGGAACGCTGCCGCCCCGGGGCCGGTGGCCGAACCACTCGTCGACGCGGTCGCCGACTCCCTGCGCGCGGCCGGGGCCACCGTCGCCACCGGACGATTCGGGGCGAACATGCAGGTGAGTCTGGTCAACGACGGACCGGTGACCCTCATCCTCGACGTCTGAGCTGTTCTTGGCGGCGACCATCCGGAATCGACGGCTAGGGTCGGAACGGTGGGACGAATAACCGCACGACGCCGTGTCACCCGCATCCGACGCGATGCGGCGCCGACGCAGCGCGCCGACACCCTTGCTGTGGAGGAGCCCCTCGAGATCCGCGTGGGTGGTCAGCAACTGAGCGTCACCATGCGCACCCCCGGCAGCGATTTCGAACTCGTGGCCGGGTACCTCGTCTCCGAAGGCGTCATCACCGCAGGTGGCGATTACTCCACCGCCCGCTATTGCGCGGGCACCGACTCGACCGGCGCCAACACCTACAACGTCGTCGACGTCTCCCTGGCCGCCCACGTCCCGCCTCCGGCGCCTGGTGTCACGCGCCGTAACACCATGACGAGCGCCTGCGGGGTCTGCGGCAAGGACAGCATCGAATCGGTCCACATCGCATCGGCCCACGATCCGGCGACCGACACGCTGACGGTCGACGTCGACACGTTGCTGGGACTTCCCGACCGTCTCCGCGCCGAGCAGGAAGTCTTCGACAAGACCGGTGGACTGCACGCAGCGGCACTCTTCGACGCCGACGGTGAGCTGCTCGTCGTCCGCGAGGACGTGGGACGCCACAACGCCGTCGACAAGGTCATCGGCTGGGCGGTCCTCGCCGACCGACTCCCGTTGACCGGCACCGTTCTCCAGGTCTCGGGCCGGGCGAGCTTCGAACTCGTGCAGAAGGCCGCGATGGCGGGCATCCCGCTGTTGAGCGCGGTGTCGGCGCCGTCATCACTGGCCGCCGATCTCGCCGACGACCTCGGCATCACGCTGATCGGGTTCTCCCGCGGGGAGTCGATGGTCGTCTACACACGGCCGGACCGGGTCGTCGCCGCCGACTCGGAGCCATCTGCGACCGGCAGCTGACTGCGGTTCGCTCACACCATCCGTTCCCGCTCACCGAAATCGGGTGAGCATGAACGGAACCGGTGAGCGCTCAGGCCTCCTTGCCTGACGCGGCGAGCTTGAGCAACTGGCCTGCCGTCGCATCGGGCAGGTACGCGCGCGAGACCGCCAGACCGATTCGGGGAAGATCGGATTCGTCGCGGAACGCAAGGTAGACGGGTTCGTAGCGCGGGTTGAACTTCTTCTTGAACGTGTGCAACGACCGAAAGCCATAGTAGGGCTCCAGAGCCGCGCCGAGGGCGTCGAGCAGTTTGTCGAGCGGCTCGGGATCGAAGTCCTCGGTGCGCGCGAGCGGTGCGCCCGACAGCGAGATGAACTGCGCGCCCTCGTCCTTGAAGGCCACCGCCGACGAGGCGATCAGGTACTCGACCACCGGGCCGAAACCGTCGGTGCGTCGACGCATGATGTCCAGCGTCCAGCCCGCGACCTCACCGCCGGCGGCGTACACCGGCAGCCATGACAGCACTCCGTGGACGTTCCCGTCGGGATCGACTGCGAGCGCGACGCGCACCGCCGGGTCCATCGCCTCCTCCACGCTGCCGAGCGTGAAGCCCATCTCGGGTAAGCCCTTGTCCCCCACCCATTCCTCGGAGATGGCGCGGACCTGGGTCCGCACCGCGAAGGATTCGTCGGCCAGGGTCACCATGCGCATCGTGATGTCCTGCTTGCCGGCCTTGTTCAACGCGGACCGCACGTGCTGCCACGGCTTGCCCTTGAACTCCAGCCCGGGCAGGTCGACGATCGTGTCCTCGGCGATCTGCACGCTGAGCCAACCGCGTTCGGTGACGATCTCCGACGTCGACGATCCGATCGAGAACCAGCACGGCGTCGCTCCAGAACGCTCGGCCAGTTCGATGAAGGCGTTCACCGCATCCCGACGACGATCCGGGGCGCACACCGGATCCGCAAGGGCCAGAAAGGTTCCGACATGGTTCTGGTACGTCACCACCGACTCACCGGTGGGGTCGTCATCCGGCGACGTGAACTGGTAGGAGTTCCCGGGCCAGGTCGTCATCCACGACATCGTGCCGCCCCCGTGCTGGCGGAGAAGGGCCTTCACCCGGTCCACCGGGTCGGCGTCGGGGTCGTCGCCCGGCGTACCCACATGCCGCACCCTCCATGGAACGGCGAAGGCGAAGCGGCCGGGGATCAGGATGGCCAGCAACACCGCCCACAGCAGCGTCGTTCCCAACGTCACCGCGCCCTCGGTGGACACATCGGTGAAGATGACGAGAACCACGGTGAGGACGGTCAACACGACGTTCAACGCGCCGAGGACGACCGCTACCCACCAGGCCCACCGCTTGCCCCTGCGGAGTTGGTCGGCGATGAGGACGTTGATCACCAGACCGATGAGCATGGTGAACACGGAGTCGTCGCCGGCATCGGTCGGCCCCAGCGGGCCGTCGCCGGGGAACAGGAAGACCATCAGGTTCGCGGCCGCGATCACCAGCAACGCCGCGCAGCCCAGCATGCGGACCTCGCGCCGGGTGCGCGGCATGTAACCGCGTTCCTTGGTGGCGAAGAACTTCTCCCCGACCACGAGCATGATCACCGCTGCGAGAACGTATTCGACGGAGGCGAGTGTCCCTTGGAACAGGAACGCGATCGCGACGACGGCACCCATCAGCACACGAACCCGTAGTCGCCACGGTGACCGGACCGTCGCCGAGGCCACCGCGACCGCCGACACGACCAGCGCACCGACACCGGTGCCCCGTGACTCGGCGAGTTCCTCCGCCCACTGCCACGACGTGACCTCGGTGGACAGCAGCCACAGCAGGCCGACGGTCAGGAAGCATGCGACGAGGTGGCCGCCGATGCCCACCAGGATGGCTCTCACCGTGCCGAGTTGCCATTCGGCCCAACCCATTCCGACGATGATGACGACGAACGCGAGCGCGTACAGCCAGGGCCCGGGTTCGACGAAGGCGGAGCTGATCGGTGTCCACCACTTACCCTCACGCAGGGCGGGGAGACCGAAGGCCACCTCGTGGTACCAGGATTTGTCGTTCGCCCGGCCCCAGAGCGAACCGGTCGCGACACCCACGACCGCCAGCGCGATCGTGAGCGCGGCAGTAAAGGGCAGTCGGCGGACAGCAGCGGACCACGACACGTCGAAGTGCATGGTCAACGGTACGACGGGAGGTGAGCCGACACACTCCCAACGACAGGAACCGGCACGAATGCACCCGTCGGAAACGGCTTTCGACACAGATTCCGTGTCGGATGGAGACTTACTCCGGGTGCGGGGGGGGGGGAGAATCCGCGGACCGTCGGCGGTGACCGCGACGGCAGTGGCGCGGTCGCGGGTCACTCGCGTGCCGAGGACACCAACTGCGGTTGCGCGGACCGATGACCGCGAACCCTGGCGGCCAACGTATCCAGACGCCCGACCTGCTGCGCGGTCAATTCGACGTCGACGCCGGCCAGGTTCTCCGTGACCCGCTCGGCGAAACGCGAACCCGGGATCGAGACGACGGGAAGACCGAACTCGCGCCCCTTGGTGTAGAACCAGGCCAGCGCCAGCTGTGCACCGGTGACGCCGACCTCGTCGGCGATCTGCAAGAACTCCTCGAGGATCGGCTGGTTGTACGCGAGGTTGGTGGGCGTGTAGCGCGAGATGTTCAGGCGCACATCGCCTTCGACCAGATCGTCGTGGTCGAGGAGCCCGGCCAGCCACTTGCGGCCCAGGGTCGAATAGGAGACGAACCCGAGTCCGTGCTCACGGGCAGCGGGCACCACGAAGCGCTCGACGTCTCGGGAGACGACGCTCCACTCGGACTGGATGGCCGCGATCGGGTGCACACTGACCGCGCGGCGGATCTCGTCACCGGTCGCCTCGGACAGACCGATGTGCAGGACCTTGCCCTCCTCGACCAGTTCCTTGACCGCGCCGATGGTTTCCTCGATCGGAACGACCGGGTCGACGCGGTGCTGGTAGTACAGGTCGATGCGATCGGTGCCCAGCCGAGCGAGGCTGAGCTCGACCTGCTCGCGAACGTACTCTCGGTCACCGCGGACCCCGCGCTGCCCGACACCACCCTGACCGACGATGCCGAACTTGGTGGCGAGCTGGACGTCGTCGCGGCGGGTCTTGAGCAGCTTCCCGATCGTGGTCTCGCTGCGCCCGTTGCCGTAGACGTTGGCGGTGTCGATGAACGTCACACCGCTGTCGACCGCATGCGTGAGGGTGCGCAGGGCATCGTCATCCGAGACCGCGCCGTAGACGTCGGTCAGCGACATGCCACCGAATCCGAGGGCGGAGACCTTCAGTCCGTCGCCGAGTTCCACAGTCGTCATCTCGTCCCCACTCTTCTCTGCTCGACACTCGTCATCCACCGCGCCCGGTCACGCCTCCGCGGTCATGACCATTCAACGGGTGTGCGAATCGGCGATCAATCGTTGTTCGCTGTATGAACAATAAAGTGGAACTCCCCGACCCGGCAGACTCCGGGCGGTGGCGCAGACGAGCCGAGGGACCGACTAGTGGGGCCGCGGGGTCAGAATCCGCGGGCCGTCGGCGGTGACCGCGACGGTGTGTTCCCAGTGCGCGGCCCGGGAACCGTCGTCGGTGACGACGGTCCAGTCGTCCTCCAGCACGGTGGTGTCGACGGTGCCGAGGGTCAGCATCGGCTCGATCGCGAGCGTCGACCCGATCACCAGTAGCGGCCCCTTACCGGGCTCGCCTTCGTTGGCGAGGAACGGATCCATGTGCATCTCGCGACCGATGCCGTGACCGCCGTACCCGTCGACGATGCCGAACGGACGGTTGAACTTCTTCTCCGCGGCGCGGGTGCCGAGTTCGATCGCGTGGGAGATGTCGGTGAGGCGTGCGCCGTCGACCATGGCCGCGATACCGGCCTCCATCGACAGACGGGTGGCCTCGGACAGATCCGCATCGGCCTGCGACAGCTCGCCGACCCCGAAGGTCCAGGCCGAGTCGCCGTGCCAGCCGTCGAGGATGGCACCGCAGTCGATCGACACGAGATCACCTTCGGCGAGAACGACATCGGCCGACGGGATCCCGTGGACCACGACGTCGTTGACCGAGCTGCAGATCGATCCGGGGAAACCGTTGTAGCCCTTGAACGAAGGAACTGCTCCGGCCTCGCGGATCACGGTCTCCGCGACCTCGTCGAGGTCGAGGGTGCTGACCCCCACCTTCGCGGCGTCGCGGACGGCCACGAGAGCCGATCCGACGACTGCGCCCGCTGCTGCCATCGCATCCAGTTCAGCGGCGGAGCGGAACGGAACGCGCTTGCGTTTACGAAAACCCATCAGCGGACGCAGTCTCGGCGTGTCAGTTGACGCCGGCGCCGAGGGCGCTCAGCACGCGCTGGTGGACATCCTGGATGTCGCCCACCGCGTCGATGGTCTTGACCTCGTCGCCGTAGTACTCGAGCAGCGGCGAGGTCTCCTTGGTGTAGACGTCCATCCGGTTGCGGATGACCTCTTCGGTGTCGTCGGCACGACCACGAGCCATCATGCGCTCCACGACGACGTCGGTGTCGACGACGAAGGACAACACGGCGTCGAGCGAGGCGTCGAGATTGGCCAGGATGTCCTTGAGGGCATCGGCCTGCTCGGTCGAACGCGGGAAGCCGTCGAGGATGAAGCCCTTGGCTGCATCCGGCTCGCCCACGCGGGCGCGAACCATGTCGACGGTGATCTCCGACGGGACCAGGTTGCCGGCGTCGAGGTACTTCTTGGCCTCGATACCGACCGGGGTGCCCTGGGAGATGTTGGCGCGGAACAGGTCACCGGTCGAGATGTGCGGGATGCCGAGGGCTTCGCTCAGCAGTTCCGCCTGGGTGCCTTTGCCTGCTCCGGGCGGGCCGAGAATAACGAGTCTCACTTGAGGAATCCTTCGTACTTGCGTTGCATCAACTGACTGTTGATCTGTTTCATCGTGTCCAGGCCCACACCGACCATGATCAGTACGGCCGTGCCGCCGAACGGCAGGTTCTGGACGTTGCCGCTGTTACCGATCTCGAGGAACAGGTTCGGCAGGACCGCGATGATACCGAGGTAGATCGAACCGGGCAGAGTGATGCGGCTGAGGACGTAGCCCAGGTACTCCGCGGTCGGGGCGCCCGGCCGGATACCCGGGATGAAGCCACCGTACTTCTTCATCTCGTCGGCGCGTTCCTCCGGATTGAACGTCACCGCCACGTAGAAGTACGTGAAGAAGATGATCATCAGGAAGTAGACCGCGATGTAGACCCCGTTGCTGGGATCGGTCAGGTACTTGGTGACGTACTCCTGCCACGTCGACTGCGTTCCGTCGGTGCTGCGCGTCAGTTCGACGATCAGCTGCGGCAGGTACAGCAGCGATGACGCGAAGATGACCGGGATGACGCCGGCCTGGTTGACCTTCAGCGGCAGGTAGGTCGACGAGCCGCCGTACATCTTGCGTCCGACCATGCGCTTGGCGTACTGCACCGGGATGCGGCGCTGGCCCTGCTCGATGAAGACGACGCCCGCGACGATGATCAGCGCGGCGACACACACGAGGGCGAAGACGAGACCGCCGCGGGTGTTGAGGATGGTGCGACCCTCGGCCGGGATACGGGCAGCGATACCGGCGAAGATCAGCAGCGACATGCCGTTGCCGATACCGCGCTCGGTGATGAGCTCGCCGAACCACATGACGACACAGGCGCCGGCGGTCATGACGAGCACGATGATCATCAGACCGAAGATGCTGGAGTCGTTGAGCACCTCACCGCTGGTCGCACAGGACTGCGGGAGGAGCTGGCCGCGGTCGGCGAGGGCGACGATGCCGGTCGACTGGAGGAGCGCCAGGGCCACGGCGAGATAACGCGTGTACTGCGTCATCTTGGCCTGGCCGGCCTGGCCTTCCTTGCGCAGCTGCTCGAACCGTGGGATGACCACCGTGAGCAGCTGGACGATGATCGACGCCGTGATGTACGGCATGATGCCGATCGCGAACACCGACAGCTGCAGCAGCGCGCCGCCGGAGAACAGGTTGATCAGGGAGTAGACCGAGCTCGACTCACCGGCCGAGACCTCGTCCAGACATGCCCGCACGGCCTGGTAGTCCACGCCGGGCGACGGCACGGTCGCGCCGAGGCGATACAGGATGATGATGCCGAGAACGAAGAGGATCTTCTTCCTCAGGTCCGGCGTCCGTATGGCCGCGAAGAGGGGGGAAAGCACTAACTCCTCCTAGGAACGACCACGCGAGGGTTCAGTTCCGGGTCGGTCACGACCCGATCCCCGTGTGCTCGGCAATCGACAATGTTCGGGATGCGGCGATCTTGTGCGGATGCGGCAGACAACGTCTGAAACTCTAACAGTGACGCCGAAACCGCCGGTCGGACGGCAGCGGTGCTGCCGCCCGACCGGCGGTCGGATCCGTCAGAGTTCGGTGACGCTGCCTCCGGCAGCGGCGATCTTCTCCTTGGCGGAGGCGGTGAACTTGTCGGCGGTGATGTCGACCTTGACGGAGAGCTCTCCGTCGCCGAGCACCTTCACCAGCTTGTTCTTGCGCACCGCGCCGGCTGCGACGAGCTCGTCGACGCCGATGGTGCCGCCCTGCGGGAAGAGACGCGCGATGTCGCCGACGTTGACGACCTGGTACTCGATCCGGTTGCGGTTGGTGAAGCCCTTGAGCTTCGGCAGCCGCATGTGGATCGGCATCTGGCCACCCTCGAAGCCGGCGGGCACGTTCTTACGTGCCTTGGTGCCCTTGGTGCCGCGGCCTGCGGTCTTACCCTTGGACCCCTCACCGCGACCCACGCGGGTCTTGTCGGTCTTCGACCCCGGTGCGGGGCGAAGGTGATGGAGTTTGATGGTCATTGCTTAAACCTCTTCGACTGTCACGAGGTGACGAACCGCGTTGATGAGGCCGCGGTTGATCGGCGTGTCCTCGCGGGTGACGGTCTGGCGGATGCCCTTCAGTCCGAGGGTCCGCAGGCTGTCACGCTGGTTCTTCTTGGTACCGATGGTGCCCTTGACCTGAGTGATCTTCAGCTCTGCCATGATCAGACTCCCTGTCCTGCGCGAGCGCGCAGCATACCGGCCGGAGCGACGTCCTCGATCGGCAGGCCACGGCGGGCCGCGACCTCTTCGGGACGCTGCAGCATCTTGAGTGCCGCCACGGTGGCGTGGACGACGTTGATCGCGTTGTCCGAGCCGAGGCTCTTGGCCAGGACGTCGTGGACGCCTGCGCACTCGAGCACGGCACGCACCGCGCCACCGGCGATGACACCGGTACCGGGGCTGGCCGGGCGCAGCATGACGACACCGGCAGCGGCCTCACCCTGAACCGGGTGGGTCACGGTGCCGCCGATCAGCGGGACGCGGAAGAAGTTCTTGCGAGCCTCTTCGACACCCTTCTGGATCGCGGCCGGAACTTCCTTGGCCTTGCCGTAGCCGACGCCGACCATGCCCTGGCCGTCGCCGACGACCACGAGAGCGGTGAACGAGAAACGACGTCCACCCTTGACCACCTTCGAGACGCGGTTGATGGTCACCACGCGCTCGAGCTGGTTGCGGTCCTGGTCGCGGCCGCCGCGATCGCGACGGTCTCCGCGGCCACCACCGCGACGGTCGTTGCCGCCACCTGCGTTGTTCTGGTTGTTGTCGTTACCGGCGGGTCCGTTTCCGCCGTCACGCTGACGTCCGGGCATCAGAGGTTCCCTCCGGTCATGTGGGTGTAGCTGGTGAAGATGGTCATCAGAAGCTCAGGCCTCCCTCACGGGCGGCATCGGCGAGCGCGGCGATACGGCCGTGGTAGTCCTTGCCACCACGGTCGAACACGACGGCGTCGACGCCGGCAGCCTTGGCGCGGGCGGCGATGAGCTCGCCGACCTTGCGGGCCTGGGCCGACTTGTCGCCGCCTGCCGCACGCACGTCGGCCTCGATCGACGACGCGGCGGCCAGCGTCTTGCCGGCCAGGTCGTCGATCAGCTGCACGTGGATGTGGCGCGAGCTGCGCTTGACCGCGAGACGCGGACGAGCCGGGGTTCCGCTGACCTTCTTGCGGAGACGGAAGTGCCGGTTGACGGTCGCCTTACGACGACGCGTCGACACGTCCTTGCCGAGGGGCTTGCGGCTGGTCTTGGTAGCTGTGTCACTCATGGCTTACTTACCCGTCTTTCCGACCTTGCGACGGATCTGCTCACCCTCGTAGCGAATGCCCTTGCCCTTGTAGGGGTCCGGACGACGCAGGCGGCGGATGTTCGCCGAGATCTGGCCGACTTTCTGCTTGTCGATACCCGAGACCGAGAACTTGGTCGGGGACTCCACGGCGAAGGTGATTCCTTCGGGGGCCTCGATCGGCACGGGATGGCTGTAACCGAGGGCGAACTCGAGGTCCTTGCCCTTCGCCTGGACGCGGTAGCCGACACCGAAGATCTCCATCTTCGTGGTGTAGCCCTGCGTGACGCCGATGACCAGGTTGTTGATCAGCGAACGGCTCAGGCCGTGCAGCGCGCGGCTGCGGCGCTCGTCATTGGGGCGGGTGACAACGATGGTGTTGTCTTCCTTGGCGACCGTGATGGGCTCGCTGACGGTGAGCGAGAGCTCACCCTTCGGGCCCTTGACGGCAACGCGCTGTCCGTCGACGGTGACGTCGACGCCCGCGGGGATCTCGATGGGGTTCTTTCCGATACGCGACATGTCGTTCCCTCCCCTACCAGACGTAGGCGAGGACTTCGCCGCCCACGCCCTGGTTGGCTGCCTGGCGGTCGGTGAGCAGACCCGACGACGTGGAGATGATGGCCACGCCGAGGCCGCCCAGCACCTTGGGCAGGTTGGTGGACTTTGCATAAACCCGGAGACCCGGCTTCGAGACGCGGCGCAGACCGGCGATGGAGCGCTCACGGCTGGGGCCGTACTTCAGGGAGACGATCAGGCTCTTGCCGACCTCCGCATCCTCGATGCGGTAGTCGGTGATGTAGCCCTCACGCTTGAGGATCTCGGCGATGTTCACCTTGATCTTCGACGACGGGAGTTTCACCTCGTCGTGGTACGCCGAATTGGCGTTGCGCAGACGCGTCAAGAAGTCTGCGATCGGGTCAGTCATGGTCATGGTTGACCGTCAACCTTTCTCGTGGCGGTTCCCATACAGCGCCGATGAGAGGAAATCCCTCTGACCTGCGGTGGGCCTTCCACGAAGTGGATAGTTTCTGAAGGTTCTCGTCGCCGGTGCCCTTGGCTTTTCGCCGGCACCGGAGACTATTCAGTTGTGTCCCGGGCACCTGAGGTGCACAGGCAACCGGTCTAGTGTAGGGAATCTGCTGGCCAGACCCAAATCGCGTCCGGGAGCCCCCCTCGTGCGAAGCTACCGGGCGGGCACCTCGAGCACGAGGTCGTGGCGCGACGTCGGCACCACGTCGAGATGGCGGTCGGCCCCGAATCTGCCGACGCTGCTGAGCATTCGGGTCATGCGATGCTCGAGCTCCGCCTGGTCTCCCCCGCTCCCGTAGAACGCGTGGAAGTCGCTGACCGCGGCCATCGGGAAGAGCTCTTCGACGATGCCGTCCACCTGCGGCGTATCCGGCGTGAGCGCGTCTTCGACGACGTTCTGGTAGTAACCGAAGGTCGCCTGCGTCTCGATGGCGACGGTCGTGTGCTCGTCGAGCCAGATCCGACGCCACTCCTGCGGGTCGAGGTCGGCCGGCCGGCGCAGGAAGGCCACATTCGAGAGGGCGTCGACGCGCGAGCCGTCGGCGGGCAGCTCGGGGTCGAGCGGTGCGCGTTCGGTCACCCGCCAGGCCCCGACAACGGTGGCGATGTCACCGAGAGCCGCCAGGACGATGTCCACATCTGCGTCCCACACACTGACGACCGCCTCGATCGGCGGGTCCAGCTCGGAGATCCGCATGGCGCCGGCCACCGCGTCGTCGGAGAAATTCACCTGCACGCGACGCGCGCCCGATCGTTCACAGGCCCGGCGGAAACCCGCCCCGAGCAGTTCGACCCCCAACTGTTCGGCACCGAGTCCGGTTCCACGCAGCGCCACCATCACCTTCGTCATGCGGGCACGCTAACGGATGACTGGGCCTCGGCAGGCCCGGTTCGCCACTCCCGGCGACCGGAGATCTCGCACCGGAACTTGTCGGACCCCCGTGGTGTCATGACGTCACCCTTCGAACAAAGGAGCGATCCATGTCAGACCACGCTGCCGCGATCCGAGGTCTGCCCCGGTGGCATCCCAATCCTGTCATCCGCTCGACCATCGACACCATCCGCCGGTGTGGATGGCAGGTGACCTCCGTCGGCGAAGGATCGCCCGAGGCGAACAGTCGCGAGACCGACTGCGGGTTCTCGTACACCGCCGGGCTCTCGTTGCACTCGATCCCCGAGCTCGCCATCTACGGGGTCGACGCGCTCACCGCGCACCACATACTGAATGAGCTCGGCGATCTCTTGCACCGCGAGGACTGGCGTGACCTCGTCGCGGACCAGTCCGACATCCGGCTGCAGACGGTAGCGGTGTCGGTACGACTCATCGAGCAGGTCCACAAGGACGAACTGATCCTTGCCAACCTGCTGTTCCCCGATTACCCGACGCTGCAGGTGGTCTGGCCGGATGAGTACGGCCGGTTCCCCTGGGAGGAGGGTTACATCCTGCTGCCGATGCATCAGCCGGTGAAAGGAATCCCGGATCTCTCGGCCCACGCGCGGCGGGCGGCCCACGTGATCACCACCGAGACCGGACCCGACCGCGCCCGACCCCGCCGGGGCCGCCGCGTCTCGGGCCACTGACACGCCGGACATCCGTTGCCCGCCTTGATGATCGGCGCAGGCCCCGGAGGTCAGAGAGTCGGCCGTCGGGTGTCGTATCCTTCCCGGTACCTCACCCGACGACGACCGTCACCCGCGACGACGAGAACCGTGCGGACGATGATCGCGAGCAGGACGACACCGCACGCGATCGTCAGAAGCACTGCGGCCATGACGCTCCCTCACTTCGCCCGCACACGCGAACCACGTTGCGGCACCATTGAAATCGTCTGGGACTGGCCCGTGACGAACTGTTGTCGAACATGGTTGCGCGGAACCGCCGGCGGACGCCACTGATTTTCTGTGGCGGACGGGAGCCGTGCGTCGAGAACCGCCCCTGGGAAGCACCCTGCTCGCGGGCACCGGCGACATATCGTCCGCCGCCGCGCTCTGGAGGGCGCTTTCCGGGGGGCGCTTGTCGTCAGGGCGCGCCGGTCGGTCAGTGGAGCGATTTACTCGCGCATCCGAGTTGGCACAATGGACGCGTGCTCACGCTGTCCGCCGGAGAGAACCGCCCGTTGCCGTCGTCGGCCGTGACGGTGTCGGTACGTTCCGCGTCGCCGGTCAACACCTCGGCGATCCTGCTCACCGATGCCGGTCGCGTCCGCTCCGACGCCGACCTGATCTTCTACAACCAGCCCACCGGTCCGGGTGTCGGTTATCGCTCGTCGGGAGCGGTCGACATCGTCACCGTCGACACCGCCGCTCTCCCCCACGACATCACGACGGTTGTCGTCGCCGCGAGCCTGGACGGCACCGGCCCGTCCACCTTCGCGACCGCCGGCACCCTGACCGCAACCCTGAGCGGCGGCGGCGAGGAACTCGGCTTCACGCCGACGGGCCTGACCAGCGAGGCTGCCGTGGTCTGCCTCGAGATCTACCGCCGCAACGACACCTGGAAGGTCCGCGCAGTCGGCCAGGGTTACGACTCCGGGCTCGCCGGTCTGGTGTCCGCATTCGGCATCGACGTGGAGGACGACCCGGCACCGCCACCGCCTCCGGGCCACCCACCGCGCGTGTCCGATCCGCAGCCGTGGCCACCCACGAATACGCCTGTCCCACAACCCCAGTCACCACCACCGGCCAGTCCGTCGCCGGCCACCCCGCCCCAGCCTCCGGTCACGACCCAACCCACGGGAGTCCCCATGCACAGCGATCTGTTCGCCCCCTCCCACGCCGAGGTCAACGGCCAGGGCATCCAGAAGCAGGGCAGCAAGATGTGTCGCGTCGGCCTCTCGGGTGAGGTCATGGCGCGCACCGGTTCGATGGTCGCCTACCAGGGAGACCTCCACTTCGAGGCCCTCGGCTCCGGCGGTTTCGGCCGGATGATGCGCCAGGCGATGACCGGCGAGGGCGTCCCTCTGATGAAGGTCACCGGCCGGGGCGACCTCTTTCTCGCCAACGCCGCGTCGGACGTGCACCTCATCGACCTCGACGGCACCGACGGCCTCACGATCAACGGCGCGAACGTCCTCGCCTTCGATTCGACGCTCCGCTACGACATCCAGCGCGTCCAGGGCGCCGGCGCCATGAGCAACGCGGGCCTTTTCAACTGCGTGTTCACCGGCCGGGGGCGCATCGCGATCACCACCGACGGGACACCGGTGGTCCTCAACGTCGACGCCGCGACATACGCCGACCCGCAGGCCGCGGTCGCCTGGTCGTCCAGTCTGCGGACCTCGGTGAAGTCCAACGACTCGTTCAATCTCGGCACCCTGATGGGCCGCAGCACCGGCGAGCGCTTCACCCTCGCGTTCTCCGGCCAGGGCTTCGTCGTCGTGCAGCCGTCGGAGTTGCCGCCGGGCGGGTTCATCGGCGGCACGGGCGGCGGTGGGGCCGCGGGCTCCGGCGCCGGCGGGGTGCTGGGCGGCATCCTCGGCCGCTGAGCCCGACGACCGGCGAACGCCTACCGGAAGACGCTTCCCTTGTTCTCGGACGCCTCGACGCGTTCGACGATCCAGGCGACCAGCACCTCGGGCTTGCGTTTGCGGCTCGTCTCCTTGCGGGTGTCGAGTTCCTGCTCGGCGATGATGTCGCGGAGCAGGTCGAGGGTCAGTTCGCTGAGTCGCGCCGACAGTTCCTGGGCACCCCCGCCTTCGCGGTAGACGACGAACGGATCGAACGCACCCGGTTGACGTGTCACCCGCTTCTTCGGCGCCGCCGTTCGCTTCCGCGGCGCCGGCACGGGAGCGCCGTCGATCGCGTCGTTTACCGGCCGCAGCGCGTCGACCACCCCGGTGAGGGCCGACGCGAACCGGGATGATTTCTCCGCCTCGGCGATGATCACGGTGGCCAGTCCCGCGATCAGCTGTGCGGCCTGCGGGTTCTTCGCGTCCAGCTGCGCGAGCGCACCGCCGACGGCCTGATACTCCATACGGCGGCGGGTGTCGTCGGAACTCATCGGATCTTCTCCTGCGCCTCGGTCATCACGTCCATGGTCAGGCCACGGAACTGGTCGAACTGTCCGGAGTTGCCGTACTTCACCCGAAGCGTCCCGTACGACGCGAACTCCGCCGCTGCGGCAACGGAATTCGCCTCGTTGATGTAGCTGGGCAAGACGTGCTGGATGGTCGGGTCACGGCGAAGGCGCATCGCCGTCGACCGGTGCACGGCCGAGTTCGCCTTGTACTTCGTGATCACCACCCCCAGCTCGACGATCGTCCGACGGATCTCATGGCCGATCTTCCGCACCCGGGTCTGGATCTGCGGGATTCCGTACGTGGACAACACATCCGGGATGGTCGGAATGATGTAGGCGTCCGCGGCGGCGAGCCCGTTCAGGGTGATGGGCCCGATGTTGGGCGGGCAGTCGATCAGCACGTAGTCGTAGAAGTCGAGCACCGGTTCGATCGCCTCGCGGAGGAAACCGGTACCACCGTCGGGCACCCGCCCCTCGACGCGCAGCGCGCTCAGGTCCTCCTGGACCTCGATGAGATCGAGCGACGATGCGAGCAGATCCACGGAATTGACCTTCTTCACCGGTGAGACACCCCGCTCGATGGCCTCGTCGAGCCGGAAGTACCGGGTGCCCTTTACCGCATCGGAGAACAACGTGGCCAGGGTCCGACCATTCGTGTTCAGTTCGAGCCAGCGTTCCTCGCTGATCATCATGGTGGTCAGGTTGATCTGTGAGTCGAGGTCGATGAGCAGCACCCGCTGACCGAACTCGGCCGCCATGTATTCGGCCAGCCCGGCGGTCACCGTGGTCTTGCCGACCCCGCCCTTCAGGCTGATCGTCGCGATCACTTTGGCCATCGAAGAATCTCCGCCTTCCCTGCGGTCATGCGTCGGCAGGGAACCGGGTCGTCCCATCGCACTGATCAGCCGCCCCGGCGTGAGAGCTTAACACCACGATGCGTAGCGAAAATGCGCACCGTATCCGTGCTTTCGCCACGGATCCCCGGAGCATGGGTAACGTCGGGGGCACCCGCCACCACCGCAGGAGTTCGTCGATGCCCGAAGCCTCCACCTCCGTCGTGATCAAGCAGCCGCCCGAAACGGTCTGGGAGTACTGCCTGGTCCCGGAGCACGTCGCGGCGCTCACGCCGGGTGTCGTCGGCATCGTGCCGGTGTCGGAGGGCCCCACTCGCGTCGGCACCACGTGGAAGGGCCAGATGAAGGCTCTGGGACGCACGGTCGACTGGGTCGGCGAATTCACCCGCGTCGACCCCGTGAAGGGGACGGAGTTCACGTCCACCGAGTCGCCGTTCGGATTCACCATCTCCGCGACCTTCGACGACGCTCACGACGGGGTACGACTCACCTACCGCGTGCACAACGACGGCGTCGGGGGCGGGGCGATCGGCAAGGTCGCCGACGCCTTGGCCATCCGTGCCTTCCAACGGTCGCTGGCGGCCGGCGCCCGTAAGCTGCCGCGCCTCGTCGACGAATGGGCGGCACGACACTGAGCGAGCCGCACCCCGTCCGAACGGCACGACACGACTGTCGTCCGGTCGGACGGTTTTCACCACGCACGGTCGAGCGAGGTGAAGCCGGACAACGGATCATCTCGCCATCTACGATCCGAACCTCGGTCCGGATCGCACCGAAAGTGCTGCACAACAGCACAACCTGGACGTCACCCGTTCAGGGGTCCCGGAAGGTCGGTGCAGACGTCGAACATCCGCTTCGATCCGACCGGATGAACCCGTCCACGAAGTGTTAGTGATCGCGACGACCAGCGGCTACCGTCAGAGGCATCGACTGTGTTCGCGGTGGTGAGCTCCTCACCCGTCGTCGTTCACGGCGAATGTGCTGCTTCGTATCGAAGGTCTTCCGAAGATGACCATGTCCACTGCGCGACCCCGCCGAGTCCGGGCGCTCGCGGTTGCAGCTGCCGTGGGGTTGGCCCTCTACTCGGGAGGCCAAGCCCCCGCGACAGCTGAACCGAGCCCGTTCGGCGGCGCATCGCACAGCGTCGACGCCCCGAGCTCCGGCGGCGACTCGGGCGGCGGCGACTCCAGCAGCGGCGACTCCGGCGGCAGTGACTCCGGCGGCAGTGGCTCCGGTGGAAGCGGCAACTCCGGCGGCAGCGATTCCAGCGGAAGCGGCACGGGCGGGGGCAGCGGTTCTGGCGGTGGCGGGTCCGGGAGCGGAGACTCCGGGTCGGGAAGCACCAGGTCCGGCGATGGCGACTCCGATGGGGGTGGCTCCGGCGATGGAGACGCCGCCGAGAGCGGGCCCGAATCCGGGAGCGACACCGGGACCACCCCGGATTCCGGTCCCGGCGAACCCTCGGGGCCCGTCGCGGAGAACGACATCTTCCCGCAATTCCCCGATCCACCCGCCCAGAGCGAGGGATCATCCGCAGGCGAGGCGGCCGTGCCGCCGGCCGCCGAGGAGACCGAGCCCGACCCGGAATCCTCGTCCGACGCCACCCCAAGACACACATCCCTCGATGTCGACGTCAAGAAGGAGCCGGGCCCGGCCGGGGCCGACGCGCCCGACCGCACCCGTGACGGCTCCACGCCACCGCCTGCAGCTGATGCCCCGCGGCCCGGGGACACCGCCCTCGCCGCTCGATCCGCCGACCTCACCCGATCGAAGTTCGCCGGTGGGGTGCCACCGTCCGGCAGCCCGCCGCCCTGGGCGCCCCTTCTCAAGACCTCCGCACCGCCGGTCGCCGTGGCCCCGCAGCCACACGAAACCGGCGCATTGGGTCTCCTGACGTTCCTGGGGATCAACATCCTCGGGGGCGGGAGCACCGGCGCGGCCAGCCCGGCACCGTGGACGCTCCTGTGGTGGGTACGGCGTTTCGGCACCCAGAGCCCAGTCGCCTCGGTCGAACCCCCAGCCACCCCTGACACCTTCGGCCTGTCGACCGACCCGGATCGATTCCTGAGCGCAGCCGACGGCCCGAACACGACCGGTGCCGTACCGCAATTCGCTCTGGTCGGCGGTCTCGTCCTCGGATCCGCACTCCTCGGCCGCAAGCGCATGTCGGCGGCGGTGACGGTCACTGCCGGCGGCCCGACACCGACCATCCCGGTACCGGACAGCAGACCCGCCGGACCGATCCCCGCACCCGCGCCGAGCCCGGCTCCGGCCGGGATCCTGCACGGCTCGTTGCGATTCACCGATCCGGACGGGAACCCGATCCCGACGACGCTGCACGGCGTCACACCCACCGGAGACCGGACCTTCCGCACCGCGAGCGGCAGTGTGCTCACCTACGACGCACCTGCGGGCACGTACACCTATACGCCCACCCTGCAGGCGCGTATCGCCGCGACCGCACCGGGGGCACCGGAGTCGGCACGGTTCGACTCGGTCATGATCACCGCCGACGACGGCCGCGGCGGTACGACCCCGATAACGGTTGCACTGCCCATCACGAGCCCGTACTCGCTAGGGCAGGTGACCGTGCCGGGCTGTCAGATCGACGAGGTCGCCATCGGACTCGAGGACGTTGCCTTCGTGACCACCCAGCGCGGGGACGGGTGCACCCAGGTCTCCGTGGTCCGGCCGAAGTCCATGACGGTGGCGTCGGTCCCCATTGCGGGTTCTCCCACCGAGCCCGACCGTGGCGTCGTCCTCGGCCCCGACGGTCGGGCACATCAGGTCACCGAACTCACCGAGATCGCCGGGGACACCATCCGGACAGCGGTGCGGATCACCCGGATCGACCCGTCCGGGGCGGCGTCGACCACGGGGCCGATCCTCGGACTACCAGCGGATCACCTCCGATTCGACGACGCGGGCGTCGGATACCTGCTGACCACCTGGCCCGACGACGACGGCCGGACCTACACCTACCTCACCGCTCTGGGCCTCGACGGCACCGCGTCGACCCTCCCTCGCATCCCGGGCACCGACAGCCGACTGATCCTGTCACCGTCGGGAAAGGTGTTGGTCTCGACGTCGGACGCCGATGGAACCCGTCTTCACGAAGCCGATGCCGGCAGACTGTCGCTCGTCGGGCAGGTGTTCGACGAAGAGGGCGGCGACATCTGGGCCCGGCACGGCGACTCGCTGTACTTCGTACGTCATCGTGTCGACCTCGACGCACCGGTCGCCACGCTCGCGATCCGTCACCCCGACGGTTCACTGGACACCGTCGACGGGATACCCGGCCGGGTGGCCTCGGTGGTGCCCACCGAGACCGCCGTCTACGTGGTGTCACGGTCACCCGATTCGGTCGTTGTCACCGCGGTACATCCCGATGGGCGCAGATCGTCCGTGGCTTTGTCCGGCGTCAGCGACTGCGACGCCGTCGCCGGGCCCGATGACCATCTCTACCTCCCGCTGGCGAACCCCCTGACGGGAGAGAACACCGTCGTCGGGATCTCTCCGGACGCTGTGTCCCGTGTCGTGACCTCGGGCATCGGGCAGGCCTGGGCGCGGGCCGACGAGAGTGGCAGCGTCTTCCTCACGACGACGACCCTCACGCCGGAAGGCGAGGACATCACCACGGTGACCGTCATCTGCGGTGACGGCACGAAGCACGCGGCGCGCGTAGACGGGACCCCGATCTCGGTTCACTTCGACCGACGCGGCGCCGCCCATCTCCCGAT
This sequence comes from Gordonia namibiensis NBRC 108229, assembly GCF_000298235.1. Classification (GTDB taxonomy): domain Bacteria; phylum Actinomycetota; class Actinomycetes; order Mycobacteriales; family Mycobacteriaceae; genus Gordonia; species Gordonia namibiensis. The sequence continues at coordinate 151,315 of NZ_BAHE01000019.1, forward strand.
GCTCACCACCGACCCGGCGAATGGGGACCCGCTCGTCTCCCTCGCCGTGGTGCGCCCCGACTCCGCGACCGTGGTGTCCGCGACCGTCGTCGGAGAACCGGCCGGTCCCCCGGCGATCACGAACGACGGCCGCACCTACCTGCCGCTGACCCGTTTCTGCCCCGAAACCCGTTGGCCGAAGACAACTCTCGTGGTCTTCCACGCCGACGGCTCGGTCGTCGAAGCCGGCGAGTTCTACGGCCACTCGACACACGGCCCCGCCCTCACACTCGACGACGACGTCATCCTGCTCACCGACGACGCCGGCACCACGACGATCCGACCGATCCGGATGGCGACCGGCGGCGGGCGCCACGCCGCCGATCCCACCGCGGCCATGGTTTTCGACGTCACCCCGGTCATTTCCGACATCAACATCGACACCGGCACCGTGTCGGGGTCGGTGGCCGACGCAGCCTGCCCATCCCGCGCACTCAGTTTTCTGACCACCGACACCCAGGTGGAACTCGATTCCGACAGTGGCACATTCGTTTTCACCCCGACCGAGGATCAGCGACGAGCGACGGCCGAGACGGCCACCCACGAGTTCGCGGTTCTCGTATCCGACGAATCCGGCTCGTCCACGGTGATCTCGGTGAGCGTCCCGATCGTGCCGACGAGTTTCCTCGAGACACTCGAATAGCCTGCGCGCCAACGATCCCGCTCAGAAGGGGCGGCCGCGCGCACCCGCAGGCGAACAGATCCGGACTCACGAAGCGCTTTGCCTGCCAAAGTAATTGACCGTTTTATCCGGTGGTCCCGGGCAGATCGGCGGCGTAATCTCATCCGTGCACGGAACTCGGTCAAGCAAGCACCTACCCGCCTCACGCGCGCCGTAGGCCGTCACTCCTCGTCTTCATCCATTCAGGTTCAATCATGCTAGAAGCCAGCGCATCCGTCCTCATCAAGCAACCCGTCGAGACGGTCTGGGAATACACCACCGCCCCGGAGAACATCGCCGCCTATCTGCCCGGCACCGTCGAGATCACCCCGCTCTCCGACGATCCGATCGCGGTCGGCGCACAGTGGAAAGGCAAGACCAGCGTCCTCGGCCGGACGGTGGACTGGCGGGGAGAGTTCACCCGCGTCGATACATACAAGGACACGGAGTTCCAGACCATCGAGGCCGCCTTCCCGTTCAAGACCCACTCCTCGTTGGAAGAGACCCCGGAAGGCGTCCGCATGAGCTACCACGTCGAATCCGCCAGCGGTTTCGGCGGGGTCTTCGGCAAGATGGCCGACCCGATCGTCATGCGGATCTACCAACGCTCGCTGAACGCGTCGATCGAGAGTATCCCCGACCTCATCGAGGAATGGCTCGCCCAGAAGTAGCGCCCACCGACGCGAAACGGCCCCACCTCCGAGATGGAGGTGGGGCCGTTCGTCAAAGCGTCAGCCTTGGGCGAAAGTCACCAGCTGGACTTCTGCACGCCCGGGAGCTCGCCCGCGTGCGCCATGTCGCGCAGGCAGATTCGGCACAGGCCGAACTTGCGGAACACCGAGTGCGGACGGCCGCACTTGTTGCACCGGGTGTAGGCCCGCACGGCGAACTTGGGCTTCTTGTTGGCCTTGTTGACCAGAGCCTTCTTTGCCATGTCAGTTGTCCTTAACGTTGTTGTCCTTGAACGGGAAGCCCAGGGCACGCAGCAGCGCGCGGCCTTCCTCGTCCGTGCGGGCAGACGTCACGACGGTGATGTCCATACCCCGCGGGCGGTCGATGTTGTCGATGTTGATCTCGTGGAACATCGACTGCTCGTTCAGACCGAACGTGTAGTTGCCGTTGCCGTCGAACTGCTGGTCCGACAGGCCGCGGAAGTCGCGGATACGGGGGAGGGCGATGGACACGAGGCGGTCCAGGAACTCCCACATACGATCGCCGCGCAGGGTCGCGCGGGCGCCGATCGGCATGCCCTCACGCAGCTTGAACTGTGCGATGGACTTGCGGGCGCGACGGATCTCCGGACGCTGACCGGTGATCTTGGCCAGGTCCTCGACAGCGCCGTTGATCAGCTTCGCGTCACGGGCGGCGTCGCCGACACCCATGTTCACGACGACCTTCACGACGCCGGGGATCAGCATCACGTTGGAGTATTCGAACTGCTCGTTCAGCTGGCCCTTGATCTCCTCGCGGTAGCGAGTCTTCAGGCGCGGCTGGATCTTGGTCTCGGTAGAGGTCATGTCAGATGTCCTTCCCGCTCTTGCGCGAGATCCGGACCTTCTTGCCGGTCTCTTCGTCGACGCGGTAGCCGACGCGAGTCGGGTTGCCATCGGAATCGACGACCATCACGTTCGAGACGTGGATCGAGGCTTCCTGGGTCACGATGCCGCCGGAGGAGGCACCGCGCTCGTTGGCCGACGCGGCGGTGTGCTTCTTGATTCGGTTGACGCCCTCGACGAGGACACGCTGGGTCTTCGGGAAGGCCTGGATGACCTTGCCCTTCGCACCCTTGTCCTTGCCCGAGATGACGATCACGGTGTCACCCTTGTGAACCTTCATGCTCAGATCACCTCCGGTGCCAGCGACACGATCTTCATGAACTTCTTCTCACGCAGCTCGCGGCCGACCGGGCCGAAGATGCGGGTACCGCGGGGGTCGCTCTCACCCTTGAGGATGACGGCGGCGTTCTCGTCGAAGCGGATGTAGCTGCCATCCGCACGACGGCGCTCCTTGGTGGTGCGCACGATGACGGCCTTGACGACCTCACCCTTCTTGATGTTGCCGCCGGGGATGGCGTCCTTGACAGTGGCGACGATCACGTCACCAATGCCGGCATAGCGCCGCGAGGAACCGCCGAGCACGCGGATGCACAAGATTTCCTTGGCACCGGTGTTGTCGGCGACCCGCAGGCGAGATTCCTGCTGAATCACTCGTTAGTCTCCTTGACCTGGCTTCTTATGTACGCCGGATTTCCGACCCGACGCACACGGTCCGTTACCACCGAACACACGCCTGCCTGGGGTTTTCCTCCAGGCTGTGACACCTGGACGCTTCGCCCAGTGGGTTCGTGAGCCGATTCGCGACACAGCAGTGCCGCAGGCAACCCCACAAGTGTAGGGGAACGTGCAGGTGGGAGCCAAATCCGTACCGCTGTCGACCGTGAAGCGTTTGGCAATCTCCCAAATCGGGCAAAACTTTTTTCGAACCGGACCCATCTGGCCCGGTACCCCGCACGAAGCACCCGTAGGACGAGACCGGCCGGCACTGGCGATTCAAACCGCGAGCGACCAGTACGGCTTTCCGTCCGGAACGCAGTAAGCAAACCTGCGGCCGACGGGGCACCCGACGAGTAGGTCGAGTGCCGGGGGATCTGCTTCGACCCGAACGTGACCACACGTCTCACGTCATCGGGGTCCGACGTCCAGCACGACACGCGCGACCTGACCTTTCATGACTTCGGTCCTCGACTGCCAGGCGCCCGTCCACAGGGGAGGCATGCGTGACCACTGAAGACACCATCCGGCAGAGCAGCCACATCGAGAGCACATCCGACCCCGATCCCACGATCTCGATGACCGCCGCTCAGCGCGGCATCTTCTATGCCCAGCAGCTCGAACCCGATGTACCGCTGACGATCGACGCCTACATCGAGTTCCGCGGTGACACATCGGGTTCCGACGGCGCCCCGGTGGACATCGATCCCGAGATCCTGCAGCGAGCGACGACGCTGACCGAGATGGAGACGGAAGCCTCCATGCTGCGGCTCACCCCGACGGATGACGCCGAACCGACGCTGACCATCGACCGGTCGCGCAGATTGGTCGTCGGCACACAGGATTTCAGCGACGCCGCGGACCCGCGCGCAGCCGCGCTGGCCTGGATCGACGACCACCGGTCGAAGAGTCCGGACATGTTCTCCGATCCCCTCCTCGACACACACCTGCTCAAAATCGGTCCGGGACATTCGATCTGGTACTGCCGCGGTCATCACATCGGGTACGACGGCTATGCCGCCATGTACCTGATGCTCCGCGTCTCGTCGCACTACACGGCCATCGTCAACGACACCGCTCCTCCGCTGGCGGACACCGCGACGATGGCCGAGATCGCTGCGATGGACGTCCAGTACCGGACGTCGGAGAAGTTCCTCGCCGATCGGGAGTACTGGTCGCACCATCTGGCCGACCTGCCCGAGTCGGCCACTCTCACCAGGCGTTCCGGTCCGGCAGCGCCGTTGTCGAAGGTCAACTCGGCGACCCTCGACGACGACCTGGTCACCCGCATCCGCTCCCTGGCACGAGCCCACCGGGTGCGGCCGGCGTCGGTCATCACCGCCGCCGTCGCCGCCTACGTCGCCCGGTTCACCGATCGTGACGAGGCGGTCCTCAGCCTTCCGGTCGCGGCACGCGACCGCGACATCCTGCGAACGTCCGCGGGCCTCATCTCCAACGTCGTCCCACTGCGCGTCGCACTCGACGACGTCGCCACCGTGGCCGATCTGCTCGCGGCGGTCAACGCGGAGATCAAGAGCGCCGTGCGCCACCAGAAGTACCGCCACGAGGACATCGTCGCCGACATCCTGGGAGCCGCCGGGGCGCGTCGCGGGTTCTTCGGACCGCTGGTCAACGTGATGCTGTTCTTCCAGCACATCGACTTCGGGCCTGTGCACGGTGAGCTCAACGTGCTGTCCACCGGGCCGATCGAGGACGTCTCGGTCAACGTCTACGACAGCCTCGACGGCGGTATGAGCGTCGATCTGGAGGCGAATCCGAACATCTACTCCGACGACGAGATCGCCACCCATCACCGGCGCCTCGTCGAGTTCCTCGAAGCTCTCGTCACCGCCGCTCCCGACGCCCCGGTGTCCCATGTCAGCGTGCTGCGTGAGTGTGAGTACGCGGAGTCGTCGCAACACTCCACCGGCGCCCACGTCGAACTCGGCGACCGCACCCTGGTCCACCTGTTGGACGAGGCTGCCGCAGCCCATCCCGAAGCGCCCGCCCTCATCGCAGCGCACCCGCGGGATTCGGTCGAAACCGAGCCACTCTCCCATGCCGAGTTCGCCCGGCAGACACGGTCCCTGGCAGCCGCGCTGCAGGATCGCGGCATCGGAGCGGAAAGCATCGTCGCCGTCCGACTCCGACGCAGCGTCGACCAGGTACTGGTGCTGCACGCCGTCGTCCGGGCGGGCGCGGCCTTCGTCCCGGTCGACCCGGACGAGCCTGCCGATCGTCTCGAGCACATCCTGGCGGTGGCCGCCCCGGATCTCGTCCTCACCGAGGAGAATCTGGGCGAACTGCGCGCGAACCCCGACCTACGGGAACCCGCGCGGGTCGCCGGCCCCGACAACACCGCGTACCTGCTGTTCACCTCCGGCTCGACCGGCAAGCCCAAGGGGGTGGCGATCACCCACCGTGCGATCGTCAACCGGCTCGGATGGATGCAGGAATGGTATTCCCTCACCGAGTCCGATCGCGTCCTGCAGAAGACCCCGGCCACCTTCGACGTGTCGGTCTGGGAGTTCTTCTGGCCGTTCGTCACCGGTGCCGCACTCGTGGTCCCCTCGCCCGACGGACACCGCGACCCCTGGTACCTGCGCGACGTGATCGACGAACACCGCATCACCACGGCGCATTTCGTCCCGTCGATGCTCACCGCGTTCTCCGCAGCCCTCTCCGCCGACTCCGACACCCCGGGCGGTGCACACCGTCGCGCCACGACGACCCTGGGGTCGTTGCGCCAGATCTTCACCAGCGGCGAGGCACTGACGCCGGGCACGGTCGGTGCGACCGCGGCGCTCACCTCCGCACCGATCCACAATCTCTACGGTCCCACCGAGGCGGCCATCGACGTCACCCACCACGACGCCTGCCGTGCGGACGTCCCGGTCGTGCCCATCGGCCGACCGGTGTGGAACACCAGCGTGCACGTCCTCGACCACCGCCTGCGTCCGCAGCCGCCCGGCGCGGTCGGCGAGCTGTACCTCGGGGGCGTCCAACTCGCCCGCGGTTACCGGGCACGGCCCGACCTCACCGCAGCGCGATTCGTCGCGTCCCCCGACGGGAGCGGCGCCCGTCTCTACCGCACCGGCGATCTGGTCCGCATGAACGCCGACGGTGAACTGGAGTACCTGGGACGCACCGACTCCCAGGTGAAGATCCGCGGCCAGCGAGTGGAGCTCGGCGAGATCGAGGCGACGCTGGGTTCTCTACACGGTGTCGCCTCCGCGGGTGTCGTCGTCCGCGACGACCTCGTGGTCGACGGACCGGTCCTCGTCGGCTACGTCAGCGGCACCGCCGACCTGCACACCCGCGAGCTGCGCAGCGAACTGGAGTCGGCGCTTCCCTCGCACATGATCCCGACGGTCATCATGGTGCTCGACGAGCTCCCGACCACCTCGAACGGCAAGCTCGACCGCCGTGCGCTCCCCCGGCCGGAACTCCGCACCGACCGCGAGTTCGTCGCACCGGAGACCGCGCTCGACCGGTTCGTCGTGCGCACCGTCGCCGATGTCCTGGGACTGGACCCGGAGCCGACGGAGAGCGCGCCGATCTCGTTGCGCGACGACTTCTTCGCCATCGGCGGCACGTCGCTGTCCGCGACCAGAGTGGCTTCCCGCCTGTCGAAGGCGACCGGCCGGCGGATCGGCATCCGCACGATCTTCGACGCCGCGGACATCGGCGGGATCGTCGAGGCGATCGCCGAACTGGGTGTCGGAGTCGACGATTCCCCGGAGGACACCTCCCCTCGCACCGGTTCGCCAGTCCTCGCCGGCTCCCCGGTACCCCTGTCACCGGCACAGCACCGGTTGTGGCTCGCCACCCGCCTCGATCCGGCCGGCGCGGCAACCTACAACATGCCCTTCACCGTCCGGCTCGTCGGCACGCTCGACACCGACGCCCTGCGGCAGGCCCTCAACGACGTCATCGTCCGCCACGAACCGCTGCGCAGCATCGTCGTCGAGCGGGACGGCATCGCCTTCATGTCGCCGCGATCGCCGGAGACGGTCTCCGTCGACCTACCGGTCCTACGGACACCGGACGTGCGCGATCTCCCCGACCGTGAGTTCGCCTCCCAGACCTTCGATCTCGGCGTCGACCTGCCGATCCGGGCGCGTCTCGTCCGCACCTCCGACGATGACCACCGCCTCACCATGGTGGTCAACCACATCGCCGCGGACGGATGGTCGTTGGCACCCCTCGCCGGGGACCTGGCAACCGCCTATCGCGCCCGGCGCGACGGCAACGAACCCGACTGGGACGCACTGCCCGTCACCTACTCACAGGTCAGCGCGGATCGCCATACCTGGCTGTCCGAGAGCACCGGCGCCACCGCCGAACTCGAGTTCTGGCGGGCCGCCCTCGCGGACGCCCCAGGCGAGACCGACCTCCCACTCGACCGCCCGCGTACCGGCCGCGGCGACGCATCGGGCGCGTCGGTGACCCACACGCTCTCACCCGACACGCACCGCGCCATCCGAGATCTGTCTGCCGCCACCGGTTCCACCGTGTTCATGGTGCTGCACGCCGCCGTGGCCGTCCTGCTGCGGTCGTTGTCCCAGTCGTCGGACGTCGTCGTCGGAACTCCTGTCGCCGGGCGCGGGGACGCCGACCTCGACGGTCTCGTCGGCATGTTCGTCAACACGCTGGCACTGCGCACGGCGGTCGACAAGGACGCCGCGTTCGTCGACCTGCTGGCGCACGTACGCGACGTCGACCTCAACGCGTTCGACAACGCCGACCTGCCCTTCGACCGTCTCGTCACCGAACTCAACCCGGACCGGTCATCGCACGTCCATCCGTTCTTCCAGGTGTCGCTCGCGCTCGAGGACCGTTCGGCCATCCGTCTCGACTTCGCCGGCCTCTCGGCGACCGCGTCACGCGTCGACACCGGGTACACCACCTTCGACCTTCAACTGACTTTCACCGAGGCGCAGGACAGCGACGGCGAGCCAGCCGGACTCTCACTCGAGATCGGTTATGCCACCGCCCTGTTCGACCGGTCCACGGTGACCGCGCTCTCCTCGCGTCTCGACCGCCTGCTCCAGGCGGCCACCGCACAGCCGAGTTCCGCAGTCGGCGACCTCCCGGTCCTCGACCTCCACGAACGACTCGACCTCGTTCCCGCGGTCGGCGAGGGACGGCGACCCGTCGAGCATCTGACAACTCTGCTGTCCACGGCCGCCGCGTCCTCCCCCTATCGGATCGCCATCACCGACGGCACGCGGTCGCTGACATATCGTGACCTCGACGCCGCGTCGAACCGGCTCGCGCGGTTGCTGATCGAACGGGGCGCCGGTCCCGAACGCCATGTGGCGGTGGCGCTTCCGCGTGGCATGGACTGGATGATCGCCATGTGGGCCGTGGCCCGGTCCGGGGCCGCGTGGGTGCCCGTGGACCCGGCCTACCCGCCGGCGCGGATCGCGCACATGCTCGACGACTCCGGTTCCTGCCTCCTCCTCACCGACCGGTCCGCCGACCCGCGGACCGCATTGGCCGACGAAACCGCAAGCAACCCCGGGCACCTTCCGCAGACTCTCGTTCTCGACGACGACGAGGTCATCGAATCGGTGCGCCGGATGTCCGCCGCCCCGGTGTCGTCCGCCGAACGCCCGGCCCCGCTCGATGTGGACCAGCCCGCCTACCTGATCTACACATCCGGCACCACCGGCACCCCCAAGGGCGTGGTGGTCAGTCATCGCGGTCTCGCGGACTTCGCAGCGCAGCAGGTCACGCAGTACGGGATCACCCCCGACAGCCAGACCATGCACATGGCCTCGCCCAGTTTCGACGCGTCGGTACTCGAGATCCTGATGGCGATCGCGGCCGGTTCGACGATGCACATCATCCCCCCGGGCATCGTCGGCGGCGCCGAACTGGCCGAGCTGATGCGGGAAGGCCATGTCACCCATGCCTTCCTCACCCCGTCCGTGCTCACCACCATGTCGCCCGACGACGTACCCGAACTCGAGGCCCTCGTCATCGGCGGCGAGCACCCGAACCCGGAGGTGGTGCGTACGTGGTCGAGCGGGCCGCGACTGTTCAACGCCTACGGCCCGACGGAGACCACGGTCGTCGCGGCCGTGTCGTCGCCGATCGAACCCGACTACCGGACGCTGACCATCGGACGGCCCATTCGTGGCGTCTCCGCGCTCGTGCTCGACGAGCGTCTGCAGCCGGTCGCCCCCGGCGCGGTCGGCGAGTTGTACATCGCCGGTGAGCATCTCGCCCGCGGGTACCACGGGGTGCGCCCACTGACCTCGAAGAGGTTCATCGCCAACCCGTTCGGCGATCCGGGCGAGCGGATGTACCGCACCGGCGACCTGGTGCGTTGGACGACCGACCACGAACTCGAGTTCCGGGGCCGCGCCGACCATCAGACGAAGGTCCGCGGTCACCGCATCGAACTCGGCGAGATCGACGCCGTGCTCGTCGCCGACGCCGCGGTGCGTGCGGCGGTCACGACCACCCACGGCGAGGGCGACCGCGCTCATCTCGTCTCGTACGTGACGATGGCGGACGGTACCGGGGACACTGCGTCCGACGTGCGTGACCGTCTGTCGGATCGTCTTCCTCGACACATGATCCCGTCGACGATCGTCGAACTCGACGAGATCCCGACGACTCCGATCGGCAAGGTCGACCTGCGCGCACTGCCCGCACCGGAGGCCCTGCCGGTCGAGACCGGCGTCGCCTACGTCGCGCCGCTCACGCCCACCGAGCAGACCGTGGCCGACCTCATCGCCGAACGTCTCGACCTCGAACCCAACACCGTCGGCCGTCACCACGACTTCTTCGACCTCGGCGGGAACTCACTGCTGGCGACCCAGATCGTCGGCGCTCTCGAGCACCTGACCGGTCACCGGATACCTGTGCGTGAGGTCTTCGACCATTCGACCGTCGCCGCCATCGCACGCCTCGTGCCCACGCGGGATCTCGAACGGCCGGACACGAACGTGACACGTATCCCCCGTCTCGTGCACGATCCCGACGCACCCGTCGAGCCCGGTCCCGCCCAACAGCAGCTCTGGTTCCTCAACCAGCTCGCCGTCGGCGAGGCCGCCGAGGGGGACGGTTCCGCGACAGCCGGTTACGCGATCGCGTTCGCGCTCGACCTCCGCGGTCGTCTTGACGTCGAGGCACTAGCCGCGGCGATCCGGCACACCGTCGACCGTCATGTGATGCTGCGAACCGTCTATCCCGACCTCGACGGCAGGCCTGTCCTCGAGGTGCACCCCGCCGACGCCGTCACCCTCGATCTCGCGGTCACCGACATCACGGAAGCGCACTGGCCGGAGATGGCCCGGGCTCTCACCGCCCGCCCGTTCGATCTGACCACCGACCTCCCGCTGCGGACCGCACTGCACCGGATCGACGGCGACGCCATGCACCACCGACTGTCGATCGTCATCCACCACATCGCCGCCGACGGGTGGTCCATGATCCCGCTCCACCGGGACATCACCCACACCTACGCCGAACTCCGTGACGGAACCACGACCGGCGCTAGGCCCATGACCGACACCGCGATCGACTACCTCGACTACCTGCGGTGGCAGGCCGAGAACCTCGCCGACCACGGTGAGCTCACGGACTGGTGGCGACGCGAACTCGACGGGATCGACGCCGGTCCCGTCCTGATCCCCGACGCCCCGGCCGGACGACCTCGTCGTGCCGAGGTCGTCGAAGTGGAGTTCGGCGCCGAGATCCGTCGGCGGCTGATGGCCGTCTCCCCCGACCACGCAACCGAATTCATGAGTGTGCATGCACTGTTCGCGGCGCTGCTCCACCGTCTACACGCCGATCCCGCCACCCATGTGGGTGGCGCGTCCTCCGACATCGTCATCGGCACCCCGGTCGCCGGGCGCAACGACCCCCGTCTCGCCGACGTCGTCGGGATGTTCGTTAACTCGGTGGTCTTGAGGACCCCTGTGGACGGTCGTGAGAGCTTCACGACTCTGCTCGACTCCGTTCGCCGGCGCGACCTGGAAGCGCTCTCGCAATCCGACATGCCGTTCGAGCGGATCGTGTCGATGGTCAATCCGCCTCGTGACGGTCGGCATCCGATCTTCCAGATCGCGCTCGCCTTCGACGCGCAGACGACCGACGCCTCCACCGACCGAGCGCCATCGGGTCCGCTCGCCGCCGGCTCCGGGATCTCCGACCTGCGCATCGATGCCGACGAGATCGACACCGGCGTGGCACGTTTCGATCTCGAGCTCCGTATCCGGGACGGGCGCGCACGGTTCACGTATGCCACCGACGTCCACACCCGCGCTCGCGTCGAGATCCTGGCCCGGATGTTCGCCGAACTCGCCGACGCCGCGACGGCGCACCCCGACGTCCCCCTCGACGATCTCCACTTGACAACGACCGCAGACCTCCAACCGGTCGGCGAACCCACGGTCACACCGCGCCACCTCGCCGACATCATCACCGCCACAGCACGCCGGTATCCCGACCAGGTGGCCGTCGAGGACTCCGATCGCAGTCTGACCTACGCCGAGATCGACGAGATCTCGACGATCTGGGCGCACAACCTGCAGGCCTTCGAGGTGGGCACCGACGACGTCGTCGCCGTGGCACTCGAGCGCAGCATCGAGTCGGTGATCGCCACCTGGGCGGTGGCCAAGAGCGGTGCCGCGATCCTTCCTGTCGACACCCGCTACCCCGCCGACCGGGTCGCCCACATGATCAGCGATTCCGGGGCCCGCCTGGGCATCACATCCGCAGATCGCTTCGCGGACGTGCCACAGGAGATCTGGTGGGCCTCTCCCGGCATCCTGGGTGTCCCGTGGGAGAGTCCGACCCCGGGTGCCGACTCGCTCGCAGGTCCGCGCCACACCGACTCGCTCGCGTACGTCGTCTACACCTCCGGATCCACCGGAAAGCCCAAGGGCGTCAGCGTGACCCATCGCGGACTCGCCGCGTTCGGTGCAGCGCAACGCGATCGCTACCGGGTGGCCCCCGGGGACCGCACCCTGCATTTCGCCTCCCCGGCCTTCGACGCCGCGATGCTCGAGTTCCTCCTGGCCTTCGAGGTCGGAGCGACGATGGTGATCGTCCCGTCGACGATCTACGGCGGCGACGAACTCGTCGACTTCGTCGACGAGCACGCAGTCACCCATGCGTTCATCACCCCGGCTGCGTTGGCCACCGCGGCCCCGCGTCCACTCCCTCGGCTGCGCACGCTCGGAGTCGGGGGCGAGGCCTCGACGCCGGAGTTGGTGGCACGGTGGGGAACCGACCGCAGCTACATCAACTCCTACGGCCCGACCGAGACCACCATCGTCGCCGTCATGTCGCAGCCGCTCCGTCCGGGCGCGCCGATCACCATCGGCACCCCGGTCACCGACTGCACCGCACTGGTCCTCGACCATCGCCTGCGCCCGGTGCCCGATCACGTCCCCGGCGAGCTGTACATCAGCGGACCGGGCGTCGCCCGCGGTTACCTGGACCGGCGTGGACAGACCGCCACCCGGTTCGTCGCCCGACCCAGTGGTTCCGGTGACGTCATGTACCGCACCGGCGACATCGTCCGGCGCGACACCGACGGATCGCTGATCTACCACGGCCGCAGCGACAACCAGGTCAAGGTGCGCGGTTTCCGCATCGAACTCGACGAGGTCACCGCCGCATTGAGCGCCGCCGAAGGCGTCGACTTCGCGACGACCGTAGTCAGCGGGCACGGTGCCGACGCGGTGCTGGTCGGGTACGTCACCTCCACCGACCCGGCCGCCGCCCCGGACACCGCAGCCATCCTGGACGCCGTCCGGCAGCGGCTACCGCGCCACATGGTCCCGTCGGCGGTCGTCGTGCTCGACTCGATCCCGCTGACGCGCAACGGGAAACTCGATCATCGCGCGCTCCCCGCCCCCGCCACGACAGCGGTGTCGACGACGGGTCGCGCTCCGCGCACTCTCGCCGAGACCGCGCTGACGCACATCCTCGCCGAAGTCCTCGATCTCCGTCCGGACGAGGTCGGGGCCACCGACGACTTCTTCCTCCTCGGCGGCACGTCGCTGCAGGCGACCACGCTCGTCAGCCGGATCAACCGCGTCCACATCGGTGAACGGCTGCGGGTACGGGACGTCTTCGATCACCCGACACCCGAAGCGCTCGCGCCGCTGCTCGTGCTCCCGCAGGGTTGGGACGCGAGTGCACCGGACGCGGCCGACGTCATCTCGGGGTCAGTCGAAGATGCTGCGCCCGTCCGGCGTTCGGACCGGCCCGAGCGGTTCCCGCTGGCTCCCACACAGCGTCGACTCCACTCGATGGCCACCGCGAACCCCGAGTCCACCGAGTACCTGATGCCCTTCGTGCTGCACCTCCGCGGAGAACTCGACGTGCCGGCGCTGCGCGGCGCACTCGTCGACATCGTGGCCCGGCACACCAGCCTGCGCACCATCTTCGAATCCGACGAACACGGCCCCATGGGGCGAGTGCTCGACGACCCGGAGGCCGTGATCGGAGACCTCACCGTGCAGTGGACGACCGACGTCGCCGCCGAGATCACCCGGTCCGCAACCCGGCCCATGGATCTCACCCGGCGCGCGCCGATCACCGCGACACTCGTCGCGGACAGCACCACCGCGAATGCCGACACCGAACACGTACTCGTGCTCGTCCTGCATCACATCGCCGCCGACGGTGCGTCGCTCCCGATCCTCGTCGCCGACCTCACCCGCGCCTACGGCGAACGCCGACGCGGCCGTACCGAGAACTGGACGCCGGCCGACATCGACTACCGCGATCACGCGCTCGAGAGCGCAGACGCCGAGAGCCTCGCCGACGACCTCCGCTTCTGGGAGGAGACCCTCGCCGACGCCCCGGCGGAGACCACCGTCGCACCGCTGACGGATGTTGCGCAGCCGTCCGAATCCGGAGCAGGGTCCGTGAGTCTCGCACTTCCGGCACACACGCGGGCGGGCCTGATCGCCTTCGCCCGCGAGCAGTCGACCACGCCGTTCTCGGTCCTGCACTCAGCACTGGCGATCCTGCTGAACCGGCTCGGCCTCGGCGACGATCTCGTCGTCGGCAGCCCGGTCGCCAATCGCCTCGGCCACGACGCCGACCACGACTACAGCGGTGTGGTGGGCATGTTCGTCAACGTCGTGCCGCTGCGGACGCGCCTGAAGGCGGCCGACACGGTCGCCGGACTCGTCCGCCGGGTACGCGACGCCGACGTCGACGCGCTCGACCACCGCGGCCTCCCGTTCGACGACATCGTCGCGTCGCTGAACCCGCCGCGCACCCCGGGACGGCACCCGCTGTTCCAGGTGGCGCTGTCCGTCCACGACTACACCGCCGGGAACACCGAGGGACCAACCGAGGGCCTGCCGGCGACGACCATCGAGATGGGTGCGGGACTCCGCGCGGCGATCGCCGAATTCGATTCCCCGGAAGCGAAGTTCGACCTGCAGTTCACACTGACCGGCATGCGCGACGGCGACGCCGCCCTCCAGGTGACCTACGACACGGCTCGATACCGGCGACCGGATGCCGAACTCCTGGCCACGCGCCTGATGCGGGTCGTACGCGGCATGTTGGGTGACCCGGGGCGCCCGATCGGCGACATCCGGATCACCGACCCACTCGAGATCGCCGAGCGCACACCGTCACTCGGTCGCCCTGCACAGATGCCGACCACGCTCGACCGGTTGTTCGCGCAAGCTGTGCAGCGCAACCCGGATGGCCTGGCCGCCATGGCGGGATCGCCGGATTCTCCCGAGACCATCACCTACGCCGAGCTCGACGCCCGTTCGAACCGGCTGGCCCGCGTCCTGCTGGGTCGCGGCGTCGGCGCCGCGGACGCCGAACACGTGGTCGCGATGGCCGTGCAGCGGTCCATCGAGTCTCTCGTGGCGATCTGGGCCATCGTGAAGACCGGTGCCGCCTATGTGCCGATCGACCCCACTTATCCTGCCGACCGGATCGCCCACATGCTCGGCGACAGCGGTGCACGGCTCGTCGTGACGACCTCGGCCGCAACCGAATCCATCGCTGCGGGGATGGCCGGGGAACCGACACCGCTGCTCGTCCTCGACGACGCGACGACGATGACCCGATTGCAGCACTCGTCGCCGTCGCCGATCACCGATGCCGAACGCGGTTCGACGATCCGGCCCGATCAGCTCGCGTACATCATCTACACGTCCGGTTCGACCGGCCGTCCGAAAGGCGTACTCGTGCCGCATTCCGGGTTGCGTCCGGTGCACGACGAACTCGCCCACCGGTTGGCCCCCGGCCCGATGTCGCGGGTGCTGCACTTCGCGTCGCCCAGCTTCGACGCTTCGGTCCTGGAAATGCTGCTCGCCCTTGCCGGTTCGGCGCCGCTGGTCATCGTCGGACCGCAGGTCTACGGCGGTGAGGCCCTCAGCGATGTCATCGACTCCGCGCAGGTCACCCATGCGTTCATCACGCCGGCGGCCGTCGCGAGCATGTCACCGGCCGCGGTGCCCTCGCTGCGGGCGCTCGCCGTCGGGGGTGAGGACTACGGCGCCGACCTGGTCCGGCGCTGGGCTCCCGGACGCACCCTGATCAACGTGTACGGTCCGACCGAGACCACGATCATCATCACCGGCAGCGAATCCCTCGCCCCCGACCGGCAATTGACGATCGGCACGCCGAACAACGGGGTGGGCGCGCTCGTCCTCGACAAGCGTCTGCATCCCGTCCCGGCCGGGGTGGTGGGCGAGCTCTATCTCATGGGACCGCAGGTCACCCGGGGTTACCATCACCGGCCGGGCCTCACCTCGACCCGCTTCGTGCCGGCGCCGATGGTCACCGGACCGCGTTTCGCCGGTCGTCGGATGTATCGCACCGGCGACCTGGTCCGCTGGACCGAGGACGGGCGACTGGTCTACGTGGGCCGCAGCGACACCCAGGTGCAGGTCCGCGGCTTCCGGATCGAGCTCGGCGAGATCGACGACGCCCTGACGACCGAGCCGGATGTCGACTTCGCGGTGACCCTCGTCGAAGGGACCGGCGCGGCGGCGAAGCTCCGCAGCTACGTCACCGCGGCCGACGCAACCGCACCGGACCCCGCCGATCTACGACGCCGCGTGAGTCGCCGGCTCCCCCGGCACATGGTGCCGACCTCGGTGACCCTGCTCGACTCCATCCCGCTGACCCCCACCGGCAAGCTCGACCGCAAGGCGCTGCCCGCGCCCACCGACGACGCCGCGCGTCGCGCACCGGCCCCGGGCGGCGAGACGACGATCGCGCAGATCTTCGCCGAGGTCCTGGAGGTCGCCCCGGACACCATCGGAGCCGACGACGGCTTCTTCGACCTCGGGGGCAATTCCCTGCTGGCCACCGCCGTCACCTCACGCCTGACCGAACGGACCGGCCGCCAGGTGTCCGCGCAGTCGCTCTTCGGCGCGCCGAGCCCGGCGGAACTCGCTGCGGCACTGGGCATCGACGGGGCGGCTCCGAGCGACCCGTCGGAACAGTCCGGCACGGCAGGGCTGGACATGCTCCTGCCGCTGCGTCGACAACGCGGTGACATCGACGAAAGCGGCGGCGAGCCACCTCTGTTCGTCGTCCATCCGGCGATCGGGCTGTCGTGGAGCTTCACCTCGCTCCTGCCCCACCTTCCCGCCGGCCGCCCCCTGTACGGGCTGCAACATCCGGCGTTGTCCGGGAAGCCCTGCCCACGCTCGATCGGCGACCTCGCCGCCGAATACGTGGCGCAGATCCGGACCGTTGCGCCGGAAGGTCCGTATCACCTCGTGGGCTGGTCCCTCGGCGGACTGATCGCACACGAGATGGCGGTGCAGCTACGCGAGGCCGGCGACGAGGTCGCCCAGCTCGTCGTGCTCGACAGCTACGTCATCTCCGAGCGACCCGACCTCGACGCCGAGGCCTCGATCACCGACCTGATGCGCGAGTTCGGCCTGGAACTCGACAGCGAAGACCTCTCCGGGACAGACGAACTCACCGTCGCCGATGCCCACCGCCTCATCTCCACGGTGGGCGGGGCGCTCGGTGGGCTCACCCGGGAGACCCTGGGCACGGTCCACGAGGTGTTCCGCCACGCCTCCCCGCTGGCCGAGAGGTGGCGGCCGCGTCTCTACGACGGCGACCTGACCTTCGTCACCGCAACCGTCGACCCCCAGCCCGGCGCGCCCGCCGTCGATGCCTGGCACTCGAAGGTGACCGGACGGGTCGTCGAGATCGAGGCGCACAGCACCCACGCACGAATGATGTTGCCCGAGCACGTGTCCGACTGGGTACATGCCATCGGTGTATCGCCGGGAGCTCCGGCGGCCGCCACACGACAGGAGAAGTGATGACCAATCCCTTCGATGACACCGACGGAGTCTTCCGGGTGCTCGTCAACCACGAGAACCAACACTCGCTGTGGCCGGAGTTCGCCCCCGTCCCCGACGGCTGGCGGACCGTCTTCGGACCGTCCGGCCACGACGAATGCCTCGAGTACGTCGAACAGAACTGGCGAGACATGCGGCCCGCCAGCCTGATCCGGACGATGGAGAGCGCACAGGACGAGGGAAGCGAGGTCACCCGTGGGGCGACACAGTATCGCTGACGACGCACCGGAACGTGGGGCGTCACCGTACGCGTTGGAGCTCCGCGGGCTGCAGAAGACCTTCCGCACCGGATTGTTCGGCCGCGGTCCGCGTGTCCATGCCCTGAACGGCCTGGATCTGTCGGTCCCCACCGGAACGGTGCACGCCCTCCTCGGCCCCAACGGCGCAGGCAAGACGACCACGGTCCGCGCGGTGGCGACGCTGATGACCCCCGACGAGGGCTCGGTCATCGTCGACGGCATCGACGCCATCGCCGATCCCGGCGCGGTCCGGAAGATCGTCGGGGTTTCCGGCCAGTACGCCGCCGTGGACGGGAACCTGACCGGTTTCGAGAATCTCCGCATGGTCGGCCAGTTGTACGGGCAACCGCGTGCAGTGGCATCGGAACGTGCCCGCGAACTGATCGCGGAGCTGAACCTCGAAGACGCCGCCGACCGACCGATGCGGACCTACTCGGGCGGGATGCGGCGTCGCCTCGACCTCGCCGGCGCCCTCATCAATCGCCCCTCACTGGTGATCCTCGACGAGCCGACGACCGGACTCGACCCGCGCGGACGACGCCAGATGTGGGAGGTCATCGCCGAGCAGGTCAGCTCCGGCGCGACGGTTCTGCTGACGACGCAGTACCTCGAGGAGGCCGACGCCCTCGCCGACGAGATCACCGTCATCGACCACGGCACGATCCGGGCCCAGGGAAGCGCGGCGGAACTGAAGTCCGCCACCGGGGGATCGATCCTCACCGTCGAAGTCGTTGTCCCCCATACGGACGACGCCGACGCGCAGGTGTCGGCGTCCCTCACCGGCATCGGCGTCGGACCCGCAGAACGCCTGGGATCGGACGGTGGCACCGGCACCGATTCGGCGCGCTGGTCGGTTCCCGTCGACGCCGGCACCCGCAGTGCCGTGGCGGCGGTCCGGGCGCTGTCGACCGCCGGCATCGAGGTCGTCGACGCATCCGTGTCGACACCCACCCTCGACGACGTCTTCCTGACACTCACCGAGCGTTCCGGTGACAGAACTCCCCCGGTCGACGAGATCGCCGACGTACCAACCGAGTCGGACATCACGGTCGCCGAAGCGGACATCAATGGCAAGGCGGTCAACAGATTTGCCGACGTTGTCGTCGGAACAGATGACAACTTCACGGACGTAACCGACATTCCGCCCAGCCGATCGGAGCGAGCCCGTGTTCACTGACACCGCAGTACTGGTCGAGCGAAACCTGCTGACCGTCAAACGTATACCGACGCTCCTCATCAGCGCGACGATCCAGCCGCTGATGTTCGTCTTTCTCTTCGCCTACGTCTTCGGAGCGACCTTCGGCGGTAGTTCGTACCGCGAATTCCTGATGGCGGGCATCTTCACGCAGACCGTAGTGTTCAATGCCGCCTTCACCACTGTCGGTCTGGCGAACGACACCTCGGACGGGATCATCGACCGCCTCCGCTCACTGCCGATGTCCCGTCTGGGGGTCATCAGCGGCCGGGTCACCTCGGACATGCTCCTGGGCGCCGTCGGACTTGCGGTGATGGTCGCCTGCGGACTGGCGATCGGTTGGCGGATCTACGGCAGCGCCGGCGACGCCGCGATAGCCTTCGGCATCATCGGTCTCTTCGCCATCGCGATGGCGTGGGTCGGCGCCGTGTCAGGTCTGGCGGCGCCGAATGTCGAAGCGGCACAGAGCATCGGCTTCCTCTGGATGTTCCCGGTGACATTCCTGTCGAGCGCGTTCATCTCCGCGCAGAGCCTCCCCGGCCCCCTGCGCACCATCGCGGAATGGAACCCGGTGACTGCCGTCGCGACCGCCTGCCGGCAGCTCTTCGGGAACGAGGCGCCACCGATGTTCCCGACCGCGACCGGATGGGTCGCCGACCATGCCGTGGGGTATGCAGTGGGCTCGTCGTTGGTCATCCTGGCCGTGTGCGTCCCTGTGTCCCTTGTCCTTTACCGACGTTCCGCGAACCGGTGATCGCCGATCGCCGGAGAAGTTCCGACCGTTCCGGTTACCGTGATGAGGTGACATCGGACGACGGCGGCGCGACCCCCGATGCGGACCACGGACGTGGACACGAATCTCGTTTGTTGCGCGATCTTCTCGAATCGGCTTCCACCGGGGATCGTGCCGCGTTCACACGCCTGTACGACCTGACGAGTTCACGCATCTACGGACTCGCGTTCCGCGTCGTCCGCGACCGCGAGTACGCGGAGGAGATCGTGCAGGAGGCCTACCTCCAGTACTGGCAGAAGGCGGACCAGTACCACGCCGCCCGGGGGTCGGTCCTCACGTGGATGATGACCATCGCCCATCGCCGGGCCGTTGACCGCGTACGCAGCGAACAGCTCCAGCAGGACCGGATGTCGGACTACGGCGCCGTCTCCGTGGAAACCCCACGCAACATTCCGCTCGAGGTGGTTGTCCACGCCGACGAGGCGCGTACGCTACGCACATGCCTCGGCGAGCTGACCGATCTGCAACGGAGCTCCATCGAGATGTCCTACTTCGGCGGTCTGACCTACCCGGAGGTGGCACAGCAGACCGAGACCCCCTTGCCCACCGTCAAGTCCCGCATCAGGGACGGCCTTCGCCGCCTGAAACAGTGCTTGAGGACGCAGGAGGATGCCTGACCTGGCCATGACAACCACCGACGCGGAGCCCGACGACCGAATGTCCGCCTGGCTCGACGACCACATCGAGCTGTATGCCGTTTCCGCCCTGACCCCGGAGGAGACCCTCCGCGCGGAACGGGAACTCGCCGCACTGCCGCCGGATGTGCGATCGGCCTATGAGGCCCGGATCGTCGAGATCCACACCACCATGGCCGGATTCGCGAGTACATACGCCCTCGAGGCGCCCTCTGATCTTCGGCGCCGGGTGCTGACCCATGTCTTCGACGAGGCTGCCGAGACCGACGGCCCGGAACCGTCGACGACACCCCAGCCCGTCCCCATCGGCGGACGCCGACAGAGTCCGCGGCGGAAGGCAGCCGTGCTCGCCGCCGCCGCGGCGACCGTCGCCGTCGCCCTCGGCGCCGGCGTGCTCATCGGCCGCACCACGGCACCGGAGCCCTCACCCGCGGCGATCGCGGTCGGCGAGACGCAACAGGAGGTCCTCACGGTCCTCGCCGCCGGTGATGCGACCGTCACGGCCGAATCCCTCGCGGACGACCACGGCACGATCACCGTCATCACCTCCGCGACCGCCGGACGCGCGGTGACCTTGATCCGGGACGTGGGCAGTCCACTCTCACCGGACAGCACCTTCCAGCTCTGGCTGGTGGGCGGATCGGAGAATCCGATCCCGGCCGGTCTGATCCCCGGCGGCGACACCGAACCCGTCGTCGTCGACGATCTCGGGGACTCGCAGGTTCTGGCGGTGACCATCGAGCCCGCGGGTGGTTCCCCGCAGCCGACCACGCCGATCCTGGCTCAAGTCCCGCTCTGAGCCGAAGCGGTACCGCCCGGTCCGCCTGTATTCGATGCCTACACTGACGACGGGGCCACTTCGCCGCCCGGCGTGACCTGCGTCGGCAGAGGTGGAAAACAGAGAAGACAGGTGGGGCGCGGTGGACGTGAACGGCAGACGGTTCTGGACGGTCCTGATGACGGTGTCGGCGCTACTCGCCGCACTCGGTTTCGTGGCCTCGCCACCCGCCGGTGCGGCACCCGGATCAAAGGTCATCGATCGCTACGCCGACGACCCCCAGCAGACGACGCTGCTGGTGCACTCGGCGGCGATGGACCGGTCGGTCGCGGTGACCGTCCTGACCCCACGCGACCGGTCTCGACCCGCCCCGGTTCTGTACCTGCTCAACGGCGCCGGCGGCGGCGAGGACTCGGCGACGTGGGATGCGCGGACCACGTACAAGAGGTACTTCGCCGACAAGAACGCCTACGTCGTGACGCCGATCGGTGGCGCCTTCTCGTACTACACGGACTGGCAGCGTGACGACCCGGTACTCGGCCGCAACAAGTGGCAGACGTTCCTGACCGAGGAGCTCCCGCCGATCATCGACGAGGAGTTCCCGACCACCGGCGCGAACGCCCTGGCGGGCATCTCGATGGCGGGGACCTCGGTGCTTAACCTGGCCATCGCCGCGCCGGGCCTGTACCGATCCGTGGCCGCGTTCAGCGGATGCGCGAGGACGAGTGATCCGGTCGGACAGCAGTACATCCGGATGGTCGTCGAGGATCGTGGCGGGGCGAACATGGTCAACATGTGGGGCCCGCTGGACGGACCCGGGTGGCGCGCGAACGACCCGTATCTCAACGCCGAGAAGCTGCGCGGAACCAACGTGTACATGACCAGCGGTACCGGACTACCGGGCTCACACGAGCAGCTGGGCGACCCGAGCATCGACGGCAGCGCCTTCGACCTGGTCAACCAGGCTGTCGTGGGTGGCGGCATCGAGGTCGCCATCGACATCTGCACCCGTCAGATGGTGCAGCGGATGCGCTCCCTCGGGCTTCCCGTGCAGGTGAATCTCCGGCCGACCGGCACCCACTCGTGGGGCTACTGGCAGGACGACCTGTACGCGACCTGGCCCAAACTGGCGCGCGACCTGCGCTGAACCCCGTCTCGGGGACCACCGCAGGTCGAGCGTCAGAGGTTCACCAGCGATCGAGGCTGGTGTATCCGTCCTGGAGTGCGCGCGCGAAGAGATGGGTCTTCGTCGGCGCCGGACGGCCCACCGCGGTGTACTTGGCACGGATGCGTGCGAGGTGGGTGCTCACGGTCGACGCCGAGATGAAGAGTCGGGCTGCCGCCTCTTCCTTCGACTCGGCAGCGAGCCAGGCGAGCAGAACCTCGACCTCACGGTCGGACAGGCTCGGCCGCGGCAGCGCCGCCGGTGCACGGTCGACAGCCGGGCGATAGTCGGCAAGCCGGGCGATGCCGTTGTGGAGCATCGTTTCCGGCGAGCCGACACGACGCTGGTCCACGGCCCCCCGGGACTGTGCGGTTCGGTAGAACTCTGAAGTGGCCGTCACTGGTCCATCCCCTATTTTCTGGCGCATCGCCCACGTCCCCCGACGCCGCACGCTCCACGCGTATTCCCAATGATCTGAAAGTAGTGCTGCTGTCGGTCGCCCGGTAGACCCAGAAATGGGGACTTCTACTGTTCCGGCGCCGATCGACCACTGAATCCCCACCGTTCCCCTTTTTTGCCTACTGATTCCGAACCGGGTAGTCCCTGGACCCGATCCGGATCGACCTATTGTCGACGTTCCGACGGACCTCGGCTCCGGTGCCGTTGGGGCACCGGAAGCCAGCCGTCCTCCACCGCACGCTTGAACAAATCGACCTTGGTCCGGGTCGGCCTGCCGGCGTCTGCATACTTCTGGCGAATGCGTTTGAGGTACTCGTTCACCGTCTCGGCGGACACACCGAGGGCCGCTCCCACGCGCGCCGACGTCTCCCCCGACGCGTACAGGGCCAGCACCTTCTGCAACTGGGGCGAGAGATCAACCGCGGCCAGCTCGGGGTCGCCGTCGATGGCGGCCGCCCACTCGGTGGTGAGGACCGCCCGCCCCTCGGCGGCCGCCCGGATGGCGTCGATGATGACGGACTCCTCCGCCGACTTCAGCACCACTCCGAGCGCGCCCGCTCGAGCCGCCGACCGCAGGAGCGCCGGATGCTCGCCGGATGTGTAGATGACCGTGGCAACACCGGCCGCGGACAGCGTGTTGACGTTCTCCCTGGGCGTGGTGCCGTCGTCGAGGCGCAGATCGAGCAGCACGACATCGAGTGGCATTCCCGCGAGCACGCCCGCAACCGTGGACGCCGAGCACGCCAGCGAGATGTCGTCGACGGGGTCGAGCACCCGCTCGATCCCCCAGATCGGCGAGCGATGGTCATCGACCATCCCCACTCTGATGGCACGGTCCACCGCCGCCACGTCGTGCGTCGTCACCGCGTGCACCTCGCCGTCTGCGCCTGGCTGGGTGCGGCACCCTTTCGGTGCGGCGATGCGACGTTACCCTCGGGCATCGACGACGCCCCCTTTCGTCGGCTCACCGGGCGGCCTGCACACGTCTCTCAGCAATTACACAGCGTGGCGCGACCGCACACGAGGCGAACCGTATACGACAAGTCGGACATCGGCCGGTTTCCGGCCGGGACCTGCGACAATCCTTCTCGTTTTGTCGCTTCCGGTGTCCACAGGATGGAGGACATCCGCCTTCTCCGACGTCTCCACGACCTGATCATGCAAGACTAGAACACGTTCTAGTCTTGCGTCGAACCGTTCCGGAAGACCCCACGTCAGACCAGTAGAAGGAGTACCGGTGACCGCACCCTCGTCCCACGACATCCTCGGCACCACGGTGACCATGCCCGTCGAGATCCGGCACGCGCAGTGCTTCGTCGCGGGTTTCACCGCAGACGCGGCCGCGGTCCAGCGTGCGATCGACAGCGAGTCCGCACGCCCGGGCACCCTGCGTCCGCTGCGCATCCGACCGGGACGTGCGATGTGCATGCTGGTCTTCGTCGACTACGTCGACGGCGACCTCGGGCCGTACAACGAGTTCGGTGTCTGTTTCCTCGTCGACGACCCGTCCCAACCCCCGACCTCGCCTCTCCGCGCGCTCCGCTCGCTCGCGAAGGGCGACGCGCGCGCTCTCGTGCACCGCCTCCCGGTGGACGGTGACTTCACCCTCGCGGCCGGGCGCGGGATCTGGGGCTTCCCCAAGACCCTGGCCGAGTTCGACGTCGACCACGCCTCGTCGACCCGGCACGGTCGGCTCGAGGCAGACGGTTCGCTGATCGCCGACCTGCGGATCAAACCGGGGATCAAGGTCCCGGACACGACCGCAGACACCGTGCTGCACGCCTACTCCCAACTCGACGGCGTCACCCGGCTCACGCCCTGGCGCCTGACCTCGGTGAGCGGGACCCGCACCCGCCTCGGCGGGGCGAGCCTCACGCTCGGCGACCACCCGATCGCCGCCGAAGTCCGCTCTCTGCGGCTCGGCCGGCACGCACTGATGACCAGCTCGGTACAGAAGATCACCATGCGTTTCGAGAACCCGACCGTCGTCTGAGTCGCGGTTCCCGGCACCGGGGGTCCCGACGCCGGGGAGAATGGTCGCCATGAGCAATCTGGAGGCCCAGCCGGCCGAGGTCGAATGCCGCACCGACGCCGAGAGCGCGACCAGGTCCGG
This sequence comes from Gordonia namibiensis NBRC 108229, assembly GCF_000298235.1. Taxonomy (GTDB): domain Bacteria; phylum Actinomycetota; class Actinomycetes; order Mycobacteriales; family Mycobacteriaceae; genus Gordonia; species Gordonia namibiensis. The sequence continues at coordinate 176,001 of NZ_BAHE01000019.1, forward strand.
GCACCTTCATCTGGAGGTCCTCACCGCACGCGACGTACCCCTCGGCGGTCCGCGCGCGATGACCGTTCACCGAACCCTCCCCCAACGCTCGCGGTCGCTCATCGGCGCGTGGTGCTTCGTCGACCACTACGGGCCCGACGACGTGGCGAGTACCGGCGGGATGGATGTGCCGCCGCATCCGCATACCGGCCTGCAGACGGTCAGCTGGTTGTTCACCGGCGAAGTCGAGCATCGCGACACGATGGGCAACCACGCGATGGTCCGCCCCGGCGAGATCAACCTGATGACCGCGGGACACGGCATCGCCCACACCGAGGTGTCGACGCCGGAGACCACGGTCCTGCACGGCGTACAGCTGTGGACCGCGCTTCCTGCCGATGCCGTCGACACCCCACGGAACTTCGCCCACCACCGCCCGGACGACGTCGTACTCGACGGGGTCACGGCCAAGGTGTTCCTCGGCGAGCTGCTCGGCACCCGATCGCCGGTGCACACGTTCACGCCGCTGCTCGGCGCCCAGCTCGACTTCGTGCCCGGCGCGACCGTCGACCTCGACGTCGATCCCACCTTCGAGCACGGCATCCTCGTCGACGCCGGGACGATCGAGGTGGCCGACACCGACGCTGCACCTCTCCAGCGCACCGAACTGGGTTACGTCGGAGTGGGCGCACAGCGACTGACGCTGACCAACGTCTCCGACGACACCGCCCGCGTGATCCTGCTCGGCGGCACCCCATTCGGCGAGGACATCGTGATGTGGTGGAACTTCATCGGCCGCACGCACGACGAGATCGTCGGATTCCGCGAGGAGTGGATGGCCCACAGTGAACGGTTCGGTCAGGTCCGGGGCTACGACGGCGACATCCAGCACCTGCCCGCACCCGCTTTGCCGCACTCTCGGCTACGTCCCCGGAAGAACACTCCGGGCCGCGCCTGACGCCGAGCCCCGCTCCCGGGGAGGCCATCACGAAGGGCCGAGCAACCGGGCGAAGTTGGCGATGCCCGCCGCCTCGATCGTCTGTTGGCGCACGTCGGGTCCCGTACCACGCGTGTCGTGCTGTGTGTCGCCGACGCGACTCCGGGTGTCTGACGCGGCACCACCCGCGGCCCGCGGCTCGATGAGCCCCGCGAGTTCGTTTGCCGCACGGTCGATTCGACCACTCAGACCGGAACCGCCGGCCGACTCGGCGCCCGCCCAGTCCTCTGACGCCGTGTACACCCCGGTCGGCACGATCACGGTTCGCAGGTAGGAGAACAGCGGGCGCAGCGCGTGATCGAGCACCATGGAGTGCCGCGGGCTGCCGCCGGTGGCGGCGATGAGCACGGGCTTGCCGGACATCGCGTCCACGTCGACCAGGTCGAAGAACATCTTGAACAGTCCGCTGTAGGAGGCGTTGAAGACCGGGGACGCCACGATCAACGCGTCCGCGGATTCCACGGCGTCGATAGCGGCGCGGGCCTGTCCGGAGGCGAACCCGACGGTCACGGCGCGGCCGAGGTCGACGGCCAGATCGCGCAGGTCGATCACCTCGACCTCGACGGCGGCCTCCCGCTCGCCGAGGGCGTCGGTCACCGCCGCCGTCATTCGGTCGATCAACATCCGCGTCGACGACGGTTCGGAGAGCCCGCCGTTCACCGCCACGAGGCGCACCGCACCCCCGTTCATGACCGCACCTCGATCTTCTCGCCCTCGCGGCGGGCGGCCACCAGCGAGGCGTGGGTCGGCGCGTCCGGGACGTCGGCGGGCCTGCCCTGAGCGAACCCCTCGCGTAGCTCGGGCAGGACCTCGCCGAGCAGGTCGAGCTGCTCGAGGACGACCTTCAACGGCAGTCCCGCATGGTCGACGAGGAACAACTGTCGCTGGTAGTCCCCGAAACTCTCGCGGAACGACAGTGTCTTGTCGACGAATTCGGCCGGGCTGCCCACCGTCAGCGGCGTCTGGGAGGTGAAGTCCTCCAGCGACGGGCCGTGACCGTAGACGGGCGCGTTGTCGAAGTACGGCCGGAACTCCCGCACCGCATCCTGGGACCGCGGCCGGATGAAGAACTGGCCGCCCAGGCCGACGATGGCCTGGTGGGCCTTGCCATGGCCGTGGTGCTCGTAGCGCTCCCGGTAGAAGGCGATCAGCCGCTGGAAGTGTTCCTTGGGCCAGAAGATGTTGTTGGCGAAGAAACCGTCGCCGTAGTACGCGGCCTGCTCGGCGATCTCCGGACTACGGATCGACCCATGCCACACGAACGGGGCCACGCCGTCGAGCGGGCGCGGGGTCGAGGTGAACGACGTGAGCGGCGTCCGGAACTTCCCCTCCCAGTCGACCACGTCCTCGGTCCAGAGCCGGTGAAGCAGGTGATAGTTCTCGATCGCGAGCGGGATGCCCTGCCGGATGTCCTGACCGAACCACGGATAGACCGGTCCGGTGTTCCCGCGCCCGAGCATCAGGTCGACGCGGCCGTCGGCGAGATGCTGAAGCATGGCGAAGTCCTCGGCGATCTTCACCGGGTCGTTGGTGGTGATGAGCGTGGTCGCGGTACTGAGCTGCAGCCGTTCCGTCTGCGCCGCGATGTAGGCGAGGGTCGTCGTCGGCGAGGACGAGAAGAACGGCTCGTTGTGGTGCTCACCGAGGGCGAACACGTCGAGGCCGATGTCCTCGGCCTTCTTGGCGATCTCGACGATCGCCTTGATCCGTTCGTTCTCGGTGGGTGTCCGGCCCGTGGTGGGATCCGTCGTGATGTCGCTGACGCTGAAGATTCCGAACTGCATGTCGCGCCTTTCGTTGCGTACGATCGCGCTGCCCTGGCAGCCTCGACCACCATAACCGGACCGCGGTCCGATTAATTCCCCCTGATCGCTGGGTTAGTGTTGGCTTACTACTCCGCGGTACCGACCGCGGAGGCGTCGCATGAAGGGGAATCAATGAAGATCCGGAAGTCCGTCGCCGCCATCGCCCTGGCCGGGTCCGCGCTGTTCGTCGCCACCGCCTGCTCGTCCGAGGACGTGGACGAGGCCACCAGCAAGGTGTCGACCGCAGTCGAGTCCGCCGCATCCGAGGTCTCCACCGCCGCTGGCGACGCGATCGACGAGGTCACCGGCCTCAGCGACTCGAAGGCCCAGGACATCCTGCGCAAGGCCGTCGACCCCGCAACCCCTGCCGACGAGCTCGACTCGGTCGTCGACACCTCGGACCCCGCCACCAAGGCTGCGCTCATCGCCTTCGCGAAGGGTTCGTCGGCCGCCGGCTACACCCCCGAGGTCTACACCGTGAAGGACGTGTCGAAGGACGGTGACAACAAGGCCGTCGCCACGGTGGCCGTCGCCAGCCCTCATGCCCCGGCCCCGGTCGACATCAAGCTCACCTATGTCGACGCCGATGGCGGATGGAAGCTCAGCGGCGATGCTGTCACCCAGCTCGCCGGAATGGCGACCGACCACTGACACCGGCCGGCACCTCCTCGTCGCCGGTAGACTCGCCCGGGTACGGCCCGTCCCGCGAGCCGGCGAGCGAGGAGGTGCCGTGCGCGTCGACATTCCCACCCAGCCGTTCTCACCGGCGATCACCGAACGTCATGAGCGATGGCCCGCGGTCAACGATCTCGACGACAATGCACTCCCGGTCGTGCCGGACGCCGCAGTAGAGGCCGCGCCTCCTGCCCTACACTCGACATCCGGTCCCGCCCCACGGCCCGCCACACGTGTCGAGACCCGTCTCCGCCCCGCGCCGGAAGATCACGCCGCCCTCCCACCGGTGGGCGACTTCTGGGGCCTGCAGAACTCCGTCGAGCAGAGTCCCGTTCTCGGCTCCACTTCTTCCGCACCCGCTCGGCTCTCGGGCGGGCGGCCGGTGCCATTCGTCGGTTCACGGCCGACCCCGGCCGTCCGGCCGTTGCCGTATTCGCCGCCCGCGGCGCGGCGTACGGTCGCACCCGCCGCGTCGCTGGCGCTGACCACCGGTCTGATCGCGATTCCCATGACCCTCGCCCTCGGACTCGGCGCGATTCTCGGCATGGTCGCCATCGTCTCGGGAATCGTCGGTATCAAGCAGATCAACCGGGCGCCGATGAACCGCAAGGGAACCGGCCGCGCCGTCACCGGGATCGTGTGCGGTGTCGGCAGCGTAGTCGTCGGCGGGCCGATTCTGCTGCTTCTGGCGTTGGTCTTCGGTCTCTGACGCTCTGACGACCGGCCCGTGTCGTCGAATCCTCGGCCCCATAGAGACATCGAGACCTGCCCGGCTGTACCGGGCAGGTCTCGATTCAAGTTGTGGGTGCGGAGACTAACTCACCGCACGTAGATGGGTACGCGCCGGCGCAACCGCTCCCCGCCCGCGCCCCAGCCAGGCTTCGACCTCGCCGAGGACCTGCATTCGGGCCTCCAGCGGTTGAACTTCGCCCAGCGTCGGCAGGCAGTTCATCAGGGCGGCGTAGAACGCAGCAGCCTGAGACATGCCATGCGCGGAACACACATGATCGTATTCATCGATTCGATGTGCGAGCTCACCGTAGGTGAGTGCCTTGTCGCCCAACCGAACTGCGGTCAGCTTCGGCGTTATCGCGCCACGATCCTGGATGTCGTGCACTAGATCGTTCATGAGTGACTACCTTCCCCCCCGCCCATAATGGCGTGACCGCGGCGTCCCTGCCTCCCCAGACATTGGTACGTTGCGGCCCTTCAACACAGTGTGCCCTACCCCACGAAATATGGGGACTCTTGCTTCAGCATCTGTGGCACATTCCACAAGCGGTTCTGCGTGGAGAATGTGACTCCATGTTACTGCTGAGGCGTCAGTTACGGCAGTTCATCACTCTTGTTTCGTTGAGTTGTTATTCGCGCGGAATCGTCCCGATATTCCGGTAGGTCGATTCCGGACAAACCGGATCAGGATCCGGCGGCCTTGTCGGCCTCCATGGCCTCGATGAGACTCTTGGGCCGCAGATCGGTCCAGTTCTGCTCGACGTATTCCAGGCAAGCAGCACGGCTGTCCTCACCGAAGACCTTCGTCCAGCCCGCCGGGATGTCGGCGAAGGTCGGCCACAGCGAGTGCTGGTTCTCGTCGTTGACGAGCACGAAGAAGCGGCCGTCCTCGTCATCGAATGGATTCGTCATAGTCGTACCTATCGTCGGGAGCCGACGTCGGTCGGCTCGGAACACGGTCGTGTCAATCGTAGGCAACCCGATCCCGGATCACGGCGCCTACGGGCCATGACCCCGCCACGATCGGTGACTTTCATCCGATCGAGGTCTCGAATGGATCACGGGGATCGGGCGATGACCTATTTCGCGGCTTCCCCTGCCCGATCTGCCTCCATCGCGTCGATCAGACTCTTCGGCCGCAGGTCGGTCCAGTTCTGCTCGACGTATTCGAGGCAAGCGGCACGGCTGTCCTCGCCGAAGACCTTGGTCCAGCCCGCCGGGATGTCGGCGAAGGTCGGCCACAGCGAGTGCTGGTTCTCGTCGTTGACGAGCACGAAGAAGCGGCCGTCCTCGTCATCGAATGGATTGGTCATCAATGTCTCCTCATCTGTTTCTAGCGTCGGGATAGATTGCCTCGTCCGGCATCCGGTCTACTCGGGCGAATCGATACCCGACTCGCCGTTCGCGAGTGCCTGCTCGACCCGCGGTCCGATGACCGCGAGCGACGCGGCGTCGGTCATGCCGAGGTGGTGGGTCGGGACATCGGTGTTGTCGATGGGCCCGGAGACGTGCGCCCGCCACCCCTCGGGGATCGCGGCCGGGTTCTCCTTGTCATTCGTCGCGGTGAAGATCTGGACCGAGCCGACGTACTGCTGCGGGCGGTAGGCCAACAGCATGTCCGCGGACACGGCGAAGCTGTCCATCACGCGGTCGACGACGTCCTCGGCGAGCAAACCCATCCCGGCGATCTGCGTCCGCACGATGTCGGCGACCTCTTCCGCACTCTCCGCCTTCACCGCGTCGTCGAGATCGAACAGATCGCGCCAGCCGCCCAGGATGTCGGCGGCGTGGTCCGGGTTCGTCGCGGACTCCTCCTCGACGACCGCTGCGGGGACCTCCCCGTCGACCGCCGGTGTGGTGTCCATGATGCCGAGGTAGGCGACGCGTTCACCGACCGCCTGCAGGCGTGTGGCCATCGCATGAGCGATGATCCCGCCGATCGACCACCCGAGCAGGTGGTACGGGCCTTCGGGCTGCACCCGGCGGATCTCCTCGACATAACGCGCGGCGAGTTCGTGCGCGTCGGTCGCAGAGTCCTCACCGTTGACGACGTGAGGATCCTGCAGGCCGTAGATCGGCCGATCGGAGATGTACGGCGCGAAACCACCGTAGAACCAGGCGAGGCCGCCGGCCGGATGCACACAGAACAGCGGCGGCCGGGCGCCGTCGCCGCGCAGGGTGATCAGCACGTCGTTCCCGCGTGCACCGCCCTCGTCGATGCGTCGGGCCAACTCACGGACGGTGGGATCGCTGAACAGCCAACGGAGTTCGAGCGGAAGGCCATGGTCGTGCACCCGCGACACGACCTGGGTCGCCGACAGCGAGTTTCCGCCGAGGTCGAAGAACGACTCGGTTGCCGACACGCGTTCGATACCCAGGATGTCGGCGAAGACCTCCGCGATGACCCTTTCGTTCTTCGTTTCGGGTTCGACGTGGTCTGCGGTCACCACCACCGGCTCGGGCAGGGCGGCCTTGTCGAGCTTGCCGACGGGCGTCATGGGCAACGCATCGAGACGCGTCAGGGTTGCCGGGACCATGAAGGACGGGAGTCGCCGGCCGATGAACTCGCGGAGCTCTTCGTCGGCGACGTCCCCGGTGGTCACCACGTAGGCGGCCAGGGACGACGCGACCGCGCCGCCCACGCCGATGACGACCGCGGAGTCGACCGCGGGGTGCGCGGTGAGTGCGGATTCGATCTCACCGAGTTCGATCCGGAGACCGCGCAGCTTGACCTGGTCGTCCGCGCGACCGGAGAAGACGAGAGCCAGTGCGCCGTCGGCGGTACGCGCCCAACGCACGACGTCTCCAGTGCGATACATTCGCGAACCGTCCGACCCGAAGGGGTCGGCGACGAACCGCTCCGCAGTCACATCTGACCTGTTCAGGTAGCCGCGTGACAGGTGCAGGCCGGTGACGTACAGCTCCCCCGGGACACCTACCGGTACCGGGTGCAGGCGATTGTCCAGTACCTGCATCCCGACGCCGGCGTAAGGACCGCCGAGCAGCACCGGGTCGCCCGGTTGCGCCGGCTCACTGGTGCTCACAACGATGGTGGTCTCGGTCGGCCCGTACATGATCTGGGTCCGAACGACCGCAGACCACTCATCCTGTAGCGCTTGCGGAACCGCTTCCCCGCCGACGAACACCAGTTCCACCGAGTCCAGCCCTCGAGGGTCGAGCGTCGAGAGAACCATGGGGGTGAGGAACATGTGAGTCACCCGGTGTTCGTTCACGAACTGCCCCAAGGCTGCCCCACCGACCGCTTCGGCAGGACGGTAGACGATCTCTCCACCGGAGCTCACTGCCAGCAGGTATTCGAGGAGTGACGCGTCGAAGCTCGGCGAAGCGAATCCGAGAACACGAACCGGACCCGACACCGACCCGTGCCGGAGCTCCTCACGGGCGAAGTTGGCAAGGCCCGTGTGGCTCACCGCCACGCCCTTGGGTCGGCCGGTCGAACCCGACGTGTAGATGACGTAGGCGACGTTGTCCACGCGGACGGGAGCGAGGCGCTCGCTCTCCTCCAGGGCCCCGGACGCCAACTCCGAGAGATCGACGTCCTCGAGGCGATGCCACGTGATCCCCTCGCGGGGTAACGGCCCGGCGACCTCTGTCGTGATCCCGATGGATGCACCGGAGTCGGCAACCATCATCGCAACTCGCTCAGCCGGATAGTCGGGGTCGACCGGTACGTAACCACCGCCGGCCTTGGCGACCGCCCAGATCGCGGTGAGCATGTCGGCCGATCGCGGAATCGCCACCGCCACGAGGGATTCCGGACCGATGCCGCGGGCGATGAGCCAACGGGCGTACTTGTTCGACCGCGCATCGAGTTCCGCGTAGGTGAGGGAGCGCCCGGAGGCATCGGTCACCGCCACGCGCTCGGGCCACGAACGGGCAGCTCTCTCGAACGTCTCCGAGAGTAGTTCCGGCCGTGCGACCCGACCACCCGAGACCGGGGTGAGTTTCCTGGTCGACGACTCTGCGAGGTACCGCGCATCGCCGACCGGAGCAGTCGTGTCGGCTGTGAGCACGTCCAACAACTCGACCAGCCAGTCACCGATCCGCTGAGCCGACGGCTCGTCGAACAGGTCAGTGGCGTAGGTCAGCCTGGCACGCCATGGCTCGCCGGGACTCGTGGCGGCGGCGACACTCACCAGGAGGTCGACCTTCGCCGGCGTCGACGCGATCGGTAGAGGCGCGATCGTGAGATCGCCGACGGCCCCTGAGGGCAGGTCATCCGCGCCGGGTAGGCCCCCCGCAGCCTGATCGAAGGTGAGCCACACCTGGCTGAGAGGTGCAAAGGCTCCCGACCGCGTCGGCTTGAGGGCGTCGACGACGGTCTCGAACGGCACGTCGGCGTGCGCAAACGCTTCGACGTCGGCCGTCTTGACCCGCTCGAGCATCTCCCCGAAGGACTCCCCGGACGCGACCTGCGTCCGGAGTACCAGGGTATTGACGAACATGCCGACGACCCGCTCGAGTTCTTCCTGTCCGCGACCGGCGATCGGCGTGCCGATCGCGATGTCGTCTGTCCCGGACAGCCTGGCGAGGAGCGTCGCCAGGGCGGCGTGGACCACCATGAAGTCGGTGACGCCGTTGGCGTGCGCGACCGCGACGATCCGATCGGCGACTCCCGCCGGGATCCGCAGGTCGACCGTCGCGCCGGCACCCGACGCGGTCGCCGGACGGGGCCGGTCGGTGGGCAGGTCGAGCACATCCGGCAGACCGGTGAGGCGCTCGCGCCAGTAGGCCAGCTGCGATCCGAGGACGGTTGTCGGGTCGTCGGGAGAACCGAGTACTTCGTGTTGCCAGAGTGAGTAATCTGCGTACTGCACTGGCAGCGGTGCGAACTCGGGCACGGCATCCGCACTTCTCGCGACGTATGCGCCCACCAGATCGGTGACCAGCGGGGTGACCGACTCGCCGTCGGCGGCGATGTGGTGCACAACCAGCGCGAACAGGTGCTCATGTTCAGAGATGCGCAACCACCGCGCGCGTATCGACCACTGCTTGGTGACCTCGAACCCGGTGGCCACGTCCCGCTCGAGAGCGGCCTGGTCAGGGGCCTCGGCCCAGTCCAGTCGGTCGGCAACGTCTGGGGCGGGATGAATGCGCTGCACCGGCCGCCCCTCGATCGAGGGGAAAGTGGTACGCAGGGATTCGTGGCGCACGACGACGTCTTCCACGGCCTTACGCAGCGCACCGATGTCCAACGGTCCGGTCAGTCGCAAGACTGCCGGGATGTTGTATGTCGGTGACTTCCAGTCGAACTGGTTGATGAACCACATCCGCTGCTGTGCGAAGGACAGTGGAACGGTTTCGGGCCGCGGCTCGACCGCGACGATCGGCGGCAGGCCGCGTCCTCCGGTAGCGGCTGCGGCAACCAGTTCACGGACGCTGGGCGCGTCGAAGACGTCGCGGACCGAGATGTCCGCACCGAGGGCCACCCCCGCCCGCGAGGCCAGTCGCATTGCCGAGAGCGAGTTGCCACCCATGTCGAAGAAGCTGTCGGTGACGCCGATCCGGTCGACACCGAGCACCTCCGCGAAGACCTCCGCGACCCGTGCCTCGTCGTCCGTTTCCGGCGCCACGTACTCACTCGAGGTGAACTCGGGAGCGGGCAACGACTTCCGATCGAGCTTGCCCGCGTTGTTGAGCGGGATCTCGTCCAACACCATCCACACCGTCGGGCGCATGTACTCGGGCAGCGGTGTCGCGATGGTGGCCTTGATCGCATCGACATCAACCGTCTCGCCGGGTGCGCCGGACACATACGCAACGAGGTGTTCGCCACCGTCCGGGGCCTGAGCGACGGCCACCGCGGTGTGCACGACGCCGGGCGCCTGTGCGATCGCGGCCTCGATCTCACCGAGCTCGATCCGCTGGCCGCGGAGCTTCACCTGGAAGTCCGTTCGGCCCAGGTACTCCAGCTCACCGGAAGCGTTGCGGCGCACCAGGTCACCGGTGCGGTACATCCGCGCACCGGGCTCGCCGAACGGATCCGCGAGAAAACGATCAGCGGTGAGATCGGGTCGTGCGGCGTAGCCACGCGCCAACTGGACACCGCCGACGTAGAGCTCGCCGGGCACCCCGGCCGGCACCTGGTTCAGGCGTCCGTCGAGTACGTAGGCCGTCGAATTCCACACCGGCACACCGATGGGAACGGTGTCACCGATCTCGTCGAGCTGCTGATAGGTGATCTCGACGGCGGCTTCGGTCGGACCGTACAGGTTGTACAACAACGCATCCGGTATCGCGGCACGGGTTTCGGCGGCCACTGCCGGCGGTAGGGCTTCGCCCGTCGTCGAGACGATCCGCAGACAGTCGAGCCGCGCCAACCGTTCCGGACCGGCGAGCTCGAGGAACACCGACAGCATCGACGGCACGAAGTGAACCATCGTCGCCCCGGTGTCGGCGATCAGATCGGCCAGGTACGGCGGGTTGAGATGGCCGTCGGGTTCGGCGATCAGCAGCCGCGAACCCTGCATCAGCGGACCGAACAGTTCCGCGACCGAGCAGTCGAAGGTGTAGGGCGTCTTGAGGACCACCATGTCGTCGGCACCGATGGGCAGTTCGTCCAGACCCCAACGCAACCGGTTGACGACGGCGTCGTGCGGCAAGGTCACACCCTTGGGCCGACCGGTCGAACCGGAGGTGAAGATCGTGTACGCGGCATGCTGTGGACGCAGTCGACCACGCCGTTCGGTGTCGGTGAGCGGCGCGACAGAACCCTCGATCGGAGCCGACGCGTCGACCGCGATGACCCTGACCTTGTCGCCGAGCCCGGAGATCGGCTCGGGGACGGGCAGTCCGGCATGTACCAGTGCGACGGTCGCACCTGACGTCTCGACCATGTACTCGGCTCGGTCGACCGGTGCGGCGGTGTCGACGGGAACGTACTGTCCGCCGGCGGTGACGATCGCATGAATCGCGACCAGCAGCTCCACCGACCGTGGGATGCACACGGCCACAGCGACATCCGGGCCGACACCGGCAGCGATCAGCTGCCGGGCCAAGGTGTTCACCCGTGCGCCCAGTTCGCTGTAGGTGACACTCCGGTCCCGGAACACGAGCGCTTCGCGACCGGGGTACGCGGCGACACTGGCGGCGAGCGCGGACGCCAGGTCCTCGGTCGGCAACGGCCTGGTGAGGCCCTGCTGCCCTGCGGTGATCACCGCTGCCTCGTCGGCCCCGAGGATCGAGACGTCTCCGACCGGCACGTGCACGTCGTCGGTGAGCGCATCGAGCAGCGTGACGAAGCGGGTGGCCAGGGTGTGCGCCGTCGACTCGTCGAACAGATCGACGGCGAATACGACCGCGCCCTGCCAGTCACCGGTGGGCGCCGAATTGACCATGAACGTCAGATCCACCTGCGCCGGCCGGCTGTCGATCTCGACACCGGAGAACACCAGGTCACCCACCGGAAAACCGGTCGACCGCGCGGCTCCGCCCGGGTCGAGGGTGAGCATTACCTGGGCCAGCGGCGCGAAAGCCTCGCTGCGCACCGGGTTCACCGCGTCCACCACGGTCTCGAACGGGACGTCGGCGTTCTCGAAGGCCCCCAGCGCGGTGGTGCGGGTCCGGGAGACGACATCGACGAAGGACTCACCGAGATCGATCTTCGACCGCAGGACCAGCGTGTTGACGAACATGCCGATCAGCGGGTCGAGTTCGGGCCGGCCGCGGCCGGCGACCGGGGTGGCGATGGCGATGTCATCGGTCGCCGACATCCGCGCGAGCAGCGTTGCCAGCGCAGCGTCGAGCACCATGAACGGCGTCGCGCCGGTGCGGGTGGCGACGTCGCCGATGCGGCGGGCCAGATTCTCCGGGATGGTGAACGCAGTGGCCCCGCCCCGACCGGAGGCGACTCTGGGCCGCGGCCGGTCGTAGGGCAGTTCGAGCACGTCGGGCATCCCGGCGAGTGCCTCGCGCCAGTATCCGAGTTGCTTGCCGATGACCGACCCGGCATCGTCGGGTGAACCGAGGACCTCGTGCTGCCAGATCGCGAAATCCGCGAATTGCACTCCAAGCGGCGCGCATTCAGGCGCGAAGCCCTCGTGTCGAGCACTATACGCGGCCGCCAGATCGGAGATCAGCGGACGCAGGGACTCACCGTCGGCAGCGATGTGATGGATCACGATCGCGAGCACATGCTCGTCGGTACCCACCGGCCACAGCCGGACCCGGATCGGCCAGTCGACGGCGAGGTCGAACTCGGTGGTGACCGCGGCCTGGATGTCTGCCATCGACTCCGCGGTGCCCCAGTCGAAGCGGGCGGCCACCTCCTGAGCGTCGGCGACCTCCTGGTATGGCACACCGTCGACGGCGGGGAACGTGGTCCGAAGCACCTCGTGTCGCATCGCGAGGTCGATGAAGGCGGCTCGGAGTGCAGACACGTCCAGAGGTCCGGACAGTCGCAGTACGTTCGGCAGGTTGTATGTGGCATTGCCGGGTTCGAACCGGTTGATGAACCACATCCGCTGCTGCGCGAACGACAACGGCACCCGGTCGGGCCGCGGTTCGACGGCAACGATCGGCGGCAGCGCAGGGCTGCGTCCCGCGACGGCCTCGACCAGTTCACGGACGGAAGGCGCGTCGAACACGTCCCGGACACGGACTTCGGCATCCAGTGCAGCCGACACGCGCGCTGCCAATCGGGCCGCGTTGAGGGACGTACCGCCGAGATCGAAGAAGGACTCGGTGACGCTGACCTGCTCGATGCCGAGGATGTCGGCGAAGACCGCGGCGACCGCTTCTTCGTCGGCACCGACCGGTGCGACGACGTCGACTCCGCCGAAATCCGGTGCGGGCAGGCGCTCCCGATCGACCTTGCCGGCCGCGTTGACCGGCATGTCGTCGAGCAGCGTCCACACGGCGGGGCGCATGAACGGGAGCAGCCGCTCGGCGGCGTGGTCACGCAGTGCGGTCACCGTGACGTCGGCGTCGGCGGTGACATAGGCGACGAGACTCTGTGCGCCGGTGGGGGTCTCGAGGACCGTGACGACGACCTCGCGGACACCTGGCGTGGATGCGATCACCGACTCGATCTCGCCGAGTTCGATTCGCTGGCCACGGAGTTTGACCTGGAAGTCGACGCGTCCGAGGTATTCGATCTGACCGTCGGCGCGCCAGCGCACGATGTCGCCGGTCCGGTACATGCGCGAACCCGCGGGTCCGCTGGGATCCGCGACGAACCTTTCGGCCGTCAGACCCGGGCGGCCGATGTAGCCGCGCGCTATCTGAACGCCGCCGAGGTACAGCTCACCGGGTACGCCGACCGGCACCGGATGCAGTCTCGTGTCGAGAATCTGAGCGGTGCCGTGCGGGGTGGGGACGCCGATGGGCACTGCCCCGAGCCCGGAACCGACCTCGGCGATCGTCGAGTAGATGACGGTTTCGGTTGGCCCGTACTGGTTGTGGAGGCTTGCCTGCGGCCAGACCCGGTGCATCGCATCGGCGAGGGCAGGGGGCAGCGCCTCGCCGCCGAGCTGAACGGTCCGCACCGAACCCATCGCCGCGAAATCCTCGTCGGACAGTTCGCCGAGCATCAGCGACAACATCGAAGGAACCATCATGATCGAGGTGACACGATGCCGGATCACGTAGTCCCGCAACGCCCACGGGTCACGCTGCTGACCCTGTCCGACGATGACGAGCGCGCCCTGGCTGATGACCGGACGGAACAGGTCGAGCACCGACGGGTCGAAGGTGAAGTCGAGCACCGCCAGGATCACATCGGCCGAAGTGAATTCGTGGTCGAGGTGATCGGCGTGCAGCATCGCCATCGCCGCGCGGTGAGACACGGTGACGCCCTTGGGCTTACCGGTCGAACCCGAGGTGAAGATGGTGTACATCGCGTGGTCGGCGTGGAGCGGCGCGGTGCGATCGGCATCGGTGATGGTCGACGTGTCGCCGGTCAAGGGAGCCGACGCGTCCACCTCGACGACTTTCACGGTTCCGGGCTCCACACGGTCGGCGGCCTCGCGCGCATGCGCGGAAACGATGAACACGTCGGCGCCGGTGGCGTCGAGGATGTAGCGGACCCGCTCCGCGGGCGCGTCGACGGAGACGGGGACGAAATGGCCTCCGGCGGCGATCACGGCGTGTGAGGCGATCACCATCTCCATCGAGCGCGGCAGCGAGATCGCCACGGGGACGTCAGGACCGACGCCCAGACTGATCAGCTGTCGCGCAACCGCATTGGTGCGGTCGGTGAGCTCCTGGTAGTCGATGGTGCGGTCACCGTCGATCACCGCGGTGGAGTGCATGAACGACGGCTCCACCTTCTCCACCAGATCGGCAAGGGTTCCGGTCCGGAGCCCCGCCGCGCGATCGGTTGTCGATCCCGACCAGTCCGCGATCTGCGACCGCTCTTCGGCGTCCAGAAGGTCTATGTCGCCGACGAGGACCTCGGGCTCGGCGACGACCGCGGCCAGCACCCGGATCAGCCGATCCACCGTTGCGCGAACCGTCGTCTCGTCGAAGAGGTCAGTCGCATAGGTGACCGATCCCGACCATGAATCACCCGTGGGAGCGGTGTGCATCCCGAAACCGAGGTCGACCTTGGCGAGCGTGGGTCCGTCCTCGACCGGGGAGACGACCAGCCCGTTGGGCAGTTCAGCCGAACTCTGGCCCGCTCCCTGTTCGACCGTCAACCAGACCTGGGTCAGCGGGGCGAAAGCCGCACTGCGGACCGGGTCGACCGCCTCGACGACCGACTCGAAAGCGACGTCGGCGTGTGCGAATGCAGCCAGATCGGTGTTGCGGACGTCGGCGAGCAGCTCGGCGAAGCTCGCCGAACCGTCGACGCGCGATCGCAGTACGAGAGTGTTGACGAACATGCCGACGAGCGGTTCGAGTTCACGCTGCCCGCGACCGGCGAACGGCGACCCGATGGCGAGATCGTCGCTGCCCGACAGTCGTGCGAGTACGACGGCCAGGGCGGCGTGCACGACCATGTACGGGGTGACACCCCGTTGGGCGGCGAGTCTCGTGATCCCGTCGGCGACGTCGGCCGGGACCTCGAAGGTGGTTCGCGCGCCACGACCGCTCGCGGTCTGGGGGCGCGGACGATCCGTCGGCAACTCCAGAACGTCTGGTAGGCCTGCCAGTTGCTCGGTCCAGTACGCGAGCTGCCGGCCGACCACAGAGGACGAGTCCTCGGGTGAGCCCAACACCTCTCGCTGCCACAACGCGTAGTCGGCGTACTGCACCTCCAGCGGCGCGAACACCGGCGACTGGCCGGTCGATCGCGCGAGGTAAGCGGTGACCAGGTCGGTTACCAGTGGCGCGAACGACTCACCGTCGGAAGCGATGTGGTGCATGACCACCGCGATCACGTGCTCGGCCGGGTTGACCTCCCAGACACGCACTCGCACCGGCCATTCCCGCTCCAGGACGAAACCGGTCGAGACCGCTGCCTCGATGTCGGCGACCGAGCCGACATGTCGCCAGTCCAGATGCTCAGGGATCTCGGAGATGTCGTGCACCGACTGGAACGGCGTGCCATCGGCATCCGGGAATGTCGTCCGAAGCGTCTCGTGCCGGGCCACGACGTCACCCACCGCTGCGCGAAGGGCCGTGACATCGAGGTCGCCGGTGACCCGCAGGACCACCGGGATGTTGTACATACCGCTGGCCGGGTCGAGCTTGTTGATGAACCACATCCGCTGCTGCGCGTACGACAGCGGGATGAGTTCGGGGCGCGGATCCACGCGGTGCACGGGTGGCAGCGAAGACTCACGCCCCCGGACTGCGGTCACGAGTTCGCGAACGCTCGGCGCGTCGAAGACGTCGCGCACCGACACTCCGACCCCGAGTTCGTTGGAGACCCGAGCCGCGATGCGCGTGGCCGACAGCGAACTGCCGCCCAGATCGAAGAATGATTCTGTGACGCCGACACGGTCGAGACCGAGGAGCTCGGCGAAGAGTTTGGCGACCGTCTGCTCGTCGGCGGTCTCGGGTGCCACGTATTCGGCCGCACCGAAGTCGGGGGCCGGCAGCGAACGGCGGTCTACCTTGCCCGCGGTGTTCAGGGGCATGGACGCCAGCGGGACCCACGTACCGGGTCGCATGTACTCCGGCAACCGCGAGGCAACACTCTTGTGGACCGCGTCGAGGTCGATGTCATCAGGTGACAAGTACCCGACGAGCACCTGGCCGCCAGGGGCGTCGACGACCGAGGCGGCCGAGTGCACCACACCGGGAGCCGCCGCGATAGCCGCCTCGACCTCGCCGAGCTCGAGGCGTTGGCCGCGCAGTTTCACCTGGAAATCGGTGCGGCCGAGGTACTCGATGGCGCCACTGGTGTTCCAGCGCACCAGATCGCCGGTGCGATACAGGCGTGAGCCAGGGGTGCCGAACGGGTTGGCGACGAAGCGTTCGGAAGTCAGGTCCGAACGCGCTGCGTAACCGCGTGCCACCTGCACGCCCCCGAGATACAACTCGCCGGGGACACCGACCGGGACCGGTTTCAGAGATGAATCCAGAACGAAGGTCTGCGTGTCGGGAACGGGAACGCCGATCGGCACATTCCGATCGCCGGCTACCACCGGCTGGGCGGTGACGTCGACGGCCGCCTCGGTCGGACCGTAGAGATTGTGGATCTCGAGTCCTGGGAGCGCTGCGAGCGCAGGTCCGGCGACCGCCGCAGTGAGCGCCTCTCCCGAGGTGAAGAGCAGACGGAGTCCGGTGAGTTCGCCGACCCGGTCGCCGAGGACATCGGTGAAAGCCGACAGCATCGACGGCACGAAGTGCACGACCGTCACGGACTCGGCTGAGATGAGGTCGGCGACGTATTCGGGATCTCCGTGGCGACCCGGTTCCGCGATGACCAGGGTGGCGCCGAGGCCGGTGGGCAGGAAGAGTTCCCACACCGACACGTCGAAGGTGATCGGGGTTTTCTGGACGAAGACATCGTCGGCGGTCAACGAGTACCACTCGCGCATCCAGCGGAGCCGGTTGGCGACGGCCCGGTGTGAGACGGTGACGCCCTTGGGCCGACCGGTCGAGCCGGAGGTGAAGATCGTGTACGCAGCGGTCTCACCGTGAACGGGTGCGAGCCGGTCGGCGTCGGTGATCGGGGCGGCATCGGGCGTCGGACCGCTGCAATCCACGATCCGGACCGCGGCCATCCCGTTGTACCGATCGCGCGCCGCCTCGGCCTCGTCTGCGACCAGGACCAGCCGAGCACCAGAGGTCGTGACCATATAGCGCAGACGTTCGTCGGGCAGCTGCGCGTCGAGCGGCACGTAGTGTCCGCCGGCAGCGGTGATCGCGTGAACGGCGACCAGGAGCTCCACAGACCGCTCGATCTCGACGCCCACCGCGACCTCGGGGCCGACGCCATCCGCGATGAGCTCGCGTGCGAGGTCGGCGACACGTGCGGTGAACTCGTCTCGCGACACCCGACGCCCGCCGAACACCAGAGCCGGAGAGGGCGACGCGGTCTGTGTCGTGGTGTGAGTCCTGTTCAGCTCCGACACGTTCCGTTGACTCTCCTCGTCGTTTCCGGTGCGAGCACCGCCGTGGTTTCCGGTGCGAGCACCTTCGGGGCGCCCGCTGCGTTCTGCGCCGTTTCTCATCAGAGGCTACCCGTCGCGAACTCGATCAAAGTCTCCTCCGCAGGGCCGGCCAACACCCCGCCCCGCGACCAACCGAGGACTTCGTCGTGTTCTGCGCGGGTCATCAGCGGGGCCTCGGCCACGGGGGCATCCGGCCACGCGATCAGGTACTCGAGAACGTCGACGAACCGATCGGCCAGCCTCCGCGCGCCCGCAGCGTCGAACAGGTCGGTGGCGTAGACGAGTCGCACCTCCCCGTTGTCGCGACGGTTGGTGCCGACGGTCAGGGTGAGGTCGTACTGCGCAGGCACCACCGGAGACTCCACCGGGGTCACGGTCAGCTCTCCTGCTTCGGCATGCTCGTCCCCGGATTCGGCTGTGGTCTGGTCGACGACGGTCACCATCACCTGTGCGAGGGGT